>JAKURD010000035.1 GCA_022450045.1 Gracilimonas sp. | reverse complement strand
TCCTCGGTTCGCCGGGATTTAGTAGATTACTTCGAAGACAGATTTTTAACCCCTCACACACTTTAATGAACATTCCCCATTAAATGGCTTGGATACAAACAAGCGAAGGCCTAAACGATTTACAAAGCATCTGCAAGGATAACAATCGCTGGCAACCACACCCCACGAAATTCAAAAAGGAACAGCTTTTTGAATTGATCTCCCCTCAAGAGGAGACTTTCCATTGTAGAATTCGAGATACCTGTTAGGAAAGATTTTGTAGCTTAATACAACCCAGGAAAGTCCTCCCTTGCCTGTCCCGTGCCACTGTCGGGGAGTGAGGTACCGGACTGAGCGGATGCGAAGTTTGGCGGAGGGTGCCTGTTGCAAAGGCCTCCGTTACATAAACTATCCATCTCCAATTCATTTCTCTAAAACAAAAATTCCCAATAAATGACTATGTTTAGCCGATTTTTGGTAAACAAACCCTTACCTTTCATACGATCATTAACAGGAATTTCGGGTGCTGTTTCTTATCCGCCATTCTTTAACACAGATTTTAATTTCATTCATGTCCAAGAAGACTCCATTTTACGATCTCCACAAAAAAGCCGGTGCCAAGCTGGTTGACTTTGCCGGTTTCCAAATGCCGGTTCAATATGCAGGAATTAAAACGGAACACGCTGCCGTGCGGGAGGCCGTGGGAATGTTTGATGTCTCACATATGGGAGAGTTTTATATCAGCGGCCCGGAAGCACTCGACCTGATCCAAAAGGTAACCGTGAATGACGCCTCAAAACTCACTGAAGGTAAAGCACAATACACCTGCATGTGTTATGAAGATGGCGGCATTGTGGATGACCTGATCATCTATAAGCTTTATGGTGACAACGGCTACATCGCCGTAGTGAATGCTTCCAATATCGAAAAGGATCTGAACTGGATCTTAGATAATAATGCGTTTGATGCGAAAGTGAAGGATCAATCCGATGATACCTGCCTGCTTGCTGTACAAGGTCCAAAATCCGTTGAAACCCTGCAAAAACTCACAGATCTGGACTTAAGTGATATTAGCTTCTATTCTTTTGAGATGGGGAGCCTTGCCGGAATGGATAACGTAGTATTTTCAGCAACGGGCTACACCGGCGAAAAAGGCTTTGAACTGTATTTTGATAAGAATCAGGTTGATCCTGAAAAGGCATGGAACGCCATCATGGAAGCCGGTGAAGAATTCGGAATTGAACCTTGTGGCCTTGGAGCTCGTGATACCCTCCGGCTTGAAATGGGATTTGCGCTGTACGGCAACGATATCACCAAAAACACCCACCCGCTGGAAGCCCGTCTTGGCTGGATCACCAAGCTTGAAAAAGGAGATTTTATCGGTAAAGAAGTTCTACAGCAGAAAAAAGAAGAAGGACTTAAACGACAGCTTGCAGGCTTTGTGGTGGAAGGGGAACGGAACATCCCACGGCAGGGCTATGAGATCCAAAATGCTGCGGGAGAAGCCATTGGGGAAGTCACCAGCGGAACAATGTCCATTACTTTGGGTAAAGGTATTGGGATGGGTTATGTAGCTAAGGAGTTCGCAGCTGAAGGAACAGAGATACAGATCGCCATTCGAAAAAAAACAGCAAAGGCGAAGGTAGCCCGGCCTCCGTTTATCAATAAATAACACGAAGAGAGACTATGTCAGAAATTAACTATATAGACGTTTTTTTTTCCGTACAGGCTTTTCAGGAAGAAGAGCTGCGAGGGAAATCAGCGGTTATCATTGATGTGCTTCGCGCTTCATCATCCATCACCACGGCCATCAGTAATGGTGCTAAAAAGGTGATTCCTGTTGCCGATATGAGTGATGCCATGAAGATCGCTACGACCATGGATCAAAAGGATTATTTGTTGTGCGGTGAAAAGAATGGAACCAAGATCGAAGGATATCACCTGGGTAATTCCCCGGCTGAATACAAGCCGGAAGTGGTGGAAGGGAAAACACTGATTTTCAACACCACCAACGGAACCAAGGCTATCAAAAAAGCCTCTCTTGCAAATGAAGTGTATGTAGGCTCGTTCCTGAATCAGCAGGCTATTTTGAATGTACTGCAGGAACATGATGATGAAATCGTATTGATCTGCTCGGGCTGGCAGGGACGACTCGCCATCGAAGATACTCTCTTCGCCGGCTCATTGCTGTACGCCGTTTCAGGAGGAAAGCTCCCTGACAATGCCAAAGACGGCGCTAAAGTAGCATTTGGTCTTTTCGAAAAATATGGGGATGATTTAGCCGGAGCCATCAGTAAAAGTGATCATGCAAAAAGATTGGCTGAGCTGGTTCCAAATAGCGATATTGAATTTTGTTGTAAAGTAAATGAATTTGACGTACTTCCCGGTATGCGGGATGGAATCCTCACAAATTTAAATGGCTAAGAACAACTTAAATACATCTACAAATACTCCCGGTTTAGACGCTAACCGCAAAAAAGAGATCATCGGCATCATTGTAATGTCGATCGCCGTTCTTTTGGGGCTTAGCATTTTCTCTTACAACCCGGGCGATTACCAGTACGCGCGCAGTATCTCTTTTATAGACCTCTTCAACCCGGATGCTAACTCCCGTCTCGTTCAAAACTGGCTGGGGCCGGTTGGGGCTTATTTGTCCCATTATTTAGTGCACAGCCTGTTCGGCTACACCAGTATCATTTTGGCTTTGATCATTGGTTACCACGGCTGGCACACCTTCCGCCGCCGTGACTTCAACGACCTTGGATGGCTAACCGTTCTTTCTATTTGGGGAATGATCCTGCTCTCCACTTTTATTGGATGGCTGACTACCAATGCAGACTTTCCCGATGACTCCATCTGGGGCGGAGCCGCCGGAATTGCCCTTGCCCAGGTTTTATACAACATCACCAACATTGGGTCCATTATCATTCTTTCTGTGCTGATGCTTGTGACCATATTGATGTTCGTGGATCGTGATCTTCAGAAAACCATTGACAGTGTGAAGCTGTGGATCGAAAATATTCAGGAGAAAATGGAAGAACGCCGTGCAGCTCGTCGGCTTCGGAAAGAAGAGAAAGCCAGGGAACGGGAAGAACGCCTTGCTGAAAAGAGAGCGGCCAAACAACAGAAAAAGGCAAAGCAAAGAGAAAGTGAAGAAGAAAAAGAACTTGAGAAAAAGGAGATCGCAGAACCTGAAAGCGATAAAGATCCTGTAAAACCGGCTCCTTCTATCGATGAATTGGTTGAAAAATCCGAGGAACAGGATCAGAAAAAACGTGAGAAGGAACAGTCTGAAGTGAAAACATTGGATACCCGTCAAAGAGCTTCCCTAGAGAAAGAGGAAGAGATCGATGATGAGGAAGATGATATTGAAGTATCCGTTTATGTGGGGAAAGGAGATGAGCAGGCGGATGAGAAAGACCTCGACAAGCAGAATAAAGAGAAGGCGAAAGAAGTCCCGGTCATCAAATACAAATTCCCGACTGTAGATTTGCTGGACCCTCCTCCAAGTGAAGGGAATGAAGTGGACCTCGAGGAGATCAAGGAAAACAAGCGCATCATCCTCGACAAGCTGAAGCGGCATAAAATTGAGATCGTGGGCATAAACGCCATTGTTGGCCCTACCGTTACCTTGTATGAACTGGAGCCCGCGCCGGACGTTAAGATCTCCAAGATCGAAAGCTATTCCAATGATCTTAAAATGGCCACTGCTTCCAAAGGATTGCGAATGATCTCGCCTATTCCGGGGAAATCAGCCGTCGGAATTGAGGTCCCAAATACCACGCGCGAAACGGTGTATATCAAACAGGTGCTTAACACCAAGAAATTTGTAGAAACTAATTTTACCCTGCCTGTCGCATTTGGTAAAACCATCGAAAATGAAGTATTCATGATCGACCTGACCAAGATGCCTCACTTACTTATTGCAGGGGCAACAGGTTCAGGTAAATCGGTGGGTATCAATACTATTATTACTTGTCTGCTATACAAATGCCATCCGGATAATCTAAAATTTGTGATGATAGATCCGAAAAAGATCGAGCTTTCATTATATCGTAATATTCAGAATCATTTTTTGGCGATGCTGCCCGATTCGGACGAGCCGATCATTACCGATACTTCCAAGGCACAAGACACACTCGAAAGTTTGTGCAAAGAAATGGATGAGCGTTATGATCTCCTTAAAATGGCGATGGTCCGTGATATCAAATCTTACAACGAAAAATATAAAACCGGCGAGCTAGATGAGGAATTAGGCCACCGACACCTGCCATACATCGTGGTGATCATCGATGAACTTGCCGACCTGATGATGACGGCCGGAAAGCAGATCGAAGAGCCTATTGCCCGACTTGCACAGTTGGCACGAGCGATCGGAATTCACCTGGTGGTGGCTACGCAGCGGCCATCCGTGAACGTAATTACCGGTACCATTAAAGCCAACTTCCCGGCCCGAATTGCCTATCAGGTAGCTTCCAAAGTGGATTCACGAACGATCCTTGATCAGGGAGGTGCCGACCAATTGATCGGGATGGGAGATATGCTCTTTAATAATGGAACGGGGATGATTCGTATCCAAAACGCATTTGTTTCCACTGAAGAAGTGGAGAAAATTAACGCCTTTATAGGTCAACAGGCCGGCTATAAGGAACCTTTCCACCTGCCGATCATAAAAGATGATACTTCAGAGATCCCTGATCCGTTAGATGATATAGACGAATACTTCGAAGCGGCCGCCAAGCTGGTGATCCTTCATCAGCAGGGCTCGGTCTCATTGTTGCAGCGCAAACTCAAGATCGGCTATAACCGCGCCGGCAGAATCATAGATCAATTATTTAATGCAGGCATTGTTGGACCATATCAAGGCAGTACCGCACGAGATGTGCTCATTCAGGACGAAGATGAACTTCAGGAACTTCTGGATAATTTGGATGAGTATGATTAATAGGAGTCAGAACTCAGAACTCAGAACTCAGCTCATCCCGAACCTTCGGTTCGGAATGCTGGGCAAGGGCTTATTGTCATTCATTGTCGTAATTCTGATTTCGGGTACCACCCTTCTTGCTCAAACTCCAAACTTTGATCAACTCAAAGAACGCTTTGATTCGGGAGCGGTTTTTTCAGCTGAATTTGATCACACCTACACGGATTCCTATACGGAAGAAGTGGTGCGGAGCTCAGGAAATATCTGGATCGATAAAGTGCGTTATAAACTGGAAAGTGAAGGTCAAACCGTGGTCGTGGATGGCGAAAACTCCAGGGTCTATGATCCCAATCGAAACCGGGTGATCATAGATACTTACTATCCCGAAGACGATGACTTTGCCCCTTCCCGGATGCTCAGCGGAATCGATTCCACCTATTCTGTTTCAGAGGAAGAGATCAACGGTCGCATAAAGGTTACCCTCACCTCCAATGATGATTTTGCCGTTTTTGTTGAAGTCGAGATACTGCTTGATGCCCAACTTCGTCCTCTCGAAATAAAAGCCTTGGATATCTCAGATAATGAGATCGTTACAACTTTCACCAACGGTAACTTTCAACAACCTGTGTCGGGGTTATTTGAACTTTCCTATCCGGATGATGCCGAAATTGTGGACATGAGATATTGATATGGTTAATGGTTTTTCGCTATTCGTCGATATTTCAAGCTCAATTCTCTTTTTAACCAACACCCATTAACGAATGAACGGTAAAAAAGCATTAAAGGTTGCTGGCAGTATTTTGCTTGGACTACTCTTCCTCTGGCTGGCTTTTAAGGAGGTTGAATTTTCTGAAGTAATAGAATCAACGCGAGGCATGTCATGGTTATGGATCCTGCCCTTTGCTCTTGTTACCCTCGGCGCACATTATATCCGTGCTTTACGTTGGGAGATGCTTTTCACCAATAAAGAGAAAGTCCCCGCAAGAACCACGTTGTTTACCGGCGTGATGTTCGGCTATCTCGTTAATATTCCCTTACCCAGAGTAGGCGAAGTGGCCCGTCCTGTTTATGTTGCTAAACAAGTGGATGAAAGCAGCAGTAAGATCATTGGCACTATTGTTTTGGAGCGAATTGTAGATGTAATTGGAATGCTTTTACTGATGGTTTTCGTAGTCGTTTTTCTGATCGCAGATCCACAGGTTCTTTCCCGCCTTTTCGGGATCGACATCACCAATTCCGAGACCCAGATCGACCTGATATTTTCTTTTATAACCTATGGCGGCATTACTTTGGCCGTAGTCGGAATTCTTTATTGGCTGTTCAGGAAAGCCGGTGAACAAACGGAAGGAAAAGTCGCTGACTTTGTTCACAAGATCCAAAAGATCATCCGCACTTTTGTGGATGGGGTACTTGCCATCCAGGAGCTGAAAAACTGGCCGTTATTTATTTTTCATTCCCTGCTGATATGGATCTTTTACATCAGCATGACTTACATCGGGTTTTTTATGTTTGATATGCAGGGTGAATTCGGGCTTGGTTTTACGGAAGCTACTGTGTTAACCGTAGTGAGTGCCGTCGGAATTGCCATCCCCACACCGGGAGGAATTGGTACGTATCATCTTTTTATTACCAAGGCGCTTTTTATTTTTTATGCCGTTCCTGAAGCAACCGGCCTTGCCTACGCTACCATCGCCCATGCAACCACGATTCTTTTAGTGCTGGTTGTATCCCCTGCGTTACTGGCCATTGATAAATTTGTGGTGATAAAGAACGAGGGGAATAATTAGTTTTGAGTTTTGAGTGAATGATCGATTTTCGAAGAGGAAGATTGGTTATAGATCAATAGCGTCCTAAACGTTTTTAAAATTGAAAAAAACCTGTGTTTTCGAAGATAAAGACGGATTAGTTGACATGTTTAAAATCAATCCCCTTTTTTTCTCGCAGAGGCTCGCCGAGTTTCGCAGATGATCTTTTATCAAAACGCATCGCTATTCAGCGCAACTCTGCGAGAATCCTTTTAAAGGATCGTTTTGCCAAAATGTATTTCAACGTTTAGGACGCTATTTGTTATAGATCTAAGTCGTCATCCCACTCATCAAACCAAACTTATCATAAACCAAAATGCAAGCAAGGCTGCGACAGTAAATATCACCAAACTCATCACACCCGAATAGCCGCCCTCACTTTTCAGGTATCCGTAAAAACCAAATACAGCTGAAATCGTACTCATCCCGAAGAAAGCAAGCGTGATGCCAAATGGATTTCGCATGGATTCCGGGAAATAGCTCATTAGTTGCTGAACCTGCTCGAAATAGGTAAGCCCTTCATTCCCTTGAATCGAAAGCCAAAGCAGCAGATACAAAAGTGGCAGTATCAGCAGTAAAAGGCTGATGCGGATATAATTTCTTACGGAGCGGATGTTGCCCTGACTCATCCTTCACTCCTGCTTAACCTGAGTACATATTCATATTCTTCCGGTTCCTCACGTAAGAAGTTCAGCTCAAATAACCGGCCTGTACGCCAGTCTTCCACCATATCATCATAATTTGGGGACCCGGGATTGCCTGATTGTCCGCCGGGATATACGCCCCACCCCTTCACTTCGGGACCTAATTCAACCACCATCCGCCATGAAGGACCATGTGTTCCGCGCACCGCGTTGATCGCCTCAGCAGCGCCACTGTTGAATATATTCTGAATTCCAAAACCGGGGATATTGGCAATATGGTTCAGGTCGTTGTCGATGTCATATCCCCACTTCCAGTTATCAATATCTTCCCCATAATAATCAACCAAACTGGCAATGGTCTCCTTGAAGGTCCTCGTCACAATATCCTCCACCGTTTCTATTTCCGGCGTATTGATGTCATCCACAAATGCCATATCCGGTTCTTCTTTGATGATCTCCACAAAAATATCCCGGGAGGGGTAACGGAGACTTGCCTCAGTGGCATTATACTCATCATTAAAGACCGCACGATAAAATCGATTTTTCCAGGTCAAATAAACGGTGGGCTGAATGAGTTCAGCTTCCATCATAAAGTCCCAGTCGGTCATAAGTTCCAAAACTTCCATTTCTTTTTCAGCCAGCTCATCTGGTTTTACCCACTCTATCATTTTAGGGATAATAGTGGAAGCATTGTAGGCAAAGTCATCCAGCTGCATGCGCTGCATATCTTTCGGGGTGATGTTCTCCATTCCTGCCAACAGGTCATTTATTCTTCGTCCGCGTTCATACGGTGCAAAGTCATCATCCAGATAATAGGGGTAATCCGGAGCTGCCGGTTCCTGATTGGCTGAACTCACAAATTCCCGTTCCGGGTTTTTGATATGAGGATTTTGTTCGGTGGGAATCCATCCTTGCCAGTCGTACATCAGATCGGTCCCATCACTTACCGTCCTGCCCTGATGCTGCCATTTTTTGGGAAGTTTTCCTGAGATCCACAGTGCAATATCCCCCGTAGTATCTGCAAAAACAAAATTCTGAGCCGGAGCCGTATAATTGCTGACCGCTTTCACATAATCCTCATAATTCTGCATTTTATTAAAACCATAGAAGGTTCGAAGATCATTGGAGGGCTCGTGTGCGATCCACTTCAAAGCATGATAAACCGGCTCACCTTCACCAACTGCCGGAGCTATTTCAAACACCGGCCCGTGATGAGTATAGATCACAGTATCTAAAACCGCTTCCCCGCCGCGGACTTTTACTTCCTCAACGCGACTCGTAGTTTGTTTCCACTGACCATCGTGCCAATATTCCCGTTGGGTCTCATCACGGAATTGAATTTCATACCAGTCCATGACATCAGAACCCACATTGGTAGTTCCCCAGGCTGTTTGTTCATTGAACCCAATGATGATGGCCGGTGAGCCTTGAAGGGTAACGCCATAGGAATTATAGCCCGGAGCAGTGAGCTGCATCTCATACCAGATGGATGGGAGGGTCAGCCCAAGATGAGGGTCATTAGCCAGAATAGGATATCCGGAAGCGGTCTTCTCACCACTGACCACCCAGTTGTTGCTGCCAATTCCTTCCTGTTGCGGGAACGGATCGATAACTTTTGAAACCGAGGGGGCAAAAAGAGAATCAGGTTTCTCAGGAACATCCGTTTCAAAATCCCATTGCCGGGAAGGCGGAATGATGGGATCGTTAAGTTCAGGTTTCCGGGTGAAATATTTCTCTACAAAATCTTCCCCAAAATATTGAATGGTATTACTGGTGCGAACATCATTATGCCGGCCGGCCAGCATTCGGGTCATATTCTTAAGCAGATATGCCGTTTTTATAGGCTCCCACTGCTCCGGTGAGAAATTAAGCACTTTGTACTCGATAGGATACTCAGCCGGAGAAAGCTGGTTGATGTAAGCATTGACACCCCTCGAATAGGTCTCAATGATACTTTTGATCTCGGGATCGTTCTCAATTTCCTCCCTGGCCTTTTCAGCACCGTAGGCCATTCCCAATCGCCGGGTATTCAAATCCCGGTTTACCAGATCCGGCCCTACTACTTCGGCCAGTCTTCCTGCTGCATCATAGGTTTGCATCTCCATCTGGAAGAGGCGGTCACGAGCTGCGATATATCCCTGAGCCATAAACAAGTCATGTTCATTTTCGGCATAGATATGAGGGACATTTCGTTTATCAAAATAGACGCGGACTTCATCCTGCAATCCGGGGATATTCAATTCCTGTGATTCCGGTGTTGTAGTTTCAGCATTCGCCCAGAACCCGGAATCCGGATCAAAAAAATTCCCGAGCGGCGGCACGGCTCCGAATTTGGTGTTGAGGGAGATGATAACGGCGAGAAGGATGATTCCGGAGATGGAGGCTTTTATAGCGTTCATAATGTGCTGAGTGCGTGGTGCTTTGTACTTAATTTAAAATAAATAAAAAATTTTGTAAGGAATGTCTTTGAAATCGCTCTTAAGAAGAAAAGGAATAATTATGGGAACTGTATATAAATTTGAAGAATTAGAGTGTTGGCAAAGTGCCAGAGAACTTGTCGCTATGGTTTACAAGTATACTCAAAGTGGAAAAATATCCAAGGATTACGGATTTAAAGACCAAATAAGAAGAGCTTCTGTCTCAGTTATGAATAATATATCGGAGGGTTTCACTAGGTATGGAAGGAAAGAAATGATCCGATTCTTCAATATTGCTCAAAGCTCAGCATCTGAAGTTATGAGTATGACATATGCAATGGATGATCTTTATTATCAGCCAACAGAAATATGTGAAAAGATAAGAAGCAAAGCATTTGAAGCTCGAAACAAGACGTTGGCTTTTATGCGATATCAAATAGAAAAACCTTCCTAGTTAAACACCTCGCACAATTAGTACAACAGCACAAAGCACACTACCACAACAACATCTTCATGCAAAATACGGAGCCGCCGCTTTTCAGGAATTCATAGGTGCTGAATTCGTGGACTTTAAAGCCGGCTTCTTTCAATTTTTGATTTACATCAATACAGCCCTGCTGAATAAATACATTTTTGCCATCCGGACAGGTAGCATTACAGGCAAACAGTTTTTCCGCCTCATATTTTGACGCTTCAATTACGTTCTTGAACAGAGTACGGATCAGCTCCAACCCCTCATTCGTGAACGCTTTTGGATAAATCATCGCGGTATCAGAATCGAGAATACAAAGACAGGTATCAAGGTGGTAGAATCGGTCGTCGGTAAGCTCCAGGGCAATAACCGGAGTGTCGAAGATCTCCGAGATCACATCATACACTTCCTTCGAAGAACGATACCCGTATCCACCCCAGATCAGGCGTTTTTTGAAATGCCAGAGCGCATCCCCCATTCCCTCAAAGTCTGTAAATCTGGAATGATCGAGATGAACAATATCGTAACTGCTGTCCTCATACACCTTCTGAATAAACGGGACTTCCCCCTTACGCTGGTCTGAATGCATCACACTCATGATCACTTCCTTTTTACCATCCTTAGTGATATTCGGTAAGCTTTGATTCGCACAAAAAACCATATCAGGATATCCGCGCTGGCCAGGCTCAACATGCACATAAAAACCGAGCTCTTCATAGGCACCCTTCAAATGTTCCCATTCATTTTGTGCGGCGAGCTTATCCACATCCCCTATGTTCCCCTCCATGTGCGGATTGATAACATACTCAACCGAAAAATAGGTTGGCTTCACCAATAGTACCTTCTCCGGTGCCGGCATCGGCTCAAGGTCTGAAATACTGAAATCTAATTGGTTTAAGGATGTGATGACTTTACTCATGCATGCAATAATTTTAGGTTTTGAAGAGAACGGTGAATATTGAAAATATCAAAATGAGGAACAAGCACAAGTTTTAACAAATATTATTAATAGAGGACTCAGGATATTCTGTGTTCTGATCCCCAAATTCTTTTATCTCTGCTATTAACAATTATCCCCAAACAATCCTATTTTTGGCTTATAATCTTACTTAAGCACTATGTCCCAAAAAAATCTTGTTGTTGCTTTCGGCGGCGTATCTCCCGAGCATGAGGTATCGGTATTAACCGCCATTCAGGCTATCTCAGCACTTGAGGAAAGCTCCTATAACTGCATCCCGCTGTATATTACCAAATCGGGGCGATGGCTAACCGGAGAAAAACTTCTCGACCTCAGCAATTATAAAGAGATCACTCAGCTTGAAAACGACGCTGTTTCCTGCGCATTCGTAAAAGATGAAACCGGTCGCACTCTCCTTAAAGAGCAAGAAAGGCAGGTTTTTTTTTCTAAACCCAAAAGCTTCCCCGTCTATGCGGTTCTTTGTGCCTTCCATGGAAGTGAAGGTGAAAACGGGAGCTTTCAGGGAGTATGTGAGATGATGAATATCCCTTATTCCGGCAGCGGCGTTTTAGGTTCTTCTTTGGGTATGGACAAAGTGAAAGCCAAACTGGTGGCAGCCGCTCATGGCATTCCCGTTACCAAAGCCGTGAATTTCTATGAAAGCGATTGGGAACAGGAACAGGAAGACATTATCACTGTTGCCGAAGATTTTGACTATCCGCTGATCGTGAAACCCGCCAGTCTTGGAAGCAGTATCGGTGTGGCCATAGCCAATAGCCGGGATGAACTCATCGACGCCATAGAAACAGCATTCCGGTACGATACCCACCTGCTGGTTGAGGAAGCCGTAAATCCATTGATGGAGATCAACTGCTCCGTGATCGGTACACCCGAAGATTGCAGGCCCAGTGTTTGTGAGAAACCATTGGGCAAAACAGAAACCCTTTCCTTTGAAGATAAATACCAAAGCGGTGGCGGTGGCGATAAAGGCATGGCCTCGGCCGACCGTATCATCCCTGCCGATATTTCGGATGAACTGACCAAGGAAATTCAGGCACTGGCAACCAAGACCTTTTCAGCACTGGATGCTTCAGGCCTTGCCCGGCTCGATTTTCTCGTGAATGCCAATACTAAGGAAGTCTATTTCAATGAGATCAATACCATCCCCGGATCATTTTCCTTTTATTTGTGGGAGAAATCCGACCTGCGTTTTGATAAACTTTTGGCAGAGCTCATCGAGATCGGATTAAAAAAACATCGTGAAAAGAACGGGCGTGTCCGTAGTTATGAGACCAACCTGTTAAGTGAAAAAGCCATAAAAGGCATTAAAGGACTGAAAGGGAGTAAGAATTAAGGTTCTAAGTTCTAATATGGAATGATTTCCGCCGTTGATATCTTCAATTGTATTATATAAACACAAAGGCATAATCTGATGAAAAAACTGTTTCTATTTTTACTCCCGTTGCTGATGATCACATCCTGTGGAAAAGGTCCTGAGACAGTTACGGTGAACCCGGAAACTTCCGAACTCTTCACCGCTCCTGACTCTGTAATTACTGAAGCTGACTCCGATGACGATGAATTCATCCATATTAAAATTGGGGAGTCAGCAAGCATCAACTCACTTGATCCGCTTTTTGCCGAATCGGGAAGTGAATGGAGAGCCATCCATCTTATTTATGAAACGCTTGTAAACTTAGATGAAAACGGAGATCCGGCTCCCGGCTTAGCTAAACGCTGGGCCGTTAATGACGACTCCACTCAATTTGTATTTTACCTGAATACAATTACCTATTTTCACGACTCTCCTTTTTTTGAAAGTAACACCGGCCGCAGGGTTGTGGCATCCGACATAAAATATATCTTTGACCGGATGGCAAGGAACAATGTCCCTGATTTTACTGCAAATCATTTTAAAGATATCGTCGGTTTTTCCGCCTATCACACCGAACAAACATTCATCAAAGATCCTGACCGAAGGGTATATTCTACTATTGAAGGTATCAGAGACCAAAATGACTCTACGGTTGTATTTATTATGAACAGCCCTGCCGGTGATCTTTTGAACCGCCTTGCACATCCCATGACTTCAGTATATCCGAAGGAAAGTGTTCGTTCACAAACCAAGCCCATACAACAGGCTGTGGGAACCGGAGCCTTCCGATTTATCCAAAAAGAAGAACACGCTCATCTTCTCACTGTCAATGAAAATTATTCGGGAGACCAGCCCGATATAGACCGGTTAGATATTATTTCGGGGCTGACTGAACGGGATCTCTTTCAGGATTTTGCCCGAATGAATCTGAATGCACTCCTTGAGTTGGGCCCTTCCAGCATATTGACCGTAACCGACTCAACAGGGCGGCTTTTACAAAATTATTATCAGGATTATTCACTAAGTAAAACCGGTTTCATGTCGGACTATCCGCTGTACTTCAATCAAAACTCAGGGCAGTCAAATCAGCTTAACAAAGTTATTCCATTGCTGGATCGCAGGGCTTTATCGGTCAACCCCGCACTGGGAACGGTCTCCATTGATAGCGTGGAAACGTCAGGATCAACCGATCCTTCCGAAGGATCTCAGTTTATAGTCACCCAAACCAAGCATCCATTTTATGTGTTCTTGTTGAATAATACCGCTTCTCAGATCAGCCAAACTGGGCGCAGTTTTTCGATGAGCGCCTCTTATGCCATGTCGGATAAAACCACATTTTCCACGCTACCCTATCCCGACACTGAACTATTTTTAAACTGGGAAAGTCCGCTTTATATACTCACGCATGCGGATGTTTCGGGTATCAGGATCAACCACCACTTCTGGAATCTGGATCTTTCTGAATTGAAACTAAGCCGGAGCAATTGATGAAACTCGGGATCATCGCAAATCCGGAAAAATACGAAGTTCGGGAAGTCCTGCAGAAAACGATAGAATGGGCTGAACGAAAGGAGATCTCGCTTTTCATCCATTCCCAAACCTGTGATGAAACCGAACTGAATGGCAGCAAGTATATTCAGAAAACTTCCTCCGACGAAGATTCCATCAAAGCTTGTGATATCGTTCTTGTGATGGGTGGAGACGGAACCATCTTATACACCGCCCGGATCGCTAAGAACCTGGGCAAACCCATTTTGGGCATTAACAGCGGGCGGCTCGGCTTTATGGCCAACACTCAGATCGAAGATCTTGAATACGCTCTGGAATGTCTGCTGGATAATAACTTCACCTTAGATAAACGCTCGTTCCTGAAAGCCACCACGCCGGATGGACAGGAATTCCATGCCCTCAACGAGTTTCTCTTTACCCGGAAAGATTCTATTTCTATGGTAAATGTAACCGCTGAATATGATGGAAGCCTGATCAACACCTATTGGGCCGATGGCCTGATCGTGGCCTCGCCGACCGGCTCCACCGCCTACAGTTTAGCCTCCGGCGGCCCTATTGTGGCACCGGGGACGGAAGTATTTTTGGTCACCCCCATTAACCCGCATACGTTGACAACCCGGCCCCTGGTACTAAATTCAACCAACCCGCTTAAAGTGATCATAGAGAAACAGAAAAATGAAGTCCTGTTTTCCTATGACGGACAAGTTCATGAGATAGAGCATTTCCCATTCGAAGTAGAGATACTAAAATCGGACCTTACCTTCGACCTCATCCACCTTCCCGGGCAGGACTATTTTGAGACCCTTCGTAATAAATTGATGTGGGGAATGGATCGCCGCAGAAGTGGGGAGTAGGGGTTAGGTTCAAGGTTTTAGGTGCAAGGCGTTAAGTGTTACTTTTCTTAGCAACTAATTCGTCACTGTCACAACATTCTTCCAGTACACAAGCGTGATGTTCAGCCCTGATGATGAGGCAAACCGGTCATCTTTTACCACAGCCAGGAATTAATTCCGTGTTTTAGGTTTTTTGATGTGCGATTAGCGAACGGTGAATGATCGCTTTCCGAAGTTGGAGCTGGGATGAAAACAGCAAAACCCTTCGCGGCCACACCCCACGAAATCAATTCAGGAACAACTGAATTGATTGATCTCCTCTCAAGGGGAGACTTTTCTTTGTTCAATACGTGATATCTGTTAAAAAAAAGATTCGTTGCTTAAAACCACCTTGGAGAGTCCTCCTTTGCCTGTCCCGTACCACTGTCGGGTAGGGAGGTGCCGACCGAATGGGAGGCGGAGGGTGTCTTTAGGGCTACACCGTTTACCCCTGCACTTCTCTTGTTCTTACCCCAAAAACTATCTCTCAATAATTACAAATATCAACATCTAAAATTCTTATTTTTAAGAGGTGTTGCGGGAAAGAATTTTATAACAAGTAATCTTAATTAAAAATCATCCTATAATGAAAGTAACAGTTGTTGGAGCCGGAGGTAACGTTGGCTCAACCGTAGTTGACGCACTTGCACAACGCGATATTTGCAAAGAAATCGTGGCCGTAGATATTGAAAAGAAAGATGGAGACAAGACCTTTTTTCCATCCAAAGGCCGCGGACTGGATCAGTGGGAATCTGCCCCGATCCATCTTTTTGACACCCGCATTAACGGAACCGTTGATTATGCCGATACTGCAGGATCTGACGTTTGCGTGATCACTGCCGGTGTTCCCCGTCGACCGGGCATGAGTCGTGATGACCTGCTTGAGACCAACGCTAACATTGTGAGCTCCGTAAGTAAAGAACTTGCCAAGCATTCACCAAACACCATCATCGTCGTGGTTTCAAATCCGCTGGATGTGATGGTTCAGGTAGCACAAGAAGCAAGCGGACTTCCTCATAACAAAGTAATGGGAATGGCCGGTATTCTTGATACCGCCCGTTTCCGTGCCTTCATCGCAAGTGAACTCGATGTTTCACCAAAAGACATTCAAGCCCTGTTGATGGGTGGTCATGGCGACACCATGGTTCCGCTTCCGCGATTTACGACCCTTGCCGGAATGCCGATCACACACTTCATCAGCGAAGAGCGCCTGGATGAGATCGTTGAACGCGCCAAGAAAGGCGGCGGCGAGATCGTTGGGTTGATGGGAACCTCCGCATGGTACGCACCCGGTGCCGCAGCAGCTCAGATGGTGGAAGCCATCCTGCTCGACCAAAACCGAATTTTCCCGGTTTGCGCGCACATCGACGGTGAGTACGGCATCGATGATCTGTACATCGGCGTGCCTGTGAAGCTTGGAAACGGCGGAATCAAGGAAGTAATTGAAGTTGAATTAAACGAAAAAGAACAGCAACTTCTGGATGAGTCAGCCAAAGCCGTTCGCGGTACTTTGGAAGACTTCAGAAAACTAATGAACAAGTAAACTAAACACGAGGACTAAGGTCTTCACTACTTGCACTAATCCCTCACATGATCTTTCGTGTGAGGGATTTTTTTTGTGGGTCGTAAGTTTTTGGCCTTGGCCACCACACCCCACGAAATCAATTCAGGAACAACTGAATTGATTGATCTCCCCTCCCCGATGGTCGGGACGCCAGCACAAGGGGAGACTTTTCATTGTAAAATTGCAGCTATCAATTGGAATAAGATTCATTGCTTAAAACCACCTCGGATAGTCCTCCCTTAAGGGAGGTGCAGAAATTTTTAGCTTGCTAAAATTACGCGGAGGGTGTCTGTCGCCAAGGGCAATGTCAGTTTATCGAAACAAAGTAGTTTTACTAATAAATTGCCAGTGACTTGTACAATTGTTACATTGATTTATGAGTCTTGTAATTGATACCTCAGCTCTATTAGCGGTACTGCTTAACGAACGATCCAGAAATTTGATCCTCAAGAATACAGAAGGAAAAAATTTAACAGCGCCGGCAAGTATTGATGCTGAAATTGGAAATGCACTTTCAGCTATGTTTAAGAGGAACAGGATTACGCCGAATAATGCAATAAAGCTGATAAATCAATATGAGCTCATACCCATACGAAAAACTCCTATCGAGTTGCAGGATTCCGTCACACTTTGTAATGAACTTAACATATATGCATACGATGCCTATATGTTAAACTGTTGTATCAAATATAGTCTTCCACTGCTAAGTTTGGATCAAACATTGATCAGTCAGGCAGAAAACATTGGCATTAAAATCATTGAGGTCTGAAATGAAAGTGTACACCTATTCAGAGGCTCGGCAAAACCTCGCTCGTCTTTTAGATGAAGCAAAGAAAGAGGGAGAGATCCGCATCAAAAGACGGGATGGAAAAACCTACGTGATTAAGCCTCTGGAAGAAGACACATCCCCGCTTGATGTGGAAGGCATTGACTCAGATCTTTCCATTGATGAGCTCAATACTATTGTTCGGGAAGGCAGAGAGCGATATCGGGCGTAGTTTTTAGTTTTTAGTTTTTAGTTTTGAGTGTTTAGTTTTGAGTTGGTTTCTTTGACAATCAAGGTGCCAATGACAAAACAGGCTTCCCGTACCACAGCGAAGGGGTTCAGCCCTTCTGATGGGACAACCAAATCATTTCGTGTTTTTCAGTTTATTGATATAAGATTAATCGATTAGCGAATGATCGATTTGCGAAGTGGCTGAGGTAGTGAAGACATATGTGCCCCTAGCGACCACACCCCACGAAATTCAAAAAGGAACGGCTTTTTGAATTGATCTCCCCTCAAGGGGAGAATTTCTGTTCTTGAATTCCAGCTATGAGTTAAAATAGGACTTGTTGCTTAAAACAACCCCGGAGAGTCCTCCATTGAGGGAGGTGCCAAAATTGAGGCACTTTCTACAACTACTGAAGTATTAACTTTCTCCCAACCCTGCCAAAGTCATTCTGAGGGTACCCCCGAAGAACCTTGCATATTTAAGCTAGTAAGTACTAAACAGGCCACCCGGTTATCTCTTCTTCGATCCTTTGCATAACAAATTACCGTGCTACGCTATAGGCAAGGTCTTTCGCTTCGCTCAGGATGAACTGTGTTTAAAGTCAAGCGGCGAGTGCTTTTTCTGCATCAAATTGTTGGCCATATTTCCCGACTGCAAAAGCCTGGCGGAGTAGTTTATGGGCAATAGCTATTTTAATCACTCGTTCCGGTTTGCCTTTCTTTTTCATCCTTTTATACAATTCAATGCAAGCGGGGTTACATGTTTTGGCCGCCCAAGAGCACATGTATAGCAACTTGCGCAGCTGAGAGCACCCTAATTTACATATTGCTCCACGCCCGTTTATACTGCTACCTGATTGGTAGACTCTTGGACATATCCCTACATAGCTTGCCAGCTTGCGCGGATCATCAAACTTGGCAAACCCATCGGTCACACAAATCAGCAAAAGGGCTGTCTTGGGCCCTATTCCCGGAATAGTTTGCAGGCTCCGGTAACATTGCCGGTAGTGCAGGGTAACTAAGACCTCCAGACGCTGCTCAATATGCTGGAGTCCTTGTTCTATCGCCTTTATCTGCTCTTCCATTACTTGCCTAACCACCGCTTCTTCCACCCGCGCTTGCAAAAAGGCTTCTTGCTGCCCTCGAATTATGGTTTGCTGACGCATGGCCTGGTTTACCTTCGATGGAGGCGTCCATGGTTTGGGAGAGTGATCCCGGCCATATTCAGCAATCAGCTGGGCATCCTTGGCATCCGTTTTTGCCCTTGACAGGCGCATTTGACTGTATCGGCGGATGATCAGTGGGTTTAACACACTCACGGTAAACCCGGTCTCGTACGCCCAACATGCCCCGCGCAGATAGTACGGTCCGGAGGCTTCCATCACCAGGTGGGCGGAGGCACCGGCCCATTTTCCTAACTGGATCCACCCTTGCTCATCGTTGGAATACCGTTTGGATTGCCGACGCTCCAGGCAAAAAGCATCAAACCATTTTTTTGAAATATCGATACCAATAATAGACATATTCACCTATATTTTATGTTAACAAGGAAAGGCGTGTGGTCATATCCATCCTACATACAGGCTCTTGCGGCCTACTGAACTGTTCATGATCATTATGTGGAAGCTGGCAGGTCAATCATCCCGAACGAGCTCTCGGCTCAATGACAAACGACTGGTTACCTGCCCTTCCACCGCCTTTGGTTAGTGAAATATCAAGCATCTCACTTTCTTTCCCAAACATAGGATGACGACTATTTTATGTTTGGCGACCTAATCCCATTGGTCAGTTGCCGAATAACGATCAACGAATAACCAAAAACGAAACCTACAGCTCCACCTCAAACACCAGCTCCTCCCCATCACGGATAACCGTTACCGGGACTGTGGTTCCTTTTTCAAGCTCATTCAGGGCGCCCATGTAGCTGTAGATATCCTCGATCTCCATCTCGCCTATTTTTATGATGACATCTCCGCCTTCGAGTCCGCCGCGGTCGGCGGGGCCGCCGTTGCTTACGCCGGTGATACGAAATCCGGTTCCGTCAAAGCCATAATCCGGGAGAACACCCAAGGTTGGGCCGCTCATGGTCATGGATTGGCGCTGTTCGCCGGGAGCTTCCACAAAAGGCAGTTCCGGTTTATCCATGGTATCCAGCTGCTCGATCACGCGAGCTACATGCTGTAGCAGACGGGCCTGACCTTCCGCATTGATCCACTCCGCATCATCCGAAGGGCGGTGATAATCGGCATGGGTGTCGGTGAAATAGTGCAGGACCGGGATGTCCTTGTAATAGAAACTCGTGTGATCGCTGGCGCCGGTTCCATCGGGAACGAGGTCCAGGTCAAGCGAACCGGTATTGGCTTCGGTGAGGATGGTTTCCCAGTCCTCCGTGGTAGCCACGCCGAAGATCATCAGGCGATCGTCATTCATGCGGCCGATCATATCCATGTTGATCATCGCGAGGGCATTATCCAGATCCACGGTCGGATTTTCCACATAATACTGGGAACCCAGCAGCCCCATTTCCTCACCCGAAAAAGCCAGAAAGAGCAGATCGGTTTCGGGGCGGTTTTCAGAAAAATACTCTGCCAGCTCCAGGAGCCCGGCCGTGCCCGAGGCGTTGTCATCGGCGCCGTTGTGGATGGTAGAATCGCTGTCGCTCAGGGATCCAAATTCACCCAGTCCCAGATGATCGTAATGCGCCCCAATGATGATCACCTCTTCCGAGTCTCCGGTTCCCTGCAGTAATCCCGCCACATTTTTGGCGAGGCGCTTGTCGGCTGCGGAATCCGAATCTTCGGCATGGGGATTTTCCATTACCGACATATTCACCGTGAATTCCTGAAGGTAGGTCTCCTCATCCCCCGCCGGATCCAGTCCGTATTCCTGGAAATAGTCTGCGATGTAATTCGCCGCTTTGGCCTCCTCCGCCGTACCGGTCTCGCGGCCTTTCATGGCATCACTCGACAGGTAGCTGATATGGGTCTGCACATCCAAAAAGGAAATATCGGAAGTGGTTTCGGCCGACTCATTTTCAGGAGTACACGAAGAAAGGAGCATCAGCAATGGAATCAGAACCGCAATAGCATTTCGGAGTTTCATGTAGCAATGGTTTTGGAGTGATGATTGGTGTGTTAAGATAGGAGTTTGTTGGGGTTATTGGGAATAAGATCGATTAGGAATTTGTAAAGGTTGTTTTATATTCATGTCATGGTTTTTAAGACACCTAAAAAAGCCACTTACAATCTAAAAGTTTCAGTTAAAGCTTTATAGTGAAATGGCAGACGTACACGAACCCGAAACCCGCAGCTATAATATGAGCCAAATCTCAGGCATTGATAAGTAGTTGAAATCAGTATATAGAAAGTCCTACTTAAAGTGGATTTTATTTCCAAAACTGCTTGCACGAACATGGTTTAATTAATCTTGCTTTAAACGTGAAACTTGTTACTTTTTGAAAGCAACATTATTCCATAATAAAATATGCCTTACAATATTACAGAGGATAATTGGTCTGAAGATTTTAACTGGTTTTTGATAGACAATGGTGAAATTCTTTATGCTTTTAAAGATAAGCAGTCTGCGGAAATCTACATGAAAAATATGTATATAGATTATTGGTTATTAACTAATCTGGAAAATATTACTCATGAAACCATGCTAGATCCTAAAGAGGATAGATGTTGGAATGAAAAAATTCAAACCTGCATAGAATGGGTTGAAGAGTGACGTTAGAATAACTTTGTAATTATCATTCTATGTTGAATTACTACTACCGAGATTCAATTCAATCCTTTCTAAATAAAGAATCCTCCAAAATAATTGGGAAGATTTCTCTTGCGGATAATTTTGATACTCGGAATACCCAAAGCAAAGCGTGGGAAATTCAAGTCTCAGTTCTCAAAAAAGTTCTTAAAGGATTTGAAGGAGAATTGTTTTTTGAGTTTTCAATCCCAAGAATGGGAAGTCGTGTTGATGTGCTGCTGATTATTCAGGATGTAATATTTGTCGTAGAATTTAAAGTAGGAGAAAGAAAATATCTCAGTTACGATATAGATCAAGTTTGGGATTATGCGCTAGACTTAAAAAACTTTCACGAGCCAAGTCATGAAGCTGTTTTAGTTCCAATTTTAATTGCAACTGAAGCAAGTAATTCTTTTCTCGAAATATCTACTACTTCACATAATGATAATCTGATTAATCCAATTAAGACTAATAAATCAGATTTAAAAAAAGCGATTGAACTAACCCTCGAATTTCTAAGTGAGAACAAAATCATTGATGGGGAAAAATATTCAACAGGTAGATATGCGCCAACTCCAACCATTGTTGAAGCTGCTCTTTCATTATATAACACTCATTCAGTCGATGAAATAACCCGAAGTGATGCAGGCGCAAAAAATCTAACTGATACAACGGATGTCATATCAAAACTGATTGAAGTTGCGCGCCAAGAAAAGAAAAAGAAAATCTGTTTTGTTACTGGTGTTCCCGGTGCAGGTAAAACTTTAGTTGGATTAAATGTTGCTACAGAACACCTAGATTATAAAAATGATGATGCAAGTGTTTATTTATCTGGTAATGGCCCGTTAGTTCAAATTTTACAAGAAGCACTGGCTCGTGATAAAGTAAAAAACGAAAAAGAGAAGGGAAATAAGCTTACTAAAAAGAGAGCAAGATCCAGCGTTAAAACCTTCATTCAAAATATTCATCATTATAGAGATGAATATCTAAGAGACCCTAATCCACCTGTAGATCATGTGGCTATTTTTGATGAAGCTCAACGTGCATGGACAAAAGATCAAACCGTTAGCTTCATGAAAAGAAGAAAAGGGATTGATGATTTTGATAAATCAGAACCTGAGTTCTTAATCTCCTGTTTAGACCGACATGATGACTGGGCAGTCATTATCTGCTTGGTTGGTGGTGGACAAGAAATTAATACTGGGGAAGCTGGAATTTCAGAATGGTTAACAGCAATTAAGAACCGTTTCAATGATTGGGAAGTCTACATTTCTCCAAATTTAACGGAATCTGAATATGACGCTGTTGAGTCCATCCAAGAGTTAGAGGGGATTACTAAAGTTCATCTAAATGAAGCTCTTCATCTATCTGTATCAATGCGTTCATATCGAGCAGAGAATCTCTCAGAATTTGTGAAGCATCTTTTGGATCAAAACATTGATAAAGCAAGGAAAACCTTAAGAAATATTCCAAAAGATTATCCTATTGTCTTAACTCGGGATTTAGAGAAAGCTAAAAAGTGGTTGAAAGAAAAAGCTCGAGGAAGTGAGCGGTATGGGTTAGTAGTTTCTTCTCAAGCAGAAAGACTAAAACCTTATGCTGTAGATGTGAAATCACCTATGAATCCAATTCATTGGTTCTTGAACGGTAAAGACGATGTTCGTTCTTCCTACTATTTAGAACAAGTAGCTACAGAATTTCATATTCAAGGATTGGAATTGGATTGGGCATGTGTAATATGGGACGGCGACTTACGCTATTCTGAAAATGATTGGAAGACTCATTCCTTTAGAGGAAAAAAGTGGATAAACATCCGCAAAAAAGAACGGCAAGATTATTTAGTGAACGCCTATCGAGTTTTGCTAACCAGAGCACGGCAGGGAATGGTAATTGTTATCCCGGAAGGAGATGAAGAAGATCATACAAGGAAATCGAATTATTACGATCCTACTTATGAGTATCTAAAAGTGTTGGGAATTCCTTTGCTTTAAATTTTACTTAGGGTCTAGTGAAGCAAACACCTTAGAGGGGGTCCTCTCGAAGGTGTGTTAGCAAGACTTTGTATAAGTTATTGT
>JAKURD010000034.1 GCA_022450045.1 Gracilimonas sp. | reverse complement strand
TCTTCGGTTCGCCGGGATTTAGTAGATTACTTCGAAGACAGATTTTTAACCCCTGACACACTTTAATGAACACTCCCTTCCTGACAGCCCGTTTATTCTAAAATAATCTACCTATTTACGAAATAGCTCAATTCTTTTAAACTATTCGTAACTAGTAATGTTCAATATTTGAAACTAAATTGCATATAATCGTTTCAAATATGAATAACTATGAAAAATAAACGACCTATTCTTCTACCTAAGCATGAACGAGTACTAAAGCAGGTTGGTGAACAGTTTAAGCTGGCTCGTCTCCGTCGTAAACTCAGCATGGAGCATGTATCTGAACGGGCCAATATCGCTAAATCAACTTTATGGCGAATTGAGAAAGGTGATCCCGGTGTTGCTATGGGAAATTATTATCAGGTCTTGATAGCACTTAGCCTGGATAAAGATATTCTTCAACTGGCAAGTGATGATATTTTTGGAAGAAAACTTCAGGATATTGAACTAATGTCTAAGAAGAAGGTGTCAAAGAGAAATAAGGGTTCAAAGTAATAACCCAAATAATTCTACGGAGTTATATGAGTAAACAGGAATAAAACAGCATTCCTGACAACTAGTTTTTTTCAAAAAAAGTCTATCCAGAAGTGGAATAGCCCAATTCTTTTAAACTATTCTCCAAAAGGGCTTTGTAATTGCATCAAACAGCGATTTGTAATTCGCGAATCACGAATTATTTAAGCAATTCCCCCTATTCTTTCAAAGAAACCAGCTGTAATCGTTAATTAACGAAATTGATTGTACGCTTTACCTACAAATTTAGCTATTTAATATAGCATCACTTCAATAAATCAGTAATTAACGAAAGGTATTAGCCTAAATGTGGCCTAATTAGGGTGGTTTGTTTTAAGGAATCAGTAAATAACTACTGGATGCAGGAAACCGAATGTCTAGTTCCTTCAAAAAAAAGAAAGAAAAACCTCTGCTAAGCTGCTAAACACTGCTAAGTTTTTTAAAAGATAGGCTCATTTGTATAAAAGAAGGGCTGTAAGCTTTAGCAAAGATTTAAAGAAAATGCTAAGAACTGCTAAAGTGTGCTAGAAATTTTAGCGTCTCTTAGCACCTGTTAGCAGACCTTAGCAGTTAGTTATTTGTAAAGAAATGATGATTTAATGAGTGTATGAATATATTTTGAATCAATCTTAGCAGTTTAGCAGAAAAGACATGAATTTGTTTAAACTTTTATGCGCTTAGTCTTCCGGCTCGTTGTTGTTCGTATTCCTTGGCTTTGGCGATAAGCTCCTGAAGCATTCCTTTCTCGTTGAGCTGGTCCACACGAAGTACATAACAGCGCAGGTTACTTTCTTTCGGCTCATCAATGGATTTGGTTAGAAAGACCTGCACGCTGTTATTCAAAAAGTAGCTGCTGTTTTGCAGCTTGGCTTCCAGGGTGTTGAGATTGGTTTGACGAGTAACATCTGACTTCGCATCCTGAAGCGAATACCAAATTCGTTTTGGATGCAGATACAGAACTTCTCCCTGATATACTTTCCCATTGGCATCGGTAAAAGCTTCAAAGGGTTTGTAGCGAAAGTGCCGATGATCAAGGACAAAGAATCGCCGATTGAATTCGGAATTAGGATCAACTTTTTGGGTAGCGTAATGCTCTAGCGTATCAAAAAACTCATGCAAGGGGTTGGATTCCTTTTGCAGTGCCTCCTCTTTTTGAATGGCCTCATAAATTTCAGTTTTAAGCGCTCCAAATTCATTCGACCAATGTTGTAGGTCGGGGAGAATGTAGGGTACACATTGAATACCGGCCATCACATAGCTCCAGTTATTTACGGTTCGTCCCTGGAACCCCTGATCGGCGAGGGCTTTTTTGTTGCCATCGAGGAAGTCCATGAAGAAACCGCGCACATTTTCGTAATCTTTGAGTACCAAAGCGGTGAATTCAGAGAATCTGGGGGTTGAGCACACGACATTTGGTATCATATCCAACTCATTTCGTTTCAAAAATTTGGAATAATTGAGCACAATGAGTCGGGATAACACTGCCGGGTCTGTAGGTTTATCATTTCCGGTCATGACTACACAAGCTTTCATTCGGGTATCAATGGTTTGGTTGTCCGTGCTCTTCTTAGCCATTGAGGTTCCAATACGGTGATACCAGTTCAAGATCGGACTGGTTAAATCCGGAACCTGACTGTTGGTCTCGTGATTGCGGTAATCATCCAAGAAGAAAGGAAAGGAGGCAGGCAGCGTCATGTTTCGGATCAATCCTTTGATGGTATTTTGCTTGGATACGGACTGACGGTTTCCATTGCGGTAGCCGAACAAAGACATAAACCAGTCCATACTGGAGCTTTTTCCGGTACCTCGTTCTCCGAATTTGAACATTAGGGGAAAGGCTCCATCCTGTTCCTTGATATCACGGCTGAAAAGACAAGCTACGGCATAACCCAGAGTAGCTCGGACATTCACTCTACCGTTAAAAGACTCCCACATCATGAACTTTTCTGCAAGAAATCGGGCTGAAGCTTCATCATCCGTTGGCATAGAAATGATGGGCGGTTGCACAAGCTCGCTTCCGGTTGGACAAACAAGTAGCTGCCTGCCTTTCTGAATCCTGTTTTCTTCGTTGGCAGGATAGAACCGTTGCTTATTGACATCAAAGAGTCCGTTTTCGAAGAGAAATTCACCCGGTTTGTACTCGCCCCAGCTGGTGATCATCTTCACCGTTGGATACTGCTGATCATTGATCAGAAATTCATGGAAACGATCAAACACATCATTATTTCCAATAAACTTCACAAATCCCTTGGAAACCAGAAAACTGGAGAACCGGGTTTTGGTTGTAAGCTCTTCAAAAGTGGCAATGGTGATGACATCTTTATCTAAACGATTGGAAAGCCTGAGCCGGTAGCGCACTTCCTTGTCGTCCTCAGTTTGTCCGGGTTGATCAATAATGTGTTCGATAGCTTCCTGTACAATAACCTCACAGTCCACAATCTTGATTAGTAATTTCAGGTATTCCTCCCGGTCATCGGGAATATCTTTCTTATACATGAATGGATGCACATAGCAGGCTCCATCCATGTTCCTGATGCAGGGAGAGATGTAGGACTTTTCCTTTTCTTCTAACTGGTCCTCTTTGATCTGAGTAAGTTGTTCATACAGTTTTTCCGAAGCCTGTAAATTCTCACTAACGGCTTGTAGCTTGCGTTTTGAAGGTGGTTTTTTGCTTTGCTTGCCTTTTCGGAGTGCCTTCGGAATCCACCCGGTTTCTTTGGCAGTGCTGTAGATCGAATCGTTTAAATATTTATCGGGAAACTGGAGTTGGTATGTGGTTAGATTGGACTCATCCCAAAATTCATCGAAGTTTTTTGGAAGATTATTCTTTGTTTTAAAGAGCCACTCCCTGGCAAGATCTTTTCCTTCTTCGTCATACACAGCCTTTAAAGCTTTGCAAAGAATGGTCTGATCAAATTGAGCAGGGAGATAGTAAATGGCCTCTTTTAAGTCAGTGGAGTGATGGGATTCAGTGGTTACTGGATATTCTTTTTCCATAGTTTTTTGAAAATGTTTAAAAAAATGGGAGCCATAGGAGAAGGCTCCCTTGAGATTAAAGGGCTTTTGGGCTGTTCATTTGACGATAGAGGCTCTGAAGTTCCCGCCAGCTGTATTGATACTCGCCGTTGATTTTCAGGAAGGATAAGCCTGTAATTTTCTTCAGAAGTGTCAGTGTAGAAACATTCATGCCAAAAACTTCTTCTGCGTCTGCCTCAGTGATAAATACCCTTATGTTGGCTGCAACTCTTTTGACGGCCTCTCTACGTTGAGAATCTTTTAATTTTTGCAGTTTTAATCCGGTTAGGTATTCAACATGTCTGACGAGTATGGTATTCTCTGAATCATGACGCAACTCCCTAATATTATCTGATAATAGCTTGAGTTCAACTGTCTGAACACGATCTGCCTTACGCCTGCTATCAGGGTACCTTAAAAAGCTAATGTTGAAGTTTACATCGTTTTCAAAATCTTTTAATGTGCCAAGTTTTGCTTTCATCTTAGTACTCTCCCAAAGTTAGAAGTGAACGTTCTTGGGTTAATTGTGGTCGCTTAGCACGACGGATACGCAATGCTTTAACCGCATTTTTCAGATCCTGATGAGACCACAGTCTTCGTCCTCCGATCTTTTCAGGCACGGGGATGGCTTTTGCCCGAAGAAGGTTATCCAAGTCGTAGTAGTTTACTTCCTGCTTGAGTTGTTGGGATAGGTATTCGGCTGCTTCGCCGGAGGTTAGGTAATCTTGAATATTCATTTTGGTTCTTTTATTTAATTAAAGTTTGGGGCGATCAAGTGAATAGAATCACGTTGATCGCTGTACCAAACTTCTGGAGAAACCGAAAAGAATTTTCCGCTGGAGAGATTATTTCATTAGAGGAGTTGGATAGAATAATAATAATGGAGAGAGGATTTCTAAATTTTCATGCCTTGCAATGCATTTAAAAGCGCCCCTTTTGCTTTTGGATCTAAAGTTCCAAGTGCTTCAAAGCTATCTTTGATTCCTAAATCTTTTGAAATTTTTCTCAGATATAATTGCTTCACAGTTTTAGTGAGTTCTTTCTTAATGATGGCTTTGCTATCTCCAACCTTAGCCACGTCATATACCGGGAAAATCGAAATGGAATTATTAAGGAGGTTATATTCACTATCAACAAAATCTGAAGCTGGATTATTGAATTGATACTCTGCTAACAACTCAGAAAGTGAATCAAGAGTTAAATCAGAATGGACATGATGTGATCGATAATTATCCTTGGATGAAGCAATACTGAATAAGGTATCCCTCAATAAAAAATTAACGGCATCATTCAATACTCTACTTTTCGCTTCTTCTTCAAAGGCATAAACTATGCAGACTAATTGTATGCCAATATGTTCATTTTGTGAATAATTTAGATCAGATACGAAGCTCTGGATAACATGATATCTGTATTTCATGAACAGCTGGGCTAAACGGAGAATTCTATTTTTGTTTCCCAATTCTTTTAACCTATCCACTAATCTATGCAACTCAATCTCCTCCATTCGAGGAGCACCAAAGTTTTTATATCCATACATCATTCTTCTGCTCTCAACACCCGAGCTCCACTTATTTGTGTAGATAAAGTTTAGTGTAGTTGCTACTTGCTGTAAATGAGAAATGACCTCTTTATCTCTACTTGTATTTAGATCTATAATAAAAGGCTTAAGAAGTGGTTTGTAGGAACCTTTATCGAAATTATTTGGATCAAAAGTTTCTTGCGGATTTATTGAAAAGGAATGCGTTAGTTCAATCATATATTTACTGAAATTCCCATACACTTCTCCCATCGTGCTAGGGTTATCGGAAGAAAAGATAGGATTATTATCTACCGTAAAGGCATCTTCTTGCACAAGTCGGTTTAGGGGAGAGTCAATCGGTCCATCTGATTTAAGGTAAGGTCGAATTGAATGGATAACCTTGCCCACGGTATCATACACTTTTCGCATCTCAGAAAACTTGTTACCAAGCTCCATATCCTCAAAGTATGCATAGTAAGCCTTTTCACTCATACCGGTGACTTGCTGTAGTGCGTCCTTTATATGATTGTAGCCGTCGCCCCGTGTGGAAGTGTAGGTGATACCCTCAGATTTAATAGTGGTCTCGTTATTGCTCAGAAATTTGAGAAGATCAGCGAGTCTTTTCTCATGCAGTCCGGCCTGCTCAGATTTTTTTACCTGTTTTTTGCTCATCAATAGAATTTAAGTAGTGAAAAAAGGCCAATAGTTGAAAATTAGTTGCTAAAAAGCCTGTATTTATTAGGGTTGAAAAAAAGTCGGGGATGATAGGCAAAACCCAAGAAAAGTGGAAAAGAACTTTGACGAAGTAGTAAGTAAAACCTTATATTTAAGTCTGTTTTTAAAAACAGCAGAACAATTAAGTTCTTTAACATAATGAGCAGAGCAATCTCGGACCTTTGGAGTTGAAAAACAGTTGAAAAATTGGAGCCGTTTTTTAACAAAAAAAGTCCAAAAAGTACGTTTTACGTGCAATTTTAAAAAATTTAATTGCTACTGTAAGTCATTGAAAAAGTAATACTTAAACAAATGCCGTGGTAGCTCAGATGGTTAGAGCGCACGACTCATAATCGTTTCAAATCGCCCTTCAGAGCGCTGGGACAGCGTTTTTCAGCAACAGTTACCAAGTAGTTACCAATTTCGCACAACTTTTCGTACTACTTTTACCCTTTTTCCGCTAGTGAATTATTCCCTCCAGAGGGATAAAAATCTTCCATGGTAGCGAGTTTCAGTCTGCTCCTTCAACCAATAAATAGCAGATACCATGGATTACAAAATTTACCCTTACAAACGCGGAAATAGTTACAAGCTTTACCTTCGGTATAAAGAGCCCAACGGAAGAAAGCGAAATCTCTCCACCGGAATCAGTTATCCTCTCAAGGCTTCCAGTAAGCAGCAAGTGGAAGCCAAAAGGAAAGCGGAAAAAATTGGACTTCAAATGCTACTGGACCTGAAAGCGAAAGGACAGCAGAAAAAGCAAAGCACGGAAAAGCTCTCCAACTTTCTGGAGTACAAGTATTTTGTGCACGTGAACAATAACATGTCCGAAAACTCGAAACGCATTTATATAAATGCGCTCAATCGGTTTTTGAACATTTGTGGCAATCGGAACATCAACGAGTACAAACGCTCCGATATTCAGAATTATAAAATGCACCGGCTCAATGTTGATGGCGTTAAGAAAACTACTATCAATATTGAGCTTCGAAGCATTAAAGCAGGTTTTAACTGGGGACTGAAAAATGAGTACCTGCAAAAACATCCGTTCAGAGGACTTGATTTTATGTTTGAAGTGGATGACCGCAGAGAAGAGTTATCCAAGGAGCAAATAAAGAAGCTGCTAAAATATACCGAGGGAACCATGATTGGCCTGGTTATCCGGTTTGGCTACAACACCGGAGCCCGAATTGGGATGATCTCCAACATGAAATGGAAGATGGTCAACTTCGAGGAGCGCTACATCAACTTCCCTGCCAGCATTATGAAGAGCAACAAACCCTTTACCATGCCCCTGAATGATCAGGCTTTTAACATTGTGCAGGTTTGGTACTCGCTGGCAAAGAAAGACCGAAAGTATAATCCAGACGAGTATGAGGACTTGCCACTAAAGGAATGCTATGTAGTTCAAAAAGAAAGAAGCAGTGGCTGCTACACCGTAAGCGGAATCCAGACCATGTTTAACCGGGCAAAAGAAGCGGTAGGAATCCCTGATAAGATTAAATTCCATAGCCTTCGCCATTCTTTTGCCACGCACCTTTTGGAAAACGGAGCCGATATTTATTCGGTGAGTAAACTGATGGCGCATTCCAGTGTGCAGGTAACGGCCAGTTTCTACGATCACACCGATGCCCTAAATTATCGGGATGTCGCCAATATGATCGGGCAGTAAATCAGAACCAGTGGATGAAAAAGGGGCGACTTGGATTAAGCCCCTTTTTTGTTTCAATGGGCCGAGAAGTACGTCTATAAATTTCGATTCTAACGGGCGATCTTTTACTCAATTAATGGTATGTATTGCCTTTTAAAACCCTAAAAATGGTTGATAGAGCAATACTAAAATTTCTATAATTGTGGGAGTAACCCATGAACAAAATGATTACTCAAATGACCGACTTAGAATACCAGTTCAAGCAAATTATGAAGGAAGCCGTCCGGGAAGTTTTACAAGAAGAAATTGAAAAAGGCAGGTTGGCACCTCCTCCAGAGAATAAGCATAACATAAAAGCACCTGAACCAAAACAGACAAAACCTCGAGATCCTGATTCAATTATAAGACCAAAAGAGCTGAGTAAACTGTTATCAGTTTCAGTTACGTCATTATACAGGTGGCAAGCTGAAGGGAAGTTACCAGAGAAGAGAAAATTTGGATGCTCTGTAGGCTGGCGCTATGGTGATATCCAGAAGTGGTTGGGTTATGATTAAAACAAAACTTAATCGATTTCAATGGCATTAATCGAAATTGCTTGGAATAAAATTGAGTTTTGTGGAATAAGTCAGCAGTTATGTTTTATGTCCTCAAAATGAGCTCAGAACTCATAAACCGGATATGAAACATAATAGACTACAGCTTAATGATACACGAATTGTTTGAGAGTAAGAGTTGTATTTGCAAATTATCGGCAGTAAATTAGGATTACTGCCGAAATATAGTAAACCTAAATTTATAACGATCGCTACTAATAATCTCCATATCGATGAACTAAAAAGCCACTTTAAGGGTAATGAACCACTTAGAACTGATAATATTCGCGATTTTTATCTCGAAAATGAACCGGGTTTAAGCAATAACACCATTAATTGGAGGGTATATAAACTGGTTAATGAAGGAATTTTGGAACGTATAGGAAGGGGAAAATTTGTCTTTGGAGAAGTGAAAGACTTTCAGCCTGAGGTTACCTCTGAGCTCAAAAACTTATTTAACAAGGTTCAAAAAGAGTTCCCTTATGTGAAGTTTTGTATTTGGAATAGCTCGATACTCAATGAATTTATGATTCATCAACCTTTTCGGTTTTTCACGCTACTGGAAGTTGAGAAAGATGCGACCGAATCAGTTTTCCATTTTTTAAAAGGAGAAAATAAATCGGTTTTTTTAGAACCGGGCATGGAGATACTGAATAATTATCTCCCGGAAAATAAAACTCCGATACTCGTACTTGCTCTGGTGAGTGAGGCGCCGACACAAATAATAAATGGTCTAGAGACTCCAACCCTTGAAAAAATATTGGTAGACCTGTTTTGCGATACCACTACTTTTTTCGCTTATCAGGGTTCAGAGCTAACGACTATTTTTAAGGAAGCATTTGGCCGATATACGGTTCATCAAGATCGATTGCTTCGTTATGCAAGGCGCAGGGGTAAAAAAGAGAAGCTTGAATCATTTCTCATAAACCACAAATTAACGGCAGTAAATAAAGATTAGTGCCAAAATATAGTATATGATCGACCAAGAAAAACTAAAGGTAGAGTGGATTAATAAAGTCTCCAAGAACAACCGTAAAGCTGATAAAATTTTGGTTGAGAAGGTGATACGCGCACTTCTTTTACTGGAAGGTCTGGCAAGGCAGAGCATCCTTTTTGTATTTAAGGGTGGAACGGCGCTTATGCTGCATTTAAACTCTGGAAGGCGTCTTTCAATCGATATTGATATTATTCTTCCCAAAGGCACGGATATGAAAAAGGAATGGCTTGATTCTGTAGTAGAAACACAGGGCTTTTTGAGGTGGGAACTACAAGAACGAAACGCTAACTCTTCTATTAAGAAAGAGCATTATAAGTTCTTTTATACCCCTCTTCACAAAACAAATAAAACGGAAGAGCAGGTACTTCTTGATATATTATTTGAAGACACGCATTACGGGAAATTAGATCAGCGCCCCATTCAATCTCCATTTTTTCCAAGCATTGGTGAGGATATTATGGTAGATATTCCCTCAACAGAAGACCTTCTTGGAGATAAACTCACTGCTTTTGCACCTAATACCACCGGCATACCTTACTTCAAGAAAGAAGACAGTATGAGTCTTGAGATCATTAAACAATTGTATGATATAGGTACATTGTTTGACATTACAGATGACATGCAGGTAATAAAAGATACATTTCGCAAATTCTGTACGGCTGAACTAGCTTATCGGGGAAGTTCAGGCTTGACCTTTTCTGATGTATTGGATGATATAATCCAAACTTCACTTGCAATAGTTACAAGGGGGCAGGATGGAAAGGCAAATTTCGATGAGTTACAGTCCGGCATTCAACGCATTGCTTCATTTATCCATTCAGAAAATTATCACCTTGAAAAGGCGATTACAGATGCTTCCAAAGCTGCATATGTAGCAACATTGATTGAACAAGTGGAAGGAAGTATAGAGCGGTTCGACAGTCCTATGGAGATTAAAGATTGGGTGATTGAAGAACCCATGAATACCTGGCTGAATAAATTAAAGAAATCGAACCCTGAAGCATTCTATTACTGGTATAAAATATTTGAGCTGAAAAAGAATTCGAAATTAGAATAATCATTTAGTCTGAAACAAAAAATAGGGACAGGGACTGCAACGCTTTTTTTACTCTAACAAATCAAATAGTACGTCTATATATTTCAATTTTAACCCCCGATCTCATTTGGGTTTAATGGTAGATGTTGCCGTTAAAATTATCGGGAAATGCCTATTATGAGTATTCAAGTTTTCACAAGACTATCTGATCATGAGAACAGCAAAAGTAACGCGAAACGGGGAAAGAGTAGGAGCCTTAATTCAGTACCACAGAAAATCCTATGAATTTATATATGATGATGAGTGGTTTCAGAATTCAGCAAAACCTCCGGTAAGTCTGACCATGCCAAAAACCAAAAAAGTGTATCAATCAGATCATCTGTTCCCATATTTTTTCAATATGCTGACTGAGGGTGAGAATAGAGCTTTTCAGCATCGGTATTATGAGATTCACCAAAATGATCACTTTGGCTTGTTATTAGCTATTGGAAATTTTGATCCGATAGGGGCAATTCATGTTGTATCTATAATCAGTGAATCAATTGATTAGTATTGAGAGGAATCCTTAAAGATTTATTCGAATTCTTTGGTATAAATCAGAATTTCTTGGAATACATTGAGTTATATGGAATTGCTCAGTTGTTATGTTTCATATCTGCAAAATGAGCTCAGAACTCATAAACCGGATATGAAACATAATTATTTGTTCTTAATTATACCCGATCTGATATAATTAAATCAGTTATTGATATTTTATACCCGAAGAGGTATAATTCATGCAGAAAAACAATAATTATAACCGTAATGGTATAGTATGAATGCAACAAATGAATTGATCGATTTTGTAAAGACCCGAAGGAACCAACTGGGACTGACTCAGAAAGACTTAGCTGATAGGGCCGGGGTTGGTTTGCGATTTATTCGGGATTTAGAGCAGGGGAAGGAAAGCCTTCAACTCGATAAGGTGAATCAAGTGCTGGTTCTTTTCGGGCACAAAATGGGGCCTATAAAGATTGAGGATCGTGATGAGTTATAGAAAGGCGGATATTTTTGTCAATGAAACCAGAGCAGGTATTTTGGAAGAGACGGAATCAGGGTATAAGTTTCAATATGATGCTGAGTACTTGGCCTTAGGAGAGGTTGAACCGGTTAGTCTGACGTTGCCGCCGAGAGTAGAACCGTATGAATCGCAGGTACTCTTTCCTTTTTTTGACGGACTTATTCCCGAAGGATGGCTACTTGATGTAGTGGAGGATACCTGGAAAGTGAATCCAAAAGACCGGATGGGATTGTTGTTGGTGAGTTGTCGTGATACCATCGGAAATGTAAGCGTGAGGGAGCCATGAGTAAATGTCTGATTTGTGCAAAACCCGTTGATAGTGGAGATCACTATCACCCAAAATGCTTACAAGCTTTATTTGGTAGCAAAGAAAAACCTGTCCTGGAGGTCGGTTTTGATGAGCTTAATGAACTGGTGAAAAAATCGGTGCACCAGCGAGTTACCGTGCCGGGGGTGCAAACCAAGCTGCCTCTGGAAATCAGTCGTAAGGCAGAGGAAACGGATAAACTCACGATTGTAGGTTTATGGGGACGATACATTTTGAAACCACCGTCTAACCGCTGGCCGGAACTTCCGGAAAATGAACATTGTACCATGATGATGGCCGAAGTGGCAGGTATTGAAACGGTTCCATACGGACTTATCCATCTTGCTTCAGGAGAGCAGGCGTATATCACAAAGCGCATTGACCGGGATGAAAAGGGTCATAAATTTGCGATGGAAGATATGTGTCAGCTTACGGGGCGGTTAACAGAAGACAAATACAAAGGCTCGCATGAGCAAATAGCGAAGGTGGTTAAACAGTTTTCTGCAAATCCCCTCTTTGATTTAACGCGTTTTATCGAACTAATAATGTTTTCTTACCTGACCGGCAATGGAGATATGCACCTCAAGAACTTTTCCCTGTTTAAAGATCCAAGACTTGGATGGAAATTAGCCCCCGGTTATGATCTGTTATCCACCCGATTAGTGATTCCGGAAGAGAAAGATTCAGAGGAGCTATCCTTAACGCTTAAAGGCAAGAAGAGCAATTTCCAGCTTGAATCGTTTCAGGAATTTGGCAAGCATGTCGGTTTAAACGCTAAGCAAATTCAAAACATCATTGGAAACGTAATTGAGAAGAAAGACGATCTCATGAGTACCATTGGAAAATCATTTTTGTCGGATGAGATGAAAGAAACCTATCGGGATATTTTAGTTAAGCGTCTCCGGGTTTTTGAATGAAGGATTTCAACACATTCAAATTATCGGCAGTAAACTAAGGTTACTGCCGAATTATAGTTTAAGATCGTTCAACATAAACACAGTCCATGCTTCTAATTTTAAATAACTATGCACAAATTAATAGCTGTAGAGAAGCACAGATTAATAGTTTTAGAGTAATCAAACTCAATTAATTGGAATTTACTGGAATACATTGGGTTTTCAGGAATTAGGGTGACAGAATCCGTCAGGCTCATTGTGTAAGTTAAAAGAGCGAGAGCAAGTATTTGAAGCTTTATTGCGGTATTGTGAACTGGATACCCTGGCGATGGTGATGATTTATCAGCATTGGGATTGGTTGAAAGAACAACAGGAATTTAAATAAGACAACTAAAGAGGAAGAATTATGAGTGAAAAAGACCTTAAAGCAGATCATGAAAAAAGAAATGAAGTAGTTAAAAAACAGTTCGATTTTTTTGTCAAACAGGTTCTTGTTAACGGTAGGAATATTTTGATAGATGATTCAAATATCAATTTTGATGCTGCCGAACAAGTGATGAAGGTAATAACAGAAAAATATATAGAAGGGGGTATTGAAGGGAATGATCAGGGATTCAGCGAAAAATTAAAAGAACAATTCACTGAAGTTGATAAAAGAACTTTGTTATTGTTTGCACATGCACAATGGTTATGGTTTATGGGAGCACACGAAATCTCAGTGGATAAGAAAAAACGGTACACTGAAGAAGTATTAAGGATTGGGGAAAATGGGTACAAAAAGAAAGATGAAATTCCTCATCTGGAAGAAGCATATTTTGAGGGAATGGCGAATTATGGCATGAGTCATAAGCTAAATAAATACCATGAGATAAAATTCTGTTACTTACTAATTGAATTATTTCTGAAAATCAAAGAGAAGCATAATGGCTTGACAGAAGACGCTATAAAATTAAAGATTGAGAAAATATGCCTTCTTCTCTCAGATGCTGATAATTCGGATAAAAAATTAGAGAGAGAAATTGGGGAAGTAATCGGTATCAAAAATATAGATGATAGCAAAGAAGATGTAGTCAGTGAGTTCATAAAGTCTGGAAGTAAGAACGATACGATTTATAGAGCTTTAGCCATGAAGAATGCTCTTATGTATTTATGCAATCCAGATAAGCACCAGCCCATTATCTCCAACAATCATAAGAAACTAATTGTAGAAGCTTTTACACCGTTATTGGATACTGAAAATGATACTAAAGATGGTGAAAAACTAGATAGCATAGAGAATAAAATTCAAAGGATAGTACAAGTATTATACAAGAGGGATGAGGACTTCTATTCGTTTTATGATAGTAAGTATAAACCAATTTGGAATTTCGGTGGTTCAGACGCGGCACTATCCGAACTCAAAGGATTGCAATATAAGAAAGCGATTATTTTATATGGCCCTCCAGGAACAAGTAAAACATATGCAGCCCAAAAAATTGCAAAGAATCTATGTCTGAAGCACGATTTAGAAAGTATGGACAAAGATTTTGAGAATATTTTAAAGAAGAACTCAAAAAATGACAAGAATGAAGAACAAATAGCGAGATTGCAGCTTCACAAGAACTATACGTATCAAGACTTTATTGGTGGTATAGTTTTAAAGGATGGTGAAACAAAGGCTGTGGAGGGAAATCTATATGAAGATATTAGAAAGGCTGAGAAGTTAGGAGACGCACCATACATTTTGATTTTAGACGAAATCAACCGCGTCGATCTTTCATCTATGTTTGGGGAAGTATTTTCAGCTTTAGAGGATCGAAATACAGAAATTAGAGTAAGTATTCCATTTGGAGAAGGCGATAATGATTCTAAGATGCTGTCTATTCCTCAGAACTTATATGTGATTGGAACTATGAATGAGATTGATTTCTCATTAGAGCGGTTGGACTTTGCATTGAGAAGACGTTTTGTATGGTACCGGTATGGATTTGATGCTGATAGATTGTTTGATATTATTTATGAGAAATTGAGTGATGACCTAAGAAGCAACGGGTACATACAAACTGAAGTTGAAACCTTTGTTGAGAGAGCTAAAAAGCTAAATGAAAAAATTAGTGGAATGCCTGAGTTAGGTAAGACCTATGAAATTGGCCATACGTTTTTTGCAGAGATTGTTGATATCATGGACCAGTACTACGGGGAAAATGGCATTGGTAGTAAGCAAAACATCTTATACAGAAAAGAAGGTCCGGCCGCAATTTTATGGGATATTTCCATTAAACCTATAATTGAGGCATTTCTTGGGAATCATGATCCAAAGCAGCTAAAAAATCAGATTGAAGAACTTGAAGGTATATTCTCACCTGAGAATAGTTAATTAACTGATCTATGAAAAAGTTATACGCAAAAGATTGCTCAGCAATTAGTAAAAACAAGAATTCAATAGATACAGACCTGTCCAGTAATAATAATAATGCAATCTTAAAATTTTTACAGGATGCCACCAAACTTCATATAAATACATTTTCTGGGAAGACGGTAGATCTAAGAGACTCTCCATTAGTTGAATTTAACTATCAACGAGGGTCTTGGTATGCGGGCAGGTTCGTTGGTCAAGCTGTATTTCCTTATGGGAAGAGTACATATCAAATAAATATTAAGCCGAGGTTTGGTAGCTCTGTTATCGAGGAAATGCTCAGTGAGGTGTTTAATGTACGGTTCAGTGAAACTCTAGGGGAAATAAGAAAAGAAAGTCAGGACCTGATATTTAAAAAATTGATAGCCTATTTATGGATACATGAGTTGGCTAATGCAAACAAATATGGCCTACCTAGAAAAAATATAGCTAGGTCATATAAAGGGGCACAAGTAAAGGGAAGATTAAAAGTAAGGCCCTCTATAATTCCTGCTCATACAGAAGAACAGGTAGTAAGTACATATCGATCTAAAACATATGATGCTAAGGTACTACAACTACTTCAAATGGCTTTCAAAGTCTTGAAAGAGGAATTTGATCTTAGTAAAGTGCCAATTCCAAAGAATGCAAAGCATGCACTCAATGAAATCATATCCTTCCAAGGTATAGAAAGGTTTTCACGATATGATTATTCATCTATCAAACTATCATCTATTTATGTAAGCTATAAGAAATTAGTAGAATTTTCTTGGGGCATTTTGCAGAACACATCTCATTCTGTTTTATCCCACGAACAGAGTAACAAATCGGTGGGTATGTTTCTAGATATGGCTGAAATCTGGGAAACCTATTTAAGAAAGATTCTAACTGAAGAATTTAAAAAAGAAGGGTGGGAACTGATTAATGATCCAACTTTAATTGCATATCCTGAAAAGATCTTTGAAAGAAAAATGATCCCCGATATTGTTTTAAAAAAGGGCAAAGAATTGTTGGTGTTCGATGCTAAGTATAAAAGAATGGAATTTAGGAGGATAGATATTGATCGGGCAGACTTTTTCCAAATTCATACATATGTGCATTACTACCAACAGCAGGGCTATAATGTAAAACTAGGTGGTTTGCTTTACCCAATTACAAATATAGAAAGGGGAGCATTACAAAATGACTTGATACAAGATGAGTTGTTTTCATGCCCAGAAACTGGAACTACTTTTTTTGTTGATGGGGTGGTGATGGAAAATGAGCAAATAATGGATAAAGAGAGTTTTAAAAAAGGGGTTAAGGAAATGACAAATAGAATAAAAGAACGAATACAAACTTAGTACCCACTCACTTACAACCCTTCCGAAAGCTCTGCCTTCCGTTAATTATTGATTTAGAAAGAATGTGGTCAGCAATTGAAAAACTAATCAAAGGCAGGTAAAGACAGGGTTGATTGTCGGGAAGGCCATAAAGGCTTATTGCCAAGGTTTAAAACTCGTTGAATAACTTTCTTTTGATTATACCCTGCTTTCCCTATAATCACTTGTTAATCAAAGAACATATAAAAGATGCAGCTACAGACTAAAACAGTCAGACAGGGGATCAACAAAGCTTTTCTAAAAGAACCGGTAGAGCGACCGGAGTTTGATAATTTTAAAAATGTCTTATCGGGGTTATTGGACCAAATAAACCATGCGGTGGAAGCGGATGAACATGAAGAACATCTGAAAAACCTTTTGCCTCCCTTTTTTAAAGGACTTGGTTTTGGAGATTACAAGATCAATACCAGCGGCCGGATTGACTTGGCGATTTATACCGGTACTAAGAAGAATGATCCTGTTGGGGTTTTGATGGAGGTCAAGCGTCCGGGGAATAAAGCGGAGATGATCACGCGGGAGAACTTCAACAAGAAAGCGCTGCATGAAGCGGTATTGTATTACCTGGAACAGCGCATTGAAGAAGAAAACACCGATCTGAAGCACGTGATCATCACCAATATGCACTATTGGTTTATCTTTGACGCCCAGGAATTTGAACGCTGTTTTTACAAACCATCTGCCCTGAAAAAAACCTGGAGAAGCTGGAAAGCGGATCAAAAAGTGTCGTCCAACAATGATTTCATGTACAGTGAAATCGCAAAATTTGTAGAAACGCAGGATACGTCCATCACCGGACTATACTTGCCGCTGGATAAAACTAGGAAACTGCTGGGCGGGGAAGAGGGCAGTGAGTATGAAAAGAAACTCATTCCACTGTACAAGCTGTTTACGCCCATTCATCTGCTGAAAGAGTCGTTTGCGAATGACAGCAACAGCCTGAACCGGGAATTCTATCGCGAACTGTTGTACATCCTTGGGCTGGAAGAGACCAAGGAAGGCAACACCCGCTACATTCGTCGTGTAAGTGAAGAAAATCGAAATCCCGGCTCTCTTGTTGAAAACACGATCCGCATTTTAGATGCTGAAGACCATTTGAGTACGCTGCGGGAACCCGTCAAAAGCTATGGTGATGTCAAAGATGATCAATTATTCGCCGTAGCCCTGGAACTTTCTATTACATGGATGAACCGGGTGCTTTTTCTGAAATTATTGGAGGCCCAGCTATTCCGCTATCATCGGGGGGATAAGAAATTCAAATTCCTGAACAGTGAACAGCTCAGTGGTTTTGACGCTTTGAATACCCTGTTCTTTCAGGTGCTTGCACGCAGAACAGAGGAGCGAAGTGAGGCCATCAAAGAGAAATTCGGCCATATTCCCTACCTGAACAGTTCCTTATTTGATGTATCGGGCCTAGAACATGACACCACCCGGATTTCAGGGTTAACCGATGCCACCATGCCGGTGTACAGCCGTAGTGTGTTGAATGACCTGCGGGGCAAAGATCTTTCCATCCTGGATTATCTCTTTCGGTTTCTGGAAGCTTATGACTTTTCAGCCGAAGGAAAAGAGGAAATTCGCAGTGAACATAAGTCGCTTATCAATGCATCGGTACTGGGCTTGATCTTTGAAAAGATAAACGGCTATAAAGACGGCTCTTTTTACACGCCTGGTTTTATTACCGAGTACATGGCGCGGGAGACCTTGAGAAAAGCGGTGACAGATAAATTCGTGGAATCCGCAAGGATTAAAGACGGGGAAGAGCTTACGATTTCAGACCTCTATAATCATATTGGCCCAAACCGATCTGTCTCCATTGAAGAGGCAAATGAGATCGTCAATTCCATTACTATTTGTGATCCGGCTGTGGGCTCCGGTCATTTTTTAGTGTCATCTTTGAATGAATTACTGGCCATAAAGTCTGATTTAGGCATTTTGTGTGATGTGGATGGCAAAGCGTTTCGCGACCTGAATGTCTCGGTAGAAAACGATGAGCTGATCGTTAGTTTCGGGGATGATGAATTGTTTGAGTATGATGTTTCTCACACCTGGCAGGGACAAACGCTGGCTTCCCGGAAAATAGCTTCGGAGCGACAGCGCATACAGCAGGCTCTTTTTAACGAAAAGAGGTATCTAATTGAAAACTGCCTGTTTGGAGTAGATATCAATGCCAATTCGGTGAAAATATGCCGGTTGCGGTTATGGATTGAACTGCTGAAACGAGCCTTCTACACCCCCGATAGTAAGTACTTGGAACTGCAAGTATTGCCTAATATTGATATTAACATAAAGCAAGGCAATTCGCTGGTCAGCCGGTTTGAGTTGGACAGCGACCTGTCTTCGGTATTCAAGAAAAGCAAGCATTCGTTGGAAGAGTATAAGGAAGCCGTCCGGGATTACAAACACACCGGTAACCGTGCTGAGAAGAAAAACCTGCGGGAACTGATAAACGATATTAAAGAAACGTTTACTGTAGGACTGGAACAGCTACACCCCGAACGACAAAAACTGAAAGTTAAAGAGGCTGAGCTCATCAAGCTGGAGACCCAGTTTGATATGTTCGGTGATGAGATTGAAGGGGAAGCCGGTTCCCGGAAAGCTCGGATTAAGAAAGCAGAGCAAGCCCTTGTGAAGCAGGAGCAGATTGTGGAGGATCTTGAAAGTGGAACTTTTTATAACCAAGCTTTTGAGTGGCGCTTTGAGTTCCCGGAAGTGCTGGATGAGGAGGGGAAATATTTAGGATTTGATGTGGTGATTGGGAATCCGCCTTATGTACGACAGGAAGCTTTGGGAGATTTAAAACCATTCCTGAAAACCCACTTTGATGTGTATGCCGGAACCGCGGATTTGTATGCCTATTTCATAGAACAAGGGGTGAATTTGCTCAGAGAAAACGGCTACTTCCATTATATCGTAGCTAATAAATGGATGCGGGCCAATTACGGGAAACCACTCCGAACATGGATGCAACAGCGACAAATAACAGCTATCACTGATTTTGGAGACTTGCCCGTTTTCGAAGAGGCTACTACTTATCCATGTTTACTCGAAATCAGGAAAGCAGATAACCCAACGGTTTTTAAAGCATTAGAAGTTGAAAGTCTGCCTGTAGAAGATTTTGACGTGCTGGAAGAAGATAACGGCTTTGAAGTCGACGCAACCAAATTGAGTGAAGAAGGCTGGTCGTTGGTGCCTTTGAAAACTCAGCAGTTGCTTGAAAAGCTTAAAGCTGTAGGAACTTCGTTAGGTGAGTACGTGGATGGGAAAATTTACCGTGGGTTGTTAACAGGTTTAAATGAAGCCTTTGTAATTGAGGAGGAAACCAAAGACCGGCTTATTGAGGAAAATCCATCCAGTGTAGATTTGATAAAGCCGTTTTTAGCGGGACGAGACATTAAAAGATATCAGGTTCCTAAAACAGATAATTACCTGATTCTGGTTAAGAATGGGCAAACCAATGAAATGAGAGGAAAGAAAGATCCCTGGGAATGGCTTTCAGAAACCTATCCGGCAGTCGCAAACTATTTATCTCAGTTTGAAAAGAAAGCAAAAGCTCGGTATGACCAAGGAGAATATTGGTGGGAACTTAGAGCCTGTGCTTACTACGATGAGTTTGAGAAGCCTAAAATAATGTTACCCGATATTTCACTAAGAGGGAATTTTGCATTTGATGAATCAGGAGGTAAATATTTAGCAAATACCGCCTACATGATCGGAAGTGATGAGTTAAAATTGCTTGGAATTCTTTCTTCAAGTGTTACGGATTTCTTTTACAGAAACATTTCATCTTCTTACAGAGGCGGTTACTTGAGATTTATCTATCAATATTTAGAACAGATTCCAATTCCTAAAACCGATGATAAACACGATAAATTCTTATCTGAAAAAGTAGACCAAATCCTCATTGCCAAAAAAGAAAACCCCGAAGCCAACACCAGCAAACTGGAAGCCGAAATAGACCGACTGGTGTATGAGCTGTATGGGCTGAGTGAAGAGGAGATTGGGGTTGTAGAGGGGAGTGTGTGATGTCTAATCGCAACGCAACAGCATCCTGGAGTGGGTACAGTCATCAAGGCAAAGTGGGCATTCTTGTGGCTTTGAAAAAGCTTAATAAATTAGGTCTTGATTTCGATGGAGAATATACCCTTGATTACGAGCAACAAGAAGATGTAAGAATTTTATTGAATGGAGAGGCAATCGAAGTACATCAAGTGAAAGCTAGAAGTTCAGGTAATACAATAGGAACCTATACGAATGCTTTAGAAAATTTTGAACCTTGTGATGGTGGGAATTTTCTTCACACAATTGTGAATGTTCATAATTGGGGAAATCTAACTGAAGAACAAAACCCATATGAAGTTGTATTATTCGATTATGGTGGTCAGCTGTACTGCGATTTAGATGAGATACAGGAAAAAATAACTAATGAAATTAGACTAATTTTTTTGACTATTGAAGATGATAGAGCTGATAATGATAATTATTTAATTCAAATTTATGAGTATTTGTTATGTCAAATAGACGATTTAGTTAGAAAAGCCCACAATGATCAAACTTATGATCCCTGCATTTCTTTGAATGATTTACTACAAATAGTCATAAATAATCCGGATGAATATTCAAGTAAGTTATTCACTTATCGCAAAGCTTTTTATGAAACTTTTGAAAATTACATAAAATCAATAGATGAAAATGATTTTAAAATAGAAGACGATCATCTAGAGTATATGATAGATAGAATTGAGCAAATATATTGTTTAGAAGATCAGGAGTTCGAAAAATTTCTTCGCAACATAAATCCACATACTACTGGGGGCAAGAGAATTTCAAATACGAATGTTGATGAGTTTTTTAATAGAACTAATTTCGAAATTATATTTTTGGAAGTCCTTCAGGATGTTGTTAATGAAGAATTAGAAATTAACTCAAAACAAATACCAAAGTATTTCAAAAATAAATCTTACCTCTTAACAACTATTAATGGATCTGATAGACTTATTAATCAATATGCTAAAGATATACTGATAAATAGTGAAATCGACTTTACAGAATTCGAAACAGACTTTCTAATTACTGAAAGATTTGAAGGAAAGATTAGTGATTTAGCTCCAAAAGGAAAGCAAAAAGATAATCGGAAGTTTTATGTACCAAAAGAAATGAGTTTTATAACTAAAGATGGTGCTTTAGATAACTTAAATAATTGATATGGAAGATTTCATTCAAAAATTATTCAAGGAATATGAATTTGCTGATCCATTTACTGAAGGAGACTTTCTTTTTTTTCAGAGGCCTGATGAGGAGCAAGTTGAATACTATTTGGTTCAACTTGTAAATTCGAATGACCTGAAAAGCTTTTTAGAAAATGAAAATATCGAGGAATTACTAAGCTTTTTTAATGAGCAAAAAACTAAATCTCCAGATATAGAAAAGAATACCACTCTTCTCGTTTTGGCTCAAGTTGAAAATTTAGACAAAGAAAACCACAATTTAGTTAAGCGTAATATTTGGAAAATTGAAGAGGATGAATACTTCTTTAACAAAAGTGTAATCCTGTATGACGGAGAGTCTGAAAATATGTTTAGTGGAAACAGTTCATTAATAGAACAACTTGAAACTACAGTATTGGAGGATGGAAAATTAGACGCTTTTTTAAAAAATAATTTTGATGACAAACATTATTTCTTTTGTCTACAATTATTCATCAAAATTCCTTTTTTAAAGCCACCAATATTAACTGAAGAGTTTACGGACTTGAAGTCAATCATTGATAATAAATTGACTGCAAATCAAAAGGACTTAAGTAGTCTTTTGGATAGCTCCATCTTAAAAGAGCTTTCAGATATTAAAGATGGCTTTTTAGATACTACAAATGAAGATGTTGACGAATTCTTAAAAAAGTTTCCCCAAGAAAATGAGACTGATTAAGTGCTATATAGATAATTTTAAAGGAATAGATTCTAAACAAATCATTGATTTTGAAAAGAATGGATTAACTCTATTTGATGGACCAAATGGATATGGTAAAACTACGATTTTCGAAACTATTGAATTATGCGTAACAGGTGACCTTAATAAAACAAAACAACGAAGTAATGTTACAGCAGATCTGTCGGATTATAGTAAAGCCTTTTTCCAAAATGATGACAGAAAGGACGTAGTTTTAAAAGTTCATTTCCAAAGAGAAAACGGTCAAGATTTAATAATCATCAGGCATTTACCTTCAGAAAGTGAAGGAAGAATATCTAATGAAAGAGCTTTTAAACCCTATGATTCTCTTAAAGAGGGAATTTTTAATACCTATAAGGGAGAAGTGGAAAACTTTGACTCAGTTGAAGATTTTGAATCTTTGCCACGCCTAAGCCAACAAGAAATCAATCATTTTTTTTATCCGAACGATGAGAATATTAATTTAGCAAGAACTTACTTGTTGTTTAATTATCTACAGCAAGAGGAGAACATATTTTTTTTAAAAAAATCAGAACATGAAAAGAGAGAAGAGTTAAATTTTTTATTTAAGACGGATCAGGAGAGTAAAAAGCGTGAAGATGTTAAAAGCTTATTAACAATCTTTAAAGGAATCAGAGATAAACTAACAGAACAACTAGAAAAGCTAAAAAGTCAGCAAGAGAATGTTGACAAGATTGAACATGAAGTACTATTTACTTCACAAGAGTTGGATTTTGACAAAGAATACCCATACGAAAATAGCTCATTGGATGAAATTGATGGGTTTCATGAAAGACTTCTTAAAAAATTAGAAGATTTAAAAGATTTTATTCAAAATTTTGATATCGATGAATTTAAAAAATCGAAAAAAAGAGAACAGCTTAAAGAGTATTCTCAAAATGAAGCATTGTTACATGCCTTTATTTTATCGAAGTATATTAGTGCAGAGGAATTTGAAAAAATAGAGAAACTCAAAAAAACGATTGACAGATATACTGCTTTCTTAGAATCTGAGGAAAAGGTAAGTGAAGTAGGCGACTTTCTAGAAGAATTTGAATTTGAAAAAGAATTAGTAGTGGCCTATAGAAGAAATAGGGAGCTAATAGCATCATTACAGTCTGAAGCAGGAGAACTGGTAACAATTATTAATGATCTTAATGATCTTAGGGAGCGTTTATTCAAACAATATTTAAAACTTAGAGATCATCAACATGAAGGAGAGGATGAATTAGCAAACTGCCCATTATGTGGAACTGATTTTGAATCAATTAGAATTCTGGAAGAGTCAGTCGCTCAGAAAAAAGAAAATTTAGTTGCAGCTCATAAAGAAAAAATTGATAGAATCACCATAATTAAAGATGAGATTATAGAAAACTATGTTCAACCTGTTAGTGACGAGATTGAGAAATTTCTATCAAAACTCGAGAATAGATTGGAAGAAGAGTTATATATCAAAATTAAAGAATCAAAGGAATATGAAGGGTTATACGATGAGCTAAAATCATTTCTAGATACCAATGATATTGATTTAGCGGAATTCAAAATCTCAGATTTAAAAACTAATGATGAGCTTGAAACTATCCTGAAACGTCTTAAGGCTAAGTTTTCTAGACTAATTGATGATATCACAATAGACCAAGCTAAATTAAAAAATAGCCGATTATTAACAGATTATTTTGATCAAAAAGAGGAGCTTCTTGAGGAATTCAATATAGATAGTATAGATAAAAAAAGGAGGTACCTAGAAAGTGAATACTACACAAGAAGACTTAGTTTTTCAGAAAAGTTGGAAGAGCGTTTAGATTCTGTTAAATCAATAGTTGATAGATACGAGGCAATTAAGAATATATACGAAGTTGAAATCAGGGACTTTAAAGAATGGATGATAGATAAGGTTCAGGTCCCTTTTTACCTTATTAGTGGAAAAATATTAAAACACTATCCTCAGGGTATGGGGATATTTATCAATTTTAACAAGGGTAATAATAGTATTCGGTTTCTTGCAAATAATGAGTCCGATCATGATGTTGTACATCATCTGAGCTCTGGTCAATTAGCTGTTGTTTCTATAGCTTTTTGTCTAGCGCTTAATAAAGTCTATGACATAAGTAAGCAATTCCGATTCTTAGCAATCGATGATCCTGTTCAAACAATGGATGACATTAATATCCATTCCTTGATTGAATTGATGAGGCATGGTTTTAAAGACTATCAAATATTGATGTCAACTCATGAGGATGATGTATCCAGATACATCAATTACAAATTCAAAAAATTCAATTTTGATGTGAATCGCATCAATGTTCAGGAGAAGTTTTATTCTTAGAGGGAGGGGTAATTCTAACTATTGAATGTTAGATCAAGTCGTGACTATTACACTGTATTAATTTTATTTGATATCCAATAATTGCAGAGAGTGTAAATCAAACTCTGTCTAAGTAACTTAAACCAACGTTAACTTAGACACCTATGACACAACAAGAATTAGA
>JAKURD010000033.1 GCA_022450045.1 Gracilimonas sp. | reverse complement strand
ATCATAACTTATATCACATACTGCTTAAACGACTCAGAGATGATCCTCTTTGACTCGTTTGCTTCATAAGACCCTTATTTAAAAGGATTTACAATCAACGTGATTGAAACTATCGATCATAAAAAAACCGCACACTGTTGATGTGCGGGGTTTTTGATTTGCAATCAGGTTTATTATTTTACTCGAATGTAAGTGAGTATACTCCTTTATTCGTACCAAAGTATATCGTCTCCTTCCCATTTACTTTAGTTACCACCATGTCATTGGTTTGAAGACTACCCCGGCTTTCTTCATATATTTCTATTTCCCAGGAATCTCCATAATCATCCGATATAGCTACAAATAACTGTTCTTGCGGAGAGCGGCCGGATGCATATACTCTGTTCGGTTGAATCTCACTGTTTTTTAATACCCGGGTATTATATCCTTCCAGCACAGTAATCCAAGTTTCTCCTCCATCTTCTGATTTACGAATTACATTGGCCGATCCTACCGAACCACCCAAACCTATCAAAGCCAATTTTTCATTTCCCAGGTGTACAACGGTGGCATAAACGTTGGCATCTGTATTGAAGTAAATTTCTTCATTTAAATTTGTCCATGTTTGCCCACCATCTTCTGATTTGACTAAATAGGGTGAAAAAATATTATTCCAGCCTCCCGTCCAAATTTGTTTGGGATGATCTGTACTTATATATAAAAATTCTGAAACACCTACTAATTCGCGATCAATTTGGTTAAACCAGGTTTCACCGTTATTCGTAGATTTAAATATAAGACTTCCTGCGTCCGCAAATAAATCATTACTGCTAGTTTGCTTGGCTATTCGTCTTAAAACAAATGGTTTTTCCATATCCGTTAATTCAATAGCAATTGATTCCCAGCTTTGCCCAGTATTCTCACTTTTGTACAATGACACATAATTTTCTGGTAACTCAGAATAATCCGTGGTATTTCTAACTACTGCGAATACACCTTGGCTGGTGAATAGTACGTCACCAAATTCTGAATTTTCAGAATTTATTTTGATATCCAGTTCCAACCATTCTGCAGTTTCTGTTGAGAAATCCTTCCTAAAAAGTTGCCCCTTACCTGCTACAAACAGATAGCTGTCAGAGTAATCCAACGCTGTTATATAATGGTCATCAAGTCCTGTATTTTCCCAAGTTCCTTGCCATTTTTCGGACTCTGATTCGGAGCCACAGCTTATAATTGCAGCACTCAGAGAGAGGATAAATATTAACTTCTCTAAGTAACTCATAAGAAATTATTTTGTAACGTTTAGGGGGTTAAATACTCTTAATAATATATACAGAGAGTTAAGAAAGTACAAGAAGCTCTGTTCTTTCAAAATCTAATAAAACAAGGAGAAACCATGAAATCATATAAAATAATTTTCTCTTGTTTGATCATTGGTTCCATGTTGATTTGGAACAGTTGCGATCAGGCAACGAGCAGTCACGATAACACACCCCCTCTCAATAATCAAACGCAAGATAATATAACACTTGCAAAAGCAACTAAAAAAGATCCGGAATTGGTACCCGGGCGCTACATTGTAGTTTATAAAGATCAGGGAAATCGCCAAATTTCCAAACATGCCGCTGAAGTTGCCAGACAACGTACGGATGCAATTTTCTCGGAACTAAGCATAAAGAAGGATTCACTCATCCATCAATACAGTTATGCCCTGAAGGGCTTTGCAGCGAAGTTAACCACAGAACAAGTTCAGGCTTTGAAAAGGGACAGCAGAGTAGAAGCTATTGTACAAGATGTAAGGTATAAAGCGATACAAATGATGCCTTCTTCCTCCAGCAACGTTAGCAATACATTAATGTCACAATCCACACCCTGGGGTATAACCCGAGTTGGTGGGCCATTTGATGGAACTGGGAAAAAAGCCTGGGTGCTTGATACCGGTATTGACCTAGACCATGCCGATCTCAATGTTGATGTTAGCAATAGTGTTTCCTTTGTTGCAGGTGAAAGCGCTGATGACGGACATGGACATGGTACTCACGTAGCAGGGACTATTGCCGCCAAGGATAATTCCACTGGAGTTGTGGGAGTTGCTGCTGATGCTGACGTTGTTGCCGTAAAAGTGTGCAATAGCAGCGGAGAGTGTTATACCAGCGATTTAGATGCCGGGGTTGATTACATCGTATCCAACTATTCTTCCGGAGATGTAGCCAATATTAGTTTAGGGTGGCCTATAACTGGTAATTCACGTGTTGACCTAGCACTTTCAGTTATGGAAAACACCATTGAAACCGCTGCCGATAATGGCTTAATGTTTGCTATAGCAGCTGGCAATGAAAGCCAAGACGCTAATAATAAGTCTCCGGCTCGCATTGAATACAATAATGTCTGGACAGTTTCCGCCCATGATGATAATGATGACTTTGCATGGTTCTCCAACTATGGAAATCCACCCATTGAATATTCAAATCCTGGCGTAGATATTCCCTCACTTTGGAGAAATGGGGGAACCAATACTATCAGTGGCACCTCTATGGCGGCTCCGCATATAGCCGGTTTATTGTTGGCAAATGGCAATAATATTTTCACCGATGGTACCGTCAGCAATGACGCTGACAGCAATCCCGACGAAATAGCCGTGGGTAGAATTCCTGCGCCTCACATTACCGCCAGTGTCAGTAATGATCGCCCCAAATTAGACTGGAATACTGTGGATGGTGCCCAGTCTTATAACATATACCGACGGTTTGAGAGCGGAAGTTGGTCGTTAATCACAAATGTTACGGGAACAACCTTCACCGATGTAAATGTTGTAAACCCAAACCTCCACGTTATAACTAGTCCGCCTTGGAATTATGAGGATTTCTACTCTTATCGCGTGCATGCTGTTCCTGCCTCAGGTCCTTCGAGCGTTGCAAGTAACTATCGCTATTTTTCATATGAAGAATGTACGGGACCTGGTTGTGCCAGCTAAGCTAATACTTGGTTTTTGTAAAGCAAAAAACTATTGAGTACAAAAAACCCCGCACTTGATCCAAGCGCGGGGTTTTTAAATTTTTAACACAGAAGCTTACCCTTCTATATCATACACTTCTTTAAGAATACCTTTGGCGTTGGCATCGCCGTCTTGCATTACGCGGTGCTGCAGGTTGGTAATGATCTCCTGTTCTGAGCGCTCATAGGCTAATTCCTTGGCGCTTTCGTCGGTATTGGTGCGCACCAGTTCATATATATCATCGGCACGAACTACACTGTAGATCTTATCATCATTGAAAGCATGAGAGCGCAGATCTTCAAATTCCTTAAATACCCGCGGAAAATCTTTGCTGTCTTCGGCACGGGTGACTATTTCGACATGCTCTGGCCCCTCGGCACTCAAAGGGATCTTGCAGAGGTAAAAGAAATTTTGTTGGTATTGCATCTGCTGTAAATGATTAGGTTGAATTTTTTAGCTGCGTCAATATAACAAATAGTGTGCTAAATGTGCCATTGTAGGTAACAGGTTTTAGGCGTGAGGTGTTAGGTTTTAGTGGCAATCCTAAAACCTAACACCTAATAGCTTGCATCTATTTTCTTTAGGATTTTCGGGATCACCATCCATTTTATCTGGCAGGTATCCGGGCTAATGGATGGCCATGTTTCGGCAAAGCTTTCCAGGCAAACGAGGGCGGCTGTTGGCATTCGTAATGATGCTTTTTGTCCTGATCCCGCCAGAATACCGGCTGTATTTTCCATCAATGGATTATGCCCTACCAGCAAAACCCGGTCGTACTCTTCCGGGGTGGATTGTATGGCGGCGGCGTAATCCTTTACGGTCCCAAAATAGAGATCTTCACTCCAGGTGATCTGTTCTTCGTTCACCTTTGCTGCCTCCATGCTAAGCATCGTTGTTTCTTTCGCCCGCTGTGCGGGGGATGAAATCACCCAGCCGGGCTTATATTTATTGTCACGCATGAATTTGCCCATCATAGGCGCATCCTCAAGCCCACGATCGGCCAGCGGTCGGTCAAAATCTTTGAGATCAGGATGTTCCCAGCTCGACTTTGCATGGCGCATCAACAATATCTGTTTCATATTCAGGGCTCCTTTTTTTGTGAATCTATTTCCACCATTCTCATCTTTCGGGCAAATCGACCGGCTTTAATAATACTACCCCTATGTTCAGCCATTGCTTTGACCAGTTCAACACCAAAAAATACAATAATACTTGAATAGTACACCCATAGCATTAAAATAATTACGGATGAGGACGCTCCGGTCAGCTCATTCAATGAACTGTTCCCAATGATCATTCCAACCCCAAATTTCCCAAGTAACAGCAATATGGCGGTTACAAGGCTGCCTATAATCCAGGGCTTTCTGTGAGCTTTTACATCCGGAAGAATGTAGAACATGGTCAGTATGGCAAAGAAGATCATAATAAAAGTGAGCACGTTTCCACCTAAAGATGCCAGCATAATTCGGGCGTCTTCATAATTTTCTGAAAGAAGATCAAAAAGCCCGATCAGTACGGAATCCAGGATCAACGAAAAGATCATAGCCACGCCCAACAGAAGAATCATTCCAAAGGATACCGCTCTGTCGAATAGCACTTTTAAAAATCCGGCTTCCTTCCTTGGAACGATCCTGAAGATCCGGTTAAAGGAATCTTTGAATTGAACAAAAACAGTAGTAGCTGAGATCAAAAGAAATCCAAAACTCAGGATCAGATACCATACGTTTTTGGTGTCGGTTTGTATGGTCTCTACCAGCAGCATCACCGCTTCAGTACTATCAGCCCCAACCGTTTCATTTAGGAAGCCGGTCAGTTCACTCATCACGCTTTCATTTCCTGCAAATAATCCGGCTGTGTACACGGTGATCAAAACGATGGGGGCAAGTGAAAACAAGGTATAAAAAGAGACCGCCGCACTGTACTGAAAGCAATTATCATCTATAAAACCATTTATGGCTTTTGTGATCACTTTAAAAGTGTTCCTGATGAATTCCATTTTTAGGTTCCTGATTCTGTACTTCCAAATATTCTGGAAGGGGCATATAACGTTAGTATTACTCCTCGTGCCACCATGAAGGCCGTCATCGCCATCCATAACGCATGAATGCCCACAAACGGTTCACTGATATAATATACAGGTATGAATACCAGAATAGTGGCAATAAGCATAGAATTTCTCATGGCTCCGGTAGCCGTTGCCCCGATGTACACCCCATCCCAGATAAAGCAAACACTGTTTACAAGTGGTGCGGCAATCAACCAAATGACAACAGTGAGAGCTACTGCTATCACATTCTCTTTGTTGGTAAAGAGGGCAATGATCTCGGTATCAAAAATAGCATAAGTGGTCGTGCCCAATAATCCGAGGACAAGTCCCCACAGCATATTGGCTTTTACGGCGGCCTTTAACTGTTCGTTATCCCTTGCGCCTTTGAATCTCCCCACCAGGCTTTCCGCAGCATAGGCAAACCCATCCGTTCCATATGAGCTGATATACCACATTTGAAGTAAAATAGTGTTTGCAGCCAATACCACATCTCCCATTTCAGCAGATTTAGCGGTAAAAAATGCATAAGAAAAAATGAGGCAGAGTGTGCGTATTACAATATCCCGGTTTACTGAAAAGAATTTCTTTAGCTCCTCTGTTTCGATAAGCTCATCTAAGCTGATGTTCAACTTCATGCCCCCATATTTTTTCTTGTAGAGTATAACGGCCAGAATTAATGCAAGAAAACTTGCGATCAGACTTCCGGTGGCAACCCCATCTACAGTCATATTAAACCGGAACACAAAAATGAGATTCAGAATAATATTTACAATGTTTAAGAAAATGGTAACGATCATAGGATAGGTGGAATTCTGCATTCCGAGAAACCACCCGTTCAATCCAAAAAGGGCCAGCGTAGCCGGTGCTGCAAAAATACGGATGTGATAATACAGGCGCGTATATTCTTCTACTTCCGGTGAGGCATTTACCAGAAAAAGTGAGGCCTCTATCAATGGATATTGGATGAGTAAAATAAAAGCACTGCTTATGGCCGCTACCAATAGAACCCGGAACAGTATGATCCGGGTTTTTCGCTCCTCCTGTGCTCCATAAGCCTGTGCCACCATTCCTGTGGTTCCCATTCTAAGAAAACCAAACCCCCAAAAAATAAAGTCAAATATGATACTTCCTACTGCTATGGCCCCCAGGTAATAAACGTGCTCAAGCCGCCCTACAACAGCTGTATCTACCGCTCCAAGTAAGGGAACCGAAAGGTTACTGATGATATTCGGTATTGCCAGACGAAGTATTTGCCGATTCAAATAAAATGTTTTTTTGGTTAAAATTGATTGCTAAAAATAAAAGCTTAATAACTATTATAAATTCATATTTTAAGAATGGTCCAGAAAGTTGCATATCTATGGGTGTGCGTGTATTTTCTTTCTCCAATTTTTTCTTAGGAATTAAACTTAATTACTTAACACACTTGCTTTTCACATGGATATTGATTCGCGTAATAAAATTCTGACAATAGTACTGGGTATCGTAATATTAGGGCTTTCTTACTGGCTTTATGATTCGCTGGTAACACCCTACAAAGAAGTTAAAGAGCGAGAAGCTATGACTGAAAAAGTGCGCCAGCGGTTGCTTGACGCTAAAGATGCTCTCATTCAATACCAAACCCGTAAGAATACCTTTCCTCCAACTGAAGGTGGGTTAGATAGTCTTGTGAACTTCCTCAAAACAGATTCTTTGATGATCGCAATGGGTGACAGCCTTTTCGGCACTACATTTGATGTATTCAACCCGGATTCATTGGTATATTCTCCCCGCCCGCCTTACCCAAGGTTTGAATATACTTTAAATGATACCCTGCGCCCTCAGATCTATTTACTTGAAGATCCCGGCAGCGATGATTCCATTGGTAGTCTGGAACGTACTACGATGCGAAATGCACCAAACTGGAATTAATGGATGACACTTCTGCAAATTTAGGTGTTTGTTTTTTCTCGGATCGACTTTTCTATTCGATCAATGACCCGGAAAAAGATAAGCACCTTTTTCGTATTGGCTCCTTCGACTTCAACTTTAACGTCATAAATGCCATTACCCGACAGCATGAAGATCACTTTCCTCACATCCTTTCTACTTTCGACCGATTCCGTACTGATCATAACATCAAATCGGTTCGTGCCCTAACTAATCCTGCTCATGAATGCTGGACGGTTTTCCCAAAAGTGGTGTACGACAATGCCGACGAACGGGAAGATCACCTCGCCATCCTTATGAAAGGCGTTGAGCGTGAACATATGGAGCCCACCTGGCACACGCTTCATAACAATGAGTATAAATTTCTGTCCGTCCGCCGGCGAAATCTCATGGCCGGCTTCGATGAGTTGACCACTCAAGTTGCAACCACCGACTTCAACAGTGATTTTGAGATCGCCCAAAAATGGTCTTCATTCGCAAAACCCGGCGGTTCCTTTTTGATGATAGGCTGCCACGAAAACGTACTTTCCATTACATCTTTTTTACTCGGAAAATTCAGAGCAGCCACATATATCACTTTCGATCAACCCGAAGACCTTCCTTACCACTGGCTGCAACATGCCAAGAATTCAAGCTGGCTGCGAGGGCTTCATGAGACCATCTATCTTTTTGGGCATCAGTGTCATGATGTAGAACAGGCACTTCAGGGATTTTGGGACGATTCAGCTGAGATTACAAAATTAAGTTCCCTGGAAAACATCGGCGTAAAAGCAGAGGAGAAGACTTATGGATTCGACCTTGCCGCCGCATTCCCAGCCATCCTGCTCAGCCTCGATTTTTGATTTGTAATGTTTAATGCTCAGTAATAAATGTTAAATTATAGACCAAGCCTCATTTAACATTTAAATCTTAAAATTTAATCATTCCGCCATGCGGATTATTACAGGAAAATTAAAAGGGCGGCAATTCAACATTCCCAAGGGACTGGAAGTACGCCCCACTACAGATCGAACCAAGGAAAGCATCTTCAATCTTATTGAAGCTCGTGTTTTTATGGAAGGGACCATCATTCTTGATCTTTTTGCAGGATCAGGAAACCTGGGTTTCGAAGCCATTTCACGAGGGGCAAAGCATGTTACTTCCGTTGAGATAGACCCTGATAATGTAAAGCAAATTGAGAAAACGGCGAGTCAGTTTGGCATCGATGGTCAAATGCATATTGTCTGTTCTGATGTGCAGCGCTTCCTGAATGGAATGGCAACACCCCATCACTTTATTTTTTGTGACCCACCCTACGATTATCCTTTTATGGATGAAATGATCGAACAGATCTTATCTGAAAACTGGCTGACTGAAGAGGGGTGGCTTATGCTGGAACACGACAAATACAAAGATTTTACCGATCACCCACACTGTACTTTTTCAAAAGCTTACGGACGAACCATTGTTAGCATCTTTGAGAAGCATCCGGTAGATTCAGAATCAGAATAAACTCATACCTATGAAAACCATTGCCCTCTATCCCGGATCGTTTGACCCCATCACCAATGGACATCTCGATATACTTGAAAGAGCTACCAATCTTTTTGAAACAGTTATTGTAACCGTTGCAGTTAACAATAAAAAGGATGCCGTGTTTTCTGGGGATGAGCGGGTTGAACTTATCAAGGAATGCATCAAAAACAAGCCATGGGCAAAAAATGTGGAAGTGAATCAATTTACCGGTTTGCTGGTTGACCATGCCCAGGATATGAACGCAGATACCTTGGTACGCGGTGTACGACAAATTTCTGATTTTGAATATGAATTCAGGATGGCTCTCACCAACAAACGGCTGGCTCCTGAGGTTGATACCATCTTCCTGATGCCTGATGAAGAATTCACTTTTATCTCTGCTTCCATTGTTAAAGAAGTTGCTTACTGGGATGGTGACCTTAGTTCATTTGTTCCTGATATTGTAGCAAAAGCTTTAACTGAAAAGTTTAAAGACAAATAGTGTAAGCCTTTTATAATTCTTTCGCTTTTATACTCACTTTTATCACTTCTATTTTAGTCATTATGATCTCAAAACGAGCACAAAATTTACAACCGTCAGCCACCCTAAAAGTAACCGGGCGTGCAAAGGAATTAAAGCGTCAGGGAAAATCGATCGTTTCCCTAAGCGCCGGAGAGCCCGATTTTAAAACTCCAAAACACATCTGTGATGCCGCTATTAAAGCCATTGAAGATGGTTTTCACGGCTATACCATGAATCCGGGAACCCCTGAACTGCGGGAAGCTATTTGTGCAAAATTGAAAAGAGATAATAAGTTAGAATACGATCCTTCACAGATCATCTGCTCCAATGGAGCCAAGCAATCGGTTGGATTCAGTATTTTGGCCTTGATTGATCCCGGTGATGAAGTCATTATCCCGGCCCCATACTGGGTTTCTTATCCTGAAATGGTTCGGCTTGCGGAGGGGAGGTCGGTTACGGTTCGAACTTCTTTTGAAAATAATTTTAAACTTACTCCGGATCAGCTGGAGGAAGCCATCACAGAAAAGACCAAGGCGCTGATCCTATGTTCTCCTTCTAACCCTACCGGAGCTCAGTATTCTGCTGAAGAACTGGAAGGCTTAGCTGATGTATTAAGAAAACATCCTGGTGTATATGTGATCTCTGATGAAATTTATGAGTACATCGTTTTTAAAGGAGAACATGTCAGCATTTTGAATGTAGCCCCGGATCTGAAAGACCGTGTGGTTTTGATCAACGGATTTTCCAAAGGATTCGCCATGACTGGCTGGCGGCTGGGCTACCTTGCTGCTCACAGTGATGTGGTAAGTGCTGTTTCCAAGATCCAAAGTCAGGAGACCTCTGCTCCTTCATCCATTTCCCAGAAAGCAGGAGAAGCTGCTTATAAAGGTAATCTTGATGAGGTAAAAGCCATGCGCGAACAGTTCAAAAAACGCCGTAATTATTTGGTAAAAGCCCTGAATTCTATCGAAGGAGTAAGCTGCTTTACCCCTGGTGGTGCATTCTATGTATTCCCCGACATTTCTCATTACATCGGCACCAAAAAACCGGATGGCAGTCCTATTGGTTCTTCCACCGATCTCTGCCTTTATCTATTAGATGAATTCGGCCTAGCGCTCGTTCCCGGCGATGCCTTCGGCGAACCTAACGGTATCCGCCTTAGTTACGCAGCTTCCATGAACGATCTCGAAGAGGCGATAAAACGGCTCAAAGAAGGGGTAGCAAGTTTGTCTTAAAAACTCTTAAATGGCATAAAATTTGTATCAATCATTTAACATTCATCATTAACTAATTTAACATTTCCCAAAATGCCAACTTACGAGTATAAAAGAGAAGACGGAACCACGTTTGAGATCGTACAAAAAATGAGTGAAGATGCCCTGACAACTTGTCCAACGACTGGACAGAAAGTAAAGCGGATCATTTCCGGCGGTAGCGGAGTCGTGTATAAAGGCGAAGGCTGGTACGTGACGGATTACAAAGATGGCGGACGGAAACCAGCCTCAACTCCACCTGCTGAGACTTCTGATAACGGAAGCACGGAGACTAAAGCTGAAGCTCCAAAAAATGCCCCGGCTAAAGAAACTAAATCAGCCGGATAACCTTTTTTGAATATTCAATAGACAACACGGAATAATGAATATCCAAGTGCTTTCGGCAATGATTATTGGATATTGATTATTGGATATTGGATATTCTATCCTTATGAAACACTCGCTGGCATATCAGGAAGCATTAGACCAATTCGTCCTACTTTGGGGTGAAATGGCATCCGCATGGGGCATTAATAAAACCATGTCTCAGATACATGCGTTACTCTACGCCGAATCTCACCCGCTGGACACAGACACCATTATGGATACGCTGGATATCAGTCGTGGTAATGCCAACATGAATCTTCGCAGGCTACTGGACTGGGAGTTGATTTATAAAGAAAGCTTCCCCGGAGACCGAAAAGATTATTACTCCGCCGAAACCGATGTCTGGAAAATTGTATCAACCATTATTCGGGAACGTCAGCAGCGCGAAATAGCTCCCATCCGGGAAAATTTGGAACAATGTGTAAAAACCCTTGAAGCCGGGGGACTGAATGATGAAGAAAGCAAGGAGTTTAAAATCCGCATTGAAAACTATATGGAATTTCTGGAGATGTTTGAGCGGTTCACCGGAGCTTTGCTGCCTTACATCAATAAGAAAAATCTAAAATTCTTAAAGCAGTTAGTTAAGCTGGTAGAAGTTAAAGAATCATTGACCGGATCAAAGAAAGAGGATGACTAAAAGATCGCATCGCGAAATTGGCAATGAAGGGGAGAAATTAGCCTGCGCTTACCTGGAATCAAAAGGCTGGAGAATCTTGGAGCGAAATTATTTCTTTGAACGCGCTGAAGTTGATATCGTTGCTTATGATGACACCGCTATCGTTTTCGTGGAAGTGAAGATGCGATCATCCACGAAATTTGGGCACCCTATGGAATACGTGACTGAAGATAAAGTGAAGAAGGTATTTAAAGCGGCTGAAGCCTGGATGTATGAACGTAAAATGGAAGGCTCACCCATGCGTTTTGATATCGTCGGGATCATTCAAAAAAATAACGAAGCCCCGGAATTTAATCATATTGAAGATGCTTTTAGATAGGTTTTAGGTGCGAGGTGTTAGGTTTTAGAAAAAGCACTGACACCTGAACTCAACATTTATAATTTCCCAATTCAAAATTTCTATGTCCTATACCAACGATCAAATAGCTGAACTGCTTCGGGAAGTTTCCCAACTTATGCAACTTGCCGGGGAGAACCGGTTTAAAGTGATCGCCTTCGATAAGGCTGCCCAAACCATCGAGGGGCTTCAGGAAAATATTGATGAGTACATTCAGAATAAAAACCTCACGGACATAAAGGGAGTTGGGAAATCGATTGCGGAAGATATCTATGCGCTGGAAGAAACCGGCAAGATGCCTGTGTTGGAAACCTTCAAGGAAAAAGTACCTGAAGGACTGATCGAGTGGCTGAATATTTCGGGACTGGGCCCGAAAAATGCCTATAAAATTCACAAGGAATTAGGCATCAGCACCATTGAGGAATTAAAAGAGAAAATTAATGATGGTTCGGTAGCAGGCCTCTCGGGATTGGGGCAGAAATCTGCCGATAAGATCAAAAAATCTATTGAGTGGATGGAGAAGTTTGATGAGCGCTGCAGATTAGATCAGGCTCAGGAAATTGCCTCTGTTATTTTTGAAAGCCTCAAGAATTTAGAGGGGGTGCAGCAAATTGAAGTCGCCGGCTCCTATCGCCGCGGACTCGAAACCATTGGCGATATCGATATTCTCATAGCAGCTGAAGAAAAATATATAGAAGATCTGTTTGATGTGTTTGTCAGTCACGACCGGGTTACTGATGTATTGGGACGTGGAGATACCAAGAGTTCCGTTCGCACTAAAGAAGGTCGCCAGGTAGATCTTCGAATTGTAGCTCCAAAAGAATTCCCTGCTGCATTAATGTATTTCACCGGAAGCAAGGAACACAACATCGTACTTCGTCAGCGTGCCCGCGATCGTGGAATGAGTTTGAACGAATACGGCCTCTTTAAACTAAATTCGGAAGGCGATACTAATTTTGATGAGCCAGTAGAGTTTTCCAGTGAAACTGATATCTACAAAAAATTAGAACTGTATTTTGTGCCTCCGGAATTACGGGAAGATCGAGGGGAATTTGAAATTTATGAAGAGCAGCAAGATTTCGATCTTATTAAGGATGAGGATATTCGCGGAGTGATTCACGCCCACAGCACCTGGAGTGATGGGAAATATTCCATCAAAGAAATGGCCGAAGCCTGTATGGAACGCGGCTATGAATATTTGGGGATTACGGATCACTCTAAAACGGCCGCCTACGCCGGGGGGCTTTCGGTGGATGAGATCAGGCAGCAGTGGGATGAGGTTGATCGGCTGAATGAAGAGTTTAAAAAAGATGGCAAAAACTTTGTGATCTTTAAGGGCATCGAATCTGATATTCTGGCAGATGGTTCTCTTGACTATGAAGATGAGATCCTGAAAGGTTTTGATTTTGTGATCGCCAGTGTACACCAATCGTTGAATATGCCCCGCGAACAAATGATGGACCGAATGCGCAATGCGATCAAAAATCCATACACCCGTATTTTAGGACATCCAACAGGCCGATTACTGCTTAAGCGAAACGGTAGTGATTTAGACCTTAATGAGCTGGTAACTTTGGCGGCCGAACACAATACCGCTATTGAGATTAACGCTAACCCGCGCCGGCTGGATTTAGACTGGCGATTCGGTAACAAAGCCCGTGAAGTGGATATGATGACTTCTATCAACCCGGATGCCCATACCACTGAAGGCATTGATGATATTCCTTTTGGAGTTCGCATTGCGCGGAAAGGAAAGTATGGAAAGGACCGTGTTTTGAATGCAAAAAGTGCTGATGAAGTAAGGAAGTTTTTCAAAAGAAGCGAATGAAAAAAGGAACTTCAATAATTTATGGTATCCCGAAAACCTCTAGTTTTGCCGCACTATAGTATACTGGTTGCCCAAGTGGAAAATGAATAATTTGAGTTGGAACAGCATCCGTTACAAATACAGAGTTTAACTTTTGAAAGTTAAAAATATATTTAGGCTCATTCATTTTTAGCAAAATGTTTTCTAAAAGTTCACCGTTGATCTCATCAAATTCTGTTTTTAAAATCTGTTTTAAATCTTCTCTTAAAGCATCTCTTAAAGCATCTACTATTTTATCTTTACCAATATAACAACGCGTATGACTTCCATCACCAGAAGTCATTTCTATATAAATTAATTCACCAAATAATGCTTCACATATCTTTTTCCATTGTTTATGAAAAGAGTATCTTAAATCTAACTTCTCTTTTTTTGATATAAATTGTAGAACCAATGCGTTGCTTAACCCATATGAAATTTCTTTTAAATGAAAGGGAGTTAGTCTTAATCCATCCCATATTTTGTTTATATATCTAGTTGAGATAGACAGTCTTTTATCACCAACTCTTTCTAAATTCCAGTTTATCAACTTACTCTTTACTTCTTCAATATTTGATAAACCTTGAAAGATTTGATCATAAATTTCATCTCTAAATATTGATAGATCTGAATTATATTTAACATTAACCGTAATTTTCTTGCTAAAATTAGGTATTTTTTCCTTCCTAATTTCTCTCCATTCCTTAATATTTGACTCATTCCAACTAGGATGTACATTGAGTTCTGATTTTAGCTTCTCACGGACTTCAGAATAGTCATCGTCCAGGTGGTATTTCTTTAGATCCTCAAATTGTTTAACCGTTTGATGGAACCTATATACCTCCTCGCTATTGAAGTATTGATCCAAGAGTATTTCAAGAATACTTTTTCTACTTGGATAAACTTTATTCCTTAAATGCTGATTACCTCCTTTCTCAAAAGGAAACAATATTTTTGTTACCGAAAGAAAATCCTCGATGTTTTTGAAAGGTGAATATAGAAACTTACCTTCTTGCGCCTCTAGTCGCCATAAATTATCAACTTCAAATTCTAAAAGTTCTGGATGTATTTTTCGATTTTTGCTGAAGATTGAAAATAATTCATAAGTCTTATTTCTATTTAAACAAATAATACAACTCTTAGTCCCTTTCCTTATCCATTTTGCATCCGAAGCAAAAAAACCCGCTATTTCTGGGTTTAAAGTAAAATCAATAAAGTTTGTTGCAATACCATAATGTTGAGCTATTGCAATCATTTTATCTGTTTTCTTCTCCAAATATTCGATTTCAGAATTAGAAGAAACCCAGTTTACAAAGCGATTTAGTTTCTCTAACTCTTCTTTTCCCTTTAATTTTGATTTTCTTGCAAAAGATGTCGATAAAGGCCAATTTTTTGCCTGCCCTCTAAACCAATCAAAATATCTTTCTTTCTTAAATTGGTTAGCTAACTCTATTGCTTCTTCTAAACTTGAAACATGAATTTCCTTTTCTAAAAGCACCCCATTCAAAACTCTATATTTTTCTTCAATATTACTCAATCGAGTTTCGCCCCCACTACAGTTTAGTACTTTTATTCAAAATTGTAAGCTATTCTCTATATGTAATTCTTGTCTTGTCATAATTCTTATCTCAAAGAAATTGTTCACTACATTAATTAACCAATACCGCCTTTATTATGCAAGATTTCTAAAATTAGCTACCTTTAGCATTGATCTTTTAATTCTTAAAATTGGCTTCTGTGATCATAGAAAAAACTGACTTTCCACACCGAGAAGTATCAAAATTAGTGAAGGGCACCGTGGTTCCGCGTCCTATTGCCTGGGTTTCATCTATCGGGAAAAGTGGGATTCCCAATCTTGCTCCTTACAGTTATTTCCAGGTCATTTCACATGACCCGGTTATGTTTATTATTTCCATTGGGCAAGGAGCGAAAGTGGGTAAGGACGGAGATAAGGACACCCTTGCCAACATCAAGGAAACTGAAGATTTTGTGATCAATATGGTTTCGGCATCACTGGCAGATCGCATGCATAAATCCAGCCTGATCTTTCCAAAAGACGTTAGTGAATTTGACAAATCGGGATTAACCCCTGCCAAAAGCCGCCTCGTAAAAGCGCCACGGGTTGAAGAGGCCGTAATTAATATGGAATGCGAGCTGAAGCAAATCATGGAACTTGGGGACTTTAATCAGGTTATAGGAGAGCTGGTCTGCTACCATATTAAGGATGAAGTATATATGGAGAACGACAAGGTTAATTACGAGAAATATGATCCTGTTGGAAGAATGGCTGCTAATTACACCCACGTTCGGGATCTGTTTTTCCCAAAAGATATTTAAGGCTCAAATACTTCTCTTTTTATTTCATTGCCAAGGCTATCATATTCAATCCATACCCCTGTTTGCCTTCCATTTTCATGCATTCCTTCCATCTTCAACTGTCCATTGGGATGATATTGCCTCACCGGCCCATGCAATCCCTTCCCCTCCTGTAAAGAAAGTATAGACCTTAATATTCCATTGCTGTCATAATTTATAATTGAAGTGTCACTGCGTAAGGTAAACCGTTCCAGCTCTCCACTTTTAGCATAATAACTGTGCATGGAATCACTGACTATCTCTTTGATATCCTGACTTCCCAGATAATAGTAATAGGTTTCTGAAGGATTTATAGAGGCCACCAAACTACCTGATGAATTCCATACCGACCCAACTTCTTCTCTGTACTTCATATCCATACCTAAGATACGATTGGGATGCCAGTAACGCAGACGAAACATTTTTCCGTCTTCAAATTCACCTTGTAAATTGTATCTCTCATTATGAAAAGTTCGGATGTACCCGGAGTAAGGTTCTTTTGAACGATTATGCAACAAAACAAGGCTTGTATCCCTGATCTTGTAACTTCTAATTCCACTTACCTGATGAATACTTATAAAATTTGAAGGAGAAACCAGATTGCCCTCACGATCATAAAACCCAAGATCATCATAACCTTTTAGAAAATAGTGTTCACGGCTCCTGTCATCATTAGTGCTGCAGCCTGCAACAAACAATATCAGCAGACAAAGAACACCAATACCTTTTTTTACACTTTTTTTATCTGTCATAGTTTTTACTGTTCCCCAATAAGTATCCATAAGGTTTCATTTCGGGAATTTGATCAAATACCACCTTCAAGATACCAATCAACGGTACGAATAAAATCATTCCCGATATACCCCACAACTCTCCTCCAATGATCAGGGCCACCATTGCTATAAATGGATTAATGGATACCTTAGAGCCGACAATTCGAGGAGTGATGAAATTTCCTTCTAAAAACTGTACTGTTGCAAATACGGCGATCACAAAAACCGGAGTAAGCAGTGAATCACCCAGTAATAAAGCAAATAAAAGAGGCGGCAGTGCACCAATTATAATTCCGATGTATGGGATTATAGCCAGCAAAGAAGCAAATACTCCGAAGAATAAGGCGTGATCCAATCCCACAATTAACAGGCCGGCAGTGTTGAGGACTGCTAAAATCCCAATCACCGTTAACATACCAATCAGGTAATTTTGGGTTACTTCCTGAACCCGATCAAGCAGGTTGTCCACTTTTGAATCCATTCCTTTTACCACAAATAGTTTTTGAAAGAATGTCCTGAACATTTCCTGGTAGTACAGCATGAAGAAGATAAAGATAGGCATGAGTGTCATTACCGTGAAAGCATTTGTGGTTGCACTAACCAATGAGCTTGTGAAAGCTCCGCTTTTGTCAATGAGGTTATTAATGCCTTGCTGTAAATATTGGCTTTGTTCTTCTTGTGAAATCCCTGCCGTTTCTTCCAAAAACACAATTGCATTATTAGAAACTGATTTAAGCTTTTCGGTTACTTCAGGTATGCGTTCAGAAAACTGTATAAATTGTGCCGATATCAGTGATAAAACACCCGCAAAAATAATTACAATGACCAGCAACGTTAGGATAATACTGACCACCCTCCCCATTTTCATTTTCTCAAAAACTTTGACCAAGGGGTTCAGAAGCATGGCAAAAAAAGCCGAAAATGCTAACGGCACCAGTATAAATTTCCCATTGATCAAGGCAACGACAAGAAGGCTCAGTCCTAATAAGATAAGTGTTGTCTTAAGCCAATAAGGATATTTTTGATCTGACTTTAATTGGTGATGTTTCATAAGTATCAGTAAACTGTTTATATAAACCGGAGAATTGTGGCCATAATAACCAATACCGTCTTAAGATGGAAAACAACTCAAAAGGTATTCAATCTAATACTTACCGTTAATCGCCAAATTGGTTTCAGACAATAGACATGAAAAAGAATTTACCTTCTTGACAGGAAGCCAACTCTACAATTGCGCCAATGAGTTACCCAAAACAATATCTATTTTAGACCTGTTTTTTGGGAATTATTTATACCTTTGTTACTCTGTAAAAACGAATCATGAAGTCATTTATCGAATTAATTGTTAAATAAAAAAAATCTTATGTACATCGACCATATTGGCATTGCCGTTAAAGACATAAAAGCTGCCACTAAAACCTATTCAAAGATTTTAAATGCTTCCCCGACTAAAACTGAGGTAGTTGACAGTGAAAAAGTGGAAACAGTATTCTTCGAAACGGGAGAGTCGAAAGTGGAATTGTTAGGGCCTACAGCCCCTGACTCTGTAATTGCCAGGTATGTATCGAAAAAAGGTGAAGGACTTCATCATGTTGCCTTTGAAGTTGATGATATACATGCTGAGTTAGACCGCTTACGAAACGAAGGATTCACCGTTCTAAACGAAAAACCTAAAGATGGTGCCGACAATAAACTGGTTGCTTTTGTGCATCCTAAAGATAATCACGGAGTATTGGTCGAATTGTGTCAGACAAAGAAATGATTGAGTTTTGCTTGTAATGATGTGTGTCTTCAGAATTCATTGATCGCGACATGGCTCAGCTATGGATTGAGATCAACTTAACCAATTATTAGCTTCTAACGCTTTTACCCCCTTTTTTTTCTCATCTTTTCAATTTCTCCAATAGTATATGGGATATGCCGTCGAACTAATGTATGGAAAATTCCTGTAATTGAGTGAAGAGTAGGAGCTACCTAGCCCGAGCATTAAGTGGGACATGTGTCGTCTTAGCTGCCGATTTCAGTTTGATTAGATTACGTTAGTAAATTTTAAAATAATATCAGCTGAGTTTATTAGTCAAAATTAGTCGCCATACAAGTTTAAAGTAGAGGGCTAAGATCATATGGTTGCTGATAATTTTTGAAGTTGTTATATTTTAAAGTACTATAGTCAGTCCTTAATGATGATGGGTATAAAAGGGATGAAAAGGATGATGGGTATAAAAAAAAGTTGGATTATTTTAGGAATAATAATAGGAATAGCGGGAGGATGTAGTAAGGCACCTCTTGAATTAATAGATGCATCGTATTATATGTGGACTCCCGGTCCAAAAGGGAACCCCGGAACAACTTTTGAAATTGTTATGCATCAAAAGAAAGAGGGGAATATAAAGTTTGATTCTGTCAAAATTAACGACCGATCTTTCGAAATAGGAAAGAAAAGTACAGAAGCAGATACTCTTCATATATTTATCTATCGATATGAACCGAGAGAAGAACCGAGAGAAGGGTCGGAAAAATCGGGTATAAATACAGAAAGGGATAACAACATAAATCCCCCATACACAATGAATATTAGATACAGGATGAGCGACTTTATACATGTGCTACGTATAGATAGCATAAGGCAGAAAGAGACAAGGCATTATCAATAATTTTTCGGGTAATAGCTAAAGATTTTATCAATATAACGGGGAATAACTAATAGAGGTACATCCATGAATAAGGCAACATATTTAGCAATTCTATGTGCAGTTGTAATTTCGGGAGGTTTTTTATTTTTTCAGAATTCTAATGATGCTGAGGCGGATCTTCGTCAGGAGTACCGGGAATATGTAAACCGGGAATTATCTCAGCATAAATTTGCTCCCGGCAAGAGCGGTAGGGAAAAAATAACTCCTCAGGGTGCATGGCAGCAGAACTTTTTGATGACGATGGATCCTGCTTTGAAACGACCGACGCCGGAACGACTTATCGAAGTACGCAATCGAGTTAAAGCGGCAACTAGCGGCAAGTTTAAAGTACCGGGCGAAAGCTCTTCTCCCTGGGCAGAACGAGGCCCCGATAATGTAGGCGGACGCACTCGTGCTCTGATGTGGGATCCCAATGATACGGCCAAAAAGAAAGTATGGGCGGGAGGTGTTACCGGCGGATTATGGTACAATAATGACATTACCAGTTCCACCTCCGGGTGGAAAGCTGTTAACGATTTTTGGGACAACATCGCAATTTCGTCGCTTACTCACGATCCTAATAATACCCAAGTATTTTATGCAGGGACCGGAGAGGGATGGGGTACCGGCTCCAGCCGGGGCGAAGGAATATGGAAATCAACGAATGGAGGAACCTCCTGGGCCCAGCTCAGCGCCACGGCTAATTTCCATTATGTAAATGATATTATTATGCGGAATGAATCAGGACAAAGTGTACTCTATGCCGCAGTCAGCAGAAAACATTATCAGGGGCAATTTAATGGCGATCAGGGTTTATATCGATCCACGAATGGTGGCAGCTCGTTTACCCAGGTTTTGCCATCGGTAAACGGTAATCCGTACTCTCCAGGAGATATTGAGCTGGGGGCAGACAATCGTATTTGGATAGGCAGCACTGATAACTCATTCGGTGATGGGGGAGGAACCATACTGTACTCAGATTCCGGAATATCAGGCTCGTGGACCGTCGCAAAGCAGACTCCCAACGGAGACCGGGTAGAACTGGCAACGGCACCTTCGGATGCAAATTACGTTTATGCAATCGTGGAAAGCGAAGGAAAAGTTGAGGAAATCACTTACACTGCTGATAAAGGCAGCGGCTGGACCGCCGCCACCGAACCGGAGGATGCTGATAATGGTATTCCCGCAACCGATTTCAGCCGGGGACAGGCCTGGTACGACTTGATATTGGCAGTAGATCCTAACAATAAAGATAAGATCTATGCCGGGGCCATCGATTTGTTTACCAGTTCCGACAAGGGTGCCACCTGGACACAGCTTTCCAAGTGGTCAAATAATCCTAATCTCAATACGCTTAATATTTCCCTGGTACATGCCGATCAGCACCAAATCGCATTCAAACCGGAATCAACAAAAGAGGTTATTTTTGGTACCGACGGGGGGGTTTATTACAGCAATGACATCACAGCTTCGGGCAGCAGCACTATCGTTTCCCGAAATAATAATTATAACGTCACCCAATTTTATTCAGCTGCGATGCATCCCACGGCGGGTAAGAACCAGTACCTGGCCGGCTCACAGGATAACGGCACCCAGCGTTTTGTCAATGCGGGACTTAATACCACCTCGGAAGCTACGGGCGGTGACGGAGCCTATACATTTATAGACCAGACGAATCCGAAATACCAGCTGACCTCTTATGTTTATAACTCTTGGTATAAATCCACAAACGAGGGCGTGTCATTTCAACGAATACAGAATGATGATGCTACGGGCCTTTTTATCAATCCGGCTGATTATGATAACAATCTGGATATTTTGTATTCCAGCCGGACAGAAACTACGGTCCAGCGAATAAAAAATATTTCCGGTTCTATAGGCTCGGAGACTATCGACTTTATCACCATATCAAGCCTTGGCGGGAAAGCTTCCAACATTAAAGTTTCGCCTTATACGACCAGCTCTTCAACCATTTTTGTGGGCACAACAGGTGGCAAGGTATTTCGGGTAACAAATGCAGACGGGAATAGTCCGGCTGCTACCGAAATAACAGGATCTAATTTTCCTGCCGGGTGGGTTTCTTCAATAGAGCTTGGCTCCAATGAAAAAGAGATAATTGTTACCTTCTCTAACTATGGAGTAATCTCGGTTTGGTATTCATCTGATAGCGGACAAAGCTGGATTTCCAAAGAGGGAGATCTTCCCGATATGCCGGTGCGATGGTCGCTGATGAACCCGGGTAACGCCGATGAAGTTATTTTGGCCACAGAATTAGGAGTCTGGTCAACTTCTAACTTTTCATCCACCAGCCCAAACTGGACCTCTTCTACTTCAGGGTTAGCCAACGTTCGGGTAGATATGTTGCAGACCAGAAGCTCCGATAACCAGGTTGCTGCTGCCACTTACGGCCGGGGGCTTTTTACCAGTAGTTTTGTCGGCTCTGGCAGTTCGGGCAATCTTACAGTTACCCTTAGCAGTATGGATTACCGGCTGACTAATCTGCCGCTCCCGGACTTTCCGCGGTTTTATGCAACTCTGGATATTGCCGAGTCGAATGTACCTCCGAGCCCTGTCTTAAAGTTATCAAATTTCAAGGTAAAGGAAGACGGCTCAGCAGTCGATATGAGGACCTGTAAACTTACACCCCCTTCAACAGGCGGTTCAAGATTGGCAGATATTGTTTTTATTGTTGATAACAGTGGCAGTATGGGTTTTGAGCAGCAGGACGTAATTGACAATATTATTGCTTTTGTTCAGGAGCTGGAGAGCAGAGGAGTTGATTTTGCCCTTGGTTTGACCCGGTATGGCCAATCGGGCACCGGTTCATTAGGCATTACATCTGGCGGGCCGATATTTGAAGATAATGGGACACTAACTACCGATGCTAATTATTTTAAAAACAGCGTATTAAGCAAGAACACCACTAATGGATCGAACGAGCCCGGTTATCTTTCAATTAAAGAGTCTGTTGCAAATTTTTCATTCCGGCCGGGATCACAGAAAATATTCATTATTGCTACAGATGAGACGCCCAATCAGGGTAGTAGTGTAACCGAACAACAGGCAATTGATGCGCTTACCCTGAATGATGTAACACTTTACGCTTCAACAACTTCAGGTCTTACGACAATATTCCAAAAGCTTACAGACCCTTCGAATGGCAAAGTATTTGATATACAGGCTGATTTCAGTACTACAGTGGCAGATGCCATCACCAATCAGGTTTCTAACTCCTATATTTTATCATGTATTTCACCGACTTTATTCGACGGGACGGATGCCACATCCGGTAGTCGCCAGGTTAGCATAGAGGTTACAGGAGGCAGTGGCAGCAAAGTTACAAAAACCGCAAGCTACGATCCTTCTTCAAAATCGATACTTAATCTTAGCAACAACTCCCTTACAAAACGCAATCAGTCTCAGCCCTTGAATCAGAATCTATCTATTGAAGCTGAAATAAAATTTTTCAAGAGCACTAACATCTCCAGCGCTGAAATCTTTTATCGTAAGTCAGGTTCAACGGATCCGTATCAGAAGGTTGCCATGAGTAAAGGATCGGACTCACCAAAAGCCAACAGATGGCAGTTTAAATCGAAAATTGCAGAAAACACTACAAACTATACAGGCGCCATACCTGCAGCTGACGTAAAAGAACCCGGAATGGAGTTCTATATCAGAATTAGGGATTTGACTTCTACGGTTACCATACCAAGTACGGATCCTCAGAGTAAAGCGTTTAATTATGCGGTCGGCAGTAATGCGCCGCCCCAGATTACGCATACCCCCCCCACCAGTATTAAAGCAGGAAGTCCGCTACTTGTTAAGGCAGATGTCACAGATAACACATCAGGTGTGGGAGCGGTAAATATCTTTTATCGGGTAGCAGGAGACATTACTTATAAAAAACAACAAATGACTTCCTCAGGTGGATCAAGCTACCAATATGAAATCCCGAGTACAGAAGTCACCAGCCTCGGCATTGAGTATTACATTGAAGCGGAAGATACCCCCCATGGAATCGTAAATACCTCAGCTACACCGGACTTTCCATACAATCCGGGTAGCGAAGTTCTACTGCCACCCAAAAAGCCTATCAACCTGACATTTGAGTTGAGTGATGAACTTTCTTCACTGACCTGGAAAGCGCCCGAAGATAAAGATCTGCTGCTTTATAAAGTTTATCGCGGCCCTGACCCATCTAATCTCGGAGTGCTTGATAGCGTGGAGGTAGGAAACTTAACCTATGTGGATTCAAATTTTGACGCTTCCACCCTTTTTTATACAGTATCTGCGGTTGACAGTTCGGGTAATGAAAGTCCGCTTTCAAATGTCGTTGGCCATGTAAATACATATGAAAAGATCAATTCTGAATGGAAGCTCATAAGTGCTCCGGTAATTGATAGCTTTGAGCTGACTGTGCCATCTGATGTTCAAGTGTACGGCTTTTCCGGTACCTATAAAGCGAGCAGCGTACTTAAAGGTGGTAATAAGGCTTATTGGATTAAGGGCGGTAGTGCAGACAGCTTGCAGTTTAAAGGAGAAGGCCTCACCCAGACTCCAGTAACCTTGCAGAAGGGTTGGAATTTAATTGGGGGGATTGCAGATACCATTTCCACATCATCAATTGTAGATTCTGCCGGTATCTTGGGCAGTACTTCTATATTTGAGTACAAGGAGAATGCTTATGCAGATGCTACGGAGCTTAAGCCTGGTCAAGGGTATTGGATATTTGCCAATGAAGAGGGAAAAATAGACCTTCGATTAGATGATTATATTTCGTTAACTACAGCATCGAATCCGGATGATCAACATTCAAAACAGAAAGAGGAACTTGTTACTATCTCTTTTGAACATCAGCGGTCTAGTCAAACGCTTTTTATTGCAGACGATGAACTAAATTCGGACAAGAGAAATTCATTTTTGCTTCCACCCACGGCACCTAATGCTGTTTTAGATATACGGACTACTGATGGCTTAAAACTTATTGACAGGCAAAATGCCGAGCTTCTGCTCATGTCACAACATTATCCCATCAAAGTCTCACTTGGGGAAAATGCCCATAATTACTGGCGCCTTGAAGTTCATGATGGGAAAGATGTCGTTTATTATGATTTGAGCGCCGGACAGGCCGAGTATCTGCCTAAAGCATACGATAAATTATATCTCAAGAAATTAGCTGGCGAAGACCGAGTCGTTCAAAATGCCTTGTTCCAGAACTATCCGAATCCGTTCAACCCGAGTACCACCATCAAGTACCAGCTTTCCAATAAAACAAATGTACAGATGGAAGTGTTTGATGTGATCGGCAGGAAGGTACTAACGCTAGTGAACAATCAGCAACAGGCCGGGATCTATACCGTCAATTTCGATGCTTCTCGACTCTCGAGCGGTATGTATTTTATCCGCTTCAAAGCTGGGAATTTCCATCAGATTCAAAAAATAAGTTTAATTAAATAGAGCAGATGCTATGAAATCATATAAACATGTTGTCCAATTGATCCTTGTGGGGCTGATCACCGCCTCATGTTCGCTGTTCAAAAATGATCCGACTATGCATTCGTTTAGCGCTACTTCCAACCCAACAGAAGGGGGAACGATATCTCCAAGTGACAGTACCTTCGAAGAGGGCACGAGCGTGAGGGTGCGGGCCACTCCGACCGAAGGATGGATATTTTCCGGCTGGGAGGGTATCGGTATCACGGCTTCTACTACCAATCCCCTTATCTTTGACATCTCTGAAGATACCCGCGTTACCGGATCTTTTGATGCGACCAGCTCCATCTACACTATGGGCCTGCCCGTGGAAGATGACGAAAATGCTATCGAGCTGGCCTTTGGACAAAATGAAGACTCCACCTCCGGTTTCGAAAGCGACAAAGATCGGGAATCGCCACCCACCCCACCCCCAAGGAAACGAAAACTGGAGTTTTTTAGCGGCATAAATACGATTGGG
>JAKURD010000032.1 GCA_022450045.1 Gracilimonas sp. | reverse complement strand
TCAAAGGAATTAACCTTATTACCTTTTACGAAGATCACAAAACTAAAATCAACACCACGCTCATCCGATACAACAGTCTCCAATTTTATAAGGTTACTGAGCTCAGCTTCATATTTATATTTAATATGTCCCCATCCCCGTACATCCGACAAGGTAATGCCGGGTGGTTCTGGTAAGGCTTCAAGGCCATCAATGACGTAATCAATCATGTTGGTACGAATAAATGCTTTAATCTCTTTCATAGTAAGTTGGTTTTAATGAAACCTCCAAGGTTTCAAATACCTTGAAGGTTTGTATCTATTTATAATTACAGTTCAACGTGTTCTACTGGTTCAGCGAACCACTTGTAGATAGTGGGTAATACCACCAGTGTAAGCAGAGTCGATGTTACCAGACCACCAACTACCACGGCTGCCAGAGGACGTTGCACATTCGAGCCGATATCGTTTGCCAGTAGCAACGGAATCAGTCCGAGACCGGTGGTTAAGGCCGTCATGAGTACAGGGCGTAGCCGTAACAAGGCGGCTTTAACAACCGCTTTGTGGGTTTCAAGTCCTTCTTCCCGCAGTTGATTAATGTATGAAACCAGCACCACACCATTGAGTACCGCGATACCAAAGATGGCAATAAAGCCCACGGCTGCCGGAACCGATAAGTAAAGGCCGGAGATCCATAACGCCACAATCCCCCCGATGGTGGCAAAGGGAATATTCAGGAAAATAAGTACAGCGTATTTCCAGCTGCTAAAGGTGGAAAACAGCATGAAGAAGATGAGCCCCAGTGTAATGGGAACCACCACATACAGCCGAGCCATAGCCCGCTGCTGGTTCTCAAACTGCCCGCCATACTCTACAAAGTAACCGGCCGGCAGGTTTACCTGCTCTGCTACCTTCTGCTGTATCTCGTTAACCACGCTGCCCATGTCCCGGCCGCGCACGTTAAGCTGCACATAGGTTCGGCGGCTCGCTTTGTTCCGGGATATCTGTTTAGGACCGGTAAAGACCTCGACATCGGCGATTTGTGATAGCGGAACCAACGCACCCTTTGCTGTGCGAATGGGCAGCTCCCGCACCTGATTAATCTGGCTGCGCTGGTCTTCCTGCAGCCTGACGAAAACGTCAAACCTTCGTATGCCTTCAAACACCTGTCCGGCCACCGAACCGCCCACTCCGGTCTCCACGGTATTTAAAAAGTCATTGATGCTGATTCCCAGGCGGGCTAATTGCTCGCGGTCGGGGCGCACCAATATTTGCGGCTTACCGCCCTGCTGCTGGGCGCGGACGTCCACTGCTCCGGAAACCGTCTCCACGATCTCTTTGATCTCTTCGGCTTTACCAGCCAGAACATCCAGGTCGTCACCATAGAGGCTGGCTACCACCTGGGCCCGGACACCGCTGAGCAATTCATCCGTACGAAGTTGTATTGGCTGAGAGAAGTTGGAAGATACACCGGGAAGGTCTTCCGTCAGCTTTTCAGCCATAGCTGTCTGCAGTTCTTCGTAATCGCGGCCCCATTCCCACCGGTCTAATGGTTTGAGGTTCACGACATTGAAGACCACATTGACCGGTTCAGGGTCCCCCCCTACCTCGGCCCGTCCCACACGGCTGTGGATGCTCTCTACTTCAGGGAAACTTTCCATGGATTCCTGTATGCGCCGGGCGTAATCTGTAGTTGTGGGGAGGTTAGCGCCCGGAGGTAAAACCGAGCGAACGGCAAAGGTACCCTCCCGAAGTGTAGGTACAAATTCGGTGCCGAGAAAGGGGAACAGGGCCATGCTCGCTGCAAACAACACCACCGCTGTTGCAAAGACCATTTTAGGATACCGGGCCGTTTTCTCAATAAACGGTTTGCTGACATCCTTCAGTTTCCGTACCAGCCAGGGTTCCTTATCCATGCCTTTATCCGGGAGAATAAAACTGGAGATGACCGGAATGTAGGTCAGGGCCAGGAAGATGGCTCCTGCCAGGGCAAAGGTAATCGTGAAAGCCAAAGGCTTGAACATTTTACCTTCCACGCCTTCCAGCGAGAAGAGCGGGAGAAATACAATGATAATGATGCTGGTGGCAAAAAATACGGGCCGGATTACCTCCCTTGCCGCTTCGCTGACGATACGTGTAAGGGAAATATTTCCCTCTTTACGTTCTTCAAGCAGGCGGTAAGTGTTTTCCACAATCACGGTAGCGCTGTCTCCAATCATCCCGATGCTGATCGCCAATCCTCCAAGGCTCATCAGGTTGGCCGATATACCCAGCCATTTCATTCCAATGAAGGCGATCAGAAAAGCGATAGGGACTGTTGAAATAATGATTAACGTGGATCGGATATCACCCATAAAAAAGTACAGAACCACTAACACCAGAATGGCTCCAACGTATAGGGCACCGGTGACCGTGCCCACGGCTTTATCCACGAGCTGTCCCTGCGAGTAGAAGGTTTCCATCACCATCCCCTCGGGCAGGGCATTGTTGATAGCATCAACCTTTTGGTCAATTTTGGCCAGCAGGTCCTGTGTATTGGTACCGATAAGCTTTAGCACGAAGCCGCCCACCGATTCTTCCTGGTTGGCAATCAGCGTTCCTCTTTTTATTTCAGGGCCAAACTGCACCTCCGCCAGGTCTTTCACATAGACCGGGGTCCCGTCCTGATTGGCCACGATAATATTCCGGATATCTTCGATGCCCTGATCGTGGGGACGTATCCAGCCGTAGCCGCGAACCAGGTACTCTTCGCCGCCGCGTTCCAGAAAGGAGGCCCCTACGGTTCGGTTGTTGTTATTGAGGGCTTGTTCGAGATTGTCCAGCGATAATCCTCTTGATACCAGTGCATTCATATCCACATTGACTTGAAACTGCCGTACGTCGCCACCAATAGACAGCACACCGGTAACGCCCGGAACGGTTTGGAGCTGGGGCTTTACGATCCAGTCCTGGGCGGTACGAATGTCCATCAGGGAGTGGTCGTAGCCTTCTTTATTCTTGACCTCATACATCAACACCGTTCCAAGGCCGGTGGTGATAGGGCCGAGTTGGGGTTCGCCAAGTCCGGGGGGAATTTCCTGCCGGGCTTGTGACAGGCGCTCCATGACCAGGCGGCGGGCAAAATAGATGTCGGTACCGTCTTCAAAGTAAATATTTACCCGAGACAGCCCAAAAATGGAAGTACTTTGCACCCTGTCCAGATTTGGAATTCCATACATGGATATCTCGACAGGATAGCTTATCTGCGTTTCCACATCCACCGGTGAAAGGCCCGGGCTGGAGGTGAACACCTGTACGAGTGTGGGAGATACATCCGGAAAAGAATCAATGGGTACATCCCGGAAGGAAAAATAGCCGTACCCGGCTACGGCAACCACCATCAAAAAAATGGTAAGCCGGTTTTTAAGAACGCGATCAATTATTTGTTCAAGCATAAGTCAGTTTTTTTAAAATTCTTTAGCAATTTGTGCTCCGCTGGCACATAACAGCGCAAGCGACCTTCCGTCACAAGCGAGATGCTTGCGACAGTATATTTTAATGACCGTGCGAAGCACTTCGGGTTTTGGCCGTCAGGGCTGATTTTAAATCAAAGGCTCCCGCTATGACAGCTTCATCGCCGGGTTCAAGGCCGGAGGCAATTTCAACCAGTCCTTCGTTTTCGTCCCCAAGCATCACGGCTACCGGGCGGAAACTTCCGGCCTCATCGCCGGGTACAAACACCATGTCTGCCCCTTCAATAGTTTGAATGGCATCAACGGGAATCATAGCTGTATTTCGTTCCTTGCCGGTGAAAATACGGGCGGTTCCAAACATCCCTGCTTTTAGTAATCCACTGTTATTTTCTACCATGGCCCGAACCGGCATCGTGCGGGTCTCCTGTTCCAGGGCATAGGAAATCCAGTTCGTTGTGCCCTCAAAGGTTTGCCCGTCTATACCACGGACCATGACATCAACTTTTTGGCCTTTCTCGATGTAAGGGATGTCCTGTTCATAAGCATCAATCATCACCCATACACGGGAAAGGTTAGCTACATGTAAGGGGGTTTCATTTGGCGCTACGGATTGTCCCGGAGATATATTTCGTTCCTGCACAACCCCTTCCGATGGACTGGTTACATAGAAATAGGATAGCGGCTGGTCGCTGCCGGCTTCGATATTTTCCACATCCTTTTGAGACATGCCGTACAACCGTAATGCTTCGGCCGCCGCGTTCAATTCTGCCTGGGCTTCCTGAAAATTAGCCTCGGCTTCCAAAAGCTCCGCCTGGCTGGATATTTCCTGATCGTAAAGCGATTGTTCTCTTTTATACCGGGCGTCTTCCGCTTTCCGGCGAGCTTTGAGCCGGATGTAATCGGCCTTGGCCTTGCCCAGCTCTACGCTGCTCATCAGGGCAAGGGGCTCGCCCTGTTGCACACGATCGCCCAGATCTTTCAATACCCGCACAACTTTAGCCTCAATGCGAGGGCCGACCTTTGCGATGCGATCCAGATCATAAGTGATACTGGCAGGCCGGGTTATGGTTGAAGTTGCGCTGCCGGATGCCAGTGTTTCGACCTTGATTCCAAGGCTTTGGCGCTGCTCATCACTCAGGTGAACTTCTTCGGCGGGCTCACCACCTTCTTCGGGTTGGGTACCGGCTTCCTCAGTGTGTTGGCCTGCTTCTTCATTGTGCTGTTCTTCCTGTGGGTTGGCGTGTGTCTCTGCAGTGGTTTCGGTTTGAGTGTCGGAACTGCAGCCGGACAGCAAACCACCGGCCGAAAACAGTCCTGTAATCGTTAATAATATTATAAATCGTTTCATGATAGATAGTGCTTTTACGTAATTAGTTGGATGTAATTTCTGACAAGGGGGTGCCGATGAGCCGTTCGACCTCGGCAACCGCACGGCTGTATTCGGCCAGGGCCTGGATGTACCGGGTGCGGCTGGAAAAGAGCGTACGCTGGGCATCCAGCACTTCCAGATAATCAAATTTGCCCTGCCGGTACCCGGTTTGGGCGGCCTCAAGCGCTGTTTCAGCGCCGGGCAATACTTCGGCTTCTGACAGGATGACTTCCTGGCGGGCGGCTTCCACAGAGCGGTAGGCACTTTGCAGGGCCCGGTTGGCTTCCACCTGGGCAGCCACCTGGTCAATTTCGGCCTGACGGACCTGATACCGGGCTGCCTTGATATTGCCCCGGTTCAGATTAAAGACCGGCAGCGGGATGGAAATACCCACAGAAAGGGCTTCAGCATCTATGTCATTGAAACGAAGATACCCCCCTCCAATACTTGGATTGGGAATCTGCCGGGCTTTTTCAAGGCCTACAATAGATTCACGATGGGCAATCTCAGTCATCCACCGGGCCACATCCGGGTTACGGTCTATGTATGCGGATAATTCCGCCAGTTCCGGCAGGGTTTCTTCCATATCGAGGCTGCCGGCCACAGCCGTGAACCGGGGTTGGTCTTCTCCCCAGAACGCCGCAAGGTTGCCCTGCTGAGCACTCAAATTCTGCCGGGCCCGGCGCAGGTCTATTTGCGTATTGGAGAGCTGCACCCGCGCCCGGGTTTCAGCCAGCGGCGACACCTTGCCCGCCTGCACCTGAGACTGTACCGTTTGATATAATTCCTGGGAAATGCCCACCAGTTCTTCCTGGAGCTGAACCTGCTGCTGCGCTTCCAGCACGGTAATATAGGCCTGTGTTACGCCGGTCAAAACGTCCAGCCGGGCAGACTCGTAATCCCATCCGGCGAGTTGCTTTTCAAGCCCCGCAACCTGCTTAAATTTTAGCCGGTCGGCCCCAAGCAGTACTTCCTGGCTTAGCCGCACAGAAGTTTCGCGGGAGCCCAGCCCTGTAAAGGGACCGGTTCCGCCGATATTTTCCACGTCGGCAGCTATGACCGGATTGGGCAGCCGCGAAGCCTGGATGCGCCGGGCTTCCTGAATACGCACCTGCCAGGCAAAACCTTCCAGCTGCGGGCTTCGTGCAAGAGCCAGAGATAAGGCTTCGGTGTAGCGAAGGGTGTCTCCGGTGCTTACCGGTTCATAATCAACAGGCCTGGTTTGATTTAAATTAAGAGCGGGAGACTGCTTAAATGCTCTCTCTCCCAATGCGCTTTTTGATGGTGGTTCAATAAGAGTTTCTTCGCTGGCACAACCGGCCGCAAGCACAAGCGTACCGATGAGCAGCATCGTTTTGATAAATTTTGACATGTAGTATTCAGCCTTTTAGCTGTTGTAGATTGATGAGAAATGCGCACTGGATACTATGATCCTGTGAAGTATGAAGGGCATTCTCAATATGAATTAGGTATAGGAGGGGCTGTATGGCCTAATTCAGAAGTACTACAGTCTGTAGATTGGTGGTGATAGCGTTTTCTATAACGGGGGGTAAGAAAATAGTTTGCTGAAGGGAACGGGAGGCTGGTGTGATTTCACTGTTTTGGAAAACAGCTCGTTTGAGATCAGCGACTGTTTTTTGCTGGTCAAAGCGATTTAATTTGTCTTCCTTGGCACAGAGTAGTGAAATAGGAACATCCCGGTGGTCATCATTGTCCTGATGGAAGACCGCTTCTTCTTCATGGTCATGATCATCATTCTCATGAGCCTCAGCTTCACTGCTAAAAAGAATACCTAACGCTGCGGTTGTCTCAACATTAACGTCCCCGTTATTTTCAAAACAATATACCAACGACTCTGCCAGACTGTGCACACTCAGTACGTGCATAGCAAATATGATCAGCAGAAGTCGGGCTGATATTTTAAAAATTTTTGTTTTGGGGACTTTTTTAAGCAAGGCTTAGATTTTGTGGATGCTAATGATAGGTGATCAACAGCAAAACATCTTACATAATTATGTTCTAAAGATATCAAATTTTGTGGTCAATCTTACAACTAAAGCTTAGAGACTATTTTTCAATTTTTTTGAAAGTTACACTGTCATTTTAGTTAATAGAAAAGTGGAGTCAATTCTTACCAAAAATAATCTGTATTAAAGCAGTAGTGAATGAAGAATATTTTTTTCTTGTAGTAAGAAGTCCAATAAAACAGGATTTATAGCATGAAATACAATAGAATAGGAAATTCAGATCTCAAAGTAAGTGAAATCAGTTTTGGGTGTATGTCGCTCGAAATTGAGAAGGGTGAGGATGCGATCTCTTCCCTGCTCCGAAAAGCCGTTGATACCGGCATTAACTTCTTTGATACCGCTGACCTCTATGATAAGGGACTCAATGAAGAAATGATCGGGAAAGCCCTTGGCCCGGTCAGGGATGATGTGATCATAGCCACCAAAGTTGGGAATCAATGGAATGAAGACGGCTCCGGGTGGAACTGGAATCCTACCAAAGAGCTGATCCTTACTGAAGTGAATGAAAGCCTTCGGCGCCTCCAAACCGATCATATTGATCTGTATCAACTGCACGGCGGCACCATCGAAGATCCCATTGATGATATCATCGAGGCATTTGAGCAGCTCAAACATAAAGGCAAGATCAGGGCATATGGAATTTCTTCCATTCGGCCCAATGTGATACGTGAATATGTACAGCGTTCCAACATCGACAGCGTTATGATGCAGTATAGTTTACTGGATCGCCGCCCGGAAGAAGAAGCATTAGACCTCCTTGATGAACATAACATAAGCGTCATCACCCGGGGAACATTGGCTAAGGGAATGCTGATCGATAAACCTGCAGCGGACTATCTTGGATATTCTGCTGAAGAAGTGAAAAAGATGCAGGAAGCCGTAAAGGAAACAGGGAATCCAATCGCTGCTTCCGTTCAGTTTGTGCATCAACATCCGGCGGTAGCATCAGCAGTATTGGGAATCAGGACAGAAAATCAGCTAAGTGATATTATTGCAAAGTACAATTCACCGATCCCGGAGGAAGACCTGCACTCACTTACCAGGCTTATGGAACCGAACGTTTATAAAAAGCATCGCTGAATAATTGCTACAAATCAATACATATCTTAATACCTTAGGGTATAATTTTAGACCCAATTCACTCCATGACTATTAAAACAATAACTGAAGAAAATGATCTTCAGCAGCTGGCTTCAACCCTATCACAAAAAAGCGAATTTGCCATGGATCTGGAATTTGACCGGAATCGGTACCGCTATGGCTTCGACATGTGCCTGATGCAAATTTATGATGGTGAAGATTGTTATTTGGTCGATCCGCTAAGTGGAAATTTGGATATAAAAACGATCTTCCCTCCCATTGAAGATCAAAAGATCAAAAAAGTTGTTTTCGCTTTCGGAGAAGATCTCCGGCTTTTCCATTCCCTGGGATGCTTCCCCAGGAACTTGTATGACCTGGATGCAGCCACCAGCCTTCTTAATTTTCAGCCGGCTTCCCTCACTACTTTGATAAAAGAGGTATTAGATGTGGAAGTAAACAGCAGTTCTCAGCAGAGTAATTGGTATAAGCGGCCGCTTTCAGAAGATCAAAAACACTACGCCGCCGATGATGTTCTTTACCTGCTTGATTTCAAAAAAGAACTGAACAGACGCGCGGAAAAAAAGGGGGTTTTAGGATGGATTATTGAAGAAAATGCGATTTTCGATCAGCTGGATTACAGCGATGAGGATCACAATAACCTTATCAAGGAAAAGGACAAAAATAACATGTCGGTCTTTGAGTGGTACATCTATCGTGAACTTATGGAATTCTTTGATTCGGCAGCTAAAAAATACGACAAACCCGTCTATCAACTGGTCAATAAAAAACTGGTGGAATCTCTGGCCACCGACCCACAAAAGATCGATAAATGGCAGAATACAAAAGGTATTTTCGGGAGACTAAAAAATGATGCTTTCCAGAAAAAGCTACAAAAAGTGCTTATAACAGCACGAAATGAAGCGGAAGAGCAAGGGCTTTCAAAATCCGAAAAAGCCAGCATGACCATGAGCCGGGATGAGTATCTTGCCATGCGTAAGGAGTCTAATCGTGTAAATGACATCAAAAACCGGGTGTTCAGTCCCCTTCAGGATAAGATCGCAGAGGAACTTGGAACTCATGCAAAATCATTCATTATTCCTAATCGTCTGGCCAAGGAGATCATTGCCGATAAGGCAGAACTGGTGCCCGATTATAAAGTTCAGCTCTTCCGGAAATACGGGGAAGAGCTCGGACTTGATCTGAAGGAATACCTGTAGAGGTTTCTCTCTACGGTTAATCTAACCGATGCTTCCCATCTGAAGCCACATTTTCGACCGTCCAGGTGATGGCTTCCTCGAAAGGATGCCGCCGAACTTCACAATCCTGAACCTGACATAAGCGGCACGAGAATTCCATGCAGTAATCGGTGTGAATAAAGATCTCGATGCGATCTCCGAATTTTTGTGTGATCAGTACCTCGATACGATTCAATTCGGTATGGGCTTCTTTCACGGTTAAATACCAGGGTAACGTAAGGTGGCAATCTACATGGAGAATCCGCCCATATTTGATGATCCGCAGATTATGAAGGTCTATCCACTTAGGGTCTCTGTTTTCCTGAAGATATTCGATCATCTCCTGCAACAGATCATCATCAGACTCATCCATGATCCCTGCAACAGCCTTTCTGAGAATACCTATTCCTGTTTTCAAGATGATCAATGCAAAAATGATCGCGACTGCACCGTCAAGCCATAGCATTTCCGTAATACGAATAAGGATCAATCCTGCTATGATCCCAATAGTGGTATAGGTATCTGTTTGGAGGTGTTTTCCACTCGCCTCCAACGCCGGTGACTCATTCTTCTTTCCTGTTTGCCAGGCCCACCAGCCAAAACCATAATTGATCACTGCAGATATCGCGATAAGAAAGATCCCAAGATCAAGCTTTTGTAATGGTACGGGATCAATAAAACTCTGAACAGCCTCAGCTACGATAAAGAGCCCGGCAACAGTGATCAGCGTTCCCTCAATTCCCGCAGATATAAATTCAACTTTTCCATGACCATAAGGATGATTGGAGTCCTTGGGTTTTGCTGAAAGGATCAGACTATATAATCCAATGAAACCAGAGATCACATTCACGATACTTTCCAATCCGTCTGTCAATACCGCAATCGAACTGGTATAATACCACGCAACCATTTTGATGACAAAAAGAATAACGGCAACAGCCACAATAAACTTCTGTACCCTGACATTCTCCTTCCCTTTCGTCATCCGCTTACCCAATTAAAACTTCAATGCTCATTTCTCATTCTCCGAACATTGTTTCATAATCCCGAATTGATGCCTCGATAACTTTGTAGGCGTGTTGCTCATCAAAAATACCTTCTACATACACATCATTCATGTCTTTTCCCGGAATGAGTTTATACGTACTGAAATAATGCCGAAGCCGCTCTAATAATACGGGTGGCAGATCATTTACGCTTTCGATGTCTTTGTAATACGTATCATTGTCCAACACCGAAATAATCTTGTCATCCGCCTCTCCATGATCAACCATATGTAAACCGCCGATTACTCTCGCGCTCAGAATCACTTCATTTCGGTCGATGGGGCGCTCACTTAATACACAAATATCCAGCGGATCTGCATCCCCTTCCACATCCTGCTTCGAAAGTTCGCCGACTCTATCTCCGCAATAGGTTCTTGGAATAAATCCATACAGTGAGGGAGGCAAAGAAGAACTACGCTGTGGCCGATCTACCCGCATGTAACCCGTCTTTTTATCCACCTCATATTTGATGGTATCAAAGGGAGTGAGCTCGATAAAAGCATTTACTTTTTTGGGTTGATCCGGACCAACTTCGAGTCCGTGCCAGGGATGCGGTCTCCATCGAAAGAATGGATTGGGAAAGTTTGCCATGATGTGAAGGAATGAAATTAAAGTTCAATACCAAGGTAAAGTTAATGACATAAATTTGCCTGCAAGAAAGGTGCTTAATTAAAAAACCCCGACCGGTTACTTACCAATCAGGGTTTATTCTGTTTTCCGTGTAAATTCGTTATTGGTGTATTGGTTATTCGTTAATGGTAACTGCTTTCCCCATTAACGAATTCACCAATAACAATTAACTACAACCGGTAGTAGATCCACAGGTGATGCACTTCATGCAGGTACCGTTTCTCACCATGGTCATGCTGCCGCATTCGGGGCAGGCTTCGCCGGTATAGCCCATTTGCCTGGCTTTGTCGTAGTCACTTTCGTAACTGTCGGATGCTTTCACGACCGACTCTTGTGCAGTCCGGGATTCAGCTGCAGTCTGTGATGTATCTGCCATTAATGGTGCCGGTTCAGGATTGGGCTCCGGGGTACGTGCAGTTGTACTTCGGGCATCGGTGTCAAACTCAGCACTGTCCACTTCGGGATTTGCATCTGCCGTTGGCCGTAAATTGCGAGACTCGATCTCCTCAGCCGGCACGTGGGCCAGGTCTTCTCTGCCAAGGTAGGTAACCGCCAACTCACGGAAGATGTAATCAATAACCGATGTACTCATCTTCACGTGTGGGTTTCCGTTTACCATACCGCTTGGCTCGAACTTGGTAAATACAAAGGCATCCACAAATTCTTCCAGAGGTACACCATGTTGCAATCCAAGAGAAATGGAGATCGCAAAGCAGTTCAGCAAGCTTCGGAAAGCAGCGCCTTCGCGATGCATATCTATAAAGATCTCACCAAGCTGACCGTTTTCGTATTCTCCTGTTCTGAGATATACACTTTGTCCGCCGATCTTCACTTTCTGCGTGTAACCTTCGCGACGGAATGGCAGCCGCTGCCGGCGTGCCACATATTTGTGAATGATACGCTCGGCCACTTCAAGCACTTTATCTTGTGCCATCGTAGTTTCAGCATCAACAGGTGAATCCTCTTCCTCATCGATCTCTTCAAGTATATCAGCCATACTATTGAGAGGCTGACTCAATTTCGAACCATCACGATACAGTGCATTCGCTTTCAGCATCATCTCCCATGAATCCATGTACGCATCTTTCATGTCTTCGATGGTGGCTTCGTTTGGAAGGTTGATAGTTTTCGAGATCGCGCCGGAAAGGAAAGGCTGTGCTGCTGCCATCATACGAATGTGGCCTTTTGCAGAAATGAATCGGGTTCCGATCTTTCCGCAACGGTTCGCACAATCAAATACCGCATAATCTTCTTCTTTCAGATGCGGAGCACCTTCAACGGTCATCGTACCACAAACATAATCGTTGGCTTCCTGAATCTGTTCGTTGCTGAACCCTAAGTGGCGCAGCATGTTGAAGTTCATATCATTGAGCTGCTCATCAGAGATCTCAAGAACATTTTTGCAGAAATCTTCACCGAGCGTCCACTGATTGAAAGCGAACTTGATGTCAAAGCTTCCGGGAAGCGCCTCGTTGATGGCATCCAGTTTTTCTTTGGTGAATCCTTTCTCCATCAGGCTTTTTGCGTTAATGTGCGGACATCCTTCCAAAGAACCGGAACCTTTTGCGTAGTCGATGATCTCCTGAGATTCTTTCCTGGAATATCCAAGATTTTCCAGCGCTTTTGGCACGGCTTGGTTAATGATCTTAAAGTATCCGCCTCCGGCCAGCTTCTTGAATTTCACCAGCGCAAAATCAGGCTCAATACCGGTCGTATCACAATCCATTACCAAACCAATGGTTCCGGTTGGGGCAAGTACGGTAACCTGTGCATTTCGATATCCATGTTTTTCGCCAAGTTTCAATGCTTTATCAGAAGCTTTTTTGGCCGCTTTCACCAAATAATCAGGACAGATAGAAGCATCGATTCCCATTGGCTTCACCGTTAACCCTTCATATTCCTCAGGATCAGCGTTGTAGGCTGCCCTTCGGTGATTGCGTATCACTTTGAGCATATGCTCTTTATTACGCTCGTAGCCATTGAATGGCCCTAATTCCTTCGCCATTTCAGCGGAAGCGGCATAAGAGGTCATGTGCATGGTTGCTGTTACAGCTCCTGCAACGGCAGCCCCCTCCTCACTGTCGTAAGGAAGTCCCTGTACCATCAGCGCAGCACCGATATTGGCATAACCGAGACCAAGCGTACGGAATTCATATGAAAGCTCTGCAATTTCTTTGGATGGGAACTGAGCCATTAATACAGCGATCTCGAGAACCACGGTCCACATGCGGGAGGCGTATTCCAGCGACTCCATATCAAATTCCTTGTATTCGCCATCCCCTTTGAAATACTTCATCAGGTTCAGGGAAGCAAGGTTACAGGCAGTGTTATCGAGGAACATGTATTCTGAACAAGGGTTACTTGCTTTGATCGGGCCATCTTCGGGGCAGGTGTGCCATTCGTTGATGGTGTCATGATACTGCGTTCCGGGATCGGCGCATGACCAGGCAGCATATGCAATGTCATCCCAAAGCTCACGGGCTTTCAGGGTTTTCATTGGTTTTGGATCACGACCTTCTTCCTCGGCATCTTCCAATTCAACGCGGCCATATAGATGCCAGTCCGAATCTTCCTTCACGGCTTTCATGAATGAGTTGGGCACGCGAACGGAGTTGTTGGAATTTTGTCCGCTTACCGTTGAATAAGCTTCGGAATTCCAGTCGGTGTCGTAAGTATCAAATTCAAGATCAGTAAATCCCTGAGCGGCAAGCTGGATCACACGTTCTATATAGTTTAGTGGAACCTGATTTCGTTTCGCTTTGCGGATCTCATCAGCAAGCGCTTTGTTTTTCAAGGGATCGCGGCTCATGGCTCCGTTAAAGGTACGGCCTTCAATTTCTACCGGAGTATGGCAAAGCTTGATGATGTTCTTCAAATGCTTTTGAACACTTTTGGAACCGGCAACGAGAGCCGCCACTTTCTGTTCTTCACGAACTTTCCAGTTGATGTACTCTTCAATATCAGGGTGATCCAGGTCAAGTGTTACCATCTTGGCGGCACGACGTGTAGTTCCACCTGATTTAATAGCACCGGCCGCGCGGTCACCGATCTTAAGGAAACTCATTAAACCTGAACTTCTTCCGCCGCCGCTTAACGGTTCTTCCGCTCCGCGAATTTGAGAAAAGTTACTTCCTGTTCCTGATCCGTATTTAAAGAGACGCGCCTCACGAACCCATAGGTCCATAATCCCGCCTTCGTTCACAAGATCATCATCTACACTCTGAATAAAGCAGGCGTGTGGCTGAGGATGGGTATAAGCGTCTTCAGATCGTTTGAGCTCGCCGGTTTTTCCATCTACATAATAATGCCCCTGAGCAGGACCATTAATTCCATATGCCCAATGAAGTCCGGTATTGAACCACTGTGGACTGTTGGGTGCGGCCATTTGATTGGCCAGCATAAATGCTAACTCATCATAGAAAACCTTTGCATCTTCCTCGCTGTCAAAATAGTCATGCTTCCACCCCCAATAAGTCCAACAACCCGCCAATCGATGAAAAACTTGTTTACTGTCGATCTCGTGTGTAAAGCGCTCCTCTTCGGGAACATCCTTAAGCGCTTTTTCATCCGCTTCCGAACGCTGTAACCATTTTGGAACTCCTTTTTCTTTGACCTTTTTCAGCTTTGCAGGCACTCCGGCTTTACGGAAATATTTTTGGGCAATAACATCAGTGGAAACCTGACTCCAGCTTTCGGGTACTACCACATTTTCCATATGGAATACCTGGGAGCCGTCAGGATTTTTTATCTCTGAGGTTCTTGTTGCAAATTCTATATTTTCAAATGGGGTTTTCCAGTCCGTCTTGGTGTAGAAGCGAGTAAATTTCATTGGCGTACTTCGTTAGCTTAATATTACTATTTTACCTTCGTAGATGAGATACAATTCAAACAATTCCCGATAGGTTATCTCCTTAAGAAGTACGAACTAATATAGACGAGAGAGCAACACACAGCAAGAAAAAAATCGATTACTTTTCCACAAAATTGAATACTTATCCACATTATAATTTTGAGATTTTATAAAGTATATAAAAATTATAATTATTATTGAATATAATATTGTATAATAAATTGATTCAAAACTACAGATCAAAAAAAAAGCCCCTTATTTTAAATAAGAAGCTTTTTGACGTATAAAACTGCTGTCTAAAAGACTAAAGTTATCCACACTACTAAAACAGTATAAATTTTAAAAAGAGCATTATCTATTAATAATTACTCTTATTAAAAGTATTTTTTTGTATTGATATTTAACTAAGTATAGTAAAATATAACGAACAGCATATATTATTAATTAACGTGAGTTTGATATAATTATCCTTGTTAAAGCCTTAGAGTTACAGTCTGATGACTCCAAGTCCATCTGACCGTTTGTTTGATTTGAGCACCTGCCTCTTTTCCTTATCCTAATCCAACACCCGGGGCCTGCACCATCGATCAGATGGGGTTTCCATCAGATCGAGTTCGTGGTTGTTAAATCTATTTCCCGGTCTGCCGGCTCTAAGCCGTCTGACCGTTTGTTTGATTTAAGTACCCAACCTTGTTCTTCTCTACTTTAACAACTTCTGGGGTCTAATCTATCCATCAGACGGGTATCCGTCAGATGGATCTCATAGCTATTTTATAATTCTTTTTGAAGCATTCTTTATCTCGAATTCACGTTAAATACTTTCATTATTTGACGTTTCCCAAAGGATCAATATGAAAACTTCAGCCCGCCTTTAAAGTATGTCCCCCGAGTATTGAAGCCATAAACTTCTGTATATTCTGAATTCAAAATATTATTTACAGAAGCAAATATTGTCAGCTTCTCATTGAGAAAGTTGTACCGGATCCGGGCGTCCAAAAGGACATAGCTGCCTAACTCTACTTCATCATTAGTGAACGTCTGGGAATTAAAGAACAGATCATTTCTTTGCCCTACAAACTTTCCGCTTAACCCGGCTTGCAGATTTTCACCGAATCGCTGATTTATTGAACTTCCAACCTGATGATCGGGGCGGCGGATCAAATTATCCGTTTCCTCACCATCCTGAGTAATGGCGCCATCCAGATAATTATAGAACAGTTTAACCTGTGTTGTTGGGAACTGATACTCGGCTGATACTTCCAGTCCTGAATCATTCTGCTCATTAATGTTGATGTAGCCCAGACTTCCATCATAAGAGATCAGATCTTCGATATCCCGCCTGAAATAGATTACGCCTGCACTCAGTCTTGAATCAGCAGAACGGAATTCTATTCCGGTATCAAAGGTCAGGCTCTTTTGCGGCTTGAGGTCAGTATTCGCACCAAAGGGGCCAAAAAGTTCGTTCAACGTTGGAGCCTTAAATCCTGAACTTAAGGAAGCCAAAAGTTTAACCTGCCCGTTGATGTTATAAACAGGAGCGATATTAAAGGTCCAGTTCCCCCCATACTCCGAGTGATTGTTGTATCGAAGTCCCAGTTCTCCATTCAACCCAAATCCGGATTCCAGATATGTAGTTACATAAGGACTGAGAATACTTGACCCTTCGTTAATATTATCCAACTCAAAATTCAGGTTTTGGATATTGAACCCGGCCAAAAAGCGGACTTTCGGAAATTTATTATAGGTAGCGTACAGATCGGAATTAAAGAGACTTGCTTTAGGATTGAACACTCCAAAGCTGTCCGTAAATTTACGCTCGGTATTTGTGAATGTAGCCGCTTCATGAATTTCGAGATCACCGGTTTTGTACTGCAGCCGGGCTCCGGTATTTAACAGATCGGCTTCATAGGTATTGGCTCCATCCGTAAATGCTCCATCATCATAATCTCCGTCATATCGGGAATAATTTATAAATGGAGTAATGCTCAACTGCTCAACAGGAAAAACCGATACTTGCGAAGTCAATGCAAAACGTTCAAATCCGTCTTTGTTAAAACCTGAGCTTCCATCCGGATCAGCTTCAGTGATCCCTTCCGTGAATTCGCGCGACAGATTTACGGAATAACCAACGATCCCGGCACTGCCATTTGCCCCTAAAGACAAATCATTAGTATTGTAGGAACCATAAGCCGCTTTACCGTTCAGGTTGAAGCGACCATCCTTGGGTTTCTTTGTGATTACATTGATCACTCCGGCAATGGCATCGGAGCCATAGAGTGTACTCATACTTCCTTTCACGATCTCAATGCGCTCTACATTTTCAAGGGGCAGTAACCGAAGATCAAAAGCTCCTCCCTCCCCTGATGGATCCGTAACCGGAAATCCATCTATAAGAACAAGTGTATATTGGGTAGCGGCTCCTCTTAGATATACCGACTTATCTTTGCCGGGACTTGAAACCGCTCCGTTAATCAATACCCCATTTTGTTCGTTCAACAGTTCTGAAAGGGAAGAACCTGAATAGCGTTCAATTTCCTCACTGTCAATAATCGTTACAGATTTTGTGGTTTCACGCTCAGTAGTTGGGGTCTTAGAAGCGGTAACAACAACTTCTCCAAGATCAAGGGTATCAGCAACCTGGGCAAAACCGGTTTCCGAAACCGCCAGGGATAGCATTATTATTAATATGGCAGGTAGATAGTTCATGTAGCTTTATTTTAAATTTTTTGAATGTAATTAGGCGGGTAAAACTTATCAGTCCCAATCAGATACAGTGATTTCAGGCTAATTTTTCGCCTATGAAATTCCTGTAAGGTTTGGGAACAAAAAGCATAATTGTTAATCTGCACATCCTTTTACCCGAAAGAGGTGCAACGGTTAAATGATGGCAGGTCTCCTGGCTTTCCGTTGGCAGCGCCTTCCCGTCTCATAATTCGAAACAGTGGCAAAGGTGAGGCTGCAAGTGATCCACCAACCGGCGGATTCGGATTACAGTTGCGGGAACAGCTCTCGTATCTCACGAAATTCCCTTTTAACTCCGGGCGACTTTACGTCTGCCCGAGACCATCATTAATTCGGCCTAAAAGTAAACACATTATGGGATAATTCAAATGAAGAATTATAATTCTTCGATCTGCTTCACATGCAATCCATATCGTTTTGATCAAGTCCTAAGTTTTCAATAGTGGGAACAAGAACTTCAATTGCAAACATTGAATTTATTATTACATACGCATAAGAAAATATCCACCAAATTTATCTACTCATAAATATACGCTCTCGACCTATTCAAGGTCTTCTCAACTATATAAGCAGGTAAAAACATCTACTTATATATTAGGTGTTTTCGTGATTTAGACTATAGACCAAATTTGGTATGTTAAGGCAGAAAAAATAGGGTCTAAATTTAGCTTCTTTATCTGTTAAGTTATTGAGCCCTAATTAAATACTACATCCTTATGAATGAAGATCAAAAAAATTTAATAAGTATTCCGGGATTGAATGAGGTGTTAGACGGAGGCCTTATTACCAAACAATCGTACCTGATTCAAGGCGGCCCAGCAAAGGGAAAATCAACCGTTATCAGCCTCGGCGGGGTTAGAAAAACCAACTTGTGTGTACAATTTTTAAAGAAAGCAGCCAGTTACCTGCCCGATAACATCATCTTTCTCCTATATCTTGAAATAAATGAAGAGCTGCAGAAAGCCATCGGGGTTTTAAAAAAGAAACTAAGTGATTTTGGAAAATCCATCCGGCGATTTCATATCACAGGTATAGGAATTCAGGCAGGTGAAAAACTATTCGGGTTCGGAGAGGTTTTAAGTGGTATTCCTCAAGCCAATTAAGGTGGCTACAATCCAAACTTTATCCTATTAAAATAAATGCTCGAATATATTTTCAGAGATGAAAAAGCAATCGGTAGTAAACCTGCCATACTGCTTTCTGTGTCCAGAACTTCTGACCGAAGGCTCATTAAGAAAAATATACCCGCTCATTATGCGGTAATTGAAGAAACTGACACTTCACCTGCCGAACTAAAGTATGACCTTTGCATCACTGATTTACATTCATTCAAAAAATACCGCAAGGAATTCCTGGAGATAAAGAGACGAGCTCGGCCGGTATTTTCACCCCTTATGCTTTTAATCGAAAACAGCAAAGCCCTGAAGTATGATCCTGAGACATGGACACAGGTTGATGATATCATTGAAGTTTCTATGCCTATGAAGATGCTCAACATACGTATTGAAAATCAGATGCGCAGCAGAACTAATTCCCTCAAAATTGCCCGTCAGAATAAAATACTTCACATTCTTGAAAAAGCTATAAACTCAACGGATGTTGGTATTATTATTACAGACGCACAGGAAAAGGACAACCCAATTATTTTTTCAAATGATGGGTTTACAAAACTAACCGGTTATTCCCGAGAAGAAATACTGGGTAATAATTGCCGTTTTTTGCAACAAGATAATCGGGATCAGGATGCCGCCCGCCATATTCGCCAGCTTATTCAAAACGGTGAAACAGGGCGCTCAATCATCCAAAATTACAAGAAAGACGGAACTCCATTTTGGAATGAACTTTCCATTGCCCCTGTCAAAGATTCTGAAGGTGAAGTTTCTCATTTTATTGGTATTCAAAATGATGTAACCCAGCTCGTCGAAATCCAAAAAGCACTTAAAGATGAGAAAGATGTCCTCCGATTGGTGATGGAAAATTCTACTGATTTGATTTCCCGGCATTCCCTCAATGGCACCTATTTATATGTTACACCATCTTGCCAAGAGTTAATGGGTTATACTCCTGATGAACTCATGGGCAGAAACGCATTTGATTTTATGCATCCGGATGATAGAAAACGAGTTAATGAAGCACATAAGGTACTGTATCACAATCCTGCTGATACAACGACGGTAACTACAACCTTCCGAAAAAGAACCAAATCGGGAGAATACATATGGGTAGAAACTGTGAGCCACGCTTCTATAAATGCTGATAATAACCCTCTCATAGAAATTCAGGCTAACACGCGCGATATTTCAACCCGCAAAAAATATGAGGATGATCTTAAAGATGCCTTAGAAGAAAAAAATGTACTGTTGCAGGAGATTCATCATCGGGTTAAAAATAACCTCGCTGTTATTTCCGGATTACTGCAAGTCCAACAATTTAGTTCTGATAACGAATATTTGAACAAAATTCTCGGGAACAGTATCTCCCGAATAAAATCCATGGCACTGATTCATGAAAAATTATATCGTTCTAAATCGCTCAGTCACCTTGAGTTTCGCGAATATATAGAAGACCTGGTTTCATCCATTAAAAAAACGCAGGATCACAGTGATAAGATCAATATCCACGTAGATTGCGACGATATCGTGCTTAATGTGAACCAGGCGGTACCTTGTGCTTTAATTTTAAACGAGGCTATTTCTAACGCCATCGAGCATGCTTTTGTGGGAAAGAAAGAAAAAGGCACAATTTGGGTCAGTTTTAAAGAACATAACAATGAGCTTCATGTTTCCATAAGGGATGATGGCATTGGCATGCCAAAGAATGTATTGGGAACCAAGCAAGCCAGCATGGGCTTGACCATAATTCAAACACTGATTAAGCAGTTGAGTGCCGAAAAGGAAATCAAGAATAACTATGGAACTGAAATTTTATTCTCTTTTGTCCGTCAAGATGTCAAAGGCGCACACAGCCGTTTTATGTAAACTTTACTGCCTTAAACGTATATACCATCACTCTCTAACAAATAATTTCATTTAATACATTGACTTACTGTCTGTTTCTGTTAATAATCCACTCTTGATAAACTAATTCTGTAATTAAGTTATTTTGGAAGGACTTCATGAAAAAGCTCAATAAAATCATGCTCTTTACCGGAGGTATTACCCTCGGATTTATTTTTGCATTCACGCTCATTCAGGATAAAGATGCTCCCATTACATCGGAGATGATCCAGAATGCAGCCTCTGTTATTGGGTTAGAGTTTACAGAAACCGAGCGGGACACCATGGTCTCGTCACTTGAAAACACCCGAAACCGTTTACAGGCTATCCGGGATCTGCAGCTCAAAAATTCAACCCCTCCTGCTCTTAACTTCAATCCTATCCCTGTCGGCAAACGCTTTAATTTCCAACAAGATGCTCAGGTCTGGAACCTGCCGGTAAATGTTGAGCTTCCGAAAAACAGGCATGAATTAGCATTTTACACTATCGGTGAGTTGGCCTCACTTATTAAGGATCAAAAGATCTCATCCGTTGAACTCACTGAATTCTTTTTAGACAGAATTGAAAAACATGATGAGAAACTGGAGGCGATCATCACCGTTACCAGGGAACGAGCCCTTGAGCAAGCTGAACAAATGGATGTTGAACTTGAGAATGGCATCTATCGCGGGCCGCTGCATGGAATTCCCTATGGCGCTAAAGATCTGTTAGCTGTTGAAGGCTATAAAACTACCTGGGGAGCGGCTCCGTATAAAGATCAGGAAATCGCCGAAACCGCAACAGTGATCCAAAAACTGGATGAATCCGGAGCTGTTTTGATCGCCAAGACTACTTTAGGCGCACTCGCTTATGGAGATATCTGGTTTGGAGGGAGAACGAATAATCCCTGGAATATTGAGCAAGGATCAAGCGGTTCTTCCGCAGGCTCATCAGCCGGAACAGCAGCCGGACTTTTCCCCTTCGCCATTGGCACGGAAACCCTGGGTTCTATCGTCTCACCTTCCACCCGAAACGGCACTACCGGACTTAGACCTACCTACGGGCGGGTAAGCCGAACGGGAGCTATGGCTCTGAGCTGGAGCATGGATAAGATCGGACCTATCACCCGGAGCGTAGAAGATGCCGCTATTGTATTTAATGCCATTTATGGTGGTGATGGCAAAGACCAGACGATTGTGAATTTACCCTTCAACTATAAGTCAGACCTTGATATTACCACCCTTAAGGTCGGTTATCTGGAATCCGCATTTGAACAGGATTACCGGAATAAAGAACAGGACAGCTTAGTTCTTGAGACAATGAGAGAGTTGGGTATTGAATTGATCCCCATCGAGCTTCCGGATTTTAATGCAGGACCTTTACGATTGATCCTGACTGCGGAGGGAGCTGCTGCGTTCGATCAGCTAACTCTTACCGACCAGGATGATCTGATGGAGTGGCAATCGCCAAGTGCGTGGCCGAATACCTTTCGCGCCGCACATTTCATTCCTGCCACGGAATATATCAATGCCAATCGTGCCCGTTATGAGCTGATCCAGAAGATGGATTCGGTGATGCAGGAAGTAGATGTGTACCTCTCTCCTTCTTTTGTCGGGGGAAATTTGCTGGTAACAAATCTTACCGGACACCCAAGTGTGGTTCTTCCCAATGGTTTTACCGATGATGGAAATCCAGCGAGCATCACTTTTGTGGCAGATCTTTTCAATGAAGCAGCTTTACTTGCTGTCGCCAGGGCTTATCAGAAAGTTACGGAGCATCACCAAAAACATCCTCCATTATTTTTGGATTAATGAAACATGAAGTTGAACGATCATTACAACCGATTGTGGTTTAGGTCTGTAGAAAAATTTGAGTCGGATGAATTTGAACCTGATACAAAAATTAACGACCCAAACGATGACCGGTATGGGCTCACCTTATTAATTCGGCCTTCATTAAAGATCAGGAAAAAGATCACTGATGTCTTACAGAAATTGAGACCCTATGCTCCCGATCAATATTATTACCCCGTCTCAGATATGCATATAACCGTTCTTTCCATCATTTCATGTCAACCCGGATTTGAACTTGATCAAATCAATATTGAGGAATATCTATCCGTTATTCGATCTGCTGTTGGAAAATGTGCTCCCTTTAAGATAGAAATCAAAGGTATTTCGGCTTCCCCTTCTGCGATCATGATCTGCGGATACCCGGAAGAAGATGCTTTGAATACGTTTCGTGAGCATATCAGGCACGGGTTCAAAAATTCATCCCTCTACCACACCATTGATAAACGCTACGCATTGAAAACTGCTCATATAACCGTTTTTCGATTTCGTGAAACGCTCTCAAAACCTCAACTTTTTACCGGGGCTTTAAAAGAGATAAAAGAAACTTCCTTTGGAACTGATACCGTCCGGGAATTGGAGCTTGTCGGGAATGATTGGTATCAAAGAAAACGGAATGTAAAACTGATCAAAACATTCCGGATCTGAGCTATTCATTTTTCATTTTAACTGTTTAAACATAAATCTTTGTCAATGCAACCGGTCGTTTATATTTTGGTCTTCATTGATCTTTAAATTCAAGGACATGACAAAAGAATATAAAATACCGGGCCAAACACGCATTGGCCACGTTCACCTGAAAGTTTCTGATCTTCAACGCTCCCTCAGTTTTTACTGCGAATTACTGGGATTTGAATTGGTCACCACTTATGGAGATCAGGCTGCTTTTATTTCTGCGGGTGGATATCACCACCATATTGGATTAAACACATGGCAAAGTAAAGGCGCACCTCCTGCTCCAAAACGAAGTGCCGGTTTGTTCCACACCGCTATCCTTTATCCCACCCGAAAAGACCTTGCAGCAATTCTTCAGCGGCTCATAGCTGCCGAATATCCGATTTCCGGAGCTTCTGATCATGGCGTTTCCGAAGCCATCTATTTGGATGATCCCGATGAAAATGGGGTTGAATTATATCGCGACCGCCCCGAAAGCGAGTGGCCGCGAACTGACGATGGGAGCATTGAAATGTTTACCCGCGGTTTGGACATTCAAGATCTTCTTAGTGAGTTAAAATGATCCTGATTTATTTACTGTATCCTAACATACCTCCCCTTATCTTTAACCCTTATTTCAACCAAAATATCTTACCATGACCAAGCTCATTACTTTTTTATCGATCTTTATTTTTGGGTTTACATCAACTGCCTCTGAAAATGTACGCTGGGGACAAATTGGACACCGCACTACGGGAGACATAGCCGAACATTACCTCACCGAAAAAGCGGCGAATGAAGTGAAGCGGGTTTTAGGGAATGAGTCTTTGGCACAAGTAAGTACCTGGATGGATGAAGTTCGCTCTGACGGCGCTTATGATTATATGGCCCCCTGGCACTATGTAACCATACCCGCAGGCGAAACCTATGAGACAGCCGAAAAGAATGAAGACGGAGATATCATTTGGGCCATCGATAAAGTGGTTTTTGAATTGAAAGAAGGCGGACTTACTCCAAAACAGGAAGCCGAGAATTTAAAGGTACTGGTTCATTTAGTAGGCGATTTGCACCAGCCGCTTCATGTGGGTAACGGAACCGACCGCGGAGGTAACGATGTGAGACTTCAATGGTTTTGGAACAACTCCAATCTCCACCGCGTGTGGGACAGCGAGATGATAAACGACAAGCAACTGAGCTTTACCGAACTTACTGATTTCATCAATCATCCAACTGATACGCAGATCAAAGAATGGCAAAGCTCTTCTGTTCTGGATTGGGCGTATGAATCACAAGATTTGTTACCCCAGGTATATGACATGCCCGAAGACAAAGAACTTAGCTACGAATATGCTTACAAAAACTGGGATACTGTGGAGATGCGTTTACTGAAAGCCGGAGTCCGCATGGCCGGCTTGATCAACGAGATCTATGACAATTAACGAGCATTAGTTACATGATGAAGTAAGCCATGGAAGCACTTTCCGTCAGGCTTACTTTATCACATATTTACTTCTTACACACAAATAAAGTTTGGGATTGGGAAGAATAAAGGAGAACTTAGGAATGCAAATTAATTAAAGGCAACATCGGTATTTTTCATTTAGTACAGTATTAGTTTCCCTTCTCTGGTTTGTTTAACTAACATTTAATTTTCGCAGCCGATTTTAGAAATGAAATATGCTCATTTTTAAGCATATAGTACACTGTGCCTGCGAATAACACTTATATATTTATATTATGGAATACGGTAAAGTAAAATGGTTCGATACTCAAAAAGGTTTTGGGTTTATCCAACCTGATAATGGTGAAAAAGACATCTTTGTTCACCGAAACAACATTGAGAACCTCGGATTTAACGAAGGCATCAATGATGGCGAAGAAGTAGAATTTTCTGTAGAAGAAACTGACAAAGGCCTTAGCGCTACTGAAGTTTACATTCTCGAATAATTCCTTCCTTCGAAGAAATTAGAGCCCCGGACATTAAGCTGTCCGGGGCTTTTTTTATGGCTTTATGTTTCCTCAAGATTATACTTGCATAAAAAAAAGCCATCATAATGACGGCCCCTTTGATCTAATACTATTTTTAACGTGAATTTTAAAAGGCTATGAGATCCATCTGATGGATGAAACAGGCTGGAGTGATTTAATTGGTAAAAAGTACTTTTGAACTTAGGTACCCAAATCAAACAAACGGTCAGATGGACTTGAAGCCATCAGACCGAGAGGCAGATTACACATTCTCGGATTCGATCTGATGAATTACCCATCTGATCGATGATACAGGCGCCGGGTGTTGGATTAGAATAAGAACAAGCTTAGGTTCCCCAAATCAAACAAACGGATTTGGAGCCATCAGACCGTAACTCTAAGGCTTTACGAGGATAATTATCTCGAATTCACGTTATTTTTAGGATCAGTACTTAGCCGGCATTCCTTCTTCGGGGATGGAATTTCGGATGAATTCCCTGATATCCTCATTGGAAGCAGCCAGATCTTCCGCACGCAAATACATCATATGCCCGGAACGATATCCTTTAAATGACATGCGATCTTTCAGCTTACCACTTGGATCGGTGTGCCACATGGTGTATTTGGCATCAAAGTAGTTGGTACCACCATCGTAATATCCGGACTGAGTCATTACATGCAAAAACGGATTTTCCGCCATAGCAGATCTTAAGTTCTCACCGGTATTATTACCACTCCGATCCCAGGGATGGACGGGGCCAAACGTCCAGTATTGAAAATCGGTTTCATATCCCAACTCATCCCTTAAATAGTGATTGATGGCCGGTGTAAATGCATGATTCCAGGCTGTAAGTGCGGGATCAAAATCATATCGTTCGCCACCATTCTCCCGATCAATTCCGCGATATCTTGAATCAAGACGCCCAACAGTTAAACCTTCATCCCGGAGTAATTCTTTCCAAAAGAATCCGGTTGAAATACTTAGATTTCGATCCAGAATTGCCTGTTTGGAAATACCGGAATACAAGGACACTTTCTCGGCAATTTCATCGCGTTCTTCATCACTTATAAATCCGCCTTTTGCCAGTGCCGGTATGTATTCATTGATGGTAAATTCTTCTATTTCAGGGAGAATGTCATCCAGATCTTGCTGCTGAAGACTATTATCTAAAGCGTGGTGATACCAAGCAGTTGCTGCAAAATATGGCAGCGGCGTAGCATCCCCAACAGGACCGTCTCGCTCTATTCCTAACCCGGTCGGTGAAACCAATATCACCCCGTTCAAATACATCCAGTGGGAAGATTGAAGGCGGTTTGCTAAGCCTGAAACGCGAGTTGTTCCATAGCTTTCACCGATCAAATATTTAGGTGAAGGCCAGCGATCCTGTCGGGAAACGAAGGTGTCGATCCATCCGGCAAGATAATCTACATCGGCATTTACCCCAAAGAACATAGAGCGATCGGCCTCCTCATCCAGAATTCTGGAAAAGGCAACGTTCACCGGATTTACAAATACGATATCAGCAACATCTAAAATCGAGTGAGGATTATCTTCAACTCCATATGGCTGAGTTGGAAACCCTTCATCATCAATTTTGAGCTGTTTAGGTCCGGTATAGCCGATGTGCATCCAAACAGAAGCAGAGCCTGGTCCCCCGTTAAAAGAAATAACAAGTGGTCTTCGTGTTTTATCGTTAACATCAGACCGTTCATAATAGGTATAAAAAAGTGAAGCAACGGCCTTGCCATCTTCATTCCAAACCGGTTGATTCCCTACCGTTGTTGTATAGTGAACACGCTCCCCTTTAATGGTTACCTGATGTTCAGTCGTATTACTCCAATCAACTTTTGAAGTTCGTTCACTGGATTCCTGCGCCATTACTGAAACTGAAAACAGCATAAGTGCTGCCAGAAGTAAAGGCTTTCGCATCTTTATAAGCATAGGTATAAATGGTTAATTATGATTTGACGGTTTCATAGTTAGTGAATAATGATGTCAAATTATAGTCAAAAACAGTAAAACCTCTTACCTAATCAGCTATCCGGTATAAGTTGATTGTCTATTCTAAACCTGAAATTTTTAACCGTTGAATCTCTTTCAACTTTTAAAAATATGCCACTCTCCTTTTTATACTGAAAATAATTCATCAGATCATTCATCGTAAGGTTAAAGACGTGCCTTCCGTTTACTTTATTGATAACATCTCCTTCTTTAACACCTGCCAAAAATGCGGGGGAGCCTTCCCTTACATAAGCCACCACGTAGTATGGAAGGTCCGGAATAGGAGTGTAAACTTCGAGCCCGCTCGAATTGAAATAAAACTCATCATTGTAATTACTGTTCTTACGGAGATACAGTAACCCATTCTCATAGTGAAAGATCACTTTAAATCTGCGTAAGACATCCCCCCCGATACTTCCTTTTCTATCTTCAATCCTTAGAACTCTTCGGACGGAATGGCTATCGGGAAATGCTATAACCGGTTTTTCAAGAATAAATTCTCCAACTTTCATTGATTGTACCATCCCAATCTTTCCGGTTACTTTTCCACTTAAGCCGGTACCGATGATTGAATTTATAGTGACATCAGGCACCTTTATGTTTTCATCTTTGGACTCGTACAACGAAAATGAGTTGCTCGCTCCGGTATCAAGAAGCAGCCGAAGAGGTGTAAATGGATCTCCATTTTTATGCTTATAACCTACTTCAAGGTACGACTTATTGTTTTGTACCGTCAGGGGGAGCGCATCCCATTTTCGGTGCTCAGAAAGCTCCCTGAATTTCTCCTGAAAAGCATTTGGTTCGTAGATCCTAAGTAATTTCCGGCGATAATTGACTTCAACGGCAAAACTTTCGAAAAAATCGTGCCCTAAAATACCATTTATTTTGGTCCCCATGAATGTATCAAGCTGAAAAATGCCTTCCTTGAGCAATAAAACCTCTGCATTTAATGCTAATATTCGGCTGCCTATCTTTATGGTATTATCTAAAGACTGAAATGCTTCTATTGAATCTCCCTTTCCAAGACCGGCAAGCTGTACAATGTTAACATTATTTAAGTAAAGTTCTTCTTGGTACACTGAGGTTATAATATTTCCTCTCGCTCCCGAGTCCAGAATAAACTTCATTGGCGCTGCGTCATTTATGATAGCCTCAATTACAATAAGATTATTGATCAGTGTAAAAGGTATGGTTACCCGACGATCATTATTTCTTTTAATCTCAAATACTTTTGAGGCTGGTTCCTGCGCATACAAGCTGCTCCAGCCTATTACCAGTGATAATAGCAAAACCGGTATCCATACTTTTTTAAATGCTCTTAGCATCATCAATAGGGTTTAGCTTAAATATTAATGTTTGAGTAACGTTCTTAAATGCTGAAAAATTTGCACATTTATTTGATACTTAATGGCTAATCTAAAATTAACAATCACTTTTTTGGTATTAATTATAGAAAAGCAGATATTAGGGGTGATGCAAAATGTATGGTAAGAATCAGTATTAGTATATTTAGTATAGTATTTGTTTCCCCTCTATAGTTTGTACAACTAACAATAAATTAGCAGCTGCATTTAATATTTCTGTTTAATTAAATTAATGGTAATAATCGCAGTTGCAAGCAATACAAGACAACACAATTATGGAATACGGTAAAATTAAATGGTTTGATGCACAAAAAGGATTTGGATTCATCGAACCTGACAATGGTGGAAAAGATATTTTTGTACACCGCAATAACATCCAGAACCTTGGATTTGAAGAGGGGCTTGCTGATGGCGAAG
>JAKURD010000031.1 GCA_022450045.1 Gracilimonas sp. | reverse complement strand
TGTAGCCAGCAAAGATCAGAAGGAGTTTATGCGGGATTTAAAACAGGTGTATCGCGCTGATACCAAGGATATAGCCGAATTGGAACTGATTGCCTTAGCTGATAAATGGGAGGCTAAATATCCCATTGTCATTACCTCCTGGCAGAACAACTGGGAGAAACTGACGACCTATTTCCAGTATACCGCTCCCATTCGAAGGCTCATTTATACCACCAACGCCGTGGAAGGATATCACCGGCAGATTCGGAAGGTAACGAAAACGAAAGGGGCGTTTTCTTCGGATATGGCTTTACAAAAGCTGGTTTATCTGGCAACAAAAAATATTGAGAAGAAATGGACGACGCCCCTACAAAATTGGGCATTGACGGTTCAACAATTAGCTATTAAATTCGAAGATCGGTTGCCACTTGAGATCAATCAACACCCTTAACTAAACCAGACAGAGTTTAGATTACACTCCCCAAATAATTTACCTGCTTTCATAAAATTAACGTCAGTTCGATATAATCAATCTTTGCTAAAGCCTTTGAGGTACGGTCTGATGACTCTAAGTCCATCTGACCGATTGTTTGATTTGGGGGACCCAAGCTTGTTCTTAACCCAATTCAACACCCTGCACCATCGATCAGATGGGTGATCCATCAGATCGAGTCCGGGAGTGTCTAATCTGCCTCCCGGTCTGCTGGCTCCAAGTCCATCTGACCGATTGCTTGATTCGAGTACCTGCGTCTTTTCCTTAGTCTAATCCAACATCCTGTACTTTTATCATCCATCAGACGAGGTTTCCGTCAGATGAATCTTGCGGCTATTCTAACATTCTTTATCTCGAATTCACGCTAAAATTGGCTTACCCAATTTGTCTGGTTTTTGTGATATAATTAACACACCAACAAGATATTTCTCGATATAATAATAAGTATTACAACTGGGTATCTAAGAGTTGCATGAATTACTACTACATATGAACAATAGATAGAAAAGGTATATAGAAACCTATCAGACAGGCTAAATTTCTACTTATTTCTTCGGTTTTAGAAGATCATCTCCTTCTTCAGGAGATCTTGACGTCCGGGCTTGCTCCAAGATTTCCTCATCATTACTTTCTAATTGCCCCTCAGCCTTCGTTACCAATTTTGAATCCTCTGCAAGAGGGATACTCTCGGGTGTTTTTACATCGGAAGCACCCGTTTCTTTTCGGGATTGAAGTGTTAGACCATCAATGAATACTCTTTCTCGTGCATCATCAGGCATTGAAATTCCTTCTGCTAAATAAGCCGTTTTGATTTGCCTTAACGCAGACGATTTTACTTTTAACACATTATGTTTGCTTCCATCCACCCATATATAGAACATCAAATTAATAGTAGAAGATGCGAGTTTATCCACTAAAACCAAGGGCTCAGGTTCCCTCAAAATGGCCGGATGTTCTTCAAATATCTTGGAGGCAAGATCCTGTGCAGAAGTAACGCTGGCATCATATCCAATACCAATAACAAAGCTGATCCGTTGGTTTGGGTTGCTTGTGTAATTGAGGATGCTGCTTTTGTAAACGGTAGAATTTGGGATTTGCAGATGATTGCCATCAAGGGTCATAAGTAAGGTAGCCCGAATGGTAAGCCGCTGTACAAATCCAGAGTTCCCATTTATATCTACATGATCTCCTGCATGAAAGGGGTTTTGCACACTCAAGAATATACTGGCTAGGAAATTTTCCGTTATATCCCGGAATGCGATCCCCAAAACAATACCTAATAAGCCTGTACCTCCCAGTATAGTGAGGGCAACATTGGTTAGATCTGCAACGTGAAAAACGATATATATACCCAGCAGAAAAACAACAAAGGCAATCCCTCGCGCAGCAATGTCCTGCAAAAGATCGTTTATTAGGCGTTTGGCTAAATAGGACCGGGCTCCTTTAGCTACCAACACAGAAATTCCCCAGAAGATAACCAGCACCACTATTCCAAAGATCAGGAATGGAATAGCACTCATAATGTTTCGCCATAATTCCTGCAAGCCGGTAAAGGCGGGCTGGTAATTCCAAATATCCGGGTCCAGGATCTCAATTCTATTTACTACGGCAGTTACATCCTGCGTATTTCGGGCCAGATCTCCCGCCCACCTTTTATGATCGTTCGTTTTTGTTGATCCACTTAAAAAAACCACACCATCATTCACTTCTACCTGTGGATCTTCGAACCATTCTGTCGCAGTCAGAATTCTGGCAAGCCGCTCCCGTATTTGGGCATCGTTTGCCACCGGTTCAACATCTACGCGTTCGGGGGCTGTGGTTTCATCCTGTTCAATAGTTTCAGTCTGATTTTGAACCTGCGCATGCACGCTGAGTGGCATTGTGATCAACAGCAAAAGTATTATAAATAAGCAACGATATTCTCTATGCATATAAGTTTCTTTATAATGCTGATGTGCATCCGGGGAGATTTAAATCAGCCAAATTAATTTGTCGAAAGTTGCCTTTAAAAGCTTCAGAAATATGGCTAACTAAAACCTTAATCACAATTTGAATGTTGAAAATGCCATAGGAAATTTTTTACAAGGGACTTGCATAAAAGTGCGTGAAAGCTTCCCTGCAAATAACACTTCTGTGTTTTAGTGGCAAAAGAAAATCGCGGCTAAAAAGAAATAAACCGATCCAAAAACACCGCGATCCAAACTAAGGGGAGGTAAGCGATAGAAGCAAACATGAGTTGCTTGGCATTTGCCTTGGTTCGTTCCAGCCCGAATTTAACGGTATAGCCCAGAAAACCGAGAGCAAAAATAGTTCCCAGAACAAGGAAGATCATTCCGGAAATATCAAGCTGATACATAGCGAAGGTTACCGGGAACAGAGAAAGCGTACAGATCACAGCCCAAAATACGGTTTTGTATCCCATCTCATCTTTGCGGGGAAGCATCTTGAGCCCGGCGCTCGAATAATCATCCTTACATAGCCACGCAATGGAAAGCACATGTGGCACTTGCCAGAAGAACATGATGGCAAACAATAACCACATGCCCGGTTCGGTAATATTTCCCGTTGCAGCAGCCCATCCGCCAATAGGAGGTAAAGCTCCCGGAACGGCACCGATCGCAATATTGATCGGAGAGACTTTTTTCATGGGGGTATAAACCCCGAGATAAATAAAGGCGGTAGCAAATGAAACTGCACCGGCTACCGGATTTACTAAAAGGATGAGATAAAGTAACCCGGAAAAGATCATACTCAGTGAAAAGATCATTCCGCTTCTGGAGTCAACCCTTTGGTCGGGCATTGGGCGTTTTGAAGTTCGCTTCATCAGCCGATCGGAAACACGCTCCATAAATTGATTGTGAGCTCCGGTTCCTGCAGCAATTAGATAAGTTCCGATGAGCGCGTGAATGAGAATAACAAAATCAATGTTAGCTCCACTGCCGAGAATAAATCCCACCAGCATACTTACCAATACAGACATAGTGATACCCGGTTTGGTCAGTTGGTAGTAATCGGAAATCACATCCGACAAAGATCTCTTGATGAGGATGTTTTCTTCGGCTGAATTCATGTAAATTTAGTAGGTAGAGATTATGCTATCTGCAACACTGAATTTAAATATTATTCCCCTTATTTGACAGTCTTTTGATGATGAAATTGAACACTTTCCAAAAAACAGCAATCTTAACCGTAGCGGCCACTTTATTTCTGATCCTGGTAGGAGGACTTGTTCGTGCAGCAGGGGCCGGACTGGGATGCCCCGACTGGCCCAAATGCTTCGGTATGTGGATACCACCCACCAGTTTAGGTGAATTACCTTCCCAGTTTGATGCGAGTCAGTTTAACGTCTATAATACCTGGATTGAGTATGTGAACCGATTGGTGGGTGTGCTCATCGGGCTGCTTATCACCGGTACTTTTGTGCTATCCTTCAGGTACCGAAAGGCAAAGCCAACAGTTTTTTACAGTTCATTTGCTGCCTTTGTGCTCGTTTTATTTCAGGGATGGTTAGGGGGTGTAGTTGTGAAAACAGGGCTACATGCAGGTATGATAACTGCGCACATGCTCGTAGCGATGGTGATCATTACGACGCTTCTGTACGCTGTATTTGAAGCCACAAGTGACCTTCTCAAAGTTAGAATAGAAGAGCAGTTCAGAAAGAAGTTACTGTGGACCCTCTGGGTCTTATTTGGTTTGTCCATGGTACAGCTTGTGCTTGGGACACAAGTTCGGGAAGCGGTAGATGTGATCAAAAATGCATCCGAAGTATTGCCAAGATCAATGTGGTTGGAAAGTGTGGGAAGCGTATTTCCGATTCACCGAAGTTTTTCATGGCTGGTGGTCTTTTCAGGAGGATTCCTATTCTACATTCTCAATAAAAATAAGGCAGAGGGGCTGGTATTAACCTTAGGAAGATTGAATGTACTGTTGGTTTTTGCTCAAGTACTGATCGGGATCGGGCTATATTATCTGGATATGCCCCGGGTACTGCAGGTACTTCATCTTGTGGGAATGGCTGTGATGGTGTGCGCTCAGTTCCTGATGATATTGGTTATTAGAAAAGCAGAAGGTTAACCTATAACCATTATCAGGGTAGCTTAACTGCTACTTACAAACGCTCCAGCAGATCGTTCAGAAACACCTTGATCTCATTGAGGTCTTTGCGGGCTGTGGCACTTAACTCCGGCGCTTGCTTCTTTTCTCCATTGCTGAGTATTTCCTGAACACCTTCGGAGCTGTATTTTTTATCCTGTAATAATTCTTTTATTCTGAAGATGAGTGCTAATTCCTGTTCTTTATACACCCTGTTTCCTGCACTGTTCTTTTTAGGATGCAGTTCGGCATAGGTTTTTTCCCAGTTTCGTAAAACATGAGGTTCTAACCCTGTTAATTTGCTGACTTCACCCATTGAGTAATACAATTTTTTCATAGCAGGCAGAAAGTGTATTTTAGAACGTTTTTAGTGCTGTGAAAGTAAACTAATTCTGAACATATTTAAAAGCATACATTTTGCAAGAATCACAAATACTTAAAAGTCCTGAAGTAAGTATCGTCGTACCTGTTTTCAATGAAGATGAATCATTACCGGAATTAGAGCAGGCTATTGCTGATGCATTGAATCCCACATTCAGCTACGAGATCATTTTTGTAGATGACGGTTCTTCGGATGGTTCCTGGAAAGTGATCACTTCTCTGAGCGAGCAGAAAGAGGTGGTGCGGGGAATTCGTTTTCATCACAATTATGGAAAGAGCGTGGCACTTCAGGCCGGCTTTGAAGCCTCCGAAGGTAAATATGTAGTTACCATGGATGCAGATCTTCAGGACGATCCCAAAGAGGTCTCCGAAATGATCAAACTGTTGGAACACGACGGTTATGACCTTGTAAGCGGATGGAAAAAAGAGCGCCATGATCCGATCTCAAAAACCATTCCTTCTAAATTCTTCAACTTTGTAACCCGAAAAGTAGCAGGTATTGATCTCCATGATTTTAACTGTGGCCTGAAAGCTTATCGGGCGGAAGTAGTAGAGAATATCTACTTGTATGGAGAGCTGCACCGTTACATACCCATGTTAGCCAAAAGAGAAGGGTATTCCCGGATTGCGGAGAAAGTGGTGAAGCATCATCCCCGAAAATATGGCAAGACAAAATTCGGTTTTTCACGCTTCATGAATGGGTTTTTAGATCTTGTGACCATAACTTTTGTGCAGCGTTATTTGCAAAAGCCTATGCATTTTTTTGGTACAATCGGGGTACTTATGTTGCTGATAGGCGGGGGAATCAATACCTATCTGGCATTTATAAAATTTGTTTATGGGTCAGGGATTGGTGACCGGCCCTTGCTATTCCTGGGTATTCTGCTCATGGTTGTGGGAGTTCAGTTTTTCTCAACAGGCTTGCTGGGTGAGCTGATCAACAAAAACCATGTTGAAAAACAAAAACCGAGAATTCGGGGAAGAGTTTAACTGGTATTTTGCAGAAATTTATCCCATTAAAAAGCCCCGCACATAACTTATGTGCGGGGCTTTTTGGTATGTACCGCGTACGGGATTTGAACCCGTGCTACCGCCGTGAAAGGGCGGCGTCCTGGACCCCTAGACGAACGCGGCATCAAAGATTTTTCAATAAAAAAAACCATGGAGTTTTAGCTCCACAGTTATATAAAAGGGAGCCCGATGGGAATTGAACCCACGGCCTCTAGGGCCACAACCTAGCGCTCTAACCGACTGAGCTACGAGCTCCGTATTTTAAAAGCTTCGCAAGCGAAGCTTAGTACCGCGTACGGGATTTGAACCCGTGCTACCGCCGTGAAAGGGCGGCGTCCTGGACCCCTAGACGAACGCGGCGTTAATGAAAATCAATATGTCAAGAAGAACAAAATGCTCATGAGGCGACAGGCGGGTTCGAACCGCCGTACGAGGTTTTGCAGACCTCTGCCTAACCACTCGGCCATGTCGCCTTTTGTTTAGCAAAAAGCTAGTACGCCCGACAGGAGTCGAACCTGTAACCTACGCCTTAGAAGGGCGTTGCTCTATCCAGTTGAGCTACGGGCGCTCAACTTACAATATGTCAAAAAAACAAGATTTCTCGGAAATAAACCGAAAAATCTTTCATTAGTCGGGGAGACAAGATTTGAACTTGCGACCCTTCGCTCCCAAAGCGAATGCGCTACCGGACTGCGCCACTCCCCGTTCTTCGAAAGACTCCAAATATAGGGTTTATTTCAGACGGTTGCCAAATGAATAAATCACTTTTTTCACAAAATATGGTAATTCCTCGGTCAGGTATTGAAGAGAGGCATCAGGTGAATTTTTAACCTTGCTTTCTAACAATTGAAAAGCGAGATCAACCGGATTTTTATTGATCAGTATACTTTCCGGACCGGAACAATATTGCCTTGATCTTTTCTGTGATCAACCCCATTCCGTAGGCATTAAGCTGCCCAAAAGAAGTGATAACAGCTAGCCCGGCAACAAGCAGTGACTTGGTTTTTAAAAATGCATGCACTAATATAATTGTAAACCACAGAAGGAGAACAGATGGAAAAATCTCATGATATGGCAGATCCAGAACTATGCAAAGAAGTACAAAAATATTGTAGCCAAGGAATAGGGAGGGGAGTATGTGAACAGTCTTGATAGCTTCCGGATGATATCTGCTTACATTAACCCGATTTTGGCCGAAAGAAAAACTTTGTTTAAAAAAACTGAAGAGCGCATTTCTTCTTTTGTGATATACAAAAGCTTCTTCTACAAGCTCTAGTTTGAACCCCATTTTTTTCAGGCGGATACTTAGTTCAATATCCTCACCTTTATTAGGGTCGATAAATCCTTCAGAAGCTTCAAATGCCAATCTTGAAAGCCCCATATTATATCCACGGGCCTGATAGGATGAATGGTCTTTGGTTTTCCCTCTAATACCGCCGGTGGTAAGCATGGAGGTCATACTGTAATTTATAGCTTGCTGTATCAAAGAGAAATCTTTTGTTGCAGCATCAGGTCCACCGTGTGCGTCCAGCGACCTTTCATCGATAGCATTTTTTAACTTCCTAAGATATTCGGGAGGAATGATGCAGTCTGAATCAAAAAGTATAAAATATTCTCCTTTGGCACGCTTCATTCCATAATTCCGGGCAAAGCCTTGTCCCCCGTTCGGGATGAAATAGTAATTTATACTAAGTTGTTTGATAAATGCTTCGACTTCATTTTTACAAGTTTCTGTAGAACCATCTTCTACAATAATTATTTCGAAGTCGGTGAACTCTTGCCGGTTCAGGCTTCTTAAAAGCTCTTTGATCTCTTTTGGGCGATTATATACCGGTACGATAATTGAAAATTTCATCTGATGATCAAACGGTGAAGTTCAATATTAACTGCTAATGCAAACACCTTTCTGTAGATCTTTAAAAGTTATACAAGTGAAACTAATATTTATGATAAGAATTAATTTGATCGATTAAAGTACAGATATTTAAAATTTAGGTTAGGAAAAGGAGAAATAGTCTTGAAAAATCCCGTTCTTAGCGGTGCATTTAAATTCAAGAAACCCATGAGATATTTTATTCTTTTTATAGTAATTGTGATTACTTCAACGTTGAGTGTGGCTCAATCCCTAACCGTTTCAGAATCTTCGGCTACTGCCCGCAATGGGATAGATCAATATATGATCGCAGGCTACCAAATCGCCATTGATGACAATGATCTTGCATTTGCAGGTAATGCAGCCTCTTCATCGGTGAATAATTTGACGGCTATTGCTGCGATATTGCAAAGTGCTTCAGTTAATGTTCATGCAGGAAACGGTGATGAATTGTTCAGCACTCCATTTAATTTAAAGAGTGATGATTCCTCAGCTAAGATTTATGCAAAGTTGAATGGCGGATTTATCATAAGGGAGAATATTGCCAATTTTCTGTTTTATAATTCACTGGGCAATGTCAAGCAATCCATTTCAAACAGTTCGCAAAGTACGGAAGGGGAGTCGATCTCAGAGCTTGCTTCAGATCCTGCCTTTAAAACAGTGGTACTGTATAATCCCAAGGTTGTTAGCGGAAGGGTTGAGGGATCCCGGGCCAAAGTGGTAAATATTGATCTGACAACGACGGATATTTATTACAGCAGCAGCAGAGCCATTCGCACCGTAAAGGTCTCTGATAATGGTCAATTTATCGCAATAGCTACTTACAGTCCCGGGACTGATGATCTTGTGATTATTACCGATCGCTTTGGTAATGATCTTTCTGAGATCAGTTTTGACCAAAGTGTTGAGGATGTAGTGATTTCTGATGATGGGAGTTTCGTAACCATTCGTTCCAATGGCAGAATGGGTGTTTATTCTGTAATAGAAGGCGAGCGAAATGGAAGTGCGAGTTTCAGGTCCAGATTGTTATTTGCTGAATATATGCCCAAAGATAAAACAGTGATAGCGTTGACCGCCAACAGATCGGGTTCGTTACTCACGGATGTAGAAGTACATGCCATTAATGTTGCGGCAAGGGCAATACAGCGACAGAGTTTCAATGGGCGATTAAGTATGACAGACCTGATCCCGATCAAGTTATCCAGAAAAGGAGTAAACAGTTACACCCTTTCAGGACTGAATAAAACCTTTGATCTGAACGTAAGGTTTTAAGTATAGATACTGCTAATAAGGTTCTAACAAAAAAGCCCCGCACATAAGGTATGTACGGGGCTTTCTAATTTCAGTTGATCGTTGGTAGATCAGACCTCCTTTGCTTCCTCAGAAGCGTCCTGTTCTTCCTGATCAGCATCTTCATTTTTAGAAGAGGCTTCAGTGTCACCTTCTGTCCAGTCAAAATCCAATCCGTCTCTGGATTTATTCATTTTGATCTTGATCACAGAACCTTCACTATGCTTGTTCTCGAGAAGTTCTTCAGCCAGCGGGTCTTCGATGTATTTTTGAATTGCGCGTTTCAATGGGCGGGCTCCATATTTTTGATCGAAGCCTTTATCGGTGATGAATTCCTTTGCTGCTTTGGTTACTTCAACAGTAAAGCCTAATTCTTTGATTCGGCTGAACAGCTCTTCATTCAACAGGTCGATGATCTGGTAGATGTCTCCTTTTTCAAGCGGCTTAAAGGTAATCACATCATCAATTCGGTTTAGGAATTCAGGATTAAACACTTTTTTCAAGGCATCCTGTATCGTGGATTTCATCTTGGCGTAATCAAAAGGAGAATCGTCGGTATCAAAACCAATCCCTTTACCCATATTACGTATATCACGGGCTCCAATATTTGAAGTCATAATAATGATCGTATTTCGGAAATCAACTTTACGGCCCAGGCTGTCAGTCAGTATTCCGTCATCCAGAACCTGCAATAAAATATTGAACACATCCGGGTGAGCTTTTTCAATTTCATCCAGAAGAACAACGCTGTATGGTTTACGTCTTACTTTCTCAGTTAAAACACCACCTTCTTCATAACCTACGTATCCCGGAGGGGCTCCAACTAAGCGAGAGACAGAGAATTTTTCCATATACTCACTCATGTCAATACGAACGAGGGTGTCTTCTTTGTCAAACAAATATTTTGAAAGCACTTTGGCCATCTCAGTTTTACCCACACCGGTAGGCCCCAGAAATATAAAGGAACCGATAGGGCGGGAGGGATCTTTTAATCCTGCACGCGTTCTTTGAATGGCTTTAGTAAGCTTCACGATGGCTTCTTCCTGGCCGATAACTTTTCCGGAAAGACTTTGCTTCATCTTTAAGAGTTTTTGCCCTTCTTTCTGAGTGATCTTGTTCACGGGAACACCACTCATCATGGCAATTACAGAAGCGACATCTTCTTCTTTAACATCATAAACGATGCTTTCAGACTCTTTTTCCCATTCACGCTGGGCAATCTCAAGCTCTTCAATAAGTCTCTTTTCTTTATCACGGAGTCGAGCCGCTTCTTCAAAGCGCTGTTTCTTGACCATTGAATTTTTTTCTTCATTGGCAGTCTCAATCTCTTCCTCAAGGTCAATGATATTTTGAGGAACCGTAATGTTAGAAAGGTGAACGCGGGCACCTGCTTCATCTAAAGCATCAATGGCTTTATCTGGTAAGAAGTGATCGGTCACATATCGGTCAGTCAATTTTACACAAGCTTCGATAGCTTCATCCGTATAGCGTACGCTGTGATGTTGCTCATACTTTGGCTTGATCTGATTTAGAATTTCATTGGTCTCTTCAGCCGTGGTAGGATCTACCATGATCTTCTGAAACCGGCGTTCTAAAGCGCCATCCTTTTCAATAAACTGTCTATATTCGTTTAACGTGGTTGCACCAATGGCCTGAACATCTCCTCTGGCAAGGGCCGGCTTCAGCATATTTGAAGCATCAAGGGAACCGCTTGCGCCCCCTGCTCCAACAATGGTGTGGAGCTCATCAATAAAGAGGATCACATCCTCCGTTTTTTCGAGCTCGGTCATTACGGCCTTCATTCGTTCCTCGAACTGTCCACGATATTTTGTACCGGCCACGAGAGCAGCGAGGTCAAGAGCTATTACACGCTTGTCATAAAGAACGCGTGAAACCTTGCGTTCAACAATTCGCGTTGCTAACCCTTCGGCGATGGCCGTTTTACCAACACCCGGTTCCCCGATTAGAACAGGATTATTTTTTTTACGCCGGCTCAAGACTTGAGCAACACGTTCAATTTCCTTTTCCCTGCCAATGATAGGGTCGAGGCGGCCTTCTTCGGCTAATTCAGTTAGATCGCGGCCAAAATTATCGAGTACGGGGGTTTTTGATTTTTCCATTTTCTTTTCTCTTGAACTTCCTGATCCGGTTGGACCTTTTGAGGAGGAAGCACTCGCGGTCATGGATGAAGCATCACTTTGTTCTTCACGAGATTTTCCTGATATGATATGATCAAGTTCTTCACGAACCGCATCATAGGAGATACTGAATTGTTGCAGGATCTGAGCAGCAATATTCTCATCATCTCTTAAAAGAGACAGAAGAAGGTGTTCAGTCCCAATGGTATCACTTTTGTAAAGCTTAGCTTCCAGATAAGTAATCCTTAGAACTTTCTCGGCTTGTTTGGTGAGCGGTATGTTACCCACCTGAACAGAACCGCCTGTTCCACGCACGGTGTCTTCAATAGTTTTTTTGAGTTTGAAGAGGTCACAATCAAGATTTTTTAGAATCCTGACAGCTACTCCATCGCCTAAACGTACAATTCCTAATATTAAATGCTCCGTACCGATGTAATCGTGTCCTAACCTAAGAGCTTCCTCTCGGCTGAATTGTATAACATCGCGTACTTTACTTGAAAAATTTCCCTCCATCTTACGTATTCCTTAAATCCTTTTTATATAAAATGTTCTTATGTGATTCGGATAAAAAACGAATGAAACACAGCTTTAGTTCATTACTACTCGAAGGTAGTAGGGCGGTGTAGTAAATGCAAACTAAATGCAATAACGAAGTATTAAAATAATGATGAGCCGGTCATTGCTTCAGGCTGTTCAACACCCATAAGCTTTAATAGTGTTGGAGATACGTCTGCAAGTATTCCGTCTTTTAATGTGATTTCTTCCGGGTAATTTACTACAATAGCCGGAACTAATGCCGTAGTATGAGCGGTATGCGGGCTCCCGTCTTCTTTTATCATGCAGTCCGCATTTCCATGATCTGCTATGATCAGCGAACGATATCCGTGCTTATTAGCGGCCTCTATAACTCTCTTGAGTTGAGTATCAATGGTTTCAACAGCTTTGATGGCCGCTTCCATTACTCCAGTGTGCCCAACCATATCCGGATTAGCGTAGTTCAATACTACAAAATGATATTCTTCTGAAGCTAATTTCTCACAAAGGGTATCCGTGACCTGCTCTGCACTCATTTCAGGTTGAAGATCGTAAGTTGCCACTTTCGGGCTGGGAATGACAATTCGGTCCTCTCCTTTATATGGAGTTTCTACTCCGCCATTGAAAAAATAGGTAACGTGTGGGTATTTTTCTGTCTCGGCGATACGAAATTGCTTCAGCCCCTTTTTGCTGATCCATTCCCCCATGGTATTGGGAAGTTCTTGCGGAGGGTAAGCAACATGAGCGAATTGAAAGGTCTTGTCATAAGAAGTGAAAGTGGTGTAGTGAAGATCGAGGTCTTCCACTTCAAACTTATTAAAGTCCGTTTCATTCAATGCTCTTGAGATTTGCCGGGCCCGGTCTCCTCTGATATTATAAAAGATCACTGTGTCACCTTTCTCAATACGTGATTCCTGAGAATTATCAAGGAGGATGGGTTTGATGAACTCATCCGTTACCCCTTTATCGTAAGAGGCTTTAAGCCCTTGTTCAGCCGAGTCGAATCTCTCACCTTTTCCATGTACTAACAGATCGTAAGCAAGCTTAATGCGTTCCCACCGATTATCCCGGTCCATAGCGTAGTAGCGGCCGACTATGGAGACTAATTTTCCTACACCTATCTCGGATGCTTTAGCCTCTAATTCTTTTGCATACTGAAGTCCTCCGTTGGGGGAGGTGTCTCTGCCATCGGTGAACGCATGAATGAAGACATTATCGATCTCATGCTTTTTGCAAAGCTCGAGCAGTGCAAATAAATGTTCGTTATGGCTGTGAACTCCGCCATCCGAAAACAAACCCATGAAGTGGATCTTATTTCGGGATTTGGCTTTTTCTACGGCTTTTAGCAGTTCTTCATTCTCAAAAAAGGAACGGTCTTTGATCGCTTTATTAATTCGGGAAAGTTCCTGCCAAACAATTCTGCCCGCACCAATATTGAGGTGGCCAACCTCGGAATTTCCAAACTGACCGTCGGGCAATCCTACATCTTCGCCACTGGCGGAGAGTTTGGAGTGAGGGCATGAACTGAAGAGCGAATCTATGAAAGGCTTGTCAGCTTTATCTACAGCGCTGACTGTTGGATCTTTAGCCAACCCGAATCCATCTAAAATTACGAGTAATGCTTTTGATTCAGGGTTGGCCATTCAACTAAACTTATAGATTGTTTACGTACTTGGTAAGATGTGCTTTTTTACGGGCTGCGTTATTCGCGTGAATGATTCCTTTTACACTCATTCTGTCGAGGTAAGAAACGGCATCTTTGAGTGCTTTTTCGGCTTCTTTCTTATCAGAGATCTCATAAACTTTTTTAATCAACGTTCTCATTTTAGAACGACGATTTCTGTTATGATTTCTTCTTTGCTCAGCCTGGCGTACGCGTTTTTTAGCTTGTTTGGTTATTGGCATTACGAAATATGCTTTTGAAATTAATTATTCCCCGAATATTTTCGAGAAACTAAAATTAAGAGTTATGAAAATATTAAACAAGAAATGATTGAATAATTAACAATATAAGTTTAATTTAACCGATCTGTATGATAATGGTAATAGATGGGCCCGCAGGATCGGGTAAAAGTTCGACAGCTAAAGCCGTAGCGGCACAACTTCAGATTCAATTTCTTGATTCGGGAGCGTTGTATCGCGTGGCTACCTTAGTTTATTTGAACTGCCAGAAAGATTATCAGAAGTTCTTTGAACAGCTTGAAGAAAGTGAGATTTCCTTTTATTTCAAAAAGAAAAAATTTCATGTTTTCCTGGACGGTCGTGATGTTAGCGACGAGATCCGCAGCATGGAGGTTTCTGAGAATGTAAGTGAAGTCGCATCAAATGCTGATGTTCGGATATTTGTAAATGAACTTATGCGGGAAGTTGTAAAGCATAATGATTATATCGCCGATGGAAGAGACCTGGGAACGGCCGTCTTTCCGGACGCAGACCTTAAATTTTATATGGTTGCAGATCTGGAAACACGAGCAAAACGCAGATTGGATGAAGTAAGAAGCAGCGGCAAAGATGTTACGCTTGAAGAAGTGAAACAAAATATTGCGGCCAGGGATGACAAAGATTCCAACAGGAGTTCCGATCCCCTGAAAAAAGCTGATGATGCAATTTTAGTGGATACTTCTGAAATGACATTTGAGGAACAAGTGGCTTTCATCAGCAGTAAGATCAAAGAGACAATATCATTACAGGATAAAACTTAAATTTTAACTTATCCCACAGTTGAAAGTCAGTTGTGAGGTAAACCAATAACCAATTATAATGACTGAAGAATTAAAACAAGAACAAGCCCAACAAGAAGCAGCCGAAGAATCGGTTGAAGAAACAACGGAAGTTACTGAAGCAGAAGAGACAGAAGAAACTACAGCAGAAGAAACAGCTGCTGCCGAAGCCAAAGAAACTGCCGCTGAAGAGAGAAAAGAGACTCTTACCCATGTGTACTCGGGTGATGTGGAAGGAGAAGTATTCAAAATGGAAGATCTCCAGCGCCCGTCTGATGAATATACCGACGATGAGTACAACGAAATGGTGGGTATGTATGAAGACACGCTCAATGAAATTGAAGAAAAAGAAATTGTACAAGGACGTGTAGTTTCTGTTGATGAGAAATACGTTGTTGTTGATATCGGGTTTAAGTCTGAAGGTATCATCCAGGTCAACGAATTTTCAAATGAAGCCCTCGAAGAAATGGAAGTGGGCGACGAAATTGAAGTATTCCTGGATAGAGTTGAAGACAAAGAAGGTCAGCTTATCCTATCTCGCCGTAAAGCAGATATCCTGCAGGCATGGGAGAAAATTGAAGCTTCTCATGAAGATGGCGATATCATCGAAGGTTATATCAAACGCCGCATTAAGGGTGGTATGGTTGTAGATGTGCTAGGCATAGATGCATTCCTTCCCGGTTCGCAAATTGATGTACGTCCGGTTCGTGACTTTGACGCTTATGTAGGTAAGACCATGGAATTCCAGGTTGTGAAATTGAACATGGCTGCTGAGAACGTGGTTGTTTCCCACCGTGCGCTAATTGAGTCTGATCTTGAAGAGCAACGTGAAGAAATTCTTGAAACTATTGAATCCGGTCAGGTTCTTGAAGGTGCTGTTAAAAACATTACAGACTTCGGTGTATTCATCGATCTTGGTGGTGTTGACGGTCTTCTTCACATTACCGACCTGTCCTGGGGCCGTGTGGATGATCCGCACGAGATCGTACAACTCGATCAGCGCTTAAACGTTGCTGTTATCGATTTTGATGAGAAGAGCAAACGAGTTTCTCTTGGATTGAAGCAGCTTCAGCCACATCCGTGGGAAGCTATCAATGAGAAATATCCTGAAGGAAATAAAGTTCAGGGTCGCGTTGTTTCTATCGCAGACTATGGTGCATTCATCGAACTTGAGAAAGGCGTTGAAGGCCTGATCCACATTTCTGAAATGTCGTGGACACAGCACATCAAGCATCCCTCTCAATTAGTTGAAAAAGATGATGTGATAGAATGTATAGTATTGAACATTAACGAAGAAGAGAAGAAAATTTCTCTTGGCGTTAAGCAACTGGAAGAAGATCCATGGGCAGATATCCTGGAGCGATTCCCTGTTGGTTCAAAACACACAGGAGTTGTTCGCAACCTCACCAATTTTGGGGTATTCGTTGAGCTGGAGCCCGGTATTGATGGCTTGATCCACGTTTCTGACCTAAGCTGGACTGAGAAAGTTGATCATCCAAATGAAGTGGTTGACAAAGATCAGGAAATCGAGGTTGTAATTCTTGGTGTCGATTTCGACAACCGTCGAATCACCCTTGGCCACAAACAAGTGGAAGATAACCCTTGGAAGAAATATGCTGTAGAATACGCACCCGGTAACACTGTTGAAGGTGAAGTTGTTAAAACAACCGAGAAGGGCGTATTTGTTAAGCTTCCTTTAGGTGCTGAAGCATTCCTGAATTATAGCAAAGCAACTGAAGCCGACCATAAAGAAGGCGACAAGATAGAAGATGCTTTTGTTCTGAATTTCGATGAGAACAACAAAAACATCGAATTAAGTCAGCTTGATTCTGACAAGGACAAAGCCAAGAAGGCTAAGAAGAAAGTTGATACCTCCAAAACAGAAACCGGTGCCCCAACGCTCGGTGAGATGTCAGGGTTGGCTGCTTTGAAAGCTGATATGGAAGAAAAAGAAAAAGCCGAAGCTCAGGAAAAAGCAGATAAGGCCAAGTCCAAGAAGAAAAAGGCGGAAGAAGAAGCTAAAGCGGAAAAGGAAGAGGCCTCTGATGAAGAGAAAGAGACCAAAGCTAAAAAAGAAGAGTCTGACGAAGAATAATTCTTTTTTAGCTAACTAATGTAAAAGCCTCGTATATAATCATGTACGAGGCTTTTTTTGTCGTTCAAATTTTCAGGAAGGTATCTAATTAATTTTGATAAGCATGTTAACAGTTATTCAATAAGTTCGTATTATTGGTCTATGAAGTTGAGGAGCCACATATTTTTTACGCTTTTTCTTAGTGTTTCTATCTCATTGCAAGCTAATGCGATGTCGGGTAAAGCGTCAATCTATACTAAAGCTGAGATACAATCGGTTGATGAAAATTCTTCTGATCCTTCTACTCAAAACTTTTTGTATGCTGTTCATCATCAAAGTGAGAGGGCGATAAGTTCGTCAACTTCAAATTCGTTACTTACAGCTGAAAATCTTACCGAAGAAGATACGTATGGAAAAAATGTAACTGAAAAATTTCGTAGTTGGTTGTCCTCCGCTTATCTTGAGAAATTAGGAAAAAGAGAAGTCAGCCTGACAATAAAAAAACTAATCTTCCCCTTTCATTCTTACCTCTGAATTATCCAATGTTCTGATAGCCATTTCAGAATAAATAGTACTTCGATCAAGAAATTATACCCTTTAAGTGATTATAAAATAAATATTAAGAAGGGTATGCCTTTTCAATACTAAATTTTTATAACAATGGATATAGATTTAACCACGATCATAATTTCAGTGATCGCAATTTTATGCTTCGCGATCCCTATTGGATATGATCAACTTAAGAACAGATCAAAGAAAGAATAACTGATTTTGCCTCACAAAAAAAGCCTCACTTCTTTAAAGAAGTGAGGCTTTTTTATAACTCTTATGCTCAAAAAAACAAGTACACCATTAAGGAACTTGAACAGTATTCATGATCTTGGTCACAATATTTTCTGAATTAATGTCTTCAGCCTCAGCCTCAAAGGTGGGAATAATGCGGTGACGAAGAACATCCATAGCTATGGTTCGTACATCTTCAGGGGTGACGTATGCACGGTGTTCCATAAATGCATTGGCTCTTGATGCAAGATTAAGATTGATGGTGGCTCTTGGAGAAGCTCCAAAACTGATCAGGTCTTCAAGATCGTCTAAGTTATAATTCTTAGGTTTTCTTGTAGCGAACACGAGATCTACGATATACTGTTCAACTTTTTCATCCATGTAGATCTCATTAATAGTTTTACGAGCGGCCAGGATTTTTTTAGGATCTACTACTTTATTCAAAACCTCTTTTTCCCCGGTTTTGGCCTGCATCCGCATGATCTGCATTTCCTCTTTCTCTGTTGGATAATCGATCTTGAGTTTCAGCATAAAACGATCAACCTGAGCTTCGGGAAGTGGATATGTTCCTTCCTGCTCCACCGGATTCTGAGTAGCCAATACCAGGAAAGGCTCATCAAGTTTAAAGGTTTCTTCCCCAATGGTAACCTGTTTTTCCTGCATGGCTTCGAGCAGGGCACTTTGAACTTTAGCCGGTGACCGGTTGATCTCATCCGCTAAAATGATATTTGCAAAAATAGGCCCTTTTTTTACAAAGAAATCTCCTTCCTTCTGATTATAGATGAGCGTACCGATAAGGTCGGCGGGAAGTAAGTCTGGGGTAAATTGAATACGCTGAAAGGCTGTATTTAGCACCGTTGCCAAACTTGAGACCGTTAGTGTTTTGGCCAGTCCGGGTACTCCCTCAAGCAATACATGCCCGTTGGTAAGTAATCCTACCAAAAGTCGGTCGATCATGTATCGCTGGCCAATAATGACTTTATCTAACTCTTTTCGGATGTCTTCAATAAATGCACTGCCTTTTTCAATTTTTTCAGTCAGTGCTTCCATGTCAATTGCGTATTCGCTCATTTTCTGAATTCTTTTTTAGTATTAGCTGATGATATGATTATTTTCTTGCCTTGAAAAAGTAAACAAATATAATAAATGGACAATGGACGTTTTACAATCTTTTTTGTTAGGGCTCATTCAGGGGTTGACTGAATTTTTACCGATCAGCAGTTCGGGGCATTTAGTACTTGGTAAACAAATTTTGGGGGTTGAGGTTGAGGCTGGTATTACTTTTGAAGTTATTGTCCATTTTGGAACGTTGTGCAGTATACTTATTTACTATCGAAAGACGATTCTGGATCTTATAATTTCCGGTTTTGGGTTTTTAAAATCCCCTTCATCTCAAAAAAATGATCCGAATGTGAAACTCATCGGATTTATATTGGTGAGTATGATTCCCGCCATGGCTGTTGGCTTTACACTTGAGGATCAGGTAGGAGCGATCTTCTCCGATCCGTTATTAGTTTCTGTCATGCTGATCGTAACCGGTATCATCTTGTTTTCAACAAAATTTGTAGGAGTTACAGAAAAGGATGTAAATCTGCCCAACAGTTTTCTGATCGGTATTGCACAATCCTTTGCAATGATTCCGGGCATCAGCAGGTCTGGTTCAACTATCTCTGCAGCACTCTGGCTTGGGGTGAAAAGGGAAGAGGCTGCCAACTTCTCATTCCTGATGCTTATCCCTGTTATAGCTGGCGCCATGCTGCTTGAAGTAAAAGAACTCATTGAAGCAGGAGTTTCCGATGCCGCGCTAATGAATCTTGTTATTGGCTTTTTGGCGGCTTTTATATCGGGCTATTTTGCTCTTAAATACTTGATTATAATTTTGAAAAGAAAAGGCTTTTATTACTTTTCTTACTACTGTTGGGTAGTGGGTGGTATTGGATTGATCTATTTCGTCAAATGATTGTGTTTTGGAGTTTAAAATTGAATAATTATGAAAAATAGGGCATCCTGTTCTTGAAGGCGGAAGCAAATATGGCTACCTTTGACGTTCACAAAATAGATTATATATGATCGTTTATTTATTCATCCTGTTAGCAGTCCTGGCCGTAGGTTCGGCTTTGGCTATGGTTATCAATAAAAATGTGGTAAACAGTGCCTTGTTTCTTGTTTTGAACATGGTTTCTCTTGCCGGAATTTTTCTCATCCTGAATGCACAGTTCTTAGCAGTTATACAAGTTTTGGTGTATGCCGGAGCCATTATGGTATTATTCCTGTTTGTGGTCATGTTGTTGAACGTAGGGGATGAAGAAAAGCTGTTTGATAAATTCAGGGTCAAGTATTTTCTGGCATTCTTTTTGGCAGTCGGTGTAATGGGGCAAATATTTTACAGCCTTGCAGGTGTTACGGATATGTTACCTGCCATATCAGAAAATATGGCAGCGATAGGAACCGTAGAAGCCGCAGGAGATGTGCTTTATACCAAATATTTATTGCCTTTCGAATTGACCGCAATCTTACTAACTGCAGCAGTTGTGGGAGCTTTAATGATCGCTCAACATAAAATTAAAAGAACAGAAAATATTTAATTATGGTAGGAATTGATTGGTTTTTAGGGCTTAGTGCTATCATGTTTACTATTGGCATTATCGGGGTGTTGATTCGCAGAAATGCTATCGTAATTTTTATGTGTGTGGAATTAATGCTGAATGCGGTAAACTTATCTCTGGTATCTTTTGCCAGTCATCATGGTAATATTGACGGACAGATCCTGGTTTTCTTTGCATTAGCCGTGGCTGCAGCAGAGGCTGTTGTTGGCTTAGCTATCATCATTGCTATCTTCCGGAACAACCTTTCAGTTGATGTAAGTAAAATCAACTTACTGCGCTGGTAATAATCAGGTAACAAAGACTGTCTCGTCCTAAAATAGATTGACAGTTTTAGGGTGATATTTATTAGCCGAGGGAGTGTTTGTTCCTTGGCTTTTTTATGAACCTCATTGAGAGTTTGCATCTTTAGACTCAGTTGAGGACGTTCAGTATTATGCATACAGATGCTGCTACCAGTTTCTTTAACTCTTGGCGGTTAGCACATCGATGGAATAAACTCTTCCTGCAGTTTTGCTGGATTAGTTTACGTTGGTGGACTATGACGGAAAATTGATAGCTTCTGAATAGCAAGCAGCAGAAATTTCGTATAAAAAAGGGTTACAATATCTGGAAATTAATGGCGGGTGAATGCCAGAAGCGCTTATTATGAATTTGAAAGGGTGAAGGGTATTTACTCAGCCTAACGGGAAGTGAATCAAATGTTGCTGGAATCTCAATCTCTCGGTATCGATCAAGTGTATTTTGATGCCGCTAACTTGCTCAAAGAACATACCAAAGAAGGTATGTATAGAAACCGCAATCTGTTGAGTTCAACATATTAGGTCCATAAAGTGGTTTCAGAACATGTAACCAGCAGTGAAGTAAATCCCATATCCTTCGTCTGAAAATCCCATATCTCCCCGGAGAATAAAGTTCTCATTAAAGAGGGATGAATTACCTCCAAATCCGAGTGTGTACTTAAGGTCGTTAAAGACATTGTCCAGAGCGGCTCGATTACTAAAAGTTCGCCCAATGTCAGCAAATAAGGTACCGCCGAGTTTTATATCATATTTGGAAAACTCCCAAAGCCAGGTACGAAGTTCTGTGTTTAGAAAGACCACATTGTCATCCAGAAATCTATTTTCAGGATATCCCCTCATGGTTTCTTCACCCCCAAGATCCGCGAGTTTCCAATAGGGAAGAGAACCGTATGTATGGGTAAAGGAGAGGCGATTGGCAAAGGTAATATCCCGGACAAAGTGAAAGGGCACATAACCTCTGAGGTCGCCTTCAACTGTTATATAATTATAACCGCTTCCAATTACTTCGTTAGCCATTTGAAAACCGATTTTAGCATAAGATCCTGTACTTGGGTCAAATTCACTATCACGATTTTCCCATATCAATCCCGAACCGAAACTGATAGTATGTGCTCCATCAATTCCTGTCGGCCTGTCTAGTGCGATCAATGTTCCGGTATTTTTTCCCAATGGGGTCCTGTAGTTGGCGTTCAGAATTCCGTAGGCATCCAATGTGGAACCAGAATTGAGGCCGGCAATGGGTCTTCTTAAAATGAGTTCAATTTCGGAAGTAAAAGACTCGTACAGGTAGTATTCAGGATTTCCCTCAGGTTCTAAGTCTATTTTATTATAAGAGCCAATACCATAGTATTGGTTCTGAAAAAAGCGTGATAAATAAGCCTCAAAACTCAGCCTTTGGTCGCTTCCGAATGCATGTGGCTTATCAAGGAAGAAGGAGCTTGCGAATAAACCGTTTGTCGATGCTAATGCAAATACAGTGAAATAAGAATGAAATGGTTTTATCTCATTTTTATAACTATATCTGTTCAGAATTCCTCCGCCAACTACGCCCCAATCAGAATTGTAAGCCAGGGCAGGTAACAAAACAAGCTCTACAGAATCGGTTACTGCCTGGTTTGGTTCAGTTGATGACGACTGGGCTTTTAGGGAAGAGGTGAAATAGGTCACCATCACAATTAATAGTAAGGCCGGGATAAGAAATCTAAAATGTTGGCTATCTTTCAAATGTCTTGGATCTTTTTGGGTTCAAAAAAGCATACCCAATAAGGTATCCAATCCTTTGGATATTTAAAGGAGGACAACCAAGATTGCTACTAAGAACCCAAATAGGATGAAAGCCAAAGCTGCACTTATGGGTGCGGTAAAACCATCAGACCTGACTTCTCTGCCCTCCATTATAAACGATGGAAGGAAGGCTTTCATTGGGTTCCCGGAAAATTTTGAGAGCTTATTAGCAAGCTTTAGTGCACCATTCTCAGCAGTCCCGAATAAATTATTGGGAGCCTCCACAAATACTGTACGAACGATGTCTGCAGGCTGGCGATAGAACCAGTCAGTGTCCAGAGAAATTGTAGAAGATACATTGAGATGCCTTTTGAGGAACCAGAATCCAACAAAAGCTAATACAAGGATCTGCGTCATCTCCACGAAGTTATATACGGAAAATGGCTGGAAGTCGGTTGGATAAGGAAGCTGACTGTACAGCAATTGCGGAGCTACTCCAAACAGGATGCAGAATAAAGCGCCCATCCCCATAGCTACTTTCATGTTTGTTGGGATGGATGAAACTTCAAATTCACTTTTCTTCTCGCTAAACCAGGTGAAGTAGGGAAGTTTAAGCCCGGTATGCAGGAAGGTTCCAATGGTTGCGATCAGCAAAAGCAAAATCGGCCATTCAAGATGAGCATCACCAATGGCTCCTGAGATCATGGTTTTACTAACAAACCCATTTAGGAATGGCATCCCTGAGATGGATAAAGCACCAACCATATATAGTCCAATGATCAAAGGCATCTTTTTGGCAAATCCACCCAGTTCGCTCAGCTTACTCGTTCCGGTAGCATGAATAACAGCTCCGGCCGCCATAAACAATAATGGTTTATAAATAATATTGTTAAGAGCATGAGCCGTTGCTCCATTAAGAGCAATTTCCGTTCCAATACCGATGACTGTTACCATATAGCCAATTTGACTGATAATACTATAGGCCAGAATTTCGCGAATGTCGTTTGCGAGCAGAGCATAAATGGTTCCGTAGATGGCCATGATCACTCCAACCCAGATCAGAATCTCCCAGCCGGGAAAGAGACGGATCATCACATATACGGCAGACTTTGTGGTTAACGCAGACATGAAAACTGCACCTGTAATAGTCGCTTTGGGATAAGCATCTGCCAGCCATGCATGAAGCGGAGGGACGGCTGTATTCAACGCAACACCCAAAAGTATAAAAATATTGGCGGCTGTGTAAGCGGGTTCAATACTTTCGATGTATAAAGAGCCACCACCGCTTAGATGTAATAAAATTCCTATGAACAATAATCCACCGCCAAAAATATGAACCAATAGATAGCGCATTCCAGCTTTAGCTGATTCTTCGGTTCCTCTTGCCCAAATCAGGTAAGAAGAAGCCGCAGCCATGATTTCCCAGAAGATAAACAGGGTAAAGAAATCACCGGCAAAAATTACACCGAGTGTACCACCGGCATAAGCTAAAGCTGAACTTTGTTGGCCAAGGTCTTTAATATGAAAAGCATACACGCCGCCAATGGCAGTAATTAGTGCGAATAAAAGTCCGAAGATCCGGCTCAGCTTGTCAACGGACAAAAGTTCCAGTTCGTAGCTGGCAAAAGAAGCTTGTAGAAGATTTCCCTCCGGCATCGTCCAAACCATAGCGAGTGCAACCAACGGAAAGATTATGAAAACCGTACTTCTGATACGCTCCGGTATAAGGGGAAGCACCAAAGCTCCCAGAATAAGAATAACAGCAGGGACAGAAAGAAGCTCAAGCATCATAATAGTCTTCGTCACTTAAGATGAAAATTTTACCTAATCCTTTGGAAATGAATATTAAGGCTGCACATCCAAGTCCGCCCCAAAGTGCATAAAATGCCGGGACATGATTCCACCAATGGGAAGCATAATCCGCGAGATAAGTGAACTCCAGAATCAGGCTCGCAATAAGTAAACTACCAAGTGCAATCCAGTGCCAGTTTTTCATAATTACAATGGATTAAAAATTGAGGATGCTATCGAAGTGGCCATATCAAAGAAGTTAAAAAACAGATCGGGGTTCAATCCAAATAATATGGAGAGAACGGCTGTGCTGAATAATGGAACCACCATAAATGGCGAGGCTTCGGTATGGCCTTCCAGCTCAGGACCTCCTTTTCTAAAATACGCGCGATGTATGATGGGAAAGAAATATCCCACGTTCAATAAACCACTGATCACCAAAATAATCACGGGGAGGATCATTCCGCCCTCCAATGCTCCGGAGGCGAGATACCATTTACTTACAAATCCGTTTAGCGGTGGAATTCCGGCCAGCCCCATAGAACCAATGGTAAATGCGGCCATGGTCCACGGCATCACTCTGGCAATTCCGTTCATGTCACTGATATTCTTTTTATGCAGATTCACCATAATGGCTCCCGCACAGAAAAAGAGCGTGATCTTCATGGTGGCATGAAAAGAAATATGCATGATACTGCCAATAAGTCCTGTTTCGGTTAGCAGAGCGGCTCCAAGCACAATATAAGAAAGCTGTCCGATGGTGGAATAAGCAAGTCGTCGTTTTAAATTATCTTGGGCAAAGGCAAGAAGGGAGGCTACAATGATCGTAATTCCTGCAAGCACCATCAAAATTTCGTTGAGGCCGAATTCAGCCATCATTTCAGGGCCAAAGATAAATCCAACTACGCGGATCACCCCAAAAACACCGGATTTTACCACGGCTACGGCGTGAAGTAACGCACTGACAGGAGTGGGAGCGGCCATAGCGGAAGGCAGCCAGCTATGCAAGGGCATGATGCCTGCCTTAACTCCCACCCCCCCAAGAAATAGTAAGAATATAACCACTGCCATTGAGTTACTTAGATCCGTATCACCGAATATACCTCCGGGTACGAATTCCAGGGTTCCGGTGATCGAATAAGTGATTGCTGCTGCAGCGATCAATAAAAGGCCAGCAGAAAGAGTATAACTCAGGTATTTGCGACCGGCAGCAATTCCTTTTTTGGTTTCGCTGTGAATAACCAACGGATAAGTGGCCAGCGTCAACATCTCGTAAAAGATGATGAAGGTCAAAAGGTTGCCGGAAAAGGCGATCCCTATAGTAGAACTTAAACAAATGGCAAAACTGGCGAAGTAGCGGGTCTGTTTTTTCTCATGGTGCCCACGCATATACCCAATAGAATAGAAAGAGGTGAGAATCCAAAGTCCGGATGCAATGATAGCAAAGAAAACACCAAAAGTATCAGCTTTGAGTACCAGAGGGAGATTCGGAGCAATTTCAAGCAGTTCCAGCTCAATTACATTTCCTTGCAGGGCAGAGGGGAGCAGGGCTAATACCAGCAGGAATTTGATTACCCCGGCCAGGATGGTCCAGAACTCACGGAGATTCGGTTTTTTTGAACTCAGCAAGATGAACGGGACCGCAGCCAGCGATACAAGAACAGCATATAAAGGGATGTACGTAAGATCCATCGTTTATTTATCTATTTAAAATCCTGCCGGAAACATGTTGAAAATTACATTTACGATATAGGCGTTGAAAATACCAACCAGCAACAGCCCGATCGCCATTACGGCCATTGGGAACATCATAGTAAAACCGACTTCATCTCTTTCAACTACTTCGGTTTCCTCTGTTGATTCCGTGTCTGGATTATTCAGATATATTTTTTCTAAAATTCGAAAGAAATACACGGCGTTCAGTAACGAACTAATTAAGATCACGGCAAGTAACAGCCAGTTGCTGTTATCAATGGTTCCCAACGCCAGATACCATTTTGAGAAGAACCCTGCAAGCGGGGGAAGGCCAACCATTGAAATAGCCGCGGTGGTAAAAGCAGCCATAGTCCAAGGGTATTTCTTGCGATAGCTGTTATCAAATTTCGTAATGAGGGAATGACCTTCTTTCAGCCTTATGCTTCCGGAAACGAGGAAGAGCAAGGCTTTCATCATGGCGTGATTTAAAATGTGCAGCACGGCTCCTATAAACCCAAATGGATTGGCAAGGCTGAGTCCCATGATGATGTATCCAATTTGTGATACGGAACTGTATGCCAGCATTTTCTTCATCTCGCTTTGGGCAATGGCCATGATAGAGCCATATAGGATTCCAATTCCTGCAAAAATTCCAATAATTGTTGTAACCGGAAGCTGATGATCAATCAGTTCAACACCAAACAAGAACAGCACTACTCTAAATAAAATGTAAGCTGCAACTTTGGTTCCGATAGGGGCTATCAACGCGGAGGAGGTGGAGGATGCGAATGTGTAAGAATCCGGCAACCATCCGTGGAGTGGGAATAAAGCGGCTTTCACGCCAACACCAATAATCATGAGAATTAATGCTGCTATCACGGAAGAATGTCCGATCACTTGCGGCAACATGACGTGCATATCAATAATGTTCAGCGTGCCGGTAACGGTATATAGAAATCCAACGCCTAATAAATAAAGTGAGCCACCCACTGTTCCGATGATCAAATATCGAAATGCAGCATAAGGGGCGCGTTTCTCTCCGATCGCGATCAAGGCGTAACTGGAGAGTGAGGAAATTTCGAGAAAAACATAAAGGTTGAAGAGGTCACCGGTGAGCACCATTCCGTTGAACCCGAGCATCAGCAGCATGGAGACGGTGTAGTATGCCAGTTTCTTTCCAGGGAATTCGACCTTGCTGATCTCTTTGGAATGAATGAGTACCAGAAAGGCAATAGCATTTATCACCAGAACGATGAAAGCGGCTAAGCCATCATACACAAATTCGATTCCGATAGGAGGTGCCCAACCGCCGAAAAAGTAACGAATGGTTTCGCCGGTTTGGATGAGATGCATAAATCCCCAGGCGGAGAAAAAAGTGGCTGTACCGGTTCCGAGCAAACTAAGGTGCCAGGTGATCTCACGCTTCCATAGTCCGATGACTGGAATAAGAATCGCAAAAAGGATGTATGTGACGGGTATTAACGCCGGTATTTCGGATCCGATCATTGAATCTTATCTAAAAGTTCTTCTTCGTTGAGGGTGCCGTAGCGGTTATAAATGTTGATAATCAGCGCAAAAGCAACGCCTAACGTTGCTACTCCCACTACAATAGCTGTAAGCATAAGGGTATGGGGAAGAGCGTTCATATAATTGGAAACTTCGGTAACGGGGAGTTCATAGGTTTTTACGGGCACAGTGGCTCCTTCTTTCATGGCTACGGATACAAAAAACAAGATCACCCCGGCCTGGAAAATGGATAGCCCGATAGTTTTTTTTACCAAATTTTTTTTCAACAGCATTCCATATAACCCGATGGCCAACAGAATGATGGTAAACCAGTATGCGTAATGTCCCATAAAGAAATCAAGCATAATCTTCTCCTTTTACCATGTTATCGTAGATGAGGGTTAGGACGGTCATAACCGTAAGGCCGATCCCAAGTTCAATAATTAAGATGCCCCAATAACGCAGGTCTGCTGCTTCAAGGCCTGGAATGGGAAGCTGTTCGTAGTCGAGGAAGTATCCACCCATTATCATTGCTACCAACCCGGTTCCGAAATAGATCACCACGCCGAGTGCAGCATATGGGGTTGCCAAATAATCTTTAAATTGCAGGCTTGCGATCTTAGTGCCACTTGCAATACGAATCAACAGAAGTGAGGCTGCCAGTAAAGTGCCACCCTGAAATCCTCCGCCGGGAGAGTAATGTCCGTGGAAGATCACATAAAATCCAAAAACCATGATGTATGGACTCAGAAATCGCGTACCCAACAAAATAATGGGACTTGGAGATCTATTCGTCATCGTCTTCTCCTTCCTTTCGGTTTCTGAGTAACAAAAAAACAATCAGGCCTGCGGTGAAGATCACTATCTGCTCACCCAGGGTATCAATACTACGATAGTCGCCTAAAATCACAGTTACGATGTTGGGAGTGTGGGCATCATTGTAAGCTTCTTGGATATAATAGTTACCGGGAACTTTGGTGCCGGTCATGCTTACTTCCTGATTCATCTGATTACTGGCCTCTCCACGGTACGGCAGATCTGAAGCGGCAAAAAGCAGCACAAGAGTAAATGCTATGATCAAAAGTAATTTAAGGTACTTCAATCTTCTGTTTTATAAGTGGTTTGATAAATTGCGACGACTAACAAAATTCCAGTCACTCCGGCGCCGACCACGGCTTCGGTAAATCCAACGTCAACGGCACCCATAGTGGTAAACAATAATGCCATGAGGAAGCTGAACATGGTCAACATCACGGCGGCCACAAGGAGGTCCTTGGATTCCAGGGCGATAATGGCTGTGATCAGCAAAAAGATGAATAAAATGAGTTCAAGTTCCCAGTACATCAGCCTTCCGTTTTGTCTTCTTTATTATCAGGGAAAACAGGTTTAAGTCCTGCATTAAGTGCGGCACGGGCTAATGCATGGGCCCCAATGGGATTCGCCAGCAAGATGAACAACAGAATCAGAAATAACTTTCCACTGTTGATTGTAAGCCCTTCAAAAATAATGAGGCCTATAATGACAAGCGTCATTCCAAGGGTATCGCTTTTACTGGTAGCGTGGGTGCGGGAATAGAAATCCGGCAATCGGATGATGCCAATGCTTCCGATCAGCAAAAAGAAAATGCCGGCGGCTACAAATACTATAGTCAAAATGGAGGTTATATCAATCATCGTAGCGGACATTTACTTTTTCGGATGAGAAGTACTTGGCGATGGTCAATGATCCGATAAAGCCAAGAATGGCATAAGCCAGTGTGATGTCGATAAACATCCCGATTCGATCATAAATGTATCCTATTAAGCAAATCAGAACAATGGTTTTAGTGGCGATTGCATTAGTTCCAACCAAGCGGTCAAAAACAGTAGGACCCTTCACCACACGATATGCTGGAACAGCAATGATAGCGGTCAAAATAACGGCAGTGTAGAGGAAAAATGAGTCCATTAGCTAAGTTCCTCCTTAGTATATATTACTTTAAAATCTGAAACCACTGGGTGCATTTCATTTGTGAATAATTTCAACACTTGTTGGGGCATTTCATCACTGGCAATACCTTCAAAAGAAACTGGAGAAATAGCATGTACAATAAATTCATCTCCGCGTATATCTACCGTTAGTGTTCCGGGAGTTAAAGTGATGGAGTTCCCGAGGATCATTTTACAATGGGGGTTTGGAAAATTCACTTTAAATTTAACCATGGAAGTTTTTATAGGCAGCGACGGACTCAACAAGATCTTGGCAACATGTACTCCTGAGATCACGATCTGCACCATCAACCAACCGAAATAATAAGGCGCATATAAGAGTCGAAGATCTTTGATCACATCGGTCTCGCCTTCAAAATAAGAGTGAGCTTTGAGTTTGTAGTTGATTGCCAATACAGTACCCACGCTAAGCACACCCATTAACGAATGGGTAATATCAAAAAAGCCACTCATTATGTACCAAAAAACCATCAGGCTAATAAAAGAGACAATCAGGCTTTGAGCGGATATTGACTTCAAGATTTATGGGTATTAATTGTTAGGGATAAATTTTAATAGCTTCAAACATACAAATTCTGTGAATTACCTGAAATGAAAATCAAATCAATCTATAGTCTTTATTATATAGCTAACGGTGTAAAAAAATTATCAAGGTGTTTGAAGCTGCATGCTTTCGTGTATCGGCGGCAATCCAAAAACCTTATCGGTTAAGATAACACCTCTTTATTTTTTTAAAAAATGAA
>JAKURD010000030.1 GCA_022450045.1 Gracilimonas sp. | reverse complement strand
GGCTCCAAGTCCATCTGACCGTTTGTTTGATTTGAGTACCCAAGCTTGTTCTTTCTCCACTTTAACAACTTTTGGGGCCTAATCCATCGATCAGACGAGATATCCGTCAGATAGATCTCATAACCATTTTAAAATTCTTTTGGAACCTAAGTTCGATTAAAAAGCAGGTTCTATTATAGGCAAGATGGTCATTTCACAGCGAATGCCCTAAATCTACTTGTTTTTTTACGTCTCTATGATTGAATTACGGGCAATACTAAAATACCTGCCTTCGCAGGGATGACTTTTCAGGCATTTTTCAAGCTATCAATAATCCAGCTCAGGGTTTTGGAAACATTCTTTATCCCGAACTCACGTTAAATAAACTTCTTTATGCTGAGATTACTTTTTGACCTCAGCGTTACTTTCTTCGGGGAAAGAATTTGTTTCACGCTCGTCCTGCAATTCTTTGAATTCCTTTATAGTGAATCCATAGCCTATCAAAAAGAGCAGGGCTGCAAAAATACCGGCAAAAAGTATGATTGGATCATTCATGGCTTCCTCCATAAATGTTCTTAATGTACATGCCAAAGCCGAGAAGAGAGGGAACCCAAAGGCCTACAAACAACCCGGCTTCTTTATCTACAACAAACCATAAATAGATGGATAAAAACATAGATAACAGGGCAGATCCTAAAATAAAAAAATCTGATTTCTTCATAGTGATATTTGTTTGAATTTACCTTAGCAATGTATTGTCAATGCAAATCATTCCGCCACAATTCTTGTAAAAGGGAACTTTCAAATAATGTTGAAAGTTATACAGTCGTCAACTTTAACAATAACGGAGACGCTATGTTGGAACAACCAACTTTAACATTTGGTGAATATACACTTGTGTACAATATGTTGTCGTTTGCTATCGCAGCAATGATTTTCTCGGGCGTATTTTTTGTATTAGCCCGCGATCGCGTAGCTCCCAAGTATAGAATTTCTTTAGTGGTATCAACTTTAGTTGTGGGTATTGCAGCTTATCACTACTTAAGAATTTTCAACTCTTGGGAAGCAGCATATATGATAACGGATACCGGAAATTATATTGCATCCGGGAAACCATTTAACGACGCCTATAGATACATCGATTGGCTTTTGACCGTGCCATTACTTGTCGTTGAATTGGTATTAGTGATTGGCCTTGCCAAAGACAAGCAAAGCAGCATGCTTACCAAACTGGTAATAGCTTCATTCTTAATGATACTATTGGGCTATCCCGGTGAAATATTGATGGCAGATTCCATGTTCTCCATGAGAGGACTTTGGGGGCTTTTAAGTACCATTCCATTTATTTACATCGTGTATGTACTTTGGGGTGAACTTGGAACCGCGATGAATGATCAATCAGGAAAAGTTCAGGTGCTTTTCAGAAACATCCGATTACTGCTTTTGGCCACATGGGGATTCTATCCTATTGTGTATATGGCTCCATTCTTTGGATGGACCGGCGCTGAATCAGAAATAGCAATTCAGGTCGGCTACTCTATTGCCGATGTACTTGCCAAGGCCGGTTATGGTGTGATGATATACGCTATTGCAAGAGCCAAATCTGAGGCAGAAGGATATGAAGTGGGGCAAAATGCTGTAGCAGCTTAATAAAACCCTACTCATAGGCTAAGAACTAAAACCTTGCCGGTGAAATACGGCAGGGTTTTTTTATGTCAATTATTTTTGGGAGAGAAATTACGGTACATTTTTTCAACCACGAACATATGAGGAAGGGTAAGAACACTGATCACAATAAAAAGAAGAGCCACTAAAAGTTCGGCATTCCCAAAGGCTTTAAGGATTAAATAGGTAACAAATAATCCGGCATAAGAAAGTACGGAGTAGAGAAAAGTACTCCGGTAAAACCACTTCATATTAACATCCATATCAAAAGAATTCAGGTAATTAAGCATGGTTTTAGTGTGGTTGAAGGCGTGCCAGCAGCCAAAATAAACAGAAAAAGCGAAGATCGGTTCGCATAAAGAAAATAACAATGGTACTACAACAGCATCCATGCTCATCCAGCCATCTTGTCTTATATCCGTTTTAAAGGTTGAAATCAGGAAAAAACAAGCAGGATAGATGAGAGCAAAGAAGAGTGTGTAAAAATTTGGATCAAGTACCGTAAAGGCATATTCTGAAAACGAGAAAGAAGTGACTTCCTCTATTACAGCAGAAGAATAATAGGGATCGCTGCCAAAGAGAATGAGTCCTACAACTGTTAACCCCCGTGAATAAAGAAGCACGTTCTTGGGAAAGCCGTCTATTGAAAACCGCTCCGCATCAGCCTGACCGAAATGGTATAAGGTCATGATTAGAAAAAGTATGAACCCGGCCAGCGGAGAGTATATCCAAAAAAGTCCATAAACTAACATGACTGACAAGTAAGAAAAGTAAAACAGAAACTGGGTTTTTGGATTTTTAGCTTTCTTAAAAGCTTTGAAAGCGATGATGTGATCCAGCGCACCGTGGGGCATCCCGATAATGAGAATTACAAAACCAAGAATCCAAAAACGAAGCGCGTAAATGAGGTCCGGAAATAATAGGTTTATGCAAATTGCGGCAACTCCTGCTGCAATCTGATATTTGATATGTGAGGTATGTGTTTTTCCCAAAAGAATCATCTTTTACGTTAAGTGATCTGAAAACTTTAATAGCTTAAAATCAGTTCCTTAGACGAATGATTTTGCCCAAAATCACAGGTAAGCATAACTTTCCTTAGTACTCTCGCCTTTATCAATTTTGTCGTACAAAGAGTAGAAGTAGAGGATGATTACGCCAAAAGCTACTCCGGAAATCAATAACAAGACGTTCGTTAAGCCATCGGTGGAAAACGAGACACGAATCAATACAGTGGTCACAACAAAGCCGGTATTTCTGATCAACAAACTGTATCGGTCGGTATACCGGAAGGAAGCGATCAAAATTAAAACATCCACAATGATCAGCGCTACAAAAAACTCGTTATAGAAAATTTTGTTAAAATCACGAATGGTGGTAATGACTCCTAAGCTGAGCTGATTTAACTCAATGATCCAGTTCACAAAACTGTAGATAGATAGAAATAAAAAGACAGGAACAAGAATAATACAAAGTATCTTCTTGTATAGAATGAACCCTTCAATGTTTGGTGTTACGGTATGGCTTTTACGATTAACCAATAAATACCTAAACAGGAAGATCAGAAAGAAAAGTACCAAAAAACCGGCGATATCATAGATCAGAGTCAAATTTTCGGCGCTGAAAAGCTCTATATTTTCGAAATCCAGATAAGATATATCTTTGAAGATTCGTCTGATAAGAATCAATGACACAATTTCATACTGCTTTGCGATGGAAACGGAGAAAGATCGAGGTAAATAATAAATTAGCAGATAGACTTCATAGAAAAGGATAAATGAGAAGGGCGTGTACAGAGCCGAAATTGGATTTGATAGAAATCCCTGAATTTCAACATGAACAGAGATCAAGCCACTCATTTGCAAAAAGACGGCAGTTAAATGAACCAGGAAACCAATCGTTGCAACATAAAGTGTAATATTCTCTATGCGCTCCTTAATGTTTTCATTAAAGAAATTCTTGAAAAGTAAGAGCACGAATTTTTTCGAAATCATATACTCATAACTCAAAAAGCTTTAAAACGGTTCAGACTATTACATGACAAGGAAAGCGAGGCTATTAAAGACATTTTCAGGAACTTTGTTGGCAGCCTATTTAGGTATTTGTGCCTATTTCTACTTCATTCAGGAAGCCATTATTTTCCACCCCCGGGTACTGGATGAGAATGCCCGATACAATTACAGTTTCGAATTTAACGAGCGTTGGTTTGAGCCGGAACCTGATGTCCGTATTCATGCCGTTCATGCATTTACGGGTGCCGATTCAGCCAAAGGACTGGTGATGTACCTGCATGGCAATCGCGGGGCCAATCGCACCAATTCCGATAAGTACACCCTGTTTCTGGATAACGGCTACGATATGATCTATCCTGACTATCGCATGTACGGAAAAAGCCGCGGCGATATGGATAATGAAGAGGATCTTGTGGGGGATATAAAGCATGTATTTGCGGAAATGGCGGAAGAATATGGGGAAGAAAACATCACCATTGTGGGATATTCCCTGGGTTCAGGAGTTGCGGCACAGGTGGCAGAAGAGTACGATCCCAAAATGCTGATCATGTGGACACCCTTCTATAGCCTGGTTGATGTCAAAGATTCTCAGTTTCCATTTCTGCCCGACTTCCTGATGCAATACCAGCTTAGAACCAATGTCGCCCTTCAGGAGATTGAAGAACCCGTACATATTTTTTATGCCGGTGCGGATGAAGTGTTACCGGTCAAACGATCCCTCAAACTCACCGATTACCTGAAAGAAGGCGATACCTACAAAGTGATTGAAGGGCAGCGGCATGGCTGGATCTACAGAAACCCGGAGTTGATTGAGGGTTTGAAAATATTACTTAACTAGGCACTAAGCCCGTTTCAATATCTATTTCTAAAACCTGAGGCCCATTCCATCGGTCAGATGGGTGATCTTTCAGATCGAGTTTGAGATTGTTTGAGTTATTACCTCGGCCTGATAGCTCCAAGTCCATCTAACCGAAGGTTAGAATGATTTTTTGGAGAACAGCTACGTTTCCATTAGATCCAGCGGGTCCTCTGCACTGCCAATGATGGCCTCAATAGCATCGGCAAGAGTTACAAGCCCAATAGTTTTATCGCCTTCCCTCACCAAAGCCAATTCATGGTGTTCCTCCTGGAAACGGTCTATCAATGTACTGGTCAGTAGATCCGGAGAAACAACCATTTTTGGCCAGTCAAAATCGTCCAGTTCTTTCCTGCCTTCGAGCAGATTTTCGATATTGGCGGTTATTTGAGGTGTGTATAAAATTCCCTTAAAATCATCAATTGTATCGCCTGTAAGAGAATACCGGGTATGCATATTTTGCCGGATGATGTCTAGGTTTTCCTCGAAAGATTTATCCGTACTAAGGCTCACAATTTCTTCTTTTGGGATCATAATATCTTTTACGGAGATGTGTTCGATATCCAGAGCGTTGATGATCTCTTCCTGCCTGTCCTCATCAAGATCACCGGTTTTCAGAAGCTCAACCATTTTCGAGCGCATGTCTTTTTTACCGGACGAGGTTTCTTCATTGATCCAGGAACGCTCCATTTCAATCCCAAACACTCTGAGTGTTGCCTTGGTAACCCGGTCTCCGAAAATGAGAAAGGGATATATAGCATAGGTTCACCAGTAAAGAGGAATCGCACAGTATTTGGCAACTGTCTTTGCTCGTTCAACTCCCAGGTAAGTTGGTGTCTGCTCTCCCCAAATGGTATGTATGATATTGATTATAGAGACCGACAGTACGATGGAAATGGCATGGGTTGAAACAGCTCCAATTGAATCGGTGGTAAAGAGTAATTTAATAAGCTCGGTTACTGCCGGTTCTGCGATCACCCCCAATAGAATACTGGTGGTAGTGATCCCGATCTGACAAGAGGTGAGGTAGATCTCAAGGGTCTCAGTCATTTCCCAGGCACGGTTAAGGCCGGGCGTGTCTTCAAGCTCATCCCGGTCGTATTGACGAAGCCGGGTGAGGGCAAATTCAGTAGCCACGTAAAATGCATTTAACAGCAGAAGGATGAGCTCACTAAGTAGGCGAATGGTCATTTCCATAGCAAAAAATACCTAATTGAAACTCTTTTTAAGTTGATAAATCTATGATCCTATAATCAAAACTTTGAGTATCCGGATAGCATTCCTTTATATTAATTCGGAGAATCCATCTCAATGTTTTTTTTCAAGATCTGAGGCCTATTCCATCGATCAAACAGGTAATCTGTCAGATCGAATCCGAGCTTGCTTGAGTTAACTTCTCGGTCTGATGGCTCCAAGTCCATCTGACCGATTGCCTGATTCGAGTACCTACGCTTTTCCTTGGCCTAATTCAACATCCTGCGCCTGTATCATCGATCAGATGGGTAATCCATCAGATCGAATCCGGGAATGTGTAGCCTGTCTGCCGGCTCCAAGTCCATCTGACCGATTGTTGGAATCGAGCAACTCATAGCTTATAAAAATTCCAAAACTGTGACAATAACTGTCACCCGTAGCTTTTATATTTAATTCGTAATCGAAGCGGAATCAAACAAACGTAACCTATGGACATCATTTCAATTATAGCCGGAATTTTCTTCGGGGCCATTGCCGGCTATGCCATCGCCCACTTCAAATCCAAATCCGAAAGTTCCCGGCTGGAGGAGCGGAATCAGAATCTTAAAAGGCAATTGGAACAAACGGAAGAGGATCTTGATCAGCTTCAGCAAAAAAGTGAGCAGGAGTTATTGGCGGAGAGAGAACGGGCTAACGAACTGGATAAGAAGCTGGCTTCACGCGAGGCGGATTACCGAAATTTACAGGAGCGGCTCAACGAACAGAAAAAAGAGCTGGCCGACATGCAGGAGCAGCTTACCACGCAGTTTGAAAACCTTGCGAATAAGATCCTGGAAGAAAAGTCTGAGAAATTCACTAAACAGAATAAGGAACAGATCAATCAGCTGCTGAATCCTCTGGGTGAGAAACTGGAAGCCTTCAAAAAGAAAGTAGAAGAGACTTATAACGAAGAAAACCGGCAACGGGCAACACTGAAAGAGCAAATCCGCCAGATGGGAGAACTGAATCAAAAAATGAGTGAGGATGCTAAAAATCTGACAAAAGCTCTTAAAGGAGATTCCAAAACACAGGGCAATTGGGGAGAGGTAATTTTGCAGCGAATCCTGGAGAGATCGGGCTTGAGAAAAGATGAAGAGTACTATACAGAACAAAGTGTGAATACCGAAGACGGGCGGCGTATTCGTCCTGATGTAGTAGTTCGCCTCCCTGATGAAAAATTTCTTGTCATTGATTCCAAGGTATCGCTCACAGCCTATGAAAAACTCAGTTCAGCCGAGGATGAAATAGAACAGCAGCAATTCCTTAAAGAGCATATCAATTCTATTCGTACCCATGTAAAAGGGTTGAGCGAAAAAAATTATCATCACATACACGGAGCAAAAAGCCCGGATTTTGTGTTGTTGTTCATCCCCATTGAGCCGGCATTTGGAATGGCGCTTCAACATGATTCCAATTTATATTATGAAGCCTTCGATCAAAATATAGTGATCGTCAGTCCATCAACCTTACTGGCAACACTTGCTACGATTGACAGCGTTTGGAAGCAGGAATACCAGAATAAGAATGCCATGGAGATTGCTAAACGCGGGGGAGCTCTGTACGACAAATTCGTACTATTCGTGGAAAGCATGAACGATATTGGGCAGCGCATCCGGCAAACGCAGGACAGCTATGATGAAGCCATGGGACGGCTTTCAACCGGTGCAGGTAATTTGGTTCGTCAGGCAGAGATGATCCGAAAGCTTGGGGCTAAAACCTCCAAAAAACTACCGGGTGGAATGACCGACGAATTTGAGGACGAGGAGCTGGAAGAAAACCCCGAATCTGAATAAATCACTTACATTCCTCTGGTTTCAAGCTGAAGCTTTCAACCGGCCTCCCTTCAATGGGAGAATTTTTGATACAAGATCTGGAGTTGTGCAAAAAAGAAGAAGTAGTTAAAACTTACACCTAATTTTGGACCGCAGAAATTCCCTCTTGGAAGAAGGATCGTAAATGATCTTTAATCATTTGCAGGGGGATGTGAGATTAGTAAGGACATATTGCTTACGCCCCGGAGTTTTTAAGATCCGGGCATTTCTAAGAAACAAAATCCTTAAAGACCAGTTTTTCTTACAAAAATGATATCTTTGGCTTATGAAGGAGCGTACGTCAAAATCATGGAAAAAATATGGACAGATAGCCGGAGGAGTATTACTCGGCTGGATGTTTTGGTTTTGCCTTTTGATCATTCTCCTTCGGTGGGTGAATCCACCTTTCACAGCCTTTACCCTGCAAGAAAATTGGGAGGAGTTAGGCAAAGAAAGGTATAACCTGCGAGAATTTTGGATTCCGGATGAAGAGATTCCAGATCATTTGAAATTGGCGCTGGTCGCTTCCGAGGATCAGCGGTTTTATGAGCATTGGGGACTGGATCTCGCGGCCATCGAAGAGGCTATTGAGGAAAGGGAGCAAAGTGGAAGGGTTCGCGGTGCGAGTACAATAACTCAGCAAGTGGCAAAAAATTTATTTTTATCACCCGCACAAAGCTATATCAGAAAGGGATTAGAGGCCGGAATTGCGCTTCTCATCGAACTTTTTTGGACCAAAGACCGGATTATGGAAGTGTATCTGAATATCGCAGAATTTGGCCGGGGGATGTTTGGGATCAGTACAGCTTCTGATCACTATTATGGAAAACCTGCTTCGGCTTTGACTCCCAAAGAATCTGCCCGAATGATGACGGTACTGCCAAATCCAAAGATCATAGAACCGGAACCTCCTTCCGATTATGTATTGAACAGGAGTAATTGGATCCTCAGGAATATGGAACAGCTAAGCGGACTTCGTTTCACGCCTAAGCAATATCCCCCTCAGGACTCAGTTGCATTCTTCCCCGATACAGTAGAAAATACTGGATTAACGATAGCTAATGATTCAAGTTTTGCAGATACTCTATCTTTAGGAGGATTGGATTCGACACTGATAGACAGCCTGACTGACACTTTATTTTTTCAACAATAACAGTATATTAAAGGCATAATAATTTAAAAAAACTCCGAAAATTAGAGAAGCATACGTAACACAGTACAGAAATTTTTAAAGGCTGAATATGACTAATGTAGATACAAGAGAAGAACAAAAGAGAGTTGAGGCATTACACTCATATGAAATTTTAGATACCAAGGAAGAGAAAGAATTTGATAACCTGGTTAAATTAGCTGCACAGGTCTGTGATGTACCATTCGCAAAATTGAATTTTCTGGATGGGGTTCGGTCCTGGAGTAAAGCAAATTTTGGCAATGATGTTAAAGAAACTCCTCAGGAAGCAGCCTTTTGTCATTATACCATTCAAGATGAGACCTATATGGTGGTTGAGGATACTCTTAAAGATGACCGGTTCCGTAATTTTGCATTTGTAGTTGAAAGTCCCAATGTGCGATTTTATGCTGGTTTCAATATCAAAGGTAAGGGGCAGAATATTGGAACAATTTGTGTATTAGGCCAGGAGCCCAAGCAATTAAGTGATGCGCAGCTGGAGTCACTGGCTATTATAGCTAATGAAGTGGAATCACGTCTTGAGCTTAAAAAGAAAAACAAAGATCTGGCCACTTTGACTGCATTTCTTGAAGCTTCGGTAGAGGCTATGCTGATCGTGAACCCAGAAACCCAAAAGATCGAGCATAAGAATAGTAATGGAAATGAGCTGCTTTCGAAGCTGATTAGTGAAAATGATGATCGTCCGTTAAACGAATTATTCCCAGGCTGGAATTATCTGGATGAGTTGAAAAAGTGGCATGAAGCAGGCGGCAAACACCCGGTCAAGATGGAAACTTCGCTGGAGAATATTGAAGGGGAAGAAGTTTTCCTGGAAGTAAATACCACTCAGAAATATGGCAAGTGGCTGATCGCATTTCAGAATATAACTCAAAGAAAACTCATAGAAAAAGATCTTAAACAAGAGAAAAAGCTCAGTGACACCATTATCAATGCACTTCCGAGTCATTTTTATATGTTTGATGAGGAAATGAATTTTATTCGATGGAATAAAAACATCGTTGAGACAACCGGAAGGACGGAGGAGGAGCTTGTTGATCTAAGTCCTGCAGATTTCTTCGAAGGCGAGGATATACAGAGAGTTAGCGAATATGTAAGAAGAACGATGAATGGATTTGAAGGTTCTATTCAGGCTGACTTGGTGATGAAAGACGGCTCAAAAGAACCTTATTTATATCATGCAATTGCATTTGAAAATAGCGGGAAGAAGTATTTTCTTGGAACGGGACAATCGGTAGCTGAGCAGGTAGAGTATCAATCCAGTTTAAAAAATCTGATTAATGAAAAAGAAGTATTGCTGCAAGAAGTTCATCATAGGGTAAAAAATAATCTTGCAGTGATATCAGGGTTTCTGCAGCTTCAGGAGTTGATCTCAGAAGACGAGGGAACAAAATCAGTACTGTTATCAAACTACATGCGAGTGAAGTCAATGGCAATGATTCATGAGGAATTATATAAAGCCAAAGATTTTACCGGGATCGATTTTGAGCACTACCTTAAAGAAGTACTGACCGTGTTGACAGATAAACTCAGTCCTAATGAAAAAGATATTAAACTGAATATTAGTTCTGAATCCATTTACATGAATCTAAATCAGGCTGTACCTCTTGCACTGATCGTCAATGAGTTAGTTTCCAATGCGTACACGTTTGCATTTGATGGGAGGGATGAGGGGAATGTGTGGGTTAGGTTAAAACTGAAGGAAGATGAGATCTATCTGAGTGTCGAGGATGACGGGATTGGGCTGCCCGAAGATTTTAAGTTCGAAGAAAGCCCAACATTGGGGACGACTTTGGTCATGTCTTACTCCGAACAAATTAATGCGGATGTCAATATCTCTTCTGAAAAGGGTACGCATTATGAACTCCGATTCTCTAATAACACATCCAAATCGGGGTCGAACCTTCATACTGAAGTATAGTTGAAACCTGATCTCGATTATTGATAGCCTGAAAAATGCCTAAAAAGTCATCCCTGCGAAGGCAGGGATCTTATTATTGGCAGTAATTCAATCATAGATACGTAAGAAACAAGTAGATTTCGGGCATTCGCCGCGAAATGACCATCTTGTCTATGATAGAACCTACTTTTTAATCGAACTCAGGTTTGAAGTGTGTTTAATATTCGAACATGTTCCAGGGCCGACCTTTGGGTTTGGGGGCTTTGAAGATCATAAGTTCTTTTTTGGTAGGATGTTCAAGCTCCATTTTTACTGATCGCAGCGCAATGTTCTGATTTCCCCTTTTGTCAGGATTTCCATATTTATGATCTCCCCAAAGCGGGTGTCCTTCTTTGGCAAATTGCACCCGAATTTGGTGTGGCCGGCCTGTGATCAGATCCACTTCAACGACGGTGAATTTAGCACTTTGTTTGATACTGATGAACTTCAAGCGGGATTCCTTTGCGTCCCCTTTCGGTGATTTATACGCCTTTACAACATTGGTTCGGCTATCCTTTTTGAGGAAATGGACAAACTCTCCAAATACCGGTGCCTGACCTTCAACCAGTGCCCAATAGGTTTTGTTAATGGTTCGCTTTCGAATTTGATAGGAGAGGCGGGAAGCTGCTTTTGAGGTTCTTGCTAATACCATTACTCCACTCACCGGGCGATCCAGACGGTGAACCAATCCTAAAAAAACATCACCCGGCTTATTGTATTTCTTTTTGATGTATTGTTTACAAAGATTCAGAACGTCAGGCTCGCCGGTATGATCTTCTTGCGAAAGTAATCCTGACGGCTTATCGATCACCAGCAGGTGATTGTCTTCGTAAATAATGGGAATGTTGGGAGTAGTTTTGGTTGTATCCATAGACTCAAAATTATGAATTCCTTGAACTAATAATAGAACGATTTTTTGGGGCCGCGAAATCTCTAAAACACGAAAAGGTATAGAACCCCGATAGTTTTAGGGACAGGTTGCGGATGAGACGGATCGAGAAGATGGCCGCTGTTTGTAATACTGCGGATTTTGAACCGGGATTTTCAGGATTTAGAGATGGCCTCGGATCATGAAACGATCCCAGCGGGATCACAGACCACAGCCCCGTCCTTCAGGACGGGATTTATGAATGATTAATGCATTAACCTCCGCCCGATGGGTACCATTTTCATTGTTGGTTCCCGGAGGTTGGGCTATGGTGTTACCATTGCAAATGATTGTAAGGAGGAGCTTCAGGGACTGCATTACAAAGCCGGAGCTTTGTAAGGAGAAGAAAAATTACCGGAATGGGTGTAATCACCAATCGAATTCTATTATCTTTAGCTCATGAGCAACGAAGGACAAGTAAAACTCTCAGAGAAAGTCGCAAATTTGCCCGCCTCGCCGGGCGTGTATATCTATAGAGATGCCAACAACTCGGTGTTGTATGTGGGGAAGGCCAAACGGTTGCGGAATCGTGTTCGATCATATTTTCAGGATTCCCGTCCTGCAGACGGGCGTATCAAAACCATGGTCGCTAAAATAGATGATCTGGAAGTATTTGTGACGGATTCTGAGGCTGAGGCACTTATTTTAGAGAACAATCTCATCAAACAATATCAGCCCCGATACAATATTATGTATCGGGATGATAAGTCCTATCCATACATCTGCATCACCGATGAGACCAAACCGAGGGTATTTCCGACCCGAACCGTGGTAAAAGACGGAAGTAAATACTACGGCCCATATGACAGCGTGGGCGCCATGAAAAGGATGCTGGAAACCATTCGGAAAGCATTTGGGCTTTGTACGTGTGCCGTTTCACAAAAAACGATTGATAAAACCCGGGGCGTACCCAAATGGCATTCCTGCTTTGATGATTACCTCGAAAATTGTTCCGGTGATTGGGACGATGAAATGTACCAGGCCACTATCAAAAAAGTAGACCGAATGTTAAATGGGAAGACCGATCAGTTGATCCGGGAGTTGAAAGAAGAAATGCAGATCGCTTCTGATGCACTGGCGTTTGAGGAGGCCGCTCAGCTTCGCGATAGTCTGGAAGCTGTTCAGCACTACAGTCAGAAGATGAAAATGGTGGTCTCTAAAAAAGTGGACCGTGATGTGTTTGCCATTCGAAAAGATCAAGAGATCGGCGAGGCATGCGGGGTACTGTTTAAAGTTAGGGAAGGAAAGATGATCGGAAAATTTCATCGATTCCTAAAAAATATTGAAGGACTGGAAATGGGCGAGATGTTGCAATCTTTTGTGGAAGATTATTATACCGGCCAGTATATGGCGGCTATTCCGGATGAAGTTTATTTGAGCCATGAGTTGCTCGAAACAGAACCGCTTGAGCAATATTTACAGCAGGAGCGCGGAAAGATCGTACCGGTTCATGTTCCGCAAATTGGAGAGAAGAAACAGCTCATCAAGATGGCACAAGCCAATGCAAAATTACATCTGAACGAGCGTGCACTTGAAAAAGCCAAAGCCGAGCGGGACCGAATTCCACATGCTGTAAAAGAACTGAAAGAGCACCTTAAGCTCGACCGACTCCCCCGAAGGATTGAGTGTTTCGATAATTCTAATTTACAGGGAACCGACCCGGTAGCTTCCATGGTCTGTTTTGTGGATGCTAAGCCCCGAAAGAGTGAGTACAAGCGGTTCAATATAAAAACAGTAGAAGGGCCTGATGATTTTGCTTCCATGAAGGAAATTCTGAACCGCCGATATTCCCGGGTTATGAAAGAAGGATCTCAAATTCCTGATCTTATTATTGTTGACGGTGGGAAAGGTCAGTTGAGTTCGGCGGTGGAAGCACTTAAAGAAATCGATTTCTATGGAGAATGTGAGATCATTGGGTTAGCCAAGCGGCTGGAAGAAATTTTCCTGCCGGGTATGTCGGATCCGGTCATGATCCCCAAAAAATCATCAGCCCTAAAATTATTGCAGCAAGCGCGAGATGAAGCTCATCGGTTTGCCATTACCTTTCACCGGCAAAAAAGAAGTAAGCGAACGGTTAAAACAGAACTGCTTGATATAAAAGGGGTGGGAGAGAAGACCGCTCAAAAGTTGCTTAAGGAATTTGGATCGGTAAAAAAAATAAAAGCAGCTCAAAAAGAAGAAATACAGGCTGTGGCGGGTAAATCTGTGGGGGAAAAGATATACAACTATTTTGCAGGATAGCTCGTCACCATCCAAATAAGTACCAAATTGCTCACATTAACATGTTATATGAATACCGTATTAGCAGCAGTACAATAGTATCAGACGATAAAGTAAAAAGGAGCACCGTCTGAAACGCTCCAAATAATCTGAATGTTACCGAAACAAAAAGTACATATTTTGGTTTGATTATTTGGAGCAGAATCCCAAAATTTAGGTTCAATATTATGAAATTGATCAAAAGACACGTTGAAAAACCTAATTACAAAAGCCTCAAAGACCGAGAGCTTGTGAAAATCTTCCGCAAAAATGCGGATGAATCTGCTTTTAATGAATTGATGAATCGCCACCAGCAAAAAATATATTCCTATATTTACAGCATGGTGATGAATCCTGAAATTGCCAATGATCTTTTTCAAACTACCTTCACCAAGGTGATCACAAAAATGGATGATACGTACAATGAACAGGGAAAATGGATCGCCTGGGTAATGCGTATTGCACATAATGCAACCATTGATTATTTAAGAAAACAAAAACGATACATTGACGTTAGTGGATGGAGTGACGAAGACTCTTCAACCGATTATTTTGATAGGATGGAAGATGACAGTGTTGTGGATGCTGATGATAAAATGATCGAAACAGAAACACGATCAAGTCTGATGAAGCATATTGCCAAACTTCCTGAAGAGCAGAGATCAGTCGTCCTTCTGCGACACTATTACGAAATGCCGTTTAAAGAAATCGCAGAACTAACTGATGTATCCATCAATACCGCCCTTGGGCGTATGCGATATGCACTCATAAATCTTAGAAAGTATTTTGAGGAAGAACGAGAAGAAGAGCAAAAACATGCACACGGATGAAAACAAAGCTATTCGTTATCTGATGAAGGAAATGGATCCTTCTGAAGAAATGGAGTTCGAAAAGCAAATGCGGGAAGATGGAGATCTGTTGATCGAAGTCGAAAGTTTGAGAGCCACAAATCGGAAGCTTTCAGGTATCCCTCATAAAACTCCACCGGCCGATCTGACTACCGCTATAACTGAAAAGGCTAAAGAGGTTCAGTCAAAAAGAAAACCGGGTACAGCGAACATTATTTTTTTTATGAAGAGGGGTATAGCGGCGGCTATTCTTTTAGGCGCTTTTACCGGTGGATATATGTACTATTCAGATTATTCAGGTTCCCAGGCCACCCAATCTTCCGGGACTGAAACCGTGGAACCCTGGGTTGACCGGAATGAGGTTCTCCGTTTCTCTGCAGACCAACAAGCTGGCCCGTCCTCTATTCCTGATGCAGACCTTGACAGAAGCTACGAGAAGTTACAGCTGGTGAATGACCTAACAGGTACCAATTCCTCTGGTAATGGTATTTTACTCACAGGCTCATCCAATTAAGCAATACCGAAACATTACTTTATGTCATAAATGTGGAAAACTTTGTCCCTTAATGTGAATAAGTATTTTTGTATGGCAGTGCACCTCGCTTTATATTAAAATTTATCAGAAAACTATATCAAGCATAAAGCAGGTTTTTAATGGGAAAAGTCATTTCAATTGCCAATCAGAAAGGTGGAGTAGGAAAAACAACTACGGCAATTAACTTAGCTGCTAGTTTGGCAGCTGTGGAACATCCTACCTTGGTAATAGACATAGATCCCCAAAGTAACACTACAAGTGGACTTGGGATTGATTCTAAAACAGTATCCAACTCAGTATATGAAATGATGATAGGAAGTGCGGATATTGATGATACCATCCGCCAAACAGAGTTGGATTTTTTAGAGCTTGTACCGGCTCACATCAATTTGGTTGGAGCCGAAATTGAGATGATAGATCGTGAAGAACGCGAACGCATCTTGAAAAAAGCGATTGAAAGTGTACGTGACAAATATGATTTCATTATCATTGATTGCCCGCCTTCCTTAGGCTTGTTGACTATCAATGCTTTAACGGCATCCGATTCAATTGTGATTCCGGTTCAGTGCGAGTATTTTGCATTGGAGGGCCTTGGTCAGCTCTTGAACACCATTAAGATCGTACGGCAACACCTGAATCCTGAGCTGGATATTGAAGGCGTTTTGCTGACTATGTATGACACGAGAACAAGACTATCTAACCAAGTTGCAGATGAAGTAAAACGCTATTTTGATGACCGGGTGTTTAAGGCAGTAATTGCCCGTAATATCCGTCTTGCAGAAGCCCCCAGTTTTGGTAAACCGGCACTGTTATACGACTCTACAAGTGTTGGGGCAAAAAATTACCTTGCACTTGCCCGTGAGATCATTAAGAGAAATAAGAAGTTATTCAAAAACAGCCCGGTTCTTACAGATTAAGACAGATAAATAGTTATTATGGCTACCAAAAAAGTATTAGGCCGCGGTTTAGGAGCTTTTTTCCCGGAATATCAGGAGGAAGGTAAAGAAGGAAAAGAGCTCCATAAGGAAGGTGTTGAGAAGAGTATTTTAAAGCCGGAAGACCGGGTAAATATCGTTCTTTTTGTTCCTGTAGATCATATCCGTAAAAATCCGCATCAGCCCCGTAAAGAGTTTGATGAAGAACGATTGGATGAACTCGCTGATTCCATAAAAGAGCATGGGTTGATACAGCCTATCACCGTTCGGTATATAGGGGAGAAACGATTTGAGTTAATAAGCGGAGAGCGTAGGCTGAGAGCTGCTAAATTAGCCGGTTTAAAGGAGATACCCGCTTTTATACGTGAAGCAGATGATGAGCAAAGCATGGCCTTTGCCCTGATCGAGAATATTCAGAGGGAAGAATTAAATCCTCTGGAAGTGGCATTGGGGTATAAGCGATTACTGGAAGAGTTTGATTACACTCAGGCTGAAGTTGCCAAACGTGTTGGTAAAAACAGAACGACCGTTACTAATATGCTCCGGTTGCTGAATCTCCCTGATTTTATTCAGTCAGCGTTAAAGTCCAACCAAATTTCAATGGGGCACGCCAGGGCACTGATAACAATTGAAGATGAAGATGTTCAAAAAAAGATACTTAACAAGGTGATTGATAGAGGAATGTCTGTCCGTCAGATTGAAGAGGCCGTCCGGGATGTTTCTCAGCCATCAAGATCTAATAAGAAAAAATCATCTTCGTCTAATAAGGAGGAATTAGATCCGTTTTATAAAGAAATTTCTGCGCGTTTACGACGGACATTCAGTACCAAAGTAAATATCAATCCCAAAAAGGAAGGCGGAGAAATAAAGATTGAATACTACTCTGAAGATGATCTTGAACGCATACTTGCAATTTTTGATTCGATCAATTAGCATCGCACTTCTTTTTGGAGTGTTGATCTTTGCTAATGGTTTTGCTCAAAACTTTTTTTCATCACAGAGTTTTGTTGCTGAGAATTATCAACTCAAGCCCGCCTTTGACAACTCAGAGTCACTACAAACGGAGTTTCCGGATCCTAAAAAAGTACTCCGCAGGTCATTGATACTACCCGGATGGGGCCAGGTGACGAACAAACAGATTTGGAAGGTACCTATAGTGTACGGTGTTATCGGTGGCTTGACCTACTACAGCATATATTTGAATAACCGTTATGGAGATTACCGTGCTGCATATTATAATCTGAATCCCCAATCTCCTGATGATAACAAGTTTGGGCCTACTCCTGGATATATTCCTCAGGATGCAAACCTTGAGGCGTTGAGAGAAACAAGAAACAATTTTAGAAACAGAAGAGACCTGGTTTTTGTTTTCATAGGTCTTTCATATGCACTGAATGCTATTGATGCCTATGTATTTGCACATTTACGATCTTTTGATGTATCCGATGATCTGTCTATGAACATACGGATGAAACCGGTGATGATCGCAGCCAGTAAAAGTTCGCCTACTCCGTCAATATTACTTTCTATAAATTTTTAAAAAATTATGACCAACGAGCAAAGAGAATTTCAAAAAAACAATCAGCACAGTGGCTTTGATCGTGATATATGGAGCGTATTCAAAGTAATGGGTGAATTTGTGGAAGGCTATGACAAGCTATTTCAGATAGGCCCGTGTATTTCCATTTTTGGATCAGCACGTACCAAATCTGATAATAAGTATTATAAATTAGCGGTTGAAACAGCTGAAAAGATCACAAAAAAAGGATTTGGAGTGATCACAGGCGGCGGGCCCGGAATCATGGAAGCCGGAAACAAAGGAGCTGAGCAAGCCAATGGAAAGTCTGTGGGTCTGGGAATCAGTTTGCCGTTCGAGCAAGGGATCAACCAGCATGTAGACCCTGATTTCTCCATAAATTTCAACTATTTTTTTGTGCGAAAAGTTATGTTTGTAAAATACGCGCAAGGGTTCGTTGTTTTTCCAGGAGGTTTTGGAACTTTGGATGAATTGTTTGAAAGCTTGACCCTTATCCAAACCAGGAAGATCGATCAAATTCCTATAATTTTATTCGGAAGCGAATATTGGGGAGGTCTGATAGATTGGATGAATAACACAATGAAAGAGTGGCAAACAATCTCTGACAAAGACAGCGATCTGTTTCATGTTACCGACTCTACCGATGAAGCTGTGAAAATTATTTGCGATTTCTACAGTAAAAAGGAACCGATGCCTAACTTTCACTTCTAATTCGGAATATGAAAGCGCTTCCATAAGTTTAATAGATACTATTTCATTAAAAAGGCAGTTATAATTTTAATTTCAGTGTCATTTTTTATTAAATTCGGCGCTGCAACTAACGATCAAAATAAAAAAAGATATGAAGGTTTTAAAAACAAGTTTATGTGCCGCTTTATTAGTTCTTATGGCATTTCAAGTGCAGGCTCAGGATAGAACTCAGGCTGTGCAGCTTTATAATCAAGGTTTGGAGCAAGCTCAGTCAAATGATTATGAAGCTGCTATTTCCACATTCACCCAGGTAATCTCTGTAGCAGAGCAATTAGGCCCTGAAGGTGAAGACATTAAAGGAAATGCAGAGTCTCAAATACCAAAAATGTATTATGGTATGGCAAGAGCAGCCTATCAAGAGTTTCAGTCAAACCGAGACATAGAATCACTTAACAGAGCAATATCTGCGTTTCGTGATGTTGTAGAGATTAGTGAAGAATATAATGATGACCGATATGTAAGTACCGCGAGAGGGGCAATTCCTCAGCTATATTATAGTAAATCAGTACTTTACTACAGTCAGGAAGATTTTGATGCAGCAGAAGCAGCGGTTGATGAAGCGCTCAACTTAAATTCAAATTATGCAGCTGCATACTATCAAAAAGCCAAAATCTTTAAGAAAGTGAATGATACTGATGGAGATGGTATCATTGATCAGGGTGTAGATGAAATGATCGAATGGTATGATCGGGCAATCCAAGTTGCTGAAGCAACGAATAAACCTGATATAGCAGAAAGAGCTCGTGAAGCAGCTCATGATGAACTTTTAGCTGTTGGAACTCGAGCTTCTGAAGATAATAACCTGGATTATGCTCTTGAGACTCTGAATAAAGCATTAGACTATGATGGACAATCTTCAAATGTTTATTACCGAATTGCTGAAGCCCATAATAAAGCAGGTAATGCACAGGAAGCTGTTGATGCCGCTACTAAAGGCCTTGAATATGAGAACGGTGGCAGAACCGACAGAGCCAAAATTTATTATGAGCTTGGATATGCCCATCAGACCCTGAATAATAAATCTGAAGCTTGTGACGCTTTCTCAAACGCGCTTTATGGATCTTTCCGGTCTCCTGCAGAGCATAAAATGGAGTTTGAGCTGAAATGTGATTCAACAGCAAATTAAAATTTTGCTTTTAGTGAATATGAAGCCACGTTCTTTTGAGCGTGGCTTTTTTTATGAAATTATTTTTTAATCTTTTTTATCCAAAACCGGCTTTTGGTATCTTCGCTATCCTTCGGTCTTCAATCATAATTTTTAATTCAATCTTCTTCATGCCTGCTTCCAATCTTGATAATCTTTGTATAAACACGATAAGAACTTTGTCCATCGATGCCGTTCAAAAAGCAAATTCAGGCCATCCGGGAATGCCGATGGGAATGGCTGATGTAGCTTATGTACTTTGGACTAAGTTTTTGAAACATAACCCAAAAAACCCTGATTGGTTTGACAGAGATCGATTTATCCTTTCTGCCGGGCATGGATCTATGCTGATCTACAGCCTGCTGCATTTAACTGGCTATGATCTGAGTCTTGATGAGATCAAAAATTTTCGCCAGATGGGAAGCAAGACCCCAGGGCATCCCGAATATGGCATAACTCCGGGTGTAGAAACTACAACCGGTCCGTTAGGACAAGGATTTGGAACCGGGGTTGGAATGGCTATTGCAGAGCATTTTTTATCCGCCAAATTCAATAAAGAAGGGCATACTATTGTAGATCATTTCACGTATGCGATTATAAGTGATGGTGACCTCATGGAAGGAATTTCCCATGAATCAGCATCTATGGCAGGGCATATGGGTTTAGGCAAATTGATCTATTTATATGATTCAAACCGGATCTCCATTGAAGGTTCTACCGATTTGGCTTTCACCGAAGATCCTGTCAAAAGATTTGAATCCTATAACTGGCATGTAGTTGAAATTGACGGGCACGACCATGATCAGATCACAGCCGCAATTGAAGAAGCGCAATCTGTCACAGATAAACCTTCCATTGTTATTTGCAAAACACATATTGGGTTTGGGAGTCCAAACAAGCAAGACAGTGAATCATCTCACGGCTCTCCATTAGGAGAAGATGAGGTACAACTGACGAAAGAAGCGTATGGCTGGGACCCCGAAAAGAAATTTTATATTCCGGAAGAGGCCCTAAATAAGTTTAGAGAAGCTGTGTCGAATGGAGAAAAGGAAGAGAAAGAGTGGAATGACAGATTAACAAAGTATGAAAGTTCATTCAGTAAAGAAGCAAGTTTGTTCAATAAGTGGAGAAACCGCGAATTATCTTCTGAGATGGAAAAGAACCTACCCGTATTTGATGCGGACGAGAAAGGTATGGCGAGCCGTGCAGCATCAGGAAAAGTGATCAACGCCATTAAGGATGTAGTACCCAATTTATTTGGAGGTTCTGCAGATCTGGGAGGAAGTACCAAAACTGATATTGAAGGCTATGGCTCTTATATAATTGATTCACCGACCGGAAGAACCGTCCACTTTGGTGTTCGTGAACATGGAATGGGTGCAGCCGTGAACGGTTTGGCACTGCATGGCGGAATGATTCCGTACGGAGCAACTTTCTTTGTTTTTACCGATTATATGCGGCCCGCTATTCGCCTGGCTGCTCTTATGAAAGTGCCTTCCATTTTTGTTCTTACACACGACAGTATTGGTTTGGGGGAAGACGGACCTACCCATCAGCCCGTAGAACATCTTGCAAGTTTAAGAGCAATGCCAAACATAACCATTCTCCGGCCCGGTGATGCCAATGAAACATCGTATGCCTGGAAATGTGCCCTTGAAAATACTACCGGCCCAACTTTGTTGGTTCTCACACGTCAGAACTTACCTACTCAAAGCAGGACCGAAGCAAATCCTGCTAGCTGGGTTCGGAAAGGCGGATATGTTTTTTCAGACTCCGACAAAGAGATCCCCGATGCAATATTGATCGGAACCGGTTCTGAGCTTCAATACGCTGTCGAAGCAAAGAAGAAGCTCGCTGACCAAGGCGTAGATGCGCGCGTGGTAAGTATGCCAAGTTGGGAGTTGTTTGAGAAGCAAGACGCCGCTTACAAAGAGAATGTACTGCCGAAAGCTGTAACAAATCGGGTTTCCATTGAAGCCGCTGCCACCTTTGGCTGGGAGCGTTATGTGGGGGCAAATGGAACTGCGATCGGGTTGAACACTTTCGGAGAGTCTGCTCCTTATAAAGAACTGTACGATCATTTTGGCATTACAACGGAGGCCGTCGTAAAAGCTGCCCTGAGTAAGTGAACTGAATTTATTCCGCTATTTAGAAGGGCGGTGTATACATGTAAATGTAACATCGTCCAGCGGGTCCACCGATCCGATAAAAGCTTCCAGAGAAGACTGTAGTTTGCCAATGATCGTTTTTGCGTGAAGGGAACCGTAAATTTCCATAAGTGATTCTATACGTTCTTCGCCATATTCTTCTCCACGGTTATTACGAGCTTCGTTCAAGCCATCGGTGTAAAATAAGACGGAGTCGCCAGGTTTGAAGTGAAATTTCTTCACTTCCATATTTTTATCAAGCAACTTGGTGGAGGTCATACCCAAAGCAAAACCATTGGATTTGAGCTTGAATGTGGTATCCCTATCCTTATTGTAATAAATGGGAATATTGTGTCCGGCACGGATGTACTCAAAGTGTTCTTCGTCATTTGGAAAGAAAGCAACACAACCGGTTACAAAGGTTTTGTCCTTACTGTTGCTTTTAATGTAGTTATTCAGCTGAAGGAAGAGCTCCTTCGGATTCGGTTCTTCCTTTTCAATGATCATACTTACCAATGCCTGAAGACGAACCATGTATAAAGCTGCACTAAGCCCTTTACCGGATACATCAGCTATCACAACATACGTTCCTTTATCAGTTTCGATCACATCAAGATAATCTCCGCCTACTTCTTTGGCGGTATGGGCAAAAGAATAGACCTCAAGGTTTTCTTTATTGAGGGAAGTACCCGGGAGCAGGCTCAACTGAATTTCACGGGCAAGGTCGATCTCTTTTTGAACATCAGACTTCTCCAGCAATTCGATCAGCAAAAGCATAAACATGGATAAAAAACCAAAGGGTAGAAGGAGATCTCCAATCAGAAAATATTCAAGTATTCCAAAGAAGTTGAGCAAATAGTAAGCCACAAAACTAACTGAACCTATCCCAAAAATTAATCGTCTGGTAGGATTTAATCGTTGAGTGAGGTCAGAAAAAAGTCGTAGAAACTTAACATGTCCGGGAAGTTGCTGCCCCTGCTGCCTTTCAATATCTTCTACCGCTTCCTTATAAACTAATTTAAGCCGTTCTGTATCTGCTGAAAGTTCTTTGGAAAAGCGTTCACGGCTCATGCCGGAAACATATTCTTGATAGAATCTTTTAGTATTGTAACCGGATTGTGCTTCGTTTTTTAAACCCAATGAAGTGCTTGATCTAAATTTATGTTTTATGCTTCTTCGTAATAATAAACAAAAAGTTTTGTTTTATTCAGACTGTTTGAGAAGCAGGATCAATCGGAATAGTTTTCTTACTTCATCTCAATTTGAGTAGTATCAGACGGGACGTTTTGTGGCACTACCCGGTCATAGACAACCCAGGCATCTCTGAAAAAACGCTTAACTATGTTTGAGAACTGAATAGCTTTTTCACGCTCGTGAAAGTCACCAACATGTACCCGATAATAGGGAGCCCTGAAAAAGACATAAGTTTCAGGTTGATAATTTGCAATCGTTGTGTCAGCCCATGCTCTGAAGTCTGCAGCAGTGGTGTCAGCACCGGTTACATCTTGTCCTGAGTAAATTTGAATTCGATACCCCTCATAAAGATCTTTTCCTACTTCCTGCCGAACTTTCACCCGATTAAAAGCTTCAGGAATTTCATTCTCTCTGTAGGCATATGAATCAGAAAGCCTGGTTCTGTAAGTTTGCAGATCTATACCTGAAGTCGTTACTTCTTCATTGTAGTTTTCTCTGATATCATCCATAGCTTCTTCAACGGTTTGCTCTGTTGTTGAACAGGCCGCAACTATCATCAGTAATAAAAATATGGGAAGGTATTTCATTATATTCATTTAGTATCCAACGGGGTGCCAGGTAGTTTTAGTTTCCTGAAAATCTGTTACAAAATAGGGTGTTTGAGCCTCTTCACTATACCAGTCCTTAACCGGTCGTTTAATAATTCTTTTTACGTTAAGTGAAGCATTTTCATCGATCATCTTCTTCATGCCTTTGGGAAGATCATCTGTATAACACATGGCATTTACATCCATGTGGGTACTAAAATGTTCCGCTAATTCTTCACGAGATCCGGTTAGGATATTAACAACACCTTCCGGAACATCCGAGGAGTTTAAAACTTCTGCAAAACTGATGGACGGAAGCGGGAATTCCTCAGAAGCTAAAATCACACAGGTATTTCCTCCCGCTATTATAGGTGCGATCACGGATACCAATCCAAGTAAGGGGCTTTTTTCCGGGGCAAATGCTGCAACTACACCGGTGGGCTCCAGCATACTAAAGTTGAAGTGTGAACTTGCCACGGGATTAATACTTCCAAATACCTGCTGGTATTTGTCGGTCCACCCGGCATAATAAATCAAACGGTCGATGGCTGCATTGATATCAGCTTCGGCTTCTGCGGCTTTAAAACCGATAGGCCCTAATTCCCGCATAAACTGATCGCGCCGGTCTTCCATCATCTCAGCAATGCGGTATAGGATCTGTCCCCGGTTGTAGGCACTTCTGCTGCTCCATCCACCGAAAGCCCCACGCGCTATTTTAACGGCATCCCGGAAATCCTTTCTGGAGCCCTGACAAGCGTTAGCTAACAGATTTCCATCACTGTCAAATGCTTTATAGGTGCGGCCGGATTCACTCCGGGGGAAATCTCCCCCGATATACATTTTGTATGTCTTTTTAACGTCAATTCTTTGTTCTGCCATGATCAATGTGTGGTTAATGATGTATTGGTTAATCGGTTATTAGGTTCATTCATCTTATATCACAAATACCTATTAACCATTAACTAATTTCGAATATATGCTGCCAGTCCGTGCATACCGCCTTCTCTGCCAACGCCGCTTTCTTTGTAGCCGCCAAAAGGGGAGGTGGGGTCAAACTTGTTATAGGTATTGGCCCATACCACTCCGGATCGCATCTTACTGCCAACCTTGAAGATCTTGGAACCTTTATCAGTCCATACTCCGTTAGCCAATCCGTATGGAGTATTGTTTGCCTTATCGATGCCTTCATCTGCAGTACGGAAAGTCTGAACCGTAAGTATCGGTCCAAAGATCTCTTCCTGAACTACGCGATTGGATTGAGATACATTGGTGAACAGGGTAGGGCGAATGAAATATCCGTTTTCAGGTATGCTGCATTTTGCCTGATAGATATCGGCACCTTCTTCAACACCTAATTCCAAATATTTATTAACGGTCTCAAACTGCTCTTTGGAGTTAATGGCTCCGACATCGGTATTTTTATCTAAAGGATCACCTACGATCAGTGTCCCTAATCGGTCTTTCAATTTTTGGATCACTTTATCTGCTACTCCTTCCTGCACTAACAGTCGGGATCCGGCACAACAAACGTGCCCCTGATTGAAATAAATAGCATTGATGATGCCTTCCACTGCCTGATCAATAGGAGCATCTTCGAAAATCACCAAGGCACCTTTTCCGCCAAGCTCGAGGGTGTATTTCTTATCGGTTCCTGCAAGAGATTTCTGAATGATCTTACCAACATTGGTTGAGCCTGTAAACGCGATCTTATCAATATCCTGGTGATTTACGATCTCGGCTCCGGTTTGACCTGCACCGGTTACTATGTTAATCACTCCATCCGGGAGCCCGCAGTCTTTTACCAATTCGGCAAATTTCAAGGCAGTGAGGGAAGTTGTTTCAGCGGGTTTCAGAACAACGGTGTTTCCTGTTGCAAGGGCAGGAGCGATCTTCCAGGCCAGCATCAATAGTGGGAAGTTCCAGGGTATGATCTGTCCACAAACGCCATAAGGTTCCGGTTTTTTACCTGGGAATGCATACTCAAGTTTGTCGGCCCAGCCTGCGTAATAAAAGAAATAAGCGGCAACCAATGGGATGTCCACATCGCGGGATTCGCGGATAGGTTTTCCGCCATCCATACTTTCCAAAACGGCAAACTCCCGTGCACGCTCCTGTAGCATGCGGGCAATACGGTAAATATACTTTCCGCGCTCTTTGGCTGAAATACGAGACCATTCCCCTTCATAAGCCTTTCGGGCAGCCTTTACAGCTTTGTCGATATCTTTTTGAGTGGCTTCCGCAAATTCGGTGATCTCTTCTTCGGTTGCAGGATTCGTACTTTTGAAATACCGGCCTTTGGATGGTTTTACGAACTTACCGCCAATAAACAGTTCATAGCGATCCTTTACTTCAGCAAAATCGGAATCCTGGGGTGCAGGGGCATATTCCCAAACAGATTCAAAATCTAACTTAGAGTTAGGTGAAGTTGGTTTGTAAGTGGCTTCTTTGGTTTCAGTATTGGACATGATTATCGGTACTTAGTTTAAAAGTTCTTTTTGAGGGTGTGGATCAATCATTACTAAAGTAATCGAGAGACTGATAATGCCCTGTCTCTTGTTTTACGATCTGCATCAGAAGATCATTAGTCAGAGAGCTGGCTCCAAACCGAAAGTACTTCTTGTTCAACCAGGCCGCTCCAAGTGTTTCTTTTACTATAACTAAATATTGGATGGCTTGTTTCGCAGTTCTGATTCCACCGGCCGGTTTCATCCCAATCATCTTATCCGTCTTATAGTAAAAATCACGAATAGCTTCCAGCATTACTAAGGTTACGGGCTGCGTTGCAGCGGGACTTACTTTCCCGGTTGAAGTCTTTATAAAATCAGCACCGGCGTGCATGGCCAGATCACTTGCTTTACGTACATTTTCAAGAGTATGAAGCTCCCCGGTTTCCAAAATTACTTTTAAGTGAGCTTCTCCGCAGGCTTCTTTCACAGCTGCTATCTCATCAAATACAAGACTGAATTCTCCATTCAGAAAAGCCCCGCGACTGATCACCATATCAATTTCATCGGCGCCTTCTGAAACGGCAAATTTGGTATCTTCCAGTCGCATAAATAGTGGAGCCTGACCACTTGGGAATGCTGTTGCCACACTTGCCACATTAATATCAGTACCTTTTAACTCTTTCTTGGCCACACTCACCATTCGCGGATATACACAGACGGCAGCTACCGTAGGCAGATCAGGAATCGCAGGATGAGGCTGACGGGCTTTTTTGCAAAGCTGAATCACTTTTCCGGGAGAATCACTTCCTTCCAGCGTAGTATGATCAATCATACTTAAAGCTAATTTTAATGCCTGTACTTTGGAGTCTTTTTTAATACTTCTGGAATTAAGACGAGCCACGCGTTCTGTAACTCCAACCTCATCAATAGGGATAGTCTGATTAAAATCAGGGTGTTTCATGTTGTTAAATTGATTCTGAAGATCTTTTCAGGAAGGTAAGAAATCTTAGGGAAAAGCTTGGGTTTCTACATTCAAATAGGAAGAAATTATTATAGGGTTATTGTGAGATAGAGGTTTTTTTTGTTAATTCATTGAGATTCAACGGTTAGCATGGAATCGTGGATGGTACAAATGAAAGCTCTAATTAATAAAATGAGGACAAAAAAATGGAAATGGCAGCAATAAACTGGCTGGCTGTAATAGCCGCTTCATTAGTGGGGTTTGCAATCGGATTTGTTTGGTACGGACCTTTATTTGGTAAGTTCTGGATGGCTTCTGTGGGAATGACGGAAGAAGATGCTCAAAAAGGAAATATGGCCAAGGTATTTGGTTTTACTTTTTTATTTCAATTTATCATGGCCTATTGTTTGGCCATGTTTTTTGGTGGTGAAGTAAGTGCACAGGAGGGAGCTTTTTATGGCTTCCTAACCGGTTTTGGGTGGGTCGCAATGGCAATTGGGGTGAATGCCCTGTATGAACAAAAATCATGGAAGTATATTTTCATCAACGGCGGCTTTTGGTCGGTTGTTTTCACCTTGATGGGACTTATAATTGGTGGTTGGAAATAGAGAAATGTTGACAGAAAAGCCTGTAAATTTATGCAGGCTTTTCTGTATTCATCAACTTATCTCTCAAATTCTTCCGGAGCCTGAGCTTCCCGGAATACTTCAGCCGCATCAGCGAAACGGGAAGCTAAGCCAACCATTACCAATCGGTCTCCGGGTTGAAGTTTAAAATCACCGGCTGGATTCCCGACGTTTTTGTTCCCGCGGTTTACCGTAAGCACCGTGATCTCATACGTATTCCTAAGTTTAAGCTCCGACAGTGTTTTCCCTGCCGCGAAAGAACCTTCTCTTACCAATACTGCACGTGTATGTAGTCCTTCTTCATCCAGTCCCTGAAGCACCATGAGATGAGCTTCTTGAATACTTCCCCGCATGATCTGATAATCTTCAGCCCGCAATTCATTTATATGCTGCTGAATTTCTTCCTCCGGGATCATATATGCATTTAACACGCTTGAAAATAAACGGACAGTGGTCTCCATCTCTTCGGGAACAACCGTATCGGCTCCGGCTTCTTCCAGGAAATCGGCTTCAGCGAGGTACCGGGTTCGAACAATGGTTTGTATAGTCGGGTTGAGATATTTTGTGAGTTTAATGATCCGTGGGCTCACATCAGGATCGTTGATGGCAATGACACACAGTTTAGCTTTATAAACTTGAGCATGTTCAAGAATGTGTGTTCGGGCGGCATCCCCGTAAACGGCATTGATCCCTTCATTATGCATCTCATTAACCGATCTTGGATTCATCTCTATCACGATGAATGGAATTCCGGTTTCTCTAAATACCTTGGCTAAATTCCGTCCCGCCGGCCCATATCCGATCAATATGACATGGTCCTCAAGGTCAATTTCTTTTTCCGGAGATGCGGATTCTTTTTGATTTACTCCGAATCTTTTTAGTGGTGTTTTTGAAAGTAGATCTCCGACTCTTGGGCTTATATGAAGGAAAAGAGGAGTGAGAAGCATCAGCAACACTGAAACGGCAATGAATGTTTGAGATCCAATATCTCCAAAACCACCCGGCGTTAATCCTGCAGTGCGGCCGGCTCGTTCCAGTACAAATGAAAATTCCCCGATCTGAGCCAACACTAATCCTGTTGCAGCTGCAATTCTGACCGGATAGCCAAGAACCAGTAAACTGATAGAGCTTAAAATGAATTTTAAGATGAGAACACCCGCCGCTACACCGAGTAGCAGGAATGGGTTATCCAATACAAATTGCAGATCCAAAAGCATCCCTACAGACACAAAGAAAACGGCATTGAATATCGTTTTTAAAGGGAGGATCTCACTTAAAGCGTGATCACTGTAGTGACTTTCACTAACCACCAGTCCGGCTAAAAAAGCACCCAGGGCCAGACTTACATCAGCAAGGTTAGTAAGGGCTGCAGTTCCAAAACAGATAGCCATCACAGTCAAGATAAAAAGCTCCTGCCGGCGGGTATGAGCTACTTTCTCAAGGATCCATGGAACAATTTTACGCGCAAGTAATACTACGACTGCAATGAGTAATGCAGCCTTACCCAGAACTATAAATACGTCTGATGCTGAATCACTTTCTCCGGACAGAATGGGGATGAGTAAAACCATAGCAATAATAGCCAAATCCTGAAAGATCAATACTGCGAGGGAGAGCCGCCCGGTTGGGGTATCGGTTTTGCCCTGTTCGCTAAGCAAACCAAGGATAATAGCAGTAGAACTCAGTGCAACCAGGCAGCCGGTGTACACGGCCACTTTCCATTCCACACCAAAATAGATAAGGATGCCGACAACAGCAGCTACGGATAACGAAACCTGTAATCCACCCCCAACAATGATAGCATTCTTGATACGAGCGAGTTTCTCCAAACTGAATTCGATCCCGATAGTAAACAGAAGTAAGATTATGCCGATCTCAGCCAGCATATCCACTAATTCTATATCCTGAACCAAGCCTAAAGCATTAGGACCGATGATAACACCCGCGATCAAAAACCCCGCAATGGGTACTAATTTGATTTTATAGCAGATATAAGCGATGAGTACACTTACCAGAAAGAGTGCAACGATCTCATTTAAAAAAGGAAGGCTTACCGCAAAGAGCATCTAAAGAAATTTTTAGGGAATAATGGAATTTTCGGAAAGATATTGAATCCCCTTGGGTTAATGAAGAATTTATTTGAGCTGTCAGCAATTAGCAGTCAGACTTCAGATTATAACGTTCAGTTTTCTAAAGCCATCTTGCGGTGAATGTCTGAGATCTTATAGCCTGAAGGGACAAGTAGTCTCGAACCAATCTATAAGTTAAAGTGAGTTCAAGATAAAGAATGTTAGAATAGTTGCAAGATCCATCTGACGGATGCCCCGTCTGATGGATGGGCCTGAATGAGCATGATAAGCTGAATGATAACGGTCAGACGGACTTGGAGCCGTCAGACCGTGCCTCAAAGGCTTTAGCAAGGATAATTGTATTATCTCGAACAGACGTTAAGTTAACTGCACAAGCACGGATAAAAAACTGAACGCTGAAGTCAGTCCGGCAGCTGACGACTAATTCTTATACCGATCGAACCAGCTTGTTATATATCCAACTTTTCGGAACAGATTACTTGGCTTGGCATAAATGCTGTGGCCTGAGCCTGCAATGCGAACCATAGTTGCTTCAACGCCCTGAAGTTTGAGTGCAGAGTAGTACTGCTCGGTTTCACTCATCGGCGTTCGGTAATCCTGCTGACCGGTAAGTAACATGGTTGGAGTAGTGACATTACCTACCAAAGAAATTGGCGAGCGCTCCATATATTGTTCGGGATCATCCCATGGTTTTTCAGTGAACCAGTATTTACTGAAGAAAGAAATACCATCAGCGGTTAGCACAAAGCTGTACCAGTTGATAACAGGTTTTGCCACTACGGCTGCTGTAAAGCGATCGGTCATACCAATGCTCCATGCGGTTAATACTCCACCGCCACTTCCTCCGGTAATGAATAGATTATCTTTGTCTATATATCCCTGATCGATTACATAATCTGTTGCATCCATCAGATCATTATAGTCTTCACTCGGGTAATTATGATTGATATATGCTGCAAAATCAGCTCCATAACTTGTACTTCCGCGTGGGTTGGTATAGACAACTACGTATCCGCGACTGGCCATGAATTGAAGTTCCGGAGAGAATCGCGGTCCGTAATTGGTATGCGGGCCTCCATGAATTTCCAGGATCATAGGGTACTTTTTGTTGGGGTCGAAATCCGGAGGAGTAATGATCCATCCCTGAGTTCTGAAATCATCTACGGACGATTCAACCCAAAATTCTTCAACGTTCCCAACTTTTTTGGCTTTAAAAAGTTCTGCGTTCAAGTTAGTTAGTTTCTTGTTCGCCATCCTCGTTGGGAAATGTCCCACAGCTAACTCACTTGGTCGGGTTGCAGATACTTCAGAGTAGGCAAAACGGCCATTTTCGGCTACTGAGTAGGAACCTCCGCCATAGGGACGGCCTGTTGAAGCACCGCCAAGATCTTGAGCTATTTGTACAAAATCCCCATTCAGTTTGATGTTACCCACTTTACTGTTTCCTTTCTCATCATAGCGGAAAAACATGGATCTGCTATCCGCCGCCCAGGTAACAAAAGAAATGTCTTGTTCTATATCATCGGAGATCATTCGGAGATTTGAGCCATCCCGATCCATGATGTAGAGCTTCGTTAACTGATAACCCAGAAACTCATCTTCATACCCTGTATAAGTAATCAATTCACCATTTGGAGAAACTTTAGGATTGCTGTGCGGACCTCTTTTATTGGTAAGCTGGATCATTTCTCCACTTTCGATATCCATTTCATAGATTTGTTCATTATTGGGATCAAGGTCAGCATTTCCGGAGCGGTCTGAGGTAAATAAGATAGTACCGTCAGGGGTCCATGATGGAGACCCGAAGTTGTAATCACCGGATGTTAACTGACGCGGTGCACCTCCTTCTGCAGCGATCACAAATATATGTGTATATCCGTCCTTAACATATCCGCTACCGTCTCTGCGATATGTTACTTTATCGATTACCTCTGCATTTTCTTCCCACTTAGCTCCTTCGGGTGGTGCAGGCATATCAGGTCTAACTGAAGAAGGGGAACCCTGGACAAATTTAGAGAACAAAAGCATTGATCCGTCGGGCGACCAGCTTAAGCTTCCTGGGCTTTCTGTTAAATTGGTGATGGAAGTGGAAACACCGGTATCCATCCACCGAATGAAGATCTGGTCAGACCCTTCTTCCGAAGAAGTATAAGCTATACGATCTCCGCTTGGCGACCATGTAATACTGCCGTATCCGGTTTTTCCTGAGGTCAGTGGCCGGTGTTCATCCCCTGAAAAGGAGATCGTCCATAAATTCACAAACCGGCGATCAGTCATCACATCGTATTGATGGCGCTCATAAACAATGGTAGTGCCATCGGGAGAGATTTCAGGATTAGCGACCATTTGCAAGTCAAACAGATCCATGTAATTGAAATAGGATTCATCAACCTGAGCGCGGGTATTTATGCTTGAAACAAAAGCAAAGACAATGAAGAGTAGAAAGTATCTTTTGGTCATCATAGAACTAAATTTATTTGGGGAGTGTTCATTAAAGTGTGTCAGGGGTTAAAAATCTGTCTTCGAAGTAATCTACTAAATCCCGGCGAACCGAAGACCATCCAAACATAGCTCCACTCCATTTGGTTTGGGCGTTCATCGTGGCCAGGTAGATTTGTTTAACAATGGCATTCTCGCTGCTGAATGCTCCTTTGGTTTTGGTTACTTTGCGAACCATCCGGTGATAACTCTCAATCGGGTTATTGGTATAAATCACCCTGCGTAGCGCCGGTGGGTACTTATAAAAATTGGTCAGCCGATCCCAGTTAGCATGCCAGCTGCGGAAGATCACCTTGTATTTTGTTCCCCAGGTATGTTCGGCCTGCTCCAGATACTGTTGGGCAGCAGCCTCATTCAGGGCGGTATACACTTTTCTTAAATCCCGGCTGACCGCCTTATAGTCTTTATAGTTCACATACTTGAGGCTGTTGCGCATTTGATGCACCAGGCATAACTGCACATCG
>JAKURD010000003.1 GCA_022450045.1 Gracilimonas sp. | reverse complement strand
GAATCCATGCTTGAAGATAGATTTGGTGCATGTATTCGGTTTAATAATGAATTTTCACGCCATAAGTTTTCCGGAAACTCCTATAGTGTTACCGGTGGTTATGTTTTGGAAGCAAAAAAATATGGATTAAATAAAATGCTCGAACTTACCCGGAGAAGCTTTAAGAATAACGTGAAACTGATCTATCCTTTACGCAGATATCTTTGGGCTCTGATTTTGAAATTATTTGGTGTGAGCCCATTAAAGATTCGTTTTTATGTGGCTTTCGGATATAAAATTTAGGGTTTTCCTTGTAGATCACTGATCCGTGGAAAGAGGCAAATGACGCAATATCTCTCGGTCTTCAACTTGATTAGTTCGATCTTCAATTGCTTTGAAATCCTCCTCACTCACTTTCCTGCCACGGCTGATATTCTGGCGGTCAAAGTATTCCTCTTTTGATTTAGTATAGTAGTGATGGATCCGCAGCTCATTTAATGGGTCGGGCACGTGGATCTTACCCCCAGAAAACCATCGGTAAGACCATTTATGAGACGAGTAACACCGTTTGTTATCGTTTAAAAAATCGGTATTGGCCATATCCTTATAATTTGATGGACTTTCTTCTCGGCGTGTATAATTTTCCAGAACGCCTCCCTTCGGTTCCTTTTTATGGCCATTACTCCCAAAATCAATTCTTGGTACTCGAATTGTTCGTGTTAAATCACTATCAAGTTTATGGAGCCAGCTTTTTATACTTTCTTGCTCATCGGCCATGAACAAGAATTCATCAAGGTCTATTTTTAGCAACCATTCGGTGTCCTGCCGATAGTTGGTGGCTGCATGAGTATACCCCATATGGTTCTTATTCTTTTGAAAAAAGAAAGTAGGTCCCTCATATTTCGAATCTATCTTGGTCCAGTCATGCACAGTAACTATTCTTTTCTCCCGATACGGTTCTAAAATACGCCATGATTCTTCAGTCTCACACTGATTGAACAGATAAAAATGATCAACACCTACTTTAATGTGATAATCCAGCCACTCCTTCAGGTAGGGATTTTCATTTTTGATATTAGAAACAAATGATAGGAAATGCTTTTTCAAAATTAATAAGACCTGATTTAGACTAGTTTTTTGAGTATAAGAAAACAAGAATAAGAAATAAGCACTGCCAAAGGTTTAAGGGTAAAAATGTTCATTAGCTAGCCCAACCTATCCACATAATCCAGCTTTTCCCACGGAAATTCTTCTCTTCCAAAGTGTCCGTAAGCGGCTGTTTTTCTGTAAATGGGTGACTTTAGGTTGAACCGCTCAATGATTCCTTTCGGTGTGCAGTCAAAGGTTTTGGTTACTTTATCGGCCAGCTCCACATCACTCATTTTTCCGGTACCGTAGGTATTCACGTTAATGGATACCGGCTCGGAAACACCGATCGCATACGCAAGCTGTACGAGGCATTCATCGGCGAGATCAGCAGCCAGAATGTTCTTTGCGATATGGCGGGAAGCATACGCCGCACTTCGGTCCACCTTGGAAGGATCTTTTCCGGAAAAAGCACCCCCGCCATGAGCGCCAAATCCTCCGTAGGTATCCACAATAATCTTTCGTCCGGTAAGGCCGGTATCGCCATGCGGACCACCGATCACAAATTTGCCGGTTGGATTTACATGGTAGATGGTTTCATCATCGAGCAACTCAGCAGGAAGCACATTAGACACTAAGTGTTTTTTGACATCTTTTTTGATCTGATCCTGATCCACGCCTTCATCATGCTGGGTTGAAAGTACGATGGTGTGAATGCGCTTTGGGCTGCCGTCATCATTATACTCAATGGTAACCTGACTCTTACTGTCGGGGGCCAGGTAGGGCATCAGATCGGTTTGCTTTCGGATGCGGGCCAGCTCTCGCAGCAAGTCGTGTGAATATTGAAGCGGCATCGGCATGAACTCCGGCGTTTGTCGGGTAGCATAGCCAAACATCATCCCCTGGTCTCCGGCGCCGTCGCGATCCACGCCCATGGCTATATCAGGGCTTTGGGTGTGAATGGTGGTCAGCACACCACAGCTTTCAGAATCAAACCGATAGGAAGGTTTGGTATAGCCGATCTCACGGATCACTTCGCGAACGACTTCTTGTACATCCACATAGGCATCAGTCGTTACTTCTCCGGAAACCACGGCAAGCCCGGTGGTTACAAGGGTTTCTACGGCTACGCGGGATTCGGGGTCGTCGGTGAGGAGGGTGTCTAAAATAGCATCTGAGATTTGGTCGGCTACTTTATCCGGATGTCCTTCGGATACCGATTCTGAAGTAAAAAGGTTTTTCATGCTAATAATAATCTAAGTAATAAGGTGCTTTCGGTTAGGAAAATATTGGTCCGCACAATTAGGGCGGCGATCATAAAGGGCGCAAAGTTAAAAATATTTGAGGAGAAAAAAGCTACGAACTAAATAAATCCCCATCCTTTTTTCCGGGATCGATGCTTAGATACTGATACGCTTTTTTCGTGCAGATCCGCCCTTTTGGGGTACGCTGCATAAAACCTTCTTTGATGAGGAACGGCTCATACACTTCTTCGATGGTTCCCTTGTCTTCGCCCACAGCCACGCCCAATGTGCTCAATCCAACAGGACCGCCCTCATAATTTTCTATGATGGCCTTTAGGATACGTATGTCCATTTCATCCAATCCGTTTTGATCTACATCAAGAGCGTTAAGAGCTTTATCGGCGATCTTTTCGTCGATGGTATCAACGTCATCAACCTGGGCAAAATCACGGGTACGGCGGAGCAGTTTGTTTACAATTCGAGGAGTGCCGCGACTCCGCCGGGCAATTTCGTGTGCACCCGTCCCTGTGATCTCCAAACCCATAATATCAGCTGTACGCAAGGCAATACGCTGAAGCAGTTCCACATCATAATAATCCAGCCGCATATCAATTCCGAAACGGGCGCGGAGCGGAGCCGTCAATAATCCCTTTCGGGTGGTGGCACCAACCAGCGTAAAATGGTTCAATTCGATCTGAATGCTTCGGGCACTGGGTCCGGAGTCGATCACAATATCCAGCTTGTAATCTTCCATGGCGGAATACAAATATTCCTCGATCACGGGATTAAGCCGGTGGATCTCATCAATGAAAAGTACGTCGCCTTCTTCTAAGTTGGTAAGCATTCCGGCAAGGTCGCCGGGTTTCTCCAAAACAGGTCCGGTGGTGGGGCGAATTTTCACGCCCATTTCATTGGCAATAATGTAGGAAAGCGTTGTTTTTCCTAAGCCGGGAGGGCCGGAAAGGATCACGTGATCAAGGGCATCACCCCGCTGTTTGGCCGCTTTTATAAATACAGAAAGATTGGAAATGGTTTTTTTCTGCCCAATAAATTCCTGAAGGGAGCCGGGCCGAACCGTTTGTTCAAAAACTTCTTCTTTTTCTTCGGGATTTAAAAGCGGGTTATTCACGTTATATTGTTCGTCTGATTGTTTACGCTAAGTTAATGTAATTATACTTAGTTTTAACACTAATTGTGCAGGCTAATTAATTTGCGGTACTCATGAAAAAGTCGTCGTTATCACCGGATGAGGTAAATTTTGATACGTCATCGGGTCAAAAATCTAAGTTTGCCAAGAAACTGGCAAATCCCAAGAAGAATGAGATCCTGAAGCAAAAGGGTATGCAAAAAGATCTGCGTTCCAGCAATTTAAAGATCTTTGGGAGCGAGTACTTTTTCAATTACGAATTAAGCTGGCTGCAATTTAATAAACGCGTGCTGGCAGAGGCAAAGAATGAAAAGAATAAACTGCTGGAACGGGTAAAATTTCTTTCCATCGTCTGCTCCAATCTAGATGAGTTTTTTCAAAAGCGTGTTGGCGGACTTAAAAGGCAGCTACTCGCCGAGGTCAAAGAACTTTCAGTGGATGGGATGACGCCTTCCGATCAGCTAAAGGCGGTGCGGCATGAAGTTCAGGATATGATCGAGTCGTACCGAGGCTGTTTTTTTGAAGATCTGCAGCCCAAGCTGGCGAATAAGGGAATTGAGATCAAATCGTATAAGGATCTTAACGAGTATCAAAAAAGCGTAAGCGACCGTTATTTTCAGAAGCAGGTGTATCCTATAGTCACGCCACTGGCTGTTGATGAATCGCATCCCTTTCCATTCATTTCAAACAAGAGCCTTTCCTTTGCTATTGAATTGGTAAACCCTCGAACGAAGGAAAAATCTTTTGCGCGACTCAAGATTCCGGCAAACCGAAACCGTTTTGTTCAGGTTCATCGAAAAGGGAATAAGGTGATTCTGATTCCGATCGAAGATATAATCAGAGAAAAGATGCCACAGTTTTTTCCGGGGATGAAAGTACTCTCGGCTCATATGTTTCGGGTAACACGAAATGCTTCGGTTGACCGAAATGAGGAAGAGGCCGAAGACCTGCTCGAAACGATAGAAGATGAATTGAGAGAACGAAAGTTTGCGGAGATTGTCCGGCTGGAGATTGATGCGAAAATGCCGAAGCATCTAAAAAAATATATCGTGAAGAATCTGAATATCAGCTGGAATGATGTATATGAGATGAAAGGCACCATCGGCCTGGCGGATGTGATGGAGATAGCTAAGCTCAGCGGGTTCAACCGGCTTAAAGAACGTAACTGGACCCCGGTTCTTCATCCTGCATTGAAGCACAACCCTGAAGAAGAAATGCCGAGTATCTTCGAGGTTATAAAACGCGGGGATTTTATGGTGCACCATCCCTACCACAGTTTTGAATTATCTACTCAGCGCTTTATTGAAGAAGCGGCACGGGACGCTAAAGTACTGGCCATCAAACAGACATTATACAGAACTTCAAAAGATTCACCTTTGATGCACTCTCTGATGAACGCGGCAGAAGAAGGGAAGCAGGTAGCGGTTCTTGTGGAAATCAAAGCTCGTTTTGACGAGGAGCGTAATATTAACTGGGCTCAAAAACTTGAGAATTACGGCGTTCACGTGGCATATGGAATTCCGGGACTTAAAATTCATACCAAACTTACTATGGTGGTACGCGAAGAAAGTGACGGACTGCGTACCTATTGCCATATTGGTACCGGAAATTATCACCCTGATACCGCACAGCTTTATGAAGACCTGGCGTTGTTCACCTGTGATGAAGTGCTTTGCTCAGATGTGACCGATGTGTTCAATCTTCTGACCGGTTATGCGCCGGATCAAACTTTTGAGAAGTTGCTGGTAGCGCCAAACCATATGCGCAAGCAGATGAATGAGCTGATTGAGTTTGAGATCAATGAAGCCAGGGAAAGCCGGCCGGCGCGTATCATTGCTAAGATGAATAGCCTGGAAGATCCTGTGATCATTCAAAAACTTTATGAAGCATCCGGAACCGGCGTAAACATAGACCTGATTGTACGGGGCGTGTGCCGGTTGATTCCCGGAGTGGAAGGAATGAGTGAGAACATAACGGTCCACTCCATTATCGGGCGGTATCTTGAGCATTCGAGGATCTATTACTTCAATCACCGTGGCGAACATAAGTACTTCATAGGCTCCGCTGATTGGATGCACAGAAATTTAGATGCACGGGTGGAGGCCATTGCCCCAATCGAAAATGAGAAGTTGAAAAAATATATGCAATTTGTGCTGAATATCTATTTCAATGATAACAAGCAGCGATGGATACTGAATGCTGACGGAAGTTATGACCGGGCTAAAAAGGAGAAGGGCAAATCAAAACTAAGCGCCCACGAGTTCCTGATGAATCACATGAAAGAGTCAGATGAGCCGATCCCGAAAGCAGAATAAGTATGCTTGATCTGATCTACTCTAATTCCGGGATGTTAAGTTCCTCATAGTCAGAAGTACCGAGATCATCCCTTAACTTCTTCAGTAGCCGGAATGTAGGATTGCGGAAAACACCATCCAGCTGATAAGCTCGAAATACCGCTTCTTGGGCAGCTTCAAGCTCCCCAATATTTACAAGAGCATTTCCGAGGTACCAATATGCTTTTTCTGTGATCATGCGACTGTCTTCCACGCGTTCCGCCGCTTCCCGGAAAGCGAGGATAGCGGAGTTGTAATCTCCTTTGTTATAAAGAATGATTCCCTTATTAAGAAAAGCTTTGGAGCCGTAAGGTTCTTCGCCATAGTTACTGATCACTTCATTAAAGAGCTCAAGCGCGCGGTCTTCATTGCCGGAGATAATGGCTTCAAAGCCAAGGTTCAGGAGTGAATCGGCGGTAGTGATGCGCATATCCTTATCTCTTACGCTGTCTGAAGTTTCAATTTCAGAGGGGTTGATCTGCTGAACCACAAATTGATCAATATTTGCAGGAGTATCTACCCTGAAAAGCTGAACAAGGGCAACAATAATGATAGCGGCTGCAGCCGCTGCGTGCCAGATCCAGCGCGGAAGTTTATAAATTTTTGACCCTTGATCAGCCTGCCTGGCTTTTTGTTCGATGATGGCCTTTACATTTACTTCTAATTCCAGGACATCCAGTAATTCAGGATTTTTTGCAAATTCATTCCAAAGTTCTTGTATTTCTTCCTCATTGAGCTGACCCTTGATATAAGCATCAATACGTTGTCTGATTTCTAATTCTCTTGGGTTATCCATGACATGGGTTTTAATTCGCCTAAGTTCAGAATGTATTTAAATACATTCTGCCCTCTCTATGTAAGAGCGGTTAAAAAGGAATTCCTTACAGTTAAATTTGAAATTGTTTTTCGAAGCATTCTTTAAGCACATTTATGACCCGATGTTTTTTTGTCCAGGCGTTATTGACAGAGATGTCGAAGTATTCTGCGACCACCGAAGTTTCGTAATCCGGATGTTGAAACCAATACTCGATATATTTTTTGTAATCAGCTTTTAAAGCCTCTATACAGCGTTCCAGGATGTTCATTTTCTCTGAATTAACCAATCGGTTAAGCTGATCGGGCTTATCAAAATGGTGCGCGGGCAGGTCATCATAATTGACTTCCCGTTCCTTGGAAATCAGCTTGAAGTACTCGTGTTTCGAGGTAGTGAAAAGGTAGCTTATGACCACATCTGGGTTGTCCAATTCATCGTTTCGGATCTTTTCGATGGCAATTAAGAGCGTACTTTGTGCGCAATCCTGAGCATCTTCGATAGAGGCATCCAAGCGTACAGTCAAAAATTTGATAAGCACGGCCGTAATTACCTTCACCTGTTTATTGATAACAGGCTCGTTTTCTTCCAAAACCGCACTGACAAATTTTGAGTAATCCATGTTTTGATAATGCTTGACTTAAACAAACCGTAAAATAACATTCGCCGTCAAAAAGAAAATAAAGAAATTTAGTTCATAACAGTGTAGTTTTAGTATATGTACAGAGTTCAACTAAACAATTTTGAAGGCCCCCTGGACCTGCTGCTATTCTTCATCAAAAGGGATGAACTGAATATCTATGACATTCCTATCTCGTACATCACAAAACAGTTCTTAGAGTACATACACTTGATGGAAGAATTAGACCTTGATGTAGCCAGTGAATTCATTTTAATGGCGAGTATGTTAATGTCCATTAAGGCAAGAATGATGCTTCCACGCGAAGATTCAGACGAGGATGAGCTTGATGAGTCAGATCCCAGATACGAGCTTGTGCAGCGCTTGCTTGAGTACAAACGCTATAAAGAGATGTCGGAGAAAATGGCTGATATGGATGAAGAAACCCGGAAGAAATATATGCGAGGGTATCCGGAGGCGGATGAAGTGGACCAGCAAGCCTCCGGGGAGGCTCTTCAGGATGTGACCATGTTTGACCTTATTGCAGCCTTCAAAAAGGTATTACAGGATATTGAGCGAAAGAACATTGTTCATCATGTAGAGAAAGTAAGTACCACTGTTGAAGAACAGGCCGAATTTGTCCTAAACAGGCTGCAAGAAAAAGGCAGGCAGACCTTTATGGAAGTCTGTTCCACATTAAAGAATAAGATATACCTGGTAGTCACCTTTCTTGCCGTGCTGGAGATGATCAAAGAGCAGCAGATCAATTTATTTTTAGCTGATGACCCCACAGAATTTCACATAGACCTTAAGCCTGTTGATGAGATCATAGGCGCTTAAGAAACCTCATATTTAACAACAATGACCAAGAAAATACTACTATTCGTAACCGTTGCCGCTATCTCTGCCTGCAGCGTTTTAAACAAAAGCTCACAAAGTGAAGCTCCAAATATCTATTCTTTTTCTGATAACATCACTGAAGAAGGTTTATATAACGACCTTGCCGTACTTGCCCATGACTCCCTGCAAGGCCGTGAAACAGGAACGATCGGAGAAGAAAAAGCAGCACGCTACCTCTCAAGGCGCTACAGTGAAATGGGACTGCAAGCCGTGGGTGATGACGGAAGTTATTTCCAGCATTATGAGCTTGTACAGCCCGCCATGGAAGAGATCAGCTATCGGTTAGTGAGTACAGAGAATGATTCCATACTCGATGAATCCACTCATAATTCAAATTCGGGTTCTAACTTTGTAACACTTTTTGGGGGAAGCGACCCGCTTTCAGGGTCTGTTGTTTTTGCTGGAACAGGGATGATGAATGCTGAAGAAGGAATCGATCACTTTCCGGAAGAGGCAGAAGGAAAATGGCTCTTTATTCTTTATGATGAAGAGCACACGAACATGCAGCACTTGCAAATGGCTTTAACTCAGGGAGGAGCTCTCGGTACTATTTTAGTGATCGGAACGGATGTGGAAGAATACCTGCAGGAAGTTGAAGAACGAAGCGGATATTTTGGAATTGGAGGCAGAATGTCGCTTAAATATCAGCAAGAAGGAGGAGGAACTTCACCGGCTTTCAATCGTGTGAACCCGGAACTTGGTGCTCGCATGCTCGGCTTGAAAGATTTAAACAGACTTTCTGATGTTCAGGATAGTATTTTAGAAAATCCCGGTGCCTTTCAATCCAGAGAACTGCCATTGGCTTTAGAGCACAATCCAACAGTAAACGAGAATACTATTGTTACCAAAAACGTGGTAGCTTTTTTAGAAGGAAGTGATCCTGAGCTAAAAAATGAAGTAGTTGTTTTAAGTTCTCATTATGATCATGTTGGGATTGGCCAGCCAGATTCTACCGGTGATAACATCTACAATGGTGCTGATGATGACGGCAGCGGAACGGTGGCAACCCTTCAAACCGCGCAGGCAATGATGGATGCCAGGAAAGCCGGAGCCGGCCCAAAACGAAGCGTATTATTTTTGAATGTTTCCGGTGAGGAAAAAGGACTTTTAGGTTCTCGTTATTATTCTGACCATCCTATTTTTTCTATTGAGAATACCGTGGCTAACATTAATATAGATATGATTGGCCGGGTTGATCCTGAGCATCAAAATGGAGACAGCAGCTATGTGTACATTATTGGCGGAAAAATTATTTCCTCCCAGATGGACAGCCTTACTAAAATGGCTAATGTAATGGGGCCAAACCTAACACTAAGCGACCGATACAACGACCTTGAAGATCCTAACCAGTTTTACCGCAGAAGTGACCACTGGAACTTTGGGCGACTTGGCGTGCCTTTTGTGTTTTTCTTTAATGGAACCCATGCCGATTATCACAGGCCATCAGATCACATCGACAAGATCACTTTTGGTCCACTTACAAAAAGAACAAAATTGGTATATAACCTGACGGCACTTCTGGCAAATTCACCCGAAAGACCGGAGGTGGATAATCAGGAATTCATCGAAAAAACCCAGGTGCAGCCCAGGTAGGAAAAACTCCAAAGGTCATTCCCGCGGAGGCGGGAATCTAAAAGTTAATATAACGTGAGTTTGAGATAAAGAATGTTAGAATAGCTGCAAGATCCATCGGACGGATACCGATACCCATCTGATCGATGGTGCGGGCGCAGGGTGTTGGATTAGGATACAAACCGAACGTGGGTGCCCCAACCAGGCAATCGGTCAGATGGATCACCCATCTGATCGATGATACAGACGCGGGATGTTGAATTAGAATACGAACAAGCCTAGGCCCCAATCAAAAACAACCGGTCAGACAGACCTGGAGCTGTCAGACCGTACCTCAAAGGCTTTAGCGAGGATAATTATATCGAACTGACGTTAATATGGAATTTAGAGCATCGACTCGCTCCGCTCGTTCTGCGTCGGAGCGCGTTTATTTTCCAACGAGGATAAAAGGTGCCCAATACACTGGATGATTATAATAGGGGTGGCCGATCATGAAAAGCTTAGCATCTCGTAGTGCTTTGGCTTTGTAATCAAACAACGGGTGTTCATACATCCCGAACCAATCCAGAGTTTGACTCCACATACCGTAATCTTCTTGTTCATGAGCCAGCATTTGCTTGTAGAACTTCGACATAAACACAGAGGTACTCCGATCAAATACACTCCACAAGCTCACCATCACCGAAGAAGCTCCGGCTGAGATAAACGAACGTTGCAGGCCAAGTAAGCCTTCACCAGTAACTATCTTACCCATCCCGGTATTGCAGGCGCTTAAGGTTACAAGGTCAGCATTTAGTTTTAACCCGGAAATTTCTCTGCTGTTAAGGTATCCGTCTTCACCAAAGAGAGATTCAATTTCGGTTTTTTTAGAAAGCAGCAACCCACTTTGAGAAGGGATTGACTCATTCACCTCGGCATGTGTGGCAAAATGTATAAAGCGAAAGTCACTAAGATCATGAGACTTTAGATTAGCCTCAGTTACATCCTCATTCTTAAGGACCTTAGCGTGTATAAAATTTTCTGAAATGGAATCCACCTCCAATAAAGTGGAGGGCAATGATGCAAAAGAAGCCTGAGACCGGGAACGGCTGGTGAGTCCGTTTGACTCTTCAAAACCGGAGCCGGCGAGAGCCAGAAGTTCAAAATTAGTAGTACGGTGGGGGGCATGTATAAAAGAATAAATAGATGCGGAGGGAAGGTATTTGATCTGAAAATCCTCGATCAGGTATCGGTCGCTATTATTAAGCGCTTCAAACGGAAGAAAAGTAAGCGGGCCCCCGGGAATGATCAGCAGCCTGGAAATTTTACTGTTTGTCTCTGAAAGCGCAGAAGGAATAAGTTTTGCAAATAAAGCCGATCCAAGCCCTTTTATTTCATCGACTGAATTATTGTTTGTGATAGCTTCTCGATAAAGTCTTATTTGCTCGGTAAAATACTGGTTTGCAGTCTTTGAATTTTGAGAATGAACAACACTCCCCGAAATATTATCCCGGGTAATAAAAAGGCGGATCAGTCCTTCTTCCACAAAAGCATATTCCAGTATGGCAGACTCAGAATCCAGCATATCCTGGGCTTCTTCAAGTGTAATCGGCTGGGGATATTTAAAATCCTTAAGGCGTACATTACTCACCTGTATTTGATTCAGAAATGCCTGGTATTCAAACTCCAGGTCTTTGAGTTCATCCCGCAGGGAGTTTTTTTCACTTACTGATTCAGCCGCATCAAGCTGATTGTATAATCGGTCAATTTGCTTGGCCTTTTGCTGCTTTTTAATGAGGGTAGATTCATCCAGAGAACTAAGTTTGTTTTCTTGACCTTCAGCAAGTTCATCCATAAGCACACGAGCTTTGGCTGCTTCAATCAGCTCAAACGCTTTTTCGGGATTGTTTTTTTTGACGATGTACCAAGAGGCGACCTCATTATAAAAGCCCGCATGCTGACTAAAAAAACCGGAACGGAAGGCTACTCCCGCTACATTTGTACGAACAGAGTCAATAAGAGAAAAGGCTTCTTCTGCAAATATAAAGGCACTGTCTGTATCTACTTTATTATAGGCCTTGGCAAGATTAATGGTGGGTGAAATTTTACTTGTAATCGTATTGTTTGATGATAGCTCGTACGCCTTTCGGTATGCTGCCAGGCTGGCATTCAGAACCCCCTGCATTTCATACAGATTACCAAGAGAACTCTGGGCTCTCATCTGACGGGATTTAAAATCCTTCTCCTCAGCAATTTGCATCGCTTTAGAGATATAATTTTTTGCGGTCTTATAATTCTTTTGGTCTGTTTCAAGATTGGCAAGGTCTATATAAACGGAGGCAAGCAATCTTTGGCTCTCGGTGCTTTCTAATAGGGCTAAGGCCTCATTGTAAAAAGCTAAAGCATTTTCAGTGTCATTGTTTTGAATAGCTACCCGTGCAATTCGGTGCAAACCTTCAGCAGTAGAAACCGGACGGTTAATTTCCCGGTTGATGGCAACAGCTTCGTTGTAGTAAGCCAGTGCATTTTCGAAGTCTCCGGACCGTTCGTAGAGCCCCCCAATATTTTCAAGGGTTTGGGTTATATCGTACGGGTTCTCCAGCATTCGGGAGAGCTCCAACGACTTTTGATAATAAATAATGGCGCTGTCTCTTTTTCCCTGTCGCTCAAAATTCCAGGCTAAATTGTGGTACCCAACATCAAGCATATCAGGGTTGCCGATCTTTTCCCGAATAACCAAGCTTTGTCGAATGTAAACCTCAGCTTGCTGATATAGTCCCAAATCCATGAGGGTTAGAAAAAGTCCATTCAAAGCAAGTGAAAGCCCGTAATCATTGCTAAGTTCTTCATAAACATGCTTTGCCTTTTTTTGGTGAAAGAAAGCTCTTTCATAATCACCGGTCTCCTGATAGGTAAATGAAATGTTATTATTAAGTCGGCCTATAAGAAGTGAATCATTATGTGCAGTAGCAAGATCAAGACCTTTTAGGTAATAGTCTCTAGCTGTATTGGTCTGTTCAATTTTACCGTAAGCCCACCCGGTATTATTTAATATTCGAATTGCTAATGAGGGAGGAATTTGAGTGGTTTTTTTTTCATTCAAATCCAAAAAAATGTCCAATCCGCTACGAATATTGCCGAGATTTACTAAAGCCTCTCCATATTCCAGCGAAGCTTCCACCCACTTTACAAAGTCGTCTTCCTTCAAGTACAACTCGATAGCTTTTTGATAATACTCACCGGCCTCTTGATAACTAGCCTCCGAAGACAATTGGTTTCCTCGACTTAGTAAAGAATCAGCAGCAGAATTTTGCGCTATAACATCAGTCCAATTACCAAGGGAGAAGAGTAAAATTAAAGTTATGGATGAAACTGTTTTCATGTAAGAGAGAGTACTTTATGTGAGTTGCATGTAGCTCCAATATATTGTTTATTGGCACATAACTTTAATAAATAGATTTCAAAATGGGAAATATTTTATATAAAAATCCTGATCCTGAAAATGATGGGGATGAAGACAAAAAGGGTGGTGACTCTGATACGGAACAAACCTAATAGATTTATTTTTATTAAAATACAAAGGCTGACCCAGTAACTTTTTAGCTGAAGAATCATTTTCCGGGAAGATGCCGATCAAAAGTATGCGTTTTTATCTGCTGTTGTCGAAAGCTGCATTACCTTTCCTTCAATAAAGTTGATGTCCAGAAATGAGTTATAGGTGAAAAGAATACGGGTCTTATCCCCCCGGATATTTTTGCTTCAAAATAGTAGCCATTGTTATCTTTGTAAGCATAAACAGTACGGCCTTCCTCGGTATATTCCTCGTTTTTTAAATAACTAACGTGAGTTTGAGATAAAGAATTTTAAAATAGCTGCAAGACCCATCTGAACGAGAGGCAGGTTTACACATTTTCGAACTTGATCGATGGTGCAGGCCCAGGATGTTGGATTAGGATAAGAAAAAGACGCAGGAGCCCAAATCAAACAAACGGTCAGATGGACTCGGAGCCGGCAGACCGTGCCTCAAAGGCTTTAATGAGGATAATTATCTCGAACTCACGTTAACTAAGTGTTATGGAGTGTCCCGTAGGTAAATATTGTAAAGTAATAGAAGATTTATTCAGGCTAAATTCTCCAAATTCTAAGCCGGTCAATAATTTATTGGTGGTTTTATATTTTATTCCCCAAACAGTGCATTCACAAAATCCGCGCGGGCAAATACCTGCAAGTCTTCAATTTTCTCACCCAATCCAATATATTTGACCGGCACACTAAGTTCATGAGATACTCCGATTACGATCCCGCCTTTTGCAGTCCCGTCCAGTTTGGTTAGTGCCAGTCCGGTGATATCCACGGTTTCAGTGAAAGCTCGCGCTTGCTGTAAAGCATTTTGCCCTGTAGAAGCATCCAGAACCAGGATCACTTCATGTGGAGCTCCTTCCACAACTTTACCCATCACCCGTTTTATCTTGGCGAGTTCTTCCATCAGCGCTTTTTTATTGTGAAGACGTCCGGCGGTATCGATAAGGGCAATATCCGATCCGCGAGCTTTGGCTGCGGCTACGGTATCGTAAGCAACGGAAGCCGGGTCAGCGTTCTGACCTTGCTGAATGATGGGAACATCCGCGCGTTCACTCCAGATCGTAAGCTGATCAACGGCAGCAGCGCGGAAGGTATCAGCGGCCCCCATGATCACTTTCTTGCCGGCCTTTTTATAGAGATGGGCCAGCTTCCCAATGGTTGTAGTTTTGCCTACTCCGTTCACCCCAACCACTAAAATAATGTGCGGTTTAACAGGGAAGTCGGCTTCAAATTCAGCGGGCTTGTCGGGAGCGTTATCTTCAAGAAGATCCACAATTTCCTGGCGAAGCATTGTTTGCAACTCGTCCTGAGTTACATATTTATCTTTTGCTACGCGGGCTTCGATCTTTTTAATGATCTCAATGGTGGTATTAACCCCAACATCGGAGGTGATCAGGATCTCTTCCAGGTCATCGAGGATGGCATCATCAACCGTATCTTTTCCAACAAAGGCCTTTCCGATCTTATTAAGTAACCCATCACGGCTTTTCTCAACACCTTCGTCCAGCTTCTCTTTTTTCTTCAGTCCAAGTTTTTCAAGAAATCCCATAAATAATACTAATTGAATTTTGCTCCGCGCATGATCAGGCGGTAGCGGTTAAAATAATCGATCCAAGATATGACCATTAAAGTTACCGAACACGCCATCAAAAACATGTGGACGCTTTTGGCATCCGGGAAAAAGAACACAGCGATCCAGTAGAGGGCTAAAACATTCACCGAGATCTTTCCGGACATAATTGCCATGGCCACTTTGTTATATTTTTTCTTAATGAAATAAGAGCCGGCCATAATGCTGATATCCCGCACCATTGCAAACAACAAAAACCAAAGGGGAATCCATCCAATCCACACGGTATATATAAATAAAACGAGTGCACAAAGTTTATCGGCGATCGGATCAATCATTTTGCCGACTTCCGAGATAGTGTTCGTTTTCCGGGCAATAAACCCATCCAGATAATCCGAAATTACTCCATAGACGATCAGTGCATATATTAAAGGGGTAACCTGAAAATTATTCTGATAGTGAAGATATACGATAGGGAAGGCCACCAGGATCCGGGAAAAAGAAATGGTATTGGACCAGGTGAAAACCCGTCCTGATACCCGGACCTTTTTGCCATCTATATTTTTTATGGGTGTAGCCAAACCTTGTTTTTATTTACGATATTAGCGTCCCAAATTTACAGTCATTAAGTCTCTAAAACCACCATGAACGAGCACAAATTACTGGTCGAGAAAAAGCTGAATTCCAAAGAAGTTTTTAAGGGAAAGTTATTGCATGTTTTCTATGATGAAGTTGAGCTTCCCGACGGGTCTGTTTCATCAAGGGAGTGGATCAAGCACCCCGGGGCGTGTGCGGTTGTTCCTGTTTTTAAAAACGGTGATATCATGATGATACGACAGTTTCGTTATCCCATGTCACAGATCTTTTGGGAAGTTCCGGCGGGTAAAATTGATGCCGGTGAGCCTCAGGATAAAACAGCAATGAGGGAGTTAGAAGAAGAAGCCGGGGTAGCTGCAAGCGATTTTGCGTACGTAGGTCATTTCTACCCGGGCATTGGATATTCCGATGAGATCATCCATATTTACACCGCCTGGAATTTGGAGTCGGTTCCCCAAAAAGTAGATGACGACGAATTTGTAACCAAAGAGCGAATTCCCTTCAAAGAAGCCATGAATATGGTTCACTCCGGAGAGATCAATGACGGGAAGACGGTCATTTGCATGCTGCGAGCGTGGGAGTGGTGGAAGAAAAAGTCACTCTTTGAGTTGGATTAATTGTCTGTTTTAACCTGTTCCGTATAAGCTTCCTGATGCATGATCTCTCCGCCTTTGTAGGCCACATACATAAGTATTCCGGCGGTGATCAAAGCCGTTACCAGAATCACGATATGCAAACCGGTTTCGAACCTGAGGTTGAGTTTTTTGGCGGCTAAAGCGCCAACGCTAAGTAAGCCCATCACAATGGCAAACCATAGCGATAATTCTGCGGCCTCTTCATGATCGTGAATGGCATCGTGAGAGACAGTGGCGACTTCTTCAACGATATCTTCAGCAGACTCACCGGTTTCGATGGCTACATAGCTTCCGACTGCGCCAAAAATAAAGAGTACAAAAGCGATATTTCGAATGGAGGAACTGCTTTTATACATGCCCCACATCAGGATGAGGATCCCGATTACTGTAGTAAAGATTGGGATATGATTAACGATGAGATGTAAATGTGCAGGATTCATGGTTTACTCCGTTTGGTTAGAATTCCTTAGTTTTTTCCACTAATTTTTTCCCTTTTTCCATCCAGTGGTAGATGGTGGGAAGTACCAATAATGTTAGTAATGTTGATGTGACAAGTCCGCCAATAACGACAGAGGCAAGGGGTCGCTGTACTTCTGAACCGGGACCTACATTAAAAGCCATCGGCAGGAAACCGAGACTGGCAACGAGGGCGGTCATTAGTACGGGACGCAATCGGTCGGCAGAACCCTGGATGACCGCTTCTTTCAATCCTTTACCATTTATGCGAAGGTCATTGAGGTGTGAAATAAGAACGATACCGTTAAGTACGGCCACTCCGAAAAGGGCCACAAACCCGATACTTGCGGAAACGGACAGATACAGCCCCCGTATCCAGAGTATAAAAATTCCGCCTGATAATGCGATCGGGAGATTCAGGAAAATCAGCATGGTGAATCTGAACTTGCCGAACATCATATACAGTAAACCAATAATAATGAGGAGCGATATTGGAACTACAATATATAGGTGATTCATGGCTCGTTGCTGGTCTTCAAAGGCTCCGCCATATTGCAGGAAGTATCCGGCCGGAACATCGACCCGCCTTTCAATAGCATCCTGAAGGTTGGCTACGTAGGTTCCGGTGTCAATGTCGCGGATATTGATACCAAGTATAGCTCGTCTCCACCCATTTTCACGAGCTATTTCTCGCGGACCTTCCCCGGCATAGATATGGGCGACTTGTTTCAATGGAATGTAACCACCGTTTGGCAGCTGAAGCGGAACTTCCATGATGTCTTGAAAGGTATTTCGAAGGGTTTCCGGTAAACGGACTACGACATCAAACCGGCGCTGGCCTTCAAATATCTCTCCGGCTACACTACCGCCAATACCGGTTTCAATTACACGCTGAACATCATTCACGTTCAACCCAAATGAGGCTACTGCTTCACGGTCAATTTCGATATTGAAATAGGGCTGGCCGCTGCTTTGTTCCAGGTAATGATTATCGGTTCCTTCAACATCATTGAGAATGGCTGAAATATCCCGGCCGACCTGATCGAGAACTTCCAGTTCTTCTCCAAAGATCTTAACGGCGATGTCTGACTTAACTCCACTTGTCAGCTCATCTACACGCATAGCTATGGGTTGTGTAAAGTTGTAGGACAGGCCGGGTTCAGTCTCAAGGTAAGGGCGAATGAGATCAACGATGCCTTCTTTTGAAAGTCCATCCCGCCATTCCTCCCGGGGTTTCAAAACTACCCATATATCCGTTTGGTGCACACCCATCCAATCGTTAGCAAGGTCAGAACGGCCGGTTTTTGGGACTACTGTTTTAATTTCGGGGATATTGTGATTGAGTTTTCCGGCAAGCCAGTTGGCATTTTCGACAGATTCTTCCAGAGTAACGGATGGCATCCGTACCTGTTCAATAAGAATGGAACCCTCATCCAGTTCAGGCAAAAACTCAGTACCCAGAAAAGGCAGTAAGGTTAGGGAAGAGAGGAATACTGCAGCGGCAGAGCCAATGGTAATGGCTTTTTTATTGAGGCTGAGCTCAAGAAATTTTTTGTAGCGGGGTCGCAGCCAGTTGATCACATAGTTTTTGCGAAGTTTCACTCCGCTCTTGAAAACAATAGCAGTCATGGCCGGTATGTAAACGAGGGCCAGTATCAACGAGCCGAAGACAGCTGTTGCCACGGTTATAGCCATGGGCCTGAATAGAATTCCTTCCATCCCTGAAAAAGTCATAACGGGCACATAGACCATCAAAATAATAAGAACGCCAAAGAAAATAGGTCGGGCCACTTCGTGAGCGGCTTCCCGGATTATCACAAGGTTCTTTTTTTCAGATTTATTCTGGTTTAGCCGGTGAACAATGTTTTCCACCATCACCACGGAACCATCTACCACCATCCCAAAGTCGATGGCACCGAGACTCATAAGGTTGGCTGCAAGACCGAGTTGATTCATCCCTATAAAAGCGAAGAGCATGGAGAGTGGGATCACGGAAGCTACAATAATGGCACCAGTTATCTCTCCCAAAAGAAGTAAAAGCACAGCGATCACAAAGAAACCACCTTCCACAAGGTTAATGGTGATGGTACTTGTCGTTCGATCCACCAGATCTGATTGATCATAAAACTTCTCGATTGTGACGCCCTCTGGCAGGCTCTTGTTGACCTCATCGATCTTGACATCAATATCTTCGATTACCTCTCGTCCGTTACCCCCGCGAAGCATCATCACGATTCCGGTAACGATTTCGCCATTTCCATCCTGGGTAACAGCACCTTGCCTGAGCTGACGGCCAAGTGTTACCTCTGCAATATCTTTGATATAAATAGGCCGGTTATCAAGCTCTTTAACAATGATATCCTCAATATTCTTAGGAGAACTGATCTGCCCAAATCCACGGATAATATACTGTTCCCGGTTATGTTCAAGGTAATTGCCGCCCGAAACACTGTTGTTGTTTGCAATTGCATCGGTCAGATCTTTCAGGCCAATACCGAAGTTTCTCAGCCTGTCCGGGTCCACCTGTACCTCGTACTGTTTTACAAATCCCCCGAATGAATTGATCTCGGTGACTCCCTGAACCGTCTTGAGTTGGGGAGCAATCAGCCAGTCCTGAATGGTTCGAAGTTCAGTGAGTGTATGATTTTGCCCTCTTACCACATATTGAACGATCTCACCTAAAGCGGTTGATATTGGTCCAAGCTGAGGAGATGAAACTCCATCAGGTAATTCGCCGGTTATGCTTTGAACTCTTTGACTCACAAGCTGCCGCGCAAAATAGATATCGGTGTCTTCTTCAAATTCTATGGTAACTGCCGATAGCCCGAATTGTGAGATGGAGCGAACTTCCTTGACATCAGGCAGTCCGTTCATAGAGGTTTCGATCGGGTAGCTGACAAGTCGTTCTACATCATATGGAGAGTAACGACCGGCCTTGGTAATTACCAGCACCTGAACGGGTGTTACATCCGGTTGGGAGTTGATGGGAATATCCTGCAGGGAAAAGATGCCACCCACGGCCATCAAAACAACCAGCGAGAGTGCAACGAATTTTTGGCGAAGACTGAAATCAATAATATTGTTTAGCATGGTTCCGCTTATAAAATGTTAGTCTGCAAATTGCTCAAAACGTTCAAGGGCTTTCAGGCTGAATACCTGAGTTACTGCTACTTTCTCACCAGGTTCAAGTCCGCCATTTAGTATGGCATGTTCATCTGTGATGCGAGCGATACGGACCGTTCTTTTCTCATATTCCAGGTCTGAAAGTTGAACAAAAACCGTGGCATCAGATTGCTCATATTGAACAGCTGTGATGGGTATGCTGATTGTATTATCTTCGGGCTGGGCCTGATAAGTTAGCCGTACACTTTGCCCGACCAGCGGCCAGTTGTCTTCCGTTGTGACAATAGAGTTAAGAACAACAGACCTGTTATTCTGATCCAGTGCAGGGTTGATGGTGGTAACCGTTGCATGGATGGAATGTGCAGAAGCGCCATCCCGGCTGGCTCTTTCACTAACGGTAAGTTCGGTGCCCGGCTTTATGAAATAGGCATCTTCCGGGGCGATGAATCCACGTACCAGCACTTCTGTGTTGTCAATAATATCCAGCAGTCGCTGATAAGCCGTAACTGATTCACCCATCTCAATAAGATGTTCATTTAGTACTCCATCAATTGAGGCGTAGATCGCTAACTTGGCATTTGGGTCTGAAGCAAAAGGATCCCACTTTCTGATTTGACCCTCAGTGATGCCGACTGCTTTCAATCGAGCCAATGACGCACTCTGTCGGGTTTGAGCGAGTCTCAGGTCGGCCTGCGCCCGTTCTAAATTTCTCAAAGGACTGATCTTATCTTCCGTTAAAACCTCCAGGCGTTCTACCTGTTGTCGTTGAAAAAGGATCTCAGCAGTTGCTTCCAGGTAAGCGGCAACCAGGTTGGCGAATTCCAGACTTTCCAGCTCTAAAAGAGGATCCCCTCTTGAAACTCTTTCACCTTCGTGAGCATAAATGTTTGAAACCCGTCCGTCAATCGGGGCACTTACAACGGATATCCGTTCGGGAGCCGGGAACACCTCTCCTGGTGCCTTAATGGAAAAAGAAACAGGTTCAGCCGTAACTGTGTAAGTTTGGATATTTAGATTCTCAGCCTGTTCCTGAGTCAGCTTAACGCGTTGAACTACTTGTTCAGACCTTAAGGATGGTGGTGTACCTGTTTCTTCGGTGGTTGGTGGTTCTTCTATTCCCGAACAGCCTCCGATTGCCAACAATGCGGATACGGATAGCATAACAGCTGTTTTTAGTGGAGTTCGTTTTGTGAATTTTAAGGATGCGTTCATGGCAGTTATCTTGTCCTAATTAAAAATGATGTCAGTTTGCAGGTACCGCTCCAGGTCTATTACTGTTAAATAATAATCTCTCAGAGTTTGATAGTACGCTTCCTGTGTTCTCAGATAAGTTCGTTGAGCCTCCAGTAATGTGAGCAGGCCCAGCTCGCCAAGACTGTATCCCTTTTGTGTCATTTGAACAAGCTGAAGCGATTTGGTTTGAATATTTTCTCTGAATCGTTCGATGTTATTCTTTGCAGATTCGTAACTATGCCAGGTCTGTTCAGCCTGTTTCTTGATGAGTTGCCGGTTATCCTCATATTTCCACTCTGTGGCATTTTGAAGGGCATTTGCTCGCTGAACTTTAGGTGATTGCCGTGCTGCAAACCAAAGGGGAATGCTTACACCAACCTCGAAACCATAGAAATCGTAATTATTGCCAAAGTTCTGTCGGTAGTAACTTAGGTTCAAATCAGGTAAATAAGTGCTTTTTGCCAGCTTTTTTCCGTAAGCCGAAGCCTCCATTTCACGTTCAATTTGCTTTAGTTTGGGATGTACCTGAAGCTGTTCCATAACTTCATCCTGATCGATAGTAACGATCATATAACTAAGGGTGTCAGTGAAGGCTATGTCATAGGTTTGTTCTTCAGGATCCAGGCCAATGATTTGAAAGAGGTCATACCGGGCATTCATGATCTCTTTGAATGTGGCTTCCTGATTGTTGCGGGCTTCCTGAAGCTGAAGGTCGGCCTGCATAGCATCAATTTCTGAGGATTCTCCCATATCAGCACGGGATTGAGCGGCTTCCCTCAAATTCTCGAAAAGCTGTACTCTTTCACCTGCAAGGTTACCGGATTGTAGAGTATAAGCCAGTTGCGCGTACGCTGTTTTAACATCAGCTTTGATCTGATTTTTCAGGTCCTGAAGATTTAGTTCGAGTGATTCAGTGGTAGATCGTTCCTGCCTGGTTCGGTAAACACCCGTCAGTGGAAATTCAATACTTTGGGAAACGGACCATCTTTGTTCAGTAAAATCACTTCCCTCAATCCCTTCTCTCATATATTTTATTTCAGGATCAGAAATACCAAAGCTTAAAACCTCCTGCTTTTCCTGGGCTCTGATCTGATATCGAAGTTGGTTGATCTGAGGATTCTGCCGATAAGCGATTTCAAGGGCTTTTCGTACACTAAGGGCGGAAAGATCTGTTGTGCCAGTAGAAGCCGGGGTGGCTTGAAAAAGCATTAAAATCACAAGTAATACAGAATGAATCATGACGATCTACTTTGAGCATTAAATTTCGCTCAAAGCTAAAAATCAAATCTGTAGAGAAAATGGATTTAGAACCTGAATTCGAATAAAGGCTTCAAATCCTTAAATACTTATGATGTTGTTTCTCTTTTTGTCCCGATGTAATTGAGATCACATCGAGTAAACGAACCACTTGTATGCTGCGAGGTGCCCAGAGGGAGAACAAGGGCTATTTTTAATAGAAACCTAAGTTCGATCAAAAAGTAGGTTCTATCATAGGCAAGATGGTCATTTCGCGGCGAATGCCCGAAATCTATTTGTTTTTTCGTATCTATGATTGAATTACCGGCAATACTAAGCGCAGAGATGACTTTTTAGGCATTTTTCAAGCTATCAATAATCGAGCTCAGGTTAGAAGCCACATTCAGAAGAACAAGCTGAAAGTTACGCCCTGCTCGGCGTTGTTTTCCGCCTTATAGTCATATCTGTGCAGCTCGCAGATACTTTTCACAATCGACAAGCCGAGTCCGGGACTGGAGCTGCTGTGGGCCGATAAGTTATTCCCCTTTCTGAACCGGTCAAAAACCTGATCGATCAGATTCTCGGGAATTCCCGGGCCTTCATCACTGACAGAAAAAACGGTTCTACCCGAATCATTTTTAGTAACAGAGATCCGGATCTTACCATCTTCAGGTGAGAATTTGATGGCATTCTGAATGATGTTATACATAGCAGAATGAAAGAGCTCTTTGTTTCCCGCAAGATTTATTTTTTGATTTAAATCTGTCTCAATGTTTAACCGTTTTATTTCAACAAAATCCTCCAGCTCTTTCAAAACCTGCGCGGCTATTTCTGTAACTTGGATGTCATCATCCATATCAAACTGTTTATTCTCAACTCGACTTATCAAAAGCAGGGCATTGCTAAGTCGGGTAAGCCTGACAGCAGTTTGCTGAATTTCATGTAATTTCTCAATGTTTGAATGATCAAGGTTTTCAGCATCTGAGATCATTTTTTCAGCTTTCTGCCGGATGATGGAAAGCGGAGTTCGCAATTCATGGGAAGCATTCTGAATGAATTTTCTTTGATCATCGAAAGAAGACTTGATCTGCGTAAGCATGGTATTTAACGCCTTGTTCAAAACCCTGATCTCATAGGTATTGGGTTTAGGAAAAGGTTCACCCACCTGAGCCGGTGAAGAAATATGCTCGAGCTTGTCCACGGTCTCGTAGAAGGGAGAGAGGATCCTGGCAAATGCGTACTGGTTTACGACGTATAAAAGGATCACCCAAATGAATAGCGCTGCAAATACACTCAGCATGACGGTCATGCTGATTTTATTCCAAGAGGCTACCTCCTCATAGATCTCCAGTAAATAAAGAGTATCTCCAGTTGAAAGGGTTGTAGTTAATTTTCGATAGGATTCTGATAAGCCCGATACATCTGCATAACGGACAGTATCTATGGTCGAAAAGTTATTTGAATTTATTGAAATGCTTTGGTCAAAATCATGGATCTCAACCCACTCGTAGGATCCAAGGCCGCCAAGTCGCCTAATCTCATCCAAGTTGCCGGATTGTTCCCGCAGTTGTTGCTGAATATCAAATTTATGCTGAAGCAGATGGAAATCGAGTTCATCAAATATGGTGGTGTTAACCACATAATAAGTCCCGAAACCGGTTACCACCAGCATGAGCAGGGAAAGCAACGAGTTGCTGATCAGTATTTTACTGTTAAGCTTCATACGGTTTAATTTTATACCCAACGCCGTAAACTGTTTTGATCAGGTCAGGGGCGCTGGTGGCCGTCAATTTCCTGCGGATATTTTTCATGTGCGAGTTGATGAAATCCAGTGAAAACCGGTCATCGATCTTATTGCCCCAAATATGTTCGGCCAGCGCGATCCTCGTTACGATCTTGTTCTTGTTTAGAAATAGGTAACGCAGCATTTTATATTCGGTATCTGTCAGGTCAACGGCGGCTTTATTGTAGCTGACCTTCATGTTATCAAGATGGATTGATATATCACCAATGGTGATCTCATTATCACTGATCTTGAATTTTCGGCGCAGCACCGCATGGATCCGCGCTCTAAGTTCGGCCATTGCAAACGGCTTCGAAAGATAATCATCGCTGCCAAGTTCAAGCCCCTGAACCCTGTCTTCAATTTCACCTCGTGCCGTGAGAATAATGACGGCGGTATCATCAGAAGTATCTCGCTGTTTCTTAATCAGCTTAAGCAGATCGAGTCCGTCACCACCAGGCAGGCTCAGGTCCAGTAATACAAGATCGTACTGTTCACCCAGAAGAAGGTCTTCTGCCTGTTCATAATCGAGTGCAGTATCAACAGCAAACTGCTCTTCAAGCAGCTGTTCCTCCAGTTCCTCGTTTAGCAGTATTTCATCTTCAACCACCAGGGCCCGCATATTTCAGGGATAAATTATTGATCAATGAAATGAAGATAGGGTGGAAAAGTGAACAGAATATGAATCAGATAATTTCCTCATCTTTGCAAAGCTCAAACATGCTTTCATGCAGGTTCTCATTATCGAGTTCGCCGCGCATGCAAAGTTCAGCAACTTCTAAGCCGTTGAGCATGAGAATGCAGCCCATTTCATTTAGAACAGAATCAAACTTCATGGGATCAGCTTTGCTGAGTTTATCTACATCAATTCCTTCAGGGCTGATCTTCTTATTTACTAATACATAGAATTTATCGTCAGATTCATCTCCAAAGGAGAATTCCTCCAATCCGGTGTCTTTAAATGTTAGCATGTTTATCTAAAAAATCTCTGGCTTTAATAATTTCTGTGATCTCATCCGTTTCCCGGTTCACTATACGAACCTGAAACAAACTGATAATAGCTTGTTCATTCAATATCTGAATGACCTCGTCAATGGTTTCGCATTCTTCGGTCTCACTTACGAGATCATTGATTCCCTGAACAATATATCGATACTGCTTTTTATTTTTCTGTTTTTGGGTTGAACCGGATTCCGGCTGAGGCTCATCAAAATATTCCCGGATGGCATCTTCCGTTACATACCAGCTCACGCCCAGTTTTCGCCCGCGAATTCGGCCTTCCCGTAAATACGTTCGAAGTGTCATTTTAGAAATTCCGAGTTGTTCGTGCAGATCATCAACCGAATAAAGGGTAAGATCTCCGATTTGTTTAGGCATTACGTCTCTAAATTAAATGAATAAAAATTGGTTTTACCAGATGTTAAACTACAAATAATTTTATGTTAGTTACTATTACTTATATAAAAGAAATTAAATTTGGTTGAGGGCAGGTTCCCGCCGTATATTGGAGACAGTTACTCAAAAATCAAAGCAGCGGGTCCTATAAAGACCGGCCTTTTTTATGCCTTTCATTTTCCATTTTTTACTATTCCAGAGAGTAATGAGCCAGATAGTGTTGAGTAATCTATGAAATACCGGCAAGGGGTTTTAGCCTCATGCCGCAGTTTATATTTCCATTCCTATAGCCTAATCACATTATGTACCTATACCCTTTTCGGAATGGCAACAGGTATTCTACCCGGCAACAGAACATGGACATGACACCAGTTCTATTTTTTTGTTAGTCGTGGCTTAGGTAATTTACGACTATGTTTAACAAAATCGGATTTCTTTTAATTCTGCTGCTCCTCTCATCCTGTTCTTCAAGTCAGACTTTCATTGATACGGATGCCGGAGATCCCTTTTTACTGGAACCACCTGCGGAAGAAGACTTAGTTTATCAAACATTTTTGATTGGTGATGCCGGAGAGCCTTCCTTAGAAGTTCAGGAACCCACTCTTAAACTTCTTCAGTCTTTTTTGGAGAAGTCGGGTAAACACAGTGCAGCGATCTTTTTGGGTGATAACATCTACGTAAATGGATTGCCGGACTCAACACATCCCGATCGAAAATTTTACGAACAGCGTATCATTAAGCAACTCAAAATTGTGGAGAATTATCCCGGCCGCACGTTTTTCATCCCAGGTAATCACGATTGGGATGACGGCGAAAAGGGAGGCCTGGAAGCGGTAAACAGGCAGGAGCGTTTTGTTGAAGAATATCTTGGAAAAGGAAATACCTTCATTCCCGATGATGGCTTTCCCGGCCCGGTAAGTATTAAGCTGATGGATGATGACGAAGACCCAAGGTTGCGGGAAGATATTCGGCTCATTGCCTTAGACACTCAATGGTGGCTTCATAAATACGAGAAGCCCTATGGCGATACCGGTGAATATGAACTTTTTGATGCAGGGGATGTGCTCATCGAGTTGGATGACATTTTAAAAAAGCAGCGTCATGACTTTCTGCTCATAGCCGCCCACCATCCTCTGGTTACTCATGATAATCACGGCGGATATCTACCACCATCTACTCACTTGAAACCGCCTGTTTTTGGCAGTTTATATGCCATATATCGGAGAGTTTTTGGTTTGGAGCAGGACGTAAATCACCATCGATATGCAGAAATGGCCCGTGCTTTTCGGGAGATATACAGGTCAAACGATATTGAAGACCTCGTTTATGCATCCGGCCACTCACACAATTTGCAGTATCATAAGGACGAGGGGAAGCGAATAAATCACCATTACCTGGTGAGTGGTTCCGGAACAAAAGAGAGTTATGTTGCCAAAGGTCGCGGAGCAGAATTCACACACTCGGGCAAAGGGTTTATGACCGTTAAATATTATGGAGACGGCTCTGTTTGGGTAGAAGCCTGGGCGCCGGAAGGCGATGGATCTTCAGGAAAACTATTATATCGAAATCGGCTAAAAGAGCCGTATCAGGATGCCTTCGATGAAGAAGGTTCACTTGATATTCCGGATATTGATTACTCAGACAGCACAAAAGTATTAGCCCCAAATCCTGATTATGATAATAAATCCCGGTTATATGAATGGCTGGCCGGTAAACATAACAGAAAATATTGGTCCGTTGAAAGTGAATACCCGGTCTTTGACCTTACCGAGATCGAAGGCGGACTTGAGCCGGTTAAAATTGGCGGTAAAGGACAGTCTACAACCCTTCACCTTGAAAGAGAGGATGGCCGGGATTACGTGCTGCGCTCCGTAGATAAAGAAGCCGGGCGTATCTGGGATGAAGAGCTTCGTAAAACAGTTGCTTTAGATTTAGCGCAAGATCAATTCTCAATGTTGAACCCATACTCTGCCGTGTTGATACCGGATATGGCGGATGCCATTGGCGTTTACCACACTAACCCCAGACTTTATTTTATACCTGAAGATCCCCTTTTTGGAGTTTACAAGGAAGAAATAAGTAATCAGGTGGCCTTGTTTGAAGTCCGGCCGAATGGGGACATGAGTGACGTAGATCATGTGGGAAATTCGGAAGAAATACTAAGCAGTACAGAGCTTTTAAGAGAATTGGATAATGATATTGATCATAGGGTGGATCAAAAGTTATTCGCTAAAAACAGATTATTTGATATGTTGTTGGCTGATTGGGACCGGCACAGCGACCAATGGCGGTGGGCCTCTTTTGAGCCGGAAGATGAAAAGGGGAAGATCTACAAACCCATTCCCAGAGACCGCGATCTTGCCATGATGAAGATGACCGGCTTGATTCCAGGTTTAGCTAAAATATTAGGCCCATTTGTCCAGTATCAAAACTTTGATGAAAGCTATGGAAACCTAAAAGGGCTCAACCAGAATTCACTTGCTTTGACAAGGAGGTTCACCAATCAACTCACTAAAGAAGATTGGCTGGAGGCGGCAGAAGAAATCAGATCAAATTTGGGTGACGAAGTCATTGAACGGGCTGTAAAAAATTATCCCGAACCTGTTTTTAAAAAGTATGGAGAAGGAACTATCCGGATAATTAAAGAGAGAAGGGACAAAATTATGGAGGTTGCAGAAGAATATTATGGTTTAATAAGCGGTGTTGTTTCCATTCCTGCAAGTGATAAAAGAGAACGATTTTTGGCAACTATTTTAGATGACGAAAGAATTCATGTTCAAGTGTTTAAGCTATCAGGTGAGGGGGAACTTCGTGGGCGCTATTTTGACGGCATTTTCTACAAAAATGAAACCCGGGAATTACGTCTTTTTGGGATGGGGGGAGATGATGAGTTCATGCTTACAGGAGAAGCTTCCAATCCAATTAAATTACGGGTTATAGGGGGGGCAGGAGATGATAGCTATTGGGATGAGACTACAAAAATTGGTCTTCGAAGGACGGTAGAGATCCACGAAACAGAAAACGGAAATACTATAGAAGCCGGTAATAATACCAAAGTAAAAAGGGCCGATATCCGTGAGAATGTGCACTATAACTACAAGGATGACTTTAGGTGGAATACGACTCAGCCAAGGTTTTACTTTGAATACAACAGTAATGACGGATTATTCACGGGCGGGGGAGCTGAAGTTGTACGCCATGGGTTCAGGAAAAACCCGGCTTCCAAACATTTTGCCAGGGCAAATTACGCGCCACGAACCGGAGCTGCCAACATCAGATACAATGGGTTATGGAATGAGGTAGCCGGAGACTGGCAGGCCGCATTAGATGGGCAGTTCCTTTTTCCTAAAAGTTATCGGAATTTCTTCGGCCTGGGAAATGAAACCACACTGGAAGAACGCTCAGAGAATTATTACAGGGCAAGGCTCTATCAATATTCTATTGAGCCAGGTTTGGGAATCACAAAAAATATCCTTGAATTCTATGCAGGGTTGAGTTTAAAGGCAACTAATGTAGAGCAGGATCCGAATAATATTGTTTCAGATCCAAACTCGGGGATTGGGGCCGGAGAGTTTGATGAGCAATGGTTCACAGGTATCCGTACAGCAATTAAGATCAGTGACCTTGACAACAATAGGAATCCCAGAAAAGGATACCGCCTGAATGTACAAACCCATTTTAAGTCGGGCGTGCAAAATTCAAACGACTATTTCGGAACATTACGATCTGATCTGGAGATCTATTTATCACCTCATATTAATAGACAGATTACATTTGCGAACAGAATTGGGGCAGGCCATAATATTGGAGAGTTTCCGTTTTATGAAGCAAATACATTGGGTGGAACTACAAACCTGCGTGGTTTTAGAGGCCGGCGTTATTCGGGAAGATCGAGTGTATATAACAACACAGAAATACGGATCGAGCTTTTTGATTTTTATAATTACCTGTTGGGTGGAAAAGTAGGAATTAACGGATTTTATGATGTTGGGCGTGTTTGGGCTGGCTCAGAACCTTCATCAGTTTGGCATAAAGGTTATGGGGGAGGGATTTGGCTAAACATTTTTGATTCATTTCTCGTAAATGGCGGGATTGGTTTTTCGGAGGAAGGATCAATTTTCACTGTAAAAGCGGGATTTTTATTTTGAATACACGAAATACGCAGGGTTTTTAGGAAACAAAATTAGCGGATTTGGTGTCTTTGAGGTAAGATAATTGCATATATTATATATCAAGTAAAAAAGTCAGAGGTCTAACTATTTCCGGTAATGGATAAAAGTAATAACATCAGATTGCTAGCGGCCATTATGTTTGCCGACATCGTAGGTTATTCACAAATGATGCAAAATGATGAGGAAAACGCTAAAGATCTGAGGGATCGACAGAGAGCTGTTATAGAAAGCTACATACTGAAATATCATGGTCAGGTGATGCAGTATTACGGGGATGGAACGCTCATGATGTTTGGAAGTGCGCTGGATGCAGTAAACTGCGCCCGTGATATTCAAAGAGAATTAATTGAGCATCCGGTTGTGCCTTTACGAATTGGCATTCATATCGGTGATGTGGTGTATGATAACGAAGGTATTTATGGGGATGCAGTGAATGTGGCCGCACGTGTTCAGGCTTTAGGAGTAACCGGATCTGTAATGATATCCGGGAAAGTATTTGATGAAATAAAAAACCATCCGGGAATTCGGGTAGAATCTTTTGGAGAACACGAGCTGAAAAACATCTACATGCCGATAAACATTTATGCTCTCGCCGATAGTGGGCTTACCATACCGGATCAGCAATACATTCAGGACATCACAGGTAGTAATAAGAACAGCATAGCCGTTCTGCCTTTTACCAATTTCAGTTCTGAAAGTGGCAACGATTATTTCAGTGATGGAATTACCGAAGAGATCATCAATGCGCTTGCCCGAATTAAAGACATACAGGTAGCTTCGCGTACAACCGTTTTCTCCTATAAAAAAGTAACCAAAGACATCCGTGATATCGGAAAAGAGTTAAACGTATCGTACTTGCTGGAGGGGAGTGTTCGAAAGTCAGGGAATCGAATCAGGGTAACTGCACAGCTGATTAGCAGTGACACCGGCTTCCACGTATGGTCCGAAAATTTTGACGGAGAGTTAAAAGATATTTTTGATGTACAGGATGAAATTGCCCGAAAGATCGCAGATAAATTGGAAAGCAGTATTGCTAAAAAGAGAAAAAGGGTATATGAGTCCTCTACTGAGAACATAGATGCCTACAACTACTACTTGCAAGGATTATTTTATTGGAATAAACGTACCCCTGAAGCCATTTATAAAGCAATAGAACTCTTTAATAAAGCCATTAATGAGTGTAATACCTACACAAATGCATATTCCTATCTTGCTAACTGCTATACCTTTTTAGGAACAATCGGATATATGAATGGAGCAAAAGCATTTCAAATGGCAGAGAAAAATGCACTAAGGGCTATAGAAATTAATAATTCAAGAGCCGACTCATATGTAGCACTTGGTTATGTAAATTTATTTGGGAAATGGGAGTTTAATTTAGCAGAAGCGAACTTGAAAAAAGCCATCACTTTGGAGCCCGATAACAGCGAAGCGCGTCAGGCCCTGTCGCTTTATTATCGTATTATTGGCAGGTTTGATAAGATGTTGCAACAGGCTGAAGCCGCTGTAAAGATCGATCCATTATCACTCCCTGCCCTGCTGGAACTCGGTCGCTCCTATTGGGTAGTTGAGGAATATGAAAAAGCCCTGAATGCATTTAACGAAGCACTTGAGCTGGATCCGCTGTTTCGGTCGGCGATAGAAGGGAAAGCGCTGGTTTATATGAGCCAAAAGAAATATGACAAAGCACTCAGAACCTTCAAGACATATATCAACCTGATTGATTCAAAATATAAAGGAGGGGCACAGCTTGCTTGTCTATATGCGTTAATGGGAAATAATGAGCAGGCTGATGAGAACATTGAACTTATCAAAAAGAGAGAAAAAGAAGAGCCACAACAAAACCTTATGCTTGATTTTGCCATAGCCTATGCGGCAAAAGGTGAGATCGACCGGGCCTTTGATTATCTGAATAAGGCCTATGAACTAAAATTAGGTTCACTTCTTTTGATCAAAACCTTACCATTGGGTAATAAATTAGATGGTGACCCAAGATTTCACGCACTAATAGAAAAAATCGGATTGCCACCGGTTAAAAGAGAAAAAATGAAAATCCCAGAAGTGTAGACCTAAGGGCATTTTAAAGCACATTAATTAAATACAGAATGGAAAAAAAAACACCGGAAGAAGAGAATAACAGTAAAGACTTAGGTTCACGAAAACGAGGAGTTTCGGATATGTTCCGTACTTCCTATCGAACCCACATAGAGTTGAGCGCCATAGCTGATAATAAATCCAATATAATGATCAGTATAAATGGGATCATTATTTCCATAATACTGGCATCTATATCCCCAAAAATAGACTCAAACCCCTGGTTATTAATTCCTACCTCTATTCTTCTGATCTCATGTATGATAGCTTTGGTTTATTCCGTATTGGCAGCCCGCCCCAGGGTAAGTAAAGAAGAAGTGACGCTGGAGGATGTGCGAGCCAATAGATCCAATATTTTATTCTTCGGAAACTTTTTTAAGCTAAGCCGTGAAGATTATGTAACCGGTATGGAGGAATTGATGGTTGACAGTGAGCGCCTGTACGATACCATGGCAAGAGACCTGCACGGGTTGGGCTCGGTATTGTCCGAAAAATATCGATTGATCAGAATTGCATATAACGTATTTATGATAGGATTGGTGCTTTCGGTAAGCAGCTATATCGTTGTTTATTTTCTTATCTCTGAAGGCTTCTGGTTTTGAGAGCACTATTCTTCTTCGTCAATATTCTTATATGCCTGAGTGATACGCTGATTCATCAATCTGCGATAGTTCTTGAATTCATATTCACTCACTGTAAATTCCGAATGATATTCCCCGTCAAAGCACTCCACCTTTAATTTATTGGGTTTTTGGCTTTCGGTGATAGTTACCTGTACTTTTCCCAGGCGATACGAATCTCTTTCTTTCATAGAATATTTTTTTCTGAAGGTAAAAAAATCTGTTCTTAGCTTTTGAACTTTAACCTGTTTTAAATTCGTTCACTTAAATCACACCTTAACTTTTAGTATTTTAACGTGAGTTTGAGATAAGAACTAAGTTAAAAGGATAAAAATTGATTTTTGTAGTCATTCCCGTGGAAATGGGAATCTAATGATGGCCATTCATTCCGTATTCGATACCTGACCAACCATAGGATTACAGGCATTCGCTGCGAAATGACCATTCAACGTGTTTAACAGATCGTCTTTATATTGAATGCTTATGTCTTTATCAATTATTAAGCAACTCACATTATTTTAGAATATTCAAACAAAAAACGTCATGAAAAAAAAGAACATTGTCATAATAGTGATAAGCATTTTTTTAGGGATCTTTGTGTATATCTCGTTGAGTAATGTACAGGCTCCGGTAAATGACAATTCCCCCGATTGGATGCCAATTCATGAAGCTCAGCAATTGGCCGCTTCTACCGATAAACTGATCTTTGTGGATGTATTTGAGATCGGCTGTAAATATTGCAGAGCTATGGATCGTGAGGTATTTCCTGATTCCACCGTACGCCAGGTTATGGATGCCGACTACATCCCGGTTCGGCTTGATGGAAATTCGACCGAACTTATTCGCTTCAATGGAGAGGAGGTCTCTTCTAAAGATTTTGCACAAAGCAAAGGAGCCTATGTATTTCCAACTTCATTGATCCTTGATGCAGAAGGAACCGTTATCAAGAAAAAAATCGGTTATATGGGCGTGGATGAATTCAGACAGTTTTTATATCAATAAACTATAATTAATCAAAGTATTACTATGAGCATTAAAAAAATTGCTACAAACTTAGGGATGGTATTAGCCGGCATATTGGTTTTGGTCGGGTGTAACGGAGAAGCAGGAGAGGCTCAGTCTCAACCGGCAAGTATCTCCGTAGAAGCAGAGAAGGTAGTTGATGGAATTAGCATTGGCTGGGGCATTGCCTTTTTGCCTGATGGCGACATGCTGGTTACAGAAAAATCAGGAACCTTATACCGAATCAGCGATGGTGAAATTGTAGCTGAGATAACCGATGGAATCCCATCTGACCTGGATGTAAACGGGCAGGGAGGTTTCCTTGATATCGAACTTCACCCCAACTACGAAGAAAACGGCTGGATCTATTTTTCATACTCTTCCAGTGCAGGCACCGGAGAAGGAAGTAACACAGCCATCATTCGGGCACAACTGGAAAATGATGCATTGGCAGAGGCAGAGGTGCTTTATAAAGCAGTTCCGAATTCAACCCGCGGACAGCATTATGGAAGCCGCATCGTTTTTGATAACAACGGATATATGTTTTTCTCAATCGGTGATAGAGGAAATCGAGACGTTCTTCCACAGGATATTACCAGGGATGGCGGAAAGATCTATCGATTGAACGATGACGGAAGTATCCCCTCAGACAATCCATTTGCAGGGGAAGACGGAGCTAAAGAAGCTATTTATTCATATGGGCATCGAAACCCCCAGGGCATGGCCTTGAATCCGGAGAGCGGAAGGATATGGGCTAACGAGCATGGCCCGCGCGGTGGTGATGAAGTAAATATCATTGAGCCGGGCAATAACTATGGATGGCCTGTGATAAGTTATGGTATCAACTACAATGGAACGGAATTTGCAGAGGATACTGCCAGAGCAGGGATGGAACAGCCTATTCTCTACTGGGATCCGTCGATTGCCCCTGCGGGTATGACCTTTGTAACCAGCGACAAATATCCGGGATGGGAAGGAGATCTATTAGTCACTTCCCTTAAATTTTCTTACATCGCCCACTTGGATGTAGAGGGAAATGAAATTCTTGAGGAAACAAAACTTGTTGAAGGTGTAGGAAGAATCCGGGCTATCGAAGAAGCCCCGGATGGATACATTTACTTTACCGCAGAAGGTGATGGCGTTTACCGCCTGATTCCTTCTAAGAACTAATTTCTATGAGATCAGGTATGTGATCTCAATTTTTTTAATTTTTTTTGTAAGGAATTGACTTTTCGCTGCTCTTACTGTTATGGGGCAGCGGAGTACATATCAATTTCCATTTAGCAGATATCCGGCGGTCAGGATCGTTTTATTCCTGATAGCCGGAATTCTGCTTTTTTATGTTTACGAGCCCCCCCTGCTTTTAACCGAAGTTATATTTGGCGTTCTTTTTGTTGTTTTGGCATTCATAGAATTGAGTAATAAAACAACCATCAGCACCTATTGGCCTACCTTGTCCGGGTTTATTTTTTTATTGATGATCTTGGTTTTTGGAGCATTCAGAATGGCTGTTGATTCAAAAAAAGGGACTTCAAAGACCATTCAGCTTATAGAATTATCAAATTGGGAAGAAATTGAAGTAATAGGAAACATTTACTCCATTTCCACAACATCAACGGGAAAGATAAGGTGGGATCTTGCGGTTACGGAAACTCAGTTTGAGAGCGCATCATCATCCCAGAAATACAAAGCCAGGATTTTAGCTGATGAAGTTGGAGCTCAGCCGACCTTGGGAGATCAGGTAAAGATCAGCGGAACGATCATTCCTATTTCAGGAAAAAGAAATCCCCATGAATTCGACTATAAAGCCTATCTCCGATCTCAAGGTATATCGGTTCAGATAAAAGCAGAAGTGCTTGATGAGGTTATCCAAAACAGTGAGATTCTGGAATGGGTTTGGTGGCGGGAAAAAGCGTTAGAAATCGTTGAAATTAATTTCAACCCGGAAACAGCGCCGATCGCAAAAGCCTTATTGGTTGGTTACAAGCAAGATCTGGATTCTGATTCAAAGCTTGCTTTTGCCAGAGCCGGTTTGTCACATATTATGGCCGTTTCAGGGTTACATGTCGGGTTTATAGTAGCTCCTTTCTGGATCATCATTCCATATTTCTGGACCAAGAGATACGGCAGCATGATCGGCCTCATCATTTTAATAATATTGTTGGTCTGTTATGCCGGAATTACCGGTTTCTCACCTTCTGTTATGCGAGCCTCTGTGATGGCAGGGTTCTTAAGTTTTGGGAAGCTATTCCATCGGGTGAATGACTCCATCAATTTGACGGCGGCCGCGGCTATTGTGCTTTTAGTGATTGACCCCTCCCAAATTTTCGAGATCGGGTTTCAGCTTTCCTTTGCCGCGGTGTTCATCATTTTACTCATTCTTCCGGTTATTCAGAATGCGCTGCCTTATTGGGTGAGAGTACGGTGGTATGGCAAACCGCTCATGGTGATCATTGTATCATTGGTGGTACAATTTGGTTTATATCCCTTGCAGGTGCATTATTTTGGGGAGATCTCCCTGATAAGCCCGATCGCAAATGCACTTTTTGTGCCATTATTGGGACTGGTTGTGCCTCTTTCATTAATAGCTTTATTCATTACAGCAGTCGTTCCCTTTGCGGGGTTCATTATTAATTATCCGTCACTTTTATTTCTTGGCTGGATGAATGAATTTGTAACAACCGCAGCAAGCTGGGAATGGGCCTGGACTGCCGCATCCCTGGAAAACGATCTGTTCTTCCTCTTTTGGTTATTCCTGATATTTACCGTTTCAGCGTGGAAGATCGCCGCGTTGAAGTGGAAACTGGCTATAGGTGTAATGGCATCGCTATGTGTCATTGTATCCATAAATGTGACCGAAAAACTTCAACCCGCAAAACTTACGATCACATTTTTTGATGTTGGGCAGGGAGATGCCGCACTTATACATACACCGACTGGGAAAAATGTGTTGGTGGATGCAGGAGTTTGGTCACCCTCATATAACAGCGGAAGGTCAATCATACTTCCGCATCTGCAAGCAAGCGGGATTGAAAAGGTTGATGCTGTCTTTCTAAGCCATCCTCATGCGGATCATATTGGGGGGATCATTGATCTGATAGAAGAAATTCCGATTGGTGTGATCTACAATTCAGGCTACGAATATGATTCAAATTTGTATGCATCTTATATAGAGGCGGCAAGAGATAACTCTGTTCCTGTAAGATCTCTTCAGGCAGGAGATACCGTAGGAATAGATCCTGCCGTATTATTTTTAGTGATGGGCCCCGAAGGTCAAAAGTTCAATGCTGACCCAAACGAACATTCCCTGATCTTAAATGTGATCTATGGAGAGTCCGAGTTTCTTTTTACCGGGGATGCAGGAATACACCAGGAAAAAAGGCTGACAGAAATATATGGCGACTTGTTGGATACAGATCTTCTTAAAGTTGGGCATCATGGCAGCAGAACGAGTTCCGGGGATATATTTCTTAATTATGTAACCCCGGAAATGGCGGTTATATCTTTAGCAGAAAATAATCGCTTTCGGCATCCTCACCCGGAGGCAGTCAATCGGTTGCGGCGATCAAGAGCTGAACTGCTTTTTACAAGTAAAGAACGAGCGATAATTGTTGAGACCAATGGGAGATCAATTCAGAGGATTGATTGGTGATAGAACCAGTAGAAGGAATAGTTATGAACTTTTGTTATAATCAGACTCCCCGGAATAAACCCTATCAATCACATTATGAGAAAATTCTTTGTCCCGCTAATACTTGTATTCTTATTCAGCAGTGTATTAACAGCTCGCCAACTGGAGCATAAAGATTATGCCCTGATAAATGGTCATATCATAGATCAGGTAAATGAAGAAATCCTTGAAAATTCAATGATTCTGGTTTCGGGAGGAATGATCGAAAGAGTTGCTAAGAGTTCGGGTAACGTTCCTGATGGATATGAGGTGATAGATATGGAAGGAAAGTATATTCTTGCAGGGTTTATGGATGCTCATACTCATTTGAACTCGCTTGAATCCGCAAAACGGGCTCTTCACTCCGGTGTAACTACGGTTCGAAGCTCGAGCGTTCCTTACTTTCAAGATGTGGCGATCAAAAACCTGGCCGATCAAAATTATATTGCAGGGCCTGATATGATTCCTGCGGGAGTTTTTGTGTCACCTGACCTGGGTGAGACTATCTTAGCTGACCCTGAACTGTCCTCACTCTTTGATGGAGTGACGACCGAAGAAGCACTCAGAAAATTAGTGAGGGTAAATGCAGAACGCGGAGCTATGTTTATCAAAACGAGGGGCACGGAGCGTGCAGGGCTTCCCAATACGGACCCAAGAAAACAAACGTACACCGAAGATCAGCTTAAGATAGTGGTAGATGAAGCCGCCAAATATGGAATCCCGATTCAGATTCACGGTCATGGGGATGAAGGTTCATATGCAGCGGTTAAAGCGGGAGCCAGAAGTATAGAACACGGCACCTATTTAAGCGAACGAACATTAAAGCTTATGGCTGAAAAAGAAACCTTTTTTGTGCCAACATTCAGTACGGTTTACGATCTTACTCAGCCCGGTGGAGATTATGACAATCCGGTGCTAAGAAACAGGGGCCGACACATGCTGCCAGAATTGGGGAAGACCGTAAAGAAAGCCAAAGAGCTGGGCGTAACCATTGTAACCGGCGCTGATACGGGATACGGACCTAATAGCCTGACAAGGATAAGTCATGAGATCACGTTTTTTGTTGAATTGGGATTTTCACCATACGAAGCGATAAGAGCCGCTACATCAGATGCCGCCCGGCTTCTGCAAATAGAGGAAAAAACTGGCAGGGTTGAACAGGGAATGGAAGCAGATCTTATAGTTTTAAATAGCAACCCCATTGAGGACATTAAATCTACTCAAGATGTGATCTTGGTGATGAGCAACGGACACCTTGTATATAACCGGCTTCCACATGGGATAGGGGATTAATGAGAAGAATTCACGTTAACTTTAGCCCAAACTAAACGTACTGTTACACCATGTCTTTTTGCCAAAAAACCGGTATCCTTAGACGGGACTGATCTTTATAATAAAACCGGTTTAAAAATCTTAATGGCAGAAAAGGAACGACTTAGCTTCGAAGAGGCTTTAATGAAATTGGAATCCATAGTGGAACAACTTGAGGACGAAGACATTACGCTTCAGGATTCTGTTAAACTGTATGAAGAAGGCGTTAAGATGTCGAAATTCTGCACCGAAATTTTGGAGCAAGCCGAACTTCGTATAGAACAAGTGAACGAAGCGAATACACAGTAACAGTAATAGAGAAATTATGGAGACAAAACAGCCGAAACCGGGAAAATTGCTTGCCAGTATAAATTCTCCGGCTGATCTTAAAAAGTTAGAACCCGCACAGTTGCAGGATGTGTGCGATGAGCTGCGCCAATATATTATTGATATGGTCTCTGTAAATGGTGGCCATTTTGGAGCCAGTTTGGGCGTAGTGGAATTAACTACGGCACTTCATTATGTGTATGATACACCTAAAGACTTGTTGGTTTGGGATGTTGGGCATCAGGCATATGGACACAAGATATTGACAGGCAGGCGCGATCAGTTTCATACAAACAGGGTTTATGGAGGATTGTCAGGTTTCCCTAAACGCTCCGAAAGCGAGTATGATACCTTTGGCGTTGGTCATTCAAGCACTTCGATTTCTGCAGCACTTGGTATGGCAGTTGCGCGAGACCTCAATAATTCTGATAAGAAAGTTGTTGCTGTGATCGGTGACGGAGCCATGACAGCCGGACTCGCTTTTGAAGCAATGAATAATGCCGGCGCAATGAACAGCGACATACTGGTGATTCTGAATGACAACAACATGTCGATAGATCCCAATGTTGGAGCCCTGAAAGAATATTTAGCCGACATCACCACCAGCAAGACTTTCAACAAAATGAGGGATGAAGTGTACGATATGCTTGGGCACTTCAAGTCGGCAGGTGAAAAAATGCGAAAAGTAGCTTCAAGGCTTGAGAATGCAATGACAGCAGCTCTTACTCCGGGCTCATTGTTCCGAGCGCTCGGGTTTAAATATTACGGACCAACAGATGGTCATGATGTAAACGGACTCCGGGACATGCTTGAGGACCTCAAAGAAGTGAAGGGTCCGAAGTTGTTGCATATTGTCACAGTGAAAGGAAAAGGATTCGCTCCGGCTGAACGCGAACAAACAAAATGGCATGCATCCAGCAGCCCGTTTGATAAGATCACTGGGAAGTCGCTGGTAACTGCATCCCCGGTTAAAAAGAAGTCAGCACCCAAATATCAGGATGTGTTTGGGGACGCATTGGTAGAACTGGCAGAAAAGGATGAACGAATTGTAAGTATGACACCCGCCATGCCAAGCGGTTCCAGTTTATTACCAATGATGGAAGCCTTTCCTGACCGTGCTTTTGATGTGGGGATTGCAGAGCAACATGCTGTAACATTTGCAGCAGGCCTTGCAGCCGAAGGTAAAAAAGCATTTTGTGCCATCTATTCTTCATTTCTTCAAAGAGGATATGATCAGTTGGTGCATGATGTGGCGATTCAGAATCTGCCGGTAGTATTTTGTATCGATCGTGCAGGACTTGTTGGGGCAGACGGGCCAACGCATCATGGGTGTTATGACACCGCCTTTATGAGAGCCATTCCAAATATGGTGGTATCTTCTCCATTGAATGAGCAAGACCTTAGAGACATGATGTACACCGCCTCCAAATATGAAGATGCTGCCTGGGCTATTCGTTATCCGCGCGGTAAATCAACCGGAATGGAAGTGCGGGAAGGCTTTGAGCCGATGGAGATCGGAAAAGGAAAAGAGCTAAGAGAAGGTGAAGAAATAGCCATTTTAAGTTTTGGACCAATAGGGAAATATGTGACTGATGCAGCGGAACTGTTAGCTGGCGAAGGGATAGAGATCGGGCATTACGACATGCGTTTTGCCAAGCCCCTGGATACAGATCTAATTGACGAAGTATGTCAAAGATACGACCACATCATAACCTTAGAGGATGGATCCAGGCTTGGTGGTTTTGGCAGTGCGGTAGCTGAATATATTTCAGAAAGGTCTGACCGGCCAACTTTGAAAATAATGGGAATACCTGACCGTGTAATAGAGCACGGAACGCAAGAAGAACTCCATGATGAAATTGGCATTGGAGTTAAGGGAATAATTGAGAACGTAAAACAAAGAATTACTCAAAAGGTATAAGTTTGAAATTTACCCTTTCTGACTTTGATTATGACCTCCCTGAAAGCCTGATCGCTCAATCTCCTGCCAATCCAAGAGACCATGCACGTCTGCTGGTCTATGACCGGGAAACAGGATCAATAACCGACGACCACTTCTATAATCTTGGCAGATATCTTCCTGGAAATACTACGCTGGTGGTAAACAACAGCAAGGTTGAAAAATGCCGCCTGCTTTTTGATGACGGAAAGAAAGAGTTGTTCGTTACATCCGTCAGGGATAATAATACGATCGAAGCATTGGTTCGTCCGGGTAAAAAATTTAAACCGGGAAAAGAAATACAGCTTGCTGAAGATATTTCAGCAAAAGTAACGCATGTAGCCAAAGACGGGTTGCGAACACTGACCCTGTCTTGTGATCTTGACGACCCGAAACTGGGACCATTCAAGCACACACCATTTCCTCCCTATATAGAGCAGGATGAATCGCTGGCGGAAGAATATCAGACCGTCTATGCAAAAGACCTTGGAAGTAAAGCAGCACCCACTGCAGGGTTACATTTCACAGACGAACTGCTAGAAAAGCTGAAGGAATCCGGAATAAAAAGATCTGAAGTTACCTTACATGTAGGTTTAGGAACCTTTGCCCCTGTAAAAACGGAAAAGCTCGAAGAGCATACCATGCACAGCGAGTGGTATCAGCTGGAGCAGAAGACCTGTGATGAACTGAATGCAGCCGGACATCTTACAGCCGTTGGAACAACAAGTGTGCGAGTATTGGAAACTGCATCAGGCAAGCCAAGAACATTCAAGCCGGAGAGTAAGGAAACCGATATCTTTATTACCCCGGGATATGATTTCAAAGCCACAGATGCCCTGATCACCAACTTTCACCTGCCTAAAAGTACACTCCTGATGTTAGTTGCGGCATTTGTGGGATTTGATGAAATGAAGCAACTCTATGAACACGCCATTAAAGAGAAATACCGGTTCTACTCGTTTGGTGATGCTATGTTAATCCTGTAAAACAGTGTTCGATTTTAGATGTTTCTGAATGCAACTCTTCTTATATTTGATGCCCTTTTGAAATCCGAACAACAAACAAGTTCAACATGCAATGTTCCTTGTTGAATGTTCGATATTCATCTGCGCCCGTAGCTCAACCGGATAGAGCGTCTGACTTCGGATCAGAAGGCTGAGGGTTCGAATCCTTCCGGGCGTACCAATACTTAAGCCCATGAATCACAATAATTTATGGGCTTTTTTATTTCATATTTTTCTCAACAATTTTAAGCATGAAATCGAAATTTGGGTAACATTTGGGTAACAGAATACCGCGCGTGTTTTCGCTTTTGTACCCAAATTCTGATGATTAGAAATTTCATTTCTGAGATATTCTTGTGCGTGAAAATCAGAAAATTAGTTTATGCGCATCAAAAATGTGTTTCTGCAAATCAAAATTTCCTTCCGAATAACCATTATCTTACATAGGTTATTAACGAGCTGTTAATCCTGAATCTATATTTACTGAATGGTTATCACCCATATTGTTGACGACTTTTTATTTGAGCTGTTTCCTGAAGCGGAACATGATACCGAAAAGCTGACCTCTATTCTGAAGCGGTATTATACCTTGGGGCCTTTCGAGCCGGAAGTGAAACTCAAAGATTCAACCATCGAAGTCTCCATAGATGTAGATCGCATTAATGCTGATAAGGGCAAGTTTGATAAGCTGGTTAAGTATGCGGAATCCGGAAAGCTGGATAAGGCCACTGAATTGGCTGATGAGCTGATCGAAAAAGCTCCAAACATCAGTGAATACCATCGGGTACGTGGACAGGCTTACTCTGAAAAAGGAGATCAGGAAGAAGCTATCAATTCTTTGATTGATGCCCTCAAATGGAATCCTAAGAACGAGTGGGCACTACTGATGATCGGCAACATCTACGCCCGATTCAAAAAGGACATGGAAACGGCTCTAAAGTATTTTGATAAAGTGTTAGAAGTGAAACCGGATGATTATCACGCCTTAAACAACATTGGGGTTCAACTTTTTGAAGCTGGCCGTAAGAACGAAGCACTGGAGTACCTGAATAAAGCACTGGAGGCCAATCCTAAATATCCAAACACCCTTTTTGCCTTTGCAATGATTGCCTATCGGGAAAATGATTACTCAATAGCATTTGAATTCAGTACTAAGTCGCTTCGCAATCAAACTAAGAAGGACGAGTTGTACGATAACGCGGTTAAAATGGCGCTCTCCAGTGCAAAGGAATTATCCGGACAGATTGACGGACTTGGTATTGCAGAGGAGTACATGCAATCATTATCTGACCGATTCAGCATTGATATTAAAATGGAAGCAGATCCTGAAATCCCTACGGCTGCGACTATGCAGTATGCTGAAGTGTATCATCGGAATCATCACCTGATTAAGTATAAGCCTAATCATCCGGCTGTGGCTCATTTGGTAGTGCACGAACTTATGCACCTGGAACTTCGGGAAGAAGCCAGAGCGGAGAATGCCAACAAACTATTTACTACGACCGATTCTACCAAAGCATCTTTTCGTCTGACGTTTAAAAAGGATGCTGAACGACTTAAAAAGAAAGGTGTTCCTGAATCCAATGTCCGGGGCTTTATGGATTCTATGGCTGACGGACTGAATCGACAAGTGTTCAACACGCCTATTGACGTGTTTATTGAAGACCGGATCTTCAATCGGTTTGAAGAGCTGCGACCTTTCCAGTTGTTGTCGCTTCAAGCTAACACGATGGAAGGAGCCAATGCCAACACCAGACCGGATATCATTAAGAATGCTCCCAATAAATTGATCTCTGCTTCAACCACTTATGGATTGGTTCACGCCTTACAGCTGAAGGATTTATTTGGGATTGATCTCACCGGAGAATTCAAACCAAAGCAACGTGAAGTTGAGACGGCTACCAAATTCTACGAAGAATACTTGGAGCACCGGGATGATAAAGAAGCCGGTATCGAGTACGACCTTATTCAGTTTTGGGCGGAAGACCTGAACTTTGACCGTTACTTCAATCTCATTGACGAGAAGAATCAGAATAATTCAGCTGAGTCAGTACTGGACAAGATAGAACGTGATCCTTACGGATTGGATGAAGATGATCTTTCCAAAGACCGGAAGATGAAAACCTTCATGGAGAAGCACGGCGGGGATGATTTAAACATGGCCGTGGCTATGTATATGGTTGGGGCCCTACAGTATTTTGAAGGTATGGACAAGCCCAAGATTAAAGAGATTGCCTTTGACATAGCCAAAGTTGGGACAGCTGGAATTGATCCTAAAAAAGACGGGTATCGAATTCCAAGCATACCTGATAGTAATTTTTCAGGCTATCAGACCTTAGCTTACTTTTATGTGAGTTGGGCCTTGGCAGTACCTGAAATGGTATCGAGCCTTGGGTTGAATTTTGATAAGGAGTTTGAGATGGCTATGGACTACAAAAAGAAATAATAAATGGTAAAATTATTGACACCACAACTGTAAATTTTGCTGAACCAGTAACATGAAGAGTTTATATAGCTAAAGATTATTGAGTTATTATTTAGGCAGCAACTTCTAATATTATTTGCTCGTAAGTACCTCCATATTCATTCTGAATATCCGAAAAAACATCTGTACCACCTTTTAAATCAAGAACTTCAATTACGATTGCAAAATCTTGACGATAACTTTCATCGACATCTCCACGGGTATTCAACCGTAATCTGATTCTCCACTCACCAGGTTCATAAGAATAGACAAAGTTCTTTTCGAACCTTAGAGTTGGATTCCAAGGTACATTGTATTTGTCTCTGATATTTACATCAACTAATTCCCCATCTCGAACTTTTTGAAGTTTTGCAGAAATTCGAGCATTTGAATATTCTGGATCATTATCAGGCGATACTTTTGGATCATATACTATGGTGAACTTAACTTTCAGTTTTGTATCAGGGTTATCTGACGCTAATGATGAAGGGACATGAAATGGAATATATAGATAATTCTCGTCATCAAGTTCTCCTTCAAAAATATATGCGGCATTATGTTCAAGTGCATTTAATGCGGCCTCTAAATTCGGCTCACCAAACCCTAGATGATTTAATGTATTATCACTTAAAGCAGAATCAATAATTCTTTTTTCTGTAAAATGAAATAATAAAGCTTTCACTAAATTGGGATCACTATCTGGATAAAGATCAAATAATTGTTGAGCGTATAAGGAAATTAATGGCGCTGAAAAACTCGTTCCATTATCAACAGCCAAATTTCCTCCATTGACATCAATCCCGTAGGTGGAAATCCTAGGCATATTTGAATATGTATTGGTGAGATTTCCACCATGAGCAACGATTTCAGGCTTTAATCCATTATCCGAACCAGGTCCTCTTCTAGAAAAAGGTGAAAGCTCATTGACTCGAGCCAATGATGAAGGGTTTTCATATTTAGCAATTGACCCTACTGTAATACCAAGTAAAGAATCAGCTAATTCACCAATTCTAGCATTGTTTGTTGAGAAATGCTGGTCAGGATAATTTCCAAGGAGATTACGAATATTACCTGCAGCTAGAACAAATAGTACTTTATACTCTCTGGATAGATAGTCTACTAATTTTGCAAGATTTGAAAATTGATCATCTTGAATTGGCTTTTCAATACCTAAGGATAGATTAAATACATTAACTTGTCCTTGGTATTTTTCAACTACATCTTCAAGAGCAGCCATTAATAAAGTTTCTCTTGGTAGTATTGGCCTGCCTTGTGCATCTTGGCCAAATATAGAAACATCAATAATATTACAGTATGGTTCTAGAAAATGAGTAGAAATACAATCATCTATAGAATCCCCATAAGCACACCTACTTATAACAAATGTACCGTGATTATATGAAGGCTCTACTGAACCATGAGGTAAAAAATACTCACGATCGGTTACAATGGAATTTAGTATTTGATTGTCAACTCTCGACCCAGAATCAATAACACAAATTTTTGACTTAGATTGAACTGGTTTAATTTCTAAAGGATTTGGTAGTGGATCTGATTGCAATGCCGTTTCAATAATAATTGTACTATTAGGCTTAATCTCTTTAATCGTTGAATAATCAGAGGCGATGCTTTGCACATCTGAAATTGACATTGTACAAGAAATAGTTGTTAATCCATTTTTAAAGGTTCGTGTCCATACATCGTCAGAAAACTTACGTAACTCATCAATAATGGATGCATTAATGGCAAGTCGTTCTCGCATTTGTAGTACGTTGTAAAGATTTATAACTATTTCTCTTGGCTCATCTTTGTCAAAATCTTCTTCGAATATTTTTATTTTTGAGTCTCCAGGTACTGGTGCTATTTTCTCAATAGCACTAAAATAACTCCTCCCTCTATTTTGAGGAGTTTCAATGTAGTTGTCTAAGCTATTCTGAAATTCCTCAAGTTCTTCTTTCTGAATTTTTGCAATACCGCGCCATTTTTCATTTTTGTCGAATGAGAATACATCTATTCCGACACTAGCAAAATTTAGTTTTTTATCCTTAACACTCTCAGTTTCTGGAGTTTCAATTTGGAAAATAATATCAGAAGTGTATTCGAAATCTTTCTTTTTTGAAACATTATTCAACATTTGAATGGTCTGCTCTTTTACCAAACGTCCGTGTTCCGAATAACTCTCTCGTTTGTAGGTTTCCCCATATCCGGTTTTCCTTACTTCATCAGTTGATATACTTTCAACTGGAATTTTGAAATGAGTTCTGTTTTCATCCATGTATAATATAACCCCTTGTTAAGGATAAATATAATAGTGATTAAAACGAATATTCCAAATAATTATGAATAATTACTATAGGAATACTTTTACATATAAAAGTCTTCTGGATAAATAAGTTTCCAACTTTACATTTATCGGCACTAGTATAATGTTCGTTGGAACTGTCGTGTCATTTTATTGCAATAGGTTTAGGTTTACACCGGCTCATTAACAAAAGTCTCTTCATAATCTTCGCGACTTAACACGGTATCAAAAAGTCCGACTTCTTCTCCTTCGTGTTTGTTGATACCCGTGTACTCCAGGCTGGCATCTTCGTAGCGTTTGAATTTGTACACTGCATCGTTCATTAATTTGCCATTGAATACCCCGAGGCTAACTAGTAGCTCAAAATCTTTTACAGTTAAACCGGTTACCTTTTTAAAAAGACCGGGTTCTAATTGTGTAATCACATCCTTCAGACTCCGCTCTCTGTAATCAGTCAAATACATGAATACAGGGATTCGAGTCGCAAACTTTATCAGTTTATCCTGTATTTCTTTTCGAAGGCTCCGATACTCTTTTTCTTCCTGAGTAAGCTTTTTCTTTTCCTTCTTGGTCAGCTCTTCATCGTTGGCTTTTTTCTTGGTCTTCTTTATCGATTCAGATTTATTGATAAGTGTTTCGATTTCCTGATTAAGAGACCGAAAACCTTCAATACTCATCAGGGCATCCAAGGCTTTTTGGTTATCCATCAGGCGACGTAGTGTCGAATTATCTACGTTGACTAATAATGCACTTTCCCATTTTCTGGCAAGGAGTGTAGATGTTGTTCCACTCATCGCGATATCTAGAACTCCGGCAGCATCAATCTGTTTCATGGCACTTCCATCGTAAGCAAGGATCGGTAGGAAATTGATAAACTCTGCTACTTTCTTTTCTGGATTGGATTCAGAAACATCAAGTTGGCAACTGTAAGAAGCAATTTGACTTAAGGCTCGATTTGGAGCAAAGTCGAATACATAACACTCTTTCTTAATGATCTCTTCTTTGTTGGGTGATTTACCATCTGAATTGCGAATTACCCACGGAGATTGAACCCTAAATGCCGCCTGAAAGTAAGTCTCAGGACTGGAAGAGTTTCGTAGCATAAATATTCCGGTCCAGGGTCTTACCGTAACGCCGGTAGTCAATTTACCACAGGATAGTGTAATGGTTTTTGATTCCAACGGGTGTGGATCATCCATCGATTCTAAAACCGGAGGTAAGGCATCTAATCCAATTCCTGCTTTAGCTCCAGCTGCCACATTAACGTTGTAGTCATGATAAAAGGTATTCTGCCTTTCGTTCATCAAATTTTTCATAGCATGACATGCTGCTACTGTCGGCAAAAACCAAAACGTATGGTTTAACACATTCAACAACGGAGCATGAGAAAAGGGTAAGGGTGGTTTTTTTGCGCCCATTTTGAGGTCATCTACGCTCGTTTCGCTAAACGCACCTCTAATTAGGTTCAACCACTTTTGAACATGTTCCTTATGTACAAATTCAGCTTCGTCGCCTTCTCCTTTGGCTGTGAAAAATGCGTTTAAATCAAACTCGTCATATTCTCCACCTCGGGCGATTTCTCGTATGGAATCCGGCATTTGATAGGTCATCATCACCATTCGGGGCAATGACGAGTAAGGATTGTCATTTCCGGTCCATTCCTCTTTTGCTTTTTGCTCGTCTGAATAGGTCCAGTTATAAATTTCTTCTTCGATAAATTCACCGGAGTTTATAGCTCTGAAAGGCGTTCCTGACAGATAAAGATAAGCATCCGTAGTAATTGGCATAATATCTTCATCAAAATAGTCCATGCCTTCACCTACCCCGAACTCCTGCTCTCTTTTATCCTCGGCCTCAAATAGTTCTTTGGCATTTTCCCGCCATGCGCCAAAGTGATATTCATCAAAAATAACTCCATCCCAGTGAGTGGCATGTACCCATTCATTTTTTGCTTTAATCCCACCGGCTGAATTCTTTCCCAAATAATCCTGAAAAGAACCAAAGCAGACAAAGGGTTTATCGGGATCAATATCTTCATAGCTATTACCAGTCCTGGAAATAAATTGCCATCCTTCAAAATCTACATGAGTCATCAAATCTTCTTCCCAGGCACTTTCTACGGCGGGTTTAAATGTGAGAACGAACACTCTTTTCCAGCCCATTTTTTTAGCTAATTGATAACTGGCAAAGGTTTTACCAAAACGCATTTTACAGTTCCAGAGAAAGTGCGGAATCTTGTCGGTTTTCTCCCTGGGATTGTTTTTAAAATAATGCATGGTTTTGTTTACGGCCTCTTCCTGCTCGGGCCGCATTGAAAAAGAATGGATACGTTCTTTCTCAAATTCTTTGTGTGTTCTCACGGCATCTACCGCAATTCGAACTTCATCTACCGTGCACTTAAACCATTCCCCCTCCGGATTTTTAAACCCCTTTTTGCGAAGATAATTATGGACTTCATGATCGGTAAAAGTGCTTCCATCTTTTCGCATGGCCGACTCTTCCAGTACAATCTTATATGGATCTTCTCCCGGACGTTTGGTTGGATACTGCTGGGCTACGCGAGTCCTTGCATCTATGTTTGTGAAACCAACTTTTAGTAACCCTTTGTATTGAGGATTGCTATCCGTATAAGCATAAATTGTAGGGTTGGAATCGGGTCGATCTGGAAAGAATTCTTTACTCATTATCTAACTCCATTGGACGGATCATTGACTCGATAAAAGCAATTTCCTCTTGATTAAGGTTATACTTTTCATAAAGCTTTTCATCTGTCCACAACTCATTAAAGTCTTGCGCTGGGACAAACATGAATTTTTTCCTACTCAAATCGATAGATGATATAGTTTGCAAAATCAAAAATCTAACTAACTTATTACTTAGATAATGCAGCATATTTTTAGCTTCTAATTCATTATCAAAAGTATCTACGATTAAGTAAGAATGAGTACATATTTCGTTCGGTTTTAATACATCAGTTTTTGCTAGCACCTTAAACTTGCCATCCTTTCCTGGCTCACCGGCGTGTTCCGATATAGTTCTACTGACCAAAACTTTATACTTATCGATTAGCTCCTTATTATTTATTTCCTCCTTTTTATCTATGTAACCTACTCCCTTACTATGATGAACTTTTATATCACCTTTATTAGATTTTTTTGATCCACGAAAAGAACTAGAAATTCCAAATACGTTTATAGGGCAAACCACATCATCTAATGTTTTTTCTCTTTTCGAAGCTATTTTATTAATTATATCTACACTCTTGTTATATCTTACAAGAATTGGAAACTGGTTCAAATAACGTTTAGATACGACTCTGGTATCTCCTTGTACATTTACAAATTCACATGGACCGTTATAGTCTCGATCCCATAAAAAATAATTAACACCACCGCTAATACTAACTCCTGGAAAGCATTCTTTTGCATCAGTGTAATCGGTAATGTGTTTAATCCTCTTGTCATTGAGCATTTCTTCTCTAAAATCATTCAGCCCCATACCTCCAGCAAACCATCGAGAAGGTATTATCATAGTTATATAATGTGGTTTTAATTTTTTTGCTTGTTCTACAAACAGATTATATATAGGTGTAGCCTGTCTACCAGAACCGCCAGTATCTAACTGATATGGTGGATTCCCAACAATAACATCAAATCTCATATCAAATAACTCCTCTGGGTTTTCAGTATGTATAAATTGGTATGCGTGGGTTTCAAGATGCTTATCTCTATCGTACTCACTTTTACTCGCTCCACAATAGACACAGTTTCCGTTTTTCCAAGTGTGTTCAGTGCGGTTATATAAGATATTTCCCTCCTCTGTTTCGAATTCCGTGCAAACGGAGTATTTGCCATTGGCGTATTTACTGCAATACACACTTCTGCGTGAAAGCAGCGAAGTAAGCTCTGTTATGGCAATCCCAAATAACTGATTTTGAAAAATGTGGTTCACTCTTTCCTGGCGGTCAGGAAATTCCTCTTTCAATCCTTTGGTCAGCCGTTTGGCAATTTCCCTCAAAAACACCCCGCTTTTGCTCACCGGATCAAGGAAAGTAACATTCTTATCTCGCCATAACTCTTCCGGCAGCATATCCAGCATATCATTCACCAGACTGGGAGGTGTAAAGACCTCATCACTACTAAGATTAGACAGACAACTTAAAACGTCGGGATTATAATTTACTTTGAACATGTTCAGCTAAATTGTAGATGCTCTGCAATGGGTAATCTGCACAGGGAGTTGGGATAAAAGCTTCATCCCCTAAATCTGAGAACAAGTTAGGTTCATCCATTGGCTGATTGGCCAATAAATTGGTCATAGTAAAATCTCTGCGTTTTACTTTGTCCCGATAAACCAGACTCCACTCCGAAAAAATAATTGGTTCTTCCGTTAAACCTACCCGTTTTAAAGTCAGTGCATCTCCGTGAATAATATTTCTGTTTAAAATGAATTCTATACTGCTTAAATAATCAGTGCGGGCTTTGTTTTTAAACAACCCTCGATACTCTTCTTCAAAAATCCCGAAAAGCCGTTCTCTGCATTCTTCGGCATTGTCCAATAATATATCGATACCATACAAACTGCCAATAGCTGAAACTCCGTAAGGTTCATATTCCGCCTGGCTATTCCTATACCTGGATCTCAGAACGCTCAATTTTCTTCGCAGTACTTCTACCAAAAAATTACCAGTACCACATGCGGGCTCTAAGAAGCGAGAGTCTATGCGCTCGGTTTCCTGCTTCACCAAATCAAGCATGGCATTTACTTCTCTTTCATTGGTAAAGACTTCCCCGTGATCGGAAACACGCTCTTTGGATTTTACTTGATTATTCTGATCAGTTTCCGGCATTAATAATGATTTGTCATTTTATAAGTACTTGGTACGATTATCGTAAAAATATCAGCCACTTTCATGTAAGAAAGGAAATAAGCTACAACTCAATTGGCTTATCACCATCAGGATTATCTTTTGCCAGTTTCTTGTTGGCTCTGATCTCCGCTTTTAGATTGATCTGATCAATGTTGGCTGAATTTTTTCTATCAGCAACTAAAGGAACCGAATGCTCCGAACAAATACGTCGTATTTCATCCCAGATTAATCTATGTAATTCTTCGTTTGTCGTTTCAAGTCTAACTCTGTACTTCATTACTGATTTTTTTATTTAGATTGACCAATATGGTAAATGATATATGCTTTATGTTTCATTACTGTATTTCAACACCTGAACTTGCTATGAAAGCCGATAATTGTACTTTTAACATAATCACATCTACTGACATATTCTGTCACCCTAATTCTTGTTAAAATACTTCAGGAGAATAGCCTCAAATTCCCAGTATTTAATCCATTCCTCCGATGCCACAACCTCACTCAACAACTCCCAGGATTCCTCCCAACTCAGGTTGCCCCGGACAAGTTTGTGTATGCCTTTAGTAAGTCTAAGCTCTTTCTCGGTCATTTAAAGCTGTTTTATGCTGAAACCTTTACTTAGTAAGAGCGGTGGGAATGGGATTACTTACAGGAAAGTTTTTATTACTCTCTTATTTTTTCATAGAACATATCAAGCTGATCATCCCATTTCGGATAAACTCGTTGTAACAATCTTTGGAAAGATTTCCAATTAGGAGAGGCTTTCATTAATGCTATAACACCAGTTATATGTTCTTTAAGTTTGGGATGACCAAAATCTTCAGTTAGATACTGGTGATGTCGGTCTTTTCGATGACCATTTATTTTTGGATTTAACTTTTCAAGTTCATCCAAGACTTTAGGGGCCAGACGTTCATATACAATATCATTTGTATACTTACCTGCAACACCTGGTCTTTTGCTAAAACCTAATGATGAGTATTGCCATCCCTTTAGTCTAAACATCTGTTTGTAAAAGTCATCAGGGAATCTTTTAGCCCATTTAAGTTTATGTTCAGTTAAATATTTTTCTAATAATTGCTCAAGTGCATCTCTTGCTCTTAGGTCTTGATATCCTGTAGCTTCATCAACAAGTGCTATAATACCTATAGTCTGAAATCCTCTTGCCAAAATCTTGCATTGCTCAGCAATGTGTTCCTGATTTGGTTTTAAAACTCCGGCCTCTTTTGCATCAATAAAAACATTACATACTTCAGGTAACAATTCAACTCTATATCCAATTTGTAATAAGCCTCCGTCATCTGGTATAAACTGTATGGGCTTTGAATTGTTGAGTAGCTCTTCAGTAATAAAAGGCTGAAGATTTTGAGCACTTATAAAAACAGGTACTTCAAATTCAGCATCATATTTTCTACCCCCCTTGGCTTTACCCTTTCTTCCTATGGCATGCATGAACTCTGTTCGATTAAATACTCTTTCTCCACCCTCTAATACTGCACAAGGAAGCACTACGCCATTAATATTAGCCTTCCCTTCAGATATTGCTTTAGATATAGGTTCGTTATTCATTATATATGGAATTAAGTTTATCGTGAATTCTTAAAATCGTCTCTCTTTCTTCAGGATTGTACATTGCCTCACTTACGACTTGCTTAATTCTACAGGAAGTGTCTTTATTAATATTCACAAGTCTTGAAATCTTTCGGGCACTTATATCAAATTTTTTATCAATGAGTAGATAAATTATTTGAAACCACTTTTGCAGATCTAGCTTAGAATTATGAAAGATTGTACCTACAGTAACACTAAAGGAGCTGTTGCAATTAGTACAATGATAGCGATCCTCTGAAGAAATTTTTGAACATTTTGGTGACATACAATAGGGGCACTTTGCAGTACTATTCCACCTAAGTATTTCTAAAAAAACTACACAATCAGTTTTATTTGGAAATATTTTATATGCTTTAACATTGTTCATAACCAAATTAAATCACATTTTTTTAAAAAAGGAATACCTATAACTAGGACATTATTACCACATATTGGGACAAATTGTTTTTGCTTATGCATTCCTCTCCAAAAAATGCGTATTCCCCTTCACCCGAGTTAGGGTATTCGCCTTTGTGATATACTGCCGACCAAATCGGTTTTTAATCTCATCCATGGCCTTGGTTCGCGCAACCTTCTCCTCGTTATCCTGAAAGAATACGTTCAGCTGCTGCGTTTTATCGATCTCTTTGGTGCCAAGGCCGATGTTACGTATTTCAATGCCGTTCTCACACGCTTTTTTTAAGGCCGGTTCTACTTTATCCATTAAAGCTTGGTACACGTAGTCGTCAATATTGGTGTGCGCTTGAGTAACAAACCGAAAGCCTACTCCCGGCGAGTTCGGATCATTGTAGCCAAACATTCCAAAGAAGGAATTGGCACGAATACCATACGACCGCATTCGGTAGCAAATATGCTGAACGGCAATGGCGTACTCCCCCTTAATACGATCCAGATCCGTGGAGCCTTCCGAAAAGGTATGGCCATAGCTTACCCCTTGCTTGAGTTGGTAATCTTCGGAAATCTCTTCCATCACACGCCCTTGGTCTTGCCCCGTAATGGTTTGGTAGAGCATCTTGCCAAAGTTGGCTCCAAAAAGTCGCATAAAGGTTTTCTCGTTTCCACGCTGGGCTACATCGCCTATGGTTTTGTAGCCTTCGGCTAAAATATGTTTATGTCGCTTTCGGGCCACGCCCCAGACTTCATCAAGTTCCAATGGCCAGATCTTGGTTCGCTCATCGTCATCGGTTAGAATTAGCGTTCTGCCTTTGGGCTTATCCAGACTACTGCACAGTTTGGAATAGGTTTTGGCTCGGGCTATTCCTACGGCTCCCACCAAATTGGTCACCTCGTAAATTCTATTCTGAAGTCGCTTGGCAAAGGCTTCGATTTCATCCCTTGATTTGTCTAACAGGAAATCCACTTCCATGAAATACTCGTCCATACTATAGCGCTCTACCACCGGGGCAAACTCTTTAAAGATGTAGTGCACTTGCTCGGAGATCGCCTTGTAGGAGTCATAGTCTACCTGCTTCATGCAGACGTGCGGACAAAGCTGCCAAGCTTCGAAGGCACTCATCCCTGTCTTGATGCCAAACTTCCGGGCTTCATACGAGGCCGTTGCTACAATACCCTTTACCTGTCCGTTCTGTTTTCTCCAACCACCTACAATGAGCGGAAGCCCATACATTTTATTCCACAACTGTTCGATTTGAGCGTAAAAACAGGCAAAGTCGAAATGCAGATATAACCTCGGTTTTCTTGAGGTATGCTGATGCTCAGGATAGATCGTATTGTACAAGGTAATCCGGTGAACATCTTGCTCTGGCTGGTATGGATGGGACTTCTTTTTCGACATATATTTTCTCTTCTACTTGATATGTAAAATATATGTGTATAGTTTGCTCTGACCAAAAAATTCTTGGTCATGAACAAATTCCCTTTAGTCGAAATGTTGGCATTTTTTTCACGTTATGAGCCGGTCGCTCATCCTGACTGGAGATTGCCATATCGTAGGGATGTGAAGCAGGTGCGATCGTGTTTTACCAAAACTCAGGGAGGGGTCATTCGTTCATTCTATAAGCTGGAAACCAAACAGGGAGAGCTAATCACTCTGTCATTCAATGAACAGGAACTGCTCTGGTCATTGGACAAATCTGAGGGGTTTGAAGATCAAGCCATCGACCGGGTGCTGGTATTAATGGAACGACATAAACACAAGTCTTCAAGAGCGCACCGCATTATCCCATACCGGTTTGAATTACTTCCAGAAGAGCTGGCCAAGAGGAAATATAATGGGACAGAAAAACCCCTTATCAAGCGGGTGCAACCGTATCGTTTTTTGCGGAGCAAAACACCCTATCAAGTGATTGGTATTCCAACATTGCACATGGAAAACACTATGATCACCAAAGAGCTAAACTACGTGGTGCAAGCTGATAACGAACGCTTTTACCACCTTGTGTATATCCTCGATAAGCTGGACTGGCGGTTTATGCAGGAAGTAAATGAGGAGTTCTTTTTTGTGAGGTAACGGCCCTTCGTTTGGGTAGTGATTCTGGGGTTTAAAATTAAAGCGCCAAACTATGTCAGAGCCTCTTGAAAATCTAGATTGCGCGAAGTTCTAGTCGAAAAAACACTACGTTTTACTTTAAATAAAAAACGTTATGCTCTGCAAAATACAGGTTCCTATACAGGTAGAATGGCGAAAGTTTTAATTGGCTCTTCGTCACGCATGAATTCACGTCTATCAACACAAGTCATTTCTGCAATTAGATAAAAATTGTTGCCAGTCTGATCTTTTAACTTACATAAGAAGTCCTTGGATACAGTAAAATAAGTACCTAAAGAGTTCCCAACTTCTTTTCTATGCGCTGGATACCATTGATCAACCCAATATCTCCAGACACCATTGCTTATATTACCGCCAAAATACTCCACCCTGGATTCATTCTGAGTTACTGAGTTTATTGGTAAATCTGCTACACAATACGTTGGCTGGAAATATCCCCTAGATACCCAATCAATTTCCCAACGGCCAAAGGAGGAAGGCCAAGTCCACTTAGCTAAAGGAAATATCCCTTCCTCAGTATTCCTTCCATGACCTATTGAGTCGAACATGCTCTCTGGATTATCGGTTACAGTACCTCGAAGGGTTACTAAAATGACCTTTAAATCAAGACAAACGCCATTGTGATTTCTTAGTACTGGTCCGGCAGCATGTAACAAAATTTCGTCAGAATCGGCAATATGCGAAAGGTATTGCTCAAGGTCATATTGGGTAGGTAAAGGATCACCTTTCTTTAAGTTGTTCAATCTGGGCCAGCTTGCAGGAGGATCAGAAGGGGAGAGGTTTATGGCAACTGAGCCGAACGGTAATACCTCCTGAGCATGCATTAAACAAACATCTGTGGGAATAGAGTGTCGATCAATGGCGTAGGTAAGAGTTCTTAAGTAAGCTGATAATATTGATGATTCCGCGGTCCATGAAAAGCTACAGTTAATCTTATCTTGAGGATAAAATTGATCGTTAGAGAAGTTGTGAGGTTTGAAAATGTAACAAGGGTGCCTTTCTAGAATTTGCTCCCATTCAAGTAGGAAGTGCTTTTTTAGTGGAATAGTGAATTCTTTTCCAAGCCGTTCAATATTCATTATGTATCTCAATGCAAGACCATTGGCATATTTGTCATATTTAGCTCTATTAGGTGTTAAATCATCTGAAAACTCAGAGTATAAGGGAGTCAAGTCTTCTCGTTCTTCATCCAAATAACATAGATTGACTAATAGCTCATCTGAAGCGAGAGAAGGAAATTGTATGTTTTGGATAATCTCTTCTTTTGAGAAGGGAAGTTCTTCGAGTAATAACAAAATTGATAGGTAATCTACAATATCAACTTCGTATGGTTGTCGTGAAAGGTATTGTAAGTATAAAGAACGAAATTCAACATTTGTGTCATCTTTTAAGAGAGTTGCAATTTGTTTTGCGGTTTGTAAGCGGGAATATCTATCAGGCCATTTATAATGAAGATAAATTAAATGTAATGGAGCTGCCTCTATTGAAACTGGCTGTTTATACCAATATAAATCTGTTAAAGGAAGGTGTGCAATGTCCCCCTCAAGACTATTGACCATAACCTCGGTAATTTCAGCTGCGAGGTCTGTTTGGCCTGCTGAAACTAAATAAGTCACAAGCTGAGTGGTAGGTACAATTATTTTTTCTTCTTTTTGTAGCCTTGAAGAGCTTTGAGATATTGTATCTTGAAGTAGTTTATTCCATTTATACTTATATGTGGAACCATATTCTCTTATTGATTCTTCTGCTTTGGAATGCATATACCGATTCCAGCGATGGTTCAGTTTTACATCCCTAACTGCCCATATATATGCTTTAGTTTTGCCCTCAATTTTCTTACTCAATAAAAATATTTCATATAAACATCTATTAAGCTCATAATCTGAATTATCTTCCTCGTAATATGAATTAAACGAATTAAGGATAGTGGCGCCCTGATCCAATTTTACCCAGTATGTAATCCAATTCGCGAAGAATTCATCGCGAATTCTGTATGAAACAGTATGTAATGTAGACTTAAGTTCACCCAAGTCGTTCGGCTGGATAGTGGTTACATCGGGGTATTCTGGTGCTTCTTCGTCTTCAGTTGAAGAGGGGGCTTTAGGTGGCGGGGGCATACCGCCAAGAATGTTGCATTGTTCTTCATAAATTTGCCCTAGAGTAGTATTTCCTTCGGCTCTTTCCTTTAATGCTGTAAGCGCATCAAACGTTGTCATGCATTGAAGAAATGAATATTCTGGTTGAGTAGATAATGGAAATGATTTAATGATATTCTTAAGAATTATATGTGTCCGGTGCCAATTTTCTTCTGACAAGTAATAGTCAAATTCGTCTACGAGACGTTCAGGGGTGTGTTCTGCTAATAATTTTGTGAACCAACCTGGAATGTGTCTTATTTCTTTTTCCGAAAAAACAAAGACATCTTTTGTAAAGGTTGCAACACGCCTTAACCAACCCGATACTTGAGGGTAGTTTGACTCGGAACACTCCTCAATCGCTTCGAAGACTTCATGTAATGTTATATCTTTTCTGTAGCCATATCCAACTATATTGAGTGCAGAACGCTCGAGAAATTTTCTAGCGATATCAACAAGGCCATGGGCGTTAGCTAATGCACCTAACTCAAGACTATCATTTGCTAAAGTAGCAGTGCTCTCTCTACGGTTAAGTTCGAGTTCATAAATTTTAAGAAATTCTTGACTTGTAACATCTTTGGATAAGGTAAAAATTGAATTTTGAGCGGCAAGATCTAAGAAAACGCGCGAATCCCACCAAACACTTTCTGAAATTATTAAGAAATGTTCTTCATCAAGGATTGAGAAGTCATCTTTAGAATTGCATACAATATCAAGGTGAATAGCTATCTTGGCTAGTGACTTTTTTATCTTAAAAAATACAGTATTTAGCTTATAACCAAGTCGGAGATGATCAGGTTGATCTAAAATGGCAAAATATTCGAATAGATCTGTTATATCGAAATTCTTGCCTGTACTTAAGTTTGAAGCAATTTTAGAGGCTGCATAGTGAAATGTGAGCCATGCGTTTTTAATAAACTCTTCGATATTGGATGGTTCAACCAAATGTGGCTCATCAATAGCTTCAGAGTTATCCAACCCGTACACAAGCGTATTTAAGAAATATTGATAAAAAAGATTATATGTGACAGCCTCAGAGTCATCAGGACACTCCAATTCAACAAGCTTATCGGTGTGGATATCTTGCTCGGTTAAGAATAAGTGGAGTAAGCCTAAACTGGAATTTGTAATACTAAGATTTCCAGTTACTTCTTTTAAGGAAACGTTTTCAATAATCGCCGCCAGTACAACATCATTAATTACACTCACATTGATATCATCTGGGATATCAAATGGCGATAGATCAAGAAGCAGATGTCTATGCCCATATTGAATGAAGAGTTCAACTATCCTTTTGAAGGATGATGACTTATTATTAAGCTTTTCAAAGAACTCATTAATACGGTCAAGTTCAGGGTTTTCGTAGGATACTAATACTTCAAGATAATCCTCAACAAGACCGTTTAAGGTTTCGTAATGGTTGGAGTCATCTAAACGGGAATAAAAACGGATTCTTCGGTATATCTCCTTTGCACATGCATTGACAATTCTTTCATCTTTTTCTTGAAAATGTTTTGCTACAATAACAATTTCATTGTCAGGTATAATTTTCAAATTGTCGCCTCGCCAAAGAAGGCCAAAATTATCTTGTGAGAGGTTAAGTGAGCAATCAAGAAATTGACTAAAGTCCTGTATTTGAAATTCTGAGCCATTCAATAACCTCAATTTCAATAAACGTAATTCTAATAACTCAGGATATAGTTTTTGTTCGAAAGCAATTTTCTCGGCTACGTTGAAAATATGTTCTATGTGCTCTAATGGATAACCCGCGCAAAGTGAATCTATAAGCCACTCTCTAGTGATGCCTTGTAATAGTGGTGTAGAATTTCCCAGGTTTGCTTCAATAATCCATTCCCAACCCCATTTCCAGTATTCTGGGGCATGTTGATTTACCCAAGCTTGTGATTTTCTGTTTAGCCTTTTCTTTGATTGAGCAAATGCATCTTTATTTCTTAAATAAACAAATAAACTGCTATGAAATGGAGTTATTCCACTTAGCCTTTTTTCTATAAGATGTTGAATTTCTGAAAAGCTGTTCCAAAAAATAAGACTGTCTTCAAAACAATAACTCAAGTGCGTTTCATCCGGCCATGAGAAATCAGCATTCGCTATTAGAAGGAGGATTTCCTTGGCACTTTCAGTAAGTGATATCCATAAATTCTCATAATATGCGTGTATATCTCCTTCGGGGCAGGTTGGAAGTCTTTCTATGTCATATTTACTAATCTTTTTTCCCGCTATCATTAAGCTGTTCAACGAGTAAATAATATGTAGAGGATATCCATGTGAAATGTCCAGTAATGCCTGTGATATTCCCACTATTTCGCTACGTTGGTGATCATCCTCACCAATTACATTGATTTCATTACTAGATGCTAAGAAATCTATTCTCGTTTTAATGGCATCAAGCCCCATAGGGGGTATAACAATCCAGGAATTTTCCTTTGGTGCTGCTCGTAACAGCGAATTAGGTAGATGCTCATCACTTATTGGTTGGGTCCCAAAAAGCAAGCAAATTTTATCTTTAAGGGGTTCAATTCGATTTACTAAATGCTCAAGTTGGCTGATATCTGATCTTTCACGATAGACATGGTCCAGTCCATCAATTATAACAACAAGTGTTTCATCACTTTCAGACGCCTTTTCAGCCGCTTTACTGATGCAAGTTTCCAATTGCTGTTGATTAAACTCATCACTGTTAAAGTCGAGAGGATACAGTGACTTGATCTGGCTTTTTAATGATTGTGCTGCGTTATTGAAGGCAATCCTGTCACCAATAAATTGAGGTGACAAATAGTAATGATGTCTAATTACAGGGGTCTTATTCTCTATCAGTTGATCGGTTAAGTATGATAAGAAGGTGCTTTTCCCCATTCCTGGGAGACCTGAGATAACGTGGCAGCCGGGATTGGCGGTTCTTTCTAGTACTTCTTTATGAAACTCTTCTGTGGGTGGTATATAACCTTCTGGCACTTCAAAAAACTGAGAAATAGTTTTTCTAGATCCAAAAGATAGAATTTCATGAATATGTTCAAGGTAAATTTTGCCATCTGGTGCTGGTTCGTTTTTTCGTGTAGCCCATCGCTCAACTGTTTTCAATAACTGAAGCCAATTTTCATTATTAGCATGGTCTGGTACAAGCGAGTCGTGTAGAGTCAGTTCTAAATCGTCAATTTCCTTTAGACTGTGATCAAAGATGAGATTTTCGAAAAATAGTATCGCTTTACTTTCGTCGCCGAGCTGGTCTGATATTTTAGACTTTACATCATCAGGAATTAAGGTATAGTCTATTCTATTCCCGACAAGACATTCGGAAAAAACAGTGTCTGGCTTCCTATTCGTAAGAAGTTTAGCAATAGATATCACATTTGAAGCGCCAAACTTTTTAATGTCAGCTGACCATTTCTGTATCAGGGAAGTACCTTTTGGCTTTTTCTTTAGTAGCCAGTCAAAATCAAGCTTTAGATCATTACGATCTGGATCAATTGTGAATTTGACTTGATAGAGCTCATACTCTCCATTAGGTGTGAAACAAATAACATCATCTAGGCTCTTTATGTCGCCAACATCTTTGTTACCTTCAATACTCATCCATTGGTATTTATCCGGGTCGTGAAACCAATTTATCAGCATTCCAATACACATAAGGTCTTGGTATGTATACCCGGCCCGTGGAAGTTGTGAGGGTTTTATTAATGAAGGTCTTGCCAAGGGTGATTTTTTTTGTTTATAGGGGTGTTATAAGCTCGGCGTTTAAGTGAAGAGCCAAATTGTCAAAATTAAGATTTGGAACCTTAGACGATTCCGGTTTAAACGCATTTTTATTTCTCAAATATTGATGGGTAAATGTCATTTATAAAAGTAAAGTGATCTTTACGTTTTATCTTTTCAAAAATGTATTTCTCTATTACTGAATCTGTCACTTCACCTGTTACTCCAATAGGATCTCCAGTAAGACTTGAAGCCAAAAATGATTGTAATACTGAAAAGCTTTTATTAATGATTGGAACTCTATATATCTTGTCGAGATACTTTGTAATAGAATTGACTTTTTCTTCTATTTCATCATCTTCCAGGTTATCGATATTCCAAAGCCAACCTCTGAATTGTGCAATTTCTTTTGAATTAATTGCCTTATAAAGTTTTTTAAAATTGATTTTATGGGCAGATTCTTCACTTAAGTATGGTATGTCATTGGCTGTTAAGACTCGATTAAAACGATCAAGATGGTTGTCAGGATCAAACTTATTATATAAATACTGGCTATTTAATTTTTGGAAGTTAATTTCATCATTTTTAAAACCAATCAATGAGTTGAAATTAACCATATTGACATTATTTCGAATAATATTTCCCATTCCAAGAAGGAAGCTTGTCGAACTACCCTTCAGCATATTAACTTCATTCTGACTTGTAGGAGCAGCACTAAAATTGATGCGAAAGATTTCTTTCTCTTCTCGAATTATTTGAATTTGATTTTTTACATCAGATTCTAAGTAATCCTTATATAAATACTGAATGATCCCATCTCTAGTTATACTATTTTTTTCGATAATTCCGTGTACTTTGTTTGTAAACTCTGAAAATATTTCGTCAGAATAGTCTTGATAGGCCTCATTGATAGAAGTAATTAATTTATTTCGGTTGTAATCAAAATATTTATTTCTAATAACCGACAGAGGTCTATTATGATCCTTAGTAGTATTGATGTATTCGGTTAATTCTTCAATACTTTTTTCACGTGTAGGTTTGGGGGCAAGCTGCATTGGTCTGACGAGAAATAAATAGTCGTTTCCTACAATTTTCAACAACTGAATACCAGTTGTTACGTGTCCTCCTTTTAGCTTGATTCTACCAGACTTTATAAGTCTCTTTACATTTCTTATACCAAATATGTTAGTCAAGATTTTTAATTCTTCCAGATGGCGACTATTAATTGTTACCGTATCAAAAAGTATTAAACAATTGATAAGATTGCTCAATCTAAATTGGTCTTTATCATCGTAGAGAGGTATTAAAATATTTGGAACAGGGTGTAAACTCATGAATAAATTTTGAGAAACTATATAATATTATCCGAATAAGTATTTCTTCCGATGAACGAGAAACTACTTCTCTGTCTGTTAAAATTCACAAATTTGGTTTATATGGAAAGTTATCAGAACAACTGATCGGATAATACCCAATTTTTATAGTATTTGGGGTGTTATCTACCAGTGACATCAGCCTGGCACTTTCCACAATCTACACTGAATCATCAACAATTGTTGAAATATTGATCCAATGTATAAACATTTGTTGATAGTACACGATTGTTAGAAAAAATCATATTTTTGTATTTCTAAATACTTAATTATATTTGTCTTGTAAAAATACAACGGCCATAAAACAAGACTCATGTCAAACAAACTTGCCCACCTACCCAAGCCAAAATTCAAAGAGTGGCAATACATAACCGATGGAGAGGGGCAGTCCTTTGAGATTCGGTTTATCGAATACGACTTTGAACGGGAAGAGTATTACTATTTCCCGATCCCGGATACTTTTGCTGGTAAGATCTATGAGTCCGATGCTAAGGTCACCGAGCCTCCGATAAGTACGAGCATGTATATATACGATGTGTTATTCGGCAATAAAAAGAAGGCCAAGGAGAAGAGGGAAAGTGAGTCTTGTTGAAATGTTGAAACCACAATTAAATATTTAAACAAAAATCGAAGTTGATTATGTTGATTTGTTGGAATGTTGAAACCAACATTTGTTTAACCCCCCTGTTTGTATTACAAATTGAAGGTTTTGGACTGTTATAGCCCCCATTTTAGCCCTGTGAAGGTATCCGGGTAACCAACTAACCCGTAGAAATGATTGATATTCAGGCCATTATAGCAACGAACACCACGGATTATTACGCAAATGGCTATGAATTGGCCCTGATTCCCTTGTCTGTTTTACTAACAAACCTATATCAATGTAAGCCTTCCCCTTTCTCTCAAAGCCAGTAGTAGGTAGAAAAGTTATGCGAATAGGCAGATATCACCCCAATGTATTTATGTATTTTCCTACAATTGTATGTTTGTAGGTCTTGATCTGTAGTTTCGTACTATGGCATGTATTTTTGTGGTTTTGTACAAAACTACATGGCTTGATGACTAAGTTGGTATAGCAAACTCACGGGTCTGGCTTTGTACACCACCGACCTTAAGCTCAATTGGGGCGTACCTGATCAGCTCCATGGCTGGAACGTAATACGTTCATATAGACTGAGTAGGTTCAAGAGCTAACGCTTCCCCTAATAAGTTCTCTGGTATATAAATTTGTTATGCATAAACGTGGCTTCGATTGACCCGAGCCTTGTAAACTGATTGATTGTTATACCCAAGGGTGGCTTTTGGATGATTCGAACCTTCACAACCCTCAAGTTGGTCTGACAAAGTTGAGCTGCGATTAAGAGTGCCCTCCATATCAATGTCATACAATACTCAATGGATATACTTGTACTGGCGATCAAGGATACACGTTTGTGCTGCTTAACTGCTTAATGGTGATGAATGGCATAAAAATAGGGCTAATAGGTCTTATAAAGGCACTTTTGGTTTAGCAGTGCAATAAGAAGAGTGCTTAAATGAGCTAAAATGTTTAGCAAGTTTAAGCACTCTTTAGCAGTGTTTAGCAGTACGATTATTTATTAAAATATGGGTTAGGTGGTTAATAAAGGCACATTCAGCCCAATAGTTAGCGCTTTAGCACTACCAAGGGCTGAATGTGTTATCCTTATCCGCCTAACCGGGCAGGGCGCTGCAGCTCATACTCTCCCGCCTTCTCGATGAGCTCGGTAAGCACCTCTTTTTGCTTTAATTGTCTGACATTGAGCACCATACACCGGAGATTACTCTCCTTACTTGGTTCATCAATGGCTCTGGTTAGTGTGATTTGCTCACTACGAGCTAAAAAGTAGGAACTCTGCTCTAACCGGTCAGTAATACTGGGTAGCGTCGTTTGCTTGGTCACCTCAGCATTGACGTCCCGGAGAGCTTGCCACAGACGATTCAGATTAAGGTATAACACCTCGCCCTTGTACACGTCCCCTTCGGCTTCAAACTCTTTGAACGCTTTATACCGAAAGTGCCGGTGATCTAAGACGTTAAATCTGCGGTTATATTCCGAGGCTGCGTCGATCTTTTGCGTGGCGTAGTACTCCAAAGCCTGAAAAAACTCATGGAGCGGGTTGTGTTCCTTCTGGTGGACGATCTCTTTGCGGATGGCTTCGTGAATTTCGCTTTTAAGAGCTTCAAATTCATCCTGCCAATGTTGTAAGTCGCCTAAAATGTACGGAACGCACTGAATTCCAGCCATGACATAGGCCCAGTTATTAACCGTCCGGCCTTGAAAGCCTTGATCAGCTAACACTTTTCGGTTGCCCTCCAGGAAGTCCATATAGTAACCTTTGATTTCGTCATACGAATTCAGGATTAAGTAGGTGAACTCTGAGAAGCGGTGGGTATGCTGAGCTACCTCCGGGACTTTCTCCAGGTCACCACCCGTCAGGAACTTCTTATAGTTTAGTATGATAAGCCGGCTGAGGACGGCAGGATCATACGGCTTATCGTTCCCCGTCATTACCACACTGGCTTTCATGCGGGTGTCAATAGTTTGATTATCCGTGCTTTTCTTCGCCATCGAGGTTCCAATCCGGTGATACCAGTTCAGGATCGGGCTGGTGAGATCCGGCACCTGACTGTTGGTTTCGTGATTCCGGTAATCATCGAGGAAGAACGGGAAACACGTAGGCAGGGTCATGTTCCGTATGAGCCCCTTGATGGTGTTTTGTTTGGAGACCGATTGCCGGTTTCCACTCTGGTAGCCAAAAAGGGACATAAACCAGTCCATACTTGAGCTTTTTCCGGTTCCACGCTCGCCAAATTTAAACAGGAGCGGAAATCCGCCTTCATTTTCCATGATATCGCGACTAAACAGGCAGGCTACGGCATACCCTAACGTAACTCGAACGTTTAACCGACCATTAAAAGACTCCCAAAGAGTAAACTTTTCAGCCAGAAAGCGGGCTGACTCCTCCGGGTCTTCGGGCACCGAAAGCCGTGGCGGATGAATTAAGTCGCTTCCTGTAGGACAAGAAAGCATGTGATGGCCTTTTTCGATGCGGTTTTGCTCGTCGGCGGGGTAATACAACCCCCGGTTAACGTCAAACAAACCGTTCTCGAATAAGAATTCTCCGGGTTTATATTCGCCCCAACTGGTGAGTTTTTTAACCGTTTGATAGTCCTGCTCGTTGATGAGGAAGGAGTGGAACTGATCAAAGCGCTCGCTGCCACCAATAAACTTGACGAATCCTTTGGAGACCAGAAACGAGGAAAAACGAGCCATGGTCGTCAGCTCTTCAAAGCTGGCCACGGTAATGACGTCTTTATCTCTCCGGTTAGTTAAACGAAGTTTGTATCGGACCTCTTTGTCCTCCACCTGCTGGCCAGGTCGCTCCAACAGAATTTCGATGGCTTCTTCTACGATCACCTCGCAATCCACAATCTTTTCCAGCTGATCGAGGTAGTCTTCCCGTTGCTCTGGAATGTCATGCTTTTTCATGTAGGGATGAAAGTAGCAAGCCCCATCCATATTAGTGATATGTGGGGGAATATAGGAGCGTTTGGACTCAGGAAGGCCCGACTCCTTTGCTTTGGTTAAACTTTCTTCCAGTTTTTCGCCGGATTGCAGCTGCTCTCCTACCTCCTTAAGCCTACGCTTTCGAGGTGGTTTCTTGGTGTTTTTTCCTTTACGAAACGCTTTAGGGGTCCAATCGGATTCCCTGGCTACGGCATACAGGTGTTTGCTTAGATAGTCATCCAAGTTTTGCTTCTGGTAGGGTGGTAAAATGGCTTCCTCCCAGTCAGTATCGAAGGTGGACGGGAGTGGTACTTTGGCTTTGGCAAACCATTCCACCGCGAAGTCTTTCCCATCGTCTTTACCATAGACCGCTCGAAGCGATTTGTATAGCGTTTGATGGTCAAATTCGGGTGGAAGGTAGTAGATAGCCTCTTTTAAGTCGGTTTTATGGTTTGATACAGTCGTTTTTTCGCGTATTTTGGTCATTATCTTACCTATTAAGATTTAGAATTATGGGAGCCAGATTGCAGTCTGGCTCTCGTTTTAGTTTTTAAGTGGGATTGGTTGATTAGCCGAAAAGCTCTTGGAGTTGAGTCCAGGAATAGCAGTATGAGCCTTTAAGCCTGGCGAACTTTAATAATCCAGTATTACGATAAAGTTGTAATCGAGAAGACCGCATGCCAAATAGTAGTATAGCATGTTTCTCAGAAATGAAGACTTCTACTGGGTAATTTGGATCTGTGAGTTCTGCTTTGAAGTGTGAAAGTACCTTCTTATATAACGAGGGTGGAAGTTCATTAAAGTTCTCATCAATAATCTGTTTGATCTCTTCAAGCAGAATATCTGATTGGGAGAGCTTCTTGAGTTTACCATTAGATAATCCATAGCTAAAAGGATTAAGGCATAAGCGTAGCCTTTTCTTTATGGGGGAGTCCATAAAAAATGAAGGACAATTAGCTGGTAATTTTGGTTTTGATGAGGAACTAAAGTTTGTTTCCAAATACTCACGATATGCATTTAGACGGATATCGTGTAACTTTTCAAATAGATCATCCATGTCTTAACCCTCCTGTGATTTGATTTCAGTATTTGCATCCATCCATTCCATGACTTCCGATTCACGAAATCCGACAGCATTTTTTGAAATCCGAACTTTTCGAGGAAAGTCCGGTTCCTTCATTCTATCGTAAAGGGTAGATAGGCCAATGCCTAATTTATCTGCCAGTGCTTGGGGGCGTATGAGTTTTTCCATTTTTGTAGGTTTTAGCGTTAGTGTTGATAACTGCCTGACAACCTACGGCAACAAAAAAGCTATATCTTGGGATTGGGAGACGGCAAATCCTATTTCCTATTTCTCATTTTACCACATACCGTAATCGTTAAATGTTCTTCTAATAGTACCTTCTGCAATCTTCTTATCATGCTTCTCATTGAAAAGATATCTAAGAGCCTTATCAATACTTGATTTATTTATATTGTTTAGCCCCTTAATAAAGCTCAAGTTTTCTTCACCCGGAATAGATTTAAATTCTGGAAACTCCTTTTGAATTATTTCCAAAACCATCTCGTGCGTAGGGTCTTCCAAAGTACTAATAGCTTTTATTATTGGGTGTAACCAGTCTTTTGCGATATAAAGCTTATCAGCATTGCCATTATGCCTCAATTGGGCTTTATCATCTTCAGATAATTCGGAAAAGATGGGTATTTGAGACGGGTAATACTTATTAATTATTATACGTTTTAACAATCCAATAGCGGCCATATGAGGCGTCACTTGTTTTAACATTCTAAGTTCTCTCTCTATTGTCGAAATGTATGTATCTATATCGAAATTTCCCGAGGTTTCGATATAACTATTTGAGAAATAGCTTATTTTATCAATTAAATTACTAATCTCTTTTTCGGTAATTTCTCCCTTTATGAAGGAGGAAGTTAACCTTCCTTCTTTATTCACTATCTCATCTAATTGTTCTACTATAGATTCTATTTTTACTTTCGTTAACTCTTCTCTTGTTAATCCTTTCGATAAATACTGATTAAAGACATATTCAAAAGCATAGTAAAGAACACTAAATGACTCTATAAGTAAAGAATCTATCTCCTTGCCATGGAGTTCTAACGCCTGACCTATACTTGAAAATTCGGCAAGAACTGAAATATGATCTTTAATACTACTTCCAGAATCATTGTAGTAGTTAGCATAGTCATCAAAAATCATTTCTACGTCATTTGCTGATAAATCCATATCAACCTACCTTGTGAAGTTTAATTTCTGGTTTTTCACTTGAGATAATGCTCTGCACTCTCCAACTCCACCGGGTTAGAGCCTCAAGCTTTTTGTCGTTATAGTTATACCATTGGTAATGCTTTCCCGTAACTCCTTCAGCGGCGTGGTTTACAACCTTTTTGATAATCTTATCGTCAATGAGGAGCTCTTCCATATTCGTGATTAAAGTAGTTCTAAGGTCGTGAAGCCGAAAATCTGATACTGAAGTAGTTTCTTTAATTTTCTTAGTTGTTGATTTCACACTGGTCAGCGGTTGCCCTTTAATTACTGGTGATTCAAATACCCATTTACTTTTCCCAGTAATCGGTTTTAGCTTTTTCAAAATACTTTTAACCGAATCAGATAATGGAACATCTGTTTCCACACCATTCTTTGCTTTTTCTGCCGGTATCGTCCAAATATCAGCAAGAAAAGCCTCTTGCTCTGGCCTTCCATCAGGCCCTACTTTTATTCGTTTACAGGCCTTATCCCAGTTAATCTCTGACCACTCCATTTGCATGGTTTCCATTTTTCTCTGACCAGTGAGCAACAGTATTTTATAGTAAGATTGAATTGGTTCTTCCTTCGTCTCCCAAAACTCCCAAAGTTCTTTTATCTCGCCCTCGGTATAATAACGATCTCGTACATTTTCACCTTGCTCAAAGACAGGCGTGTGTTCTACGGGGTTTGCTTCTAATTTTATCCCAACATTTTTTAAGCCGAAAGCGAATATTTTGGATATCGTTGATCTAATCCGATTAGCAGAAGTAAAAGCATCTTCCTCATAAGCTTTATAGTTCAGAACCTCTCGAACGTGCTGGCTGGTAAACTCTGAAACCGGAATATCCCCCCAATTGTGTTTACCTAAGAGTTCTACGTCAATATGCCGTTGGTATTCTTTTCTGGTGCGTTCTCTCAATGTTTGAAGATGCTGCTTTGAAAATATATCTGTCAATTCCTTAAAAGTAAGTTCTTTTGGCTTGTACTTCAGCTTCTTTTTCACTGCTTGTGGATCAATACCATCGTTGATCCTAACCTTCAGTTCGCGAACCTTTGCTCTGGCATCCGAAAGGCTGACTTCGGGAAATTTACCGATCGTAAACCTTCTATTCTCTCCAGAAAAACGATAACGATAAGCAAAGGTTTTAGTACCGGCTTTTGAAAGCCTTAGTATTAATCCCGTTTCATTTTCATCGTAATACTCAATGGGTTTATCTGGAGCTTGTAATCCTTTGACAAATTTATGGGTGAGTTTTTTTGCAGGCATAGTCAGTCACTTTTTGAGTTTGAAAATTATCTGTGTAACGAGTGGGTGTTCTGCCTTTCAAATCTGTTACCCAAATCAAGATTTGGGTAACATTTGGGTAACAGAATACCTGGCTTGGGCGGAAAGCCCTCGTAAATATACAGAATAATTAATGACTGTAAAGTGCTATTTTACATTGACTTACCGAAACGCTCGGGCTTCCAGAGAATTCCTCGGAAATGCCTTGAATCTGACTTCGGATCAGAAGGCTGAGGGTTCGAATCCTTCCGGGCGTACACTTGCAAAAACCCGCTTTAATATAGTTTAAAGCGGGTTTTTTAATGCTTTTTAGCCAAATTTAGGGAGTTTTTTTCGGGAAATATTTTCACAAATTAGGCAATTAATCTGGATTCAGTGGTACAAATGGTGGTACATTTTTAGTGAACAAAAACCCTTAAATGTACTACATGGCAAGTCTGAAAAAGCGGGGAAAAAATTACTCATTAATCTTCAAGGCAACGATCGACGGAAAGACGATTACAAAGACCTATGCATTAGGTACTACTTATAAACAAATAGCCGAACACAAAAAGACCGAGTATGAGAAATTATATCAACGGGGAGAGATAGATCCTTTTGACCCAAACTGGAGCCTGAAAGATTATGAGCTTTCTCAATCTTCCGGTGCTTCAAATGCCATTTCAGGAAATTATTATCTGACCGACTTGGAAAAGGAATTCATGGAGTACAAATCTCATGTGAGTTCAGCCACAGAGAAAGGGTATAAGTCAGTTATCAAATTGTTCATAGAACATGTGGGCCAATCTATGACGGCCAACCTAATTAGGCCTAATGATATCCGAACCTTCTGTTTTAAGAGTAAATATGCTACTGCTACACAGAGAAACTATCTGCGACATTTAAAAGCCTTTTTTAACTGGATGGAAAAAGAGGAAATCATTGAAGAAAACCCTTGTAAGGAGATAAAGCCTCCAAAGAAAAAAGATAAATTGGTAGATAAGATCTTTGATGAAAAAATCCTTGATACTATTTTTGAGGAATTTGATAAGTACCATGCAACGCTTGCAAAAAAGAAGAGGAACCAACACCCTGTTCACCAGCAGCTTTGGTTTAAGCCACTCGTGACAACTGCTTACTATACTGGCTTGCGTAGAAAGGAATTGGTTCAACTACGATGGGAACAGGTGAGTTTAATGGAAAGAGAAATTCATGTAACAGATACTAAAAATGGATTAGAGCGAACCGTGGTAATTTTTGATAAGGCCTATTTAACTCTAATAAAATGGCATAAGTTCTGTGGCTCACCCAAAAAAGGGTTGGTTTTTCCAAGTCCGAAATCCACAAAAATGCAGGAGATCAAACTAATTGGTAATAATGTTTCCAGAACCTTCAAATATTATGTTAGTGAAGAAGCTAAATTACCTGATTCCATTCACTTTCACGGACTTAGACACTCATGTGCTACTTACATGATCCGTAAGGGATTTGATGTGACCATGGTGAAAGACATGCTGGGGCACAGAAGCATTGAGGTTACTATGCGATATGTGAGCTTGGTGGTGAATGATCGTAAACGAAGAGCTAAAGAATTAGGCCTAATTTCGGCTGTAAAATGAAAGAAGAGCGTTTATATACCAAAGAGGCGAACGGAATCCCTCAAAAGATTGCAATAAAAGATGGATATCTGCTGCTTGTAGCTTATTCCTTATACAAACATCACTCAGCTCACTATCCGGATGAGTATTATTCTGTACCCATCAGACTTTGCAAGGATTATGCTGCATTTTTTGAAGAAAATCAGAAAATGCTACATGTGGAATTGCGAAAACTGGACAGGACAAAGGCAGAGCGATTCACCGATTCTTTTAAAAAAAGGATTACTGATATTGCGATAAGGGAGCTACAACAATCCGTGGAAGGTCTATACCAGTTTTTATTGAAAGAATTTGCGGGGAGAACCCCATCGTTGAAGTTTCATCGAATTGAAAACGCCCACATTCAGTACGAACCTTTTAAAAAATTGATGGATAGCCGGTCAAATGAAGAAGATTTGGTTATCCTTTGCTCACTTCCTGACTATCTTTTAAAAGAATTAAGGGCTTTGGTGAATAAAGTAGCGGCTAATCAGGCTAAATTAGATGCATATGATCATGTTCAGCTACATATTGATCTAAATGGTAGCTATTCCTTTAAACAAATTGCGATAAGTGTAGATGAAATCTATCACCTGATGGGAAGTCCGGGACTCCAAAAGAAAGGGTCTTTAAAAGAACTGGTAAATAAAGCTATAAAAGAGTACGAGGTTGAAAACAAAACAGACTTTTTGTTAAACAATAAGCTGTATTACCAGTCGGTCTATAATAGTTTTAAGGCTAAATTAGGCAAAAGTTAGGCTAATTAGGGTTTAAAAAGTTGAAAGCCCAGATGGATTCTTACCCTATTCAGGAGAAGTGAACCCATCTTTTTTAGAGCATTCAACTTTTTAATAAAAATGAGGGGTTATATACGGGGTTTGGTATTAAAATGTGAATCTTAAACAAGTGAAATCAATAGCTTATAGTTCATAAGACCGAGATCTTTATTGCGTAATCAAACACTAACGCAAACTTAAGATCATGACAATTGAACAAACCCTTATCAATAAAATCACCAATATCGAAGACAAACTTGACTTCGTTGTAAGTGCCCTTCAAAAGAAAAGAGATGCTACCAAATACCTAACAGCTCAAGACATTGAAGCTGAGTTCGGAATCGACCAGCGCACGGTTCTTAACCGAAGCAATATGCACCCGAGTCAAAACGGATTTATCCCCAGCCTTAAAATAAGTGGTAAAGGCCGGCGAAAGTATTTTGAGCGCAAAGTGATTGAACGTCTGTTGGAGCCAACTTCACTTTACAAAAGAAGGAGACGATAATCATGGAACTGAGTATTTCTCCAAAAGACATCAAAGAAGAGATGATGCATCAACTGCGGGCACCTAATAAGGCTAAATTAGGGCCTAATTTAACCCCGCATAAGCAAGTATTGGACAAACTTTTAGAAGAAATCGAGGAAATTGATTTTCAGAGTGAAGCCAGTACGGATAAAAAACTTCAAAAAAAGCACTATGTAGTCATAACTATAGAAAAGATCCTAGAGCTAGCCAAAGACCATAACTGGGGGCTATCCAAACGAAATGGCTTTATCTACCTCTATAATGGAGCCTTCTGGAGTCCGGTTGAAGATGATGATTTGCAAATTTTTTTAGGCAAAGCGGCTCAAAAGATGGGCGTGAATAAGTTTGAATCAAAGTATCACCGCTTCCGTGATGAACTCGTTAAACAGTTTATGAGTACAGCTCACATTCCGGCACCGGAATACCACAACTCTGTTGTTTTGATAAACCTGCAGAATGGAACAGTTGAGATCAATCCCCAAAATGATGAAGCTGTTGTACTGCGAAACCCGGAAGGCTCAGACTTTTTAACCTATCAGCTTCCATTTGCTTACAATCCTCACGCAAGGGCTCCATTATTTCAAAAATACCTCAATGAAGTACTGCCGAGCGAGAATCTTCAAAAGCTGATGGCTGAATACATCGGCTATGTATTTGTACGAACTTCGACTTTGAAGCTTGAGAAAGCACTGCTTTTATATGGTAGCGGAGCAAATGGTAAGTCGGTATTCTTTGAAATTGTGAATGCCTTACTTGGAGAGGCAAATGTTTCCAATTTTACCATCAGAAGTTTAACTGATAACAATGGATACCATCGTGCAAAGATTGCGAACCGACTGGTTAACTATGCCTCCGAGATTGACGGGCAACTGGAGACCGCCATTTTCAAGCAGCTGGTATCCGGTGAACCTGTAGAAGCCCGACTTCCATACAAAGATCCTTTTACCCTCACAAACTATGCGAAGCTAATCTTCAACTGTAATGAACTCCCCACCGATGTGGAGCATACCAATGCATTCTTTAGAAGATTTTTGATCGTTCCTTTCGATGTCACCATTCCCGAAGAAGATCAAGACCGGCAACTTGCGCAGAAAATTATAGCCAGTGAATTATCCGGTGTTTTTAACTGGGTATTGGATGGATTGAAACGGCTTTTGAATCAGAAAGGATTTACGCACTGTAAAGAAGTAGAAGAGCAAATCGAGTCGTTCCGAAGAAATTCAGACAGCGTGCTTTCATTTATTAGCGAGCGATCTTATCAGCAAAGCTTCACGGCTTATACGACCCTAAAAGAATTATACCAAAGCTATCGTCGCTTTTGCGAAGATGAAGGCTACCGGGCTTGTGGAAGCCGGACATTCAGCTCTCGTCTGACCAATGCAGGCTTTAACTCCGAGCGAAAAGAATACGGCAAAGTGTTCTACCTCATCCAAAAATAAAAAAGGTTCGAAATGACCGACATGAACAGCAGTAACATCAGCGACCTCCCTCCAATATCTATTAAAAGCCGTTTTCTGATGTTACTGTCAATACTGCTGATGATTTAAAAACTTTTTTATGAATTCTTTCCGGTACCAGTTAGACGATTCCAGTAGGAAATTTGAATGTCCTGCCTGTAACAGAAAAAGATTAGTACGATTTATTGACCAAGAAACAAGAGATTATCTTGAGCCAACATTTGGGAGATGCGATCGGGAGCAAAATTGCGGCTATTTCCATTCCCCTTATCAAGTCGATAGTTTTAAGAGAGAACAGACAGGCTATCAAAAACCATCAGAGGTTAAATATCCTCCAAAATATATTCCAAAATCACTATTTGAGAAAAGCTTGGGCAACTATGACGGGAATCATTTCATCAAATTTTTGAGAAGACATTTCGATATTGAGACCATTAGCAAAGTAATTGATACCTACAAAATAGGTACCTCACTCAAAATTCCGGGCGGATGTATCTTTTATCAGATTGATATAAGAGGCAAAGTAAGAAGAGGAAAAATTATAGTTTATAATTCTGAGACTGGTAAGCGAGGGGCGATAAACTCTGTACATAGTCAGCTAAAGATTGATAAGCGGTACTACCCAAAATGGCGATTCTTTGGAGAACATCTCCTCAAAGAAAATGACAAACCAGTAGCTATCGTTGAGTCAGAGAAAACGGCCATTATTGCCAGCATATATTTCCCGGAATTTATATGGTTGGCCACTGGTACTAAGTCCACCCTAAAACCAGAGTATGCCCAAGCACTTATGAATAGATCGGTTACTCTGTTTCCAGACATCGGAGCTTACCAGGATTGGTCTGCAAAGATGGATAGCTTTTCAGCTTTTTGTGATATCTCCACTTCAAATCTGTTGGAATCAAAATCCGGAGTTTTTGAGAAAAATAAAGGGTTAGATTTGGCTGATTATTTGATATCCCGAAGTGTGAGTGAATTTCAGTAATATCAAAGGCATGGTTTAGTATTAATGGGACCTGATATCGGGGCTTAGGAGCGAAATTTACAATTACTACTATTTATGTGAATTAAATGATACCTCATAATCAGTAGCCTTAAATTTGAACTCAGAAGATTTCAATTCTTTTCCTGTTAGAATAAAAATATTACCTGATTTCGATTTTGAGCTCAGATTGTAAACCCTCACTAATCTATAGTTAGATTCATTCTTTTTTAAAAAAGATCTTTCATTTCTAGACATATAAAAAGGGGTTGAACTAGATCCATAGGTTGATTTGACTTCTATAAAAAACTTTTCATTATTTTCTGCTAAAACCAAATAATCGTATCCAATGCCATCTTTTTGTTTTTCCATTTTCTTAATGGGGCTTCCTAATTTGAATGCGTCGTTATTAGCTTGAACCAAAAATTCAACAAAACGCTCACCTAAATTTCCTTTAGCCTTACTTTTTTTCTGTTCACTTTCCCAGTCAGTGTTATGACCAATGAATGAAGGCTTATCTTTTAAGTAGCTTATTATTTGTTTTGGAGAGTCAGTAAGACCCTTAAAGTTAAAATCACTATGAGAGATTGGTTGATTTTGATTCTCGAAATCCAAAGCAAGCAACTTATACACGCCTGGAAATCTATTTTTTAGGAACTCTAAAGTTTCTGCCAATCCAAAATTATATTGATCTATCTTAGTAAATGTGGTTGGATTGTTATGTGTATTTAAATTATGCTGAACTGGTTTTTCTAACCTATGAATATATCTAACTTCAATTGCTGGTTTAGGAGACCCATCACCCATATCCAAAAAAGGACCGAACCAGTTATATTCTGATTTTGCAATAGCTACTCCACAGTAATTATTCTTACCCATAATAAAAATGATATCACCTTGACGTAGCTCATGAACCCAAGGTTTGATAGATCTTACGCCTCTACCAATTTCTGAAACATCAAGGCTCGAATAATCAATTTGTGGATCTAACCAATCAAAAGATAACAATTGGGATCTTTTCAGGATATCCCATTTAAATGAATCCGCACATCGCCAAATTCTAGGATATCTTTGTTGTAATTCTTGAACAAAATTATTTGTATCCGGTAAAATGCTGCTATCGATTATTTCAAGCTGAAACCTTCTTTTAAATTCATATCTATTGCTTTCATTGCTCTGAAACTCTTTACCTGGTCTGTTTCCTGTTGCTTGAAAAACAGCTTCACGTGCAAGCTCTTTGTATGGGTATTCTTGGCCATCTGACATCTTAACCCAATATTGTTGGTTTGGGTAGATTGCATAATCTCTTTGATTTAAAACTTCAGAGGCCCTTAAAACATCATTTTTTTCGACATTTTCGTACATAATACTAACTTAAGTTAACCAACAAATAGAATAAATAGACAATTAATGACTAAAAAGAAATTCAATAAAAGCAATATGTCAGCGGGTATAACTGGATTTATTGATATTCTCGGATTTGGAAATAGGGTCCTAGAAGCAAATGACGATCGTGCAATAAGTACTATTGTTGAAAGTGTTAGATTTGTTCAATCTGAATTTGATTTTGACCCCGAAAAGACTGAATTGGAACCTACACAAAAAACTGTCTTAGCCTTTTCCGATTGTATCGTTCTCAATATTCCGTTTGAGTCTGAAGTCACTGAATATGTAGGCACCTTTGATGGGTTTATGTTTGAATTTTACAGAATAGCACTTGCGCAAATTAGATGCATTGAACAATCAATTTTCTTAAGAGGTGGACTTGACTCAGGTTGGTGGTTTAAGGATGGAGATATTGTTGTAAGTCATAGCTTAGTTAATTCATATTTAATTGAAGGGAAAGCAAATGTTCCAATAATCGCTTTATCTAAAGAACTGTATAATAAATTCGCAAATCACCCTGATATCGAAGAAGTTTATAATGGAAACACTGATATCTTAGATGATATGTTTAACATTTATGAGGCAGATGATCAAAAATGGTACTTCATTAATTATCTGAGTTTAGCATTAGATAGTGTAAGCTGGGGCACAGACGGGGAACAAATAGATCGATTTAGGAATGCCGAATCCCCTGAAGAAAAAGATAAAATTCGATCTATTGGATATAAAAAAAATATTGAGCACCTTTTTAATACTCATAAAAGAGAGATTCTAAAGGCCTATCTGAAAGCTGGAAATGATAAAGTTAAAGCAAAATACGAATGGTTGGCTAGTTATCACAACCGAGTAGTAAATGCTAGGTTGGGTAATAATCAGCTACAGTGCACACTAAGTGATTAATTGGAATAGCAAAGACTTGATCTACTAGTCAGTGATTAAAAGTTAAGAATTGCGGATTCACTTCCCCTCAAGCTCTATCATCTGTTCATGCATAAGCTGCACTTCATGAGAAAGATAAGCAAACAGCTCAACGGTTGTGATCCCGAAAGGCTTAAATATCTCCCAAAACTCAAGGATCAATTCTTTTAACTCGCTTAGGAATTCCGCTAATTCTGATGAATAAGAGCGTATTTTGTCAAAAATGGTATCCATTAAGTCTTTCCCGCCTTGTCTTAGATCATCTGAAAGAAATAACCCTGCAATAAATATTCCCGCTAGTCCTATTATTATTTCAATAGGAATCTGTCCAAGCGAATGGATAGTAAGTGCTGTTATACCCATAAGGGCGGTGATAATTCCTAATACCACATCCAGTATAACTTTGCTTATAAAGCTGACAAATTTATAAAGTAGCTCTACAATAGATATTGATGCGCCCACTACAGCCAAAGAGGTAATCCCATGATTGAAAGTATGGATTACTTTTTCGGCATCGTCAATTCCCCATGTTTTAGTAAGGTTTTGAGATTTAAAGATCTTGTCAAAGGAAAGAATGCCATGGCTGCTTGTGTGTAAGGATAAGGCTAAAAACGAAACATCGTCGGGATCTTCATGGCCAATGGTGCGCTGTGCAATTTTCCAGTCTTCAATCCATTGAGCATCCATCATGACTAAGTTGTTGAGTAATATATCAGCATGATTAGCTGCCTGTTCATTTCCCCTTTTTAGTACTCGATCAATTTTCTCGAATAATTCCTCTTTTAATTTAAATGGTGCATAAACTGTAACAAAGGAACAATTTATAAGCTTATAAATGAATGTTTCTTCAAGTGAAATATTTTTAGTAACGCTGCCTTTTATTTGTCCAAATATGAAATTAGTATCGATCACCAAGGAGAAATGGAGTTCGCCAAATCCTTCAATCTTTAGAATCTCCTGATGAGATTGATTTCTAACATGATCATAAAGCGCTGGTCCTAACTCATTGGTTAATGACTCCCATTTTTCTTGAATTCCGGGGAATTTTTGTTTCAGCTCATTTTCGAGCTGTTCTTTATAATCATATGGTTCTGGTTCTTCATTCATATTACATTTCTAAGAATTTTATAGTAGAGCTAAAAGGTAATATCAATACTCTAGAACTTAATCTGAAGTTTAATTATCTATTTGTAAAATCATCATACCAATCCTTTAATTTCATCAATTCAAACTCCAGCTCATCAGGTTCAGGGAGTTCAACTGGTATTGATCTTGGTTGAGAATGTTCATAAGCAGAATATTTTGTCATCATTTGATCAAAATACTCGCAATCTTCTGAAGTGATCTTAGAAAGCTTTAAAATTTTTCCGTCTGTTTGTACTGACCTTCTAAATCTATGGACTATATCTGCCAACAATACATCTTCAATCATTCTTTCAAGTAGTATTCTAAAGTCACTACATATTGATTTTGCTAATGGATCATAGACTTCCCTCCCTTCATTTTCATATGCCTTTCGAGCAGGAGAGAGTCTATTGTTCAGTAACGTATTTAAAACTCTATGTGGGCGTTTTACATTTATCGGTGTTTCACCTGGATTTCCAGCGCCCCAATGCTCTTTTCTAATTCCAATAAAATTAGTATTAATATTATCCTCTTTGGCTGATTCTTCTAATAAACTTGACAGAGATAGTCGGTGTGTAAATACAATTACTTGCCTATCTTTTGCCAATTCAATTAATCTGCCAACCACAGCCTCTTCGTATTCTTCGTCTAATGAAGTAATTGGATCATCGAATATAAACGGTGCTGGAATTTCCTTGCCTGTTACATCAGCAATAAAAGCAGCTATTGAAACGATTCTTTTTTCACCTTCACTTAATATTTCATCAGGTGATCTATCGTTTAATCCATCCAATTTTATTCTATGTAATACTCTTCCTTTTTGAACCCTTTCTTTGTCTAGTATGACCCTTATATTATCCGCTCCAAGATTGCTAAGTTCTTCGTTAAACCTTTTAATATAGGTCTGAGTAATTAGTTCTTCTGCAAGCTTTCCTTTCTTTTTTGAAAAAGCTAATGAATTGGTCAGTTTCTTTGCCTTTTCTAAAATTTTAACCTCAGATAATCGGGTTATTTCATTTTTTATTGCTTCTTTCTGACCTGAAAGCCACTTTTTTGTTTCAAGCTCTTTTAAAGCATCCTTCAATTCTTGGCGATTATCTTCCTCCGCATCAATAAGTAGTTGACTCGCTTTTGTATAATATGAATGAGAAAGTTTTCTGGCGTTTTCTAACAGATTCCACACAGAGGAGGTCTCAGTAAGCTCCTCTTTCTCATTAATAAACTCCTGATATCTTACTCTAAGAAATTCATATAAGGATAATGTCGACTCTCTTATTTCATTATCATCGACCCCTATAGCATCAAATATTGTAGTCAATCGTTCTTCATTTGCTGGTTCATTATATGATTCTATAATTTTATTTATTTTTTTCTCCAGCTCATTAACTTCTTTTTTTAACTCTCCCTTTACAAAGGTCTCAAAGGATTTCAGTCGAGCTTTTGCATTATCAGATAATGGTTGCTGACAGAGAACACATTTTGCCTCTTCACCTGTAAAAGGGAATTTATGGTTCAAATAGGCACCTTTTTCCGAGTACTCCCTTGCTTTCTCCCATAGTTGCTCCCACACTTTTGATTCAATGCCTTGTAATGGTATTGTAGAAAATAAATCATTTGCGGCTGCATCTGCGGCCTCTTTTTTATTTTCTAAAGTTTCTCTCAGTTTAGTAATTTTTGAATGATTGACATCAGATAATTCTCTAACATGTTTAATGGTCTGCTTAACTAAATCGTTAAGTCGCTTTCTTCTTTTAAATAACTTTTCAGCCTTTTCTTTTGGTGACTCTGAATTAACTCTTTCTCTTAACTTTGATAGTTCCTTCTCGTCTTCTTCAGACCACTCAACTTTAGACTTAATTGTTTCGAGTGCTGTGTTATGAGAAAGTTGATCATACCATTTTGCAAGATTCGTATCAATATAGTCTTCAGGCAACCGTGGTTTTTGGGAGATCTTACTTTCTATCTTCCCATTAATACTATCTGTTAAATTTTCTGAAGTAGCAATAAGTTTATCAAAGAAACCTAGCAATGGCGGCTCATATGTGGCTTCATTTTCTTCGCTTATATATACATTTCCAGAGTTGGAGTCATAAATATCAAGATTACTTAGGTCTTTAATATGACCATTTTCCTTGATCCATTTGACCGTTTTTATTTGCTTGTCTATTGTGTATGTAACTGTACATGATTGCTTGTCTTCTGACTTGTTAAAAACATTAGACAATAATGGGCCTGCTAAACGTGAACCTGTTAAATGTTTCAAAAGTCTTACATATCCAGACTTTCCAGATCCATTACGCCCATATATTATTGACAGTTTATCACTATCAAACTTTAAAGGGTTTCTTGGAGATAGTGCATTAATACCATTAATGTCATCAAGTGAGTTGAGCTTAATTGTCTCATTTGAACTGTGATTAAAGATAAAGTTGAACCTTCTTTCCCCATCATCTTCCAGTTCATCATTTGCTTCCTTAACGCATATCTCCACTAGTTCTTTATAGTCATCATCGTCTAAATTATTCTTTTCAATTAGTTTTATAGCAGCTAATTGAATCCATGCATATCTATCCCGAAACCAATTATTTAAATTGTTCATACTTATGATATTTTATTGATGCTTTTTTATTAAATAAGCCTATTCAGACAATTAGCAGTTGTAGAAGCTCTGAATAGCTTCAATTTGATACACATATATTAACATCCACCCATGCACTCTATCTGCACAGATAAATAATCAAAAATGAATACTCACAGATTAGCTATCTAACTAGACTACCCGACCTTCAAATCGTTCAGTTCATTCACTCTTTCAATGAGTAAGTCAGCAATTTTTGCTTTGTCCCGGAAAACCCCGTCAATCCCATTTTGACTGATTCGATTGAAAGGTTCTTCATATAGTGCCCCGACTTCAAGTTTCCCTTCCTGAGTGTATGATTTGATCATTTGCCTGACAAAGCGGATTTGATTAGAACTCATTTTTTGATCCTGTAAGAACTCCCCAAATTTATCCATCAAGACTTCTTCACTTAATCCAGCAATGGATCGTATGAATTCAATCAGCTTCAAATCTTCCCCAATTACTTTATAAAACTCTTCCTTGCTAATATTAGGATCTACTTCAAGCAGTAGTGACTCCAAAGTTTTAATGTCCTTTTCCGTTAGAGGCTTAGCATTTCGGATCTTTTCAATGATTAAATGATTCTTATGCTCCTCAACGAAATGTTGTAATTTTTCCCGGTATCTTCTAAGGTCAATTGATAGCTCACCTTCTTCCTCAACTTTTGGCGACTCGATTTCTTTGGCCTCACCGAACTCATCCTCAAAATTGGTGTAAACTGGTGCTCTTCTATTATTATCTACTAGTTTCATGAGTTCTCTCATATCCTTTCGGATCTTCTCCATGCCTTCTATGGAAGGTTCCTTCCAGAAATTTTCGCTCATTGCGAATTTAAGAGTCTCCTTTTTCTCGGAGATAGCAGGAATATGTCTCTTTGAGAATAAATGGTCTGCCAATCTTATCACCCGCCCTTTATTAAAACTATCATCTAAAGCATTATCCAAAAATTCATGTTGAAGAGTCAACATCAAATAGTCGAACCGTCGGCTTAGTTCGTCATCTCCAAAACCGAATTGGATTAAATCTCCTAACGAATTTACTATTTCTTGTCTTTCACCACTGGTAAGTGAATCCCAAACAGTTCTTGGCTCCAACCTATCTACTATTCGAAGGTGGGGCCTAACCTGAACACTTTCTCTTGGCAGGTTTGCAACTAATTGATGCAATTCGTCAAGCAGGGCTTCACGATACCCTTGAAGTACTTCGTTATCTTTATATGGATCGTTTAGTAATTTATAGGCTAAACTCAGTTTAAGATCAAAGATTTTTGAACTTAGTGATTTTGCTGGGGAAGGTTCAAAACCCTCTGGATTTTGTTTGAAAAACTCAAAATTTCCGCAATAGTCCAATATTAAGAATTGGGATTTATGCTTCCCTGGACCAAAAAGGTTTTCACGTAAACGTGTACCTCGACCGATCATTTGGTTAAACTTACTTCTGGACCTAACCGGTTTGAAAAAGACTAGGTTTACAACATCGGGAGCATCTATTCCAGTATCCATCATATCTACGGAAATAGCAATAACGGGATCTTTTTCTGTTGTACAAAAACGATCAATTAAATCCTGGGAATGATCTACCTTATTATCAATTACTCGGGCAAAGTTACCAGCATATTGAGGGTAGTTTTGGTCAAAAGTTTCCTGAATAAAAACCGCATGCTTATGATTCTTCGCAAAGATAATGGTCTTACCCAAACGATCACCACCTTCCACTTTTATGCCATCTTCCATTAAGTTTTTTAGAACACCCTCAACAGTATGTTTATTAAATAACCAATCATTAAGCTGAGAAGCGTCAATATGATCCGGGATAAGGCCGGTCTCATCATCCGCTAATAAATCATCGTATTCTTCTTTTTCTTCATCTGATAGGTCATCATAGGTGATTCCGTCTTTTAGAAACTTACTGGGAACAGATATTTTCTTTGGTGGATTCAAATAGCCTTCATCTACCGCGGTTTCCAATTCATAAGCAAAAGTAGGCACACCTTCTTCAGTTTTGAATGTTTTGTAGGTATCCCGATCGATTTCGCTTTTCGGGGTAGCTGTAAGCCCGAGAAGAAGAGCATCAAAGTATTTAAATATTACTTCATACTTATTGTAAATACTCCGGTGAGCCTCATCAATTATTACTAAATCAAAGTATCCAACATCGAACTTACGTTGACCTTCTTCCAGCTTCTCGATTTGATTTAGAACCGTTGGATAGGTTGAAAATACCACCCGGGCAGCATCATCATTTTTATCTTTAACTAAATTGACAATTGGAGTATTTGGAAGATGTTCAGCAAAGCTATCATAGGCTTGTTTCACTAATGCATTTCTATCGGCAAGGAACAGTACTCTTTTTGCCCAGTTATTGCGCTGTAATATGTCAACAACTGAAATGGAAGTTCTTGTTTTACCAGTTCCAGTAGCCATAACTAACAAGGCTTCCCTGTGACCTTTCTCAAAGCGCTCACCCACCCGCCGGATGGCTTCAACCTGATAAGGACGTCCCGTTATATCATGGTTTATTTCTGCTAAATGAAGAGATTCTTTGTTTCTCTTTTGAAAGAATAATCGTTGTAAGCTTTCTTTAGTGTAAAAGCCCAGTACTGGTCGGATCGGATGAACCGTGTCGTCCCACATCCAGATTTGATAGCCATTTGATAAAAATATGATAGGACGGACTCCAAATTCTTTTTCCAAACAATCCGCATAAAGCTGCCCCTGATGTTGACCTTCCTCATAATTACGAGTCGTTCGTTTAGCTTCCACTAACGCAAGAGGTTGTCCATTATCATCCCATAGCACATAATCTACATAGCCCTTTCCAGAAGGATTTACAGATTTAGGCATGCCATCTACTTCATATTCCCTTACGTCTTTCTCGGAAGCTTCCCAGCCTGCTTCTCTTAGTAAAACATCAATTAAGAATTCTCTGGTTTGCGCTTCGTTGTAATCATGTGTACTGGCAAACTTTGCAGTCTGCTCGCGTATTTGCTTGATCTCACGATTACGCTGAGCCAGTTTCTCATCTTTTTCTTCCAGAGATCTCTGAACTTCACGAATGAATTCCGTTTTTTCCTCAATCTCTTTTTGTAACTGATCAAATTGATCTTTTGTGAGTTCAGGCGCACTGTCAACTTTTGGAAGCAAAGACTCATCGAATGTTAGGTCCGGTCGTGGCTCTCCATCGTTATACGTACTCCACAACCAATACATGATATGAAATACTTCTTCACAAGCCCTTTGTGAATCATGTTCTGTTACCTTCTTTCGCTCGTGGGCTGCGATATTACCGGCTTTACGAATGGCGTTCATTTTATTGAACACCTCGTATTTCACAATACCCTTGAACTCTACCTGATGAATGAGATTTGCCATGGTTGTATCGTAAGGGAGCTCCAAATCTTCATCATTTTCATACATCCATAACACTACTTGTTCTACTAAATAGCGAGCTCTAACACATGCACCCCTCGGGTCATAATGAACCAGTCGTTCTACCGCCTGAGCATCATCAATAAATTCCGGCCAGTCGGTTTGTAAAAATTCAAAGTTGGACATATTAATAAGTACCCTGTATTGATTTACCCTTTAAGGTAATAATTTCAATTTCTTTTACCCCAACCTTTTTCCGGCTCCCAAATTGAGTCAAATTCTTTTTCCTGAACCAGACTCTCATTTAATGGCCATATAAAACTAAAAATGTCTTTTACGACTTCCTCTAAAGTTTGGGATACATCATCAGTAAGACCTGCTTTTCTTTTAAAGGCTTTCCATTGAGTTATTTTACCATCATCTGAATAAAAAGCCCCTGTTAAAGCAGTAGGTGGTTCATCAGGTAACTGGGTTTTTCTTCTTTGAAAGGTAAGCTCAATGGCTTTTTGCAGTGCTGAGCCGTTAAAACTTTGATTATGCATCAAATGCCAAATGTCATAGAAATCCTTCATTCGGCTGTTAGCCATATCCAGGTACACCATCGCCTGATATTTTTCGGCAATAGCACTTTCGAGTGTATAGGCCAGCAACTCCGGGGAATCTCCGTCTAACAATACCGGATATTCTACCCATAAGGGAGAAGGGGATACCACATCCCCAAATCCAATATCTATCTGCATGGGAATTTCTGCATTCCCCAACTTGCCCAGAAACTTAATTCGCACTCCTTTATAGGCCTGTTCTTCCCGAATTTCTTCTCCGGCTACGGTATCTGGATCAAATATCAACCCATCTTCTTCTACCTCAACTTGACAACAATCTCTGGCCATTTGCTCCAACTGCTCAATGCTTTGAGCTGTTTCTCTGGATAGATCAATATCACGGGTTGGACGGATTTCACTTATGCCTGTGGAGCGTAGCAATAAGGCTCCTTTTAGAATAAATTCCTCAGCAAATTCTGACTTGCTCATCCTGAGCAAAAACTTCTCCATCCCATAATACTGAAGGAGTTCCATAAAAGGACGACCCGACTCCCTTGCTTTATTTAACAGTCGTGCATGAACGGATTTGGCCATGCGTGTTTTTTCATCCATGACCAACAGTCTCCAGGTACGGTTTTATCACTCGTTCTACTTTACACAGTTTCGCATACTTCATGATATCTCCATACGTAGCTTTTCCTTCCTTAATTCCTCGTTTAAGTGCTTCAATAGCTACGTCCAGACCAATTTGGTTACGAAACTTGAAACAGTCGGCAATGGTCTTGGCTGGATTGAATACTTTTACTGAGATACCATCTATCTGTTGGGTTTCAAGTCCGCTGTTGATGGTTTCATCTGAGAACCGGAACACTTTTAGTGGAGGATAATCCATTTCCGGCTGCCAGCTTGAACGGGGCAGGGCTATATGCACCTTATGGGGAATCTCATCCGTCATCTCTTGAATGGACAGGGCTGAAATAAGACAGATTCGCGCTTCCGGTATTTTTTTTGCCACGATCACCAGATCCGGATTACTCAGCGGTTCACTTTCTGCAAGCTGGTACACACCCCGTTGTATAGCCGTCACCATTCCTTCATCTCTCATGTGATACAGCGTTCTTCGATGGACTCCGGCATCCAGCACTTCAGATGTACGCATAACCCCGTCATGCTCCTGAAAGAGCTTCACCGCTTCAGCTATTTTTGGTTTAGATATATTCATGATTTGGACAATTTCCTATACAATTTTTAATAAGTGTATAGGTTTTTGTCCATAGTTGCAATGTCAAAACATATTTTACATCCTCTTTGATCACTTACTATACTCAATCATATTCAGAAACTTATTGCCAAAATCAGTAGTCTGAGGCACAAATTGATCGTGTGTATGCATATACTTCATATCTTCAGCATCTTTCACCTCAAAGAACTTATCAGTCCCTACAAAACCAAAATTATAAAGCTCTCTCCAACATTGCTTTGCCAATGCACTTCTTGATTTTAACTCTGGATGGAGTTTGAAAAACACATCTGCATTATTAAAACCAGTTCTCTCTTCAAATCTTGCCTTTTTTTCTTGGATAGCCTTTGCTGGGTTTTGGAAGGTTTTGAGCAAAAGTATATGTAATGGTGAAATTTGATCTACGATCATCAAAAACTTATGACCCCAATCGAAAATAGGCTCCCCTTTACTTAACCACTCTGTACTGTTCAAAACAATATTCCTCAATGCTTCTAACTTCTCTTTCTGATGATTTTGCTGGGCCAGTATTATCGCCTTAGTGACAATCGTCACAAATTCGTCGTTTTTAGATAATCCCTCTAACGAAATTACTCCCCCTTTCTCTCTGCGAACCAAGTCATACATTAGTAAATACAACCACTCATCTTTCCTTTTTTCATAAAGAGGCCGTACTAAAGCAGTAAAAGCATCATAAACAGTTGAACCACCGGGAAACAAAGAGGATTTCAGCTTCAAAGCTTTATGCTTTGCTTCACTTCTTTCTACTTCTCCTTTTTGTTTGTGAAATTCTTTTTTATCCATGCCGATAAGCCTCCTAAATCAATGAATAATCAAATATTTGATCTTTTCAACAACCTTAAATTTTCCATCTTATCAAATCTTGTCTTGCATTTACAATTTCTTTGGATGATGCTGTTTTATAAAAAGGTTTGTCGGTAAATTCCCACTCTCTGATCTTATCTAAGTGTGGTATCAATATTCTGATTATTTCATTTACAGAAACCAAACAACTTTGGAATTTCCAGACTTCATTTTGTGTAAGGAATAATTGACCCCGATGAAGATGGCTGTCTCTTAGCTCATAGAATTCAAACTTCTTGTCGAATTTGAATTCCGAAAAAGAGACACCTAAAAATACTTCTTCCAAGTAAACCCTGGTTGAATTATCTAACTCTAAATACCATAAAAGGGCATATAACCTTGAAGATTTATCGGAGTTCTTTAAACGATTTCTTAGCTCTTTTATATCTAGATTTCGTTCGAAAAGTGATATCAAATAATCTAAAACTGAACACCCCTTATAAAGTTGGTATTCATAGTTTTTGGCTCTGCAAAAGTTCTTATATGCAAGATGAAAATTATAGATGTATTCCCATTTAACATTCTCGATTAATTCTTCAATTGTTTTTATCGAGATTGGAAAAATCATCATGCCCGATCCCATATACGGTAGGGTAAATTTGTCACTTCTTTTATCGAAAATAGTGATGGTATTACCATTCGAGTGTTCTGAAATGAATAGAGAACAGCAAGTCAGAAAGGATAACGCCATCAAGACCTTATCAATTTCTCTTTTAATAATCGAGTTTTGATAGTTCCATACAAAATAATTCTCTTTTATTCTCTTCTCTCCTTCATGATACTGATGTTCAAATTTACGTACTGTATATCCGAATACTTCAATTTCTTCAGGAAAATATATCAACCTCTTAAAAGAACCGGTTCTAACATATTTTTCCTTACCCTCATGCAAAGTCACCTTGTCAATTGAAAATGATACTTCCGAGTAATGACCACCCCAATAAGATGACGGAAATTTAAGATCAAGACTGTACTTACTATTAATTACAAAGCGAATTGTATCTCCACCTTTGGGTTTTGGAACCGGACTGAAAAACTTTATATAGCTGTCGCGAAGATTAAAACGATCAATAAATGCTTCGGCTTCAAATAATTTTTTATTCTTTTGAGGTTTCCCATCTAATTCAAAGTAGCCCTCAAGTTTTTGGATTTTCTTAGAATCGATATGCATAAGTAGCCATTTTAAAAATTTTATCCCGAGCTTCACTTTGGGCTATTTCTCTTTTTTGACTTAGATGGTGAAGTTTATTCACTTGAAAAATGATTTAACCCAACTCACAAGCTTTGAATCTGTTACTTCAAAAAAAGAAAAAACGGCAATTATGACTGCCAAAAGTGTAAGCCAAAAAATTCTTTTTTGAAGTTTATTATTTGACTCAGACAATTTGAGGTTAATTTGACCCGTGACAAGATTAGTAAGGCTCGAGGTAATTCTAGTAATTTGTTTATCATTATCTATGATTGATAAAGCCTTTCTCTTTAATAAATCTTTCCTCAATTCAATGAAAGATTTCTTTCCACGCAGTTCTATTGCAATTGGTTCAAAATCAAACAGATCATAATCAAAACCTTTTTCATCAATTACAGAGTAAAGTTCGTTAGCAAGGGGAATGGAATTTGCCTGTAATTCAATAAGTTGACTTTCTATGTTCTGAAGCTCAAATAATGCATTTTCATCACTTGAATGATCAATAGCTCCTAATTTATCTCTTAAATTATTCTGTTTTCTATAATACTCGAAAACAATATCAGTGAGACTCCAAAAACTTAATGTTTTGTGCAAAGAATAACTCCACCCAGCTATTCTTTGAACTTTATCATTTCCACCGTAGGCCTCCAATTTTTTGTCGCTTAATACTTTATCAATATTACCTCCAAAAAATATAGAGGACCTATTTGAAGAGAGTTTTTCATCAAGAGTCATAAAAAAGTCTTTAAGGTCACTTGATTGGTACATATCAAAATCAGACTTAAAGCCCATAATGTTTTTGTATGAACCATAAGGATTTTGATTCCCTTCTATAGGATCATCTGCTTCAAATAAAATTAATTCAGATGTAGGATGATTTCTATCAATTAAATCTGAAGAAAATAAACCTGGAAAATTTGAATCAACCCAATTAGAACATAATGTTCTAATAAATTCCATTTGATAAAGGTATGCATCCTGTTTTTGATGGATGACTGAATTATACCTGGTACGATCTTTTTTTACTATCGCAACAGTTTGATAATCCTTCCTAAGTGGCTCTTCTATAGTTTTCTGAAGATCTTTATCTAAATAGAATTGACTGGCCAAAATTGTGGTACTTGGAACAAATTGATGCAAGTAGGAACTAATATGAGAGACACCTTCCGGAATATTGGCATTCATCGTAGGAAACATTGATGAATCTTTAGAAGCAAAAATTCCAAGAGGATACCAGTTGTTCCTAAATCCTACTGAACGCATGAGATTGATCTGGTCCAATATATTCCTATTGTGCAATCTTTCATGTTGTTCTACAAAATCTCCTTTCTTTAATCCATCAACTAGACTATTAATGAATGTTGGGGGATAAGCTTCGATAATCCATATTGAGGGTAAATAAATCCTTACATCCTCAGGAACTGAAGATTTTTGATTATCTTCAGGATCTCTTTTCATCCTATGATGCCTTAAGCCTCTAATTGCCCCCTTAGAAAGGATCTCCTTTTCCTCTCTATTATTAAGAGCTTTTTTAAACTTTTCAATATGTTTGGAAAAGAAATTCATACCTTACCCAAACGCCCCCTGCACCAACGACGAAAACAACTCTTCTGAGTTTTTTTGATTAGCCTGGGTCACCCGATATTCCTGACTAATTTTTTCTATAATTTCTTCAAATCTATTTTGCTCATTGAGTGGCGGTAAAGGAATTTCGAGATTTAGAATATCTTGATCTGTTACAGCAGGGTAACTTGCTCCATTAGCTATCAAACTTAATTCTGAAACAAAATATCGGGACTTACTAATTTGGAATAAGTAATGTGGATTTATAATCTCTATATCAGGTCTTATAACACAAAATCCAGTTGAGGCTATTGGATTGCTTAATCCACTTTTATATAAGGCAACAGCATTTAAATTAGGTCTGACAGTTGAAACTAATACATCATTAGGTTTTAATAACTGCCTTGCTCGACTTGGTGCGTCAGTTTTATCAATTGCAGTATGCCCGACTATCCTTTTAAGTTCATTATCTACATCAGAAATTGAGATGTAGTCATATATTTTTTTTGTTTTCTTAGGATTTTCTCTTTTAATCTTTTTACTAGCGAGTAAATCTTTAATTGGTTTTCTCTTCCAATTCTTAGGGTTTAAAGCCATATCCCCAAACATTTCCAAAAACACACTTTGGATGAGTTCGTCGTATTTGGCGAGCATTTCCCTGTCGATGTCGATGAGCCGCTGCGCCCGGTCTAACTTCGCCACAATGGCTTTCTGCTCGGAGAGGGTGGGGAGTGGGATTTCTACATCGCTTACTAATGAAATATTTAGATTTTTAACTGTAGTACCCTTTGCCTTCTTCTTGAACTCCCTTTTCATGGCTGGAGAGCCTAATATGTAGTAGATGTAGTCCTCAAAAATTTGATCTGATTTAGGTTTTAATACTAACCAACCATCATGAATACACCCATCAATTTTTAAAATATATGGACGACCAAAACTCATTGAATTTGTAAGTAAAAAATCCCCAGGCTCTACATATCGAGACTTGCTTACTCCTTCTTCAATAATCTTCTCTTTGGTTTTAGTTATATATTTTGACTCCGTTGTATCACCAATTTTAATCCAATTAATACCATTCGGATCTTTTGTGACAAACTTTTTTATTGGTCGTGGTGACCCGCCTCTTGCAATTTCAAATATCTCATCAAGTTTAACCTTACTCAAACCATCCCCTCCAGTTCATTCAAAATTTTCAGGCGTTCTTCGGCGAGTTGTCGCAGTCCGGGCTGACCATCTTTCCCGTTAATGATGGTTTTGGGATCGTCGTATTCTACTTCTTCGTACTCAATCTCTTTGTACCGGTTAATGGAAAGGTCGTAGTTTTGCTCCACGATCTCATTCTTGGGAACGAGGAAAGATTTGGAGGTTCGAGAAGAAAAATCATGGGTGAGTACTTCTTCAGGAAAGTCATCGAATCCTAAGTTTTCAGGCAGATCATTTGCATTAATTACATCACCTTTTTCAGTGTGCATTTTCTCAAAGAAATCACTTCGCCAGTAACTGTAATGTTGTACTATTTCGGGGATGTCGTCGTCTTCAATTTTATCACGTTTGTCATCCAGGGAGTAGCCGTCGGCTTTCATGTCGTAAAACCACACGTTATCAGTTCCGCCTGAGTTGGTTTTGGTGAAGATGATCACCGCCGTACTCACCCCAGCATAGGGCTTGAAAACTCCGCTCGGCATGGAGATTACCGCATTCAGTTGCTGTTCTTCCACTAACAATCTTCTGATCTCCTTATGCGCTCTTGAACTGCCAAACAATACTCCATCCGGTACAATTACCGCAGCCCGACCACCAATTCTAAGCGCCCTAATAAAAAGAGCTAAAAAAAGAAGTTCCGTTTTCTTAGTCTTTACAGTCTGCAACAGGTCTTTGGCTACGCTTTCATAATCCAAGCTTCCTTTAAAAGGAGGGTTGGCTAAGATCAAATCGTATTTATCCCGAAGTTCATTACTATCTGATGACAAAGAATCTTTGTGATCAATGTTCGATCCTTCAAATCCATGCATAAACATATTCATATTGCCAATACGTAGCATGGTAGGGTCAAAATCAAACCCGTGAAACATCTGTTCCTGAAAGTGCTTTCTCACTTTATCATTCATGAGTTCATCTTCATAGTTGTCTAACAGGTATTGGCCGGAAGAGACCAAGAATCCGGCAGTGCCACATGCAGGATCAGCAACAGTTTCCATAGGTTTGGGATCAGAAAGCTTTACCATCATGTCTATAATATGCCGGGGTGTCCTGAACTGACCACTTTGTCCTGCTGTACTCAGTTTAGACAGCATATACTCGTAAATGTCTCCCTTGGTATCACGGTTCTCCATCGGTAAATCATCCAATAAATCTACCACCCGTGCTAAAATAGACGGTTTTTGAAACATGAAGAGAGCATCTTTCATATACTTACCGAAGGTAGATTTATCATCGTCACCCAGTTTCTTTATAAAAGGGAAAACTTCATCTTTTATACGAATAAGCATCGTTTCCGGCTCCAGCTCTTTGATATTCCTCCATCGGAGATGCTGTTGATCTTCATCAAAAAATGGATTTTCAATAGGCTTACCCGTTCGTTCTGCTATTTTTTCCTTTCTTGCCTGTTCTTGATCTAATCCTTTGATGAATAGGAGATAGGTTAACTGCTCTATAACCGAAAGCGGATTAGGAATTCCACCAGTCCAGCAAGTTTCCCATATTTTATCCACTTTGTTTTTTAATTCACCTGTGATCATAAATTTATTCTAAAATTTTAAAGTTAAGTGATTATCCATTCCGATAATCATGAGCTATTTTTACAAGCTCTTTTAAGGCTTTTTGCTTCTCTGAAATCTCTTTCTTGTGCAGGTTGATTCTGTATCTTTTAAAACTGTTATCATAGCCCATGTCATCCAGGTCATTTGAATCAATTATGCTTTCAACTTCTTCTGATTTAGGATGACGGATTTCAAACCTCATGTATTTTTTCTTAGGCCGGAACTGAACAAAATTGTTTGGTTGCCCATCTACTTCCAAACCTATGTAGTGTTTGTTGTATTTTAAACTATAACCACGACTTATTTCATTTACAATCTCGAGCATTTTGTCCGCCATCTTTACGGTCTCGGAAGTACCCCTTTCTTTTAACCAATAGCCCCTGTCAGTAACCTCCTGAACTTCTTCATCCTCGTCAACGAGGCCTAACGGCATTTCATCAAGCACCTTTGTAAAGATCAATCCATAATCACCATGTATTTTATAAGCATTCATCTGAATGGCTATAAGAGGTATGAATCCATTGAAAAGTCCAACAACATTCAAGAATCGACTTGTGATGTCTTCTGCGATGATTACAGCGCAATGATCATATTGGGGATATCTTTTCTTTTCAATATCCCAATATTCAATCGTACGAATGATATGTGATTCATCACTGGCGCCTAACTGTAACTCAACCTCATACCGACGATTGGAATCAGGGTCCTGAAGCAACAGGTCTAATCGGCCGGCCTTAGGTTGAATCCTTTCTTTGTCCTTTAAAATCAGATCGCCTAAACCTAGAATGGATGGATCCTTTGCAATCTCTTCTTGGATAAACTTTTCATTGAGTTCAGAGCTATTTTTTATGCTGACTTTTTCAGGACGAATGATGTTAGGCATCTTGGTTAATTTTGTTCTGCATTGTAGTTGGTAATGAAGGTTTTGTACCAAAGCAATAATTCTAAAAGAGCGAAAACAACACTTTTGTATGTATAATGGTGAACATCTTCAGGATAGTCGTGTGAACCTTCTTGAAAAATGTCCATCATTGACTTCGTTAGACTAGAAATATGCGATGGCCAGACTGATTCACTTCTTGCCGGTATGTTAGACTCTGTGCTTCGGTATATTTCTTTACCGGAGAGGTAAAGTTGACTCCAGAGTATGCTTAAATTTCCATTTTGATCATATAAAAATTCAGGCACGATATCCTGATCCCTATTTTTTGATAGTACTTGATCGTGAAGTTCATTTATGAATGCTTCATACATTTTCCTAATAGGATTAAAAGCATCATCGTCATTGTACTTTTGCTCACTTTTCAGTTTCCTTAAAATTTCAACCAAATCTTCTTCCTTATCAGCCGGAAGAAGACCTTGATCAAAAAGTTCAAAGATCTTCTCAAATTCATTCTTAATCTGGTAAACTTCACTTTTTCTAACCTCAGACTTCAAATAATCGAACATTTCCTTGTTGTGTTTCCCCTTACGAAAAACCTTAATGTCAGACAGGATTGAATCATTCTCAATATCCTCCAGATAGCCTGTTAATACACAGTATGGTATTTGAATCCCTTCTTTGTAAAGAATTTTAGTCAATTCATCTACAGTTTTTTTAAGCGCAGTAATGTCCTTCTTTTTAGAAGACTCCGGATTCGCTAAAAAGAAACCGTCCAAAATAATTGCATCAAATTGATCATGATTTTCCTTTATATATGCAATTCCCTCTTTAGCATTAGTAAAGGATTCTTTTATCAAAACACGATGAAGTTTGGCGCTCATATTGAGATCCGTTAAAATTTCACCGGCATCATCATCAAGTAGCAAGACTTTAATTGATCTGCTCATAATTCCACTGGTTTAAAACTGACTTCAAATTGAACAGGATACTTATCCTTTGGTAAAATATCAGAGTTACACTTTATGGTTGCACCCATTTTGTTTAACCTTCTTTTTACGCTATATCCACCTTTTCCTTTTCCAGTACTATCAGGACCTTTATGGTGAATTTTAAATAAATCCTCACAAGAAAAATCTTCAGGAAAAGGTTTGCCATTGTTGCCTATATGCATTTTTGATATCTGTAGATTTCCAACCGGACTAGTTCCTTGCTGAAGAAAAATTACAAATTGGTAATCATTATCTTTGGCTTTAAAACCGTGCTCTTTTGCATTAGTTAGTAAATTATCCAAAACTGAATACAGATCATTAGTATTAACTTTAGCAAAATACTGAGCAATAAAATCTTCAAACTTATTTTCACCCAAAGGTGTAAAACTATCACCAATTAGAATGGAATAGCCGTTTTGAGACTGTCTTTTTATCCATTTATAAATGACTTCTAAGAGATTAACCTGCTTTACCTCCAAGTCTTTTTCTCCGGTATAAAAGCCCACTTCACTTTCCAGAAAATCTTGAGCTGCACTAAAATTTGAATTAAGTCTCTTTAAAACCTCACCAATGGACTCTTCCTTTTCAGCTTTTTCCTCAAAAAGAGCAGAATCTTTAAAAGAAATAATCCCTCGATAATCTAATTCTTTCAAATAGTTAGTAATCACCTCAATATTACTGGACACATTCAATAAGATCTTACCAAAATCGTGTGCAAAGGAGGAGAAGACTTCTTTTTCAATATATTTAAGATCATCACTTAACCCTTCAACTTCCTTAATTTTACTTTGCGCGATCTCCTGTAGGTTTTCTGCAACAATTTCTTTTTGGCGTTCCAGGGGAGGAATTCGGAGATAAATATTCGAAAACATTTGGTTTGAAAAGCTTGGAATAGTTGAACTCGTCTCAATTTTGCTGAATTGATTCTGAACGAATTCTGACCGTAATTCATGTACCAAATATTGAGGATCATAACCTTCCGGAATCTCAAAAGCAGCAATATTCTGCTTTAGATAAATATCTTCACCGAGATGCTCAAAATAGGTAGGTTTAATACTCCCTTTAATTTTTCCCAACAGAATTGCGGAGTGGCTGAGCTTTTTTAGTGCTTTTGCTTTTTTAACTCTGGTTAGTTCTTCTGCTGTAACCTTATAATCAGTAATTGATTCCGACATCTTGGATATGCTTATAAAAGGCACATCGTGCAGGTTTCTCTCCGTTTTTAACCCCAAATAATTTAGAGTATCTGATAGGCTAACCAAATCTTCTTCACGTTGCCTTATGTAGTTTTCTGGTCTTTTACTAACATTTAAAAAATTTGAAAAGGCTAAAGAGTAACCGTGTTTTTTAATCTCTTTGATTAAGGGCTTTGCTACATAGGGATAAAAGCCCATAGCTCCATTCCAATAGTAATCTAACTCCGTAAATAAACTCTTTAAATCGTCTTTATTCTTTGGGGAAACAATAGATTTTATTTCTGCCCCATCTATAAATTGAATTTTTTCAAACGTACTGCTTTTGTCTATTTCAAAAATTGTGTACCTAATTGAAGTAATAGGTTTGAATAATCCTCGAGGCAATCGGATGATTGATCTTAAGTGCTTAGATTCAACCAACTTCTTCCTGATGTTTTTAAATTCTTTCAGCTGCTGGTATAAAAAGTTCTCGGGTAATAGTAGAATAAGCTTTCCTTTATCACTTAAAGCATCTAATCCAAGATTTATATAGAAGGATTCCCAATTTCTATATTTAAAGTTGAAGTCATATTTATCTTTAAGGTGATTTTTGAAATCATTGCCAATCTTACCGATGGGAGGATTAATAAATGAGAAATCGTACTCATTATTTATAAGGGATAACCATTCATTTCTATTGATTTTCAAATTATCCTTACCACTCAGAATAGACCGCAAATAATACCACAATTGAGTTTCTCCAAACCCTGAAAAAATGATTTTGTTTTTTTTCTTTCGGGAATAAAAAGGTATTTGAGCAGACTCATCTCCAATTGTTAAGCAAGCCCCGTCTGAAGGTATAGTACTAATTATAAATTTTGCTAGCTCTGGATTAAGGGTTCTATCATGTAACCTGCTTTTATCTCTATCCCCTACAAGCTCGATTAAATCGCAAAAGAATTCATCAAAATCCTCAATAGAAAAGCTATCTAATGAATAATTATATATTCCACATTCTTTAGCAATGGAATTTATTGAAATAACCTCCTCAGGAGATAAAGTCGTTATATCTGTTTCCAAGCCAAAAATTGCGTTTAAATCAATGCCATCAAAAATTCCTGGATTAGTCTTTTTCAAAGACTGATAAAATGGTTTTACAAAATCATCAAAAGGGTAATATTCGACCTCTGAATCATGTAGGTATTTTTCTAAGTCATAATTTATATGAAGCAGATTAAGATCACTTTTTACGTCTTTATGTCGCAGTAAAAAGAAATACAATATTGTCCAAGACATACCTGACCCAAAAAGCCCCCTACTTTTATCCTTATATGTCCTTAGCTGATTGTATAAATTTTTTAGCTCGCGCTTCATTTTAAAATTGTCTCAGTAAGTTTTTTTTGATTTCATAATCAAGTTATGGTTAAACTGTGCACTCAATCTGCACAGATAAATATAGTATGCCAACAAACAGAAATGCTCAACTAAGATACAAGGTATTAGATCAATGCTTTCGGAATCCTGGACGAAAGTTTTTTTGGCAAGATCTGCTCGATGAAATTAACAAAGCACTAGAAGAGTATAATGGTCCCGAAAGCAAAATCAAAAGGAGACAGCTCTTTGATGATATTAAATTTATGGAGAGTGATCAGGGGTGGTCAATTCCCTTAAAGAGACATAAAGACGGCCGAAAGGTTTATTACAGATATGAGGATGCCGACTTCTCCATTTCTAATCAGCCACTAAATGAAGATGAAAAAAGCCAGATTCAATCAGCAATTTCTGTGCTGTCCCGCTTCTCCGGGGCTCCACAGTTTGAGTGGGTACAAGAGATGATTCCGGTAATTCAAGACCGATTAGGACTCAAGCAAAACTCCAGGGAAGTCATAAGTATCGAATCTAATATCGACCTTAAGGGTATTGAGCATCTTGGAACGCTTTATGATGCTATCGTTAATGAGTTAGTTTTAAGAGTAGAATACCAAGACTTTAAGTCTGATGAGAGCTTTGAGCTTACCTTTCACCCTCATTTCTTAAAGCAATACAATAACCGTTGGTTTGCCTTCGGATTAAATGAAGAGTTTGAAATCCCAACCTGGAACCTTGCCCTTGACCGAATTCAAAAGATAGACCAGATTCAAGGCGATTATGTTCATCCAGAAATTGACTGGAATGAGTACTTTTTTGATATCATCGGCGTAACCCGGCCGGATGACGTTGAAGTAGAAGAGGTGGTTTTAGAATTCACTAATGAGCAGGCTCCATACATAGTCACTAAGCCGCTGCACCCAACTCAAAAACATGAATGGAATGGCGAAAAGTTGATGGTGACTATAAAGGTTATACCAAATTACGAGTTAGAGTCTCTTATACTTTCATTCGGTGAGAAGGCGAAAGTATTTGAGCCTGAATCATTGAGAGATAAAATTCAAAGGCGTAGAGAGGCATCAATACTTTAAAATGATGAGGTAAGTGAAATGCGTAATTCAGATTTAAACTACAGGAATCTTCTAAACGCACTCATTTCAGAAAAGAAAACTCTTTCAAAAATTTTGAAGGGACAAGAAAAATATGATGAGCTTTTAAAAGAAATAAATAAATGCGATATAGAAGCCTATGATCCCTGGCCCAAACAAAAGGATCTTTTAAAAACTTTGGGGTTAAAACGAAAAGAGCTCATTGATTTAATGAGGGAAGTGTATGACAAATTCTGCTCTTCAATTTCGAGTGATGGTAACTATCCAATTCAGAAAACAGAAATACTGATATGCGCTTCAAATTGGCAGGAAGATTTTTGGGTATTAAGTCCTGGGAAACTGGAATTTTTGCCAAGTGTAGGGGATTGGTTCATGATTCCTTTCTTCCGGAATAACTTGACTGGGGGAGGGCATTTCAAGGTGAAAGAAATTACTCATGAAATTGAGGACCAAAAACATATCATCACCATAATCACTGATGATGATATCTCAACGCAGTAACTAATTAGGCTTAATTAGGCAGAAAACCAGACTGATTTCGGATGCTTGCCTGAACTGCTACGGCTTTTTGTGTAGCAAATTGGTTAAAATTAAATCCCTGAAACTGTGGATTCATATTAGGATTGAAGTATTTATACGTAAGCAAGGCAATGGCTAATCCCGCTCCGGCTCCAAGTCCGGCACCGGAGGCATTATCTGTTACAGCATGACCAACTAAGGCTCCCATAGCCGCCAGTCCACCGGCAATAATAGCCCGGCTTTGAGGTGTATCGCTTTCCAAGGCTTTCTGTAAAATCAAGGGAAGGGTAACCATACTAACCGGTCTGACATAATCTTCTCCTTCTGGCAACAAGGAATAATTATGATTGACGATGTTTGGTCTATCTTTCTTGGGTTTTTTAGCCTTATTTAGGCCGAAATTAGCCAAATTAGGGTGGCTTTCAGTCGGGTTCTCTCTTTTTGTGGTATCCGGTTTTTTGGAAAGAATATGTTGAGGAACTTCAAATCCTTTCACTCGTCCTGAATTGGTTTCTATAGCCCAGTCACCGACTGGATATCCCATACAATTGTAGCCCTTTTTAACCGCCTCGGATAAAGTTGGGGAGGTAACTCCCAGCACTTCGGCCAATTGCTTTCCTTTTAAAAAGATTCTGGTTTCTGTAGAGGTAATCGTGGTATCGTCTGTTTTCATGATGATTCGTCCTGGTTAAATAGGAAGGTTAATAAAGCAATGACTCCGCCGGTTAGCAGCGCTTGCTTTAACCCGTTTATGAATTGTTGTTTTTGGTTTTCTCCTTTGGCCTCATCCAACCTTCGATTGAGCTGTATCATGGCAGCCATTGTGAAATCATTAGGAAGGGCAGTTCCTCGTTCCCATTTCAGAACGGCCTGTGCGGTAACACCGAAGTATTTGCCAAATTTGGCTAAACTCCAGCCTAATTCTTCCCGTAATTGCTTGATATCTTCTGGATTCATGATGAAAGAACATACGAAATTTTCCGATAAAAATCATCTTAGTCGTTAACTAAGTTAATAATATATTTTTATAAAAAGATGGAAGGTGGCCAACAATTTTCGGTTCAGGAAGGACAAGAATTCTCGCTCAGAATTTCGGGAAAGAGGGAAGCGTTTGTGAATTGAATTCATGTGAACCCCCTTCAATTGCTTCAAAATCGGGGGTACATTTAGTAGTACACGAAATTAGAAATCAGCCTTTAAAGTGCTTTAAATCAATTATTTATCGTGACTTCGGATCAGAAGGCTGAGGGTTCGAATCCTTCCGGGCGTACTTGCACGGAAACCCCCGTCAATTTTGGCCGGGGGTTTTTTATTTCTACTCTCTCATTTTTGAGCAAAAATTTTTCACAGAACTGGCTACAAATAGTAGTACGCCCATAGACCTCTTTAAACTGAAGACAGGAGAGGTTGGCTGTTTAACTGTCGAACTTCCTTGTTCGATATTCGCCGCCTTATTTGGTTCACCTCAAATCCAGCTTTTTTGAGAAAATCACTTATTTATTCACGAGAAAGAGTCATTCAATTATTTTAACACTGAATCGTATGGTTCCGATTGATCCCGGCAACAGTTCTCCGTTGATGGTCCAGGTTATGGAACCTGACTGGAGTTGGCCGGGGGATTCCACAGTGCATTTCAAACCGGCAGCGAGCATTTCACAGTCCGTATCGATAAATAGCGTATAGGCTGGGGTAACATCCTGAATCGTGATGTCATGAATAGGTTCTGACCCGATATTTTCAAAGGTAAGTGTATAGGTTACCGTTTCACCGGGCAGGGCGGTCAACTTGTCAGCAGTTTTTTCCAGGCGCAGGCCTTCTTCCATCCCAACAATCGTAAGGTCCGAGACTTTAGTCGAATGATAAACTGACGTACCCTGCGGGTTAAAATTCGCGAACACGGACAGACCGTATGATTCACCCGAAACGGCCTGTGCCGGAATGAATACTTTGACGATGAGGCACAGTTCCTGATCATCCGTTACAAAGGCCTGCTCCAATATTGGATCTGTGGCGTCTATACGATCGTTACAATCTATATCATGATAAAGTGCGTAGCTCCAACCGGCGGCATTGGAAGCCGTACTCCCGGAGAACTGCACGGTTCCTTCTGTTTGGGCTTTGAATATATGCCGATAAAAAACCACCGACCCTGCCGCAGCATGCTGCTGGCCGTCGGGAGAAAATACCGGTACTTTGGTATTGCCAAAAGCCAGGCCGGTTTTTTCGGTACCGGAGGTAAATAAGATAGAAAATTGGTCGTTCGTCAGATCATAGGTCGCACCCGTGCTCCCTGCTGAACCCGAAACGGAGAGATAGGCTCCTGATGCCTGTTCCTTGATCAATAGCTGAGAACCATCGGAAGTATAAGGAATCCAGAGGGTAAACCGGCCTGAGCCATCGGTAGTGGTCCGGTCAATTTCTGTAAGTCCATTACTTTTTGCCGCCAAAATTACGCTTTGGTAAATAGCCTCTTCTCCGCCATCCCGCACGCCGTTATGGGCTATTCCTCCCCCGCTGCCGTTATCCACAAAGGATATGCCGGTTACCGTTCCCCCGTGATACAGTCCAAAATTGATATCGGTTATGTTCCGGTCTGTGACTTCGATGGAGGTACGTTCCTGGTCAGGAATTTGCGTGCCGGTCCATCCTGCAGGGCGTGCGGGGGTGAGATCGGCGGGATCGTTATTGTCATCAATAAAAATTGTGTAGGACCCCTGTGACACGTTGTCAACTTGGTAAAATCCTGTGGCAGGATCTACAGCTACCACCTGCTGAGCTTGAGCAGGGTCGGCATTGGAGATCAGTTTGGCGTACAACACTGCTGCCGTTCCCGCTTCGCTTTCTTCCCGGATAGCGTTATGGTTCACATCGTCATACACATACCCGGAAACGGTTCCGTAGCAAATACGAACAACACTCTCCACTACCACATCAACCTCTCCAAGGCCGGTTCCGGTAGCCTTTAAGAGGGGATCAACGACAGCATTAAGGACGGTACCCAGCATTTCATTTTCCAAACTCGTTTTTACAATATCCCGGACAAGCGGCAACAGTAAGTCCAGGGTACTATCTATCGTGGGCTGCAGCAATGGACTGACAGGTTGGGGCTCATATACCTCGAATTGTACTTCAAAACTGGTATTTTGCACGAGCGACTGAATCAGGCTGTTGGAATAACCGGCGCTGTTCCCGACAGTCCGGGTTTCGGGATAGGGACCGGTAAAGGTAAGGGTCTCGGTAGCAGGATTTTGTACGTCTTTACTATACGAGCGTACCTGTACATTCGATTTTACCAATGTGCCTGAAATATCTACCTGAAGTTCCCCCACATTAGCAAAGCCCAGGTCAGTCAAGGGATCAATGGGAGCATTCGAAAAGAATATCGCATCGTCAATGTGTCCCAAATACATATCGGCCGGAGCCGGAGTGGCCTGAATAATTACCGTGTTTGCCAGGGCATCGATGGTTTGGATAACGCCCTCAGCCCTGCCGACATCAAAATAAAGCTCAAGCTGTCCTAGGGTAAGAGTGGGATTGGAAGCCTCCGGAAGCACCAGACCCGAGTTGGAAATAGCTGCCTGAAGCTCACTTGATTTGTCGGTATCTACCAAATCAACCTCCATCTTGATACGGGTGGATGCCGCATAAAACCGGGACCCCGCCGGCCCGCAGACATACGTGGCCGGTTCGGTTACAATGGAATAGATTCCGATAGTATTCACGATTCCGTTCAAACCTATATCACTTCCCGACACGGTGGCTGCCAGCGGCGTGGATTGTTGGGTGTCATTATAACTGGCATGAGAAATAGCGCCTGCGACCAGATCCAGCGCATTGATCGTTTCGCGTGAACCTGCTTTCGGCACCGCACCAACGTCCAGGAAATCCCCCACTACAAAAGCACCCGTGGATGACCCGATCTGGTTGTTCAAAGACTGGATCGCCTGGACCACAGCCGGATCGCCGGAAACCGTTTCAGCAGCGGACAGCAGTTGGGATAAGGTGATCGACTGGGCTGCTAAATCCTGGTTGGTAGCACTGCCTGTTAACCGCCGCAGTTGTTCCAACAGCAGATCCTTATTCAAGTCCGAACCGAACAGTGCCTGGAGTTCTGTAACCGTTGTGTTGACCGGTGTTCCGAGCTGGCTGCTGAAAACAGCATTGGTCAGGACTGCCTGTTCATTTGTTAACGGCTGTGACCGGCTTGAAAAATGGGCACAGGTTGTCTCCTGGCACCCTTGGGCTTGTGCAGTTTTATATCCTCCTAATGTCAGAAACAAAAAGGCTATCATCCAAATGCCAACGCCCTGGTACATCGATAGAACTGTTTGGACCCACCCCAATCCCTCCTTGTTCTCCCGAAAGCCTTTGAGAGGATAGGGAGGTCGCCGACGCCTCATAGCCCGGCCTTCATAGCAACTACGGCGGAGCAGGCCTTTAGCGACATGGCAGAGAAAGAGGGAGGGTCTGATACAACTTACCGTTGGCAGTGCTTTTAGATATGATTTTAAGGTTCTCATCGCTTCTCCTCTACAATAGATGGTTGATTTTCTATCTCTTTCAAGTCCCTGTCTTGATCTGCTAACACTGCATCGTGAGCACCATACAGCAAAAATATCGCTCTTCTGTTGTACGCTCTTGACCGGATGGTGTCTGCTTCACCCTCCGGTCCTGTTTCTCCTATCCCCGAAACCTGGATTCGGGTCCCCTCAATACCGTATCCTTCGAGATACGCTTTCACGGCAACAGCTCTCCGCAAGGAAAGGAACTTATTATAACCATCGGAGCCTGAAACATCTGCGGTTCCCACTATCATGACTTTAACCGAAGAATTTTCTTTTAGGTACGCCACCAGAGGTTCCAAAACACCGGCTGAAACCGCATCAATTTCAATTTCATCAGTCGCAAAGTGGATGGTCCGGGGGAGCAGGATACCCGGCAGCGGCCGGGCTGTAAAGGATGAAACCTCTGGTTCAGGTAATGTTGCAAAGTTTGAATCAAGCTTCAGTACCTTCACAGGAGCCGGTTCACAGGAACAGCCGGCTTGATAATCCGGGTACCGGCCTCTATCGGGAATCAGGCCTGCAAACAACTTTTCGTCGAACTTGAAGCTGAGTTTTAAAAACACTCCCTTTTGTGAGCTATTGCTTTCCACCAGATCACGGTCTTTGAAACCGAAGAAATTGTACCCGACAACGGCACGTAAATTTCGGGCTACGGTGTATCCTGCTTCTATACCCAACCCGTATTTCCGGGAGCTCTTGCCCGCAAGCAAGCTGCCCTGAATACCCATATCCCAGTTATCATATAACTGGAAGACCGCACGGGCCGACAGCAGGTAGAGCAGGGCCTCGGTATCCAGTTCCTGGATGCGATCCTGAACATATTTACCGGCCATCCGCCCCGAAAGGTTCAGACGCCTGGCAGGCTGCAGCGCCGAATGGGCTGAAGCTATGTGTGTCCCGTTCCAGTCGGTATCCGACTTCTTCTCCATTTTGTATTCATATCGCAACAGGGCATCCAGCCGGGCACGGCCATAATCCCGGTAGGCGGCACCGATCCGGCTCCGGTTTTGAATCAGGGTTGGGGTATCATTGCGGTAGTCGGTAATGCCCAGAAAATTTTTGCCCAGCAGCGTCCAGCTCTCGCTTAACCGGTATCCGGCACCGATGGTGTTCAGGTAAAAATTACTGGCATTGTTACGCCGGAACTCCATTCGTGAGGAACCCTTCCAGTTTTCACTGGCCGTATATGCTATGGCGCCGGTCAGGGCAATATTTTTTCGATCCGTGCTGCCAGACTGACGGGTATGCTCAACTCCGGCGTTGATGTTTATCCCATCGGCAATTTCCCACCGGTTTCGTAATCCGATAGCAGACTGGGCTTCCCGGCCGTTGATGCCATCCCGTATACGATACTCCGAAAAAGCCTTGCCTTTGGACCGGTAGGCAGCATCAACGCCCAGAACAGTCCGCGATGACCCGTCAATACTGTTCAGCGCATACCGGCTGCCCAGGCTGGAAATAAATTCATGACGAAGATAGAGCCTGCTCCTGCCGTTGATTTTATAGGTGCCGCCCGCTCCGATAATCTTTCGGTCCGCTGCCCGGATGTCCTGCTCATACTCCCCAAATATCTCTGCTTTGGCCAGGCGGGGAACTTTTGTGGTTACCTGGCTCCGGACCGTTACGTTGTCTCCTGATTGACCGGTACTGCTGTTTTCAAAGGTTGAAATTCTCGTTCCTACCTCTACATTTACCTCTTTTACCGATGTTTCCAGCGCAGCCATACCTCCCTGCCGGATTTGTCCGGTAGAACGGACATCAGAATAGAGATATTCTCCCTTAATATGGCTCTTCTTAATTTTGTATCGCCCCTTGGCTCCAATCTCTGTTTTCCCGTTCTGCAGCGAAGAAGAGGGATTGGAAAAGGTCGTATCGCTGGTCAATCCATGCAGACGCAGCTCGGCACGCCGGGAGTTGTGCTTTAGCTCTATCCGCCCGGCCTTGCCGGCGCCGTTCTCCGCATTATCGCTTCGGGCTACCTCCCCGATTACGTAGGTATCCTTTTGAAGCTGTGCCGTAATATTACCGCTTTGCATGCTTAGGGCGTTAGCCGGATTCCGGTCTTCGACAGCAGCAATGCCTGCTTCGAGGCCCTTGGTAACTTTGGCCTGCACGTCAACCCCACCCGATACATACGATTCTTCTCCCGTTTCAGCCTCATACACCACTCGTATGCTGTTGGGATTCAGCCCGGCGTCGTAGCTGGCTACCGCTTCATTCAGCAGCAGGGTACCGGTAAACGCATCCAGGGTATAATCCACAAACCGCGTAAGAAGGCGGGTTTCAAGGATAAGTCCCGGCTGCTCAAGATCACGAGTTAAGATGCTCACCTGCTCACTATTTGGAATAATATCGGGCGCGGACAGATAAAACGGACCGGAAATACCTTCCGCAGGCCATTCATCAATCTTCTGGCTGCTGTTGGCGATCGTTCCATAGGCATTAACCAGCACCCGGTTGGTTTCATAATGGGACTTCAGCCCGGTCTGACTCCGGCTGTAGCGCCCCAGCTCACGGGCCGGATGGTGCTGCTGGGTCAGATAGTCGCCGTACTGGATGTAGGAACGGCGGTCGTCAACACGAACATAAAACTTTTCACTGGACTGGGCATCATAACCCCTGACTGAAGCATCTCCATAAACCGGATAAAACTCATCCGGCTGGATGTCCCGGAACAGCGGTTCATCTTTTTTCTCGGAATCGTAGCTCATCGTCAGCAGATATTTCCCCAGAATTTTCCCCTTCAGATAAAAGCTGGTGCGGGCCCCGGCTGTGATTTCTCCGTCATTCGAGCGGTAGGCAAAAGCCTCAAGCTCCCGGTAAAATCCGTCATTCTCCGCTGCAGGTGTCAGACGTCCCCGGGTAATCTGGTTTAAAGATACCGTTCCTTCCACAATACCGGCCGCAATAAAAGGCCTCAGATCAGGCGTTACTTCGATCTGGGCTTTGGTGTCCATCGTTCCGGAGGCCATTTCCAGCACGGCTGCTCCCGGGGTACGGGGTGCCTGCCATTGAAACCGGGTTTGGTCACCCCGAATAAAAGTCTGTATGCCCGGTTCGGTCTCATTCAGATCCGTAACCAGCCATGTACCGGCCGAAGCTTTCAGCGTAACAGGAAGCTCGGAGTTATTTACCAGCCCCAAGGAATCGACGGGCACCGGGGTTACAAGAACCACCGACCGGCCGTTTGCCGGTAGTCTTTTCACAGACGGGACCATTTGAAGACTGCGCACCGGACCCGCTGCAAAAATATCGTACTGGCTCTCTTCCCGCAGGTTGCCAAACGTATCAAAAGCCTCCAGCTTGATCTCATTCTTCCCCGGGGTCATTTGGATGCCGACATATTCGGTGATCTGTACCTGCCGGGAAGCTACCGAGCTCTGGCTGCCGATCTGCTCATCGGGAATTCCTTTCCCGTTCACAGTCAGCTTCACCGTGCTGCCCATCCGGCTCTGTACAAAAAGCGTTACTTGCGAAGCGGTGAGCGTATCACCTGAGGCAATGCCAACTAATTCCAGCCGTGAAGAAGCCGACAGAGGAAGTCGGGCAGTCGTTAAATCGGCTTTTTCGGTAGTTGAGATTGAAACGGATTCTTTTGCAGAATCTTCAGAAAAGTCCTTGAATACGCCGACATATCCTTCCGCAGATTTTCCGGCGGGATTGCCTGGCCCGGCGTCCTCAAACCTGAAGGAGGTGTTCAGGGAGGTTTCCAGTTCCGTCCCGGTTTCAAAGGCATGCTTACGCTGCTTGATCTCCTCATAAGGCGGTATATCAATCGGGCAGAGCGGGATGTTTATGTTCTGCAGTCCTCCCTTCTCCAGATCAATGAACCGGGTGTAAGCGTTTCGGGCCTGGCGGTTATCTGTTAAAATTGGAGTGGTTCCATCAGGGAGCGTGATGGGATCAATTTTTAATACATGGGTTTCGGGCGTCAGTCCATACAGGCTGTACTTGCCATTGCCGTCGGTGATGACAAACGTGCCATTTTCCAGAACCAACCGTACATAGGGAATGCCGGGCTCATCCGCTTCCTTCAATCCGTTTTTATTGGCATCCAGGAATACGGTACCGGTCAAAAATCCCCGGTCACTGAAGACGCCACCCTGCAATTTTACTTCTGCACGACTAACATTGCTCATTTTAGGCATCGGATCGGGACTGTATGCCTGGGCCGAATTGATGCCGTCGCCCTGCATGGCACCAGGTCCTGCCAGCGTCCGGTAGGTGAGTTCGAGTTCCGTCTCATCGTCTATGGTGCCCAGCATAAACTCCAGTACGGGTCCTTTATCTCCTGCGGGATCAGCCAGACGTTCACCCTCAAAATAAGCGGTCCCTTTCGTATAGCTAAAGCCAAATGGGAGCTCGTCCTTAAGCGTAACCTGCTCCAATGATCTGCCGCTTTCATTTTTAATCTTGATACGGTAATCGACGAAATCGCCCAGCATCACATTTTTCTGTACGGATGTTTTTTCGATTCTAAGTCCCGTATTCGGACTCCCATCAACCGGGATATCCATACTCACGGAAGCCCCGTCATCCGTATGAAAAAATCCACTGCCATAGGATCCCTCCGGATGGGTTTCTCTATCTACCGGCAACAGGTTCCACATCAGACGGCTTGGAAAAGTATATTCGGAGGGGGGAGTTACCACCACCTGATATTCTCCGTTACGGACGGAAGGATATTCAAATTTACCCTCTTCATTCGTTACAACCGTAGCCGGCATGGGAGTCTCCTGATCTACATCAAATACATCTCCGGTAGCCTCTTTCTGTTTGCTTTCATCAAGCCGGATCAATGAGACCAGCGCTCCTGCAACGGGACGATTATTCCGGCTGTCATATACAATATTAACCGGGTTCATTCGCATCAGCGCCAGCGCCTGATAGTTATTGGGTCCGCAATCCAAAATGGAAGCCTTGATCTTATCTTTATCAGTCGTCTCCAGCGTGCCATTCAATTTAACAGCACTTTGGATATTAACACTTTGCGTCGGTATACCTCCGGGGATAACAAAAATCCCGGTGTTACGGCTGGTTTCATAGGCCAGGAATACCTCGTAATCGGTAGTGAGAGCGGAACGCAAACTGATTTTTATTTCATCTGCTTCCTTCCGGGATTCGTTACATGATGAGGCTTCCGCCATCAGAAACAGGGGCTGACCGATGCGACTGCTTTTTGCCTTTTTATCAAACGCATCGGAATGATAGTACGCAAGTTCCGGGATATTTTCATTTATGGGAATCGAAACGTGATTGGAAGATGCAATACTGATTGATCCGGTTTCATTTTTAAAAACAACTTCCGCAGTATTATGTACTTTACCCGAAGCAGCCTGCATCACCCGGACCATAAACGAGCCCTTAAAAGCTTCTCCCACGCGCAAGGACGGTAATCCAAAAATAATCTCATCTATTTCCCAGGATTCCATGTCATCCGACCAGCTAAAAAATTCATAATCGGGCTGGCCTTCAAGATGATAAAAGACCTTAGCCTGACTATGACTTATAAGTGAATCAAACACCGTGTTGGCAGGAATGACATCCCGGATCAGCACGTAAGAAGCAGGTTGACCATCTACAGAAACAGGAACTGCTTGTGCCAGGTCCGATCCGTTATTACTGGCTTCGATAGCAAAGGTGACTGTTTCGCCGGGCCGGGTTGTCGTTTTATCCGCTTTCTTGGTAACGACAACATAAGCACCCTCTGCGATGGTAATGTCATTTGTTCTACTCTGCTGCACATTTTGCTGCGATTCGAGATGAAGGGTAAGCTCGGAACGTTCTTCTTCTTGAGCCTGCCGGTCAATCCAGCCTGTAATTTCAATTTCGTAGATTTGGTCTGGTGCCTGGGAGGCCATGTAGTACTCCTGGAAAGGATCGGTAAGCTCCGCTATCGTTTGGCGCGAAGCAGACTCAATAATACGTACTTTTACATTCCGGAGACCGTAGGGATTCTGCTCTGCCAATTCAACCCAAATGCGGTAACCGGTAGCCATATTTCCCTTGTTCAATATATAATGAATAAACCGGAACTGACTTCCCGCTACCCCTTTCAGGCTGGTTTCATTTTTAAGATACACCTGGTGTTTCGGTGCAATAACGGCCTGTACCGTATTTGAGTAAAGGCGAACAGGATATCCCGCCTCCCGGTCATAAAACGTTGTAACGGCCTGATTCCGGATACGCTCATTGACTTCAGGTAGCCCGTATTGAGCAAATACAGAACCACCCAAGCCCAGCAATATGGATACCAGTATTATGAAGCGTCTGAAAATCATCCGATTGTACGTTAAAGTTTAATGGTTAGAAGGAAAGAGGCGATCAAACCTCCTTCCAATGTTTTAGGGATAGTTATGTTTTTTATTTTGTGCCCGTCCGGCCGCCGAGGTTGCGGGCGGACAGGTTGAAAAAAGTTGTTAATCCACCGGACGGCAAAACCAGCGGCCCTATGGCAGGCATCATTGGGTTATCAGGAGTCAATTTGAACGGCAAATATCAGTTCGGCCGATGCGCCGGCTGCAAGCGTTCCTATGGACACTTTTACCACACCCGGGCTTCCGGCAACCGGCTCGTCGGTGACCGTTCCCTGTGTTACCGAAGCTGAACTGCCTACATAGGTTGTGTAAACAGGCGTTACGTCCTCCAGAGAAATATTGCTCACTTCATCTATACCCTGATTTTGGATCTTCAGCTTATAATAGATAATGTCCCCGGGCTCGGCATCCAGATTCGCTTCCTGGTAAGAGCCGGCCTGCGTGAGTGATTGCTGCTTCACCAGGGTCACATTGGATGTGATAATGAAGGTAACATCCGAGGCTTTTGCATCTGCGGGTGCTGCAACATCATTGACTAAAGCAGGATCCACCGAAGCTGTCACGGTAGTCGTGTTGTTGATACCTATTCCGGCACTGCCGGGAGCACTTACTTTGACCAGTAAATCTTTACTCTCGTTGGGAGCCAGTGATGCGATATTGGAAATAACGGGGTCACCACTGTCCAGGATACCGTCCCGGTTTGCATCCTCATATACGATGGAGGTAAACCCGGTATAGGAGTCTGCCAGGGAGAGCGCAATATTGGATTCGGTGATATTTCCCTCGTTGGTAAGCGTGTGCTGATACACGACCACCCCGCCGGGATACGCCTGCCCGCTGTTATTGGGCGTAATCTTAAGGCTGCGTACCGTATGAACGATGACTTCATCGTGTTTGCGGTCGGAAGCCCCGGTAGCTGCCGATTGAGACATGAAGTAGATACTTTGTCCGGTAGCACTTGCTGCCTGACCCTCGGGAACAAAGACTTCGGCATAGATCAACCGGCTGGAACCCGCCGTAATATTGCCGGTATTGGTGACCACTCCGCCCTGCTGGTCTTTAAAGGTTACAGTCCAGCCGGCGGGAAGGGTTATCGAGCTGAAATCCTCAGTAGTACTGGCTTTCAGGTCATAATTATCCGAAACGGAGCTGGTATTGGTAACATAGAGTGTAAATGTTGTGGATTCACCGGGGAGAACATGGGGGCTGTTCAACGGAGCCTGTCCGGGAACATAAGCTCCCTCTCCTTTGGCCGCCGGATCACTGGCCGGGGCGTCGTTGGTCAGGTCAACCGTGCTGGCGGTGATAGAAGTCAACTGATCTGTCAGCGTTGTAGATACCGACTCATCAATAGAAGAGGTGATCCTTTTCTGTACTTCATAGGGGCCGCCCGTCGCATCAGAAGGCAAAGTAGTCCGCAGTACCACGGTATAGCTCGCACCGGCAGCAAGAGGACCGGTATCCGGAATGCCATCGCCGTCCGTATCCAGCAGTGTTCCGGCGCCCTGCTCTTTTAACAGAATGAAGCTGGTTCCGGCCGGGAAGGTACTGCCTTCAAGCGTTACGTCGAACACATCCGTGGCATTCCCGTTGTTGGTAACGATGTTGTTAAAATCCACATAGCTGCCCTGAGATGCGGATGCAATGGTACTTCCGCTTCCAGAAACGGCGGCGCTCTCCGTAATGCGGTACTGAACAGTGTTGGTGGACTGCTCCGGTACGGCGCCGGTGCCGTCGTTATAGGAGAAAGTTGCCGTATTTTCAACGATGCCGGCATCTCCCGAGGCCAGTACCCGGAAGGTCAGATTCCCGGTTTGTCCCGGCGAAATCTGGCTGATGGTAGCGGTGACCATTCCGGGAGCTGTTTCATCGTAATCATATACAATGGTTTGCGGTGCGGTTCCCTGTGCTACCTGGTCGGCATCGGTCAGTTGGATGCCCTGACCGGTAACACTCCAGCGTGCCGAACCGGCCACATACTGCATGCCTTGCGGCAGCACATCTTTAAGCAGCAGGGAAGCCGCATCACTGTTGCCCGTATTGGTATAGGTAAGAGTGACGGTGATGGGATCGCCCGCAGCGCCACTGTTACTGTCAAGTGATTTGATGACATTGACAACCGCGTTATTGGAGATAATGGTCGTATCCGTTACCGGATCCGAAACCGACGTATTGAAGGTGCTTGTTGCGGTAATTGTAAGCGTGTGCTGGTCACCCGCATTTACGGTTGTAGGTACATAGCCTGCCACTACAACCCGGTAGTTTTCGCCGGCGGCGAGGTTGGGGGTTGTAAGAATAGGATCCAGGTTATCGGGCACACCGTCTCCGTTTTCATCCGCATAGATATATACTTGCGAAAAGGTAAAATCACCGGCTTCCGCCGTCTGTAGGGTAAACGAATCGTCCCCGTTACCGTTGTTGGTAATGATATGGGGATAATAGACCTGTCCGCCGGGAGCGGCATATCGCGACTGGTCCGTCTCAATAGATACGGCTCCGACCTGTTGGATAGTCGTCGTCACCAGGTTTGAGGTAACCATCCGTTCGACTCCCGAAGCGTCAATGTAGGTTGATGTGGCTTGATTACCGATAACACTTCCTGCCTTCGGACTTGTTTGACTCTGCCCGAACGAAGGAACGCTAAAACCGGCAAGCAAGAACATCCCCAAGGCAAAGAGCCAGATGGAGTACGACTTGTTATGTTTTCGATTTTTCATTGTTATTTGATTGATTTTGATTTGTATTATGTATTGAGTTGTTAAGCGTACAATAAGTCTCTCCTTGAGGGGAGTACCCCGACATGTTTTTTATGCCGGGGAGGGGTGTTTACACCTCCCAAGCCGAGGTTTTAAAACCCTCAAAGCACCCTCATCCTGGCTTTGAGGATGTGCTGACTTCCAGGCTCGAGTGTGGCTATATTCCACTGTAAAAACCGGTATAAACGCTCATCGACCGGCTTTTTCAGGGGATCTGAACCGGGAGCTTCCTCCATGATGGGATACGCTGACCAGGAGGTGCTATTCAGGCTTACCTTGGGAGTAAATGCTTCCGCCTGGTTTTCGGGCATAATCAGTTTCATTTCTTTGGGTACGGGAAGCACTGCTTTAAGACTGGTTATCGCCGTGGAGCCGGTATTGTTATAGATGAGCTGATATTCCAGCAGATCATTCTGCTGAACAGAATCGGCTTCAACCAATTGCTCCCTTCCTTCGGCATCGGTAGTTACTTTATAGAGCACTATTTCGGAGTTCACCTGCTGGGCAAATCCCGAAACGGCCAGAACAAAGAAGGCTGTCAGTAAAAATTGAATACGTAAGATGAATTTTGTCATGAGACTCAGATTTTGTTGTAATTATCTTCTAAGTCTATATTACACAGTATTGAAGGGCACAAACCTGCCGGAAGGGAGCGCTAATCTGACAAAATGAGAGGAACTTGAGATTAGAAGTTGGAAGAATCACCAATCAAAGAATCATACGTACAACTGTCCCTTGATCATTCTTTTTCTTCAAAGACTTTTAAAAGGCCTCTTTCTATTTCAACTTGCCATTTAATCCATTCTATGCAGTATAGCTAATTTAAAAGAGGCGGTCATGAGTACTAAAAAATGGTAACTGCAGGAGGGTAAGAACTAATTCAGCAAGCTTGTTTGCAAAGTCGTGAAAGAAGGTCCTCAAGCGGTGAAAAATCTTCCTCCAGAACGGTTAATCTGTGAGCTATCTTATCGACGCGCCTTGTATCTCGGAGTTGGTAAAGACAGGGCACGATCCCTGTGTGGTTCGAGGGTTTTCCCAAAAGGATGAATTTGACTTGTATATATGTGTAATTACCTTTGGTGAACTGAGAAAAAACATTGAAAAGTTACCGGACTCCCGCCGCAGAAGAAAGCTGAGTCATTGGTTGAATAGAGGCTGTTTCACAGGTTTGATACGCAGTACTTTTTGATCGCTTTATCCTTGAACAGAAAGCTCGCTCTTCTGCTTTTTAGCCAATTGCGACCGGATGGCAGCCAGGAGCTCGGTCCGTGTGAACGGCTTAGTCAGATAATCGTCTGCACCCAGATTCATCCCCGCTCGTACATCCGCCTTCCCGGCAAGTGCGGAGAGAAAAAGAAAAGGGATCCCCGCATGATCTTTATTCCGGGCATACAGTTCCAGCATTTCCAATCCGTTCATACCGGGCATACGAATATCACTAATGATCAGATTCGGTTGCCATTTTTCGATCTGTTTCAGGCCTTCAGAACCGTCCGCTGAGGAATGTACTTCAAACCCTTCCAAATGCAACAGCTCTGTAATGCTCTCGCGAATCGAAGCGTCATCTTCAATGACCAGTATTTTTTTATTCAATTTCGTGTTCTTCTGTTTTTAAGGGAATCGTAATGGTAAATTTGGTTCCTCTACCGAGTGTAGAGTCAACATCAATCTTTCCACCGTGGGCATCTACCGAACGTTTTATGACCGACATCCCCAGCCCCGTACCTTCGATATCATCTACTCCTTCACACCGGTAAAAAGGTTCAAAGATAAACGGCTGTTCTTCAACGGGTATTCCTCTTCCTTCATCCTGTACTATTATCTTTAATATATTTCCCATCTTTTCCAACGTTAGATTAATTCTACTTTGAGGTGGGGAATATTTGGCTGCATTCTCTAAGAGATTGTTCAATGTATGCTCAATCAACTTGTCATCAATTATGATCGTATCATGCTCCGATTCCACCGATACGCATAGCTGATGATGAGAAGTCAATGTCGAAACTTCTTCCCTGATCTGGTCAACAAATCTTTTCAGAGAAATTTCTTTAGGTGAAAGCTTCAGCTTTCCGGCATCCGCCTTTCCTATAAACAGTACATGTTCCAACAAGCCGGTAATTTTTTGCGAGGCTTTTAAAATTCTATGGGATAATTCCTTTTTGCGAGCGGCATCCAAGCGGTCACCGTAATTGTCGAGCAGTTCCGTGCTGGAAATGATGGCGGTAAGGGGCGTCCGAATTTCATGGGAAATCATTGAGATAAAACGGTTTTTCAGATTGTGCAATTCTTGCTCTTTTTCCAGGGCTGATTCCAGCTCTAACTGGGCTTGCCGGATCTGTGTTCTGTCACTAACCACTCCGGCGTATAAATGGAGATCCCCATTTTCATCATAAATAGGGAATCTCCGATTGATGACATATCGTTCGGTTCCATCATCCCTAACAACCCGGTATTCCGATTCGTCGGCATTCTCTCCAAGTTTGCGTTTCAGTTTGTCCAGGTCCTCAGGATGAATGAGTTCGGTAAATGATCCGGGATCCTCAATCACCCTCCGGGAGCTTCTTCCAAATACGTTTTCATAGGCGTCATTCAGGTGCAAAAATCTCATATCCGGAGTGCGCAAATAAACGACTTCATCGATACTTTTCGAAATCAATGAAAAAATCTCGTTGCTTTCTGCCAGCTCCTTACGGGTTGCGTAGCGTTCATAAGCCATTCCGATGTTGGCAGCACAGGAACGCAATACGGCAATCTCACTCTCATCCCAATTGCGCTCAGTATAACAGTCATCGAATACGATAAATCCCCAGAATTCACCTTTGACGGTGATCGGCAGCACCAAAATCGATTGGATATTCAGTGGCTCCAACAAACTTTGTTCTCGTTTCGGAAACTCCTTTATAACTCCCTTGATGCTTTTCCCTTTTTCCATGAGGCGGACCCAACGGGGAAGGTTTTCTTGAAAGGGTAGGTTCTGTAATTCGGTATGAACAGACTGGAAAGCCAACTCTTTTTTCGTCCATTCAAACTGCTGGCTACAATACATACCAGCAGACTCCGACATGGCGTGGTTTTTAAATATATGAATACGGTCTACGCCGGTTGCATTTCCCAATATCTCAAGTGCTTTGGGTATCGCTTTATCGGTTGACTCTTCCTGCAGCAGATGGGTATTGAGCTTTGCTGTAGCTACCAGCAGTCGATCCCGTTTTTTTACACTTAGTTCCAATCTCTTTTGCTCTGTCACATCCTGCTGGATGATGAAAACTCCCGCAAGTCTGCCATCTTCCTCGTACATGCAGATGCTGTTGCCGTCCATGATAAGGGATTGCTCGTCCAGCAATACAATCTCGGTTTCCCGGTTGCGGTATCCTTCGTCCAGCAGCTTCATCCAAAGTTTTTTATTTTGTGGAATACCCATTTGTTGGATTTGGAAAAGAGTCGAGCCTACAAAATTATTCCGCTTAACCCCAATCATATTGAGCATGGCGTCATTAACATCCAGTACACTCATATGATGAAAGATATGGTCAAGCGTGCGTTCCTTATCCACGGTCTCATCCCATGTTACGGGCTGGTTCAGTGCCAGGCACATAACACCCTGATTGGGCTGTATGAACATCAGTTCATACAACTTTTCATTCTTCAGTTCTTTTGTTAAAACGTGTTCCATAAAAAGGTACTCTTTTAGTTTTGCATCTATAAAGATCAAACTAAAACCGGTCTTTTATCTGCCAAACAGGAGTGTTTTTCTGCCAAATAGATTAGAAAGTTACAATATTACCTGTCAGCCTAAGTAAAGTAAAGGAAAAAAGCGCTGGACTGACTAATTCCTATCCAGGATTAGGAAATGCTCCAAAACGTTTTTTATATGCTCTTGAAAAATGTTTGGGACTTTTGAATCCTACCTTATAGGCTAATTCCGAGATCGTCTTTACCTGTTTATTCTCCACAAGAGAGCGGGCTCTTTGCAAGCGTATCTCACGGATAAATTCCGCCACGGGCACACCAGTCAACTCCTTGACCCTTCGGTACAGGCTGCGTTCGCTCAGGTTTAGCTGACCGGCCAAGTCGCCAACTCCGAAATCAAACCGGTCGATCTGCTTTGATATTCCCTCATACACTGACTTGAGGAGCTGCTCATCTTCGCTTAAATCAGAATCCTCAAAAGAGATTGCTAGCAAATATTGCCAGTTTTTCTTCTTGAATTGCTCGCGAGCCTTGAGCAGATTACGAACTTTCAGAATTAGCTCTTTGGAGTTGTAGGGTTTAGTCAGGTAATCTACGGCACCATGTTCCAGACCTTCTATACGGTCGGTTTCTGCCACTCGTGCCGTCAGCATAATAATCGGAATATGCGCCAGCGTATTATCCTGAAACACATTACGGCAAAATTCCATCCCGTTCATCACCGGCATCATGATATCAGTAATAATCAGATCAGGCAGTTCTCTTTTTGCCAACTCCAGACCCTCGCGTCCCTCTTCAGCAGAAAAAGTCTTGAACTCACTAAGTTCCAGAAGTTCTAAAAGGGAAGTGCGTATCAAATCATCATCTTCGACAACTAGTATTTTATGATTTTTCCGCATGGTGATAATTTTTTAAATAGATCAATTTGAAATATTTAATTGAATTTTCAAATTTAGTTTGAAGGATGCAACATATGATTAAATGAATTGTTTTCATATTCTTCCAGCCCAATGAAACACATATAGTGGTGCATGAATGTTAAAACCAGCCTTTAAATTGCTTCAACCCAATTATTTATCATGACTTCGGATCAGAAGACTGAGGGTTCGAATCCTTTCGGGCACACTTTTCGTGTTATTACTTTCATCCTTAAAATTTCTTTTTTTGGTCTTTGGCACCCGAAAGTAAAATTAAAGTTTCTGAATTTTACTTTATCCACATAAAAGTAAAATTACTCCCAACATATAATAGGAAAGTAAAAAAAGAGATCTTATATTTTACTTTAAACTTTAAAAGTAAACTAAAGATGAATATAGAAACTTACGACTGGGGCAGTAGCCGTACAGGCAGGGATTATGAATATTACCTTCCCAACCCTGTCAATCTTCCATGGAAATGGGAGCAAGCATCAATAAATAAGTTACTGGAAGAAGCTTCCATGAAGCTTGGGGAGCTAAATTCCTTTGCAAGATTAGTCCCAAACATTGATTTATTCATCCTGTTACATGTTACGACAGAGGCGGTAGTCTCAAGTAGAATAGAGGGTACTCAAACAAATATTGATGAAGCTTTACTTGACGAAGAAGATGTTGCTCCGGGACGAAGAGATGACTGGCAAGAAGTCCAAAATTATACAAGAGCATTGAATACAGCCATTGAGGAATTAAAGAACCTGCCTATATCAACCAGATTGATATGCGATACGCATAGGATATTAATGGACGGTGTGCGAGGAGAAAGAAAACAACCTGGAGAATTTAGGAATACTCAAAATTGGATTGGTGGAGCATCACTAAGTGATGCCATTTTTATTCCACCTGATCATCCACATGTAAATAACCTAATGAGTGACCTTGAAAAGTTCATTCATAATGATCAACTAAATGTTCCGGACTTAATTAAAATTGGAATGGTTCATTATCAATTTGAAACAATACACCCATTCTTGGATGGCAACGGAAGAATTGGCAGGCTACTTATTACCCTTTATATGGTCAGTAATGGTATCCTTGATAAACCACTGCTTTATCTTTCTAAATTCTTCGAAAAGCACAAAGGAACCTACTATGATAACCTGATGAGGGTTCGTGAAAAGAATGACATGGCTCACTGGATTAAGTTCTTTTTAGTTGGCATTAGAGATACCGCAATTGATGCCTCAAACACCTTAAGTTCAATTCTATTGTTAAAAAATGAATTGGAAGTTCAGATAAAGGAAAACTGGGGCCGAAGAACTGATTCTGCATTTGCGTTACTCGAATACTTATTTAGACAACCTGTGGTTGAAATTAAAAAGGTCCAAAAGGTATGTGGTTTAAGTGCCAAAGCTGCGGGCGATCTTGTGAAAAGTTTTGAGGATGCCGGTATTTTAAAGGAGTGGACTGGACAGAGCAGGAATAGATCATACTCATTTGATCCTTACCTGAAGAAATTCAGAGAATGATTTAAGTTGCTTCTTATGTAAGTATACTCATAATGTAACGTGAATTCGAAAAGACCATCTGTTGAACACGTTGGAGGGGCATTTCGCGGCGAATGCACGAAATCCTATGTTTGGCAGGTTGCGAATACGGAAGTAATAGCAACCATTGGATTCTCGTCTCCACGGGAATGACCACAAGTATCCATTTTTATTCTTTTACCTTAGTTCTTATCTCGAACTGACGTTAATTTAATCTATAAAGCTGTAGATTTTACATAACTGTACGGCTGTTATAGTCATTCCGTGCTCTTCCATATCGATGCCGTGTCATATTTTGATCAGCAAGACTTTTCCCTTTTATTCCAGAACTACGCACAGATTCCTATGACTAAAAAATTGTAAATAAAAAATATATCCCAAACCTTATGAGCGTGGGATATTTAAAAACTATTTGCCAAAGACGTTTTTGTCTAAGGAATACTTTCCGCCACCGGTCAGGGTGATCACTAAGAAAAGAAGTAAAAACAAGAGAGCTTTTTCTTTAGTGCCAAATGGATCTGCTGCATGTGCAAAAAAGACAGCAACAAACATGTTAATGGATAATACAATGGACGCAAAACGAGTGCCAAGCCCAAGTGTAACCAAGAAACCACAAATACCTTCAGCAAAAGCAGCCAGTACTAATGAAGCAGCTGCCCCAATGCCAATAGGATCACCAAATGAAAAATCACCGTTAAAAACTTTCAATAATTTGGGCCAGCCGTGGGTTAAAATGAGTAACCCTGCACCTACGCGTAGTATAAGGATGCTTAGGTTTGTGTTAACAAGGGAGGAAATGTTGGTTGAGAGTAACTTCTTTATCATGGCTTTTAATTATTTGGGTTTATTTAATAACAGAATTTTTTTGGAATAAAACAGGAGTTGTTTCTCCTTTTGTTAAACCAATGTAAGTTATTGAGCCAATAGGAACTTTCTATTGAAATGGTAAGTTAAAAGTTTGTATATTTAGTTCAACATTAAACTATTTAATACTAATCTAAATTAATTGCATTATGGCAACCTGGAACATAGACCCTACTCATTCAGAAATACAATTCAAAGTTAAACACTTAGTAATCTCAACGGTTACCGGATATTTTCGTTCATTCAACGGTTCAGTAGAAACGGAGGGAGATTCGTTTGAAGGTGCAAAAGTTACGTTTGAAGCAGACATCGACAGTATAGACACCAATCAGGAAGATCGTGATACACACCTTAAGTCGGATGATTTCTTTAATGCTGAGAAATTTCCCAAAATGAAATTTGAGTCCACTTCTTTTAAGAATACAAGTGGCGACGATTACGAACTTACCGGAAACTTAACTATCCGCGACGTAACCAAAGAAGTGACATTAGATGTAACTCATGGCGGAACTGTTGGCGATCCGTACGGACAGACCAAAGCTGGTTTTGAGATCAACGGTACCATCAACCGTAAAGAATTCAACCTAAAATGGAATGCAGTAACAGAAGCTGGAAATATTGTTGTAGGCGATAATGTGAAGCTGCACATGAACGTTCAGGTAGTAGAGCAAGTAGCTGAAGAAGCGTAGTACCCACATATATTTGTACCCCGAAAACAGAAGGCGACCGTTGAAAGCGGTCGCCTTTTTTTTATGCGGTATATTTTTGGATGAAATCCTCTTTGTAAGAATTGCCAACGGGTAATATTTGATCAGCGATCTTTACCGAATTCTCTTCTACAAAATTTATATGTAAATGATTAGTTGTGAATGCGGAACTAAGAAACGTGACTTTTAAGCCGTAAAATAATTTTTTCGATGAGCAGCGCTATTTCTTCGATGAATGAGATGAAAGAGTGATAAAATCAATAAATCTATGTTCAAAACTTTAATATGGTGAAATTGAGTAGTATAATCAGGAGAACTAAAAAAATTGACTATGAAATATCTTACAACATTTTTTACCACACTGTTATTAATAGCACTGACTGCATGCCAGCCTAATCAGGAAATGGAGCGACCACCCCAGGATGAAAAGGAATGGTCCATAGCTTTACATGGAGGGGCAGGTTATGTGTCTAAGGATATGCCTGAAGACCGCAAGCAGGCTTATATGGAATCACTGGAAGAAGCTCTTGCTATAGGAGCAGAGATCCTTGAAAACGGAGGTTCCGCTCTGGATGCCATTGAAAAAACAGTAAACTATCTCGAGGACAATGAGCTCTACAATGCAGGAAAAGGAGCCGTATTTACTGCTGAAGGAAAAAATGAACTGGATGCGGCTATTATGGATGGCTCAACCCTTAATGCCGGGGCCGTTACAGGCGTAACGACAGTCAAAAATCCGATCTCACTGGCCCGAAAGGTAATGACGGAATCAAAGCATGTATTTTTCTCGGCTGATGGAGCCGAAACTTTTGCGGACCAAACAGATGTAGAGCGGGTTGACCCTTCCTATTTCTATACTGAAAGTCGATATCAGTCTTTACAAAGAGCCCTTGAGCAGGAGAAAGAAGAATCGTTCAATACATATAAAACGGATGAAGAAAAAGCCTGGAGGTATGGAACCGTTGGTGCCGTTGCCAAAGATAAAGACGGAAACCTTGCGGCAGCTACTTCAACAGGTGGCATGACCAACAAGAAGTTTGGAAGGGTTGGCGATGTTCCCATCATAGGTTCCGGTACGTATGCCAATGATCTGGTGGCCGTTTCAGCAACGGGCTGGGGAGAGAAGATCATGTTGCATGTTTCGGCACATACACTTGCTTCCTATATGCAATTCAAGAATGCCACCCTTCAACAATCCATGAACTACCTGGTGGACGATGTACTTGAGCCGGGTGATGCCGGTTTCATTGCGGTAGATAAATATGGAAATTTCTCGATGAAAACGAATACCGGATCCATGTTTCGTGCAGCAACCGATTCCGAGGGCAATAAAGAAGTTGGAATATGGGAGTGATAGGCTGAGAAAGTGCTAAAGTGTTGATGTGTTTACGTAGTGCACGTAAACACATCAACACTTAAACACGTTATTCCAACCCCATGCGGAACTGATCTCGTAATTCCTGAATATAGATCCCAATATCATTTCGGAGTTCAAAAAGGCGGGAATGCAGCTCCTGATATTGTTTTTTGTTAAAGTAACCCGTCTTTTTAAACCCCTGGAGTAATTCCAAACCATGATTTGCGCAATGCAGGGATTTTTTGGAATAAGCAATATTTGCGCCGATGTATTCCTGCTCAAAACCAAAGGAATGTCCCCCGGCAATTTTGGCGCCTATCTTGAGGGACTCTTCTACAAACTCTTCAAATTCGGAAGTTTGAATTTTTTGAGGGATCGACTCAGCCCATCGGAGAATATCCACCGCAAGGTCTTTGGCATCCAGGTAGATGTCAAGATTTTCTAACTCTCCGTAATCAGAATAGACGTAATCATCGCTAAGGCTTTTCCACTCTTCACCTTCGTCAAAATCATCAAAGTCTTCTTCATTCTCGTTCATATTCAGGAAGCTGTCATCAGACAAGCCAAAGAGAAAATCTTCGTCATCCCAGTCGTCATCATCCTCATCGTCCCAGTCATCTTCGTCTTCCGGGAAGTAAGCTTCATCCATTAGCAGTTCTTCTTCCACATATGCTTCAAAAGCATCGTCTTCATTTTGGCTTTCCTGAAGCAAAGTGATCCATCGAGGGGTATTACCTTTATGGTCAGAAGCGATAAACTTTCGAAGCTGCTCGCTCTTTTTTTCAACTTCATTTAGGTGAGACTCCCACTTGAATTCGTCCCACTGTTCGTCATCGAATCCATCAAAATGCATGTGCATATAAGGCAGGCTATTGGTTGGTATTTATTATAAAAAAGAAATTGTCAGAAGTAATGCAATACTTTGTGGAAAAGTAACGCTTTTTGTGGATAAAAAGTTGTTATAAGCGCTCCAAAATATTAATAATTACCTGGGTCATTTTAGGCTCTGCCATGGCTGCAGCAGCCAAAACATCCTCAATATCCACTGGTTCCAAGGCATCAGGGAAACATTCATCGGTAATCACTGAGATTCCCAGAACGTCCATCCCCATATGCACAGCGGTTATAACTTCGGGTACGGTGCTCATTCCAACAACATCAGCTCCCAACAAGCGCATGTATCGGTATTCAGCTTTGGTTTCGAGCATAGGTCCGGTGGCGGCTAAATAAACACCCTGATGTAATTTTATGGAATGCTCAAGCGCTACATTTTCTGCTAACTCCAGCAATCGTTCAGTGTACGGCTCACTCATGTCAGGGAAGCGGGGTCCAAGTTCATCATCATTGGGGCCCATCAGCGGGTTATCTCCGAGGTAGTTGATATGGTCAGTGATCAGCATGATATCGCCGCGGCTGTAATTTGGGTTTAAGCCGCCACAAGCATTGCTAACCAATAAAGTTTGCGCGCCGATCGCTTTTGCCACTCTTACAGGAAAGGCGATCTGCTGCATGGTATAGCCTTCATAGAAATGGAAACGCCCCTGCATGGCTACTACCTGTTTTCCACCCAGTTTTCCAAAGATCAATTTACCCGCATGGCTCTCAACTGTTGATATTGGGAAGTGGGGAATATCACTGTAGCTGATGATATGCGCGGTTTCGATCTCATCGGCAAGCTGCCCTAATCCTGTACCGAGAATCAATAAGTATTCCGGCTGAAAATTTGTTTCTGCTAAAATAAAGTTTACTGCTTCATCGCGCTTTGCCCGAAACTCTTCAACCGTGTCGTATTTCATAAAAGTGATCTATAGAAAAAGTGAAAATTGTAAGACCAAAAATACGCCAAAGACTAATCTATTTCATCTAAAATATCATCAAGGCGATCGCTGCCGGGAGGGAAGGCATGATCTTCATCTTCATTCTTATGTTCAGAAGTTTGTTCGATATCGCCATCGGCATTTTCGTCCAGGATAAACTTGGTGGATTTCTTTGGAGTATTCTTAATGGCATCTTCAAGGTTTTCTTCTTTAGGGAGATTGAAAACTTCCATCTCATCCTTGCCAAATTGCTGCACAGAATTCTTGGCATTCTCCAGGTACGAAGTGATCCCATTAATGATCTCCTGCCGGCGGTCGAGCAGCCTTAATATACTTTGGCGGATCTGCTGACGATTGTGGTTAGCCTCTTTTATAATAGCATCAGCTTCCATTTCCGCTTTTTCGATGGTGTTTTTAGCTTCCTGCCGGGCACCGGAAACTTTTTGTTCCATCGACTCTTTGGCCGTTTGAAGCGTTTCATGAAGGGCATCTTCAACACGCTCGTAATGTTTGACACGCTCGGTAAGCTTGTTGATTTCCTCTTCAAGTTCTTTATTCTTGTTCAGCAGATGTTCGAATTCGTTAGAAACCAGTGTCAAAAAAGCATGAACATCGGCTGTATCATATCCACGTAACCCTTTTTCAAACGTCTGTTGTTTTATTTCAAGCGGGGTGAGTTTCATAAATAGATGTTTTTAGTCGTCCTTAAAGCTTATATAAAATAACATTTATTCATTTAACATGTTGCGCAGATTTCCATCGTCGTCCTTTCCTTTATTTGATGATGAACGAACTTCTTCCTCTTCTATTTCGATATCACTCATAGTTTCATGAGTTTCATCAAGTCGATATCGTTCTTCTTCAAGATCAGAGACTATGGCTTCAAGGTTGGTAATGCGGCGTTCGGTATTTTTCTTGAATTCCCCGAGCGCTTTAAAGAACTGTGGATTGATATCCGATTTTCCACTCTTACTGTTAATCCACTGCCTTATCAAACTGAATACATTCCAAAACAGGAAGCCCGCAAACCCTATTCCGCCAATGATGGCTACCATTGCTATTACAAATTCTTCACCTGACATTAATCTATCTCTTAGTTTCGATTTCTTTTTCTTCCAGCTGAATTATCGGAATCCTGCTCTTCAACTTCACCCTCAATTTCTATATCCTGCAATGGATTAGCCTGATCGTTGGAAGAGCTTTTCTTCTCCTGAGCAGCAATTGCTTCTAACGTTTCAATGCGCGATTTAAGATTGTGAACGATCTGTCGCAGGTCATGAATTTCGCGTGAGCTGGCTAACCTCTTGCCCTCCATTTTTAACTCTTCTTCTTTGTAAGCGAAGATCAAACCGCCGGCGATGGCTACGATAGCTACTATTGCAAACCAGGGAAGTCCAAAAAACATAATGCCCTCAATGTTTATAGTTAAATCAGATAATATTTAAGTAAAAAATATTACGCAACATATTAGTCATAGTTGCGCTCACCGAATATGGCACTTCCGATTCGAACCATAGTGGAGCCTTCTTGAATGGCTACTTCCATATCGTTGGTCATGCCCATGGATAAATGTTCTAACTGAACGCTTCCTCCGTTGTATTTTTGATGCGAATCAAACAGTTCTTTCAGTAATTTAAACTCAGAGCGGACATCTTCAGGATCATCCAGAAAAGTAGCCATTCCCATTAATCCTTTTACTTCTACAAAATCGTAGTTTTGTGCAGACTCTAAGATGGAGGCCAGGTCTTCAGGTTTGCAGCCGCCTTTTTGTTTTTCATCACTGATGTTAACCTGTATCAGGGCATTAACAATCCGATTTGCCTGTCCGGCTCTCTTGTCAATTTCTTTCAGATACTTTGCCTTTTCTACGGAATGTATCCAATTCACCCGATCGGCAATGTATTTGATTTTATTGGTTTGAAGGTTACCGATAAAATGCCAAACCACATCCGGGTTTTCGATGGAGGCCATTTTATCCTCCAATTCCTTCATTCGGTTCTCTCCAAAATGGAGCTGCCCCGCAGTGATGGCTTTCAGGATATCCTCATCGGGCTTGGTTTTACTTACGGCTACCAGGGAGATTTCCTTTGGATCGCGACCCGCAGATGTACAGGTTTGTTCAATTTTTTGCTGAATGGACGTAAGATTTTGTACGATATCTTGGTCACTCATATCAAATAAAGAGATTTTTTAAGGATTCTATACAATAAACCATAAGATAAGCTTTTATCATTCATCAATAAGCCTTATTTTTGGAAGCTCTAAAGACATTGTAATTAATGGTTACTTATTGAGATTGACAAGATTCAAATTCATAATTCCGCTTTCGCCGATACAGTCGGGTTCAAGACAACGAGGGGATAGATAGCATGTCAACCCAAATCCGGCAAATATCTACCTTCCTAAACCAGTGGGCGCCGCCCAAAGTGAAGATGGATTACGATAACGTCGGATTACTTGTCGGAGACCCCAAAGCCAATGTCACTTCCATTCTTACCTGCCTTGATGTAACGGATGCCGTAGTAGCTGAAGCTATAGAAAAAGGCTGTGAACTCATCGTCGCTCATCACCCGCTCATTTTCAGTAAGATCGGAAACATTACTCCCACCAACGAGCAAGGACGAATAATTTACAAGCTGATTAAAAATGACATAGGCTTGTTAGTTGCACACACGAACTTAGACGCTGCACTGGATGGCGTCTCTTTTGTTTTGGCCAATATTCTTGGCCTGGATAACCTGAGATTTTTAGACAAGAATTATTCTATCAGCCGAAAGATCAGGCTGATTACTTCCCATGACGACAGCGATGCTGTACTAAAACTCCTGAATTACCATTCCGCAGAAGAAGCACACTACTTTGATGTAAACAGCCGGGAAGATGGACTGAAGTGTTTTGAGGCCATTATTGATCAGCATAACGTTTCGGTGTTGAAAAAGGCCCTGAAAAGTGAAGGCATGCTGAAAGAAGGAAGTTTTCAGGTTGTTGATCTTGCTTCCACATCCCAGAATTTTGGAATGGGTGTGATCGGGGAATATCCTGATGATGGAATTGGTAAAAATGAATTTTTACACCTCGTTTCCAAAGCCCTGAATGTGAAAGCGATTCGTTTTTCCGGTGATGTTGACCGCATTCAAAAAGTAGCGGCTTGTGGAGGAGCCGGCGTTTTTCTGAAAGACAAAGCCATACAATCCGGCGCTCAGGCTTTCGTGACGGCCGATATAAAATATCATGATTACTTCACCGAAAAGGATGATTTCCTGTTGGTGGACGTAGGCCATTACGAGAGTGAATTTCCCGTTGCCGAAGCTTTGAAAAATGAATTATCCGAAGCGTTTGAAGAAATTGAAGTATCTGTAACCCGTACGGTTACCAACCCGATGCAGGTATATGTATCGGATCCCGAACCTAAAACTATTCAACCAAGTTGACCCTCACTCCATGAACGAAGTATTACAAAAATTAGCGAATCTGCAATATATCGACAGCCGAATCGACGAGCTGAAACAATTGAGAGGCGATCTTCCGGAAGAAGTGCTTGATCTTGAAACAGACATTGCCCGAAAAGAGGCACGCCTTAGCAACCTTGAAGAAGAGGAAACAAACCTTACCGTAGAATACGATAAGCTTAAGCTTGACCTTCAAAGTTCTAAAGAAAAGATAGAGAAATACGAAGACCAGCAGCTTAGCGTTCGTAATAATCGCGAGTATGATGCCCTTACCAAAGAAATTGAGGCGCAGAAGCAGGTTATCGAAAATGCTGAATCGCGTTTGAAGGAAATCGAGAAGCGAAAAGAAGAAATAGTTCCGGAGCTTGAAGAAGCTAAAGAAGAGCTGGAAGCTGCTCAGAAAATGTACGATGAGAAGAGCAAAAACCTCGATAAGGTGGTTAAATCTACTCAGGATGAAGAAGATGAACTGCTGAAAAGACGCAAAGAAGTTGAAGATGAGATCGATGACCGGTATATGAGAAGCTACAAACGGCTGCGTGATGGCCTGAATAATGGAATGGCTGTTGTAGCTATGGATCGCGGTGCCGCTTTAGGCATGGCACTTCCTCCACAAACCCAGGTAGAAGTTCGGCGTAAGAACAAGATCATTATTGATGAGAATAGCGGAAGAATTGTGGTAGATCAATCTTTCTTTGACAAAGCAAAAGAAGAATTATCTATCTGATTTTGATCAGCACATTTATTATTTAAAAAAGGGAAGTTGGAAAGGCTTCCCTTTTTATGTTTCAGATAGCAGGGTTGCTTCATCCTGCAAATCATATCCTAAAATCTCGTATCTTTACAACACAGGAAAGCCGGGTAATCGCCCAGTACATAATTTTTATTTCTTTGCCATGTATTACTATGTCTATTTATTGCAGAGTAAGAGAACAAAGAATTTCTATATTGGATATACCTCAAACCTTAAAAAGAGATTAGCTCAACATAATAGTGGAGAAACCCCGTCTACTAAGGCTGGAGCCCCTTACGAGCTTGTTTATTTTGAAGGGTTTAAAAACAAAAAAGATGCTTTAATTAGGGAGAAAAAGTTAAAGCATCATGGTCAGGGTATTCGCAGGCTAAAAGAACGACTCTCCAATAGTGTTGAGAAATAAAAATTATGTGCTGGGAGGAAAGTCCGGACACCAACAAGTACCGCGCTCCCCGATCCGGTTCAGCCGGCGAAGGGGAGGCTTCCCGAAAGGAATTTCGGGATGACAGACAGTGCAACAGAAAACAAACCGCCTCAACTTGTTTGAGGTAAGGGTGAAAAGGTGAGGTAAGAGCTCACCGCCCCGTGTCGTGAGGCCGGGGGCACGGCAAACCTCGCGGGGTGCAAGTTCATGCAGATGATATACGCCGCTTGTCGTGACGCCATCGGGTGGAACGCGACAGACAAATGATTACCCTCGACAGAATCCGGCTTACAGGCTTTCCTGTTTGAATTTATATCAAAGCCCTGCTCTTAGTGAGAGTGGGGCTTTGTTTTTGTTATCAACCTGAGTTCGATTATTGATAGCTTGAAAAAGGCCTAAAAAAGTCATCCCTGTGAAGGCAGGGATCTTATTATTGCCAGTAATTCAATCATAGATACGTAAAAAACAAGTAGATTTCGGGCATTCGCCGCGAAATGACCAGCTTGCCTATAATAGAACCTGCTTTTTAATCGAACTCAGGTTATCATACAAACAACAGTGCGCTCACAATACCGCCGGCTGCGATGATCAGGATCATCCATAATAATTCCGTGCTTTTTTTAAATCCTGTGAGGTATATAAATAAGCCCGCTTTAACCAAAGTATTTGAGATCACAGCGATCACTATTCCTAAAGTAGCTATCGCTGTTGTGATCTCAGCCTTAGCCATTTCGGAAAGAGAAAGGGTAATGGCATCCACATCCATCAAACCGGATAAAAGGGCGAGCAGGTAAATGCCCTGATCGCCAAACCATTCCTTTAGAGCAGTAGCCAGTACTAAGATCACCGCCAGTAACACCCCGAATTTTAATGCCGTTGGAAGTTGCAGCGGGTTTCCGAGATCAAGGCTGGGATTTTCACTTTCCTCAGTTTTTTCGGAGCTTTTCCATAGCCACAGAACACAAAAAAAGGTGAGGCCCAACATTACGGCTAAAGGTATCCAAAGGGGATGAAGCATTTCCGGATGTACTACGGTGACCTCAATGATCACCCTTACAAACATCACAGAAGAAGCTACCAGCACACCGGCTATAAAAATCTTGGTTGTGTTTTGGGGTTTTTGTTTGGCGAATTGCGCCAAACTCACCGTTACGGCTGTGGAGGAAGCCAATCCACCTATAACTGCTGTTAATAAAATACCCTTATCCTCTCCAACATATTTCACAAGTATGAAACCCAGGAAAGAGAGTCCTGATATCAGCACCACCATCCACCAGATCCAGTACGGGTTGAGAGTTTCCCAGGGACCATATCCTTGATTGGGAAGGAGGGGAAGCATAATAACAGAAATGATCAACAGCTTGATCCCGGCATAGATTACTTCTACGTCAATTTTTTGAAGCCATTCGTGAAGGACGGGTTTCAAGCTCAGCAATGCGATAACGGCAACGGCACTTCCCAATGCTTCCATCTGAAAGCCCAGAGCAGCCCAGGCACCCAATGAAAAGGTAAGAAGAAGTGCAACTTCTGTGGTTATGCCAATGTCCTCATTTCCCTGCATTTTGATCTCGAACATGTAGGAGGCGATTACAAGGGCGGTAAAAGAAATAAACGCCACACCGAGAACCCATTCTCCGGCATGAGGGATCAGGGATGCACATATTCCACCGAGAAGCCCGACAAGACTAAAGGTGCGGATTCCTGCAACACGATCTCCTTCGTCTTCTTTTCGGCCATACCAGCCTCTTTCAGTACCGATAAGGAGTCCGACTCCCAAGGCAGAAAGTAATTTCCATACAATATCTAATTCAGGGCTCATACCGGATTATAAGGATAGATAAGCTAAATGTAGATCTAAATTTCAAATCACATATTGATCTTGTAATTCCCTTTCACATTACGCTCTATCTGGCGCTTCACATCTTTTTCTTTAATGGAATCTCTCTTGTCGAATTGCTTTTTACCTTTCGCGACGCCGATCAGCACTTTGGCATTTCCTTTTTTGAAATACAGTTTCAGCGGAACAATGGTGTACCCTTTTTGTTCGGTAGCTTTTTCAAGCTCTCTGATCTCCCGCTTATGGAGCAATAGCTTTCGGGGACGGGTTTCATCGTGATTGTAATAGGAGCCGTGCTCGTACGGTTTTATGTACATATCACGCAGAAAAACCTCTCCATTTTGGATGAAGGCAAAGGTGTCTGCAAAACTCGCTTTTCCCTGACGCAACGATTTTACCTCGGTTCCTTTAAGAACAAGTCCGGCTTCGTAGGTTTCCTCCACTTGATAATCGTGGCGGGCCTTCCGGTTTTTAATGGTTGGTGTGGTCTTTTGTTTGTCGCTCATGGGATCGCGAATTATAGGTATTACACTGATTTAGCTGATTCGCTCGTTACCAAGCTCCAGCTTCTTTAAATCTGGAAACCAAGCTCTTCGAGTTTCTCTAATACATCTTCGGCAGGTTTTCGGTCAGGGAAGGTGCGATAGATGGTTAGGATCTGTTCTGTTTCTGCACGAGCCTTTTCATTTTCAGGGTTGATCTCCAATACGGCGATAAATTCCCTTAATGCATTATTGGCATTCTCACGCATGGAAGCCGGGTCTGCACTATAGATCAGGTGAATGCCGTGCTGAAGGTGTACTTTTTCTTTTTGTGCTGCTATTGCTTCTGATTCTTCTTGTTCGTCCAGTAAAACGTGCGCTTCCTCAAATTGTTCTTCTGCGATTAGGTTATCAACCCGTTGTTCGAGTGTAAGTTCGTTTTCTGATTCCGAGCAGCCAGCGATCAGGGCAAAGGCGAAAAAGCTAAAAAGTAAAATTCTCATGGGATTCATTAATTCATGTAAATTGGATTTGGACTGATACAAAGTATGAAGATAAGCATACTAAGCCATCCTATCACCCGACGGCCGGGAGATAATTTTTCTTCAATTTCAACCGGGGGATGTTCCACTTTAACAATAAAAGCGATGAAAAAGCTCCATACCAACCATATAAAAGAGGCCTGACCGGGTTCAGCAGCTCCAAGAGTAAAAGTATATCCGGCGCTGAGAGCAAGTGAAAGCGTAACCATTCCGTTGACCCAGGATTTATCTGCGCGAAATGCTTTGGTCATCAATAGGTATAAAAGAAATCCCCAGGCAAACCACTCGATAAAAGGGAGTTGAATATATTGATGTATGAAGTCGGCCAGAAAGGGGATAAATTCAATTCCGGCAAGCGCAGTAATAAGGGCAAAGAAAATGCGGGCAACGATCTTGTGTTTTCGATTTCCAATCAGAGAATAAAGTATATGTCCGCCATCGAGCTGGCCAACAGGCATCAAGTTAAGAGCGGTGAAAAAGAGACCCAGCCATCCCGCAAAAAGGAAGGGGTAGTGATACATTTCCCACATGGGAGGAACATTATCGAACAGGGCCGCCAATCCGCTGTAAAGCAAAGTGTTGCCTATGGTGAGAACCCCCTGCTCGGTTTCATCTGTTATGAAATCAGGATAGCTGCCGTTTGCCGCTACATATTCTTTTAACTCTTCATGCCCGGCAAAATTTTGCACATACTCCGGTTCAGGTAAAGTCGCGAATCCGATTAGCAGGACAGCAAGTGCCACCACAAAACCTGCTACGGGGCCTGCCGCTCCCACATCGAACAATTTATGCATTCTTCGAATGGGTTCCTTGATCCGGATCACCGCGCCAAGCGTTCCAATTCCTACAGGTATGGGAATGTAATAGGGCAGTGTTACTTTAATCTTGTGATAAACAGCTGCAAAATAATGCCCAAATTCGTGGAAGGTTAAAAAGGCGAGAAGCAATCCTGCAAACAAAAGACCGCGGAGCAGGTCAACGGTATTTGGTATATCGAAAGGAAATAAAACGGGATCAAAACCTACGAAATTGGCTCCGGTCATGGTCACAAAAAAGAGCGTAAGCAAGAACAGCCCAAAGTGTTTTAGAATCGTTTTTGTGCTTGGCTTGTTCTTAGGCTCTTCAACGGAGGAGATGATGTCAAAATCAGCATCTACTTCTTCTTGGAATGGGTTTTGGCTCAATCTTCTCTCTTTATGAAGTTAAAGGTTTTCTTGAAATGGGCATGGTCATGCAGCGAGCGCCACCCCGGCCCCGGCATAATTCATGTCCCTGAAAACTGATGGCGATCTTTTGCTCATCAGAAGGGATAAAATCTATGTCGCCATATTCTTCAACAAACTCGAATTGGGTCATCAGGTCATACCCGTGATCTACAAGGGTGTTGAAGGTGTTGGTATTACGTTCATAGCCAATAATTATTCCGGGAGCGAGGGCAAAAACGTTAGCTCCATCGGTCCATTGCTCACGAAATTGATTGGTGCGATCTTCTCCTCCGCATTTTATGAAGTTGAATTCACGGCCAAGGTTTTCTTCCAGAGCAGATTTTAAGGAAGAGCGGGTTTCCGTTTTAATGGAATCACCGTCCTTGAACAAAGCCACAACGTTATCGTTTTGTTCCATAATAGCCGGTGGAAAGGCAATGCATTCCGAATGGCTGGCAAAAGTGAATATGGTATCCAAATGCATGGAAGAGCGCTGCTTGGGAATATCTACAGCAAGCACTGTTTCAACCCCGCTGTTCAATAATCCTTCCGTCCCCTTTATCAAGCCGCTGAAGGAGGTTCGTTCACTCATCCCGATCAAAACCAGCTTATCAGAAACCACCAATACATCACCGCCTTCAATGGATTGCTGCCCTGAGATACGGATGGCGTTTTCGCGAACACTTTCAAATAACGGGTGAAAGTGAACCAGTGTTTCCATCAGCAGGGATTCGCGAAGCCGGGCTTTCTTTGCTGCCCTTGAGATCAAAATGTTGCTGCCCACCACAGCGGCAAGGTCTCGGGTGAACAGTAGATTTGGGGAAGGGTTGAGCGTAAATCCTTTGCTGTTCTTGAAATATCCCTGAATGATGAACGTAAGCAGGTCGTCTGCATCCAGTTTGCCAAGTTCTTTTTCGATGACGTGAAGATTTTCTTCCGGAAATTCTTTTACCAGTTGCTCAATGAAATAACCCCGGGCATCCTCTTGTTGGAATACTTCGAGAATAAGATCTACAATTTCTATAACCTGTCCACCGGAAGGCATGGCTGCTTTGAATACTTCCAGCATATCGAGATGCTCTTGTCGGGCATCCTCCTCAAAAATGATATCATCAAACAATAATTCATCTTTCAGTTCAGGATTGACTAAAGAAACTTCATGCCCCGGAGTGTGTACGATCACACCTTGGAGGTGACCAATTTCGGAAGAAACTTGTATGTTCATAAATCAGTTATACGGTTGGTTAAACAAAGCCTTCAAATATACAGGATAACAGGCGGATTTATAAGCGGTAATTGGTCTATTGAATCAATATCTTAACCCGTCAGAGAAAAAAAGATGTACCTATGACCTCAAAGACAGAAATTAAATCACTGCTTTTCTTAATGGATGATCCCGATCCGTTTGTGCAGGAGAGTGTGGAAAACCGGCTTCAGGAACTGGGAGAGAATGCCGTACCTCTTTTGGATGAGTATCGGGCAGAAATTAACAATGAAAATGCAAGGCAGAAGGTCAATGAAGTCATTCATAAGCTTACGTTTGAAACGCTGGAGCAGGATTTTATTGAGATCCTTGAAGGTGGATTAAAAACCCGAAAATCACTGGAAAAGGCCGTTTTTACCCTGGCTCGTTTTGGAAATCCTACCCTGAGAATCTCAGAGTATCAGTCTAAGCTCGATCATTTTGCGGATATAGTTGAACCCCAGATAAAATACAAGCTGGATGAGAAGCGGAAAATGAAGCGGCTCCTGAAGTTTATATTTGAGGACCTGAATTTTCACGGGGATGCGGAAGACTATCATGCCCCTCAAAATTGTTTTTTAGACCAGGTTATTGAGCGCCGAAAGGGATTGCCGATCTCGTTAAGTTTAATAGTCATGTTTATTTCTCGCCGGTTGGAGATGCCTTTTTTCGGGATCAACATGCCCATCCATTTTATGCTGAACTATGTGGGCGATAAAGAAGAGTTGCTCATAGATCCTTACGATAATGGGGCAATAGTAACCTATGATCAGTGCTACTTCTTCCTGAAGAAAAATAACATTGATCCACGGCCGGAGCATTTTCAGATGGCCACCAATTTTGATATCGTACTTCGCTGCATCAGGAATCTCATTCACAGCTACGAACGAAAAGAAGAGATGCACAGGATAGAAGATCTCGGCCGGTTATTGAGTGTCGCTGAAATGTATCAGTAATAACGTCAGTTCCAGATAAAAACGAAGTTAAAAGGATAAAAGTGGATGCTTGTGGTCATTCCCGTGGAGACGGGAATCTAATGGTTGCCATTCATTCAATATTGGATACCTGGCCAGCCATAGGATTTCGGGCATTCGCCGCAAAATGACCCTTCAACATATTCAAAAGATGGCCTTTTCGAACACACGTTACTTAGACGCTGTATGCAGATGCAGTAAATAAAAATGGTTAGGGTCTTATGAAGTATAGCATGTTATAATTGGTTGTAACATATTGCTATACAATGGTTAACAAGTATTATAAACGTTCCCCCGAAGTCTCGGGGCTGAGTCCAAATTTAGACACCTTATCAGGTGCTTTGCATTGGATTTGACTGCTACAGAAACGGCCCAGTTGAGTTCGGTTTCTCTGCGATCGGTCACCGTGATCTTTGATAAACTAAGGATTAAAATTGCTCGTTGGTGCCAGCAAGAAGCTTCCTTTTCCGGAACCGTTGAAGTCGATGAATCCTACTTTGGCCCACGACGGATCCCAGGCAAAAGAGGACGGGGAGCTTCGGGCAAAACGATTGTCTTTGGCGTATTCAAGCGGCAGGGAAAAGTCTACACAGAGATTGTCCCTGATGCCCGTAAAAAGACACTTCAACGCATTATAAGGGGCAAAGTCAGTCCTAAGAGTGTTATTCATTCTGATGGATGGCGAGGGTATGACGGGCTGGTAGATGTCGGATATGACAAACATTACCGGGTGCATCATGGCAACAATGAGTTCGCTAATGGAGCTCGACATATTAATGGTATTGAGTCTTTCTGGAGCTATGCCAAGCGAAGGCTTGCGCAGTTCAATGGAATCTCTAAAAAGAAATTTATTTTGTATCTGAAAGAAACTGAATTTAGATTTAATTATCGCAATCATAACTTATATCACATACTGCTTAAACGACTCAGAGATGATCCTCTTTGACTCGTTTGCTTCATAAGACCCATGGTTATTATTCAGACCTCAGGTTTTTTACCGGACTTGTTCTTGCCGCCCGCAAGGTTTGGGTGCTTATGGTTAAAATTGCAAGCAAAGAAGCGATCAAAGCTCCAAAAACGTGGACCATGAGGCCAAAATCCGCTTTGTTAGAAAAAGCTTGCAGCCAAAGCGAATTTATGAACCAGGAGGCCGGAACACTGATGACGATAGCGGTTAATATCATCCAGAGGTATTCTTCGGAAAGTGTAAACACCAATTGGTTCACCGAAGCTCCGAGTACTTTGCGAATTCCTATTTCTTTCACCCTGTTTTCAGAAGAGTAAATGGCCAGTCCAAGTAACCCAAGACAAGAAATGAGGATGGAAAATCCAGCGATCAGTCCCAGTACTTTTACCATATCAATAAATACATAAAGGCTGGGGTTGTCGCGAAGCTCTTCATCCAACACTGTGTACTTCAGTGGATAGGCACTATTCAAAGAAGGCCACAAGTTTTCTAATTCATTCGCAAAAGGAATAATTTTACTCGGCCGGGTTTTTATAAGTGCAAACCGTGTTTTTTGAGGTTGAAAAAGAAGAATGGCCGGGTCATTTGTGCTGGTCAGATCGCTGGCTACAAAATTCTCAGTTACCCCGACAATGGTAGTGATGTTTTTCTCATTGGTGATATTGATCTCCTTATTGACAGCCTCAGCGGGATCTTTAAAGCCAAGTTTTCTCATTAATGCGGTACTGATGATCACCGCGTTGGTTGAATCGGAATTCATTTCCGGGTTGAAATTTCTTCCCGCCAATAAATTAAGTTCCATGGTAGGAATAAAATCTTCATCTACGCGAAATGAAGCAGCATCAATTTTTTGGTCTCCCAAAATTGAGCTCACTTCTTCATAATAAATTGCGCCCATACCAGGTACAGGGGAGGTCCCTGAAACCGACTTTACATTGGAATTCCGAAGCAAGTGATTCTTGACCTGAGACAACGAAACATCCTTAAGCTCAAGATTGATGATAGCTTCCTGATTGAATCCATAATCAGTGTCGGCCAGGTGTTTGAATTGAAGGAACAACATAATGGATGACGTAATAAAGATGATAGAAAAAGTGAACTGACCTACCGTAATTATTTTTTTAAGCGTTTGTCCGGAGATCTTCCGTGTATTGGAAATTCCCTTCAAAACCTCAGCAGGGTTGAACGATGACAGGTAGATAGAAGGGTACAGTCCCGCAAAAATCCCAACGATAACCGTAAATACTATGAGTACAAAGATCACTTCCGGCTGAAATAGCATGGATGTATCTACTGAGGCCTCCATAAAATTGATGAAATAGAGATTATTGAATTCGGGTAAGAGCCATCTTAACAGAAAGATTGAAAACACAAATGCAAACAAGGGAATCATCACCGATTCGGTAATAAATTGTTTTATCACACTTGACCGGTGTGCCCCATGCACTTTTCGGACTCCTATTTCTTTGCTTCTATTAAGTGCCCGGGCCACCGTCAGGCTCACGTAATTAAAACATGCTATCAGGGTGATCACCAGGGTAAATCCGATCAGAAACCAAGCGATTATCCCAGGGATCACAAATCCGATCTCATTGTTGTGAGTCTTATCCAAATTAATGCTGGTGAGCGGTTGTATCCTGAACCGGGCGATCTGGGAGCCTTCTTCTTCCATGAAGTTTGCGGTAATTTGCCGCTGAATTTTTTGCTCAAAAGCCGACATATCAGCCTTCTCAGCCATCAACAAATAGGTATAGGAGTTCCAAAGCGTATTTTTCCATTGCTCGAAGAAATTTACATAGTCAGGATCAGATGTAATCGTTGAATAGGAGGCAATGAGTTCGAAATCGAAATGAGTTTTTTCGGCATCATCTATAATGCCTGTAACTGTAAAATCCTGATTACCAACTTTGGTAAGAGTTTTGCCCAAAGCCTCTTCATTTCCGAATAATTTTCGGGCACTTTTCGGAGTCAATAGTACGCTTCCCGGATCTTTCAGCGCCGTCTGTATATCTCCTTCAAGAAGATCAAAATCAAATACCGATAAGAAACTTTGGCTTGCATAGAAACCCGAAAGGGATACATCAATTTCTGAATACCGAAAATCTCCGTAAAACCCTCCATTTACCTTTACCGTTGCTTCTACTTCCGGATATTGCTTCTTCAGGAGATCCCCTAATGAGGCTGGAGTTGTTGCAAACATGTCTCCGGAAGAGGAGCTTTCAAATGTTACTCTTACAATTCGATCACTTTTTTCATGAAACCGATCGTAACTTTTTTGATCAAGAATAAAAAGAATCAGTAGTAAACAAACAGACAGGCTGGCTGCCATTCCAAACACATTGATGAGTGAAAAGCCGGTGTGTTTTTTCATATTGCGCCAGCCAACTTTCAGGTAATTTAAAAACATCGTGGTGTTCCAGGTTAAGAATTGAAGGATAAACCAGGGAAGAGAACGAATAAGCTGAGACCAAAAATGTAATCGTGCTTTTGCTAATCCCTCTGAATTGATGTTATGGTTAAATTCTTCTTCGAGATCTCCGATCAAATGATGTAGATCAGGCGGAAGCATCTTTTCTAAAAACTGTAAAAGGAATGCCGGCTTTTTCATTGGGTTAACTTTTTGCAGGGGTCCAATCAAAACCAATATCAGGCAAATTTGACCATGCGTTTTCTTGAACGGATTTCACTTGTTGAAGTGCTCCGATTCCCTTTTGAGTAAGTTTATAAAATCGTTTGGAACGGCCGCCGCGTTCATCGGTGGGTTCACTATCCCAAGCTTCCAAATATCCCCGTTTTTTAAGTCTTTTCAGGGGAACATAAACAGCTCCAACCGAAAGATCTTGTCCGGTCAGCTCAGATAAATGTTGTCGGATCTCAAGCCCGTATGCTTCCGTCTGTAGTTTCCAGACCGAAAGTAATATCAGTTCCTCCATGCGGGAGAGAATGTTCATGATCTATTTGTTTTATAATTTAGAACAAATGTTTTGGGGATTTTAATACAACTTTCTGAAATGAGCAAGATAAAATTTCATGTTCCACTTAAAGCTTACCCTGCGATGTAGTTCTACAATGTCATACACCATCGGGGTCTGCCTCATCCCACTGATCACAATTAACTGCAGGAATAAAAAAAGCCTGCATCAAAAACGAAATGCAGGCTTAAAAATGAAAACCCAACTATTCCTTTTTCTTTATTTCCGGCCGCTCGAGATAGGGAACTCCGCTTGAAATCCACTTGGGAGCTTCTTCACCTTTCAGGAAGTGCTCGTGCCACTGGAAAGCACGATTGGCGTAATCGATCTGATTCTCCTTTTGGCGAAGGCCGTGATTTTCTCCTTCGTAAACAAGCATCACATACGGTTTTTCCATTCTGCGCATGGTGTTGTAAAGTTCCACGCCCTGATTGAAATCAACTGCTCCATCATCCGTGCCAAATTCTACAAGCAAGGGAGTGGTATTATCTTCCATATTAAAGATGGGCGAGTTTTCGATGAATTTATCCCAGTCTTGCCAGTACGGTTCCGGAAACCTTCCCTGACTGACTTCAAAGATCTGGGCATCCGGAGTCCCCGAGTTCCAGTACACGGAATTGTACATACTCACCATATTGGTAAGAGGTGCACCGGCCACCGCTGAATTAAACATATCGGTTTGCGTGATAATGAATGCTGTTTGATAAGCTCCCCACGAATGTCCCGTCAGTCCAATCTTATCTTTATCGACCATACCTGTTTCCAATACTTTTCGGACGGCAGGTACGACACTTTCTACCGCAGAAACACCGGGATCTCTGAGCACATAGTTGATATCCGGTTCAAACACAAAATACCCTTCTGAGGAATATCTCCTCATGTTATACGGACTAGTTCGAGTTGGAATAGAATAGTTGTGCGTGGCTTGGGAACGCATCTCATAGATGTAGGTGATCATCGGGTATTCTTTGCCTTCTTCATAATTAGCAGGATAAAGGAGTCGTCCCTGTAATTTATAGCCACGGGTATTAGTAAAAGTAATGAGTTCATCATCCGCCCAATGATAATCCTCTTGCTGGGGATTGGTATTGGTGATGCGTTTCGGGTTTCTAAAACTATTTCCGGCATGATAGAAGTTGGGAGATTCGGTGGCGCTTTCTTTCATGAATACAAATTCATCTGCAGATTCTGCTTTATCCAAGCGACTGATCATCCTGGATTCATAGATGAGTTCCTGCAGCCGGTTTCTGCTATCGAGTCTCGCATAGCCGCGGTCTTTGGTGTAATAGCCGTATTTGGAAAAGTATATCGGCTGATCTTGAGCAAGGTGATCTTCTTCGTAATCCAGTCGTGTTTGGCGATATACGATTTCATCCTCACGGCCATTGGTTACTTTTTCATAACGGCTTCCATCAGCCCAGACTTTATACACATCGTATTCATCATAGATGAGCAGCCAGTCGTCCCCATCAACCCACTGTCCGGTTCCAAAAGGCGGAAAATTTTCACGGCCGCTTATACTTTTGAAATTTTCAAATCGGGTGTCTATGCCATCCGTAATGTTGGTGTGAGTGTTACTTTGAATGTCGTACGTCCACCAGTCTGCATCCCGGAAGTAAAGGAGATAGTTTCCGCCCGGACTGCTGCTTGCATTTTCGTGCCGTTCCAGGATCTTTGTGCGCTCGCCGGAGTTTGTGTTGATCACATAAATATCATTCCATCCTTCCCTGAAAGCAGGTTCATAGGGATGAGGATCGTACCCAATGGCGTGTTCGTGATCACCAGTCAGATCTATATCCTCGACCTGCTGATCCTCAAGTTGTACGAAACGGTTGCTGCTGAGGTGCCATGCTGATAAATAATTATCACGCTCATTTTGGGTTTGGCGAACTTCCTGTTGAGGCTGAATTTCCGCATCTTTCCAGTGCCATACTTCTACGTTTGTGGGGTCAAGATCTTTGTTGAGCTTTGAGATGGCGGAAGTGTCTTCAGGTTCATCTTCTTTAACTTCCCATTTTTTTATACCAAAGAAGACCGTTTCGCCATCTTCAGCCCAGGTCAATCCTGCAAAATCAACTACGCGATGATCATCCGGCAACTGATCGTTTTTGGTGTGATCAAAAACTTTTTGGGTGGAAGCATTTGCGGCATCGGTGTAGGCATACACCACATGAGTCTCCTCTTTGTGAACCGTGTCACTTTTTGTTTTCATAAAGGCCAACGCATTTACTTCATCATGCCATGAAAGACCTCTATAGCTTGCAGTATCACTATTTAAAACAGTGGTGCTGTTATTGGATAAGTTCATCAAATGAACTCCATTCCCGAGTTTTTCAGAGGCATCAATTACTACGGCGAGATGAGTGCCGGCATCGTTAAATGAATAATCAGAAACATTGCCAACGAGTTGGTTTGATCCGGATTTCAGGTTTCGAATAATGATATCGGTCCCGGAAGTTTTTACACCCTCAGCCTTATATTTCTTCATGATCAGGTGGCTTCCGGTTTCATTAAAGTCAAAATCCTGGATCATTTTAAAAGTATCCGCCTCAGCAGTAGATAAATTCATCAGCCCCATATCATATTGAATAGGTTTCTCTTGCTTTTCCAGTTTCCTGGCTTCGTCCTCAGAAACACCAATCCGGAAAGCAAACCATTTGTTATCGCTTGAAAACTCAGGGTTGGTGCCGTACATGAATTTATGCTCATCTCCGGAGTCAACATTAGTAAGCATAAGCCACCCATCTCCTTCAACCAAAGAAATTTGATAGGAAAACCAGTTTCCATCATCAGCAAAAGCAGTAGAAGTAATGCTTTGCCATTGGGCGTAATCAGCAGGTTTCAGGTCTTTTTTTTGAGCTTGTAATGAGCCTGAGATCAACAAAAGCAAAGCAAAGATCCCGACTCCAAAAAATTGTTTTTTCATTTATACATCCCGTTAGTTTAAAAATATGTTGCAACACAGTACTATTTTATATGCAAAAAAAACATGTTTCTGTATGCTTTTGAAAAAACTCTGCATCATTTCTGCACACTGGTCGCATGAAATTTTATGTCTCACTTTAAAGTTTAATTTCTTATATGTGTTAGAACGTTAAAATGTAGTGATGAGTAAAACCGTAATGCCATATCATCTTGGGTGTACCGTTTGGAGTCTTCCGGAGTGGAAGGGTATATTTTTTACGGATGATGCGAAGCCGGACCGGTTCCTGAATCAATATGCATCAGTGTTTAATGCTGTGGAAGGGAATACTACATTCTATAACGTGCCGGAAGAGTCGGTGATAAAAAAGTGGGGAGAGCAGACTCCGAAAGGATTTAAGTTTTGCTTCAAATTCCCGCGGGACATTACGCATGAGAAGAGAATGCATAACGTGAAAGGGGATGTGCTCGATTTTGTACGGCTATTTGAACCTATTCGTGAAAAGGTTGGCCCTTTTATGATTCAGTTTCCGGATTCATTTTCGGCTAATGAATTGTACAGGCTTGAAGAAGTGTTTTCCATTCTACCCAAAGCATTTAGTTATTCGGTAGAAGTAAGGCATAAAGACTTTTTTGATCATGGAAAGCATGAACGAAATTTGATTTCCCTTCTGAAAAGCTACGATGTGGATCGGGTTATTTTTGACACCCGTAAACTTCACTCTACCAAGTCAGATGAAGTATCCATTATTGAGGCCCAAAAGAAAAAGCCCAAAGTTCCTGTCAGATTTGATACTACTGCTTCACGCCCTGTTTTGAGATATATGGGTACGAATGACATTTTAAACAATGAGCCCTACCTAAAAGAATGGGCTATTATTGTGGCAGAATGGATAGGAGAAGGATTGCATCCCTATGTATTCATACATGCGCCTAATAAAGCAGATCAGCCTAAATTATGCCAACATTTCCACAAACTTCTTTCGGAATTGATTGAGGTCCCGGTTTTAAATGAATGGCCGGTAAATAAGCAGGATACTCAGTTGGGGTTATTCTAAGGCTCAAAAGTATGGAGTTAATTATTTCTCAAGATACTGACCTTTTCACAGATGCTCAGTAAGAACCAATGAAAATCTAATTAAAGGATGATTGGTTTTGATGAGTAATTTGCATTCATTAAGAGCTAATAATTACAGCTGAGGAAAGGGTATCAAGGTATGGCTTTTTACGATGTAACCTTACTTACAGATTCACGGTATGTTAATCCAAAACTACCGGGTGAATATGCTCAAAATATTTTGAAGGAAGATCAGATCGTTCGAGAAGCGCTCGAGAGAATAGGCCTTAAAGTAAACAGAAAAGATTGGGCCGATCCTGAGTTTGACTGGGGAGAAACAAATATAATATTGTTCCGAACCAACTGGGATTATTTTGACCGGTACTCTGAATTCAGGGAATGGGTGACACATGCTTCAACAAAAACCAAATTTGTGAATAGCATAGATCTTTTAAATTGGAATGTGGATAAGCATTATTTATCAAATTTGGCCGATAAAAAGATTCGAATTATACCCACCCGCTTTATTCCGAAGGGTTCATCTTTATCATTAGAGGAGCTGCATAATTTTACGGGTTGGACACATTCTGTTGTTAAACCAACAATAGGCGGAGCTGCCAGGCATACATATGATATTACGCAGGAAAACCTGCCAATTGTATCAAATAAACTTGTTGAATTAATGAAGAATGAAGACTTTATGATTCAGCCATTCCAGAATTCAGTGCCGGTTGATGGCGAACTTTCCCTCATGTTCTTAGGAGACAATTTCAGCCACGCTGTATTGAAAAAAGCTAAGAACGGAGATTTCAGGGTTCAGGATGATTATGGTGGCACGGTTCACGAATACATTGCTTCGGATAAGGAAATTGAATTCGCATATGAAGTGGTAAAAGCCTGTCCTGAAAAACCTGCATATGCCCGCATAGATATGATCGAGGATAATGATGGAGAATTAGCTGTTTCTGAGCTGGAACTCATTGAACCCGAACTTTGGTTTCGTTTTCGGCCTGAGGCGGCTGACCTTTTAGCTGAAGAGGTTATTAGCCGGCTTTAAAGGAAACGCTAATTCTCAAATTCCTGAAGGTAGGCTTTGATTCTTTTAGCATTCACCCCAAGGTCTCCCCGACCAATTCTGGATTTAGACCGGACGTCAACTTTACTGCCGCCATCGGCAGTATCAACTCGGATTACAACATCATCAATAAAACCAAACCAAGCCAATTTGTGGTATGCTTCGATGCGGCCTTCTTCCATATTTTCACCTACGAGTTTCCAGGGCATTTGTCGGGCAGTTTCTAACGCTCTTGTGTAGGCTTCATCGTAAGAAAGAGAGGTGTAATGAGTTTCTATATCAGAATAGAAATTGCGCTGTGCTTCAGCAGTTTCGAGTCCGGCGTATTCAACGGGATTGGGAGCATCGGCGCGCAATGGAGCAATGGCATCAAAAGCCGGAGGGTTTTCCAGGTCGGTAGTGATATCATGAATGGGCGGGTATCCTTTTTGAACCTCGCTGTACCAATAACCGATATTGAATAAGGCCGCAACCAAAAGCAGCACACTGAGTGAGCCTGCAACTATAAAGTTCTTGGTTTTTGTGGGTAGTTTAATTAGACCAATTCCGGCAAGTATGCCACCTATAACAGCGGCTCCTGTTCCCCAGGGTATAATGGTAAAGCCAAAACTAAAATGCCACCATCCCCATTGGTATCCATAGCCTGATAGAATTACGGTCAGGGCGCCGATTACGGAAAGAATAGTGCCGTATTTAATTAGACCGGTGTTTAATTTAGGTGATGCCATCGGTGCTCAAATTAGTTAATGATTACGCATGTAATATACATTAGAAAGCAGAAACTTCGTTCTTCTTTTGTAAACAGTTGTCCAAAAGCAGCATGGCAACTTTAAGCAGCCGGGGTGTTACTGTAAAGCAGCCTTAATACGATCAAAGATCTCATCAATGGAGCCTGTCCCGTCAATTTCCTGAACTTTATCCTGTTTTTTATAATGCTCTATTACCGGCTGGGTCTCTTTGCGATATACTTTGAGGCGGGTTTTAATTTTCTCAACAGTATCATCGGAACGGCCTTCACCGCGTGATAGAATTCGCTTTACCAATTCATCTTCAGGAACGGAAAGGGAAATGAATGCATCCAGGTTGTCATTATTCTTATCGAGAAAAACGTCAAATGCCTTAGCCTGAACTACGGTTCTGGGGAATCCATCGAGGATGTACCCATCCTGGTATTTATCATTGCTGAGTTCGTCAGCCACCAGATCTACAACGGTTTGATCTGGGACCAACTCGCCGGAATCAAGGATGGATTTAACTTTAACACCCAGAGGTGTTTTGTTTTTTATGGCTGCACGAAAAATATCTCCTGTGGAAAGATGAGGGATACTGTATTCATCTTGCAGTTTTTTAGCTTGAGTCCCTTTACCTGCCCCCGGTGGGCCAAACAGAATAATATTCATTACTTATTAGTTTGGTTAAAACTTAGATCTTATTAGTAACCGGGTCTTTCAAAGCCACGGTTCTGGAGAATAAAAAATTTGAATAAAATGAAGAAGCAATCTCCATGAAAAGTGCATGAACCCTTAACCTGTGGAAATTGCTGAAAGTATATTTTAAAGGCCTTATGCCGAAAAACGAATAAGATTTAGTTCTTAACGTCTTTTTCTTTAATACGTGCTGCTTTACCTCTTAGGTCACGCAGGTAAAAAAGCTTGGAACGTCTTACTTTTCCTTTTTTCTTCACTTCAATTTTTGCAATAAACGGAGAGTTCAAAGGAAACACCCGCTCTACGCCAACGTTACTGCTGATCTTGCGAACAGTAAAAGTTTTATTAGGGCCGCTTCCACGCTCAGACAATACAATTCCCTCATACTGCTGAATACGTTCTTTTTCCCCTTCACGTACACGGTAGTGTACATTTACCGTATCGCCGGCAGTAAAAAGAGGGATATCCTCATTTATTAGGCTTTGCTCTACAAGTTTTAGCTTATCCATGATTTCTGAATTTAATCCCAACATCTGTTGGAATTGTTATTAATGTTCTTTCTTAAATTTATCGTACAAATCTTTTCTTCGTTCTTTAGTCCGCTTTTCAGATTGTTTTTGCTTCCATTCCGCCACTTTATTGTGATCTCCAGAAAGCAAAACATCCGGGACTTTAAGTCCTTTAAACTCTGCCGGACGGGTATAAACCGGACCTTCCAGCAAGCCATCCTGAAATGAATCATTCAATGCGCTGCCTGCATCTCCCAACACTCCGGGAAGAAGCCTTACAACGGCATCTGTTATTGCCAGAGCCGGAATCTCACCCCCGGACAACACATAATCACCAATGGAATATTCTTTGGTGATGAGTTCATCTCTAACACGCTGATCCACGCCTTTATAATGGCCGCATAAAATGAGAATGTTCTTTTTTAGTGATAATGCGTTGGCATCATCCTGTTCAAAAACATCGCCATCGGGTGCGGTAAAAATAAGTTCATCATAATCACGTTCGGCCTGCAGTTGCTCAATACAGCTAAAAATTGGCTGCGAAGTCAATACCATGCCAGGCTCACCTCCGTAAGGGTAATCATCGATCTTGTTATGCTTGTCTTCGGTGTAGTCCCGAAGATCGTGTACATAGATCTCAACCAAGTTCTTATCAAGTGCACGCTTAACAATGCTGTGGTTAAGCGGACTTTCCAACAAAGCAGGAACGGCAGAAATGATGTCGATTCTCATCAGATACCCTCCAGCTCATCCAGATTTTGGCAGTAGATGTTACCATCACGTGTTTCTTTTACGAAATGATCGATATATGGGATCAACCGGCTCCCGGAAGTGGTAGCAACTACCAAAATGGGGTGGGCCGGGTTGTTCATAACCTCAATCACCAAACCGATGGCTTCATTGTCATCATAAACTTCATGATCTATCAATGAATCTTCGGTATCAGCTTTAGCATCCAGGAAAGCATCGGCATTTTCAATTTCAAGGAAAATGCCGCGATTTCTCAATGCTTCAGCGCCGGTGCGATCAGCGATATGGTCAAATTGTACAAAGAACGAAATATCATTTCTTTTTCCCTCAACCCGCATATCCGTTATGCGGGCGGGATAAAAGTCGCCCCGATCGTTTCGCAAATAAACGAGCTTCAGGTCTTCAATTTCCTGAGGATCACTCACATCAAAGAAAACTTTGAGTTCGCCCTCAAGTCCATGGGAACGTAATACATGTCCCACCTGAATAAAGCCCGGTGTATTGGCGTCCCGATTCATAGGCGCCGGATAGTTAAATTATCCTTCTTGTTTGCTATCCCAGGCACGCTGAACCGTAACACGGTCCTCATCGTCTGGTACAAATCCTTTTAGATCTGCAAGGTCTGTGTTATTGATGTGATCAATAGCTTCTTTTGCAGTCATATCAGTTGAAACCTGATCTGAGGACTCTTCTGCTTTTTCTTCCTTCTCTTCTTCAGCAGGAGCTTCCTCTTTGGTTTCTTCTTTCGCGTCTTCAACTTCAGGCTCTTGGTCAGCTTCAGCAACATTTTCTTCAACAGCTTCTGCTGCTTCTTTTGCTGTAGGCTCTTCAGGAGCAGCCACATCTTCTTCTTCCACTACTTCTCCAGCAGCTTCGGTTTCAACGACAGGCTTTTCAGCCGATTCTTCCTGAGTTTCCTCAACGGCAGCTTCTTCAGCGGCAGCAGTTTCTTCTACCGATTCTTCCGCAGTGTCAGCGTTTTCTAACGCTTCTTCGATCTTATCTGCGTCTGATTTAGGAGCATCGTCTTCTTTTTCGGCTTCGGCAGCAGCTTTTTCAGCTTCTACTTCAGCAGCAGCTTGTTTAGCTTTTTTCTGGAGCTGTTCTTTATATTCTTTCTCTTCAGCAGCAAGAATGGCTTTATAGTCTTCTTTGCGGCTGGCTGAGTCTTCATTTTTGGAGTCTCTGTATTCTTTCCATTCGGCCAGTGCTTTTTCAACTTCTTCTTCGCTCTTACCCCAGTTCACGAGGTGGCGCTTGTAAAGAACTCCTTCTCTCCGAAGAATTTTTCTTACCGTATCGGTAGGCTGTGCACCGGTATCTAACCAATACAGAATACGGTCTTCATTTAAGACCACTTCTTTCTTTTCGGTTACGTTGTCATAACGACCAACACGTTCTACGATTCGGCCATCGCGGGCTTCATGTCTTTCGGCTACTACGATATGCCAGATCGGGCGTTTCTTACGTCCTTTACGTTGTAATCTGATTCTTAACAATGATGTTCTCCAATATGTGTGTTTAAATTATAAGTTCTTATCGGCCGATTGGCAGATTTTTCAGTCCTTGAAGAGCACGTCCGGCTTTACCCATTTTTGACATGGTCTTCATCATTTTTTTCATTTGTTCGAACTGCTTCATGAGTTGATTGATCTCATGAACTTTGGTGCCAGAACCTTGTGCTATACGCCGTCTTCGGCTTCCATTCAATAGCTCGGGATTCTGACGCTCCTCCGGCGTCATTGATAAGATTATAGCTTCAATCGGTTTGAATGCATCATCATCGATCTCGTTATCATCCAATGCTTTGCTGGCGCCGGGTATCATAGAAACAAGATCAGAGAAGTCTCCCATTTTCTTGATCTTTTGAATTTGTTCGAGAAAGTCGTTTAAGTCGAAACTGTCCGACTTAATTTTCTTTTGAAGTTTTTCAGCTTCTTTCTCGTCAAATTCCTTTTGAGCTTTTTCAACAAACGAAACCACATCTCCCATGCCCAGAATACGCTGGGCCATTCGGTCGGGATAAAAAGGAGACAGAGCATCCAGCTTCTCGCCGGTACTCACAAATTTGATGGGTTTATTTACAACGGTTTTAATGGAAAGGGCAGCACCACCGCGGGTGTCACCATCCAGTTTGGTTAAAACCACACCGTCGAAATCGATACGATCGTTGAATTCTTTGGCTGTATTTACAGCATCCTGTCCGGTCATGGAATCGACTACAAACAGGATCTCATGAGGGTTTACGGCCTTCTTAATTTCCGCAACCTCATTCATCATATCCTCATCTACATGTAAACGACCAGCAGTATCAATAATAACCGTGTCGAGTGCCAAACTTTTAGCCATGGAAACGGCTTCTTTGGCAACGCGAACGGCATCTTTCTGTTCGATGGAATACACCGGAACATCAATTTGAGATGCGAGTGTCTTAAGCTGGTCAACAGCGGCAGGGCGATAAACATCGGCGGCAGCAAGAAGAGGATTCCTTTTATGCTCCTGTTTTAAGTGTCGGGCTAATTTACCAACGAAGGTAGTTTTACCCGAACCCTGAAGTCCAGCTATAAGAATTACGGTAGGTGGGGTGTGAGCCTGTGCGATATCGACCCGTTCACCACCGAATGTTTCAACCAGCTTATCGTGCACAATTTTTGTGAACTGTTGGCCGGGATTAACACTGGTGAGTACATCGGAACCGAGCACCTGCTCTTTAATGTCATCTGTAAACTGGCGGGCAACCTCATAATTAACGTCAGCATCCAGCAATGCACGGCGAATTTCACGGACTGTCTCCGCAATATTCACATCGGTGATGCGTGCTTCCCCCTTAAGGGATTGAAATGCTTTGTCTAATTTTGAGGATAAATCTTCAAACATGGTATTATATCGATTTTTCTCCGCCAATTACAGAGCCTGTAAAAATACGGCATCTTTTCAGGCTTATCAACAGCTTTGTGGATAATTATTTTGTTGATAGTTGAGAGTTGAAAAAGTGGGCTTGGTCTTACTTTTATCCTGCTTAAAAATCCGATTATTTATTCTTGAATTGCTTTAATTCTATTTCTGAATAATTCCACTGTTTTTTGAACGTCTCATTAAAGCTATATTTTCTTTCATAATCAGAATAATTATGAAATTGTGAATGACAGTTGGGACAAACATCAATCGTATTTGTACCTCCATCCTTATTTCTTATCGGATAGTGATGCTGGTGTAACCTTACATTATTACATCCGCAAAAATGACATTCTCCTTCTGAAAAGTCCCCCTTCTTAAGCATTTTATATACTTCCTCATCTGAAAACTCTTCAAATAAGATAAATTGTTCGTTTAATAATTTGTTTAGCTTTCGTTGAAAAGTATCTTTTTTATATCCAAGAATAGGGAGAAGCTCTTTTATTTCATCCCTAAGGAAAAAACCTCCCTGATTTAAGACACTTAATATAGCTCCTTCAGCGAAAGATAGATTGTATTTTTTAAGAAAAGCCGAATTAATTTTTATAATCTCCAGCATTGTTTTGAGAATTGTTTTATGCAACAAGTGGTCTAACCCCTATTAACTGGATAAGTATTCTACTTAAGAGAGTTCACATTTTAGTTAAGTTTCGTCATTGGTCTGATAAAGATCAATTCCTTTTTCCTTTAGATACTGTATGGGACTCTTGTAGGCGATCCCTTAATGGATTCGCGCGGTGTTACAAAAGTTCACAAACTCCTTCACCGTTGTTTACCCATCAGATAAATCCTTCAACTCCAACCGTTGGCAGATGCTGCGTTCAACTATGCTGTGCCAGGCTTCTATGTGCCCGTTCTGCTGGGGGGTGCCAGCCGGGTAAATTCCTGATTCAGCTTCATTTCGGCCAAAAACTCCCGCAGCATCCTGGCCACAAACTGGCTGCCATTATCGCTTCGAACCGTAACTAATTCCGGCAGCGATAGGCTGTAACGGCACAGAATGTCGGCAAATAGTGCGCTGACCTGCTCCTTGCCTATACTCCAGCGCAGGATGGTTCCCAGCACCAGCCGTGAATCCACATTCAGTACCGATAATAGCAGAGCATTTAAACTCGTTACAGTGCTTCGCTCTGTAAAGTCTGTCAGAGGCTCTGCCTCAAGAACTACACTATGACCTCCAATGGTCTGCACAACCTTGAGGCGGTTCCTTGCAGAAGAAAAGTTGATAAAGTGATTTTGCTCAAACTCGTTCAAGTATTAACCTAAACGTGCTTTTATAGGCTATAGCCATTAACTCCTTCCCTAATTCAACGCCGCACAAGCGGACGCTTGCACTATTCGCTCAAAATTGCCTTACCTCTGGGTTATTTTTACCCGACTTTATCACCCTATCAATTTTCAACTCTCAACTTTCACTTCTTTTAAAACTATCTTCAACCTTGCCTCGTCTTACTCTCAGAATAAACTCGGGATCTCGACAAAACGACAACATGGAAGACGCACAACTGGTACAGGATTTTCGTGGTGGAAATCACCGGGCTTTCAACAAGCTGGTGGCGCGATGGCAAGATCGCATCCATCACTTTGCGTATCGGTTTTTTGCAAGCAGTGATGACGCTACCGAGATCACCCAGAAAACCTTCATCAAAGCGTATCAAAAGCTGGATACGCTGGAGGATGTAAACAAATTCGGCTCATGGATCTATACCATCGCCAACAATTTGTGCCTCGATGAATTGAAACGAGCAGGGCGAAGACGGGCGACTTCTTACGAAGCGCTTAAAGTTGCCCCGCAAACCGAAAACGCCACTCCCGCTGATGGGACGGTATTAAGAAATGAAGGATTGGTGCTGCTTCATAAAGCGCTCCTTCAGCTGCCGGTAGATCAGCGCGTGGTAGTGATCATGAAAGAATATGAAGGCCTGACCTTCAGAGAGATAGCCGAAATTTTAGATGAACCCGAAAACACAGTAAAGTCAAGATTGTATTACGGGTTGAACGCACTAAAGAAAACGTTCGACTCCTGGAATATCAACAAAGAGGTGTTTGATTATGAATAAAGAAACCGCCCGATTGCTCTTCATGGATTATCTGTATGATGAACTGGAGCAAGATCAACGAAAAGAATTAGAAGCATATTTATCCCATAATCCGGGGTTGAAGAAAGAACTGGACGAACTTGGGGATGTGAGAAGCATGCTTCAGCATCTTCCGGTTCAAAACCCCGCCGAACAACTCGTGATGGTGGAACCGGAAAGATCCGGATTTCAGGATTGGTGGAATGAGATGATCGAAAGCTGGCTGCCTGCAAGCGGATTTGCTCGTGCGGGTTTTGCTATAGCCTCTTTACTGATCCTCTTTGTGGTGATGGGAGCTTTTACCAAAATGAATATATCCGTGGGTGATGGTGGTTTTAACCTGACCTTCGGAGAAAAACAAGAAATTATACAACAGGGATTTACTCCACATCAGGTAGAAATGCTTCTTCAGCAAGTCAGAGAAGATAATGCCGTTATGATTTCTGATGCGATTCAGCAAGCACAACAACAGCAAGAAAACCGCATAGAAAAAACACTGGTTAACTTTGCGGATTACATCGAACAGCAGCGGCAATCTGATTTACAAATGATTAGCTCGGGACTTTATAACATGGAAGAAACATATTACGATCGATTCAGACAGACAGACCAGGTTTTAGGCGAACTCATACAAACGGTAAGCACCAGAAATTAAATTTATACAGGAATACATTATGAAAACATTGAAACACACACTACTCATCGGATTGATGGCGCTTTTGCTGTCTCCCCTTTCCCTCGCTCAGGATTTTGACGCTAACCGAATGAATCGGGATATCAGGATCATGGAAAGTATTTTGAATGAGCTTTTTAAGATCGAGGCTAAAACAACAAATACAGCTTCCGGTTCTAACAGCGGTTTAGAAGTAAGAAGAATTTCAGGAAATGTAGTATTCAGCCCTTTTAGTAGCAGCTCTAATCAGGTATCCGGGAATTATATTCCCGGATATGGGGTCATATTTAAAGTTCCCTACCTGATTTCAGGTAACATATCTTCTATTTCGGTGGTTAAAAATGAGGAGGAATCCGGTATCACTTTTTATTATGATTCGGATAAAAATGAAGGTGATACTCAGGTTTCTGAGGGATCAGTGATTAACAGAATTACAGACTTTCTTAGAGATTATGCTCCAACCATTGGTCAGCTTAAAGAAGAAGAACAGGTAACCATTGTTTATGGAAAGAGAAATGAGAATGCTCCCCGGCTAAGGGTATTTAATCTATCCGGAGAATCTAAAGCTAAGGAGGAGTTTAATCAGATTCCGGTTATTACAGTTTCTGCAAAAGCAAAAGATTTGATGGCTCTCAAGAACGGAAGCCTGTCTTCAGATAATTTTGCGGGTCGCCTGTCTATCTCCAAACAAGGAAAAGAAGAAAAACAGCGATTAGATCTGGAAGTGATGGAGAATATTTTGAAGACGGCTTTTGAAGAAGGAGATGGAGATTCATTTCATCTTATTAATACAAATTCTTTGTCCTATATAAGCATAGATGGATTTGGTGTGCACTATACTCTTGATATGCATCGGGGACATGGACTTCACTCTTTTACTTTTGGAGCCATAGCAGGTTTTGGGGAAGCCAATTCTGATGAGGCAGAAGAATCAGCACGGAAAGTTCAAGAAGCAAGAGAGAAACGCGAAAGCACGCTTAAAACTGAATACCAGAACTTAATAGATCAAATGAAGCAGTATTTAGTTGATTATGGCAGAACCTTAAATTCCCTGACAAGTGATCAATTCTTGATTGTCACAACAAACATCTCAGATCATAGTAATATCGTGCCGACACAAGTTAATTTCCAACTCAAAAAATCTACACTCGACCAGCTCGACCGTGGACAAATTTCTAGGGAAGAAGCCATAAATGCTGTAACTATTACTGAATATTAAAGTGTAATTAGTATCCTATCCAAAAAGCTGCTTCAGATGAGAATCAAAGATTCATACTCCGGGGCGGCTTTTTTATGTGTTACACAGTGCGAAGGTGTTAACGTATTACGTTACGGTGTTATAGTTTTTTTGGTCAAACTTTAACAACATAACATGTGCGCACCGTAACACTAAAAAACAAACTCACAATCCTTTTTCAGCGCTTTATCCAGCATTTGCTCGTATTCAGATGCATCTATTTCAACACAGCCGAATTGGGCCAAATGATCGGTGTAGAACTGAGTGTCCCAAAGAAGAAAACTATTCTTTTGTAAGATCTCATGGCAATAATAGAGTGCTGTTTTATCCGCCCATTTCTCCTTTTTGAACATGCTCTCACCAAAAAAAGCACTCTTTAATTTCACCCCATATAGTCCGCCTACTAACTTTTCATCCCTATAACATTCTACACTAAAGGCATTCCCATGCTGATTCAAAACGTCGTAGGAATTAATGATCAGATCGTTGATCCAGGTAGATTCCCGGTTGGCACATTGGGTTACCACTTCCCGGAAGTTATGATTTACCCGAACCTCAAATCTTTTCTGCCTAATAATTCGGGCAAGATTATCCGAAGTGTGAAATTTTCCGATTGGAATAATGCCTCGTTTTCGGGCAGTGTACCAATCCACATTGTCAGCATCCTTGCTTTCCGCCATAGGGAAGATTCCCTGGGCATAGGCTTCGAGGAGATTTTCAGGTGGAAGTACACGCATAATTATTTCGTGCGACACCGTAACACTATCGCACTTAAACACTTTAATTAAAACTCACAATATATCATGTAATCACTTCCAATCGGAGATCCAGGTGGAGGCGAAGGAGCGCTTTCAACTTCGAAATCTTCCGGATTAGTGAAAAACTGCGCAATCAGATGTGCGCCATACTGACTGTCGGCATCGTTGTTCTGTGAAAGACTGGACTGAAGCTCCATGAGCTTTTTATGCATAATGGCTTTGGTAACGGGGTTGGCATTATTTGATGCGGCCAGTTCGATCATATTCTTCAACACCACATGATTTACTACACGTTGAATAGTGCCATTGTAACTGTTATTTGTATTTCGATTCCATGAAACACTGATGAGCCGGTCGATCACATTTTCCAAACTCAAATTTCCTTCCCGGGCTGAATATTCTACCAGTCGATTAGCACGATCAGGATTAAGAATCAAACTAACCGAAAGGTCAGCCGCTGTTTCAGCAATTCCCAGGGCATCTAAAGCAGGTCCGGTGTTCCCGCTAAATAATTCACGGGAGTAACCTAACCCAGCAGGGCGGGGAGGAATGATCTCCAGTAGATTTTCAGGCAGAGCCAATGCTTCCGGGGAAATAGTTGCAAGCATTTCATTCAGTGCTTTTTCTTGTGTAGCTTTGGCAACAATTTCGGGATAGGACTGATTATCGCCCTTCACTTTGTAAGTGTAATCGAGTCCGCCGATCAACTTTACAGTTGCTTCCACTTGATATCGATGGAAGAGATAGATCGGAACGAGTACATCCTGTAGTTCAGCTAAAGGCCGACCGGTTTCTAAATTGGCTTCTCCGAAATTTTCCAGGGCGGTTTCTCGGATCTCCATGATCTTGGGAAGCTGCGCAACCGGATCATCCCCGAATTCCCACAAATGTGCATCTGGATGAGCGCCGCTTTGCGGACGGGCATCCTGATCGGAGATATATTTCAACCCCGAATCATACGCTTCGTTTAGTATTTTATTTAATGCAGCCCCTTCATCTGTTCCCTCAGGAAAATCCTGATAACCGTAAGCAACCGCCATTTTATCCCATTCTCCGATCCCAACATCATAGGGGCTTGAAAGGTCAATCTCACCATTCACAATTGTTGGCTGGGGGTGTGGGTAATCCATCACCGAAGCATCATTGGTTATACTGGCAGCAAAGTTATGGGCGATACCTATGGTATGGCCAATTTCATGAGCTGAAAGCTGACGGATTCTTGCCAGGGCCATTTCCTGCATCATCGAATTTTCTTCGGATTCATCGGCGTAGGGTGCCAGCAGTCCTTCCGCGATCAGGAAGTCCTGACGTACACGAAGTGAACCGAGCGATACATGTCCTTTGATGATCTCACCGGTACGCGGGTCACGAACCGAAGAACCGTACGACCATCCCCGTGTTGAGCGATGGATCCACTGAATTACATTGTAGCGAACATCCAGCGGGTGAGCATCTTCTGGAAGTACCTTCACAATAAAAGCATCCTTATATCCGGCCGCTTCAAAAGCTTCATTCCACCAGCGTGCACCATCCAGAAGCGCACTTCTGACCGGCTCGGGAGTTCCGTTATCCAGATAATAGACGATCGGTTCAATAGGCTCGCTCATTTCCGCTTCGGGGTTTTTCTTCTCGAGTCTGTGCCGGGAAATGAAACGTTTTATGAGCGGCTCATCAATGGGGGTTCCATAATCCTGATAGCTAATTCCGAAATATCCGGCGCGGGGATCATATTCTCTTTTTTCATATCCATCATCCGGAAGTTCTACAAAAGAATGATGCTGACGAACGGTGATGGCTTCAGGAGTTGGAGTGACTGACCGAACATAACCACCGGGATTATTGCCTGTAAAAGTCAGAAGGGCTTCAAATTCAGTATTTTTAGGGAAGTTCATGATGGCTTCCTTATACAATGCAGAACGATTTTTATCTAAGCTAAAAGAACCCTGATTGGAACGCTGTAAAGTGCTTGTTACCCCATGTGCATCTCTAAGCAGGAAGTCGGTCATATTTATGAGAATTTTTCCATCTTCCTCTGCTGCAATTTCAAATCCTGCTATTACAGATGAGGCAAAGGCTTCCCGAACGGATTTCTTTTCCAGCTCATTATCGGTCTCCGCGCGAAAGCCGTAGTTCGGCTGAACCATCAGCACTTTTGGTCCGCGGCGCTCAAAATAGACAATGCGGGTATCGCCGAGCTGTCCCCGGTCTAATCCAATATCATTAGACCCAATTCCGGCAGCTAATGAGTTCACATAAATAAATTCTGCATCCAGCATGTCGATCTCCAGCCAGAGTTGGTCTTTGGCTTCATCATAGTAATAATCAAAAAAACCCTCAGTTTTAGTGAGTCCTTCTGTTTTTTCCGATAAGGAAGGCAGTTGAGCTATGGCTTGAGCAGAAACAAAAGCCATTAGCAGGAATAGTATCGCTCGCTTCATGTTGGGTATAAATTTGAGGGTTATAAATGTTGAATCATTATATAAGTAACAAAGAGAATATCCGAAAGATGAAGCGATAAGAAAAATGTTAAAGTTTATCAGGGTTTACGGCGGCAGATCTAAAGAAGTAAATCAGGAAAGAGTTTAAAAGAGCGAAAATTCCCATTCTTATAAGTCATTTAGCTACAAAATGTTAGAGACATATAATTTTTACAAAGATTAGAAAATGTAACAAAAGCTCTTGAAAATGCTTTTACTCTATAGCAACGAACTAAAAGCTGACGAACAATTTCGGGAAAACTAAGTTATACCTGATTTATTTGTAACTAAAATTGACCAATATGAATAATGATACAAGTACTATAGCAAAGATTGCTCTTTCAATACTGCTTTTTCCTACCTATTTCCAGGAAGAATTTATGGCTTTTGCATGGGCAGCAAGCGACCCAATATGGGCTATGTCATTAAAACGGGTATTTTTATTATTACCTGTTCTGACTTTTATTTTAGGGGCGTGGGCTACTATACCAACAGTTTTGTCCATTATATTCAGGCATAACCGGAAGGAATATACCCTCTCTTTATTTGCCACATGGTGGGATCTTGGGAAATCTATCGCCTATTTCTGGGCAGGATTGGCCAATTTCTTTTTCTACCTGGTGGTCTATTTATTGGGAATGATAAAGATGTTAGTTCTCGGGGTGATGGCGGTATTGCAAACAATCTTGCTGATGCCATTTCGCCTGCTTGGAACAGCCGGAAAAAAAGTTACTGGTTCTTCAATTCCATTGATCGCCGTTTTTCTAACCATATTTTGGGTGTTGATTGAGGCTACCATATTCACTTATGTAACTACACCTCTTGTATTAGATACGCTTTCAAATATTACCGGAGAGACTATTGATGTTACGTTGATGAGGGTAGCACTATTTACCTTTCTCTTTTTCATAGTCCTGGGTAGCTATGCCGTGCTTTCGACATTTATAGACTCTATAAAGGAGAAAAACATATCTCAGATCATCGGTATCGCTGCTATTGAAATCATTGTTTTATTGGTAGAGGTACTCTTCTTATACAGAGAGTTTGTGGATGCATTGATTCCTTGGTTTGCAATGTACGCGGAAGATTTCCAGATAGGTATATTCGGTATTCTTGCCATTTCGACTTTCGTTTGGTTTGGAATTCGAAGTTTATCATGGTTTCTCTTTGCCTCGTACGGAACGCCTACAATTATGGCCATTATCCAGGGCAAAAGTATCAGCAGTGAAAAAGGTAAAGAACCGTCAAAAGCTTCCAGGAAGCTTTCGGCGCAAATATTTGATACCGATGAATATATGAATGGGATCAAAGAAAATATTGACTGGGTACAGGAAAAGGGAGATGAGTTGATAGCAGCTTTTATGTTGCCTCCACTACAATTAGTAGCTTCTGCTATAAATTTTTGCACCCTTTTGGTGGCCGGAAAACACATGTTTGAATTACCGCTGACAGATATGGAAAGTCTTACGAATACCGGGGGAGTGAAAACCGGTGAAGAGAAAAAAGTGGAATTATCTTCCGGCAAAACAGCAAACGCAAATTAAGAATGAGAGACTATATGATGATTAAAGTAATACGATTTCTATTGTTATTTGGAGCGCTTGTACTTGCAGGCTGCACAACTTCTGATGAACCCAACCCGCGTCTTTCACTGTTTATTGGGGTAGATATAAGTGGTTCATATGTTGAAAGCGGGCATTTTGATAATTCACTGAAGTTCCTTTCTCAATATATATATGCGCATTTGAATGGAGTGGGTGAACTTGAAAAACCGAATGTGTTATTTGTTAGCTCTATCGGTGGATCTGATAACAATGATCCCAAGACTTTTTACCCCATTCAAACTTTTGACAACAGAAGTGTAGAAGAAATAGAGGAAAAGCTTCACGAAATATTCCCTAAAGAACAGCAAAATCGCTTCACCGATTTTAATGCTTTCTTTGAGCAAATAGCCTTAACCATTAGGAATAAAAACCTGATCTTAAGGCCGGTTTCGGTGGTTATGTTAAGTGATGGAGTTCCTGATATTACTAAGGACGGAGCTACTGATTTCCGAAGCCTCGACTTTTCTCCCCTCGAAAAGCTTTCACGAAATATTACCATTCGTTTACTTTATACGGATGCCTCTACAGGAAGGAGCTGGCAAACAGAAGTCCCCCGCCGAAGAGTTAAGGTTTGGACTCAGGATGCCGAAGTTATGACCTCGTGGAATGATTCTACAATTTACATTCCCAACAAACCGCTTGAAGAGCAAGATCGCTTTATTGGGTGGATTGAGGATAATGTAGATTTCGGAGTTCGTGCAAGAAGGGTGGATTAGGAAACAGGAATAATAGCTTCCTGACTAACAGGACAAAATTATTCAACAAAAAAAGGTGCGAAGGTTCAAGATCGATTTAAGAACTTGCCTACCTTCGCACCTTTTCTATAGTTATGAACTTTATTTTTTTAGATACTCCGTAAACTCACCATTTCGAACCCTTTTGAAATAGCTTTTGGAAGCTTTGCGGACTTTAGGTGATAACAAGAGTGCTGAAGTCATTGTGGGAACGGCCATTAAAGCGAACATCCCGTCAATTAAATTTATTACGGCATCCAGGGAAGCAACGGCTCCAAAAATAATTGAAAATACATAGAAATAATTATACAAATGCTGTCGCTCAGCACCTATCATAAAGCCCAGACATTTGGTCCCATAATAAGAATAGGAAAGCATGGAGCTTACACTAAAGGTAAATACTGATATCAGTAATAAATAGGTTCCAAAAGCGGGAAGAGCTTCGTTAAAGGCATTCAATGTAAGCGTTACCCCATTGGCTTCGGTTGTTTGCCATACTCCGGTTACAAGGATCGCAAGAGCTGTCATAGTACAAACAATGATGGTATCGATGGCGGGTTCCATCATAGCCACTAAGCCTTCACGAACAGGCTCTTTAGTTTTTGAGGCACCGTGAGCCAGCGATTCGGTTCCAATTCCGGCTTCATTGGAAAATGCAGCTCTTTGAACTCCTATTATTATTAATTGGCCAACCGCACCACCCATCACGGCTTTGCCGGTAAAAGCGTCAGTTACAATCAATCCTAAATAATAGGGAATGTCTCCAATATGAACGGCTAAGATAAAGAGTACCGAAACCACATAGATCACAACCATAGAAGGGACCAATTTAGAAGCAACTTTGCCAATTTTGGTAATACCACCAAATATTACCAGCGATACTAAACCAACTAAAGCAATACCGGTTAACAGATTTCCGGTGAAAGCACTGTCAGCTTCCACTAATCCATTTGGGATATAGATCAGGTCCCTTAAAATTTGTACCAGTTGATTGGTTTGAAAAATTGGCAGGGGCCCAAAGAGCCCTGCAAAAGCAAATAAATAAGCCAGCGGCATCCACTTTTTGTTCAAGCCCTCACGGATCACATACATTGGCCCGCCCTGAATTTTACCCTCAGTATCTTTTCCGCGATACATGATAGACAGCGTACAGGTAAAAAACTTAGTAGCCATTCCAACGATCGCACTCATCCACATCCAAAATAAAGCACCGGGCCCGCCCATGAATATAGCAACTGCAACCCCACTGATATTTCCCATTCCTACGGTAGAAGCCAGTGCGGTCGAAAGCGCTTCAAAGTGGTTGATATCACCTGGATCATCAGGATTGTCATATTTGCCACGCACCAGATCTACTGCATGAAAGAAAAAGCGAAAGGGGGTGAAACCGGAAGAAATCAGGAAAAAGAGCCCTCCGCCAACAAGCATAAAGACGAGTGGGTATCCCCACATAAAGGATGAAAATGCCGCAAGAAATTCTTCGATCTGTACCAGAGTCTTATCCGTTTATTTATCGTTAAGCGAAGAAACTAATGAATAGACAGCTTAATTGTTATATCGTACGAATAAAAAAGATGAAATCGGTAGCGGGCGTGTTTGCCCTGCTTGCCTTAAAAGCATGGCAATTTGAGCCCGGTGATGTTGCCCGTGTATGGTAAGATGAACCAGGATCTCCTCCACAGAGTTTGTGAAGATTTCGCCTTTTTAGTTTTTATAATCTGAGTTTGATTAAAAAAGTAGGTTCTATTATAGGCAAGCTGGTCATTTCGCGGCGAATGCCCGAAATCCACTTGTTTCTTACGTATCTATGATTGAATTACTGCCAATAATAAGATCCCTGCCTTCGAAGGGATGACTTTTTAGGCATTTTTCAAGCTATCAATAATCGAGCTCAGGGTTATAGTGAATCACCTTATTCTTTTTTGATTCAGGAAGCTGACCCAACGATCTAAAGATTCTGGAATTCGCCCAGGAATCATAATTCAGCAGTATATTCAAATCCATTTACCCGATTCCATAAAATTTAGAGATACCATTAATGATAAACTGAACACCAATTGCCAGTACAATAAATCCCATCATGCGGGTGATAACGGACATCCCTGTAGCCCCAATGTATTTTACCAATTTAGGAGACACTCTTAGAATGAGGTAGGCCAGTAACGCAGTTGCAAAAACGGCTATTCCGTTTACAAGGTAATCTGTAACTCCCTGCGCTTCAGATCCAAAACCAATTACTACGGCAATACTTCCGGGGCCTGAAAGCAGGGGCATGGCCAGCGGACTAAATGACACATCTTCTTTTTCCATAGCAGCTTCCCGATCTTTTTTGGTCAGCTTTTTTCCTCCACCCTGAGGATTCAACATCGAAAAACCAGCGCGAACAATGACCAGCCCGCCCGCAATTTGAATACCGGGCAGGCTGATGCCGAAAAAACTAAGAATATAAGTACCGATCAGTAAAAAGGTGATGAGTACAAAGAACATGTACGTACTTGCCTTTCGGGCAATGCGGGTTTTTTCGGAATCGGTATTTCCTTCCATAAGTGAAATATAAACGGGCATGGCCGCAAAAGGATTTACCACTGAGAATAACGACGAAAAGCTGGCAGCAAATAAAGCAAGGGCACTCATAAAGACGGTAGAAAAGGGTATTATTTCGTTAAAGAATTCTTCCATAGCAGCCGATAAGATACGTACCTTTTGATCAAATTTTAGGAGTGTTTTTTAGTCTGAACAAAGCTTAACTTTTAGTTTACAGATATTATTTTATTTTTGATTCCATTTTAAAATTATTTTGATATGAATACCGCCCAACTTACCTCTTACGATCAACTAATTGAAGCTGCAGAAGAGATCCTGGATCGGGATGTGACCCGCGATGAAAAGCTGTTTGCTATTTGTGAACTACTTGCAGACGAAATATCGACTTTTAGCTGGGTAGGATTTTATTTGCCTGATCCGGAAGGAAAAGAAGAGTTGGTGCTTGGTCCGTTTGTGGGGCCTGCCACACATCATAAACGAATCCCATATGGAAGTGGAATTTGTGGTCAGGTTGCTTTGAGTCACGAAACTTTTGTTGCTCAGGATGTGGAAAGTGAAGATAACTACCTGGCTTGCAGTGTGGATGTTAAATCAGAAATTGTAGTGCCCATTATGAAAGAGGAAGAATTTGTAGGACAGTTAGATATCGATTCGAACACAAAAAACTCTATTTCAAAAGAGCAGGAAGCGCTACTTGAAGAGATCTGCGAAATGCTTGCTGATGAATTTTAGTGTTGCCAATAATCGTTAAAATCTACAGCCCCGTACTATATCATAAAAAAGGCTCAGTTATTGCTCCATTCCCAGATCTGAGATATGCAGGTTGACACTGTGATTAACCCTCAAGCCAAAAATGCCATCTGTTGTTAGTTTTGATGAATTCATAGAGGCGACTTCTTCACCATTTATAGAGAAGGAAATAATATTACCGAAAACTGCTACCTCTAAGGTATTCATAACCGAAGAGTTTTCCGTAACTCCACTTTCATATTTGACGATGGCACTGCTTGGAGTCCAGTTTTGCAGTACTTCGGTTTCTTCACCTGTTCGCTGTTTCACTAAAAATTCGGCGGTATTTCGAAGCAAGAAATAAATGTAGGATTGATTCTCACCCTTAAGATCAGAGCCCCCCAGAAAAAAGCCGTATCCCTCTCGATTTCGGTCGCCGGGATCAAAAAAGTGTAACTCAGACTTAACGATAAAATCTCCGGAAGCTGTGTTTTCGGGATGATAGAATATACCGGCGGGCCCCGTTGTAATGTGCCACCCGGGAGTCATATTGACAAAATAAATATCAGCGGAAGCCGGCTTTGAGCTTATGGCCACACCTTCCATTTCATGGTCTAATCGAACCTCCCAGCCTTCAGGTACTTCAAGATTAGTGCCCTGAGGCTTATTCGGATCGGGACGATCCTGTGCCATTACCATCGTAGAACAAAATAATACCCAAACAACAAAACTGATCGCAGTTTTCATATAATACACCCATCTATTTTTGTTGACTAACCTACTATCCTCATGGATTATACGATATTTGACGGAATTGGTGAAATGATCAGAGCAATTTTTAATTTAAAGCCACTCCACGATCTGGTCTTTTTTCTCTACTTCCACAAACTTTTCAAAGATCTCGTGCAGGCTGGAATCTTTTTGAAGCTCCTTTCGGCTGATGGAATCGAGGTAAGCTTTGATCTTCCCGTTATGCAGAATGGCAATGTCATCACAAAGGTTCTCAACTACTTCCAGAATATGACTGGTTACAATGATGGTAACTCCCTTGTTTTTAAGGCGGCGGATCACATTTTTCATGCGTTCGATGGAAATTACATCCACCGACTCAAAAGGCTCATCCAATAAAAGGAGCTTCGGTTCAAGTAAGACAGCTGTTACAAAAGCTAATTTTTTGCGGCTGCCTGAGGAAAGTTTATTCACTTTTATTTTGGCAAAATCCTTGATATCAAAATAATCCATGAGGGAATAGGCCTTTTCGATAAGTCCCTCTTTTTCAACTTCATAGATCTCGCAGATATATTCTATGAACTCCAGGCTGCTGAATTGCTCAAACAAAAGGGGAGGCTGCAGCACAGAAGCTGTCAACCGTTTGATCTTGAGCTCATTCTTGGTATTAAGTTCCATTCCATGGATTTTTATATCACCCTCCTCAAAACTTAATAAACCGGTTAATACTCCAATAAGCGTACTCTTGCCCGCTCCATTGGGGCCTATCAGTCCAAAAATAGTGCCTTTGGGAATGTCAAGATCCAGGCCTTTCAAGACCGGCTCTCCTTCATAACGTTTTATCAGTTTGTTGATTTCTACAGCTCGTTCCATAATCTCATTAATACACGGTTTTTAAAAAGGTTAACCAAAACATCCATGTGTTGCCACAAGTAGATTGCCATGATAACAATAACCGTACTCATGATGGTAAGGCGATACCACTCGAGACCGTTCAATGGCACAAAGACCAAATATCCCATAGAAAATATGAGAAATGAAATGGCAAATGTAACTTTTTGAGGGATGATGGGATGCTTATAACTGAAAGAAGAATACGTGGCTTTCTGATATTGAAAGTAAGAACTCCATACAAACAGAAGCATGAACATCAGGAAAAAGAATGTATTTGCAATGAAGATCTGAAGGGGTGAGCCGATTTCAGGAATCATAAGCAGCTCGAAAACAGTGATCAGATAAAAGACGAGTAACGGAAGTATGATCACCCCTAAAAAACGTTCCTTAAGCTGCTTTTCAAGGTTGATGGGAAACTGGAGGTGAAGTAAAAACTCCCGGTTCTCATATCCATACATATTGGCCATACCCATTGCCAGTAAGGCAACCGGAATACCTGCAAGAATGGTTGGAATTAGAATAGTTCTGGCCAATTCAAATTCGACATTCATCAGCAGGGGAACATAGACGATCGGAATGATGGTAAGTGTTAAAACCTGAAGTCGGTTGTATGGATGTTTCATCACATAGAAATAATACTTACCCGCGTTTCTCCCCATTACTTTTCTCAAAACTTTCCACAGGGTACTGCTTTCCTCTTCGGCTTTTTTAAGACCCGGATTAAGCAACCCTTGTTTTGTTTTGTTAAAGTGGTCAATTACAGTAAGCCCAACCAACAGCACGGAAAAGAAGAAAATGATGGCGGCGTTCATCCACCCATAATAGATTGTTACTGTTTGAATGAGCATGCCTCCGGGCAGCCATGAAAGAAATGCATTTACTTTTTCAACCTGGGGGAAGAATTCAGCAAAGATCCTGCTGGAGTTGGAGGCAAAAAGAGAGATCATCTGAAATAAACCGAAGATCAGTATAAAAAAACCGATCACTACGGCAATAAATCGTTTCTCCACTACCCGAATGAACCGGTGCTTGATGGAATAAATAATCACGTAATTCAAGGCAACCGCCGCAATGGCAACCGGAATCTGGAAAGCATAATCAACCTGAATCAATAAAAAGACCAGCCAGGTGAAGTTGTAGATAATATTCACCGGGTGACAAAAGCCGATGAGGGTCAGATATTTAGCAAGACGATCCAATGGAAAGCCAAAACCCAGTAGTTTCCGGTTTTCCTCAATGTTCAGAAGACGCATGTTGGTAAATGAGAAATGCATTACCCAATACGCATTCCCAAACACAAGCAGTATAAAAGAGTAGATATCGGGAGTTAGCCAGGGAAGCTGAACTTGCATCCAGGGATCGCTGTCCATCAATACTACGACTATGGCAGTTCCGATCAAGTTTACCAGCATGATCCCCAAAAAAAGGATATACCCGATCGTAAGCAACAGCTGAAAGCGATTCAGATTGGAGATGAAAATGCGCCAGTTTAATGATAGCAGCCGGTAGAACAACGCTTTTTAGTTTTTAAGTACAAAGTTAAAATTCAGGACGAATATTATAACAGATACAAACTGTTTTATCTATTTGAAAATTCAAATAAGTAGTAACTAAAAACGAGCCGACTTGAATAGCAAAAAGGAGAATTAATTTTTCAACAATTTCAATAGGTTTTCAGGTACGTCAATATCCATACGTAAGACCTGCGATGCATGGGTTTTGCCCTGTGCATCCAGTTTTAGAGATACGGTTCCGCCTCCGCCCAAACTTTCATTTAGCATGAAATTCAGGGCACCGATATTGGGCAATTCATAACGCTCTACATCGCCTTTGCAAACATGCTTCATATGTTCTTTAACACGAGTTGCGGTGAGATTTTTTTTAAGGAACGGGTAGATCTCGGGGTGGCGGGCAATGATACCTACATTACTTCCATTTCCTTTGTCGCCACTGCGGCCATGAGCAATTTTCAATAATTTTACGGTTGGCATGATGATAAAATTTTTAGGCTGAATTTTTGATAAAGATAACGGGATTTGGTTTCACTTCACAATGGAATAGCGTTGAAGATGAAACACGAATGACACGGATATGGCGGATGATCGCAGGGGCAGGCTATTGTTGGATGAGCACAGCCCAAGCCCAGGTACAAAAGCATGATATCAGATTTTTTAAGAGGATAAACTAAAGCTGTCTAAAACCGACAGCTCAAATCAATTCGACAAATAATATACCACAGTAGAAACCACCCGAATATTCTTGATATGCGGATTGTTATTATCTTGAGGGGAGATACTGAATTGACCCTGATAGGCTGTCTTGACCTTACCAAGCTCGCTGTTTGAATCTTCTGCAAACTTCTCGGCTACCGCCCGTGCTTCCTTTGTAGCGTCCTCGATCATTTGCGGCTTGATCTCATTCAGGCTGTTGAATAAATACTCGGTACGATTTTGGTATTCATCCCCGCTCAATGTAATTCCCTGTTTTCCAAGATCGGCGAGTTGGGTCATGACCAACCGAACTTCTTCGACTTTCTCAGAATATACCGTAACGGTTTGAGTTGCCACATAGCGAAACTCGGAATCGTTGCTCCCGCCATAACGTTGCGCAGATTTGTCGGTTACAAGAGGCGCAGAGATAGAGATCTCATCTTCTTTAAATCCGTTTTCAGTGAGAAATGTATGCACTTTTTGCGCACTGCTTTCCAGAGAGGTATAGATGTTTTCGAGGCGATTACTTGCCTCAGAAAACTGGATGGGCCAGATCACAACATCCGCGAGATGCTCTTGTTCGGAAAGGCCTTTTTCCGTAACCGTTCGCTCATATTCTTTAAAAGTGATGGCAGCATTGCTGAGTAGAAACCCAAACGCCACAAGTCCCAGAAAAATGGCACCTCCAATAATGGTAAGCCCGCGATTACTTTGTGTATCCATGATGTGTGATTTAAGAATTAGCAGTATCAAATATTAACAGATGAGAAAAGAAATATTGTTTCGTAAACACAGAACTGATAATCACGCCCGCTCTGCCATTTCCAGCCACATCAATTCTTTCTCTTCAATCTCTTTTTTTAGCTTTTCAAACTCTTGAGACAGCTCATTTAATTTACCGTATTCCAGGTCGCCGGAGCTCATTTCTTCTTCAAGCTTAGATTTCTTTTTCTCCAATTCAGAGATCTCCTTTTCCAGCTTGTTGTATTCCCTGCGTTCGGTAAAGCTTAGCTTGTCAGGCTCATTTTTTTGTGAAGCAGATTTTCCCCCGGTCTTTTTTTCCGATTTTGGACTTTCCTTTTGTTGGGATGAGGACATCCTTGCCAGCATCTCCTCCCGATACTCATCATAGGTCCCATGAAAATCCTTGATCTCGCCCTGACCTTCAAACACAAAGTAATGATCAACGAGTTTGTCCATAAAAAAGCGATCATGAGATACGATGATCAGGCAGCCGCTAAAATTTTGCAGAAAATCTTCCAGTTTGTTGAGGGTGAGAAGGTCGAGGTCATTGGTCGGCTCATCCAGTATTAAAAAATTTGGGTTTTTGATTAGTATCATCATCAAACCCAACCGGCGCTTTTCACCTCCGCTTAATTTTTCGACCGGGGTGTACTGCATTTTTCCGGGGAACATAAAATGTTCGAGGAACTGGGAAGCGGTGATCTTATCGCCATTGGCCACTTCAATAACTTCAGCCACTTCCTTGATCACCTCAATCACACGTTTGCTTCCGTCTATTTCAATTCCCTGCTGTTGGTAATGCCCATACACGATGGTTTCTCCGGTTTCAATTTCACCGGAATCGGCGGGTTCCTCTCCCATCAACACTTTAAGGAAGGTACTTTTCCCAACCCCGTTCTTACCAAGAATTCCGATGCGTTCACCCTTAACAAACTGGTAGCTGAACTCATCCAGGATCACAGTATCATCAAAAGCCTTGGAGATGTTCTTGAGTTCAAGGATCTTGCCGCCCATCCGGCTCATATTCACATCCAGCTGTAATTCCTCTTCTTCACGGGCAGAGGCAGCTTTGTCTTTGGTCTCATAAAATGTTTTAATACGGGACTTCGATTTTGTGGTTCGTGCCTTGGGGCCCCGGCGCATCCACTCCAGCTCCTTTTTCATCAGCTTGCCGGCTTTAGCGATCTCGGTAGCCTCTACTTCTTCCCGTTCGGCTTTCTTTTGCAGGTAGTATTCGTAATTTCCTTTGTGGTGATAGAGCTTGCCATAATCCAGTTCCAGAATGTGATTACACACCCGATCCAGGAAATAGCGATCGTGAGTAACCATTAGTAAGGTCATGGCGCTTTTAGCGAGATATTGCTCCAGCCATTCGATCATCTCCACATCCAGGTGGTTGGTAGGCTCATCCAGGATCAGCAGGTCGGGTTCATCCAGCAGTACAAAAGCCAGGGCCACACGCTTTCGCTCTCCGCCTGACAACGAGGCAATGGACTGACCAAGATCGTGAATATTCAGAACGCTTAAGATCTGCTCCATTTGTTGTTCCACGTCCCATGCTTCGGCGGCATCCATAGCGGCCGATGCCTTCTCAAACTGTTGCTGGGTTTGCGGGTTGAAATTCTCAGCCTGCTCGTGAACGGCTTTATCATATTGCTGTACGATCCGGATCTTTTCAGAATTCCCATGAGCAATAAATTGACTGATGGTCATGCTCTCATCCATCTTCGGTTCCTGGGGTAAAAATCCAACCTGAATGCCTTTTTGGATCATCACCTTGCCGGAATCCTGCTCCATTTCTCCAGCCAAAATTTTAAGCAAGGTTGATTTTCCGGTTCCGTTTGGGGCAATCAAGGCCGTTTTATCTCCTTTAGAGATTCCAAAGGTCAGGTCTTCAAAAAGCGGTTTGATCCCAAAATTCTTGGAAAGGTTCTCGGTGGAAAGGTAGGTCATATAATAAGACGGTTGTGAACTCTAATGATGAATTTCTAAAATACAGATAAAAGGAGTGGAATATCGAACATTGATCAGAGGAATACTGAATATTAAAGTGAATTCAGCAGGCTTCATATTATTCCCATTTTGTGTTTTAGAGCTTTCGTGGGAAATCAAAAATTCAGGATTGAATCTCACCTCACATCTGTTTAAAGTGTTTCAAAGAATGAAGGATAAATGTGAGTTTTAAGAATCCCCCAAAAATAAAAAATCAGAATGGCGAAGAACGCTCAGTTGGCTTTGAATTTGAGTTCACCGGAGTGGAGATGCAGGATGCCGCCGAAATGACTTCCGGTTTATATGGCGGAAAGGTCGAGCAGATTAGCGGATATGAGTATGCTGTCAGAGATTCTGAATTTGGTGATTTTTCCCTGGAGCTGGATGCCAGTTTGTTTCTGAACAAGAAATATGAAAAGGTGCTGAAGTCGGTTGGACTGGATGTTGATAAGCTTAAAAACAAAGACAAGCTCGAAGACACGCTTCGCGATATGGCCTCAACCGTGGTTCCGTTTGAGATCATCACCCCGCCCATTCCGATCTCAAAGTTAGCACTAATGGAAATATTGGTGGAAAAGCTCAGGGAGTGGAAAGCCAAGGGAACAGGCAGTTCGTTTTTCTATGCGTTTGGGCTTCACCTAAATCCCGAAGTTCCTGAGCTTTCAGCGGAGAGTGTTCTTCGTCATCTGAAAGCATATGTTATGATGGACGCGTGGATCCGAAAGGATGCCAATATAGATTTGTCGCGAAAGATCACGCCTTACATCAATGAATATGAAATGGATTACATCAGGTATATCTTGCGTGAAGACTATAAGCCGGACCTGAAGAAGCTAATTAGGGATTATTTTCAATTTAAAAATTCAAGAAACCGGCCTCTCGATCTTCTTCCTGTTTTTATGTTCATGGATAAAGAGACCACACAAAGTTTTCTTGAAGAGGAATTGACCTCTGCCCGTCCAACGTTTCATTACCGATTGCCTAATTGCTCGATCGAAGATGAGACATGGTCGCTGGCGGAAGAATGGAATCGATGGCTACTGGTGGAGCAGTTAGCGGATGATGAAAAAAGTTTAGAGCAATACTGTCGCGCATTCTTAAAAATGGATGATAAATCGGTGTTCGGCATGAAGAAGAAATGGATCAAATTAATGGACCGTTGGGTGAACAATGTTAGATAGACAGCCGGTAATTGGGGTAACAGGACCAAATGAAGGAGGTCAGGCAGCCTGGCTCTTTACGGCATTGTCCGTGATCCTGGCCGGAGGCAAGCCACTCCGAATTAACACGAGTATGCCCCGGAGTATAGATCAGATTGATGGATTGATCATTGGCGGAGGAGCTGATGTGGAGCCTCTCAAATATGGCCAACAGCGCATTGAACGAGCTGTACTTGCCCGTGATAAGCGCACTATCATAGAATGGTTACTATCCATTTTATTCTTTCCGGTGTATTGGATAGCTCGTTATTTTCAGCATACCAAACGTTCTCCTGTTGATCTGGAGCGGGATGAACTGGAGTTGAAATATATATCCGAAGCCATAGAACGGAATATGCCGGTACTGGGAATTTGCCGTGGAATGCAGCTTATGAATGTGTATTTCAATGGGACACTGCATCAGGATATTCGGGGATTTTATGCGGAGAAATCTCAGGTATCGTCCATATTCCCCAAAAAGAGAATTGTGATAGAAGACGGAACAAAGTTGTGTGAGTTACTTCAAACTGATATTTGCAATGTAAATGCTCTGCATAACCAGGCTATTGATAAGCCCGGAGAAGGAATTCGGTTAGCAGCCAAAGAGCTGAATACGGACGTTTATCAGGCTATTGAACATCAGGAACATCCTTTTGTGATTGGCGTGCAGTGGCACCCTGAATATCTAATTCAAATAGCCCGGCAGCGTAACATTTTTAAAGGGTTGGTGAAAGCAGCTGCCAGCTGAAGTCTAACAGCTGCCAGCCATTGGTCAGTACAAGATCCGGGTTCTTATGGTGTGCTTCACCTTGTTCATCTCTTCAAGAATTCGCTCGTCATATTCCTTATCTATATCAAGAACTACATAGCCGATATGCTCATTGGTTTTCAGATACTGCCCGAGGATATTGATGTCCATTTCGGAAAGCAGATTGTTGATCTCTGAAAGTACACCGGGTTTATTCTCATGGATGTGCAAGATACGATGGGCATTTTTTTGCTTTGGAAGGTTGAGCGGTGGCACAGTATGAGAGCCGACCGTGGTTCCGTCATCAATCAGGTTAATGAGCTTGGTTGAAACATCAACCCCAATATTGTATTGAGCTTCCAGGGTGGACCCACCGATATGTGGGGTCAGGATCACATTGGGAATATTTTGTAGTTCACTTTTGAATGGCTCTCCTTTAGATTCCGGTTCTTCAGGATATACGTCAATACCGGCTCCTGATACATGTCCGGATTCAAGAGCATTTTTTAAAGCGGATATTTCAACTACTGAACCTCGGGATAAATTCAGGAGAATGCTGCCTTTTTTCATTTTTGCGATGTTCTCAGCATCCATCAAATTTTGAGTGCCGGGTGTGGCAGGAACGTGCAACGTGATAATATCAGAACGCTCCAGAAGTTCATCCATCGATTCCATTCGGGTGGCATTACCCATAGGGAGTTTTGGCTCTATATCATAATAAAGTACATCAAAGCCCATATTCTCGGCCAGCACAGAGACTTGCGATCCAATATGCCCATAGCCAATAATTCCGATCTTTTTGCCGCGAACTTCATAACTGTCTTTGGCATCCTTCAACCAGATTCCGTCATGGGCTTTTTTATCCCGAAGAGGAATTTGACGCATCAGCATGACGGATTCCGCGATCACCAACTCCGCTACCGAACGCGTGTTAGAATAGGGGGAGTTAAAGACCGTAACACCTGCCATCATCGCGGTATCAAGATCCACCTGATTGGTGCCGATACAAAAACAACCGATTGCTTTTAGCTTAGAGGCTTTTTCAATCACCTTTTTAGTGAGATGGGTTTTTGAGCGAACCCCAATGAGCTGCACATCTTCAATATGTTCAAGGAGCTCTTCTTCACTCCAGGCAACATCATGAGTTTCTACATTCACAAAATGATGTCGTTCAAAGTTCTCCGCGGCTTTTGGATGTATGCCTTCCAGCAATAAAACTTTGATCTGATCTTTGGGATAAGAAAGGTCGTTTTTGGCTTCTGTCATAAAATGATTGATGAATAAATGAGTGAGTGCCCAAAGATAAAAAACATTTAGCTTTTATCTGATTAGTGTTGAGTTATCTATGAAATGTCGGCAAGGGGTTGCAATTCCTTGTCGTTTACATTTTGACTTCAATAGCCTAGTCACAATATGTACCTATACCCTGTCCGGATTGACAACAGGTAACCACCAACCGGTATTCTACCCGGCAACTGAACATGGACATGACACTAACTATGACAATGCAACAATTTCATTTATCCGGGTACTTTTTGGACTTAGTTATTCATTGTTACCCCAACAATTTTGGATATTAATCGAATGGTGGTCATTAATTCAGTATTCGATTCCCAACAAACCATAGGATTTCGGGCATTCCAGCCTGTGTGAAAACTCAATACTTGTAAATGGACTCAGAGAAATCCCAAGACCCACAAAGCCCAACCTCCGGCAACCATTAAAGCCACTGTCAACCACCGGGCGGAGGTTTGAAAGAGGTAAGGTCGAAATGCAGGGGCGGGCAATGGTGTTGGGAAGTGCCATCTGCGTCCCATTCATGTTTGTGCTTTCGTGGCAATAAAATCACGTTATTTTAGAATGGGAGATGAATAAGAAACAGTAAGGCCTAACGCCCCTGAACCCGTTTTCTGAGGTTCATGCTGGTTTTGTACTTGCGGTTTTCACGGACAAGGTGAAGTTCCATTTTTTCACCTTCTTCGTATTCCCGCATCAGTGCCCAGGCGTGCATCTCGCTGGTTACGCGCTCTTCACCGATCTGTACGATTACATCTCCGGGCATGATACCCCCCTCGTAAGCCGGACCGCTTTTGTTGACCTCCGTTACAAAAAGCCCCAGTACCCGCGGAATATTTGGGTATTGCATGATCAGCTGCCTTGTAACAGGAACGAACTTCATTCCCGGATCATAATCCAAAGAAACGGTCCCGGATTCTTTAAGCTGATTAATGATCTTCTGCACCCGATTGCTTGGAATGGCAAACCCTAATCCTACAAATCCACTGCCGGTGCCGCCGGTAAAAATAAAGGTATTTATCCCCATCACTTCGCCATTACTGTTTATTAATGGTCCGCCTGAGTTTCCCCTGTTGATGGCTGCATCAGTTTGGATCATTTCAATATAAACTCTTGGGTCTTGCGGATCGGGCCGGAAATCTCTTTCCTTGGCACTCACCACACCCACGGTGACGGAAGGCTGGCCATCCGCAAAAAGCCCGAAAGGATTCCCCATCGCAATACTCCATTCTCCAACCATGATGTCATCAGAATTTGCAAATTCGACATGGGGATAATTTTGGCTTTGGTTTTTAATCTTAAGTAATGAGAGGTCGGCAAGTTCATCAGAACCGAGGAGTTCAGCGTCATAAGTGTTTCCATCAGAAAGTGCCACCATGATGGTTTTGGAGTTTTTACTTGCCACATGTTCATTGGTTACTACTAAGCCATCTTCACTGATTATAAAACCAGAGCCTACACTTTGCACTTCCCGTTGAATGGGAACATCGAAATAACGGAAAAAGAAAGAATCAAATTCACGAGTGTAGCCGCGCTGGAGTTCCGTTACGGTAATACTTACCACGGCAGGTCCTGCCTTATCAACGGCGTTGGTAATGGCATTCCGGCGGGAATCATCGATGGTTGTGAGCTGATTTTCTGCTTCTGTTTTGATGTCTTTATCAGCATGGGCTTTGGTACTGCTAATAGCACCTACAGACGCAATAGGAGAAGGTTTTTCTTGACTAGAATCTTGTTCAAAACTGCACCCTGTAAACATCAGGGTCACCCATAAAATAGTAACGAATCGAACCATAAGTAACTCTGCGATTTTAAGAAAGTATTCGGTTAAGTTGTAAACAAAGGACTAATTCAACGTAGTTTCCTGCATTCAATTGTATGGTGATAAGATCTAAAGGTCATGATACAATTGCCAGAGAATGGTTCCCAACTACATCATCAGAATAGGAGTGAGTTTGTGCCTTTTGCTGCTAAACACCCTTTTCTTTTCAAAACTACATATCTAAAAAGAGGAGTTTTGGGTGCGATTTTCATTTTATTTTTGATCAGCTCTTTCTCTTCGGTATTGAACAGAGCCTTGTCAATAAAATCTGCAGTACCTAATCCAAGCGCTTTTTGTTTCTTTTCCATATTAATCTTACTAATATCTAACCTTTATCTATAAGAATAAAAACTTAGTTGTAGCACTATAATTGTTCCTTCCCTACAGAAATCACATCTTTGATAGCTTTTTTCAGAGGGCCTTCATGCCAGGCTCCCGCCGCTTTTTGATGGCCGCCCCCATTAAACGATCGTGCCCATTTGTTGACATCGATGTCATCACTTTGTGAACGCAAACTTAATTTGATCCGGTCTCCATCTTCCCGAAATAATACACAGGTTTTTACACCCTCAACGCTCAGAGGGTATTGCACAAACCCTTCGGTATCTTCACTGGTACATCCAGTCTCTGCAAACATTTGTTGGGTAATACAGATAGTGGAAATAAGCCCGTTGGCATGAAGTTCGATGGTATCAAGAGCCATGCTAAGCAACTTTAACTGGCGTAATGGACGGGAGGCATAGATGCGCTCGGTAATTTCATTTGGGGTGAATTTTCCGCGCTTCAAAAGGTCGGCCGCAGCATACATGGTCGCAGGTTTTACGCTGTCAAACTGGAACGAGCCGGTATCGGTAACCAGCCCCAGATACATGGCTTTGGCTGCATGTTCATCAATTTGGTCTGCATTATGCTCGGCATACAGCTGATAGATCAGCTCACATGTAGATGAAGCTGAAACCACGGATACAAACTCTTCAAAGATATCATCCGGGTCGGGATGGTGGTCGACCATAAAAAGTGGTTTCCCCATGTTTTTAAGAGATTCTGCGGCCTCCCCAAAACGATGGAGCGCATTTCCATCTACGAGCACAAAAGCGTCAAAATCTTGCAAATCATTCCGGATAGGTTTCGAAATGGGGAAAAAATCCTCCAGCCATTTCATATTTCCGGGCACGTCATCTTCATTAAAAGCGGTAACTTCAATCCCGTTTTTTTGCAACCACAAACTAAGGGCTATCTGTGAGCCGAGACAGTCGCCATCAGGTCTCATATGTGAAAAAACGGCCACCTTTTGGTACGTTAAAATTTTCGAAATAAAGTCTTTGAACATAAAGTTTTCCATAGCTTCAAAAATAGGCGAACATTGACAGAATTCCACTTATTTTAAGGCAGAAATAATTTCAGTTTTTAAAATGATGTATGCACGCAGTTATAGTAAGTAACGGTTTTCCTCCTACCAAAAAACTTTTGACATCTGAAATTGAAAAAGCCGATCTGGTAATTGGAGCCGATGGTGGTGGAAATACGATACTGACATACGGCTTTGTCCCTGATTTTGTGATCGGAGATCTGGATAGTTTCAAGAAGCCTGAAAATATCGACGTTGAGATCATTCTTGATGAAGGTCAGGAGACCAACGACCTTGAGAAAGCACTTTCGCTGACAGTAAAGAAAATGGCAAAAACATGTACAGTCTTGGGTACTTTTGGCAAACGTATGGATCATGCCCTGAAAAACCTTTCAGTTCTTAAAAAGTTCGATAACCGGTTCAACTCTCTGATCTATAAAGATGAGTTATTTGAAGCTTTTCTGTTATCTGATACCTGCACCATGAATATTGGTGCAGGACGCATGGTATCCTTGTTTCCACTATCAGGTGAGGTTCGGGGAGTAACCACTAAGGGATTAAAGTATCCCCTAAATGATGAATCGCTAAAAAACGGGGAGCGAGACGGAACCTCCAACGAAACGGTGGAGGACGAGTTTTCAATCACTGCCGGGGAAGGAGATCTTATCGTGTTTGTTGAAAAGGTTGCAGGGAATTAGCCGGACAAATTGAAGCGCTAAATTGCTTCAGCCTGTTCTTCCCGCAGCTTTAATTTCGAATTATTCTCCTCCATTGATCTCTTCCAGGAGATATAGCCGCCAATGGCAATCAGTGTAAAAACAAGGAATTGAAAACTGGTAAGCACCAATTCTTTGTAGAAGTACAACGGGATGGAAATGAGATCAGTTATGATCCAGGCGATCCAGCTTTCCAGTTTCTTGCGGGCCATCAGGTACATCCCCAAAATAGCGAAACACGTGGTCAAAGAATCCCAAAAAGGAACGTCGCTGTCGGTAAAATTAGAAAGTACAAAGTATAAGATGCTGAACGAGCCGATGGTCAATGCTGCGGAGATCACATTCTCGGTTCTGTTATTCATGGTTACGGGAACCTGTTCACGGGAATCACTTTTTGGGTGAAGCCAGTAATACCAGCCATACACGCTCATAATAAAATAGTAGAAATTAACGCCCATATCGGCGTAGAGCTTATAGATGTAGGCAATATATACGTAGATCAATACACTCACGATGCCGGTGGGATACACCCAGATGTTTTCCTTCATGGAATACCAAACACTGAGAAGTCCGGTCGCCACTGCGATCCACTCAAGTATGGTGGTTTGAAGTACTCCGGTCACGATCCCGTCGATAATAAATTCCATGAAGTCTGACTTAGGATAAAAACTAAAATTCAGCCGTGAAGATAAGCAGGGGAAAGGTGAACTGATAAGTTAATTTAGGGAACCCCGAATCTTAAAGTATTAATGGCAATGCTGATGCGATGCCGACCAGGTAGTACCTGCAGGGCAATTTTGTGTACTTTCCTCACCTGATAAGGCTGTTGCTAAAAACCAGGCCCCGATAAGGAAAAGAAGTACCAGTCCGGCCACGCCTATCTTTGAAGTAAAAGTGGAACGATCTTTATCTATACAGCAATTCTTGTATTTTTTTCCGCTTCCACAATGGCAAGGGTCGTTTCTTTCAAGTTGGTCAGCCATAATCTTTTTTTTTGATAAGGATATAGGTTCAATAAACGACTAAAAATTAAAATAAGAAATTCCTGGACTCAGGATTTTTTTCGCCCGGTTGTTGAGCTGTTTGCAGCTTAATCATTAATGTACTCAAGTTCTCTGATTTTTGTTGCTCGCTTTAGGTAGGGTTCTAATTCTACAATCTGTTTTTTTGGTGTGAAGAGGTAATTAAATTTTTCCGTTGACCCAATACTATATACTATTTTTGATTTTAATAAGATTTTTTTTGGTAATTTTTATGGGTGCAAGTATTGCGGGCCTACTTCATAATTCATTTGATTTAACTCATGAGTTTTTACCACTATTCAGCACTGGTATTCTTTACACAATTACGATCCCGTATTTCATCCACCTGAGAACATTCTACTTTACAGATATTGTATTAAAGAAAGAGGGGTATGATTCTCTGCTTAACATTCGATACCAGCAAAAATTGTTTTTGAGGGGCTACAAAGAAGAAAAAGTGGGCTATCACTTTTCCTCATAAACCAGAAAATTCTGAGAGATTTTAAATGGGGTATATCGGCCTTGTGTTTAAACGACGCGGGGATTATGAGTTTCTTTTGAAGTAGCAAAATCAATTCTACAGAAACAAACCCGATCGCACCCCGTCCGATTTAAAACGCATTGTTATACCCACGGTCACTTTCTTGACTGCCAATAACCCGGTTTTCGTTTCATATGCTTGACAGCAGTAATGGTGATTATATTTTCTGAAACGTCATAAATAATTTCATAAGGAAAACGGTCAAGTAATATTCTTCGATCTTGTTTGGTAAGTAAAGATCCAGATTGGGGATGTGCCAATGCCTGAGCAATAGCCTCTTCTATTTCATCAAGAAATTCAGCCCCAAGCCCAATAGTCTTTTCTTCGTAGTATTGAATAGAACTTGTTAACTCTTTAGCTGCTTCAGGATGATATTGAAAAGTCATTTTTTAAGAAGTTCTCGAGCAGCCTTATGTACTTCTTGACCTGAAATTGGAGTTACTTCTCCCGATTTTATCTCAGCTTTTCTTTTTTTGACTTCATCAATCCAAGCTTGTTCAATATCATCATCAATTTGCTGATCAAGGCTATCAATAAGCTTTTTGGCTAATTCAGCGCGATGATTTTCGTCTAACTCGAGAGCCGAATGCTGAATTTCTTTATAATCTGTAATCATAGTTTTGGGGTTTATTTCTTTCTCTAATCTATTGAAAAACGAACAATTCTGACAATTATTTATTGAGTGGAAGAGGGGGGTATAACGACATTGCGGCTAAGCGGCGAGTCAACTAAGTTTTGTAATATCCCGAACTGTAAACTCGTCCCTTTGAGCCGCTTTGTTATACTGCTTATCTTACGACTACATATCGAGATGACGAGAAATTTCAGCCTTGCTTAGGCGTAGAAAGCGAGCCGCGTTATTGTATAAGATATCCCTTTTGTGTTTTTCTGTTAAAAAAGGTGCTTTATTAATTGTATCAATTGATCGTACTATAGCTTCTGGCCAGACCATTTGATCTGAGCCGAACATTATCCGGTTTCCAAAACCTGCATCAACCATTGTTTCAAGATATCTATAGAATGCTTTCTTGGGTTGGGTAAATATTATGACACCAAGTTCAACATATACTTGGGGATGGGCATACAATACAGCCAGCATATCATCCAGCATGGGATATCCTGCATGCATGATATAGACTCGGAGTTTAGGGTGTTTCACAAGTACTTCTTCAATTGATAAGGGGCTGTGAAGCCTTGCTCGATAGCCAGTGGCTCCCAGGTAAATTACGCCGGGCGGACCGGTTCCGATATGAATACCCACGGGGATATCCAATTCTTCAGCCAGTTGCCAGTATGGTTCCATTCGTTCATCGGAAGGATCAATTCCAATATATTGGTTGGTAATTTCAGCAAACACATCGAGTTGGCCTGCAACATGTAGAGCACGTATTGAATCAGGAGAATAACTGTTCGGTTCAAGTTGAAATCCCACACCGGCGTAAAATCGGTTCGGTGCTGCATTCATCCATATTTTCACACGATCAGGTGTACCACTTAATACTCCAATTACATTATATTTCTTCATGATTTCCAATGACCGGTTCATCAGTTCCGAATCTGTTTTCGGAGACCAAATAGGATCACTACATGGTGGATTCTTAAGTATATCCAACCACAATTCGCCATACGGCTGGGCTGGATCCCAAGCTGGAAATTGATTAAAAGGGGAGCAAATAGCTACCGGCGGTGGTCCTTGCTGGTCAGCCGCCAAAGCATGCATATGCATATCTATAATGGGTGGACGCTCTTGAGCGAGTCCTTGCAATGTAGCCAGTAGTACAAATATGAGAAAACAAAATGGCTTCATATTAACTTTTATTGTTGTAGGAATAAATAACAATATCAGCGGTATAACGGCCCCGCGCGTAACCGGCAGGCGAATGAATTAAGAATTTGACCATGAATGATCTAAAAAGCAAAATATTAAAAACCAGCAACGAAACGGCGAGGCCTGTCCGCGTTGAAACCGTTGATCTTTACAAAAAGGATGTCCCCACCTAGATTGTAATATCTGACATCAACAAACCCAGGGAGGACATCATGATTCACGTAGGAATCGATTTACATAGCCGAAATATGACACTTGTAGCCATTAATGACAACGGAAAGTTACTGACCGAAGAAAAGGTGACCAATACCCCAGCCAATCTGAGCCGGTTTTTTGAACGCTTTACCGGGCCTGTGCAAGCCGTGGTGGAATGTACCAGCTACTGGTACTGGGTAGCGGATTGGTGTAACGGACAGGATATCCCGCTCACTCTGGCCCACGCCAAGATGCTCAAGGGTATC
>JAKURD010000029.1 GCA_022450045.1 Gracilimonas sp. | reverse complement strand
CAACCTTCGCAAGGTACCTATGCCTAACCAAAAATCCTCTTGAGGAAAACAGGCAAAACACACTGCAAGGCCAGCAGCTAAAGTCGGCCTGCCAAAGATAAAGCCCTGGAAAGTGATCCTCGGCAGTATCATTATTGGCGTTTTTGGCCTGCTCTATCTCACTCATGTATTCTCAACCCAGCGTTTGCTTGAAGAAGTCCAAACACTGGAGGCAGAATACAACCGGGCAAGAGCTCAGTACGATGAGCTCAAACTACGTTACGACCGGATGGTCGGTCCGGCTGAAATATACCGTAAAGCCGAAGAACAAGGCTTTATAAACGGTGGACCCGCAGATAAAGTCATCATCATAAAGGAGTAGCTCGATGGATGAACGCACTGCCATATTAAGCCGAATGTTCATCGTTTTAGGGTTGATATTGCTCATCCCTACTGCGCTTGGGTTTCAGCTGATCCGTATTAATTACTTTGAAGGTGATGAACTCCGTACACTATGGAGCAAGCAGGCCATCGATCAGATTCCCATTCCTGCACAACGTGGCAATATTTATGATGCCAATGGAACGCTGCTCGCAACAAATGCAGTGGATTATAAACTGGCCTTTGACCCCAAAGTACAGGTGAATGGAAAGATCGGAGTGCCGCAGGAGCAGGTAGCTCAGCTCATAAAAAAATTATCCTCATTAACAGGAAGAAGTGCTGCAGAATATCAAAGTAAAATTCGGTCGGCACCGCCTCATTCACGATATATTGTGCTTGAGAGAAATCTATCAGTATTGGCCAAAGATGAGATCAACGCATTAAATATTAAAGGTGTGATCCTTGAAGAGAACTATCGTCGAAAATATACTTTTGGATCGTTAGCCGCACATACCCTTGGCTTCGTAAATCATGAGACCAATGGCCGGATTGGTCTGGAAGCTCATTATAATGATGAATTGAAAGGAGAAGACGGACTCCGCCAAGTGCGGCGTGATCCGTTCAACCGAATTTTTGAATACATAGGGGCTCCCAAAAAACTTCCGCGAAACGGATATTCGCTTCACACTACAATCGATGCCTACCTGCAAGCCATTTTAGAAGACGAATTGCGATCCGGCGTTGAGCAGCATCTTGCCCGTTATGGAACCGGTATTATCATGGATCCCAAAACGGGAGCCATTAAAGCTATGGCAAATTATCCGACCTATGATCCCAATTTCCCGGGCAGTGATGATGAAGAGAACCGCAGGAATTTTGCTATTTCAGATATGATAGAGCCCGGTTCAACTTTCAAACTTGTTACAGCCATTGCCGCTGTTGAGCAAGGCGTTGTTGAGTTTGACGAGGTATTTGAGACCCCGGAAGACGGAGAAGTTGTGATCCATAACTTAATACTCAGAGATCATGATCCTTTAGGAGATCTAAACTTTCAGGAAGTAATTCAGAAATCATCCAATGTAGCTACCGCTGAAATAGCGATGCGGATGAAAAAAGAGACTTTTTATCAATATGCTCGAAATATGGGTTTTGGCTCAGAAACCAATGTTGACCTGATCGGCGAAGTTTCCGGCCGGCTCGCCAAACCATATGAATGGAGTTTGGTTACCCTTCCATGGATGTCCCACGGGTATGAAATTCAGACCACTCCCCTCCAAATTGCTCAGGCCTATGCCGCTTTTGCCAATAATGGGATGATGATGCGACCGTATTTAGTAGAGCGAATTGAAGACAAAAACGGATCCATAGTTAAACAGCATAAACCGGTTGAGATCCGGCGAATTGCCAAAAAATCTACCTTAAACAAGCTTCTTCCTGTTTTCGAAAGTGTAGTTACTGACTCAGGTACCGGAAATCTCTCTCAGGTGGACGGGTTGAGAATAGCCGGGAAAACAGGAACAGCAAAAAAAGTCGTAAATGGACGTTACACTAATAATTATCGCGGCTCTTTTGTTGGATTCTTCCCGGTAGAGGACCCTCAATATGTAGTCTTTATTCTACTTGACGAACCTAAAACCAGTGGATATGGAGGCTTTACTGCCGGACCAATCTTCAGGAATATTGCTATGCGTATTGCCGGGCTGGATGATGACATTCAACGGAGTATTAAGTCTGTTGATGAATTTCCAGCTCCTCAGTTTGTAAAGGCACCTTTTGTTACAGGGCTTTCCAAAGATCAGGCCAAACTTCTTCTATCAAATTTAGATGTACCCCACGATTTTTCAGGAAAAACAGGATATGTGACTGCACAAACTCCGGAGGCGGGAAGTCCGTTGAACAAAGGGCAGAAAATTTCTCTTACTCTTTCGGAAACTTATGCAGAAGCTGACAGTGCAAGTGTGAAAGAAGGGTATGCTGAGATCCCCGAATTGAGAGGCATGAATATGAGAAGTGCTATGGCACTTGTATCCGAACTGGAATTGAATTCTGAGATCATCGGATCTGGAACTGTATTTGCTCAATATCCCAAAGCCGGTGAATTACTACGGGAAGGATATACGGTAACTCTCAGAGGTAAGGCAAAATCTTTGGAAATTTTAACTCAAGTTAGCGATCGATAATTGACACTCCATAAACTCATAGAAATTTGCAATCCACTTCACGTCACTAACAAGAATATTGACGCTAAACTTACTACGTTTGCCATCGATTCCCGGGAGGCACAGGATGGTTCTGTTTTTATCGCCATCAGGGGCACCCAGGTAGATGGCCACATGTTTTTGGAAGATGCCATTAATCGCGGTGCAAGAGTGATCATTTGTGAAGAATCATATTACACCGATGAAGATGTGTGTGTGATCGAAGTGGAAAACACCCAAAAACTGGCCGGATCTATAGCGCAGGCTTTTGAAGGCAACCCCGGTGACCAATTGAAAGTGATCGGCATTACCGGTACAAATGGAAAAACGACAACGGCTACACTTGTGTATCAGGTGTTAAGTGCCTGCGGAAGAAAAGCCTCCTTACTTGGCACCGTAAGTAAACAAATTTTAAATGAAGAGTTTGACAGCAAGCTCACCACTTCCGATCCCATTGAGCTTGCCAAAGATATGAAGACCATGGTAGATGCAGGTTCGGAATTTCTGGTTATGGAGGTCTCCTCTCATGCTTTACATCAGCACCGTACCGCTGGCTTTGATTTTACTGTTGCCGCTTTTACCAATTTAAGTCACGATCATCTGGACTATCATGAAACACTGGAGGAATACGCTAAAGCCAAGAAAATGCTTTTCGATAACCTGCCCGAAAGCTCTGTAGCTGTGGTTAACATGGATGATCAGTATGGGCAGCAAATGATCGAAGATTGTAAGGCCCAACAGTTATACCTGAGTTTTAATAATGACACGGCATACATTCTTGAGAATTCAGCTCAGGGAATTTCTGTGATCGTGGATGGCGAAAAGATCGAAAGTCCGCTTGTAGGTAAATTCAATGCCTATAATATCGGGTTGACCTATTTGATCTGCAAAGCACTCGGTTTAGAGCCTAAAGAGATCATAGAAGCGCTTCAGAATACTAAAGGTGCTGCAGGACGAATGGAACCGGTAACAGTTGAAGGTGATGATCTTCCTTTGGTGATCGTAGATTATGCCCACACGCCGGATGCCCTTCAAAATGTGCTTTCCACCCTTTCGGCGGTAAAAGATGCTTCACAGAAACTGACCGTTGTTTTTGGAGCAGGTGGCGATCGTGATACTTCCAAACGCCCTGAAATGGCCAAAGTATCTGAAGAGTTTGCCGACAAAATTATTGTAACAAGTGATAACCCACGTACTGAAAATCCGGATCTTATCATCACTGACATTTTGGATGGATTTGAGAATCTGGATTCTGTTAAAAGCATCACAAACCGAAAAGAAGCGATTGAAAGAGCCATAACTGAAGCCTCTGAAAATGAAATTATCCTGATCGCCGGTAAAGGCCATGAAAATTATCAGGAAGTAAATGGGAAGCGTCATCATTTTGATGACCGTGAAGTTGCCGTGGAATTTCTCACTCAAAAAGCCGGAGGTAACTGATGCTGCACGAACTGTTTACCTGGCTTGACTCTGTTTATGATGTTCCCGGAACCGGAGCTGTGGCATTTATATCCACGCGTACGGCATTGGCCGCCGTTACCTCTCTGCTCATCAGTTTATTCATTGGACGAAAAATGATCCAGTGGCTTAGCAAACTTCAGCTAAAAGAAGTTATCAGAGACGATATCGGGCTGGATGATCACCTTGCCAAGGGAGAAACCCCAACCATGGGAGGGGTGATCATCATACTCGCAATCATTATACCGACTCTTTTATGGGCCCGCCTTGACAGCATCTACAGCTGGCTAATCGTGTTTGTGGTACTGGCTCTTGGAATTGTGGGCTTTATCGATGATTACATCAAAGTGGTTAAAAAAGATAAAAGCGGACTGGCAGGTTGGTTCAAGGTCGCCGGACAGGTAAGTGTTGGACTGATTGTTGGAGCTGTGCTCTATTCTCATCCTGAATTTGAATCCTTTAATTCCCTTACAACCGTCCCCTTCCTGAAAAATGTAAACCTTGATTATGCCTATTTCGGAGATACTATCGGATGGGTGATCTATTTAGGAGTCGCTGTTTTTGTAGTTACCGCCGTCAGTAACGCAACCAATTTGACAGATGGGCTTGACGGCCTTGCTGCCGGCACTTCCGCTATTTCCGGAATTGTATTTGCCATCTTTGCTTATGTATCCGGCCGGGTTGATTTTTCAGGCTTTCTCGACATCATGTATCTGCCCGGAGCCGGTGAACTTACCATATTTACGGCTTCCCTGGTCGGGGCCTGCATCGGTTTTCTCTGGTATAACACAAATCCGGCTTCTGTTTTTATGGGCGATACCGGCTCTTTAGCATTAGGAGGAGCATTCGGCGCACTTGGACTGATGCTCCATAAGGAATTACTACTTCCGGTCATATGCGGGATCTTCTTTTTTGAAACACTTTCAGTGATCATCCAAACCACCTATTTCAAGTACACAAAATATAAGTATGGGGAAGGAAAACGCGTCTTTTTGATGACTCCCATCCACCATCACTTTGAAAAGAAAGGCTGGCCCGAACAGAAAATCGTAGTTCGTTTTTGGATTATCACCATTTTATTTGGAATTCTAAGCCTGTTAACGCTCAAAATCCGATGAGAGAAGTTAAGAACTTACATATCGTCGTGATCGGTGCTGCCCGAAGCGGAGTTGCCGCTGCCCTTCTCCTTGCAAAAAAAGGAGTGGATGTTTTTGTATCTGACAATGGCAGTATCTCCGGTGAAGCAAAACAGAAATTAAACACTGCCGGCATTCCTTTTGAGGAAGGCGGCCACACAGATAAAGCAAAGTCTGCTGAATTTGTGGTATTAAGTCCCGGTGTACCAACTGAAGCCCCTATTGTTCAGCACTACCTGAGTGAAGGCAAAGAAGTGTTCTCAGAAATTGAGGTGGCAAGCTGGTTCACTGATCAAAAGATCGTTGCGGTGACCGGAAGTAACGGAAAGACCACCGTAGCCAACTGGCTTCATCACGTGTGGGAAACAGCCAAACACGATCATGCCTTAGCAGGAAATATCGGAGTGGCTTTTTCTGATGAAATTGCAAAAAACAAAGGTGATTTCCTCTTAGAAGTAAGCAGCTTTCAGCTCGACCATATCAAAGATTTTAAACCGGCAGTGAGTATGATCTTAAACATTACATCGGATCATCTAAATCGCTATCAAAACAGCCTTGAGGCTTATGCAGCGGCTAAATTCAGGATCACAGAAAATCAGACAGAGGAAGATCGGTTCATCTTTAACTACGACGACCCGATCATTCAAAAACATGTTGAAACGCTAAAGCAAAAACAAAATGCTCCGCAATTATGGGCTTTCTCAAATGAGAATGAAGTGCCCGAAGGAGCCTTTGTTCGCAATGAACATATCATCTTCAAATTCAACAACAAGGAAGAATCCCTTATGCCAATAGAAGAAATAGGACTCCGGGGCCGGCACAATTTAAGTAACGGACTGGCCACCGCATTGGCAGCCCGAGCGGCTGAGATCAAAAATGAAACCATCCGGGAAAGCCTGAAATCCTTTACCGGGGTTGAACACCGCCTGGAACTGGCTCGCGAAGTAAATGGTGTGAAATACATCAACGACAGTAAGGCGACTAACGTGAATGCAGTCTGGTTTGCTCTCGACAGTTTTCATGTGCCTTTGACTTTGATCTTGGGTGGCCGTGATAAAGGAAATGATTACAGCGAGCTTAAAGCTCAGATCCGTGAAAAGGTTCATACCATCATTGCGATAGGGGAATCCAGGGATCGGATCGAAGAACAACTTGGAAAAACAGCTCCCAATTTTGTGAGAGTTGAAACCATGGGTGGAGCCGTTCGAGCCGCTCAGAAAGTGGCTAAAAAAGGTGAGGTGGTGCTTTTAAGTCCTGCTTGCGCCTCTTTTGATATGTTCGACAGCTACGAACACCGTGGCAAAATTTTCAAAGAAGAAGTCAATAAACTATGAACAGATGCAGAGTAACATAGTGACGAAGTTACAAAGTGGCATCATCAGAGGTCCACTTTGTAACTCTGTCACTCTAATGCTTTGTAACTCAAAAATATGATATACACCAGTCCACATAGCAATATTTCCAACATCATCGGCACTTCTGTTGAGGATATCGATACGCGCAAACAAGGCAGCGATCGGTTCCTCTTGATGTCGGTGGTTATCCTGATGACCTTCGGGATGCTGGCGGTGTATTCGTCAATTGCCTTCTTCGCAGAAACAAGATCTACCACGGCCGGACAGCTCATTGTTGGGCACTTGATAAAACTGGGTATTGCCTTCTTTGTGATGCTGATCATCTCTAAAATAAACTACCACACCATAGCGAAATTCAGTCGGGTTGGAATGGTTTTAAGTCTGATTTTACTGGTTGCAGTATTAGCTTTCGGAACGGAACAGTTTGGCGCAAAACGCTGGTTAAATGTAGCCGGGTTCTCATTCCAACCATCCATGGTAGCTACGGTTGCACTAATAGTCCATATTTCGGTATTGCTGAGTGAGAAACAGGAGTACATCAAAGACTTTAAGAAAACCTTCCTCCCCATTATGTTCTGGGTTATTTTAACCTGTGGTTTGATCGGCATTGAAGACTTTAGCAGTGCCGGTATTTTGCTTGTTGTCTGCTTGGTGCTCATGTTTGTAGGAAGAGTAAGTGTGATACAGCTTGGCACCCTGGTTGCCATTGGAATTCTCGGTGGAGCATTGTTGCTTGGGCAATCTGCCAATCGTCAGGATCGAATAGAACAATATGTAAGTCAGATCAAAGACATTCCCAGCGAACAGATCTTACAAGGCAGCGGATATCAGGCGCAACAGGCACATATTGCCATCGCCCGGGGTGAATTATTCGGCGTTGGAATTGGAAAAAGTGTACAACGCGACTTCCTTCCCGCCCCCTACAACGATTTTATTTTTGCGATCATAGCTGAAGAATACGGCCTTTTGGGCTCCATGTCTCTCATCTTTATTTTTACACTTATTCTGATCCGCGGTGTCGTCTTTATTGCCCGAAATGCTGAAGACCATCTCGGTGTGCTGCTGGCTGTGGGCTGTACACTTATGATCGTTCTATATGGATTTGTCAACGCCGGAGTTGCCAGTGGCATCCTTCCGGTAACCGGGCTTCCCATGCCTTTTGTGAGTTATGGCGGCACCAGTATGCTTTTTGCAGGACTGATGATCGGTATCCTCCTCAACATCTCAAAACATAACCGGGACCGGAGGACCTTATTTTATGGATAATCCAAGAATTTTATTGGCAGCCGGCGGAACAGGCGGACATGTATATCCCGCCATTGCCATTGCAGATGCTTTGAAAACTGAAAATTCAGACACAGATATTTTGTTCGTTGGAACCAAAGATCACATGGAATGGAAAGCCGTTCCCAAAGCCGGATATGATATCCGAAATGTGTGGATCAGCGGTTTCCATCGTCGGTTCACCCTTAAGAATGTATTGTTCCCGGTGAAGTTGGTGACCAGCCTGGTTCAAAGTTTGAGAATTTTGGCAGGATACAAACCTCACGTGGTGGTTTCCTGTGGCGGATATGTAGCCGGACCTGTCGGATGGGTGGCCGGTAAAAAAGGAATTCCTATAGTAATTCAGGAGCAGAATAGTTTCCCCGGTGTTACGAACCGGCTATTGGCGAAATTTGCCGTCAAGATATTTACGGCTTTCAAAGAGACTGATCGTTATCTACCCGAAGAAAAAACGGAGGTCACCGGAAATCCAACCCGCGCAACCCTAACCGGAGCAGATAAAGGAAAAGCACTCGAATCATTTGGGTTCAATGATGACAAACCGGTATTGCTGGTGATGGGTGGAAGCGGCGGGGCAAAGACCATTAATGAAGCTATGCAAACCAATATTGAAGAGCTTCATGATAAAGCCGGGCTGCAGATCATCTGGCAGTGTGGTGCGCGATATTATGATGAGCTTTCAACCGAGATCAACGAAAAGAACTTAGAAAACCTGCGGCTCACACCCTTTCTCGATAATATGTCGGAAGCATACGCAGCTGCAGATCTGGTAATCAGTAGAGCTGGTGCCAGTTCATGTTCCGAATTAATGCTAACGGGAAAACCAAGTGTGCTGGTCCCCTCTCCCAACGTTGCAGGAGATCACCAGACACAAAACGCTAAAGCAATGGCTGATGCAGGTGCATCGAAGTTGTTGGAGGATAATGCTATGAAAGAGACCCTGACTGAATTGGTAGAGCAATTGATCTATGATCAGGAAAACCTGCAGCGTATGAATCAGGCTGCACTGAATTTAGCGAAACCCGAAGCAGCTAAACTGATCGCCAAGGAAATTTTAGAAATCGCAAAATCGAAGTTATAGAACAATAGTGGAAAAACGCATCGAGACACAACCCGTTTTTGGTAAAACCAAGCATATCCACATGGTGGGTATTGGTGGAATTGGCATGAGCGGGATGGCTGAGATCTTATTACAGCGCGGATATAAAGTGACCGGCTCCGACGGTGCTGAAACCGAAACTACGCGCCGTTTACAAGAACTGGGTGCTGCCGTACACAAGGGCCATGATCCAAAATATATTGAAGGCGCCGATGTAGTGGTGTACACCAGCGCAGTAAAAGCCCACGAAAATGTAGAGACCAAAGCTGCCATTGAAAACCGCATTCCTACTATCAAACGGGCAGAAATGCTTGCTGAATTGATGAAGATGAAATTCGGAATCGGCGTAGCCGGCACGCATGGTAAAACAACGACCACTACTATGGTTGGACATGTGACCCAAGACGGAAATTATGATCCTACCATCATAGTCGGCGGTAAAGTCCACAGTTTTGACAAGACCAATGCCGTGGTCGGAAAGGGAGACCTGATAGTAGTGGAGGCCGATGAATTTGACCGGACCTTCCTCCGCCTCTCTCCTTCCATTGCCATCATCACGAATATTGAAGCTGAACATCTCGACATTTATGATGATCTGGATGATGTGAAGCAAGCCTTTATTGATTACGCAAACAAGGTGCCCTTTTACGGAGCGGTAATCGTTTGTCTGGATGATCCCAACGTCAGAAGTATCCTGCCGGAATTAGAGAAACGAGTGATCACTTATGGATTGACTCCCCAGGCTCAACTCCGCGCCACCGATCTCAGAGCAGACGCTTTTACAAGCACCTTCTCTGTTATCTATGAAGGTGAAAAACTTGGTGTGATCACCTTGAAAGCACCCGGTGAACATAATGTGAAAAATGCATTGGCCGCCATCGCAACCGGAATTGAACTTGGTATTGATTTCAAACTGATCAAACAGGGGCTGGAGCATTTCGAAGGTGTATTCCGTCGCTTCCAGCTTAAATATGACAACGGCTGTATGGTGATTGATGACTATGCACATCACCCAACCGAGGTGCAGGCAACACTGCAGGCTGCCCGAAAAGGCTGGCCCGATCGCAGAGTAGTAGCCGTATTCCAGCCGCATTTGTACTCCAGAACTCAGGATCTGTATAAGGAATTCGGACTCTCCTTCTTTGATGCTGAAATAATGATCTGTACCGATGTATATCCATCCCGCGAAAAACCTATTGAAGGAGTGACCGGAAAATTGATAGCAAATACCGCTGTACAGTACGGACATAAAAATGTGGTGTATGTGGAAGACAAAGAGAAGATCACTAAAACACTGAAAGAAATTACACGCAAAGGTGACATCATTATAACGATGGGAGCCGGAGATATCTACCGTTTTGGGGAAGACTTTATTGAAGCGTTGAAATCAGGAAAATTTAAACCAAAAGCCGAATAGTTGAGTAAAAAAGAATCAAATAATAGCCTTTTACCGTGGATGACTGCCATCTTGATGGTCACCGGCATTGCTGTACTTGCGGCCATGTATTGGAACCGGAATGTTACGATTCAGGATGTAAAGGTGAATGATCTTGAGTTTACTCAATACGAAGATATCAGGAATGCCGCAGCTGTTCCTTTGGGAATAAAACCGGATAGTCTTGATCTCAATGAAGTAATTCAACGTGTTGAACAATTGGATTATGTGCGGTCGGTGGTTCCTTATATCGAACCCAATGGAAGTCTTCGGCTCAAGGTATCGGAGCGGGAACCTATTGCACTACTGATGAATGGCTCCGGAAGAATGTATGTGGATGCTGAAGGGGTGCGGCTTCCCATATTAGACGGAAAAACCCAGAACGTCCCTCTTTTGTACGGATATAGTACTTCAACTGATGATACTCTCAGGAGTGAGTCTTTTTTACAGGTTAGAGATTTTTTAATGAAAGCGAAGATAGACGGCTTTGGATGGACAACCATTAGTGAGGTTGTTTTCGATGAAACCGACGGCGTGGTGGCACTCAGTCATGAAAATGGGGTGAAGCTGCTATTTGGCCGCAACAACTTTGAACATAAACTGGAAAACTGGAAAGCATTCTATGCTCAGGTTGTTAAAACCAAAGGAATTCAATCGATGCAACAAGTTGATCTCCGGTTTACAAATCAGGTGGTTACCCGTGAAATTTGATTTCAGTGACATATCGTTTACAGGAATACCCGGTGCCGTTGGTAATGATTCTGAATGTACAGAATCATCTGACCATTCAGACCGCCCCATATGTAGGGACATAGCTGGCTATATCCCTGCACATGGGAAACAAAATGGTGCTGAAAAATATGTGGATACTATTTTGAATTCATCACCAAAAAAATCCCAGAAACAGGATTCTATCACAGATTTTTATTCGGATCTGGCAAACAATAAAGGCGTATTGCCATACCTCCTTATGAGTAAAAAATCAGACAACAGATTAGAAAGAACATTTGAAATCAACAAAAACACAGCGGATCGTCATGGAAGAACATGAAAACATAATGGTTGGCCTGGATATAGGGACCACTAAAATTTGCGCAATCGTAGCCTCAATCGATGAACAGGATCGTATTCACATTCTCGGGGTAGGCAAAGCTCACAGCGACGGCCTGAACCGTGGAGTGGTGGTAAACATTGACAAAACCGTTAATGCCATTAAAGATGCCATTGCCCAGGCAGAACTGGCTTCCGGCATCCAGGTTAACTCGGTGAATGTAGGTATTGCCGGCGACCATATTCGCAGTATGCGAAGCAAAGGCGTGATCACCATCAACAACAAAGACAACGAAATTACAGCTAAAGATGTGGAGCGCCTGCTTGAAGATTGCCAGCGCATCATGCTTCCGACCGACCAACAGATTTTGCACGTAATTCCACAAGAATTTGTAGTGGACGGACAGGATGGAATCAGCGATCCGGTTGGAATGAGCGGCATGCGCATGGAAGCGGAAGTCCACATTATCACCGGGCTTGTTTCTGCAGCCAAAAATATGTACCGCTGTGTGGAACGCGCAGGATACCAGGTGGCAGACCTTATTCTTGAGCCGCTTGCCTCCTCCTACTCCGTATTGGATGAAGAGGAAAAAGAAGCCGGTGTGGTTTTGGTTGATATCGGGGGCGGCACTACCGATCTCGCCATCTTTCAGGATAATACCATTCGGCATACGGCTGTAGTTGCAATAGCAGGGCAAAAGGTGACCGATGATATCCGCCTCGGACTCAGCGTGCTTGATGATCAGGCCGAAACCCTGAAGCGCAAGCACGGCGAAAGTTATGCCGATCTTATTGAAGAGGATGAAGTGATAACCGTGCCCGGTATTGCAGGTCGGCCACCCAAGGAAATCACAAAAAGCATTCTCGCAAAGATTGTTCAGGCCCGTATGGAAGAGATCCTCGAGATCGTGGGTATTGAGATCAAACGCAGTGGCTATGCCGATTCAATGAGCGCCGGAGTGGTTATTACCGGCGGGGGTTCATTGATCAAGAACATTTGTCCACTCGCAAACGAAATTTTAGGACTGGATGCCAAAGTGGGAATCCCACTGGGCATTACAGGCGGACTGAAAGAAGAGGTGAACAGCCCTATCTACGCTACAGGCGTTGGTTTGGTAATGCATGCCCTTCGTTCAGGAACATCAAACAACCAAACGATGATGCCATCATCATCTCAGGGAACCAACGTTGAGCAGGTGATGCAGAAGATCACCGAGCGCATGAAGAGTTGGTTCAAAGAACTCTAAGATATGAACATCAATGAAATTGGATATAGGAAAAAGCATCCTTTAAGCGTCTTAAAGACCTTGAAGCGTTGCGCTTTCGAATTCAACATCGTGAACGCTTTGAGGAACGCGCGGACGCCCGAAGGTTTACTTGCTCCGGTTTCTAAGAACTTTAAAAGCAAAATCAGCAATCAACACAACGGAATGAAACCGCCTGACGGTTGGAATTCCAAAGCAATCATCTACAACAATTACAATCCAGTAAAACAACAACTCAAATAGGAGTTAACATGGCTAACAATTCACGTTTCTTTTTCGACGAACAGAGCCAGGAAAACGCTAAGATCAAAGTGATCGGCGTAGGCGGCGGCGGCGGTAACGCCATTAACAATATGATCAACATGGGCCTCGAAAGTGTGGAGTATATCGCACTTAACACCGATGCCCAGGCACTTAAAAACAGCATGGCCGATATCAAGATTCAGGTGGGCTCAGCCCTTACCAATGGACTTGGTGCCGGAGCACGTCCCGAAATCGGGCGTGAAGCGGTAGAAGAAAACCGCCATGAAATTGAAGAATCCATTGAAAATGCCGATATGGTATTTGTGACGGCAGGTATGGGCGGTGGAACCGGAACCGGGGGAGCTCCCGTGGTAGCCGGAATCGCCAAACGCCGTGGAATTTTAACGGTGGGTATCATCACTACCCCATTTGAATGTGAGGGCAAGGTCCGCAAGAAATATGCCCTTGAAGGTATTACCGAACTCAAGAAAAATTGTGATACGGTAATAGTGATCCCAAACGAGCGGCTTCTCGACATCGCCGATGAAAATACTTCCCTGATGGAAGCCTTCGCGATGGCAAACGAGGTGCTCTACAATGCAACCCGTGGTATCAGCGATTTGATCCTTATGCCGGGACTTATCAACCTTGACTTTGCTGACGTCCGCACAACCATGAGCGACGGTGGTGCTGCTATTATGGGCTCGGCCACAGCTGAAGGGCCTGACAGAGCTGAGAAAGCAGCACGAGCTGCTATCAACTCACCACTGCTGGATGGTGTAAGCATTCGCGGTGCACGCAATGTACTGGTAAATATCTCAGCGGGTTCCAACCTTGGAATGCGTGAGACCACAACCGCTACCAATATCATCCATGAAGAAGCCGGTGAAAATGCCGAGATCATTTTGGGTACGGTATTGGATGAAACCTTTGGAGAAGAGATCCGGGTAACGGTGATCTCTACAGGATTCGAGCTTGCTGAAGATCGTTCTACAGCTAAGGTTGCCGGAAATAAAGAGCCATCATTGAATAAAGCTGCCCAAAATGCTCAAGCAAATATTCAAAACCAAAGATCCAAAAAGGAATCCGATGTGCCCGACCGATTCCCCCGAGGAACCGGAGATTACTACAAAGGCGAAAACAACCTCAAAAAACTGGACACCCCTTCCTATCTGCGTCGCGACCTAAATGTTCGCAAACAGGAAGAGAGTATTGAATTCCCTGACGAGGAAGAACAGCAAGGCGAAGCTCAGGATAACATCGCTCCATTTCAGAGTCGCACCGAGCGTATCCGAAAGGACGATACGGAGCAGCCTGCATTTCTCCGAAAAATAATGGATTGAGTCTTGTCGCTGACATCGGTTCTTCCCCGATACCATGGGAATGGTATCTCTGAGAACCATTGATTTTACTGGATTATAGCTTCATTTAAGCTATAGATTGCTAACAACAGGAAAGGCTCCTTGATAGGGAGCCTTTTCTTTTTATCGCTATTATGTTGGTTGATTATTGACGTGAAGACAGTATTTTGGACGGACGATAGAGACACCATCTCCTTCTTTAAGCTGAATTTTATGCGAACAACTTAGACGAACGGTGTTTCGGATAATACCCAAATAATCACATTATGCGAATGAGAAGTACGAATAAAGCGGATCAGAATACTTTTACCCGGTTCGCCCTAACAAATCCCTCGTTCGTCTAATACTATGTTATGTGTATTTGAATAAGCTTATGAGCATATTACATGAATTGACATACAAGGTTACCGAACTCGCTGGCGAAGTAAGAGAACACATCAATACTCATAGATATCAAAGTGTACTATTAGACAAAGCAAATGTTTGGAATCAAATATGTAGTTCTTTAGATGTAATCGATGATACTAAGGATGCTATAAATTCATATATAGATATTGATTACCCAAAGGAGAGCGGGGCTAAATATTTATCTACATATGGGATATTACAAGCTTTGTTTATTCAACAAGATGCTTTAAAACATTTATCAGAGTCCTTTGAGATTGAGTTTGAAAAAGATCAAAAACTCAAAAAAATTAGAGAAATAAGAAACGCTGCAATTGGGCATCCTACCAAATTAACACGTGACAAAAAATTATACTACTTTCACATATCAAGACCATCGCTTAAAAAAGATGGATTTGATTTGATTCAATATGATGGCTCTAAATCAGCAAAGTTTATTCGGGTTAACATATTGGATTTAATTCAAGAACAATTAGAAGTAATTGTAGATAAATATAAATTTGTTGTTAATGAGCTTAAAGAGATAGATAAAAATCATAAGGAAAAGTTTATGGGAAATAGTTTGCAAGAAATATTCCATTCTGGAATGGACTATAGCTTTCAAAAAATCTCTTCTGGAATAGAATCCAGTACGTATGGTGATAAGGAATGGGGGCATAGTAATTTGAAAATTATTAGAGAAGCATATGAAAAATTTAAAAATGAACTTAGTAATCGTAATGAGTTAAATGACTGGACCACTCATGAATTAAATGAATATTTCCATGCAATTTCCAGACTCGAGGAGTTCTATTCTGATAAATCTGATTGGATAACTGCTACGGATGCTCGTATTTATTTGGATTACATAAGTACTAACCATAACAATTTTGTCGAAATTGCTAAAGAAATTGATGAAGCTTATTCTGAATAATTTCACACACGCAGTGTTTTTTGTTAAACTCCATTGGTTTCTGAAGCACCTTTTTAAAGTTAGAACTTCTGTATTGATATTAAATTTTAAAAAATCCGACGTTGGCTACATTAGCTATTAAATAGGAAATAACTCAGGTAATCATGAGTGATGAACAAGAAAAGCCAGATTTGGAACCTTCTGAGTCTTCAACGGAAACCAAGAAAGCTTCCCCAAAAGGAAGAAGGTCTTTATCAAACGTAAAAAGAGAATTAACTGAAGAAGAATTAAAGTCACCAGCAGCTCAAAAATTACTCGTTGAAGAATTAGAACGAGTTGAAAGAGAAAGAAATGAGTTATTAGATTATCGGGACAATTTCTACTCAGTAGATAAAGAATTAAGCATACTTCAAGAAAAATTGAACAAAAATATTTCGATTGAAGTTATCTCATCCTCCTGTTTAGCTATTGGAGCCGCCGCCATTGGTTTAGCACCATCAATTTGGGAACATGAGCCTGTTGGTTGGTATTTAGTAGTTTTTGGTGGAGTTTTAATTATAGCTGGTATAGTAGCAAAGGCAATAAAGATATGAGAGTTAAAATTAAATCAATTTCAGATTCAGGTAATATCAAAAAAGAAAGAATTGTTATGAAGGTTCTTTCAAATACCAACATAGGAAACTATTCTTTATTTGAATCGGAAACTATAAGCGATGGAGTAACAACTTCTTTATTGGATGTTTTTTGGTTTCCCGATAAGAAAGTTGAAGCTGGAGATTTAGTTGTTCTTTATACAAAATCAGGTAATCAAAACGAAAAACAGATAAAGAACGGAAATACTGCACATTTTTTTTATTGGGAATCAAATAACGCAAAATGGAAAGGTAGTGAATCAGCCCCAGTCCTATTGGAAATAGCCGATTGGCAGGCATACTTTGAACATACACATAACAAAGCAAATTAAGCGGACGCAGACGGAGCTTGGCTATCTATATTCCTATAAATTTATTTTCAAAACTTTTACTCCAACCTAATTTCCGCGCCGCTTATTTGCCAAGCCGTTATATACCTAACAAGTACTAACAAATTTGAATAATGTATCAGATATCAAAAAGTACAACTCGGGGTTGGCGAAAGAACAATAAATTTGGGAAGTATCCCGTCTCAATTAATACAATATGCCCAGAGTGTGGTGAAAGAGGTACTTTCAGTATCGCTCCTATTGCTAACTTAACTGATCAGAAAGAGTCGCACCTTCAAGGTGTTTCTATGCGTGGCAAATGCCCAACATGTGACTTTAAGGCTCGATTTATTCAAGTTGGTGAAGCAGATAAACCAAATTATCAATTATTCATCCACCCGACTCCTAAACTAGTTCGCCAACCAATACATGGTGTAAATGAAAATTCCGAAATTTTTTCAGGAAGAGTAAAAAAAGCCTACCTGGAAGCTATTGATGCCTATAATTCTAAGCAATGGATTCCTGCAGCAATAATGTGTGGACGTGCGCTTGAAGGTATTACAGTTTCCTTACTCCCAGAAGACAAGCGAAAAGGAAATTTTGCAAAACAATTACGTGAACTTCCAAACCATATTGATATCAATAAAACTCTATCAGATTTAACTAATGGGATACGAAAAGGGCGAAATATAGCAGCACATTTTGATGAATCATTGGATATTGATGAAACTGTATCTGCAATGTTACTTGATCTGCTGGATTCAATTATTGAATACTTATTTGTACTTCCTGAAAACATTGAGTCATTAGACAAAAAGCTTCAATCTGAGGATATTAAGTCAACTGATGGTGAATAGAAGCTGGCAAACTTGATTTACTATCGGTATATAACAATGTGTTTTAGTTAAGTAGCACTAGCAAAAAGATGATTCAAACTAGGTTAAATATTAATATCGTTTAGCTATGGCTGTCGTGGTGGGAAAAATACAAACCCTCAAAAAACTGAGGGAATCTTTAGATGAAAAAGGGATTCATAGATTCAACTCAATAAACGACATCAATACATTCCTGAAAAATTATGAGCATGAAAAAGATAGTATTCCCATAAACGAAAAGAACAAACTTGATAAAGAGCTACAAGTGCTCGAAGAATCTATCAAGCAAGCGAGGGAAAGAAGTGTCAAAAACGCGCTTTTAAAAATATACTATGGAATAAAAATCAGCTGGTTTTCTTACAAAAAGAAATCATTAAAAAATGACTATGAAAATATACTTTCAAAACGAAGTAAGAAATCAACTCAAGAGCTTGCCAATATTAAGGAAACCGTGGAGAGTTTATACACCTTAATATCAGGTGCCATTGGTGAAAATTCCGTTGTAAATGAACTTCAGAAGTTGCCTGATTCTTTTTATGTAATTAATGACTTCTCATTAGCCTTTAACCCACCAATCTACAATAGAAAGGAAGATGACAGAATCGCTAGTATTCAAATAGATCATTTACTAATAAGCCAATCTGGTATTTTTGTTATCGAAACTAAAAATTGGAGTTCAGAATCCATTCAAAACCTTGATCTCAGGTCACCAATCGAACAAATAAAAAGAACTAGTTATGCTTTGTTTGTAAAAATAAATAGCGAATCTAATTTGAGTCTTGCAAAGCACCATTGGGGAAGTAAAAAGGTTCCAATCCGGAACATCATTGTAATGACTAATAGTGTGCCTAAGGAAGAGTTTAAGTATGTTAAAGTTTTGCCACTGGATAACCTAAACGGTTACGTAAAGTATTTTGAGAGCGTATTTAGTGACTCTGAAGTCGAGAGTATTTTTCACCACTTAAATTCTGAGCTTGATTAAATACATAACAAGGCGTTATAAAATAGACCACAACAGCCGCCCGGCCATAGCCACCGCCAATATCGCAAAGCCCCACTGCAAGTACTTTCTTTTGATCTTTTGATTTAGAAAAGCTCCTCCAAACCCACCGATCAGTCCACCAATGGCTAATGGAAAAGCGGCTCCAAAATCGACATATCCTACGGAGAATTCGGTAATTCCTGAAACAGCTCCCGGTTCAAAGGCAAGCTGCAGCCAGCCGGAAGTTACCATCAGGATCATAGCAAGATGAGAAACACTGACCGCTTTTTTAAATGGCTGATGGTAGAATAGATTCATGATCGGCACCATGATCCCTCCCCCGCCAACTCCTGCAAGGGCAGCTACAAACCCGCCACATCCTCCCGTAATAAAAGATTGCCTGATCTTCAGCGGTTCATACTCCCGATCATATTCATTCTCTTCGTCTTTACCCCTGCCAAACATCATGTACGCCACATATAACAGCATGACCGAGAAAAAAATCACGAATTCAGTTCGGCTGTAATACGGTGAGGTGATCACAAGTTTCCCCAGATATACTCCCAGAACCCCCATCATTCCGAGCTTAAGACCTTCTCCCCAAAACATGTTATCCTGCACATATTGTCGCACAATACTTCCCGAGGCGGCAATGAAGGTACAGAATAACCCTGAGGCTACCGTCCAAAGTACCGGATTTTCAACACCGGCTTCCTCAAACAAAAAGAAAAGAACCGGGGTAAAAATGATCCCGCCGCCTATACCCAGCAATCCGGCAAGAATTCCCGCTGCCAATCCTATCAATAAAAGAATGAGGAGCTCAACCAACGGTGATCTCCCCTTTTAAATAGGTCACCGCAGAACCGGAAATTTCCACCCGATCTCCTTTCATTGTGCAGATCAGGTCGCCGCCTCGCTTAGAGATCTGCCGGGCTTTCAATTCCTCTTTACCCAGTTTCTTACTCCAGTATGGCGTGCTTTTGGTATGAGCCGAACCCGTGACCGGATCTTCATCCACTCCCGATTGCGGGGCAAAAAACCGGGATACAAAATCAACCTTATCACCGGGTGCCGTGACGATGACCCCGCGGGCTTCCACTTCGCTCAGCATTTTAATATCCGGATTTAGCGCTGCCACTTCTTCTTCCGAATTTAAAACTACCATATAATCATCTGATTTATAGACTTCATCCGTTTTCGGAATTCCCAGGGCTTGGAACAGTACGTCGGGTGCTTCAGCTTTTTCCATATGATCTGCGGGGAAATTCATCAGAAGCCGGCCATTTTTTTTACCTACGGTTAGCAAACCGCTTCGGGTCCGGAACACGATCTCATCTTTGGAGTAGCCCGGTTCTGAAAAAAGCACATGAGCTGTTGCAAGCGTAGCATGTCCACATAGGTCAACTTCTATCGTGGGAGTGAACCATCGTAACCGATAACTGTTTCCTTCTTTCACAAAAAATGCCGTTTCAGAAAGGTTGTTTTCAGCAGCGATGTTCTGCATTAGCTCGTCCGGCAACCATTCCTCCAGAGGAACCACAGCCGCCGGATTTCCGGTAAATAATTCGGATGTAAACGCATCAACTTGATAGATCGATAAATTCATGGTGTACTAATTTCAGGTTCGAAATTTAAACCTATTCTTAATTTATAATATTCATGTTGAATTACTAGGGAATGTAGGAGCATTAGATATCTAATTAAAGCTCTAAACCTGAGTTCGTTTAGGAAAGTATGAAAAAGGTAAAAAAGCCGCTATGGGTCATTCCTGCAGAGGCAGGAATCTAATTGGTTGCCAGAAAGTCAACCATAGATACCTGGGAACTAATTAGATTTCGGGCATGCGCCGCGAAATGACCATCAAATCTATCCCAACCTGAATTCGAGATAATTATCCTCGCTAAAGCCTTTGAGTCGCGGTTTGACGAGTCAATGCCGTAGTTGTTTGCCCTGCCCTTCGGTCTGATGGCTCTAAGTCCATCTGACCGATTGCCAGATTCGAGCATCCGCGTCTTTTCCTTAGCCCCATCCAACAACCTGCACCTGTATCATCGATCAGACGGGTGATCCGTCAGATCGAGTCCGGGAATTGTGTAACCTGCCTCTTCGGTCTGATGGCTCCAAGTCCATCTGACCGATGGTTTGATTTGAGTACCCAAGCTTGTTCTTTCTCCACTTTAACAACTTCTGGGGCCTATCCATCTGATGGATCTTATAGCTATAAGAACATTCTTTATCTCGAACTCACATTATCATATAACCAATATTTAAATCGAACTGAGGTTTTAAGTATTGCAGACGTTCCATGGGATTTAATTCGCATATTCACTCACTACTGCCTTATCTTGGCGGCGATCTAACTACTACTATTCAATAATTATACCTATGAGATATCTATTCACAGCATTATTCTTATTTCTGATAACTGAAAGTCCCAAAGCCCAGATCAAAGCCGAACTCGACTCCATTGATGTTACCGCATCCAGAATAACAACTTCTATATCCGAAAGTGGAAAAAATGTGTCGGTGATCACTGCTGAAGATATCGGCGAAATGCCGGTTCAGTCAGTGGATGATCTGCTTCGGAGTCTTCCCGGCATCAACATAAACGGACGTGCAGGGTTTGGCGTACAAGCCGATGTTGGAATTCGCGGCAGCACCTTTTCGCAGGTGATGTTTTTGTTGGATAACACGCCGTTGAATGACCCGCTTACCGCTCACTTCAATACCAACATTCCGGTTGCTCTTTCTGAGATCGCGCAGATCGAGTTGATCCGTGGCCCGGCCAGTACTTCTTTTGGAGCAGATGCCGTTGGCGGTGTGATTCATATAAAAACCAAAGCATACATGATGAAAGAGGTTGCAGCCACAAAAAAACTTCAAACCCGAACCAATATCGATATTTCAGCCGGAGAAAATAACCTTCGCATCATTGATGCAACCGCGGGTGTTGCCAAAAAGAATATACGCTTCAGTACGTCTTTCCGCACTGCCACTTCTGATGGTGAACAATTCTCAAATCCCGGTTTTGAAGAAGGTGTGTCTTCTAAAGAAAACTACAATACCTATTTCGATATGATGAATCTCTCGGCTGCTTTGTCTATTAATTTAGGTGAAAACTGGAATTGGTATGTCCGTTCAGGGCTGGAAAATCGTGATTTTAATGCCCGGTACTTTTACACCCGAAGTATCTATGATGAATCTACCGAGCAGATTGACAGCCGCTGGGCACTTTCTGCTCTCACCTATGAAAATAACAATCATCGCTCGGAGATCAATTTCTCGTATCGGGATGTGGAGGATGTCTTTGATTTCAATCCCGCTATAGCCCCCGCAAATGTTCATGAAACGGGTTCTTTATTTCTGAATGCTTCTCACCAATATGAACTGAATTCCGATCAGCTAATCTCCGTGTCAGAATCACTGAATTACATGCGATTTATGATCGGTGGGCAAATTTTGAATAAACAGATCGAAAGCACCGACCGCGGTGATCATGAAAATACTTCTTGGGGAGTGTATGGGATTCATACCATGAACTATGATTTTGGATTGAGCGTGACTTCCAGCCTTCGCCTTCAGTTCAATCCAATCAGCAATCTTACCTTTTTACCACAAATCAGCGCTGCTTATGACCTTGGAACCATAAATTTCAGAACCTCCATCGGGCGGGCCATTCGTGAAGGCGATTTCACCGAGCGGTACATTTCCTCTGAAATTCCAAACCTGACACCCGGACGAAATATTGGTAATCCCGATCTGCTTCCTGAAGAATCCACCACTTTTGATCTCGGCTTCGACTGGACTCCGGCCAATAATCTGAGATTCTCCCCCACTTTCTTCTACCGAAGTTCAGCTAACCTGATCGACTATTCTCTGACGAATTCTGATAACATCGATAATGCCGATAACCTTCAACCTAATGAAGAGTATTTTTATGCATCTAACATCTCAGAATCAGAAGCGATCGGAATTGAGTTTATCTCATCCTTTACTTCTGAACTGGGGACGAACGCAATCTTACGAACAGAACCGGGATATACCTACATAAGAACAACAAGTGATCAAAACACGGTTTCCAGATATATCGCCAACCACCCATCACATCAGGCAAGTTTTGATCTTTCCCTGAATGCCGGGAGTCTTTCCATTCAATCACAGTCTATGTACAATGTCCGTTCGGAAGAAGCCGCAGCCTTGATCAATGCCGAAGTTCCAGACGAATATTTCCTGAGCAACTTGAAGGCAGGATACAAACCATTCGGCAATGACTTCCAGATCTACATCCAGATCCTGAACGTTACCAATACTAAATACCAGGAAATACTCGGAGCCCCTATGCCGGGAAGGTGGACCTTGGGCGGGGTTAAATACAGCCTTTAACAATAGCGTCCTAAATGTTTTTAAAATTGAAAAAAAACCTGTGTTTTCGAAGATAAAAACGGATTAGTTGACATATTTAACATCAATCCCCCCTTTTTTCTCGCAGAGGCTCGCCGATGGACCCGCTGAGTTTCACTTCGTGGGAATCGCTGTGCTCGGAGCGCAGATGATCTTTTATCAAAACGCATCGCTATTCAGCGCAACTCTGCGATATCCTTTGCGGAAATCTGCGAGGATCGTTTTGCCAAAATGTATTTTAACGTTAAGGACGCTACTGATCTAAAACAATATACATATATTTAATTCTTATAAACTCTAACATAATCAATGATCATATTTGCCTCTGTTAGACTCGGATCTATACCGTTTCGTTGATCGCCCGTTTCGTATTGTCGATCACTGCCCCAGTTACCACCCATGGCTACATTCAGAATAATGAAAAAATTATTATTGAACGGCCAGGTTTCTTCCGTTTTTAACGATGGATTATAAACATAGAAAGCCTCACCATCTATACTAAAGCTTATACTCTCAGGAGTCCATTCAACTTCATAAATATGAAACTCAGAACTAAAATCAGGAACCGTTACATGACTTGAATTTTGTGTATTCCCGTAACTGGAAGGAGTATGCAAAGAACTGTGAATAGAACCGGGATTTTTACCCACATGTTCCATAATATCTATTTCTCCCGAGGCAGGCCAACCAATTTTTGTAATATCGGAACCTAACATCCATATGGCGGGCCAGGTACCTGAACCCTCTGGAAGCATGGCTTTTACTTTCACAGTAACATACGTAAAGGTTTTAAGGCCTTGCGTTTTAATACGTGCGGAAGTCCATTGATCGCCTTCCTTCAATGCACTTATGATCAGGTTACCATTTTCAACCCGAACATTCTTAGAATCATCGGTATAGTATTGTACTTCGTTATTACCCCAGCCCCATTCACCGTTTCCAATATCATAGGTCCAATTGTTTGGATCAGGTGCTCCTTTATCAGAAAATTCATCTGACCATATCAAATCACCGGCCTGAAGAGTATCTGTGGGATCCGGCTCATTGTAGTTAAAGCTATCAACGGTATTCTCGGTACTGCAATTTGAAAAATTTATAAATAGAAATAGAATTAAGGCTAATTGGCTCACTTTTTTGACGCTTTTTGACATCAGTTTATCTTTTTAGAAAAAAGGAAGGAAGTGAGAACTTCCTTCCTCAAACAACTATTTACAAATACTATTGTGCTCCAGTGAATTGAACATCATCAATAAAGAAAATACCTGGCATTCCATGTGCTTCACCGCCAATTTGAATAATGATCTTATCATAAATATCAGAATCACTCCAGCCACTGAAATCAAACTCTAACTCTACCCAGGTATCAGTTTCAGCCACCGGCTGAATAATGGCCGCCTGATTTTCCCATGGAGCAGGATTCTTGGTATCATGCAGTTTAACCTCCACTTGCTTGGTTAGTTGTTTAGTCGGAGACCAATCAGGAGCATTGGGATCAACTGTATCGTAGTCATTATAAGAGGGCATATATACCTTTAAACGAACAATACTTCTTTCATTTAAATTGATGTTATACTCTAAGTCTGTATAAACATTTTCAAATTGGCCGGTATCTTTAACATACTTGGCAACTTTGGCAGATGTATTTACCGGAACAGGAGCAGGATTGTCATAGCTTTCATTGAATTCTGCTACCTCATCTGCTGTCCAGACAATATTTCCTTCCTCATCAAAATTGTCCAATAACTCCTCTGAAGTATAAGGTAGTTCTACCACAGGGTAGGTATATCCCTCCGGAATTAATCGGTGATACCAAACTATGCCATTCCTTGGGTCTTCATACCTAATTGATAATAGATTCTCAGTTAATTCTAAAACCTGATATGTTTGTGTGCCGGCATAAAATCCAATAAATGCAGGGTCAGAAACTTTCAGAAATAAATCACCGTCCCCTTCCTCTATCAAATTAAATGTTTGGTCATCTGGGGCAGTCCATGGAGCCATTAAATCGGCTCCATCTGGTGGAATTGTTGTATTCTCAAATTCATCGTCATATGCAGCATTAAGGAATACATCACCATTGGTCTCCATTTCATAGGTAAAACCATCCAATTTGAATGTATAACGGTCATTATACAAACCAGACCCTGTCTTAGCTTCAGGAGGTGCCGCCCACCATTCTGGGAAATAACTGGTGGTTGGCCCAACTCCCATATGTGCGGCTTGAGTACTGTCTATAACCCACGTTTTTCCATCTAAATTACCTGCGCCACCCGTTAACATGTTGAGATTCGGATCATCCAGCATAAGAGGGTTTGTCTCATCTATAGTTATAGTGGTGGTATTCATAGCCTGTCCGGATGCCGTGAATATAGTAAGGGTAACTGTGTATTCACCTTTAAGCGGATACTCACCGATTACTTTATCTCCTTCTGCTGTTTGGCCATTGCCAAGGTTCCAGATAGCTTTAAAGCTTTCTGATGTGTTGGTAAAATGAATTACATTAGCATTATCGCCATCTGGCTCGAACTCAAATGTAACATTATCCGATGTTGGCGCCGGGTCAAGAGAGGGATCAGACGAAATCTGTGGTTCACAGGCTCCTAACCCAATTAATAGCAGTGCAGCAACTAACCATCGAATTTGTATTAGTGTTTTCATAATGATATTGATTCGGTTATAAATATTCTTTGGCTGATCAATCCAGGATTAGTTATAGCCCGCATTCTGTTGGAGATCGCCATTTGAAATATCGATCTCACTTTGAGGAATTGGGAATAATCCTTGCTTGGTTGTGTTATAGGTAACTTCAAAGTCAGGAGCATCCCCCTGATATCCGGGTTTCACTTCTCCCTGAACAGAAATATTCTGCTCCGCTTCCTGTTGACCATATCTTTGAAGATCCCAATAGCGATGGCCTTCAAGTGCTAATTCCACTCTTCGCTCGTTTTTGATGTTTTCCATCGTAGCTGGAACTGTTGAAAGTCCAACACGTAAGCGTACCCGGTTAAGGTAATTTTCTGCTGTGGCTGGGTTGTTATTTTTCAGATGCAATTCGGCACCCATCAGTAACGCATCTGAGAAGCGAATAACCCGGTAGTTATTACCCCAGTTAAGCTCTAATTGTCCATCTGCCGGTTCATAAACCTTAGTTGTTGTGTATTTTTGGGTAAATTTACCGGTGTGCTGATACCCAACTGTAAGTCCTCCATTCAGCTCACTTTCAAAAAGTACAGTAGCATCAAGTCTTGGGTCATTAGGGTCAAAAGCATCGACCAATTCGTTGGTTACCGGAGAAAAGCTCCAGCCCCTTTGATAATCTTCATTGGCAGGTTCATTCACTCGAGGACCTTGCATTTGAGGTGCCATATTTCCTTCACCACCCTGAATGAAACCCCAGTCATACCATGGTCTTGAATCTGAATAAGAGATCTCAAACACAGATTCGTTACTGAACTCAAAATCAGGTTTGAAGTTATCTTCGTAGTTAGGCAACAGATCATGACCACTTTGCGTGATCACACTATCGATCATTGTAATTGCTAAAGCTCTGTCAACTGTTTGGCTTCCCGCCGTAAGATCTTCGCCAAATACGTCAGAATAGTAAAGGTAAACTTTGGCTAATAATGCCTGACCGGCCCATTTACTGATTCTGCCCTGCTCATTCGGCGGAATCGTTATCGGCAGATTCGGAACAGCTTCTATAAGATCCTGTGCGATCTGCGAATAGACGTCTGAAGGATCAGCTTGCGGCTGATTATACTCATCCGGGTTATCAAGAGGCTCGGTAATGAGTGGGACATTCTGAAAGAAACGAACCAGATCGAAATAATAATAGGCTCTCAGAAATTTCGCCTCAGCAATAGTTCTGTCTAAAAACGATTGCTCGATTTCAAGGCTATTAATTTCCTGCAAATACTTGTTCGCTCTGTATATACCTGTGTAGTATTTTTGCCACAATCCATGTACCTCCCCGTTGGTTGTACGAATATTATGCTTATCAACTTCAATGATGTTAGGCGCGTCATTACGACTGGCTCCACCTGCATAGGCATCATCTGAAGCAATATCACTTAGCATTTCCGGCACGTGAAAACCCACTACCGTGTTCCACTGAAGAACGTCGTAGATAGCTACCAATGCTTCCTGTGCATCTTGCTGGGTTTCATAGAAATTAGATTCTACTCGCTGGTCTAATGGTTCTTCAACTAAGAAGCTATCGCAACTGCTAATGAAAACAATGGAGGCTGCAATCAAGAACGCTGGTAAAGTCTTTAAGTATTTCATGATTATGACTGTTTATGTGTAGAAATATCTGTTAAAATGTGATGCTGACACCGATTCGATAACTCCGTGCCTGTGGATATACACCGCGATCCACGCCAACGCTAAGTGGTGAAGCAGACCCTATTTCCGGATCAAATCCACTGTAGCCTGTCAGCGTAAACAGGTTATCAGCTGACAAATAAATTCGTGCCTTGGACAAACTTATCTTATCGAGAATGCCTTGTGATAGATTATATCCAAGCTGAACATTCTTAACTCTCAAGTAAGAACCATCTTCTACGTAAAGGTCTGAAATCTTAGACCAGTTGCCATTCGAATCATTCCAGGTAAATCGAGGCAATTCGTTTGAAGTGCCAGGGCCTGTCCATCTTTCAAGATATGATGCCGGCATGTTAGACATTGTCAGGTCATGGCGTCGAGTAGCGTTAAAGATGTCATTGCCTACTGTTCCCTGTAAAAACAGTGACATATCGAACTGTTTGTAGTTGGCTCCAAAATTGGCACCAAAGGTAACGTCAGGCGTTGGGTTACCGATCATTGTTCGATCACCGTCATCGATCTGTCCATTTCCGTTCAGGTCTCTGAATATCACATCGCCGGGTGCGGCTAACGGCTGAATCAAATCACCCTGTCCGTTTACATAATTATTAACTTCTTGCTGTGTTTGGAAGATTCCATTTGTTTTGTAACCCCAGAAGTAACCAATTGGATATCCTTCCTCAGCACGTGTTACGATACCATAGGTCGCAAAACCGGTACCGACAATTACACCCTCTGCATTTCCAATGTGGGTAACTTCATTTTTATTAAATGCAAAGTTAAGACCCACATTGTAATTAAACTCATTAGTGTAATCACGATAGTCTACGGTAAATTCGAATCCTTCATTTTGAACGCTGCCACCGTTAACAATTGGCGCGTTGTTCCCAACATGACCTGGAATCGGTGCTCTTACCAATAATCCTTTTGTTTCTTTCTGATAATAATCTGCAGTCAAGATCAATCTATCTTGCCAGAAACCTACATCAACACCAAAGTTGAGCTGTTCTGATGTTTCCCATTTTAGATTGGGGTTCGGCACACTTGATGGAACCGCACCGGTTGTAAATGTTTCATTGGAACCAAATGTGTAACCATAACCGGTTGCAATAGTTGAGGTATACGCGAAGTTTCCAATGTTCTGGTTTCCGTTCTGTCCCCATGATACTCTCAGTTTCAGAAGGTTAATATCGTCCAGATCTTCCATAAATGATTCATTACTCATAACCCAACCCAAAGAAACGGAGGGGAATACTGCATATCGGTTATTGGAACCGAATTTTGAAGATCCATCAACCCGGAGAATACCTGTTACCAAATATCTCTCATCGAAGTTATAGCTTGCACGGCCGAAATAGGAGAGCAGCTTCTCGTTATATGCTCCACCTGTAGCACGCATCGATTCTTCATTGGAGGCTACATTCAACCAGGCATTCGAAGGGTCGGACATCAACAGGTCAGACTTTGAACCGAACAGATCTTCGAAATGCACTTTTTGAGCAGAGATACCACCCAATAACGTTATGTTGTGGTTACTGAATGTATTCTCATAACTAACGGTATTCTCTGAATTCCAGGTAAACCAGCGGCTTTCAGATTTACTAACCAGTGACTCACTGTTTGTTTGCGCTGAATTCAAATAGAACGTCGGCACGTAATTGTCGCTTCTAACAAACGCAGCATCAATACCAAAGCTACTTCTGATCACAAGATTTGGCATGAGCTCATATTCTGCAAACAGATTGTTCACCAGCTTGTCAACCTGAGTTTCACCATGTGTAACTTCCAATCGTGCAAGAGGATTAACGATCTCCTGGGTCACATAATTAGAGATTCCATAATACCGTCCATCATTTTGCACAGCATTGCTTGGATAACTTTGCAGGTCATCAGGATCTGTTTCATAAATTGGTGTGAGAGGATCCATGTTCAAAGCATTACTTAATGGAGAACCCCACTCACTATTACTCAGTACTGCGTTTCGATTTATTCGGCTATAGTTCAAACTATTACCGAACCTGAACACTTCACTTACCTTGTTATCCAGTTTTAAGTTGAAGGTATTACGGTCGAACTGAGATTTTTCTCCTCCAATAATTCCTTGCTGAGAGAAGTAAGAAATCCCGGTTGAATACTGTGTATTTTCATTGCCACCTGAAATTGTGATCTGATGATTCGTCATCGGTGCGTTGTCATTAAAAACCGCATCTTGCCAGTCAGTTCCACCTGAAACCTGGGGATCAACCGGAAATGGCATACTAACACCAGCATAAGCAGCACCTTCATTCATCATGAGCATATACTGACGAGCATCCAGCATATTTATCTTTTTCCAGGCATTTTGGATACCTGAATATCCTTCGTAAGTAACATTGGTAACGTCAGGGCGGCCTGATTTGGTAGTGATCAAAACCACACCGTTGGCAGCACGCGCTCCGTAAATAGCTGCTGAAGCTGCATCTTTAAGAACCTGCATGGATTCGATTGAACCGGGATTCAAATAGTCAATGCCACCTACCGGCATACCGTCCACAACAAATAAGGGATCCGCACTTCCGGTGGTACCCGCTCCCCGAATTCGAATAGTTGGCGACTCACCGGGCTGGCCAGACTGGTTCGCTACAAATACGCCGGCTGTTCTTCCCTGTAAAGCTTGTTCTACACGGAGAACAGGGGTATCATTAATACTTTCTGAGCTGATCGAAGAGACAGAACCTGTGATCTCACTTCTTCGCTTTGTACCATAACCAACTACAATAAGCTCATCAGATTGAAGAACTGAAGAATTCAATGCTACATTTATAACACTTCTTCCATCAATTGGAACTTCTCGTCTATTAAAACCAAGGTAAGAAAAAACCAAAGTATCCTGGGGATCGGCAGTCAGAACAAAATTACCGTTCAAATCTGTTGCAGTACCTCTTGTAGTCCCTTTTATTAAAATGTTAACGCCAGGAAGCGTTTCCCCGGTTTGAGCCTCAGTAACTCGCCCTCTAACTGTGTCTGCAACAACTTCTTCTTTGCTTTCCTTTTTTGCGACAATCACAAAAGTACGATCTCCTAAATAATTAGAAACCAGCTCATGAGGGTTTAAAAGCGCTTCCAGTCTTTCATATAAATCACCACTTACATCGTCTTCTGTGCTGATTTTCCCTTCTATTAAATCAGACTTATACAAGAAAACAATGTCATAAGCCTTCTCCAGATCTGCTAACTGTTTTTTTAACAGCACAGTTTTCTCAGAACTTTGCGTGGCATTATATTCAACGCTTGTATTCAAAGCATACTGAGGGTCATGCTGTATTGCCCATGATGAACTAACACCACAAAACAAACTGAACAATACTAACAGGGAATATCTTTTGATTTTCATGTCGCTTAGATTTTTTGTTATAACTGTTTTTGACTCTTAATTCTTCCTGTGAAGAATCATTCTCCATCATTTTCTTTTATAAAAATTGTTTTGTCTTGCCTTGTGATTTTTACATCCAAAGCTTTAGCAATACCTTTCAGAAGAAATTCTAAACTTGAGTTTTCAAATTTTCCGGTTAACTTTTCATTCAATATTTCTTCAAGTTCAACATGAACTTTCACATCGTGTGTAAACTCAATCCGATCTATAAGTTCAAACAAAGGAGTATTATCCAGAATCAGCGTATCGCCGGCCCAAGATGTATATACCTCTGCATTAACTTGTCGTACTTTTATTTCATCAGACCCGTGCGAAAACAGTGCTAAATCACCCGGAACCATCGTGTAGTTCAGGTTTATATCTTTTGCATTTTTCGAGACATCAATTCTAACACTGCCCTCTTCCAAAACCACCTGACTTTGAGACTTTGTGGTATTCACAGCAAATTTAGTCCCTAACACAGATACACTTCCATCTTGTGTATGAACTATAAATGTTCTCGGCCGAGACTCCGGTTTGCGTACAATATCAAATAAAGCCTCACCATCTAACCAGACTTGCATGGTATCGGTACCTACAGCTTTTTGCGGTAATCGCATACTGGAATTTGCGTTTAATACAATCCTGGAACCGTCTGAATATTTAATGGAAGTTTTTTGGCCGAATTCTGATTCCAGCGTTCTATAATCAATCGAGGCAACCCAGCTTTGTTCTGTTCTGTCGTTCTGCATAAATGCATGCCGGGTAAAAAAACCAACTATCAATAAAATACTTGCCGCTGCAACCATTGTGGCCCATACCACTTTCCTCTGGCTTTTTTGAACAACATTATGAGAACTATACCGATTTTCTGAGTCGATACGATTTATAAGTCGTTCATATTCCAAATTTATATCTGGTTTTGGTAAAGGTTGCATACCTCTGCTCATTAATTCACGGCCTTTGGCTATAAGCTTGATATGCTCATCACTTTGCTGCTTCCAGGCAGTCCAACGAACCTCCTCCTCCTTCGATGCTTTTCCTTTCAAAAAGCGAATAAAGGAGTCATCCATTAATAGATTAGAGAGCTTACTTGGCATAAATATTTCTTTTGATAATTTGATTAACCTCGATTTCTAAAGGTAAAGAGAAGAGCCGGCGTCATTTCTACTCTGTTTTTTTTATCTTTTTTGAAAAAAAGAATAGAAAGATCTATAAACTATTGTATAACAATAACCTATAGGTTATATGAAATTTATTTTATTACCCCTTATCCAGAAATTTTCGCAGATTTTTGATCGCATCGAACGCCAAATTATAGATACTTTGAGAGCGAACCTGCAAAATCTCTGAAATTTCTTCAGTCAACATTCCCTCAAAATATTTCAGATAAATTACTTCACGTTGACTAGCCGAAAGTTTTTCTATGGCTTTTTTTAATTCTTTACCTTGCTCTCCCTCAAGATCTAAGATCTGTTCCCAATTACCGAAGTTCACAAGCAGATCAAAGCTTTCTTTTTGATACTTACTGTCAATCTCATCTCTCCTCTGATCTGCTTTTTTCTTATTCAATAATTCACGGCGGAGCGAAATAAATATATAAGCCTTAACGGACTTTGGTTTTTCAAGATTCTCCCGATATTTCCATATTTGGAAAAATACTTCCTGGATGGCATCTCTTACATTTTCTGAATTTGGGATTATTCGATAACCATATCTGTACAGCGTATCAAAAGTTTGCCTAAAAAGCTGTTCCAGTGCTTTTTTATTTCCTTCACACACTTTTTCCCAAAGTAATTCTAACTCTAAATCATTTCCAGATTGTTGATTTAGCTTCATTAGCTATTATAGCTTTTTATTTTGCATTCATATACTCTCTAAAAAAAGAGTTGGTGTGAAAAATCAATTTAGCAGTTACCAATAATTTATAACAGCAAAAAAAATAAAAGCCCTTAATCACCAAAAAAGAGTAGGAAACATATGAGTCATAACAAGCTAATAAAATTTAAATCCACAGTCTTGACTGTTAGAAAATCTTGCGTTAGCTTGGTTCTGTTCTGTCGTTCTGAATTATAAATCTAATTTAATTTCCATATCAGGGAAAGGCATCTGTATCCAAAGTTGCTTCCATCTGACCGGTTAGATTTCAAATATTAAATTCAGAACTCCAATCTTATGCACATCCAATTTCCCATCCAACATTCCTTCAAACTGAAGGCGAATGGTTATATATTAGTATTTCTTTTAAGTTTTTTATTGCTTTTCAGCATCAATAGTATAGCCTACGGGCAACTGTATTTGGAACCTACCGTTCCGGTAGATGAACGGGTTCAAGATTTGCTTTCCCGCATGACCATAGAAGAAAAGGTGGGGCAAATGTCTCAGCTGAATATCACTTTGATTAATAATGAAGGAATACAATATGATGTTAGCCTAAATGCGGAAAAAGCTCGTGATTTACTTCAGAATCATCATATTGGATCATTCTTGAACGGAGAAGCTGTTCCACCCAAGCAATGGCTAAGTTATATGGAAGAGCTTCAAAAAATTGCTGTCGAAGAAACACGTTTGGGCATACCCATTATTTATGGAATCGACCATATACATGGTGCCAGCTATGTTCAGGGAAGTACAATATTTCCTCATAACATAAACATCGGGGCAACTTTTAACCCCGAGAACTCTTATCAAAACGGAAAAATTACCGCTCTTGAATCCGGCCCTTTAGGGCATACGTGGAATTTTGCTCCTGTTCTTGACCTTGGGCAAAATCCATATTGGGCTCGTATGTATGAAACCTTCGGTGAAGACCCCTATCTGTCATCAGAACTTGGCCGGGCTTATGTAAAAGGTTTTCAAGACGACTATGAAGTTTTCCCCTATAAACTGGCTGCCACCGGAAAGCATTTTATTGGTTATTCAGTACCCCGCTCAGGATGGGACCGGACACCGGTTGACTTATCCATGCAAACCATACATGAATTTCATCGCCCTCCTTTTCAGGCAGCTATTGATGCCGGCTTAAAGACCATTATGGTAAATAGCGCAGAGATCAATGGGATACCGGTACATGCTTCGAAAAAGCTATTGTCAGATCTTTTGAGAGACAAAATGGGATTTGAGGGGGTAATTGTAACAGACTGGGCTGACATACAAAAGCTCTATGATTATCACCGGACAGCGCGTTCCTATGATGAGGCAACTCTACACGCCATTAATGCCGGTATTGATATGAGTATGACTCCGGAGTCATTGACCTTCAATGAAAGCTTGATCAAACTGGTTAATGATGGATCAGTTACTGAAGAACGCATAAATGAATCCGTTCGACGAATTTTAAAACTTAAATTTGAACTGGGGTTATTTGAACATCCATACCCTTCCGGACAGGCCCTTGACAGTGTAGGGAGCAAGACCCATAAAGTCATCGCTTTGAAAGCTGCAGAAGAATCTTTGGTATTACTAAAAAACTCGGAAAGTGTGCTGCCACTATCAAAAGACATAGAAAAACTTCTGGTGGTAGGGCTATCTGCAAACAACAGAAAAAACCTTTCTGGTGGCTGGACATTAGCCTGGCAGGGAGCTTCTGAAGAGCGATATCCCAAATCTGTAAAAACAATTACAGAGGCTTTGGCTGATGGATTCCCAAATTCTAATGTTATCAGCATGGATTCCATTGGAACTGAAAACTCTGAAATCAGATCAAGATTTGAAAAAGCCGCTAACGAGGCAGATGCCATCGTAATAGCTACAGGTGAAGAACCTTATACAGAGTTTGTAGGTAACATTACCAATCTGGAGTTACCACAAGAACAGATAGAGCTGATCAAGGCAGTGAACAATACCGGAAAACCTTCTTTATTGGTTTTAGTTGCAGGCCGACCAAGAGTTATAACAGAAGTTGTACCCGAAACTGATGCCATAGTTTGGGCCGGATTACCAGGTTTCGAGGGAGCGGAGGCTATTGCTAACCTTCTCAGTGGAGACATTAATCCCAGCGGTAAATTGCCATTCTCGTATCCCCAATTTGTTGGACATGCCATACCATATAACCATAAATCCAGTGCTGCATATTACTTTGATGCAGAGGTTGCTAACAACATTGAACAAGCAAATAAAACAACGGCACTCTGGAACTTCGGACATGGTTTGAGTTATACTGATTTCTCCTACACCGATCTTACCATTAGCGATACAACCATTACCCTTAATGATGAAATAACAGCCGAAGTATCTGTCACCAATACCGGAAATGTTAAAGGCACAGAAATAGTACTATGGTATCTTACCGATGAAGTTGGCCGTATTACACGACCGGTAAAAGAATTATCGCATTTCCATCGAGTTGAATTACAACCCGGTGAAACCAGGAAACTTTCTATGATCATCAAGCCTCTTAAGCATCTTACTTATCCAAATTTTAACGGTGATCAAATACTTGAGAAAGGTTACTTTCGATTGCAAGTAGGAGACATGATAAAACGTTTTTATCTCGACGCGGAATTTAGAAATAATACATTTGATGAGTAAAACAGCAGGAAGAACATTTACCAAAGAATTGATAAAACGAAAAATCTAATTTTTTAATCACTCACTTAACCAATCTCCTATGACCGGAATAGATATTGTTGTCTTCGTCGGCTATTGTATGCTCATCGTTGGAATTGGTCTTTGGGTTTCCAGGGACAAAGAAGGGCACCAGAAAAATGCAGAGGATTACTTTCTTGCGGGGAAATCGCTGCCCTGGTGGGCCATCGGAGCCTCTCTTATTGCCGCCAATATTTCTGCAGAGCAGATCATCGGGATGTCCGGCTCCGGTTTTGCCGTCGGGCTGGCTATCGCCTCTTATGAGTGGATGGCTGCCATCACCCTGATCATTGTTGGAAAGTATCTGCTGCCCATCTTTATTGAAAAGAAACTATACACGATCCCGGAGTTCATTGAACACCGGTTCAATACCACCCTCAAAACCATCCTCGCCATATTCTGGATTGCTTTGTTCGTATTTGTTAACCTTACCACGGTGATCTTCCTCGGTGCAAAAGCA
>JAKURD010000028.1 GCA_022450045.1 Gracilimonas sp. | reverse complement strand
GTATTTATGGTTTGGAACTGTGGAAGGATTAAGTCGCTTTAACCCCAATTCCTATCAAGGAAATACGGTACCTCCTAAGGTTCATATCACAGGAGTTAATGCATCTGGAAGGGAGTATAAGCCCGGAGAATATTTTACCCTTTCACATGAAGAGAATTACCTTGAGATTCAGTATTCTGGAATCAATTTTACAGCTCCTAATCAAATTTTGTATGAATATAAACTGAGTGAAATAGATCCGGGTTGGCAGCAAACTACAGCCCGATCCGTGAAATATCCATCACTTCCTCCCGGCCAATATACTTTTCAGGTACATGCCAGAAACTTGAATGGTACATGGAGTGAAGACTTAGAAGAATTTAAATTTCGGATCTCAGCTCCGTTCTGGATGCAATGGTGGTTCTGGATCCTGATGCTTATTGCAGTGATTGGGATCATATATTTATTTTATAATTACTATCGGGTAAGAAAAATGATCGATATCGAGCGCATGAGGGTAAGGATCGCCAGCGACCTTCATGATGATGTGGGAGCTAGTTTAACCGAGATCGCGCTGCAATCTGATTTTTTGCAGGCAGGAGATGCAGATTCTGAATTTAAGAAATCATTGGAGCAGATTGGCCGTCAGTGCCGTAAGATCGTTTCAAGCCTTGATGATATCGTTTGGTCTATCGATGCCCGGAATGATACCCTTGGTGATCTGACCGATCGTATGCAAGATTATGTCTTGAATACACTTGAGTCCAAAAATATGTCAGTAAGGTATGATTTTGGTGAATTGAATATGGACAATAAACTACCTGTTTCAGTAAAAGAGAATGTATATCTGATCTTTAAGGAGGCGGTTAATAATATCGCAAAATATTCAAATGGAGATCAGGTAGAAATAAAAATGCAAAACCATAATGGGCATTTTGAATTTAACATTTCGGATAATGGAACTACTGGTAAAGGAACTAAAAAAACTGGACAAGGTTTGCGTAACATGGAAATGCGAGCGAATCGTATTGGCGCAGATATTAATATAGACAGCACGGATGGATTTACCATCGCTGTTAAAGGAACTTTGAATACTAACTAAGGGACCGATAAAATGGCTGTTATTGGAATAGTTGAAGACAATAAAAAGATCAGAGATCTGATACAGAGATATTTGGATATGCAAAAAGATATGGACTGCCCGGTAGCTGTTGATTCAGTGGAAGAAATGCTGGATTACCTGGAAGAGCATCAGAGGCCTAATGTAATACTGATGGATATTCAGTTGCCTGGGATGTCAGGTATCAAAGGGATGGAGATAATAAAATCCAAATATCCCGAGGTAGAGATCATGATGCTTACGGTCTATCATGATTCTCACAAAATATTCGATTCCCTGAAAGCCGGTGCTTCAGGGTATTTATTAAAGCACACCTCACTTCCTGAGATAAAGGAGTCGATCGAAAATCTTATGAAGGGTGGAGCCCCAATGTCACCACAAATAGCCCGAAAGGTGATCTCTCATTTCAATGAAGAAGCTCCTAAAAAGAATGAGGAAAGTATGCTCACAAATCGTGAGCAAGATATTGTGAATGGGTTAGTGGATGGCCTCAGCTATAAGTTGATCGCTGACCGGTATGATATTTCTATTGATACAGTGAGAGCCCATATCCGGAACATCTACAAGAAATTGCATGTTAATTCTAAGGCCGAGGTCATTGCCAAATCATTACGCGGCGAGATCTGAGCTTAACATGAACATGTGATAAAAAATGAGTTTGAATTGAGTCATATTCATGGTATAAATTGAAATGTAGTCTAAAGGTGTCTGTCATGAAATCATCAAATATATCCAACCGGTTCTTCCTTATCGTATTGCCTTTTCTATTGACAGGTTGTTATACCCAATTCCAAACCACCGAACGATTTTCTTCAGAAAGAGATCGTTACTCCGATTATTATGCCTGGGATGGTTATGAAGAGGGAAATACGGTTGAAAATGGAGCTGGTCAAGAGGCGCCCTATAGAACGGAAGAAGATAGATATCTGAAAGATGAATACGCTTTGGAAGAGTCTGGCATTTACTATAAAGACTATGAAGCAGAGCAATGGTACAAAGACCATTACGCTGATAAGTACTACTGGAAAGGATATGATGATGGTTTTGATGACGGATATTATAAAGGTTACCGAAATGCGTACAGGGATAGTTATGTTTACGGTTATACCCCATGGGCGTTTAACAGTTGGTGGTACCGGCACCATAACTATATGTACAGAAGCCATATTTGGTTAGGCTCAGGCTTTGGCTTTTATTATGGAGGGCCTTCTTATGCTTACTATCATTACCCATATTATAGCAGCTGGGGATATTACTGGAATTATCCTTACTACAACAACGTGTATGTGTATAACAACTACACAAGATCACAAAAATACAGAAGAGATGCGGACCTCTATCGTAAAGGGCCAAGAAGCAGCGGGCTGGTTAACCGTAGTGATGCCAGAACACGATCCAACTTAAAAGGAAATCGTACAGGTGTAAGAACCCGAGGAGTAAATACCGGTTCTGTTAGAAATAGAAGCACCGGAAACAGTACAAGGGTGAGAGGCAGCGGCCGATCAGTAGGACGAAGTTCATCAGGGACAGTAAACAGAGGCAGCAGATCAAGAGGTTCTTCTGTTGGAAAAGGCCGAACCAATTCCGGTGGAAGTAAAAGTAGAGGCTCAGGTTCATCTGTAGGTAAGTCACGCAGTTCGGGTGGTAATACAGGTAGCGGTAAAACCCGATCAAGAGGAAATGAAGCTAACTTCAGCAGCTCTGCAGCCCTGAGTGTTGGTACCGGTTCTTTAAACACAAGAAGAACATATACTATTCCAAACCGAAGGGTAAATATAAATAACAGAACGACTGCTAAGAGAAGTACCTTTAGCAGCTTTTTTAAGCAAAATAATTCTCGAAGATCGTCAATGTTTTCAGAAAGAGCTGCATCCGGCATCGGTAAACGTATAAACGGATTGAAGAACAATCGGTCAGCTTCTGGTTCTAAAATAAGTCGTGGTACCAAATCGGTAACCCGGAGCTCAACAGTTACCCGTTCCAGAGCGTCAAGTTCTAAGAGCCGAAGTTCATCCAGTTCAAGTAAACGAAGCCGGGGCAATAACTAAGCCCCCGTTTCAACACTAACCATTCTTTAGCCTAACATCATGAAGAGGATTATCTTATTTCTCTTAGCAGCTTTCCTATTGTCTTCTGAAGCCGTTTATGGGCAGGATGGTAATAGCCAGGTTAGCTACTCCAATCTCGCCTTACAATTCAGCGAGCAAAGTTATAACGGTGATCCGGCTACAGGATATTTTCCTTCTGTTGCCAATGTGAATGGTTTTGGCAGCTTTTTGGCTAACCCGGCAACCATTGGCCTCATCGATGACAATTACTTTAGTTTTGGCTTGGTAAATAATACCGTTGAAAGGGAAAATACTTATCTGGGAAATAGCCTTGTAGCAGAAGACAATTTTACAAAATTGAGCAACCTCGGTTTCATATACAAAGTTCCTGCAAAGCAAGGGAGTTTTGTTTTAGGTGCCGGATATAACCGCATTTCTGACCATAGAGGCATAACACGGCTGGGTGCAAGAAATAATGAAAGTACCATTACAGATGCGTTTAAAGATTCTGGAAGTGATTACAATGACATCGCTTTCAATGCTTATGCCATCGATTGGGGAGATGTGAACGAGACGTACCTGGAATCTATTTTTCGTATTGGTTTTGCTGAATATCCTGGTATCACTCAGGAAGCAGAGGTTTCTTACGAGACCAATTTAGGGGAGTATTCTTTCTTTTTTGGGACTGAATTTCAGAAAGATTTCTTTATTGGAATTTCGGGCGGTCTTACCGCTGGAAACTACACCTATCGGCGGGATTTTTTGGAAGTAGATGATCAAAACGATTACAATTATAACTTCATCCCATCCGATACCGAAGGTGATAGCACCGATATCGATAACATCCTGACACATGATGAAATTGATGCCGATATGTATGGCTTTACTTTCCGGGCAGGGCTATTGTATAAACTAACCCCGAATTTGAATTTAGGTTTGAGTTACCTGCTTCCCAGTACAATAGTGGTAAATGAAGGATACTACTCTTCCATTACAACCGAACTTGATGACGGCTCCACACCATTTGAGTCTGATTTTGCCAGTGAAGAGGATTATGAATACCGCATCAAAAAGCCGGGAGAACTGAGTGCAGGCTTAGCTTTCGTCGATATAGCGGGATTTGATATATCCGTTTCAGGGGAACTGATTGACTACTCGAATTTAGGACTTGATCTGGTGAAAGGAAATGATCTCAATTTCAATGATGAAGTAGCGATCAGGGAACAGGAAGAAGAGCTTGAGGATTTCATGACGAATAATTACAAAAGGGTCATAAATTATAAAGCAGGTATAGGTTACCAATTCACAGATGAGTTCAAACTGAAAGCAGGATATGCCTTTTTTGAGGGTAAGAGTAAAATATTTGAAGCTGATCGTGAGATCTATTCAGCAGGAATAAGTGCAAATATCACGGAGAATATCATTCTTGATCTTAATGGCCAATATTCAATGTGGCAGGACCGCTCTGTTGCATATAGCTATCTCGATTTTGATACCAATGAATTGCGAGCTGAAGTAATTGATCAGGACGTATCATCTTTAAGAATTTTAGCGGGAATACGTTTCAATTTTTGATATTCAATAACACTCCGTAGTTGGTAAAAAGAGGCTTTCTGATCGAAGCCTTTTTTTGGCTATAGCCAATCTTTTTTTCTGAAAAAGAACAACATTCCAATGGTTGTCACTACCATCAATGCCCAGATAGCAGGATAAGCCCAGGGAAGTGCAAGCTCAGGCATGTGTTCAAAATTCATTCCGTAAACACCCGCAATAAAGGTCAGCGGAATAAAAATAGTGGCAATGATGGTTAAAACTTTCATAACCTCATTCATCTTGTTACTTACCTGACTCATATACATATCCAGCATTCCGATCACCATGTCCCGGTAGTTTTCAATGCCATCATTTATTTGGACCAAATGATCATACACATCCCGGTAATAAATTTTGTTGTCTTCCTGGATCAGATGTGATTCGTCCCTGATCAAAGAATTAAGGCTGTCTCTCAGCGGCCATACGGATTTACGGAAATAAATGAGTTTTCTGCGTAAGGCATGGATTTGTTCAGGAATAGATTCATCAAAACCATCCAGTATCTTATCTTCAAGTGCCTCTATTTCATCTCCAAAATGTTCTAATACTTTAAAGTAATAATCCACAATAGTATCGATAAGGGCGTACGCGAGATAGTCGGGCCCATGACTTCGAAGCCTTGGTGCGCCGTTCCTTAGCCGGTGAAGCACAGGTTCAAAAATTTGATAATCACTTTCCTGAAAGGATAGCACAGAATTCTTGGACAACACAATACTGACTTGTTCGACATTAAGTTGTCCGGTTGTCTCATTGACCACCATCATGCGTAGTACAAAGAACATATGGTTTGGGTACTCTTCAATTTTGGCACGTTGATTGGTACTAATAATATCTTCCTGAATCAGTGGGTGCAGCTCAAAATAATTCCATATTTCTTTCAATTTATCCACATTGTGTAGCCCGGATACATTGATCCAGGTTTTTGAAGGAGAATCCAGGTAAGGTTTACTTGCATCAATTTGACTGAGGTCATGTTCACTTAACTGTTCACTGTCATAATCATATAAATTAACCCTGATCTGATCCACACGCTGTTCGCCGGTAAAATGCAGCGTACCCGGTGCTTCACCCGGTTTTTTGGACCGTTTCTTGTGCTGAAGAAAGGAAGGCCGTGGAATTTTATTTGTAATTTTTTTCATGTAGAAATTTTTATGATTTTGAACTCCTGAGAGGATCGTAATACTTTTTGACAAATAGAAATAAAAAAAGCCTGCATAAAAAATATGCAAGCCTTTGAATATCAGTGTATTTCAGTTATTGATCAGTTCCCGATACGTCCTTCTTCAGCTGCTTCTTTTAACTCATCGTTCGCCCAAATGGCTATTTCAACCCGGCGATTCTGCCGTCTTCCGGCTTCTGTATTGTTTGTTTCTACAGGATCATTTTCACCATATCCAACAATGGTCATTCGCTCTGCATCTACTCCGGTAAAGGCTGCATATTCAGCTACCGACTTTGCTCTTTTCTCAGACAGTTCCTGATTATACTCTTCGGTTCCGCGGCTATCGGTATGTCCGCCAAACATAATGTTTGTGTCTTCATATTTGTTTAAAACCTTGGCAAGCTTGGCTATATCCTCCTTAGAAGCATCTTTCAATGAATATGACTCAGTATCAAAAAGAATACCGGAATCGAAGGTGATTTTGATTCCTTCTCCTACACGCTCAACGGTTGCATTTTCAAGATCTTCTTCCAACTCCCGGGCCTGTCGATCCATGTAATTACCTATGGCCGCACCCGTGGCACCACCAACTGCTGCGCCTACAATCGCTCCTGTAGTGGTGTTACCTGCGGCTTTACCAATAATGGCTCCAGCTAATGCCCCGGCACTTGCGCCTATAGTTGTTCCTTTGGCTGTTTTGCTCCAGTTCTGGCAAGCAGTGAAAGGCAGCAATAAAATGATAAATATAGATGCAATTTTGAAGATATTGGATTTCATTTCGGATAATTTATAGTATGCTTATTTAACACTTATAGTAAATACGTACGGTTATTGTTCCTTAATATTAACAAAGATTTATGCAACCTCTGCACGAAGCACTTCCAAAGGAGGTTTATTGTGAACTCCCCTGGTATTTAAAAGACCGATCATGAGTACCAGTGCCGTCAAGATCAGGATCTCTACTCCGATAATAAAGAAGTTCGGAACAAACTCGATATCAAAATAGAAATAGCCGATGAAGGTACTGGCTCCGAGGGAGAGAATTAACCCTGTTATGGAAGCCATGACTCCCAGCAATACATATTCGATCACCTGAATTTTGATCACCTGTTTTTTTGAAGCTCCAAGGGTACGCAGAAGTACAGCCTCACGGATGCGCTGAAAACGGGAAGTGGCCGCAGATCCCGCCAACACAATCAACCCGGTGATGATGCTAAACAAGCCAATGAATTGAATCACAAAGGTCACTTTATCCAGGAAAGATCGAACGGTTTCCACAACCTGCCCAACATCGATAGCGGATACATTAGGGTATGCCTGCACCAGTTCCTGCTGAAGCTGTAACGAAGCTTCTCTGCTATTTGTATTGATGGTAGTGGCAAAGAATTGGGGCGCATTTTCAAGTACGCCTGCCGGGAAAACCACAAAGAAATTAGGAGATGGCTGATCCCATTTAACGGTTCTGGTACTGGCGATATAAGTTTGAATGGGAATTCCCTGAACATCCCAGGTTAGCGTATCGCCGAGAACGGCATCCAGGTTTTCCATCTGGTCATCTTCCACAGAAATAGGCACTACATCATTTATACCATCAACATTACCTATCCATTCTCCGGAAACCAGTGTTTCTGTTTCGAGCAATGAATCGCGGTAGGTATTGCGATATTCTCTATTCAAGGCCCAGCCGCTAACATCTTTGGTAGTGTCTTCCCTGAGAGCTTCGGCATTCATTCCGTTAATTTCCTGAATACGCATGGTAACGATCGGTACATTTTGTAAGATCTGATGTCCGCTGGAAGTGATGATCTCATTCACCCCTTCATTCTGATCGTATTGAATATCGTAAAGGGCAAGGTTGGGAAGGTCTTCCTCTTCTCCAAAATCAATTTGACCGAGCAGCATATCTTGTGTCAGATACAAAGAACTGATCATGGTGACACCAAGCCCAAAGGTAAGCAGCAGAATGGTAGTCTGATTATTCGGACGGTATAGATTTGCCAGCCCCTGACGAAGTTCATAAGAAAATCCTGCCCGGAGAAATTTTCGGGAGCCTTTCATGATTAGCTTTGCAAAGCCGGTGAGCAGCAGCAGGCAGGCAACCAATCCTAAGGTAAAGAACGCGGCAGGGATGATCCTGCCAATCATTAACCAGGCATAAGCAGTCACAAAGATCAACAGTACAGCCGACAAAGTAATCTTGGTCCTGTTGGTGAGAAGTTGAAGAAGGTTGATGGATATGGATCGCAGAGAATAAAGCGGGGAGATTTTTTTTACAGCCAAAAGAGGAAAGAGTGCAAACAAAACGGAGATCACCAATCCGGTTCCAACTCCAATAGCAATGGACGACCACGATATGAACAGGTTAATATCAACGGGTAGAAATTCCTGAATCAATACAGGCAGGTAAAGCTGAATGAGTGAACCAAGCGCGGCGCCCATAATGGAGCCAATAAGCCCCATGGAGGCCGCTTGTATCAAATATATAAGCAATGCCTGATTTGAGGAAACCCCGACACACCGCAAAACGGCTACGGTATTGATCTTCTGGCGGATATACACAAATATAGAACTGGCTACTCCAATTCCGCCTAAAAGCAGTGCAATAAACCCGATCAGGTTCAAAAAATTGGATAGATATAAAATAGCTTCTCCAACTTCTTCCTCACGTTCTTCAACGGTATCAAAACCAAAGCGAATACCTTCGTCCCGAAGCTCCCGGAGGCGCTCTTCTACGGCAATCATATCGGTACCTTCGGGAAATTTGTGCCACGAAACATATTCAAGACGGCTGCCCCGCTGAAGTAATCCGGTGTCTTCTACATTTTCTTTAGGGATGAAGATACGAGGCCCGAAAAAACTGGCAGCTACGGGCTGCCCGGGGATTTCAATAATGGCGCCTTCAATCTTATATGTTAATTGGCCAATTTTAACGGAGTCGCCGGGTTGGAGGTTAAACAATCGCATCACAGGCTCATCTACGAGGGCTGAACCGTTTTCTTGAAATGCTGATGCAGCCGAAGCTGGTTCGGTAATCAGGTCTCCGTAAAAAGGGAATCCGCCTTCAATGGCTGAGATCTGTGAAAGTCGGGTGTTTCCATTTTTTGGGAAGAAAGCCATAGAATTGAATTCCAAAGCTGTTGAAACATCGCCCCCCAAAGAATCCAGCACTTCTTGTAATTCCGGCTGAAATGGAGCATTTCGATCCACTTCAAGGTCGGCCCCCAAAAGCTCCTTGGCTTGACTTTCAATACTTGAATTCAAGTTAGCCCGGAAGGAGGTGATCGAAACTTGTGCAGCCACACCAACAATAATGGCAGCCATAAAAAGGAACAGCTTGGAGCGATTGGAACGTGAATCGCGCCAGGCCATCTTAAAAGTCCACATCAGTGATTTTCTTTGATCCATACCGATTATTTTACCGCCGCTTCAGGTTCTGGTTCAACAGCAGAATCTTCGAATACCTGCCCATTTTTTAGTTTGATAATGCGGTCACATTTTTTGGCGAGCTCAAGATCATGGGTTACCATTACAAGCGTAGTTCCCTGCTTTTCATTGAGTGCAAAGATCAGGTCTTCGATATGTTCCCCGGTTTCAGTATCAAGATTCCCGGTTGGTTCATCGGCAAATAAGATCTTGGGTTCATTGATAAACGCCCGGGCAACGGCGACACGTTGCTGCTCACCCCCCGAAAGTTGAGCAGGGTAATGATGGGTTCGGTCACCAAGCCCAACAGATTCCAGTAACTCCCGTGCGTGTTCCCGAACTTCTTTGGTACCTTCACCACGCAATTCCAGTGGAACCATTACGTTCTCAAGTGCAGTAAGCGTTGGAACCAGCTGAAAGGTTTGAAATATAAATCCCACATGTTGGTTACGTACCTGAGCGCGTTCATCTTCACTGAGAGGATTCAAAGGGATTCCATTCAGGGAAACACTGCCGGAAGTTGGGCGGTCAAGTCCGGCACATAAGCCAAGCAAGGTGGTTTTTCCCGATCCGGAGGGCCCGACAATGGCGCAGGAAATGCCCTCAGGAATAGAAAAGTTAATGTCGTTGACGACGGTGAGGGTTTTCGTTCCGCTCTGAAATTTGCGATATAACTGATGTACTTCGAGTATATTTGGCACGATGCTGATTTGTTTTGAATGATACCGACACAAACAACGGTTTATTACCGAAACATTCCTTTAAATTTTGAAATATTTACGCTTACAGTTAAATATTGTTATTGAAAAAAGTTCAGAAATTGTAATTAACCTTCGCTTATTGATGAAGGGGATAAATGATGCCAAAAAGTAATTTTTATGAAATCTCTGCTATTCATTATTTCTTTATTCTTAACCTGTTCCCTGCAAGCTCAGGATTCCGATACCAAGACCATCCTATTTTTTGGAGACAGCATCACTGCCGGTTTGGGAGTGGATAAAAGCCAGGCTTTTCCCGCGCTCATTCAGGATCGGATTGATTCTCTGGGATTGAATTATGAAGTGATCAACGGAGGTTTAAGCGGAGAAACCTCAGCGGGTGGATTGCGGAGAATCGACTGGACCCTTCAACGTGATATCGACATCATGGTATTGGAACTGGGCGGCAACGATGGCCTTCGGGGTATCGACCTGAATTCCACAAAAGAAAATTTGCAGCAGATTATTGATAAGGTGAAAGCCAGGAACCCGGATGCGCAGATCATTTTGGCTGGAATGCAGGTGCCCCCAAATCTTGGTCAGGATTATACCAGAAAATTCGAGACTATCTATCCTGAGCTTGCCCAAGAAAATAATTTATCCCTGATTCCGATGATCATGGATAAGATCGGCGGGGATGAAGAACTGATGCAAAGTGATGGATTGCATCCTACCCCTAAGGGCCACAAGGTGATTGCGGATACTGTATGGGAAGCTTTGAATCCAATTTTAAATTGACACCAGAAGCTTTCCACTGCAAAAAATAAGCCTGGGTTCTTGGATTTTGTAAACCCATATAAAAAATCCATCTCACGGATAACCCGTCTGATGGATCTCATATCCATTTTAAAATTCTATTATACACATTCTTTATCTGGAACTCACGTTAAATAATAATACAAACTCTGTTAATGACGTCCTTACTTCGCTTAATTTCCTTTTAACCTGAGTTCGATTAAAAAGCAGGTTCTGTCACAGGTAAGATGGTCATTTCGCCGCGAATGCCCGAAATCTGCTTGTTGTTTAGGTATCTATGATTGAAGTACCGGCAATACTAAGATCCCTGCCTTCGCAGGGGTGACTTTTCAGGCATTTTTCAAGCTGTCAATAATCGAGCTCAGGTTTTTATCATTAAATGAGAGGTGAAAGTGATTATTCACAAGAATCTAAGAACCTTTTCTCTGATCAAAATGAATCCTACCTTTCCGCAGGATATTACCAAAAACTATTTCATCATGAAAAAACTACTTTTTTTAGCACTACTTCTTTTTTCAACTTCTTCACTTTTTGCTCAGGATTCGCTCCTCAGCTATCAACCCAAAGTGCTGTTGGTTACGGCTCATCCTGATGATGACGCACTATTTTCAGCCACTATTTTTAAGACCACAAAATTATTAGGTGGGATCGTTGACCTGGCTTTGATGACAAACGGAGAGGGTGGTTACACCTATTCTACGCTCGGCAATTATATATACGGATTGGAACTGGATAAGGAGGAAATAGGACGGCAGTATTTACCGGGCATTCGCAAAAAGGAATTGATGGCCGGCGGGGATATCGTTGGAATCCGGAACTATTTCTTCTTCGATCAGCCGGATTTTTATTACACCGAAGATGTGGAAGAAACCCTGGGGAAGTGGAATAACGACTGGGTGCATGAGCGCCTGGTGGAGATCATGGAAAAAGGGGATTATGATTTCCTATTCCTGATGCTGCCTTTTGATGAATTCCATGGCCACCACAAAGCCTCAGCGGTATTGGCATTGCGGGCAATGAAGGAACTCCCCAAAGAAAATCGTCCCATAGCCTTACAGGCATTTGTACGAAGGGGTGCCGACGATCCCGGCATTTCGTTCACCCAACTGGAAGGGCACCCCGATACAAAAGTAATGGAAGGGGAGATTTTCGAATTTGATCGTAACCAACCCTTTGGGGCCAATGACCGGCTGAATTACAACATCATTGCCAACTGGGTGATCGCTGAGCATAAATCGCAGGGAACCATGCAGTTATTCATGCAAAACAGTACGGGAATTATTGAGCAGTATTGGTACAATGAGATCAACGGGGAAGAGGGGTTGGATAAAACTGCAAAGTTTTTTGAAGCTGTAAATGCTGTTGAGCCATGAGTTCGTTACTCGTTAATGGTTATTCGTGTATTCTTACATACGAATAACCATTTCAGAGAATCCATCTGACGGATAACCCGTCTGATGGATGGTTAAGGCTTAAGACTTGAACCATGTAATCGCTCAGACGGACTTTAAGCCTTCAGGCCGAAAAAAATCAAGAATTATCTGATATAATAGCTAATGCTGATGTTTGAGCGAACCTCCACGGTTTGTGCAAAATCCATTATAGAGGCATCAGATGCACGGGACATCATCTCCATAGAGCTCGCTCTCTGTGGAATACTGATCTGGTGATCAGAGAAATTGATGGTTGATACACCGGCCAATTCTACTCCGGAAGTTTTGGCAATAAGCTCTGCGCGTTCTTTGGCGGCTTCAATGGCAGCTATCAGTGCTGTTTCTTTTCCTTCTGAAATTTTTGTGGATGAGAACTGGCCGTTAAAAGAATCAAATTCATTTTCGATCAGGCTAAGCTGGATCTTTTCATATATCGAAAAATCAGAGAAGGTAATGCTCACGGATTGGTTTGTAGCCGTGATATACTTAGGCCCCTCCTCACTGTTATATCGGTTGTTGCCAACCTGCCTGCGATTCATTCGGATGGGATCATAATCAATATTTTCTTCCTCAACATTCAGATTCATGAGCAAATCTGCCAACAGCGACTCGCGTTCACGATGCAATTCATAGGCTTTCTGTGGAGTATCACCTTCCGCATTGATGTTCACATTAAAAATGATGAGGTCGGCCGGAAGTACTTCGGAGGCACTCATCTGTATGGTGATTGTGCGCTCCGAAACCGGCTGCTGCGCAAGAGTATTGCAACTGACCCCGAAAAAGAGCAGGCTTACCGTTAAGGTGATCTTGCTCATTTTATTACCATTGGATGCCATATTCTTGTTTGATCTTTTGAATGTCTGCATAACTTTTTCCTTGATTTAATTTAAAGACCCGGAGCCCCTGATGATATTCTTTAACAGGAAATCCAGCTCTGTACCAACTCTCCAGCGCCTCCAAATATTGTTTTTCCTGGCTTCGATTTTTTATGGTCAATCCAAAACTGGATTCGTTTTCATTTTCTTTCACCACAAATTGCATAATTACATAGGATGACCACCAGCGAATAGATTGTATGATATTAATCTCAAGCTCCGAAATATTGGACAGCTTAATTGGAGAATCCGGAAAATCGTGGTCTTCTTTTTTGGGGTGAAGCTCAATTTCATTTTTTGTGAGAACAACTTTGCCTGAATTTCGGCTGTAGGAAAGAGGAATATAAGCCATAATAAAAGCAATAAAAGCCAGGATAAAGCCCGGAACAACAAACCAATCTTGGCCAAGATCGTCAGCTAAGACGGCAGCCATGTAGAATATAAAATAGGCCGCCATCCCGATTTTAAATTCTTTGGTTTGGGCAAAAGTTAATCTTCCCGTAAATGAATCTTTACTGCCTTGAATTTTGCTTAACGTGAACTCATTCATGATTCTGTAAAAGTTGAGTTACTGTTGGCATTATTTCCTTCACCCACATGCCATACATTTTTGCAGAGGGGTGAAGGTCATCAGAAGCAAGCAGATCACGGTCATCTTCTGCCATTTCTGATATAGGTGTAATATTTACGAAAGGAATGCCATATTCTGCACTGATGTTTTTTGCGATTTCATTATAGCTGGCTATTTCTCGTGTTACTTTTTCAGCATCGCGAAGCTTGCCGAAAGGCGTGACCCCATAATTAGGAATTGAAACAACAAACACCTTTCCGGTATCTCCGTTGGCGAATGCAATAGATTGCTCCAACAATTCGCGAAATTCAGTTTTGTAAAGTTCAATATCCAGTCCCTGATATTGATTATTAACTCCGACCAATAATGAAACCATGTTATATGAGCTATCCGGGTTTTCGTCTTGAATGCCTTTTTTCAGGTCGGTTGTGGTCCACCCATTGGCTGCAATTATTTTTGTATTACGGACTGTTAAGTTATTGTCTTTCAGTAGGTCAGAAAGTTGCATTGGCCAGTTTTCCTCGACGTCAATACCCGTTCCAATGGTATAAGAATCTCCCAAAGCCAAATAGGAAATAGGCTCAATTTCAGATGGGTTTAGCCCATTATTTTTAGAATGACAGTTTGAAAAAAGAAAAAATAAAAGACCGAATTGGAGAAATAAAAGAGTAGAATTGGTCAATATTTTCATTTTAAGCGGGTTTTTAGAGATAATGATATATTGAAAGAACACGGTATGTTAAGGATTTAAAGAGAAATAAAAAGTATTGGAAGCGCTTGCATTTATCCCAAAAACAGACTTTTATTTGATTTACATTTAATTTGACCTAAAAAGGTAATTCCCATAGTAAGTGGGAATACAAACTTACAGATGGTTTTGAAATTAGCCTGTTTAACAAAAAAATAAAAAGGATCAATACAATGAGGAAAAAGATACAACGAGTATTTGCTGTATGTATGATAGTTACCCTTTGGGTATGTACATTTGATACGTATGCATCTAATCTGGACGATGATACCGTAGTTTCAGGTATAGTTACCGATATGCAAGGCGAACCATTAGCAGGGGTTAATATTCGCGTTGAAGGAAAAGTGATTGGCACATCAACAAGGCCTGATGGAACTTTTAACCTTACTATACAACAAGATCCACCTCTTACATTGATTGTTTCTATTGTTGGATTTCAGTCCAGAAGAATTGAGATCACTAATCCGGTGACAGAAGATCTTGAGATCCAATTGGAAGAAGAAACCATTTCAGGCGGCGACTTGGTGGTATCCGCTTCCCGGGTGGAACAAAGTATTCTTAAGTCGCCCGTTTCCATTGAAAAAATGGATGTGTTGGATATCCAAACAGCGGCTTCCCCTTCTTTCTATGATGCCATCTCCAACTTACAAGGTGTTGATTTCAGTTCTCAAAGTTTGACTTTCAAATCTATTAATACCCGTGGTTTTGGTGCAAACGGTAATACCCGTTTTGTGCAACTGATAGATGGTATTGATAATCAGGCTCCCGGTTTGAATTTTTCTGTAGGTAATATTGTAGGTATTTCAGAATTAGATCTGGAAAGTGCTGAATTGATCCCCGGCGCTGCATCCGCTCTATATGGCCCTAATGCTTTAAATGGTATTCTATTAATGAACAGTAAGAGTCCGTTTGAATACCAGGGGCTTTCACTGAACATAAAGCAAGGGATAAATCATATTAACAGTGATGTTGAAGATCCTTCACTTTACCAAAGTTATGATTTCCGGTATGGGAATGCGGTTAATAATAAATTTGCCTATAAGGTTACAGCCTCCTATTTGCGAGCCCAGGACTTTGTAGCTCAGGATTATCGCGATCAAAGTGGTATTGTAGAGCGTGGTGATTATCCAAGAGACGGCCGCCGGGTTTTTGACGGAGTTAATATTTATGGGGACGGTGTGCTAAACTTGGGTGCCATTGCTGATGGAGTAATTGCCGATGGTGGTGCACAAGGTGCACAGATCGCTGCAATCAGAACCCTCATTCCGGATGGGCCTGATGGCGACTTCTCCGCACCCGGTTTCAGAGAAGAAGAATTTGTTGATAACACCACAGAGAGTTTGAAGCTTGGTACAGCTCTTCACTATCGCATCAATGACAGCTACGAGATCTTAGGACAATACAATATCGGTTTTGGTAGTACAGTTTATACAGCCAATGACCGGTTTGTTCTGGATGATTTCAATATCTGGACGGGTAAGCTTGAGTTAAGAAATCCGAATTTCTTTTTAAGGGCTTACACTACTCAGGAAGATGCCGGAGATACCTACGCAGCGAACACGGTTGCTACCCGGGTAAATCAACTGGCTTACATCACACCTTATTTCCAAACGTTTGCAGGTGCCCGAACCCAGGGAGCTACCATAGAGCAAGCGCATCAGCAGGCTGATGCTGCGGCCACAGCAAATCAACAAAATTATCTGCCGGGAACCGAGGGTTTTGAAGACGAAGTAGCTCGATTAAGAAAACTTTCTATTGCTGAAGGCGGTGCACTTTTCCTTGAAAAGTCAAATTTATATCATGCAGAAGGGATGTATAACCTTTCTAATGTAATTGATCCTTCTCAGATTGAAGTTATTGTTGGTGGTAATTACCGCCTTTATGACTTGAATTCTGAAGGAACCCTGTTTGCTTATGATGATGTAGCAAATCAGGAAGAATTCAACATTAACGAATGGGGTGCTTATGTACAGGCTTCCAAGAGTTTTCTTGATGATAATGTGAATCTTCAAGGTTCCCTGCGTTATGACAAGAACGAATATTTTGACGGACAGCTCTCACCGCGTATCTCTGCTACTTTTACCGTTGCTGATGATCACAACTTCAGAGCCTCCTATCAAACCGGTTTCCGAATCCCCACAACTCAGGATCAGTTCATTCAACTTGATGTAGTGAGCCGATTATTAATTGGTAGCAACCAAAAATTGGTTGATCGATATCGCTTTGAAACAAACCGCGTGTACACTGCACAGAGTGTTAGAGAAGCCAGGGAGATTGCTAACAGTGGAGGAACAGCTCAGGATGCACGTGCTGCTTTAGAAATTGTTGATTTCGAAGAATTTGATACGGAAAAAATGGAAACCTATGAAGTGGGTTACAAAGCTTTACTGTGGGATCAGCTAATGGTAGATGCATATTACTATTATAGCTCATACACCGATTTTATAGCTGAAATTCGGTTTATCCAAGGTGTCCCTAACGGGCTGACTGAAGACCCTGGAAGTTTTGATTCTCAAAGTGAAGCAGGACAGGATGCCATTATTAATGGAGGTGTGATTACCCAGGAATACGGTTTTGATGTGAATGCCGATGGTACTGTTGACTCACACGGATGGGGACTTAACCTCGAATATTCCCTTCCAAAAGGATATACCCTTGGCGGTAACGTATCTTTCAATAAACTGCTGGACCAGGATGCATTGATCGAACAGGGATTCCGTGCCAGTTACAATACGCCGGAATGGAGATATAACTTAAGTCTTGCTAATAGAAATGTATTTGAAAATATTGGTTTCAATGCCACTTACCGATGGCAGGATGCCATGCTTTGGGAGTCCTCATTTGGCTCGGGTGTAGTTCCTGCTTTCGGTTCGCTTGATGCACAAGTCAGCTATAAGCTTTCAGAATATAACACCATTCTGAAATTGGGTGGAAGTAACGTCCTGAATGAGCGATATACTACCTCATTCGGTAATCCCCTGATGGGAGCTATTTACTACTTTTCGCTTACATTCGATCAATTCCTGAACTAATTAAAAAAGAGATTTTATTATGAAACGCTTAAAACAATTATCAAAATTACTCTTAGTTACCGCAGTTGTTTTCGCCGGTTGTGAAGGACAGGAAAGTTCACTGATAGACGATAGGCTCGAAAACAATCCACTGCCACAAGATCCAGCTCCAAATTACACAGCTGGTGATGCTGATTTCAGTAATTATATTGCTATCGGTAATTCATTAACTGCAGGATATATGGATGGTGCTTTGTATGATGCTGCGCAACAGAATTCGTTACCTGCACTAATTGCTGAGCAACTTTCCGTAGTAGGTGGTACAACATTTACTCAACCGGATATCAACTCCACAAATGGTTTCAACACCACAATTGAGAATCCACAAAACGGTACGATATTTGGAAGGTATAAGCTTGATACCAGTATTCCGGGACCTTCACCGGTAGTGGGAGGAGATCTGATTTCCAATTACACAGGAGCTGCCAATGAGTTAAATAATTTTGGCGTTCCGGGAATTGTTGTTGGGCAATTACTGACTCCGGCTACAGGCGGCCCAAATTCGGAGCAAAACCCGGCTTTTAATCCATTTTATCAGCGATTTGCAAGTAACCCAAGTCAAGATGGCCAAACAGGATCTACAATCATTGGTGATGCCATTTCTGCACAACCAACATTCTTTTCGCTTTGGATAGGAAATAATGATGTGCTCGGGTATGCGGTAGGTGGTGCTTCTAATGAAAATATTCTCACAAGTGATGGAGATTTTCAGACTCAATTTAATGCCACCGTTGACAACTTGATGGGAAATACTCAGGCTGACGGAGTAGTTGCTAATATCCCCCCTTTCTTAGGTTTAGCATACTTCCGCGCCGTACCCTATAATCCAATTCCGATTGAAAGCCAACAGCAAGCTGATGCGTTGAATGATGGTTATCAAGATTATAATAATGGCTTGGCACAAGCTCGGGGAGCCGGACTGATTGACGAACAAGAAGAACAAAGAAGAACCATTCAGTTTAGCTTAGGAGCAAATCCGTTTGTAATGGAAGATGAAACATTGACCGATCTTTCAGCACTTGGTTTACCAAATTATCGTCAGGCAGAACCTACAGACCTTGTTATACTTTCAGCGGCCACTGCCTTTGCTACGGGAGTTGGAACTCAATCAGCTGCAGGAGATGAATTGGTACTTATTCCCCAAGAACAGCAAGAAATAGAAACAAAAAGGGCAACTTTTAATGGTATCATTGCAGATGCAGTTGATAACTATTCAAGCAGACTGGTTTTATATAATACGAATGACCCTGCCGGTGCTTTTGCTGATATATTTGGAATCAGTGACGGTGTACCTGGAATACGTGTAGGTGGTGTTGATCTGCAACCTGACTTTAGCCCAAATGGCATTCTTTCTACAGACGCTATCCACCCAAATCAAAGGGGTAATGCAATTTTAGCTAATGAATTCTTAAAGGTAATTGAAGGTAAGTTCAATGCGACTTTGCCTCGTGTGGATGTGCTTGAATTACCAAGCGTTCAGACTTGTGCAGGAGATTGTGCAAGCCAGCAAGCAGGCGCCGGCAGTTGATCTGATTTTATTAATAACTTAGAAACCCTGCATTTCTATCAAGTGCAGGGTTTTTTTATGCCATTTTCTAAAATTGATGTCAGATTAGGGTAACTTTGACATTCCCAAAACCATGAAAGGCAGATGGCATACTATTTGCTCTGTAGATAGCAAATAAAGAAAATTGTAAAGCTTAAATTCCAACTGAAAAGTACATGAGTAAAGAAAAAATTTCAGAAAAAGAACTTGAGGTCCAAGAAGAAGTTATTGAAGAAGAACCATCTGCTGAAGCAGAAAAAGCACAAGAGGAGACGGGATCTGAAAAAGATGAAAAAGATTTGAAGATTGAAAAACTTGAAAATGAGTTAGCCTCAGCCAAAGACAGCCTGTTGCGAAAAGCCGCAGAATTGGAAAATGTTCGAAAGCGAGTTCAACGAGAACGGGTTCAGCTTTTTGAAGAAGCAAAAGCAGGGGCATTGGAAGATTTTATGCCCATTGCTGATGACCTTTTACGTACACTGAAGGCTGCGGAAGAATCCGAAATTGAGGACAGTTTTCTGGAAGGTGTATCCCTTGTGGCAGAAAAGTTCAAAAGTGTACTCGAAAAACACGGAGTGGAGCGCATTGATGAAACCGGTGTCCCTTTTGATGTAAACCTGCACGATGCCATGATGAAACAACCCGCTCCCGATGACGAAACAGGAAGTGATGTAGTCCTCCAGGTTTTGGAAAGCGGCTATAAGATTGGCAACAGAACTATTCGTCACGCCAAAGTAATTGTAAGCGAGTAAAATATACTTATGTCAACTAAAAGAGATTATTACGAAATACTTGGAGTCGATAAAAATGCTTCAGAAGCTGAAATAAAGAAAGCCTACCGAAAGAAGGCCATGAAGTTTCATCCCGATAGAAATAAGGGAGATGCCGATGCCGAAAAGAAGTTTAAGGAAGCCTCGGAAGCGTACGAAGTTCTAAAAGACCCTCAGAAAAAAGCTCAGTATGATCAATTTGGTCATGCCGGAGTTAACGGTCAGGGTGGCTTTGGCGGCGGTGGAGCCGGAGTTGATTTCGACAACATGGGCTTTGAGGATATCTTCAGTCGGTTTGGCGACATCTTTGGAAGTGGATTCTTTGGAGAAGAAGCTTTTGGAGGAGGAGGCCGACGAGGTCGCTCCCGCGGAAGGCGTGAACCCGGGCAGCCTGGTTCGGATATGAAGATCCGGATGGCGCTGACTCTGGAAGAGATCGCTTTTGGCGCAGAAAAGAAACTCAAGATCAAAAAGCAGATCAAATGTGACGAGTGTAACGGAACCGGCGCAGAAACCAATTCCGATTTCGAGACCTGTTCTACTTGTAATGGAATGGGGGAAGTCCGACAGGTAACCAGAACCATGCTGGGACAGATGGTGAATGTACAGACCTGCCCGACTTGTAATGGAGAAGGCCGTATTATCAAAAATAAGTGTAAGAAGTGTAGCGGTGAAGGCCGAATCAAGGGAGAGGAAACCATTAAGGTGAACATACCCTCTGGTGTTTCTACGGGCAATTATATAACGCTAAGGGGACAAGGTAATGCCGGCCGGCGTGGTGGTTCAGCCGGTGATTTGATTGTACTTATTGAGGAAAAAGAACACGAACATTTCGACCGTGATGGAAATAATATTTACTACAATTTGACCTTGAGTATTCCTGATGCTGTTCTTGGTACCGAGGTTCAGGTTCCGACCCTGAAAGGAAAAGCCAAGCTCAAGATCGATCCCGGAACTCAACCCGGCAAAATGTTGAGAATGCGCGGTCGCGGTATCAAAGGATTGAATAATTCAGGGGAAGGTGACCAATATGTTCGGCTAAATATTTATGTACCTGAAGAGCTTACTGACGAAGAAAAAGAGGCCATAAAATCATTCAAAAATTCAGAGAATTTCGATGCTAAAAATGCGGACGGCAGCGAGAAGAATTTCTTTTCTAAAATGAAAGATATGTTTGGTTGATTTAGGTGCAAGGTGCAAGGATTATAAAATCCTGAATTATTCTGCCAGAATGGCCGTGCCGCTGACGGTTACCATGAGCATGCTGCCGTTAGCTCCGATGGTCTCATAGTCGAGATCAATGCCAATAACGGCATTTGCGCCTACACTGTTGGCTTTCAATTCAAGTTCTTCAAAAGCGATTTTACGCGCAGACTGCAATTCTTTTTCATAAGCTCCGGAACGTCCGCCAACAATGTCCCGAATCCCCGCAAAAAAGTCTCTGAATATATTTGCTCCAAGGATGGCCTCTCCGGTTACTATACCAAGATATTTTCTGACTTCTCTTTTATCCAAATTGTTGGTCGTGGTCATGATCATAATAGTGCTCCTGATTTGTATTTAATGGTTGGTTATGAACGTCTTTTACTAAGAAATCGAAAAAAAGTTACTTGTTTTATGAGATGAAAGATGACCCAAATTAATGTGAGTTCGAGATAAAGAATGTGTTTAAAAGAATTTTAAAATAGCTACAAGATCCATCTGACGGATTGCCCGTCTGATGGATGGGCTGATCGATGGCGCAGGTACAGGGTGTTGGATTAGGATATGAACTGAACTTGGGTGCCCTATTTCAACAATCGGTCAGATGGGCTTAGAGCCATCAGACCGAGAGGCAGGTTACACATTCCCGGATTCAATCTGATGGAAACCCCATCTGATCGATGAAAAAGGCGCAGGATGTTGGATTAAGATACGAAGAAGCTTAGGTGCTCGAATCAAGCAAACAGTCAGATGGACCTGAAGCCGTCAGACCGTGCCTCAAAGGCTTTAACGAGGATAATTATACAACTCACGTTAAATCAAAGACACAAAAAAAGCCTTTCTCAAAACTGAGAAAGGCTTAAGCTCTTAGGGCGATGAATGTTAGTTTCGTCCGCCTTTGTTATTTCTTGGACGATCTTCACGAGGCTTGGCTTCGTTTACTTTAACAGCGCGGCCATCAATCTCAGCACCATCCAGTTGATCGATGGCAGCTTGTGCTTCTGCATCGTTGTCCATTTCAACAAAACCAAAGCCTTTTGAACGGCCTGAGTATTTGTCGCTTATTACTTTTGCTGAACTTACTTCTCCGTAAGCTTCAAAAACTTCTCTTAGTTGGTCATCTGAAACCCCATAACTTAGGTTTCCTACATAAATGTTCATAATGTCTAAATCTGGTTGAAAATTAAAATCGGAAAGCAAGGAAAAACCAGAACTAAAGTCTGAAAAAATGCAGTAGTCTAAGCACCATTGTCAATCCAAAAGCAAAAGTACGTTATTTTAAAGCTACCACAAAGGATTTAGGGAATTTATTTTATGAACCGAAACCAGAAGGTTTTGATGTTTCCGTTCAAAAATTAAAGAGACTACTTCAAATTCTGTGTTTTCTTCATCGACTCGTCCGCCATTTCCTTGTGATAAGATTCCAGCTTGGCAGCGAATTCCTCATCATTCATCCCAAGCATTCTAACAGCCAATAACCCTGCATTCCTGGCTTTACCAATGGCAACAGTGGCGACCGGAACTCCATTGGGCATTTGAACGATCGAGTAGAGGCTGTCCACACCGCCAAGAGCTGAGGTTTTAACGGGAACACCTATTACAGGCAATGTGGTATAGCTGGCAAGCATCCCCGGAAGGTGAGCAGCTCCACCGGCTCCGGCTATAATAATTTTGATTCCACGATTACGAGCTTCTCTTCCGTAGTCCGCCATCACATCCGGGGTACGGTGAGCCGAAACCACCCGCTTTTCGTAAGGCACATCAAAGTGATCTAAAATTTCAGTTGCTTCTTTCATGGTGGGCCAGTCGCTGTCGCTGCCCATTACTACGCCGACGATAGGAGTACTCATTTTTCAGTCATTTGGTTGAGTTTGAATATTGGTTGGAAATATAGAATTCAGAATTCAGAATTCAGAATTTCAAATCTCGATCTTACGGGTTACATGCATCGCCATTTTATAGGTCTCTTCCAGATTATCTCCAAGCAACGTGTAATGCGCCATTTTCCGTCCCACTTTGCTGTCGATCTTTCCATACACATGGAGATGCCCGTGCTCGGTTTTCAGAGCTTCAGTGATTTGGTCGGTTTCAGCAGGACGTTTATGAGTTCCCAACAGATTGATCATGGCAATGGCAGGTTTATTCAGTCGGGTTGAACCGAGCGGGAGTCCAAGTACCGCACGAACATGATTCTCAAATTGGGAGGTCACTGCTCCTTCAATGGTATAATGCCCGGAATTATGTGGACGTGGTGCAGATTCATTCAATAGAATCTCGCCCTCCTTAGTCAGGAAAAACTCGAAAGCAAAAATGCCTTTTCCATCGATGGCTTCAGCGGCTTGAATCGCCAATTTCTGTGCTCTTTTTTGAAATCGTTCTTCAACCGGTGCGGGAGAAAGAACAGCTACACAAATATGATCTTCCTGCACTGTTTCACAACAAGGATATACCACGGTGCCGGTTTCATTTCGGGCTACCTGAACAGCGAGTTCATTGGTAAAGTCCACAAAGGCTTCAGCCACAATATCGCGTCCATCATTTCCACCAAGCCTTTCAAAAGCTTCTGTGGCAGATTTCAAATCTTTTACGGTTTCATTGCCATAGCCGTCATATCCGCCCTTGGATGATTTAAGCAAAAATGGCCAGCCATATGCCTCGCCAAATGACTGAATGTCTCCTTCACTCTTTACCAATTTATAAGGAGTGACCGGAATTCCAGCCGCCTCAAAAATCTGCTTTTCAATCAGTTTGTTTTCAATGAGCGCAAAGCTTTCGGGGGAAGGATAGATCGGGGTTCCGCTTTTCTCTTGTACTTCTTTCAGGATGTCGGAGCTGATGAACTCATTTTCAAGCGTGATGACATCACAGCCCCTGGCAAATTCCACCATGTCATCTATCGAATCAAAAGAACCGGAAGTAGAATAAGGTGTCATAAATTGAACAGGTTCATTCTCAGTACGGTCGGAAAAAACAGCGACCTGGATTCCAAATCGAAAGGCCTCAAGGGCACTCATCCGTGCCAGCTGACCGGCACCTAAAAATCCAAGTTTGAGTGTAGCGGGGAGGGACGTTCGGGGCATAACTTTTTTTCTTTGAAGGTAAGAATATTTTGAGTTTCGTATGTATGAGTATGGATCTATTTTACATGCTGTCAATTCTCCATTACTTCTATCAATACACCAACGAATTCCGTAATTTCGGAACCGAAAAAATCAGCCCGAAATATGGATATTGAAGAAAAGCTAAAGCAAATTAAATCAAGGTTCGAAGAAGTAAATGCCGCTATGAGTGACCCGGCAGTGTTTGACGATCCCGACAAATATACCGAGTTAACCAAGGAGAGAAGCGATCTGGAGGAATTGGTTGAGGATTATGATTCCTGGAAAGATCTCACCAACCGGCTGGAAGGCAATAAAGAACTCATCGAAATGAATGAGAATGCCGAGATCACTGAGATGGCACGTGACGAGAATAAGGAGATCAAAAAAGAACTGGCTGAGCTGGAAGAAGCCATCAAGATGAAGCTGATTCCGAAAGACCCGGAAGATTCCAAGAACGCTATTGTGGAAGTCAGGGCAGGTACCGGGGGCGATGAAGCTGCGATCTTTGCCGGTGATCTTTTTGAGATGTACCGCCGCTATGCGGACAAGATGGGCTGGAAGATGAGCATCATGAGTATCAATCACTCCGAAAAAGGCGGATACAAAGAGATCGTCTTTTCGCTGGAAGGCGATGAGGTGTTTGGGAAAATGAAATATGAAAGTGGAGTCCATCGCGTGCAGCGGGTTCCCGAGACCGAAAGTCAGGGACGCGTTCATACTTCAGCTGCGACCGTTGCTGTTCTCCCCGAAGTAGAAGAAGTAGATATCCATGTCAATCCTGCAGATATTCGGGTTGACACCTTTCGTGCGAGTGGGGCAGGAGGTCAGCACGTTAATAAAACAGATTCTGCCATACGTCTGACTCACGAACCCACCGGGATTGTAGTTGAATGTCAGGAAGAACGTTCACAGCATCAGAACAAAGAGAAGGCCATGACGATGCTTCGGGCCAAGATGTATGATATTGAACTGGAACAGAAGCAGAAGGAGAGAGCTGCAGAGCGAAAAAGTCAGGTTTCAACCGGTGACCGTTCCGCTAAGATCCGTACGTATAATTTCCCTCAGGGCAGGTTTACCGATCATCGTATCAACCTTACGCTTTATGATCTGGATAACATTATGAAAGGCGGCATCGATGAAGCGATCGAAGCACTTCGGGTACAGGATAATCTCGAAAAACTGAACGCCTTAGCGGAAGAATAAAACCTACGATAATCTGAATAAGAAAAAAACCCGTTGCTTGTAGTGTCTGTTTATGACCTGCGGACTTCAAGTCTGCCTGACCGGTCATATTCGAGCTAAGAGACTGAAAGAAATAACTCATCAGACGGGAAATCTGCCGGATGGATCCTTTAAATTATATTTTTATCCCAAACTCACGGTAACAACAAAAGCTCATTTCAATTAAGAAACGAGCTTTTGCTTTAACTATTAATTAAGATCAAACTTTGGGAGCAGCAGCAAGCAGTTCATCACTTGCCTCATCTGAAAATTGCTCAAAGTTTTTGATAAACATCCCGGCCAGTTTCTTAGCTTTTATGTCATAAGCTTCTTTATCAGCCCAGGTGTTTCTCGGCACCAGTACTTCAGTCGGTACCCCATCAACTTGTGTTGGTACTTCCACTCCAAATACCGGATCGGTTGCAAATTCGACGTTATCGAGATTACCGGCAATGGCTTCGCTTAACATACGACGCGTATGTGGAAGCTTCATGCGATGTCCGGTTCCATATTCTCCGCCGGTCCAGCCTGTGTTGACCAACCAAACAGTAGAACCATGCTTACGGATCTTCTCTGCTAACAGTTCAGCATAAACAGTAGGGTGTAATGGCATGAATGGTGCTCCAAAGCAAGCTGAGAACGTAGCCTGAGGCTCTGTAACCCCGCGTTCAGTGCCCGCAACCTTGGCGGTATATCCACTGATGAAGTGATACATGGCCTGTTCAGGAGTCAATTTAGAAATAGGAGGCAGTACGCCAAAAGCATCTGCGGTCAAAAAGATAATATTTTCAGGGTGACCGCCTTTACCCGTTTCACTTGCATTGGGGATGAACTCGAGCGGATAGGAGCAGCGGGTGTTTTGTGTCAGGCTCACATCATCAAAATCAGGTTCACGGTTTTGATCAAGTACTACGTTCTCCAAAATAGTACCGGGCATCTTAGTTGTAGCATAGATCAGCGGTTCATTTTCCTGAGAAAGGTTGATGGTCTTTGCGTAGCATCCGCCCTCAAAGTTGAATGTACCTTCATCGCTCCAGCCGTGCTCATCATCACCGATCAGTGTTTTTTCCGGATCAGCAGAAAGCGTGGTTTTACCGGTTCCTGATAATCCAAAGAAGACAGCCGTTTTACCATTTTCGTCATGGTTTGCAGAACAATGCATGGCCATTACGCCTTTTTTAGGCAGCAAGTAATTCATTACCCCAAAAATACCTTTCTTCACTTCTCCGGAATAAAGCGTGCCGCCGATGAGAATGATCTTCTTCTCAAAATTGCAAAGTATATATGTGCTGGTACGGGTTCCGTCTTTTTTGGGATCGGCTTTCAAATGAGGAGCAGCCAATACGGTGAATTCAGGTTCGTGGTCTTTGAGCTCTTCATCAGAGGGGTTGATAAACATATTATGCGAGAACAATCCGTGGTAAGCAGCTTCACTCACTACACGTACATTAAGCCTGTTGTTCTCGTCAGCGCCACAAAAAAGATCCTTAACAAAGAGATCTTTGTCTTTTAGATAGGTAATCGTTTTATCAAAAAGATTATCGAATACTTCATCTGAAATAGGCTGGTTGATCTCGCCCCAGTCAATATCATCATGGATAGAGGGCTGATCTACTATGAATTTGTCCATTGGAGAGCGGCCGGTATATTGGCCGGTTAAAACTCTCAATGCATGGTCTTTGGTGAGAATGGCCTCTCCGCGAATAATAGCTTGCTCGTATAATTCAGCCGGTGAGAGGTTCCAAAATACATTTTCGTGTTTCTCCAGACCGAGGTATCCAAGTCCGGTTTTACTTTTCGGATGCGATTTGTAATCTACGCTCATGCTGTCTTTTTGGTTGGTTTTTTCAGGAGTGAAGAAGGTAAGCATTTGATTGATGAATTTTAACCTATAATCCTAAGTTTGGGCAATAATTGAAGGCATTTATGGAAAAATATGTAAGTGCTTTTCATACTTATGTTAATTGAACATTTCACCTAAATAACGTCCGTTCGAGATAAGAACTAAGTTAAAAGGATAAAAATGGATGCTTGGGGTTATTCCGGTGGAGATGGAAATCTAATGGTTGCCATTTATTCCGTATTCGCTACCTGACAAACCATAGGGTTTCGGACATTCACTTTGAAATGACCTTCAAGGTGTTCAACAGATGGTCTTTATATCGAATTCATGTTAAGTATGAATGCCTCTAACCTGAGCTCGATTATTGATAGCCCGAAAAATGCCTAAAAAGTCATCCCTGCGAAGGCAGGGATCTTATTATTGCCAGTAATTCAACCATAGATACCTAAAAAACAAGTAGATTTCGGGCATTCGCCGCGAAATGACCAGCTTGTCTATAATAGAACCTACTTTTTAATCGAACTCAGGTCTCTAATAAATATAAGATGAAAATGGAAAAGCCTATTCTCCGGTCTTTTTTAATTTTTACAATATTTCCCTTAGAAATGGAGAAATCGTAGTCATTACCGATAGTTGAAGTCAGAGATCTTCAGTTTGCTGAAGGGTGGCAAGTACTTTTAACTGTCTGTTCTGTTTACCTCCTTCAATTCTTTTCAACGCTTGATAGGAGCTCTTGAGCAGGGAATTAGCGTAGGAAGGTTGTCCTTTCTTTAAATAAAATCGCCCCACATGGTATTCAGCCATGGCACGTTCTATTGAATAATTCTGATGAATCTCTTTAATTCGTTTAAAGCTGTCTGAGTAATAGGGTTCAGCTTTTTCTAATAATCCCTTTTGGCTGAGAGCTCTGCCGATACCTAAACTGGAGTGAGCCATAAATGAATGATCATCCGAAAGTTCTTTTTTAAAAATAGAGATGGCTTCTTCAAAATTGCTGATGGCAGAATCAGGCCGACCAATTTCAAGCATTAGATTTCCAATGCTAAAAAAACTAATTGCTGTATTGGTGTGATCCCTTCCCAGGATTTCGAGGCGCATATCTAACGCTTCTTCGAAATATGTTCCGGCACGTTCATAGTCCTGTAGTTCAGTATTAACTAACCCAAGATTATTGATGACTACTGCTACATTGGGATGAACGGGTCCAAATAGTTCTTTTTGGATTTCTAAAGCTTCATTCATCAGGGATTTGGCTTCGAGAAATTGTCCGGTATTTAAATACAGCGTTGCTAAATTATTGATACTTTTTGCTACTTCAGGATGAGGAGATCCAAGAAGCTCTTTACGCTTTTCCAAAACTTCAAGATATATTTTCTCTGCTTCCTGATATTCTCCTTTATTGTGGAGGGTTATGGCAAGTTTATTCATAATATCCAATGTTTGAATATTATGTGTTCCCAGTTTTGCTGTAAAAGTATTCAGGCTTTCACGAGCCAATTCTTCTGCTAAGGTATAATCACCCTGTCTTCGAATACTGTAAGCAAGGTTTGAAAGAGTTGAAGCGGTTTCCACGTGATCATTACCTAAGATTCTTTTTCTCTGATCATATACCAGTTTAAAGATATTTTCTGCCTCATGATAATCTCCTATGTCATTCAATACTAATCCCAGATTATGTTTGCTTGCCAAGGTGAGGGGGTGATAATATCCTAAATTTCGTTCCCGCAGGCTGATCGCATTTTCTATCAGGTACTTTGCCTGATTAAAATTGCCAATGTTACGATAAACCTGTCCCGTAATATCAAAAAGTCGCGCCTGAAGAAGGGGTTGGCTTGATAGCTGTTCAGATTTCTGGACCCCATTCTTCAGGAGTTCCCTGGTTGTGAAAACATTGCCAAGATTACTGGCAGGGTCGCTGGCTTCAAACAGCTGGATTAGAAAATCTGAAATTTCCTCTGCTTTTAAGGCTGCCGCTTGTGCCTGTTTCTTTTGCTCAGTAATTCTTAACGTATAGAATGAAGCAAAACTGATTATCAGCATTAGAAAAAAGGCGGCAATACTGAGACTTTTTGCATTTCTTCGAAGATACTTCTTTGAAATATACGTGGGATCGTGTTTACATGCGGAAACCGGCAGATGCTGCTCAAAGCTGTTCAGATCAACTAATAATGCAGCCGCAGAACGATATCGGCTCCGCTGATTCTTTTGCAATGCTTTTAAGATGATCGCATCAAGGTCAGATCGAATATCTTTGGTTGTTAAACCTGCATTTGAGGCAACATTACTACTCGGCGGAACTGGATTAAAGGAAAGGATTTTTTCATACGCTTCGGTAAATAAAAGCACATCTAAAGAATAGGGAAGCCTGTTTGTAAGGGATTTATAGAATACCAAACCAAGAGAATAAACGTCGGTGGCAGTTGTAATGGATTGTTGTTTTATTTGTTCAGGGGCAGCATAGGAGAGTGTTAAAGCCTGTTTCTTTATCTCAGGAACTGATTCCGAGGTTTCTTCTCGGAGTAATTTTGAAATTCCGAAATCCAGGATTTTAATATCTTCTTCTTTCGTAACTAAGATATTGTCTGGTTTAAGATCTTGATGAACAATTAGATTTTCATGAGCATGCTGAACTGCTTTCAAAACTTTTTTAAAGAGGTGAATACGGTCGGAAAGTGGAAGTTTATTTTGAATGCAGTATTCAGTGATCGGAATTCCATCTATATATTCCATAATGAAATAAGGAACTCCGTCGGCTGTTAAACCTCCGTCATAGATGTGAGCAATCCCCGGCTGATTTAGTTCTGCCAGAATGTTTCGTTCTTGTTTGAACCGCTCAATATTTTCTGCAGTAGCTCTGTCTGCATTTATTAATTTAATAGCCACTTTATGGTCAAAAACACCATCCGTTCTTTCTGCAAGAAAAACCGTCCCCATGCCGCCCCTCGCAATTTCTTTGATGATGGTATAGGCCCCAACCTTTTTACCTATTAAAGATCTGGTGCTTTGCAACACATCAAGATCATCAGGAAGGTCTTTAAAAAGATCGTTAATAAAGTCGCCGGGGTCTTCCAGCCATCCTTCAGAATCGGTAATAGATTTTATCAGTGTTTCTACCTCATTCTGCAAGTCAGTATCGCCATGACATTCTTTGCTAATAAATAGCTCTCTGCCTGTTGCAGGCAATGAAAGTGCGCGGTCTGCAATATCTTCAATTTTATGCCAGGTCTTTTTGTCCATTTATGAACCCCGGAGTTGTACCCTTATAAAACGTTAATTTTCAAGCTCAAATTTACCTTTCAGCTCTTTATACAGCCATCCCCTTGCTTTTAGCCAATCCCTTTTCACGGTGCTTTCTGACACTTCCAGTGCCTCAGCGGTTTGTTCAATACTCATTTCACCAAAAAAACGCATTTCGACAACTGTACTCAACCGCTCATTCAGTTTAGACAGTTCTTTTAAGGCATTATCAATATCAAGAAGCTCTTGAGCTTTATCATCAAAGGTGGAATAGATGCCTTCAACATAGGTAAGGTCTTTACTTTTACCCCCTCTTTTTTTGGCGTTCTTCTTTCGTGCATAATCAATCAGTATTTGCCTCATGCACTTTGAAGCTATAGCTAAAAAATGGTTTCTGTCGTTCACCTTTATGCTATCCTGATCGATGATCTTCAGGTAGGTTTCATGTACCAATTCTGTTCTGGATAACGTGTGATCGGAATATTGCCTCTTGATATGCATGTTGGCAATATTTTTAAGCTTATCATAGATCAGGGGGTAAAGCTTGTCGTATACTCCGTGCTCTCCTTCCTTTAACCTATTCAACAAATGCGAAACTTCACTTGTAGTACTCATAAACCACCTAATATCTTCCCTTGATTTGGCATTATATGTGTTAATGATAGAAAATTGGAGGTAATAAACCAATTTTGCCGGGCAAGTTGTTGATGAACTGCCTGCAAATTTGTGATATAGTTGTGTCATACTTCGGCTACAATTTCCTCCTCGGAAAGCAGAAGGTTTTGAAAAGAATCTGCTTCTGTATTCAGGTTTATTTGCTTGAGCACATCAATCAGGTTCCGAATATTTTTTTGAATCAGAGGATGATCATTCGAAAAATTATTTTGTCGTATTTTTAGAGATTCTTTCAATAAAATAGTTGCTCTATCATGCTCATTTTGAGCTACCGCTACTTTTGCCAAATTAGATTTTGCACTGGCAAGTTCTGGATGATCGGGGTGGTAACTGGCTTGCATAATATTGAATACCGCAGTATAAACAGAATCCGCTTTTTTAAATTCTTTCTTTTCAAAATATAGTGTTCCATATTTTCTTAAGTGCAGGGCATATTTAGGACTGTCCGTGCCTGAGATGTTCCCGGTAATGGCTATGGATCTGTCAATTAGAACTTTAGCTGAATCAAACTTGTGTTCTTTTATATAGATACTGGAAGCATTAGAGGAGAGGTTCGCCACTTCAGGGTGACTCGGGCCGTATAGATCTTCAGCCATAGCCAAGGCTCTTTTATAATATTTTTTTGAGTCTGTTTCCCGATTCATTATGTTGTATAAGGTTGCGATATTTGAAAGGTTAGCAACAATACCCGGATGAGGTTCCCGAATCATGGCTTCGAGCATTTCCAATGATGTAAATTGATACTCTAAAGCTTCCCGGTAATTTCCCAAATACCGGTTTATGGATGCAAGTATATAGACGGATTCAGCAATATTCACATCCGGGGCTTCATAGATTTTATATTCGATATCTAATGCCTCTTCAATAAGGTTTAATGCTTGCTCATACTCGGAGTTTAATCGTAAAACATAGGCTAAATTCTTTAAAGCCTTGGGATACTCCGGGGTATTTGTTTCTTCAACTTCGTGAAACATATGTATGGATTTCTGAAGATAAATTTTTGATGAATCAAGATTCCCCAGATCCCTGTTAATTACTCCCATAACGTTATATGTATGTGCTAAATCAATGTTTGCGACATCTATATCTTCTAATATCTGGATAGATTGATCCAATATGGGTTTTGCTTTACTTGGTTCTCCAACGGTATTGTAGGCATGCCCGATCACCTGCAGAAGTTTCGCCTTTACCCGGGGATCTTTGTCAAGATCTTGGATTTCATAAATAATTCAGCCCCTTAATTTTAAAGCCCTTCGGCTATTTTAATACGAATATCAAGTGTAGAAAGGGGTCAATTCATTCTACATCAAAGCATCCCTTTTACTTAAAAAAACAGAACGGGGATATTCACTTTTTTTAGCGTAAACTTTTAGCATGTACATTTCATAATTTACAACTCAACCTAACGAATATAAATACATGATAATAAAGTACATTTTCATTGGTTTGATCCTAATTAAGGTGGCAGGAAATCCCGGGGTTATGAATGACAATGAATAGCGGATCTAAATTCAGGATGCCGGCGGAGTGGCACAGGCACTCGGCAACACAGTTGCACTGGCCTTCAAATAAAGAAATTTGGTCGGGAGAACGGCTGGAAAGGGTAGAAGAAGTTTATTGCAGGATCATTGAGGAACTGCATTTTTATGAGCCCGTTCATCTTTTTGTGGAAAACCTGGAGGTTCGAAACCGGGTAATGCAAAAACTTTCCCTGAAGCCTGTAGAACTTGACAGGATCGTGATCCATCAGCAAAAAATAAATACTGTTTGGGCCAGGGATTACGGTCCGGTGTTTGTAATAAAAGGTGATAGCTATGTAATCACAGATTGGGAGTATAACGCATGGGGAGAAAAATATACTCCGTGGGAAAATGATAATACACTGCCATCCTTTATTGCAAATAAATTCAATATAAAACGGGTAGAGCCGGGAATGATTCTTGAGGGAGGTTCCATCGAGGTAAATGGTTCGGGGGTACTACTAACAACAGAGTCGGTGCTGCTTAATGAGAATCGAAATCCTAAATTGTCACAAAGTGAAATTGAAAACATACTTAAAGAGTACCTTGGAATAGATCAAATCATATGGTTGAAACAAGGATTGGCCGGAGATATTACAGACGGTCATGTAGATAATATCACCCGGTGGCTAAACGAAGACACGGTTGTGACAATGGTATGTGAAGATCCTGATGATATAAACTATGAGCGCCTTCAGGAAAATCTGGAGATCTTACGATCAGTGAAGCTTAAGAACGGAAGAAACTTACACATCGAGACATTGCCATTGCCAAAAATTAGCATGGAAGGAATTATAACAGATGACACTAAATATGTGCCTGCAAGCTATGCAAGCTATTATATAGCCAACGGAGTGGTAATAGTACCACTTTATGACCAACAATATGATAAAAAAGCGTTGAAGTTATTCAGAACTTATTATAAGGGAAGAAAAGTAATAGGTATTCCGAGTCAAGATTTGGTATGGGGTCACGCTTCTATTCATGGTATCACTCAACAATGGTATGGTATAAATACCGGGGCGTGAGGCAGAGTCTAAACAGCTCTAATTCAAAGAATCAATGGAAATGCGGGTTGGGGTTTTTTCCCCGGAGATGATCATTTCAGATGCATTTGCTACCGCTTTTATGGTATTTGTAGTATGGGGTATATGAATGGTATTAAATTCATCGCTGACCTTATGGTAATCCTGATCTACGTCAAGAGGGGTTGTACTGATGCTGTGCGCAGGTATTCCAAGTCGCGCAAAAGGAGCATTATCTGACCTGAAAAACAAATTTTGACTTGGATAGGGATCAGGATAAAACTCAAAATCTATACCGGCGGCACTTTCTTTTAGTATTTTACCTAAGGAGGAATATTCAAAACCGGTAATCCATGCTGTGTTTGGTCCTTCAACAGCCGGTTTTCCGATCATTTCTAAATTCATCATAGCGACGAAATTCTCAGGATCTATTTGATCTGAAAAGTATGTAGAGCCATATCCGCCGGTTTCCTCCGCTGTGAAAGCAACAAAATATATTGTACGCTGAGGGGGAGGCAGACTTTTAAAGTACCGGGCTAATTCTATGATTCCGGCTACCCCGGAGGCATTATCATTGGCTCCATTTGCAACTGAGTCTTCATCAACTGGGGAGATCACGCCAATATGGTCATAATGAGCAGAAAATAGAACGATCTCATCTTTTTTATTGCCTTCGATCATTCCTGCAATATTTGATAGCTCATGGTCTGTTATATCATATTCTAAATCAATGTTAAAACTACGTACAGATTGATCAGTTAATATGAAAACATCATGAGGTGTTTTGTTCAATTCAAGAGAACGATTTGATCGCACAAAGTACGATCGATATCTATGAAACAATTTTGAGTGTTCCTTAGATACCAGAACTACAGAAGATTCCTGATCATCAGTAAGTTCTCTGAATTTTTCCCTGTAATTGTCGTCACTTGAAATGTTTTTGATGTTTGCATCTTCTGTGTTCCATTTCAGATTCGGTGTCATTGCAAGACCAAAGTAATATTTACTGTCTAGCTTTTGGCCATTTATGTGTACAGAAGTTTCAATGGGTTTTGCAGAGTAAATTGTGAAATTCTGCTTGTAGTCTGGTAGGTCTGACAGTGTAGAAAGCCCAATTTCTCTGAATTCATTGGAAATAAAATCAGCAGATAGATGTATCTCTGGTTTAAGAGCATGACGACCTTTCATATGATCGGCACTGAGTGTTTTAATAACACGACTTACATTTTGTTCAGAAATATCTGCAGGCCGACTACATGCAGAGATCATAAGGCCAAAAACCATTAAACAAAGCAATAACTTTGTGTTGTAGATCATATTTTTAAGAGAGAATTTCTTCAACTAATGTTCAATTTTAAGCAACCTTTTTAAATCTATTTGAAAAAAGATGCTATAACAGCGTAAAGCTCTGTAAAAATTAGCTGAACCATTTGTAGATCATATCTTTAATATCGTCCATGGAGACAGGTTTTGTAAGGAAATCATTCATACCTGCATTTAAACACCTTTCGCGATCTTCCAAAAATGCGTTGGCAGTAATTGCGATAATCACAGGTTGTTCGTTTTTAGGTATATCACTTCTGATTCTTTTTGTGGATTCTATCCCATCCATTACAGGCATTTCCATATCCATAAGTATAAGGTCGTAAGTTTCTTTATCCAGTTTGTCCAATACTTCCTGCCCATTATTTACCACAGAAGCTGAAATATTAATATTCTTGAGTATCTTAAGAATAACTTTTTGATTCATTAGGTTATCTTCTGCAACTAGTACATGAAGGCTCGATATTCTAGTTTCTGATAGCTCGAAATTAAGATCATTCTCTTGTTCGTCAGTTGCCAGATTTGAAGTTTTAGGGGCTTTAAATGTGAAATAAAAAGTAGTTCCGCTTCCAACTTCACTTTCAAACCAGATCTCACCGTCCAAAGCTTCTACCAATTTTTTACTTATTACCAAGCCTAAACCTGTTCCGCCGTGCTTTCTGGTAGAACTTGGGTCGGCCTGAGAGAAACTCTTGAATAACCTGTGGATGTTTTTGTTGGATATTCCGGGACCGGTATCGCTGATCGTAAACTTAAGATCCCCCTTTCTATTTACTTCATCATTCGTTTGCAGGAATACAGAAATAGATCCTTTTGCAGTGCACTTGATAGCATTACCTATAAGGTTGATCAAAATCTGTTTTAAATGAGTTGAGTCAGATGAGATCCATTCCGGAACATCTTCTTCAATTTTTAACTCTATCTTCAGATCTTTATTTTAAGAAAGTGGAGACAGAAGTTGGTTGATCTCCTTAACTATTTTTCTGATAT
>JAKURD010000027.1 GCA_022450045.1 Gracilimonas sp. | reverse complement strand
ACTACGTATGATATCCCCTCGAACCTTGATTCCCTGAAATTTGTATTTCAAGTAACCAATAATGACCCGGAAGAACCTATTGAGATCGAATCAAGACTGCTAAGATTCAGGGCAGATGACAGCCCCGCAAGGATGATGCATTTTTCAAATTATTCCCCTTCTACCTTGCCCTACATTGGAATAGATTATGACGAATATGATGTCATCCAATCATCCACGAGATCACTGGAACAGCCGGGGAGCGTTATTATCGAATTAGCTTTTGAAAGTCTGGAAAGAGGTAACTACCGATTGGAAGTTACTTCTAACAAAGGGGAAGAAAATGAAGTCTATAGAGGACGAGCATTTGGAATTAAAAGCCCAAACTATCCTTCCCTCAAAACCCCGGAAGAACTCGCTAAACCTTTATACTATATAATGGACAAAAAGGAGTATGAGGAGCTAATGGATATTAATAATTCAGACTCTTTAAAGAATGCAATAGATAGATTTTGGCTTTCTGATATTAATAATTCTAATATAACTGAGAATGTAATCTTGATGTACTACCAGAGAGTTGAAGAGGCGAATAAACAATTTTCCAATTTTAAAGAAGGATGGAAAACTGATCTGGGGATGATTTATATTTTATTTGGGGCACCATGGTATGAGGATAGGACTTCAAATGAGTTGTTTTGGTCTTACAGTTACAATAAATTTGATCCAGAAAAGAACTTTTTCTTTAAAAGAATTAAATTACGTTCAAAATATTTTCCCTTTCGTCATTATCTTTTAAATAGGTCTCGGGAGTATTACAGCATCAATTACAATCAAACATTACGTTGGAGAAATGGGACTATATTGAAATATAATTTTTAGATATAACTTCACATAAAAGCAGTCATGTCAATGAAAAAAACCTGTCAGCTTTCATAACATTTATATTGCAAATCTATTCTATTGGCAATAAGCCAAAGTAAAAATTCTTTTTTTATAGCCCATTTGTGGGTTCCTCTAGTCCATTTTGATAACAATCAAACCCGGCAGGCATGAAAGGACTAATTCAGTTTTCAGACAGTAGTCTTTGATATTCACTCAAGTTAATGAAAATTCGTCGGCTGGGTAATGAATCAGGTTCTTGTCTTTCTCGTTTTGACGTTACTTTCCTGAGGGGGTAACGTGCTCAACCATTTTTTTGTTGGCAGGTTGCGGTCATTTGGTTGGTTTAAGAGACCAGTTCAATGCACCATGCTTGCAAAGCCAAACCGATAACCTATTAGTAACTGAGCCATATTGATGTTAGGTATGTTTATAGCTCGGTTATCCTTTTCTATCTAGTTAACAACAACCATTTAAAGGCACGAAATAATCGCATTAAGTGAGTTGAATTTGCGTTCGATCATTAATCGTTTTTGCATCAATTTATTCCTAGTGTCATGTCAAGGCTCAATAGTCGGATAAAGGCGGTGTAGTTTTATTCTGGCATCAGCGGTTGTAAATCGCCAGTTAATTTTTCGAGTGTTTTTGTTTCGTGCTCGTTCCCAAGCCATGGTTTCACTGGACACTTCTTCAATAGTCTCGATACGCCTGTTCAGGCACTGTTTGTTTAAGACTTGCAATTCAATTTCGGCCATATTCAGCCAGCTTCCATGTTTTGGTGTGTACACGAATTCAAACCGGTCGCGTAACTCCCTGGCCTGTGGAGCTGGGAATGCCTCATAAAGTGCTCCCGGACGATGCGTGTTTAAATTGTCCATTACCAATGTGATACGTTCGGCTTGAGGCCATTGATCTGCAATTTGTTTGAGGAAATATGCCCACTGAATCTTGGTTCGGGTAGGAGTTACCGTAACCATGCGCAGCCCTGCCAATGGTTCATTTGCGATAAATATTGAACATACTCCATTCCTGCGGTATTCATAGTCAAAACGAGCTTCTCTTCCCGGTGCCATGGGTATTGCTTTCCGTGTTTCGCCAATCAACTGTTTGGGAGATTCATTCATGCAAACAACTGGAAATCTCGAATCATAAGGGCGCTTATAGACATCAAGCACTTCTTCCATGGCAGCCACAAACTCACTGTTGTCTTTCGGCGGGATTACCCATCCTTTCTGTTTCCAGGGTTTAAGTTCGTTTTTTTTAAAGTCTGACGTATCGTTTCGTGAGAAATATCATCAACATATCCCAATTCGACAACACGATCGGCTAACATACGAAGAGACCAACGGGAAAACCCCTCCGGGGCCTGAGAACAACTTGTGGCAATTATTTTAGCTTCTAAATCACCATCTACCTTTTGTTCATATACACGCTCTCGTTTCTGGCCGTGTAGGGCAACGTCCAATCCCTCATCTACAAATCGCTTTTTTATGCGATTAATCTTTCGGTCACTAATGCCCAGTATAGAGCATATTTCTTGGTTGGAAGAGCGGTCTTTCTGATGGTCACCCTCATCACAATTCAGCAGAATAAGGGCATTCAGTACCTTCTGTGAGCGATGAGAGCCTTTCGTTTTTATCGCTTCAAGTTGATCGCATTCGTCTTTGGTCAGAGTAATGTGGTAGGAAGTCATAGTCGTTTCTTTTAAAAATACGACTTATATCCGACATTTTACGCATGACATGACACTAGATAAGACAACCCTATAATAAAAAAGCCCCGCACATTATTAATGTGCGGGGCTTCTGCGTTAAATACTATATTTAATACTTAAATATTATGAATTAACAGGAGTTGCATCAAATGAACCAGGTGTCGGACTTGGAATATTTGAGTTTGCATTTCTTTCAGATTGAGGATAGATAAATCTCAAGGGAAATTGAGAACCAGTGACAGGAGTTAAGCCATCAACTGAAAAATCAATTCTTCTTAGGAAATTATATCCTTCAATTTGTCCTATATATGAAAGGTACGTCCAATTATACACATGTTGTAAGATAGTAGTACCGGCATAAACACCGCCAGCTTGGAAATCCAGTACTGTAAGATCATCATAATTACCAGCACCGTATTCATTATTGAGGTATCCTCGGGTATTATTTAATGCTGCAATAGCATTATTATCCCCGGCGACGGTATTTTTTCTCGCTTCAACCTCAGCAATGATCAATTCATTTTCCAGGTAAGTAGCTATTGGAAAAGAAGCACCTGGGGCGGCAAAACCATTAGTCAGGTTTAGATCTCTATCAGCACCGGTTCCATCATAGTAATAAGCATATCTGTCAGCTTCGGATGTTTTAGCGTTATCACCAGTTTCTAACATTACTGCAGAATGGGAATCAGCCGCTCTCATATAACCTGAACGCTGCTGTACAGCGAAATTATGATATAGGTTCATGTTACGATTAGTTTCGGTTCCATGAAGTGCTAACATGTCTCCACTTCCGTCATCAGCATCAATACCATTTGCTGCTGCTGCTGCTGCTCCTGTGTAATCCCCAACATGCATCAGATATCTTGCTTTTAAAGTGTAAGCTACTTTAAGCCATTTATCATTTGATCCATCTAAGGACGTGACATCATTAGATACTGCAGCAGTAGTACTTCCAAAAGTAGCTATTGCTTCATCAAGTAGTGTGTTAATGTCGCTGTATACCTGAGCTTGTGGATCATAAGAAGGTTCTGGGAATTCATCAGGGTTGTTGGCTTCTCTGTAAGGAACGTCTCCCCACAGTGCAGCTACTTGTCCCATTACCAGTGCTTCCAGTACTTTAGTTGCTGCTACGTTAACTTCAGGAACGATATCCCTTTCATTATACTTTTCTCGGGCAATTTGAAGATTGGTTAATGCCCGGGTATAGGCTAAAAACCAATTACTGTCAAATTCCGTACCGCCCTGAATTGTGTATTGATACAACGCCGTATATTGTCGGTCTTGGCCGGTAAAGTATTGTGACCACATACTGGTTATTCGGGCAGTATGTGACTCAAGGAAAACTATAGTTGCTATTTGCCCTGCACTAAATACTTGATCTCCAGGGGCATTAGTTGGATTATTTGGATCATCGGAATATCCATCAGTAAATGACGTATTTACTGCATCACACCCGATCATACCTGCTATAAGCAGTACTATCAAAAAATATTTTCTGTTTTTTAACATATCTGTATGATTAATTTCTTAGTAATTAATTTTTAAAGTAAAGAACCAGGATCTGGTATTTGGATTTTGAAAATAATCCAGACCGAAACCATTGGAGGCACCTGTAAGATTAGTTTCAGGATCAATTCCGCTATAGTCAGTGAAAAGCAACAAATTTCTGCCTTTTGCTGATAAACTTACAGATGAAAGACCTGTCATATCCCTGAAACGTTCGGAATTCAGCGTATAACCGATTCCTACTTCTCTCAGTCTTACATAGCTGCCGTCCTCGATAAATTGCTCGAAAGGACCGGTAAAGCCAGATCCGGGACCACCCCAATAATAGGAATCGTCTACTATAACCGGGCCGGCTCCAAAGTCTTCAACTGTACCTCGGAATGTCCAGCTGCCATCAGAGTTTTGGCTATAAGTACCATATCCAAAATTATCTGCTGTGGCGGCATCAAGGCCAAAATAGTTGACTAAGTTATTAGCTTCATCAGCAGTAATAGTTGTTTCGACATCTTGATCTCCACTTCGTCCAAAGTAGTACAAAGCTCCTTTCGTACCGTTCCAAACATCACCACCTGCTTTAATATCAACTAATATATTTAAGCTGATATTTTTATAATTAAAGGTAGAACCAATACCGGCTCTCCAATCAGCATTAGGATCTGCTACAACACCTTCTTCATCTGCTTGTACTCGGAAACCGTTGTCATCTAGTACAATGCCTTCATTACCGACAGTGAAACCATTTCCCTCTTCAGTAGCGCTTAAGGGAAATTCACTTGCTCTTCTCCATTGGCCGCCAAAAAGCACACCATATGGCTCGCCTACTACGGCTGAAGAAGTTGATCCCGTGAAACCAGCTAAACCAACTTCCTTCGCACCGGCAAGAGAGGTTACAGTATTCTCATTTGTCGACCAGTTACCCGAGATGATCCAGCTAAAGTCTCTGGCTCTGACGGCCTCGATTTCAAGCTCAGCTTCAAACCCTTTGTTTTCGAGAGAAGCTGCATTTGCAACCTGAGAAGAAAAACCGGTAGATGGAGGCCTTGTTACCGCTAAGATCGCATCTGTAGTTTCAGTTTGATAATAAGTTAATCCTAAATTAACTCTGTCATCAAAGAATCTAAGGTCTGTTCCTACTTCGAATTCTGAAGTTCGCTCAACCTGAAGTTTCGGGTTACCAGCAGATGATGTTCTTGCGAATCCACCGCCGTATGCTTCCGGATTTAACCCATCGCCCCAACTACTTGTAAATGCTCCTTGAAAGAAGTTAGTAGATGTATTGTAAGGCCCGGGCTGAATTCCAGCTTCACCATAAGAAGCTCTCAGCTTACCAAAGCTTAGCCAGTTTAAATCACTGAAAGCGTCCAACTTGGTAAATTGCCATGCTAAACTAGCGGAAGGGTAAAAGAAAGTATTATCCGTTTCCGGTCCGAATGTAGAAGCACTTTCAGAACGTCCGGTCAGCTCCAGAAACAGTTGATCATAAAAGGTCATATTCAATACTGCATATAATGCAGAGGTTCTTACTGTTGATCTTGACTGAAATGGATTTTTACTTACATAATTGGATACATCTCGAGGAAATGTTGACAGAATTACATCTGATGAGCTTGCGCCTAAGTTATCAAAGTTCCTCTGATTTATATTCCAACCTACCAAAGCAGATCCCGATAAATCACTACTGAATGTGTGAGAAGCCCGGGCAATTAAATCAGAATTAATTTGAAATTGTGATAAAGTCTGCTCGGTCAGGGCACCAGTCGGGTTACCTGCGGCATAAATAGGAAACAAAGTATACCGTCGATCCGAATAATAATCTAAACCCAGCCGATGTGTTATATTGAACGTTGACGAAGCATCATAAGAAAGTTCGGTACTTCCTGACAGTCTATCAACAGACGTCTTATCATTTACGTTTTCAATCGTCCACAATGGGTTATCATAAATAGGAGTAGTTCCTGCTCCAAGTGGATTACGGTAACTTCTATGCCGGTCCGGTATAATACTACCATCAGCGCTTATGTAATCAACAGTATATATACTATTGTCAAAATCTGGTGCTGTACGATATCCACCCAATAAAAGACCGGAAACGTTAGACCCTTGCTGAACACGATCGGCTTCCACTTTACTGTATGCAGCATTCACCGTAGTTGTCAGCTTATCAAAATATCGTGTTGTATTAGCACGAAATGCTGTTCTTTGATAATTACTGTTATCCAGTATAATACCTTCCTGGTTTAAATTAGATGCACTCAAATAAAAAGTTCCGTTCTCATCACCACCACTGATGGATAATGAGTTATCGAACTTTAAGCCGGTTTGAAACATATTACTTGAATGATCATATGTTTGCCGGGAGTTTTTCTCAATTATACGACCGTACGTTTTTCCATCAGGACCAATGTATGCATTACCGGGAGAGGTATCCATTACATCTTGTCCACCCGGACGATCTGCAATCTTATCCCCATATGAAAATGCGCTGCCAAAACCATAAGCTCCGCCAAATCCCTGACCATATTTAGTTTGAAGGTCTTGAGTTTTATTCAATTCATCAAAAGAAAGGCTTGATGTGAATGTAATAGCAACTTTTCTATCTGAAGCAACTTGCTTACCTGATTTGGTTTCAATAATTACCACACCGTTAGCAGCACGCGAACCCCATACTGCAGCAGCTGATGGACCTTTCAGAATCCTTACTGACTCTATATCATCCGGATTTATATCATTGATACGTGATTGCTGTGCAACACCGGCTGTCCCGGAACCAATTGATGAGTTAAAAACAGGAATACCATCAACAATAAATAAGGGTTCGTTGTCCCCTGTAATGGTATTTGCACCACGGATTAAAATTCTGGAAGCAGCACCGGGATCGCCGGATGTACTTACAATATTAACACCGGCTGTTTTAGCAGAAAGCCCAGAAACAACATCTGTCTCACCACTTCCCGCTATTGTTTGACCACCAACTTGAGAACTGGAATTTCCTGATTGATCAGCGTTGGTTTCAAAACCAAGGGCACTTACAACCACATCATCCAAGCCAAGAACATCCATTCTCAAAGTTATATCTTGTACAAGCTCTCCGCTCCCGACATTAATGGAAGTTTCAAACGTTCTGTACCCGACGAAACTGGCTCTAAGGGTATAAGTTCCAGATGGGACACCACTGATTGTGTATTCCCCATCAATATTAGTTGCGGTTCCTCTGTTGAGTTCAACTATTTGCACTGTTACTGCTGGTAGTGGGTCACTGTTTTGATCTGTTATGACACCAACAACTGAACCAGATTGTGCAAAAAGACTTGTCGATAATAGTCCGACAAATATTATTACTGGTAGTAGCTTTCTATACATACATTACCTCTTTACATGTTTTGATTAAGTAGTTTAAGCTTTAGTAGCTTGTACTTCATGCAGATAATAAAAATTATTGCATGGCGAGTGGAATTTTACAAAACTTTAATATAATAAACCAACCTTTTATACCTGTTTATTATATCACTGATTTGAAACACCTTAACTGCCTTTAAATAATATTAAGTAGTTATAATTCTTGTCTTTAATTGCCACATCGTTCATAAAAAGAGTGTCAAAATCGAGGCTGGCATCTAAACAAATGAATTTTACAAAAATTTAAATCCATTAGAAAAGGAAGTCTCCATTATCATTTTAGAATTTCTTGATTGTAAGTTTCTAAAAAAGAAAGATTTGTCTGAATTATTGTTGTGTAAAGATTAATCTGCTGCTCAACTGTCCCTGATTTTTTTTAAGTGATACAATTATTGAGTATGATTTAAGTATTTACACACTATTCCAATTCCTTCTTCAATGTATCTTTGAGCCTTTCGCCAGCGGCTTGAAAGTTCAATTAATAGCTATATAAATAATAGGTATCAAGTCCATGTTCAGTTGCCGGATAGAATAGCAGTTGGAGGTTACCCGTTTCCAATCCGAATAAGGAATAGGTACATATTGTAATTAGGCTATTTGAGTCAAGGTGTACCCAATGTAAATCTTTTGATGAGAAGGTGATTACAGTACCTACATAGTAAACTAAATTCCCGCGAAAAATTATTAGACATAAAAAAAGCCTTCCGAACTGAATCGAAAGGCTTTGTGATAGTGGCGGGCCCCGCCGGTGGTCGGATTATAGTTGGATTCGAACCTGCGTCCGCCAATCGGCGGATAAGAGCCCGACGAGCCTAATTGAATTTTTCTTTAACAACCTCCCAGATATACTCCCGTCCTTTGGCTGATTTAAGCTGTTTTTCTCTGAGCATGGCTTCTTTCTTGGTCTCAAACTCCTCAGTATAAGCTAATTTCCATGGGCGGTATTTGATGGTCCAGCCTTTTTTACCTAATGAGTTATGAGAAAGCAGGCGTTGCTCCAGGTTTGATGTGTACCCAATGTAGATCTTTTGATGCGAAGGTGAGTATAGAGCGTAAACAGTGAACATAAATTCCCGATTTTCTCCCGAATATAACAAAAGCCTTCTGAACTAAATCAGAAGGCTTTTGTGAGTGGCGGGGGTAGGATTCGAACCTACGACCTTCGGGTTATGAGCCCGACGAGCTACCAGCTGCTCCACCCCGCGGTGAAGGCTTTTAATATACGGCTAATCTCCATCCGATATCAACTACAATTTTAAGTTTATTTGTGAAACTTCACCATTTCATTCCCTATTTTTGAATAAAAATTTTAAGCCCCAATTTTTTATGATCACCAGCGAACAAGCCATAGAATTAGAAGATAAATTTGGAGCCCATAATTATCACCCGCTGCCGGTGGTATTGTCTAAAGGAAAGGGAGTTCATGTGTGGGACCCGGAAGGCAACAAATACTATGATTTCCTTTCCGCCTATTCAGCAGTAAATCAGGGACACTCCCACCCCAAGATCACTAAAGCTCTCACTGAGCAGGCTCAGACATTAAGCCTTACCTCACGAGCCTTTTATAATAATGTATTGGGTGAGTACGAGAAATATGTAACTGAATATTTCGGCTTCGATAAAATTTTGCCGATGAATACAGGGGCCGAAGGAGTGGAAACGGCCATAAAGATCTGCCGGAAGTGGGCCTATGAGAAGAAGGGGGTTCCCGAGCAGGAAGCTCAAATCATTGTGCTCGAGAATAACTTCCACGGGCGCACTACCACGGTCATTTCCTTTTCAAATGATCCTGATGCCCGCAAGAACTTCGGACCCTATACACCTGGATTTATCAAAATTCCCTATAACGATATAGATGCGCTCGAGGAAGCTCTGAAACAGCCTAACATTGCCGGAGTTTTAGCCGAACCGATACAGGGCGAAGCCGGAGTTGTTGTTCCTGATGATGACTATATCTCAAAAATGGCGGAACTTTGTAAGAAACATGAAGTCCTTTTTATGGCCGATGAAATTCAAACCGGCATCGCCCGAACCGGAAGCCTGTTAGCTGTTTGTGGAGACTGTACCTGCCAGGGTCATTGCGAGCGACAGGAAACTTACACCAAACCGGATATCCTCATTTTAGGAAAAGCACTTTCCGGTGGCTCCTATCCTGTTTCTGCTGTACTTGCTGATGACCATATTATGGAAGTTATCAAACCCGGACAACACGGATCAACTTATGGAGGGAATCCCCTTGCTTGTAAAGTGGCTATCGCAGCTCTTGAGGTAGTTAAAGATGAGAAATTAGCTCAAAATGCACGAAAACTTGGTCAACTGTTCCGTGATGAAATGCAACAACTGGTTGATGAATCTGACCTTTTTGTTAAAGTAAGGGGACGTGGATTACTAAATGCGGTCATTATCAATGACTCACCTGAAAGTGATACTGCCTGGAAGTTTTGCATAGCATTAAAAGACAATGGATTATTAGCCAAGCCTACTCACGGGAATATCATCCGCTTTGCCCCTCCTTTGGTAATGACAGAAGATCAATTAATGGAGTGTGTGGAGATCATCAGAGATACCGTCAATGGCTTTAAAAAGTAGACTATTATACCGCACTCTATGCTCCGGTGATACCTAGAAAATCTGCAATTCCAACTTTAGTGAATTTAAACGCTATTGAGCTCCAATTAGCGATTTGGTAGATTTGTTAAAAAGCGAATTCAAAAGACCCGGAGTTAGAAATGCGAGATACAATGTCTATCACCCCTGAAAATGTACGTTCCGTTTTAAGCAAGCATATGCTTACCGATGGCTATGAAATGGTGCTTGATCTGAAAGAAAGTGAAGGAGCTTATTTATACGATTCAAAATCAGGAAAACGCTATCTCGATTTCTTTACTTTTTTTGCTTCCAATCCTCTTGGAATGAACCACCCAAAACTGGCCGGTGATGATGACTTTGTTCAACGATTAGCACGGGTTGCCATCAACAAACCATCCAATTCTGATATTTACACGGAAGATATGGCCCGATTTATGGAGTCTTTCGACCGGGTCGGAATTCCTGACTACATGCCCTACTCCTTCTTTATTTCCGGTGGGGCGTTAGCTGTTGAAAATGCAATGAAAGTAGCTTTCGACTGGAAAGTTCAGAAGAATTTTGAAAAAGGATATCGTGAAGAAAAAGGACATAAGATCCTTCATTTTGAAAAAGCTTTTCACGGACGTACGGGCTATACCCTTTCGGTTACCAATACGGTACCCAATAAAGTGAAGTATTTTCCTAAATTCGACTGGCCCCGGGTAATCAGTCCGGCCATGACCTTCCCTGCTACTAAAGAAAATATTGCTGAGACTGAAACTCGGGAAAAACTGGCTATTGCACAGGCAGAGCGGTTCTTTGAGATCTATAAGGATGACATCGCCGGAATTTTGATCGAGCCCATTCAGGGTGAAGGAGGTGACCGGCACTTCCGTCCTGAATTCCATCAGTCTCTTAGAGATCTAGCCGACAAACATGAAGCACTTCTTATTTATGATGAAGTGCAAACCGGGGTAGGTATGACCGGTAAATTCTGGGCTCACGAGCATTATGTAAGACCTGATATTTTAGCCTTTGGTAAAAAAGCTCAAGTATGTGGCATCCTTGCCTCTAAAAGAGTGGATGAAGTGAAAACCAATTGCTTCCATGTCTCTTCAAGAATCAACTCTACCTGGGGCGGAAACCTCGTGGATATGGTTCGCTTCGGGCGGATTCTGGATGTGATCGAAGAAGACAGTCTTGTAGAAAATGCCGCCAAAGTTGGTAATTACTTGCAAACCCGATTGGAAGCGCTGGTTGATAAACACGAATATTTCACCAATCCACGGGGGAAAGGATTATTCTGTGCCATTGATCTTCCAAATACACACGCCCGTGATCACGTGATCAAAGAGTGCGTAAATAATGGATTGATGATCTTAGCTTGTGGACCAAATACGGTTCGTTTCCGCCCGCCGCTAACCATCACCCAGGAACAGATCGACGAGGGGCTGGATATTCTGGAAAAAGCCTACAAGAAATGTCTGGATGATTGCCCTATGGCAGGCTAAAGAAAATCTGTGCGTTAAAGCGTTTATTTTATTAATAGTTTTTGGACTTGGACTAAACTATCCTCTCCCTCGCTTGTGAGCAAGCTCACGGTGCATTCCCTCTCCAAAGAGGGACAATTCTTGTTGAAGAAAATGTTTTATCCCTAAATTAACGTGGGTTCGAGATAAAGAATATTACAATAGCTGCAAGGTCAATCAGACCGGGAGGCAGGTTACACATTCTCGAATTCGATCTGATGGAAACCCCATCTGATCGATGGCGCAGGCGCCGGGTGTTGGATTATAGGATAAGACTAAGCTTGGGTACTCGAATCAGGCAATCGGTCAGATGGACTTGGAGCCGTCAGACCGTACCTCAAAGGCTTTGACGAGGATAATTGTATAGAACTCAAGTTAAGTTACTTTTTTAAGTATTGTCCTCTCTTCCCGAAAGCTTTCGGGATAAAGCCAAGTCCTGTCTCTCTAAAGAGAGATAAATTCTTGCCACTTCAATATTCCTTTATTGAATGTTCGATGTTCCCTCCCTGTGTCCCCTTGGAGGGACAGGAAGAACAGCTATGCTGTTACTTCCGGGGAGGAAAGTGCCTGAACTAAACAAGACCGTGTTAACCGGCCATAGCTTTCGGAAGCACACCCTCATAGATCTCTTCGGATTCTGAAACATCAATGGAAAGCAGATCTTTGATATCCAGCTTATTCCCTTTCACCACACCCAATTCATATAATGGAACGTCGGCTTCTTCAAAGTGATGCTTTACGGTTTGAAGCTGCGAGGCATCAATGGTAATCACTACTCCGGACTGAGCCTCGCTGAATAGAACCTCATGTGGAGTTCCGGTCAGTGTATCCACGGAAAGCTCCGCGCCTTTCTTGCCAAAGATCGCCATTTCAGTGAGTGTTGTAGCAAGTCCGCCGTCAGAAAGATCATGAGCAGCAGTCACCAATCCCAATTTAATAGCTGTGAGCAGAGCTTCCTGCAGCCTCGCTTCAACATCGAGGTCGATCTCAGGAGCATCTCCGGTGGTGAGTCCATGCACAGTTTTCAGATATTCGCTGCCACCCAAACCTTTTCGGTCTGCACCGATATAGAGTACAACATCCCCTTCATTTTTAAAGGCCGGAGTGGTCACATGTTTCTCCACATCCTCAATCACCCCAAGCATTCCGATAATCGGTGATGGGAAGATGGCGCTGTTTGGATTCTCGTTATAAAAACTCACATTTCCACCGGTCACGGGAGTATTCAAAGCACGACAGGCATCACTCATTCCGCCTAACGCTTCTTTAAAGGTCCAGTACACTTCCGGTTTGTACGGATTTCCAAAGTTCAGGCAGTTGGTGATAGCCATTGGTTTTGCTCCGGAGCACACTACATTTCGAGCCGATTCAGCCACCGCAATTTGCCCGCCTTTACGGGGATTCAAATACACATAACGTCCGTTGCAATCGGTTTTGGCTACCAAACCTTTTTGGGTTCCTTTTATGCGAATCACGCCGGAATCAGAAGCGCCGGGACCGGTTACCGTATTGGTGCGAACCATGGTGTCGTACTGTTCATGCACCCAACGCTTGGAAGCAATGTTCGGGGAATTCAGTAATTTTTTAAGGGTTTCGGTGTGGTCTTCGGGATGATCTACTGAGTTGATATCAAAGTTCTGAACTTCATCCAGGTAGGCGGGCTTTTTAGTTTCGCGGATATACTGGGGAGCACCGCCACCAAGCACCAAATGCTCGGCAGGAATTTCAGCTTTAATCTCGCCGTCTTTCCAATAGGTTACTTTATCACCTTCCACAACCTCACCAATTACGACGCCGTGCAGATCCCATTTTTCATACACATCAATAATTTCCTGCTCACGGCCTTTTTCAGCGACGATCAACATCCGTTCCTGGCTTTCAGAAAGAAGTAATTCGTAGGCCGTCATTCCATCTTCCCGCGCCGGAACTTTATCAAGGTTGATTTTCATTCCTTCGCCACCTTTAGCGGTCATCTCAGAAGTTGAACAGGCAATTCCGGCGGCTCCCATATCCTGCATACCGATGACAGCTCCTGTTTTCAAAACTTCAAGGCTGGCTTCCAGTAATAATTTTTCTGTGAAGGGATCTCCTACCTGCACGCTGGGTCGTTTGGCTTCGCTTTCTTCGCTGATCTCTTCGGAGGCAAAGGTGGCTCCGTGAATTCCATCGCGACCTGTACTAGCCCCTACAATAATTACCGGGTTCCCAATTCCTTTAGAAATAGCCGAAGCTGTTTCCCCTTCTTTAACCAAACCAATACTCATGGCATTTACCAGCGGATTGCCTTCGTAGCTTTCATCAAAACAAACTTCCCCGGCAATGACCGGCACTCCGAATGAATTTCCATAATCACCAATTCCGCGAACTACGCCGTCTAACAAATATCGAACACGGGGATTTTCCATAGAACCGAATCTCAATGAATTCAAGCTCGCCACCGGACGTGCACCCATCGTAAAAATATCGCGGTGAATTCCTCCCACTCCTGTTGCTGCTCCCTGATAAGGCTCAATCGCTGAAGGGTGATTGTGGCTCTCGATCTTGAAAGCACATCCGAGTCCGTCACCAAGATCAACCAAACCGGCATTTTCTTCTCCAGCTCCCACCAACAGGTTCTCACCTTCAGAAGGAAGTTTTTTGAGTTCCACGATGGAGTTTTTATACGAACAATGCTCACTCCACATTACCGAATACACGCCCAGTTCGGTAAAGGTAGGCACCCGACCGAGGCGGGATTTTATCATTTCATATTCTTCTTCGTTGAGGCCGTGTTCAAGGGCAAGTTCAAGTGTAGCTTCCGGTTCCTGAATAGTTGTTTGAGACATTCCGATGGAGTAATTGAGCTTTTTTGTTTCGGGGAAATCAAAGGTACGATTATTTGAGAAAAGGCTCTAATGGATTAGCGGAAATTCGTTATTCGTTGAACGGTTAATTGGAAAGTCGAAATGCAACACGGTCCTCTCACTCCCCGAATTCTTGGGGCAGCAGAGCTGAATTTGGTCTCTCTCCAAAGAGAAACAAATTCTCGTTATGCAAAACCTTATTACCTTGCCATTCAATATTCCCTTCTTGAATGTTCGATATTCCTACACTGTGTCCCTTTGAAGGGGCCGCAAGAACAGCTTGCTGTTACTTGCAGGGAGTACAGTGCCTGCCAAAAGCAACTGAAGCCACTTCAAACAAAACCGTTCTACATTCGATGTTGGATGTTCCTTGTTGGACGTTCACCCCCAAACCTCTGGCTTATCGCCTTATCCAGCTTCTCCCTATGATCAGGGTGAGCAATATCAACCAGTGCTTTTGCACGCTGACCTAAATTCTTTCCGTATAAATTTGCTATTCCATATTCGGTAACCACATAGTGAACATGAGCCCGGGTAGTAACAACGCCCGCTCCCTGTTTCAGAAATGGCACAATGCGGCTAATACCCTTATTTGTAGTTGAAGACAAAGCTATGATCGGCTTTCCCTCCGGTGAAAGAGACGCACCGCGAATGAAATCCATTTGGCCGCCCACTCCTGAATAATGATATGTTCCTATGGAATCCGCACAAACCTGTCCGGTCAGATCTACTTCTACCGCACTGTTGATGGCAGTTACCTTAGGATTTCTTCGGATCACAGCGGTGTCGTTGATGTAGGCAATATCCAGCATGGCTACGGAAGGATTGTCATCGATAAAGTCATAAGTTTTACGTGAGCCCATTACAAAACCACTTACAATCTTACCGGGGTGAATCTTTTTCTTTTTACCGTTTATCACTCCCTGCTTCACTAATTCGATCACTCCGTCAGAAAACATCTCGGTATGGACGCCCAGGTTTTTATGACCGGTAAGACTTTTTAACACCGCGTTTGGAATGGCGCCAATACCCATTTGCAAAGTGGCACCATCATCAATCAGGCTTGCACAATTTTTCCCGATCTTTAGTTCTGTCTCATCCGGCTCAGGCACGATCTGTTCAGGAATTGCATCATCTACTTCAATTAGTGCATCAATTTTACTGACATGAATTTGCCCATCGCCATGTGTTCTTGGCATATTGGGATTCACCTGAGCGATTACATATTTGGCTGTTTGAACCGCAGCTATGGCCACATCCACTGAAACTCCAAGCGAGCAATACCCATGCTTATCAGGTGGAGAAACATGGATCAAAGCTACATCAAGCGGCATAATTCCATTCCTGAACAAATTTGGTACTTCACTTAAAAAAACCGGTACATAATCCCCTCTCCCCTCATTGATCGCCTTGCGAACATTCGCTCCTGCAAACAAAGCATTCACAAAAAAGCTGTCCTTATATTCCGGTGCTGCGTATGGTGCCGGGCCTTCGGTGTGAAGGTGGACCACTTCCACATCTTTCAATCCCTGGTGCCGGTCGGTCATTGCCTGTACCAATTGTACCGGCGTTGCGGAAACCCCATGCACAAATACCCGATCGCCTGATTTAATTTTCCTTAACGCTTCTCCCGCCGTTGTGTATTTACTCATAGCCTTATTTTTTGATGATTTGGCTAATGATAAAGAACCATTGTGAATTTTTCTTTAAGAGAGCGTTCTGATTTCTATAGCTTCCGGAATGGAACACGGATGACACAGATTAAGCGGAGAATCACTGATTTTTAGTGCCCACGAAATCCCAATAACCTGAAGTAATTTAACGTGAGTTCAAGATAAAAACTAAGTTAAAAGGATAAAAATGGATGCTTTTGGTCATTCCCGTGGAGACGGGAATCTAATGGCTGCCATGAATTCCGTATTCGCTACCTGACCGGCCATAGGATTTCGGGCATTCGCCGCGAAATGACCGTTCAACGTACTCAACAGATGGTCTTTATATCGAATTCACGTCAATTTAGAGTTTTCTATGAGTGATTGATTTCATTTCGCTCCCGCCATTCTGCAACGGAGTAATAGTCCCAGCGGGACGACCGAATAAAGCCCCGGAGTTCACTCCGGGGTTTAATATATAAAGGAGCCAAATCCCGTAGGGATGATCCAAATTCAGGTTTTATAACAGTCATCCTTACAGGACTAAATCTTTAGGCTATCTAATAACCACGGGCTGAAGCCACGTGGCTAAATTCGATCATCCCTACGGGATTTTGAAACTATTTTGATCATCCCCATGTAATTCACAAAACACCTCATCTATTCCCTTACCCAAACGAAGGATTTCAATCCTTCCACAAAAATAATCCAACAACTATTGTATTTATTTCAAATTCCCCTTAAAATCTAATATTGATATTAGATTTTAAATATTAGATTTATTTATGCATTTATGAGGTTGATTTCACAAGGGGCTCAATATGCCATATCGGCGATCATAGCCATTTCGAAGCATGCAGAAGACGGGGCTGTTTCTGCTTCCTATTTATCAAAATCATTGAACTGTCCCACGGCATACCTCTCTCAAATTCTCGCCAAGCTCAAGAAGCCCGGAATTCTTAAATCTCAACGCGGACTCAATGGAGGTGTTTATTTATCCAAAGACATTGACTCAATCACTATGATGGATGTTATTGCCGCTATAGATGGTACCGAGTTTTTCGACAAGTGTTTTATGGGAATTGAGGGATGCGGACATATTGAACCTTGTCCTTTCCATCACTTTTGGTCGGTAGAGCGAAAAAAAATTCAGCGGTGGCTTGAAAGTACCACCTTTGCCGAAGTAGATGAGAAAATGACCCAAGCCTGGTTCGATCTGCGCTTGCAATTTTCGAGCGGTGTTCCTTCTTTAAGCCGATGACCACTGCTACTGCAACCATATCACCTGATATTTGCTACCACTGCGGTGAAGACTGCCTTTCCGAATCCGTCGCTTTTGATGATAAGGCCTTTTGTTGCTCAGGCTGTAAGTCTGTTTACCAAATTTTAGATGAAAGCGGACTTTGTTCCTATTATGATCTCGAAGCCAATCCCGGCATCAACCTCAAAAACACCAGGCATCGGGCTCGTTTTGATTACCTGGAGGATGAGGAAGTCATTGATCGCATCTCTGATTTTCGTAATCAAAACAAGCTTTCCCTTACTTTATACGTCCCAAACATTCACTGTACTTCCTGTGTTTGGCTGCTGGAAAATCTTCAAAAGCTTGATTCAGGTGTTCTGCAAAGCGGGGTAAATTTTTTAAAAAAGGAGTTATCTCTTCTTATTGATACGGAGAAAACGACGCTTCGGGATGTGGTTGAACAGTTGGTGACCATTGGTTATGAGCCGGAAATTCGCCTTGAAAAACTCGACTCCAAAACTGAGAAATCCCATCGGAACCGATCGCTTTGGCTGAAAATGGGCGTAGCCGGATTTGCCTTCGGAAATATCATGCTGTTCAGCTTTCCGGATTATCTGGATACCACCGGAACCGGACTGGGTGATAATTTCCATATTTTTTTTGGAGCTCTGAATATCATTCTTGCTCTTCCTGTATTGGTGTATAGCAGCAGCAATTATTTGAAATCGGCTTTTGCGGCTTTGAGTCAAGGCGGAGTGAATTTGGATGTCCCTATTTCCATCGGGATCGTAGCCTTATTTTTCCGAAGTGTGTATGAGATCATCACCATGACCGGTACCGGATATATGGATTCCTTTACCGGACTCATTTTCTTTTTATTGATCGGGAAACTGGTTCAGCAAAAAACCTTTCACCGGTTGTCTTTTGATCGGGATTATCGTTCTTATCTGCCAATCGCTGTAAATGTGATTGATAAAAACGGCGATGAAAAATCCGTCTCCCTTGATAAACTTATGCCCGGTAAAGAAATTCATCTTCGCAATCAGGAATTAGTGCCCTGCGATGCCACTCTACTTTCCGAAAAAGCGTATATGGATTACAGCTTCATCACCGGAGAATCCGAGCCAGTCTCTGTTACAATGGGTGAGCGCATTTTTGCAGGTGGGCGGTTGATCGGCACCTCTGCTTTGTTGAAGACCAAAGAGAAAGTCACCAACAGTTACCTCACCAAACTCTGGAATCACGAAGCTTTCACCAACAATGACAAAGAACTGAAGCTTACTACCTTCGCCGATAAAATCAGCCCTTATTTTACCGTCGCCGTTTTGGGGATCGCCTTTTTTACCGGATTATATTGGCTGCAAACGGCCGGAATGGAGCCTGCTTTGTCTGTTTTTACCGCCGTGCTGATTATCGCCTGCCCTTGTGCGTTGGCACTTTCCACTCCTTTTACTCTGGGTTCGACCCTTAATATTTTTTCGCTGAATGGATTGTTTGTCAAGAATCATTTATTGATAGAAAACCTATCTAAAGCCACTTCCATTGTATTTGACAAAACCGGAACGCTTACAAATGCAGATGCCGCTGAAGTCCATTTTCATGGAAATGATCTAAAGGAAGCCCAGAAAAGCTGGGTTAGATCCGCCTGCCGAAATTCCATTCACCCTTTAAGCCGAAAAATAACCAACTATCTATCAACAGTAATTACGAGTAATTCCGTGAAAAAAGGGAGCAAATCCCATGGGAATCTGCCTTCAATGACAACCGGGCTTCATCAGGGAGATCGCGTCGTCGAATACCAACCGAATTCTATTTCAACTTTAGTGACTCCTCGCGATGATCGGCCAGTTATTAGTTCTTTTGATGAAATCCCTGGGAAAGGAATTTTTGCTGTAATAGCTGGAAATCACGTAGTGCTTGGGTCTCGGCAATTTTTGTCTGAGCAATCTGAATTAGACATCACAGAAATTCCAATAACTGAATTCTCCGGCTCAACGATACACCTGATAATCAATGGAAATTATAAGGGATTTTTCGGAATCAGATCCGGCATGCGGGATGGAATATCAGATTTGCTGCAGGCCATCAAGGAAAAATTCAGCACCTATTTATTATCCGGGGATAACGAGGGGCAAAAGGATGAATTCACGAACTGTTTCGGAGCAAACGGATCCCTCCTCTTCAATCAAAAGCCGGAAGAGAAGCTTGAGTTTATCACATCCCTGCAAAAAAATAATGAACACGTGGTAATGGTTGGGGATGGACTGAACGATGCCGGTGCCCTCAGGAAATCAGATTTTGGAATTGCACTTTCGGATGATGTCAGCTCTTTCTCTCCTGCCTGTGATGCCATTTTAGAAGGAAATTCACTCCATAAACTCAAAGAGTTTATGGGTTTCAGCAAAGCATCCATGAAGATCATCATCGCCAGTTTTGTACTTTCGCTTTTGTATAACACCATCGGGCTGGGCTTTGCTATTACCGGACATCTATCCCCTTTGGTAGCCGCCATATTGATGCCGTTGAGTTCCATCAGCGTGATGATCTTCACCTCTTTGACCACACGATATGTTGCACGCAAACGAGGGCTGGCTATATGGAGGTGATCTACATGCTCATAGGATTCAGTCTGCTGATAGCCCTCATTTTTCTGGGCTTGTTTTTCTGGGCAGTGAAATCCGGACAATTTGACGATCAATATACGCCCTCCATGCGCGTGCTCTTCGACAGTAAAAAATCTTCATCAGAAAAATCAAACAACAACCAAAAACATCGGGATGAATAAATGTCTTCATCATCAACTTTAGAAACCTTCTATTACGATAACGAAACGGTCCGCAAATTCGGGATTGCTACCATTATTTGGGGACTGATCGGGTTTATCGTAGGGCTCACCATCGCCCTGAAATTGATCTGGCCGGATTTCCTTGGCTTTATCCCTGAACTAAGCTATGGGCGGCTTCGGCCTCTGCACACCAATGCAGTGATCTTTGCCTTCGCGGGAAATGCCATTTTCTACGGGGTATATTATTCGCTGCCAAGGCTATGTAAAACATCCATGTGGAGCCGAAAACTCAGTGATATTCACTTTTGGGGCTGGCAGGCGATCATTGTGTCCGCTGTACTAACGCTGCCCTTTGGCTTCAACACCAGTAAAGAATATGCCGAACTTGAATGGCCGATCGATATTGCCATTACCATTATTTGGGTGATCTTTGGGATCAACATGATCATGACGATCATGAAGCGCCGGGAGAAACATTTATACGTGGCCATTTGGTTTTATATTGCCACCTTTGTGACGGTTGCTGTTTTGCATGTGGTGAATTCCTTTGAAATGCCTGCCACCTTCCTGAAAAGTTACCCGGTGTATGCCGGCGTTCAGGATGCATTAGTACAGTGGTGGTACGGACATAATGCCGTTGCTTTCTTTTTGACAACTCCCTTTTTGGGGATCATGTATTACTTCATCCCGAAGGCAGCTAACCGGCCCATCTTTTCTTACCGATTGTCTATCGTCCACTTTTGGTCGCTGATCTTTATTTATATCTGGGCGGGGCCTCACCATTTGCTTTATACAGCCCTTCCCGGATGGGCTCAGGCACTTGGTACGGTTTTCAGTTTAATGCTGATAGCACCGAGCTGGGGAGGTATGCTGAACGGCCTGCTTACCCTTCGGGGAGCCTGGGATAAGGTTCGGGAAGACCCCGTTCTGAAATTCTTAGTGGTTGGCGTAACCGCTTACGGTATGGTAACCTTTGAAGGTCCCATGCTTTCCATTGCCAATGTAAACGCTGTTGCTCACTATTCGGATTACATTATTGGTCACGTACACAATGGTGCGTTGCTCTGGAATGGCGGCCTGACCTTCGCTATGTTGTACTACATCACCCCAAGGATCTACAAGACCAAACTGTACTCGGTGAAGCTGGCGAACGTCCACTTTTGGTTCGCCACGATGGGAGCCGTCTTCTACGTTATCCCGATGTACTGGGGCGGAATTACTCAGAGTCTTATGTGGAAAGAGTTCACTTCTGAGGGCCTTCTTCAGTATCCAAACTTCCTGGAGACCGTTACCCAGATCATACCGATGTATGGATTAAGAGCAATCGGTGGAACACTATTTATAATTGGTGCCATCATCGGTTCTTACAACATCTATAAAACCTCACGGCAGGGTTCCTTTGAAGCCGATGAAGTTGATGAAGCGCAGCCAATCATAGATCCTGCAGCCGGCCATAAAGAAAGCTGGCATCGCAGACTGGAAGGCCGCCCGCTTCAACTCACTGCGCTTACTTTAGTGGTTATCCTGATCGGTGGTATTGTGGAATATGTACCCACTGCTTTGGTGAAATCCAATGTGCCTACTATCGCCAGTGTGAAACCATATACTCCGCTGGAAATTGAAGGCCGGGATATATACATCGCTGAGGGCTGTAATAACTGCCACTCACAGATGATTCGTCCCTTCCGCTCCGAAACCGAACGCTATGGAGAATACTCCAAAGCCGGAGAATATGTGTACGACCACCCACACTTGTGGGGATCTAAGCGAACCGGCCCCGACCTCCATCGTATAGGAGGCAAGTATCCGGACAGCTGGCACGTACGCCATATGTATGATCCGACCTCTACTTCTCCGGGTTCCATTATGCCGGCCTATCCTTGGATGTTTACCGATGATATGGACAAAGAAAGCATTCCGGCTCGTATCAATGCCCTGCGAACAGTAGGTGTACCATACGCAGAAGGATATGAAGACCTTGCCATTCGCGATCTTGAAGTTCAGGCTGAACAGATCACACAAGGGCTTCGAGAAAACGGATTCGGTGAAATTGACGGCATTCAGATCGCTCCCGATAAGCAGATCATTGCCATCATCGCCTATATGCAACGGTTGGGTGTTGATATCAAAGGAAATACCAATCCATGGGAAAATCTCCCATCAAGCGACCGAATTCGAGCCAATTTCACACCACAGCAGGAGGATGAATAGCCATGTATAAAAACGTTATGCGTGCTATAGAAGACATCGGCATTTATCCCAGTATTTCCCTGGTCATCTTCTTTGTCTTTTTTGTGGCATTGATCATTTACCTGATCATAAAAGGAAAAGATTACTGGAAAGATGCCGAGCGGCTTCCCCTCGAAGATGATGACAATATAAACTCCAAACATTCAGACCAATGAAAGTATTTGACGACGAAAAAGACCTGCTGATGGATCATGAGTATGACGGTATTCGTGAGCTTGATAATCACATGCCTGCCTGGTGGCTGTGGCTGTTTTATTTTACCATCGCGTGGGGCGTGGGTTATATGGTATATTACTATATGCTTGGCGGGCCTACCCAAGAGGAATTGTACGAGCAGGAAATGGCAGCTGCAGCGGAACAATACGGCCTGGAACCGGAAGGTGATGGCGGTGAAACCGAAGTTTCTGATTTCAGCTGGGCATTCCTTGACGATCAGGAGCGCATTGAAGAAGGCCGCGAGATCTATATGAGTAATGGAAATCTCTGCTATACCTGTCATGGAGCTAATGGAGAAGGGATCGTAGGCCCAAATATTACTGATGATCTTTGGATTCACGGATGTTCAGCGGAAGAGATCGCCAGCAGTATTATCGAGGGATATCCCGATCGCGGAATGATCGCTTATGGAAGTGGTGCAAGGCTTTCGGATGAGCAAGTTCAAAGCCTGATCAGTTATATTGCTTCTATTCAGGGAACAGAACCTGCAAATGCCAAAGCACCTGTAGATCGGGCACAACCTTGTAGTTTAGAGTGAGGTGTGATTAAGATTAAGTGATGAAATGAGCTTTGGTCGTGATAGGATCATCCGCAAACTAAGTTTCTTGTGGTAAATGAAGATTAAAAAGTAGTATTAGCTTACTTCATCACTAAAATTCACATAATCCTCAAAAAGAGATCGTACTACCAGAGATAATATAGAGATATGAGGTTGATTAAATAATGGCCAATTTAGAAGAAAAACGCCGCATCGATAAACAGAATTTTCGTGATCATCTCGCCACGGTAAACGAGGAAGGAAAGCGGAACTGGATCTACCCCAAAAAACCCAGCGGACGGTTTTACAAGGCCAGGAATGTTGTTGCGGTATTGTTATTGACGTTCTTTTTCAGCGGTCCATTTATAACCATCAATGGAAATCCGCTTTTGCTGCTGAACATTATTGAAAGGAAGTTTGTGATCTTTGGTGTAACCTTTTGGCCTCAGGATCTGCATTTACTGCTTTTCGGGATAATGACCTTTATTCTGTTCATTGTTCTATTTACAGCCGTTTTTGGAAGAGTTTGGTGTGGATGGACATGCCCTCAAACCATCTTCATGGAAATGGTGTTCCGTAGAATAGAATATTGGATCGAAGGCGACGGAGTTGATCAATTCCGGCTCAACAAAAAGCCCTGGAATTTTGAGAAGATCAGCAAAAAAGTGAGTAAACATGCTATCTTTTTTGGGATAGCCTTCCTCATCTCCAATATGTTTCTCGCCTATATAATCGGCAAAGATCAGCTGTTTGAGATCATCACCGACCCGCCTTCTGAACACATTGCCGGACTCAGCTCAATGATCATTTTCAGTGGTGTTTTCTATGGCGTATTCGCTTTTATGCGTGAACAGGTATGCCATTTTGTTTGTCCTTATGGAAGGATGCAATCCGTGATGCTCGACAATAACTCCATCAATGTAATGTATGATTATGTTCGTGGAGAAACCCGCGCAAGTATAAAAGACCGCTACCAGTTAGAAAACAGAAAGGCAACTCTGGAAGACCTCGGCTTCAGCGCCAGTGAACAATTCGGTGATTGCATCGACTGCTATCAATGCGTGAAAGTATGCCCGATGGGCATTGATATCCGAAATGGAACTCAGCTCGAGTGTGTACACTGTACAGCCTGTATTGATGCCTGTGATTCCGTTATGGATAAGATCGATAAACCACGCGGGCTGATTCGTTACTCTTCAGAAAATGCTATCCGCGAAGAAAAGCAAAAAGTCTTCACCCCAAGGGTAGCCGGTTATTCCGGGATACTACTGATCTTGCTCGCCACATTCATTACCCTGCTGACGCTTCGCCCAGATACTGAAACAATCATTTTACGTGAGCCGGGAACGCTCTATCAGGAGCTGCCCGATAACCGATACGCCAACATTTACAATGTGAAGATCCTGAATAAAACCTTTAAGGAAATGCCTGTGGAAATCCGCCTGGAGAGTCCGGAAGGAGACATTGTTTCTTTGGGAACCATAGATCTCATTCAGCCCCAAAACTCCGCTGAAGGCCGATTTATGGTGCAAATTGACCAAGAAAACCTAAGCGGGCTTCAAACCGAACTGATATTTGGTATTTACTCAGGAGACGAAAAACTTGAAACAGTAACCTCCGGATTTTTAGGTCCCGGCAATTCTACTAATAATTGATCTTATGAAGAAATTTAACTGGGGAACCAGCATCTTTTTAGCTGTTACCTTATTTGTGATCGCAACTTTAAGTGTGGTCAGCTACCTCATCAGCCTCGACTTTTATCTGGTTTCTAATGACCATTATGAGCAAGGTGTTGAGTATCAGGAAACTATTGATGGCCAACTAAGAATTAAAAACCTGGAAAATCCTGTATTAGTACTTTTTGATGAGCCAACCGTCTCTATTAAGGTCACCTTCCCCAAAGAATTACGGTCTGATTCACTTTCAGGAAGCATCACCTTCTACCGCCCGAATGACTCGGATCTTGACCGAAAATATAAGCTTCAGGTCGATGAAGATGGCCGGCAAACCATCCTCGTCTCTGATTTCGAAAAAGGCCGGTGGAAGCTTACACTGGAATGGAAACGGGATTCGCTGATTTATATTGACGAGAAGAATATTTTTATCTGATTGAATTTTAATGGTTTTTTCAGTCAGTAAGGCGTATTCAATGCGCCCCTGCCTGGTTTGGTGGTTTACTATGGAACTTTGGACTGGATTTACATTAGGACTTTTGGGCAGCTTTCATTGCATCGGGATGTGTGGCCCCATCGCCCTTAGCATCCCGGTTGAGAACAGGTCTGTCGGTGCTATGCTTTTTCGGGGATTATTGTATAATTCGGGCCGTATCTTCACCTATGCCTTCCTCGGATTTGGATTGGGAATTCTGGGCATGGGCGCAACCGTTGCCGGCTATCAAAATATACTTTCTATAGTTTTAGGAGCATTGATCATTATTTTTGCATTTTTCCCTCACCTTAAGTTGCCCGGAAAGTTGAACATTTTATACACCCGGTTTTCCCGAATGATCAGCTCTTCCATTACCACACTATTTAAAGACAGATCAACCTCGTCCTCTTTTTTGATAGGGTTGCTGAACGGCCTTCTCCCTTGCGGATTTGTCGTAACCGCATTAGCTGTGGCTTTAGTAACTGATACCGCTCTCCACAGCAGCATTTACATGGCTTTATTTGGGTTGGGCACTTTGCCCGTGATGCTGCTTATGAACATGGCTCCGGGTTTCGTCACTCCAAAGTGGCGATCTAAACTACGGCCATTCTCTGCCTATTTTGCCATCATTATTGGGTTAATGCTGATCTGGCGAGGGTTTATGTTGGCTGACGGGATGATGGGACATTGAGCAACTAAGAATTTGCAAGACTTTCTTCCATTTTGACGCTATAATTTTAGAATCGAAGCTTTATCCAACATTGCTCCTCTCCCTCGCTTATGAGCAAGCTCATTACGCATTCTCTCTCCCCGAGAGAAATAGGTTATTAGCAGATCAAAGAATTAAAACTCACTTAGCCATCTGCTTGAGCCCCGAACTTGTTTCCCTTTGGAAGGACAGCAAGTGCAGCTCGCTGCGTCTTGCGGGGAGGACAGTACACTTTGCCTTATAACGAGCGAATGCGATTCGCCCCTACTTTACATTCAACGCCTTCAATAAATCTCTAAAATCATCGAAAATAAGATTGGCAAGTTTATAGCCTTCATCGATTGGAGCTTTGGTGAACCACGCTATCTTCCAGTTGGCTTTGGAGCCGCCGACAACATCGGTGGTGAAGGAATCTCCCACGTACAAAATATCTTCCCTTTTCACCCCGGTTAGATCCGTTGCATGATCAAACACTTTCGGGTGCGGCTTCATCTCTCCCACTTCTTCCGAGATGACAATATGTCTGGCGGTTTCCTTCAGGTTGAACTGATCAATCTTCAGCCATTGTGTTTCAGCAAACCCATTGGTCATAATACCAACTTCAAAATTTTGGGCGATCTTATGGTAGGATTCATTAGCTCCATCCAGCCACTCCCAGTGATTTCGGTAATAATTCATATATACTTTTCCGGCTTCTTCATGCATATGCTCATCAACTCCCAGGTCTCTGAATGTCTCCTGAAAACGACGACGGTGCAATTCGTGCCGGTCTATTTCCCCTCGTCCGTATTCTTCCCACAATCCTTTATTGATATGGTGGTAGGTGTCCAGTAATTGCTGCTCTGAAATTCCGTTGAACATGTCGAAATGTTCGTGAACATCCCGAAGTCCGGCTTGTTCTGCCTTTTTGTGATCAAGGAGGGTGTCGTCTAAGTCAAAATAAATGAATTTGGGATTCAGTTGTGACAATGGAACAGTTTTTGATTATTGTTAAGTTGTTTGAATCTAAAGAAATTAAAGCCCGTAAGAGGGTCACAAATAAACCACAAAATCTCTACTCATGAAAGCTAAATTTTTGATCATTATCGGAGTGCTTGCGCTTCTCGTTTTTTATGGAATCAGTGTGAATAACAGCTTGGTAACCGCCGAGGAAAATGTGAACGGAGCCTGGGCTCAGGTTGAGAATCAATATCAGCGAAGAGCCGACCTCATTCCAAACCTGGTGAATACCGTTCGCGGTGCAGCCGATTTTGAATCGCAAACCTTGCAAGATGTAATTGAAGCACGAAGTCGGGCCACATCGGTAAACATTGATGCCAGTGACCTTAACAATCCTCAAGCTTTTCAGCAGTTTCAGGAAGCACAGGGACAATTGAGCGGAGCTCTTTCACGCTTATTGGTAACGGTAGAAAGGTATCCTGAACTTCAGGCCAACCAAAATTTCAGGGACTTGCAAGCTCAACTGGAAGGTACGGAAAACCGGATCTCCACTGAGCGCATGAGATTTAATCAGGCTGCCCAGGGGTTCAACACTGAAATTCGTCAATTCCCGAAAAGTATGTTTGCTTCCATATTTGGCTTCGAGCAAAAAGAATACTTTCAGGCTGAGCAAGGTGCAGAAGGAGCTCCTGAAGTAGATTTCAGTAACTAAATTTCTAAAATAGACAATAGATGAAAGACTTAAGATTTGAGATTACACAATCCGATCTTTTATTTATTGTCTAACATCTTACGTCTTAAAAACATCCCCATGGCAAAATTTCTTACACAGGAACAGGAAGAAGATATTGTGGAGGCTATACGACAGGCCGAGCAAGCAACTTCCGGTGAAGTACGTGTTCACATCGAAAAGAAGTGTAAAACAGAGAACCCTATTGATCGCGCAAAGGAAGTCTTTGCTGAACTGAAGATGCATGAAACAGAATTTCGTAATGGAGTTATCGTTTATGTGGCTTGGAAGGATCATAAGGTTGCCATTTGGGGCGATGAGGGAATTCATAGCAAAGTGGGGCAATCATTCTGGGAAGAAGAACTGGAATTAATCCTTAAATATTTTAAAGCCGGAGATTATCAGACCGGTCTCACGGAAGTGGTACTTCAGATTGGTCAAAAGCTGAAAGATAACTTCCCGTACGATCAAAAAGGAGAAGTAAATGAGCTATCCAATAAGATCAGTTACAACAAACATGAGGGGAAAAAAGATGCGTAAACTTCTAAGCCTGATACTATTTGTTGGAATCTCATTTTCGGTTACCGCACAGGATTTTTTTCCATCTCAACCCGATGGGATGGTCAATGACTTCGCCAATATGCTCACATCTACCGAAGAACAACGACTGGAAACGAAGCTGAGAAGTTATCGGGATACAACCACTAACGCGTTTGTTGTTGCCACGCTTGAAAGCCTGCAAGGCTATCCCATTGAAGATGTAGCCCGTGAAATGCATAATGACTGGAATATCCAATACGAAGAACGTGGAAATGGTGTTCTTATCCTGATCTCAGAACAAGACCGAAGTATGAGAATCGAAGTGGGTTATGGGTTGGAAGGTGCTATCCCCGATATCATGGCAAACCGGATAATCAATGATGTTTTAACTCCGAGCTTTCGCGCCGGGGATTTTTATGGCGGATTGGATCAATCCATAAATATTCTAATTGACCTGGCAGCCGGTGAATTTGAAGGATTTCCTGAACAAAAATCATCTGGGGAAAGCTTTCCTATTGATGTGCTTATCATTTTCATCATTATCATTTTCATCTTAGTCACACGTGGCAAAGGTGGAAAAGGCGGTAAAAGACATTCCCTTGGCTCCAGCGGTATCATCTTCTACGGAGGTGGCTTTGGCGGCGGCGGAAGAGGCGGTTCCTTCGGCGGCGGTGGTGGTGGTTTTGGTGGCTTCGGAGGCGGGGGTGGATTCAGCTCCGGCGGCGGTGGCGCCAGCGGTGGCTGGTAATCTACCCTAGCGGGAATTTAAAATGAAAAATTAAAAGTTCATTCTACCAGAATTGATCTATTATTCAGTGAACGCATTTTTCATTTTAAATCTTTAATTTTGAATTTCCATAGCTTGCTTGAGGTCTGCGATTATATCTTCCACTCCTTCAATACCAACAGATAAACGCACGAGACCATCTGTAATTCCCGCTGCTTTTTTTATCTCCTCATCTACAATGGAGTGTGTCATTGAAGCCGGATGCTGGATCAGGGAATCTACCGCCCCGAGGCTTACGGCAAGAGAGCATAATCTTACATTATTCATAAGTGAAACCCCTGCATCAAATCCTCCATTCAGCTCGAAACTGATCATCCCGCCAAAGCCATTCTGCATGATGAATGAAGCCAGTTTGTGTTGAGGATGCGATTCGAGTCCCGGATAAAACACATGATCTACCTTAGGATGAGATTCCAGCCATTGAGCCACTTTCATGGCATTTTCGTTATGCTGTTTCATGCGTAGTGGCAAAGTTTTAAGGCCGTTGGTTGTAAGCCAGGCATCCATCGGGCTGGCAATCCCTCCTAAATTTTTTCGGTAGAGAAAAGTTTGAGCTTCCTCAAATAATTCCTTTTTGGCCACCATCACCCCTCCTATCACCGTACCATGTCCGCCCATGTATTTGGTGGAGGAATGAACAGTGACATCGGCTCCCAATTCGAGCGGTTGAATGTGGTAGGGAGTAGCAAAGGTATTATCAACCATTAGCAAGGTTCCGTGAGCATCAGCCAGTTGTGCAATCGCTTTAATATCTGAGATTTTGAGCGTTGGATTGGCAATGCTTTCCAGGTAAACAAGCTTTGTTTCAGGATGCTTTTTTTTTAACTCCATTTCTACCATGAATATGTCTGAGGTATCCACAAATGAGACGGAAATCCCCATTTCCGGAGCTTCCTCTTTCAGAAATTGAGAGGTACACCCGTAGAGATCATTTTGAGCGATCACATGCCCGCCTTTTGCCAAGCTTAAAATTCCCGTTGTGATGGCCGCCATACCGCTTCCAAATGCCATTCCCTGGTAATTTTCAGGGTCATTCAGGCTGTAGGTTTCCAAAGCACATACGGCACGCTCTAATTCCTCTACCGTAGGATTTCCCAGTCGTGAATATACATGGCTTGCCGCACCCTCTTCATGCCGAAATGCTTTGGCACCGGCCTCCACATTATCAAATACATAAGTTGAAGTTTGATAGATGGGCGTGGCATGGGCTCCGTATTGATCCTTATTTCCTTTGCCGCCGTGGATGGCTGCCGATTCGAATGTAGGTTTGATCTTAGTCTTCATAATGTACGGGGATTGGGGATTGCTCTTTAATGGTATTAAGTACAATGCTGGTGTGAAGCCTTTCCACGTCCGGAAGTGTGGTGAGCTTGTTACGCATCAATTGCTCGTAGTCTTTTGTGTTTTTGGCTACCACCTGAAGCAGGAAATCACCGTCGCCGGTGGTATGGTAGCAAGCCAGGATTTCCGGAATTTCCCGGATGGCTGAAGTAAATTCTTCTAATAAATTTAATTGGTGGACTTTCAGCGTTACTTTCACAAAAGCCGTAAATCCTCTTCCAACCGACTCTTTGTTTACTTTAGCCGCGTAACCTTCAATTACTCCTTCTCTCTCTAACCTGCGAACCCGTTCAAGTGTTGGCGTGGTTGTCAACCCAATCCGCTCTGATAATTCCTTATTCGCGATCCGTCCTTCCTGCTGAAGAACCTGGATTATATTCCTGTCAACGCTATCAAATTTGATATTAGGCATGGGAGGAGGATTAACTTGATTACACATTAATTATAGCCAATTATCCCGATAAATACCATTTTTAAAGTTAATTATATACAATATTTTTATATATAAAGAATTTTATTCTTTTATCAATTTTAACAAAGAATAAAATTCTTTTTCAGGTTGAAATAGCTCCTATAAACAGAATATTACTCCATTCGATGTATCGAAATTAGTTAGCCCATCAATATGATCTGTAGATCCATCAAGTTGTTACCCGTTGCCCCGGTTTTTATGAGCGTATTCATTTTTTTGTGAAAGTGATAGGAATCATTATTCTGCAAATAATCCTCGGGACTTAATTTCTGTTTTCTGGCTTTAAGTGTTGTTTCAGAATTTACGATAGCCCCGGCAGCATCGGTCGGGCCATCCACTCCATCGGTAGCAAAACTTAACAGAGAGATATCATGCTGCCCTTCAATAGAAAGTGCTGCATTTAAGGCCAGTTCCTGATTTCGACCTCCTTTCCCTTCCCCTTTTACCTCAACCGTGCTTTCCCCGAAATACACATATGCGGCCGGCTCTTTTAGCACCGACCTTTTACTTAATACCGAAATTGCATCGGTGCAGATCTTCCTGGATATTCTGTTCACATCCATATTGTAGGCTTCAGAATCAACGGTAACGTTATATCCTTGCTCCGACAGAAAATGGCCGACGTTCTGAGCAAGCATTCCTGCACCTGAAATCACTTTTACTTTATGCTTTTCCCACACATCTTTACTTGGCTTTGGATTTTCCGGAACATCACCATGCATCCCTTTAGATAAATGAATTCGAATGGAGTGCGGTGTTTCATCCCATAACCCATATTTTTTCAAAACCTGAAAAGCTTCAGTAAAGTTTGAGGAATCAGAAACGGTTGGCCCGCTTCCAACTACATCAGCGGTATCTCCGGGTACATCAGAGAGAATAATCGAAACCAAAGCTGTGCCAGAAAGTAGCTTCCCCAGTTTCCCTCCCGATGTTTCAGAAAGATGCTTTCTCACGGTATTGATCTCATGGATAGAAGCTCCTGAATTCAACAACAGTTTGTAGGTTTTCCGAAGTTCATCCAGTTCAATTCCTTCCTTAGGGATACACAGCAGCGAAGAAGCGCCTCCGGAAAGGCAAAAAATGACGGTATCCCCCTCCGGTATTCGCTTAGCCAACTGCCATAATTCGTAGGAAGCAGAAACCGAATCCTGATAGGGATAGGGATGGGTTCCACTAAAAACCTGAACCCGCTTCAGTATGTGAGAATCATTTGGTGAAATAATGATTCCATCCTCAATGCCCGATCCAAAATATTGTTCAACCTGATAAGCCATTTCAACGGATGCTTTTCCCGCACCAAGCAACCAAATCCGCTCAGTTGCCTCTATACTATCTAAGAATGAGTGCAGATTCATTTGAAAAAAATCTCCGGAAACAACTCTCTTCGCTACTTCCTGTAATACAAAATATTGTTGATGAAGCTTTTCTTTCATGAAGTAAATTTTTTTCTAAGAGTGAGAGTGGATTAATGCCAACGAAACTTAAAGACCTGAGCTCGATTATTGATAGCTTGAAAAATGCCTGAAAAGTCATCCCTGCGAAGGCAGGGATCTTAGTATTGCCCGTAATTCAATCATAGATACCTAAACAACAAGCAGATTTCGGGCATTCGCCGCTAAATGACCATCTTGCCTATGATAAAACCTGCTTTTTAATCGAACTCAGGCTGCTATATTTTTTTGAAATTATCGGTTCAATATTCAACATAGATCAGACGAATACCCAATTCATTTTCAAATACCTCTTCAATATTTGAGATACATTCATGAATTAAAGGATCTGTATAAAATTCAAAAAGTAATGGACGAACCTTTTGCAATAAAAAAAAGATGAAACACAATGTAAATGCCTACTAAGATTGCTTTCTTCATTAAGCCACAGCTCTCTTCTTGGCTATAAAACTATTCATATCGCTGAAATTAAGCCATACCATACACAGCATAAAGATAATAAGGTAAAAAGATAGTTGTGGCAGAATAGTCGTGGGTAAACTCAAAGAATTGCGGCCACTCAACTTGAGTGATCGTCAGCGTTATGATCCTACTAATATCCACCAATCCCGATAATCCTGTTTACTCTGAAGGCCTCGTATCCGATCCATTTTAAAAATCCGGCACTTGTTCCAATAATGTTTAAAGAGAACCACTCATCCTGCCCCCATCCGGTAAAAGCCAAAGTTCATAAACCAGCTATCAAAGAATAAATATCAAAAGTGCCCTGACAATAAATTTAATGACCTGGGAGTTCATTTTAGTGCTTTAATTATTTGTTTCTTAACTTAGCCGCTTATGCTAACCGTTCATATCGGTAGCTGACAACTATTATACATACCATAAATCTACAATACCGGATGCGACTCATAAAATATACTGTTTTTGGTTTTATTTTTACGCTTTTTAGCCTTCCCCTTTTAGCACAGGATGTTGGCATTAATTTTGAGAATCTCAAAGTTGAGGATTTAAGTGACCTTCAAATTACTCAGCTGTACGAGCGTATGCAGGAGAGAGGGCTTAGCATGTCCGAACTAGAATCTCTGGCTATTGCCAGAGGAGTAAGCCCCGCTGAAGTGAGTAAGTTACGGCAGAGAATAAATGAAGTGCGCAACAGATTAGATCAGGCAGGACAAGATCGTTCAAGAAGTTTAACAAGGAATAATGATCAAAGACTATTGTCTGACAGTACACGTTTTCCTATAAAAGTTGATACTCTGGGACTTTTATTAGACGGACCGAAAATACCGGATTCACTCAAAATATTTGGATCTAATATTTTCAGCAATAAGTTGCTTACTTTTGAACCTTCTATGAATATTCCTACTCCAGCAAATTATGTTTTAGGACCGGGAGATGAACTTATTATTGATATTTGGGGAGCAACTGAGAACACTTATCGTCTTACTATTTCTCCTGAAGGTGTTGTAAATATAAGTAGCATTGGTCCTGTTTTTGTAAATGGCATGACCATAGAAGAAGCCCGAGAAAGACTGGTTAATAATTTATCCTCCATTTACTCCGGTTTAAGAGGCGAAAACAAAAACACATTTGTACAAATTTCACTCGGAAGTGTTCGAAGCATTAAAGTAAGTATCGTTGGGGAAGTAAAAGTTCCCGGTACTTACACAGTGTCTTCGCTTGCTTCAGTTTTCAATGCTTTGTACTCTGCAAATGGCCCAAGCAGAAATGGAACCTATCGCTCCATCAAGGTGCTTAGAAATGGAAATGTACATAAAGAAGTGGACTTGTATGATTTCTTAGTATCAGGCGATCTGTCAGGTAACATTACCCTACAGGATCAGGACATCATTAAGGTAGATCCTTTCAATAATCGAATTCATGTAAAAGGCGAAGCCAAAACTATAGGTATATTTGAAACCCTTGATGGTGAAACTTTTGAAGATCTTCTAACATTTACCGGTGGCTTTAAACCTGATGCATACACTAATCGGATCAAAGTCATTCGCAGCACCGACAGGGAAAAAAAGGTGGTGGATATAAGTTATCCCGATCAAGCAAATACTATATTAAAATCCGGTGACAGTATCACGATTGAGAAGATCCTCGACCGATATGAAAATAAAGTTGAAATTGAGGGAGCTGTTTTCCGTCCCGGCGTATACGAACTGGAACAAAATTCCACCTTATTGACCCTGATCGAGAATGCAGAGGGATTAATGGGAGATGCCTATTTAGAACGAGCCGTTATATACAGGACCAAACCGGATTACAGCATATCAGCTATACCTGTAAATCTTAATAATCTGATGGCGGATTCTGCGGTATATGATATAGAGCTGGCTAAAGATGACAGAATCAAAATATCTTCCATATTTGATCTTAAGGAATTGAGAACCGTCAAAATCAGCGGTTCGGTATTGAACCCTAATACTTATCTTTTTATTGAAAACAGTTCTTTGAAGGATCTAATTTTCCAGGCTAATGGATTTCTGGATGAAGCTGCTCCATATAATATCGAGATTGCCCGCAGAATAAATGATAACCTGTCCAGAACTATTAATAATGAGATCGCAGAAATTATAACTGTGGATATCGAGAATGGTCTCCAATATTCTGCTGAACTTGAGGAGATCGAGCTTAAACCATTTGATCAGGTTTTTGTAAGGAAATCTCCATCTTATGAAGTTCAGGAAACTGTTCAGATCCGTGGCGAGGTTCTGTTTCCCGGCGAATATGCCCTCAGTACCCGTGATTTCAGGTTGAGTGACCTTATTGAGAAAAGTGGCGGGCTCACCGAGTATGCATTTCCAGAAGGGGCCTCACTTACGCGTCAGCTTGAAGATGAAGTCAACGAGGAGGAGCTTACTGTTATAGATGACTCGCTGGTGGTTCAGAATAGACGACCGGAATCGTTAAATCAGGTTGGTATTCAACTTAAAGAAGTCCTGCAGAATCCAAATTCAGATTACAATTTAAGATTGGAGCCTGGTGATGTGATCGAAGTACCAAAACGCCTTCAAACTGTTCAGATCCGCGGTGAGGTTCTGTATCCGATCAATGCTCAATTTGACGATTCCCGTTCATTCCGAAATTATATTGGCGCGGCCGGTGGATTCACAGAGAGAGCCAACACAAAACGAGCATATATTGTTTATGCAAATGGTGAAGTAGACCGTACAAAGAAATTTTTATTCTTTCGCTCTTATCCTAAAGTAAGGCCGGGGTCTGTTCTTATCATTCCCCCAAAGGAAGAGCGTACGAATATATCACCACAAGAACGAGTGGCTATTCTTTCCACCATCGTATCATTGGCTGCACTCTTAACCAATACCTTCTTCCAGATCCGCCGTAACTTATAAGGTTATTCTATTTAGCAAAAAAAAGTGAGATGGTCTAAGTCCTTAGGACAGCGTTTTTGGTTTTCTTAGGTTGTTCATACTTATCAAGCAACGTTTTGATACACCTGGGTTGGAGGAATATCTCCAATTGAGGAATCTCCTCGTTGTTCATTGTAAAAGCTATTATAGGTTTTACACAGTTCAAAGAGTTCTTTTCCATCTTTGGGTTTGAGTTTCTCGTATTTAATACTTCGAAAGAAGCGCTCAATGTAAGCATTGTAGGTTGCCCGGCCTTTCCCGTTCATCGAGATTTTAACCACGTTCAAACCTGAGCTCGATTATTGATAGCTTGAAAAATGCCTATAAAGTCATTCCTGCGAGAGCAGGGATCTTATTATTGCCAGTAATTCAATCATAGATACGTAAAAAACAACGCGTTTACCGGTTAGAATATAATAGGTGAAAGAAGAGTTGATGGTAAGTGGGTTAACAACATTATATTAAAAAA
>JAKURD010000026.1 GCA_022450045.1 Gracilimonas sp. | reverse complement strand
CTTCCTCTTCCCCTTGAAGTATTTCCCGCGCTTCTGTTTCTTACAGAACGGGTATTGACTCCTCGAGTTCTGATATCTGTACGATTTCCTTTTAAACTTGATCTGGTTCTGGCATCACTTCGGTTTACCAATCCACTGCTTCTTGGCCCCTTACGATATAGGTCCGCATCACGTCTGTATTTTTTTGATCTGTAATAATTGTTATAGACATACACATTATTGTAATAGGGGTAATTCCAGTGATATCCCCAACCATTGTAATATGGGTAATGGTAGTAAGCGTAGGAGGGCCCTCCATAATAAAAGCCAAAACCAGCTGAACCTAACCAAACATGACTTCTGTACATGTAGTTATGGTGCCGGTACCACCAGCTGTTGTATGCCCAGGGGGTGTACCCATACACATAGCTGTCACGGTAAGCATTTCGATACCCTTTATAATATCCGTCATCAAAACCATCATCATATCCTTTCCAATAGTATTTATCCGCATAATGGTCTTTGTACCATTGCTCTGTTTCATAGTCTTTATAGTAAATACCAGACTCTTCCAAAGCGTATTCATCTTCCAGATATCTCTCTTCTTCCGTTTGATAGGAAACTTCTTGACCAGCTCCATCTTCATAACCATCCCACGCATAGTAGTCTGAATAACGATCCCTATCTGAAGAAAACCGTTCGGTGGTTTGGAATTGGGTGTAACAACCTGTCAGTAGAAAAGGAAGAACGAGTAGGAAAAACCGGTTGGATATGTTTGATGATTTCATGACAGACACCTTTAAACTACATTTTGATTTACACCATGAATATGAACCATTTCAAACTTAATTTTTATCACATGTTCATGTTAAGCTCAGATCTCACCACGTAACGATTTGGCAATGACCTCGGCCTTAGAGTTAACATGTAACTTTTTGTAGATGTTCCGAATGTGAGCCCTTACTGTATCTATTGAAATGTCATATCGGTCAGCGATCAACTTATAACTGAGACCGTCCACTAATCCATTCACAATATCTTGCTCACGGTTTGTGAGCATACTGTCTTCATTCTTTATAGGAGCTTCTTCATTGAAATGAGAGATCACCTTTCGGGCTATTTGAGGTGACATCGGGGCACCACCCTTCATTAGATTTTCGATCGACTCTTTAATTTCGGGGAGTGAGGTGTGCTTTAACAAGTATCCGGAAGCACCGGCTTTCAGAGAATCGAATATCTTATGGGAATCGTGATAGACCGTTAACATCATGATCTCCACTTCCGGATATTTGGATTTTATGATCTCCATCCCCTTGATACCCGACATCCCCGGCAACTGAATATCCATGAGTATCACATTTGGCTTTTGATGTTCTTCGAGGTAATCCAGCATTTCTTCTACAGAATCTACAGCTACCGGACATTCCATATCCTTCTGCATATCCAAATATCTCTGGATCAGATCCCTGATCTTTTTGTTGTCTTCTACTATTCCAATAACAGCCATTTTCCTGTCCCTTAGTTAGTATTCAAAGTTCCTTTGACAATGATGGTGAATCCATCAGTACTCTCTATAGTAATATTTGCGCCAATACGTTTCGCTCGCATCTCCATGTTACGCAAGCCTTGTCCTGTTTTTTTAGTCCCCTTCCCGGTAGTTCCGTTGTCGGAGATATTAAACTCGAAATAACCATTATGGTTTTGCATCTTAATATTTACCTGATCTCCATCTGAATACTTCGAAATATTGTTAACAGCTTCCTTAAATATCAGGTATACATTTTCTTTTACTGACACAGGAAGTTTGTTGTCCATATTCAGTTCATCAAAATTATAATTTACCATCATATTCTTAGGTTCCAGTGTATTTAGAACATAATCCTGCATTCGATCGGTCAGATCACCCAAAGTATCATTCCTGGCATCGATAGACCAAACTATATCATCCAGGCTTGAGACGATCTTACGGCACTGCCGGCCGATCTGCTCCAGTGATTTCTTAAATTCAGAATCCGCATCTCCAGCCTGCAGAAAATCAGATTGCAACGCGATCTCAGTTAAACTGGCTCCCACATCATCATGAAGATCACTGGCGATCCTCACCCTCATGCGCTCGATATCGATCATCTTTCTGGCACGATAATAATTGTAGAACAGATAGATGATTCCAATCACCGCTGCCAGCATCAAGATCCAGAACCACCATTGCATCCAAAATGGAGCGGATATCCTAAATTCAAACTCTTCTAATTCCTCACTCCAGGTACCATTCAAATTTCTGGCATGTACCTGAAAAATGTATTCACCTGGCGGAAGTGACGGATATTTAACAAACCGCGCTGTCGTTTGCTGCCAATCCGGGTCTATTTCACTCAGCTTATATTCATACAAAATTTGATTGGGCGCTGTAAAATTGATCCCGGCATATTGAATTTCAAGATAGTTCTCTTCGTGTGAAAGGGTGAAATATTCTCCGGGTTTATACTCTCTTCCCGATGCATTCACCCCGATGATATGAACTTTTGGGGGAACCGTATTTCCCTGATATGAATCAGGATCAAAGCGGCTTAATCCTTCCACAGTTCCAAACCATAAATAGCCTTCTTTATCCTCATAAACCGCTCCCAAATTCAACTCATTGGCAACTAAACCCTGTTCTTTATTAAGGATCTGAAAAGCTAAGTTTTTATCTCGCCCTTGTTGGTTGAAATACATATCTGCATTGAACCGAACCACTCCATTCGTTGTTCCTATCCAATACAATCCATTCTCACTCTGATGAATAAAATAACATACGTCATCCGGAAGCCCATCATTGGTTGTAATACTTTGAAACCTCATTCCATCAAACCATGCAATACCACCAAATGTGGATGCCCATATTCTGCCTTGTTTATCTTCCAATAAATTCATTACAGCATTATTGGGCAACCCTTCCTGAATGGTAAAATTTTTAACCTCCTCATCTTTAAATCTTGTAACCCCTCCATAAGTAGCTATCCAAACAGACCCATCTGCAGCTTCAATCGATTCCAATACACGATCACTTGCTAACCCTTCTTCTGAAGTAATTTGAGTAAATGAATCATCTCTAAAACCAATGATACCATCATCATAAGTGCTGACCAAAAAACTGCCATCCGAAGCTTCCATAACATCCCGCACCTTCCGAAAAGGGAATTCATCTTCAGTAAATACCCTAATCGTATTTTCTTCCATCCTGGCAAGCCCCTCTCTCATTCCAATCCAGACCCTGCCTTTAGAATCGGTAAATAATTTATAGATCTGATTATCGGGAAGCTCTTGATTCAATCCCCGGTCATTGAACTTACCCTCATTCAGTGAAGTTATCCCGCCTCCATAAGTTCCGATCCAAAAAGCTTTATCTACGCTCTCTGCAAATGTTGTTACCAAATTATTTGGAAGTCCCTGTTCAGTGGTATAATTAGCAAAATAGTCTCCTAAAAAAAGATTGGCACCGCCACCAAATGTACCGAACCAAACATTGCCTTCCAGGTCAATCATGGACGAATAAACGATCTCATTTGAAAGCCCCGATACAACCCCGAAATTCTTAAAGTTTTCTCCATCGAAAAATGAGATCCCTGCTTCAGTGCCTATCCAGATCTCATTTTTATTTTTTACTGAAAGGCTTCTGATCAAGTTATTCACCAACCCATCGGAACGATCATAGGTTTGAAAATTTTCTCCATCAAACTTGATCAACCCATTTCTACTTCCGATCCAAACCGTTCCCTCTTCATCAACTTTTATATCCCTGATCCGGTTTGCAGGAAGACCGTCCTCAACAGTGAATGTTCGAAAACTTCCGTCTTGCAGCAGTGTTACCCCCCCTCTTGTGGCAAACCAAAGATCCCCATCCTTGTTTTCTGCAATAGCCCTGACCCTATTATCACCCAATCCGTTTGAGGTTGTATATTGCTCCATAAATATCCCATCAGAAAAATGCCAGACTCCGTTTCCATCGGTTCCAAACCATAGATCCCCCACCCTATCCTGATAAATAGATATCACCGTTGTGTTGCGCAGTGCATTATATCTTGGATCTGCATATATACTATCTGCTTCAACGTAATTCACTCCGGTATCTGAACCTACCCACACTCTACCCCTAAGATCTTTATGGAGTGAACGAATGCGGCTTGAATTGAGTCCTTGCTCCTCAAAGAAGTTCTGAAAACGGATTCCATCAAATCGATTCAATCCAAATCCGGTGCCCAACCATACGTACCCGTCATCATCTTGTACCATATCATAAACTACAGACTCACTGAGCCCCTGTTCTATGGAGAATGTGCGAAATGGATACACCTGAGCGTGTACAACCTCAGCGGTTATCCAAGTCAATATTGATATGAGGAAAAGTTTTTTCATCACTTTAAATGTAACGTAAACTGAGGGAGATTAGTAGATATGAAATTGAGATATAAAAAAAGCCACGCACAAAAATGTACGCAGCTTTCTTTCTCACGATATTAAACTGGTTCTTAACCGAGATATGCTCTTAGAGCGGCGCTTCGGTTGTGATGTCTTAGCTTTCTGAGAGCTTTTTCCTTGATCTGACGTACACGCTCACGAGTAAGGTCAAAACGTTCCCCGATTTCTTCGAGAGTAAGCGAGTGCTCGCGTCCGATTCCAAAATAAAGCCGGATTACTTCCGCTTCTCGAGTCGTCAATTTTGAAAGTGCTCGTTCGATCTCCACTTTCAGGGACTCACCCATCAGGTCGAAATCAGGATTTGGAATCTCTTCGTTTTCAAGAACGTCAAGCAATCGGTTGTCTTCACCCTGTGCAAACGGAGCATCCATGGACAAGTGACGGCCTGAAATCTTGAGTGTATCGGCAACTTCACCAACCGTCATTTCAAGACTTTCGGCAAGCTCGTGAGCTGAAGGAACGCGCTCATATTCCTGCTCTAATTTTGAAAGTTCCTTACCGATCTTATTCAGGGCACCAACACGGTTCAGCGGAAGACGAACAATACGCGACTGCTCAGCAAGGGCCTGCAGAATAGATTGACGGATCCACCAAACGGCGTATGAAATGAATTTAAATCCACGGGTTTCATCAAAACGTTTAGCCGCTTTGATCAAACCGAGGTTTCCTTCGTTAATCAGATCACCAAGTGAAAGACCCTGATTTTGATATTGTTTAGCTACAGAAACTACGAACCGAAGATTTGCTTTAGTAAGATCTTCGAGGGCTCTCTGACTTCCTTTTTGAATTTCTTTGGCCAACCGGACCTCATCATCCGGGGTAATAAGTTTCTCTTTTCCAATTTCGTGCAGATAGCGATCTAATGACTCTGACTCACGAGTAGAGATTCCAGAACTTTTTGCCACTGTATATACTTTTTAATGAATGTTTGCGTACGCGGTTGCGCAGATTTACTGATGTCCTCCAAGCTTTTTAAAAACACGTGTGAAAAGCTTAGATATTGCGTCTGCGGCTTAATAAATTTCACAATTAAACAATATACGTAATTATTGCCTTAATTTTAAATATGCAGACAGATGTTTTTAAGGGTCAAGTCAATTAGCCAAGGAAAGAGGAGCCCGGAAAATCATTCTCCAACTTAAAAAATTCAGCCACGGTTTTGGCAATGTTTGAAAATGTTTTACCGGTCCCAAGGTCTTCGGCTTTTGCTGAATTTTTTGGAAATACCAGTAACGGAACAGATTCGCGGGAGTGGTCGGTACTTTCTGAACAAGGATCGTTGCCATGATCTCCTGTTATAATCAGCAAATCATCTTCCCGGATCTTAGAAACAATAGCCGGGATAGCACGGTCAAACTCTGCCAGGCTTCCTGCATAACCTGCAGGATCAAGCCGGTGTCCAAAAAGCTGATCGGTATCAATTAGATTGACGAACACAAAGCTGTTATCAAGACCGGCTGACATCAGGCTTAAGAGTTGTGAAATTCCTTCTGCATTGCTTTTTGTCGGGCGATATTGAGTAAATCCTTCTCCGGCAAAAAGATCTGCTACTTTACCTATAGAATATGTTTTCACTCTGAAATCATAGAGTTTTTGGACCAAATTATTTTTGGGCGGAATGGAAGAATAATCGTGGCGTTTATCAGAGATGCGCTCAAAATTCCCCGGTTTTCCTTTAAAAGGCCTTGCTATCACTCTTCCGACCTCGTGTTCACCCGCCATTACTTCATTCCGAGCATACTCACACCATTTATAGAGCTTTTCTACAGGCACTTCATCTTCATGACAAGCTACCTGGAACACGCTGTCGGCAGAGGTATAGACGATCGGAAATCCGGTTGCAAGATGTTCCTCTCCAAAATCACGAATTACATCTGTGCCAGAATAGGGTTTGTTACAGAGTACCTTTTCCACCCCGATTCCTTCACAAAATGCCTGGAGCACCCCCTCAGGGAACCCGTTGGGATAAGTCGGAAAGGGTTTCCCGAGATGAATGCCTGCAATTTCCCAATGCCCTGTAGTTGAATCTTTACCTGCTGAAACTTCCCGCAGCTTTCCAAAGGCTGCCAAAGGGTTTTCATTTTCTTCTACTGAAGCTAATGGAATAATATTTCCGAGGCCCATTTTTTGAAGATTTGGCAGCCTTACACCGGTTTCCTCTGAAACATGCCCCAATGTATTCATTGACTCGTCACCATATTCTGCAGCATCTTCCTGAGCTCCGACACCTAATCCGTCAACAACTATTACATATGCATTTCCCATTATACTTCTGCTAACTCCGCCTCATCGTCATTCATAACTTTAGAAAGTGCTTTTTTCGCCCTCTCCTTCACTTGGTAAGCATTCGGTGAATCTTTAGTAATTTCAGTGAAACCTACCTGAAATTCTGCCCTAATAGAGCCGCCGATCGATAGGTTCAATCCCGATTCCAGCTTTGACTTCAATTTTTCCATCCAAAAAGATACGGCTTCTTTATCATCACTTTGAATCAAAAAAGCATATACATAATCTGAATTATATCCTATAAAACCGGGAATCCCATATCGTGAAGGGTTTAGTGCCGTTACAAAATCGGTTTGAATATTTTGAAGGTCTTCCACCCTGAATTTTGTTCTCAGTGCAGATACATCATCGGGTGTTATCAGCCCGAGCCAGGTAGGAGTTCCCGTGCCTTTCTTGAGCCTGGCAAGTTCACTGGTAAGCGCCGCCTCCCAAAGTTCCGGCATAAAGGCGCCGAAGTTTTGGGTGAGAAGCTCCTGAACCATACTTGATTTCTTCACCGACGATTGGATACTCAGTGCCGCTATACGTGCTAAATTAGACAGCTTATGCTTAGTAGATTCTTTGAATGTCAGCGGATCGTTATCATAGCAAATTACCACGGCCTGTCTCCGATCGTGGATCATAATGGGAATGGCGTAAGTAGCACCCTCCGTCCTTTTCTCCGCAGAAGTTATTCTTCGCGGATTATTATTGAAGTGCATGGTAAAAATCGGCTCTCCTTTTTCAAGAGCTTCATAAGCAACACTTTTTTCTTCGAGCTGAAGTCCGAGACTGGGAGCTTGTTTAGAATTCTGAGATCGCAGGATCACATTCCAGGATTCCATACCGGGTGCCAATAACACCGCTCCTCCATTGGGCAGCCCCCTTTGAATTTCTTCAAGCATATTTCCAAGTATTTCAACCCGATGCTGCCTGTAATCCAGCTTATTTATCGATTGCTCATAGTCTTCCCATTCCTGTTGATTTTCGTGCAGATCAACTACTTCAAGGTAGGTATCCAGGACATTCACTAAGGCATTATTGTACGACATCACCCGATCCTGAATAGCCTCCTGATCGATCTCCTGTTCACTTTCCAGAACCGTAAGTGCAACCGTTTCTCCTTTATTTATAAAAGGAATAATGAGGATATGTTTGGCTTGCACAAAATCAAAGTAGTGCATCAGTTTGGCTTTGGGAATATCCTCCCCAACCACTAATTGTATGATCTCCCCGGCATCTTTGAACTCATTCAGAAAATGATTTTCAAAAGCTACCCGATCCTGAAACATCACATTAGGCAAACCGGTGCTATTGGTTTCCCATACAAATTGCTGCCGGGCACGATTCACCCAACACATGTAGGAAAGCTGAACTCTGGTTGAAGTTCGGAATAAATGCACCAGATCCTCAATGATCTGCTTAAATTCTCGTAACGCTTTTTCTTGTCGGTCTAAAGACATCCGCTTGCTTATTAAAAGTGTGTTAAACTATTAAAGTGTATGGATTTTCATAGTTATTTACCCGCTGTTCAAACCTCTTTCGCCATGGCTTCTGCTTCTTCCACCATGCGCTCAAATGAAGCCAATCCTTTATTCCAGAAATCGGGCTGCGTAATATCGAGCCCCATTTTAGCCACCAGATCTTCCGGCCACTCAGAACCTCCGGCACTCAACAAATCCAGGTATCGGTCAGCAAAACCTTCCGGCCGCTGCGTGTATTCTTCATACAGTGCCAGTACCAGTAATTCCCCAAAAGCATAGGCATACACATATCCGGGCGTATGAAGAAAATGCGGAATGTAACTCCACCAAATTCCATATTCGTCTGTGAGATCTACAGCATCTCCATATAGCGCTTTTTGTTGTTCCATCCATAATTCAGAAAAACGCTCGGCGGTAAGCTCCCCTTCCTCGCGCCGGGCTGTATGCATAGCGTGTTCAAACCGGTTCATCGAGATCTGCCGGAAAACAGTGGCAATGGTATCATCAATCTTACCGATCAGTAAGGCCAGTTTTTCCTTTGGGTCATCCAGTTCTTTCATCAACTTTTGGAATACCAGCATTTCCCCAAATACAGAAGCCGTTTCGGCGGTAGTGAGCGGCGTTGAAGACTGTAACACCCCTTGTTGCCTTGACAAATACTGATGCACTCCATGGCCTAATTCATGAGCCAGTGTTTGTACATCGCGGATCCTGCCGTCAAAATTCATGAATACATAAGGGTGTACAGAAGGAACCGTACCGGCGGAATATGCCCCTCCTCTTTTTCCTGGTTTAATGGCTGCATCAATCCAGCTTTTATCAAAAAATTCTTTGGTGATTTTCCCCATTTTTGGATGGAAGTTTGAATAAGAATCCAACACCATCTTTTCGGCAGAACTCCAGTCGATGGTTGCTTCATTTTTCATAATGGGGGCATACCGGTCATAATCTTTCATCTCATCCAAACCAAGCAGGTCCCGCTTTAACTTGTAATAGCGTTGAACCAGCTCATACTTAGAAGTAACGGATTCGATCAGCGCATCCACGGTTTTATTATCCGTTTGGTTGGCGAGATTTCTTGAATCGATCCAGCTGTCGTATTTGCGAAGCTTGTCGTTGGTTGACTTGTCTGCCAAAATGGTATTGAATACAAAGGTAAGTTGTCGGCTGAGTTCCTTGAACTTCTTGGTCAGGGATGCATGAGCACGAATCCTAAGATCACGATCACTTTCATGCAGTTTACTCAACACTTCCTGCTCACTCAGCTCTTTTCCATCCAGCTCAAATTTTGCAGCTCCCAGCGTTTCATCGAAAAAGCGAACCCAGGCGCTTCGTCCGGTTACGGATTTAGCCGACATGATCTTTTCCTGCCCTTCTTCCAGCACATGATCTTTGTACCGACGCGAGCTTTCAAGATAATGCTTATAGTTACTCAGTGCCTCATCTTCGATCAATTTCTGCGCTTCATCTTCAGGAATATTCAGCCATTCAACATCAAGAAAAACCAATTTTTGACTGATCTCTGAAGATAATTCATTTGTTTCAGCAACCAACTTTCCATAATCCGTGTTGCCGGTATCGGTAGACCATTGCAAATAGGCGAATGAGCCGATCTTTCCCGACAGATCTAAAATATCTTCATATTTATCCAGCATTTGCTTGAATGCCTTTGCATCCAATCCGGCAACTTTTCCTCGGTATGAATCCGCAAAAGCCTGAGCTTCTTCCAATACCTTCTTTTTATCTTTAGCGAGTTGTGGATCTTCGTTTGATGAATAGAGGTCAGAGAGATCCCAATTAATCTTTTCAGCACCTGTTTTTTTGTTCTCTGTCTTTTCGCTCATTCCTTGATTTTTTTGATCTGATGGTACATTTGCTATCTGAATTTAAAACATTGAATATAGGACTTGGCGCACGCGAATTAAAGGAATAAGAAGAGTTTTATTTTTGGGAAGGGGGATCAGTGATTTACATCCATATAAGATCAATTTACATATTAGAATGGGGGCCCCGTTCAGAAATATTGAACTCAAATTTCAACTCAAATTTTTCATTGGTTTCAAGTTCATACTCTGCATGAAGCTGATCGAGTTGGGCATGGATGAGACTTAAGCCAAGGCCTGGGGTATTTGAGAAATCTTGCCCTTTGCTGAAGCCGGGGCCATTATCCTTATAGGAAAACACAAGCTTTTTATCCACTACCTCCATCGAAATATCGATCTTACCATCAAATGTTTTAAGAAACGCATATTTGAATGAATTAGTCAGCAGTTCATTAAAAAGTAATCCCAATGGAATAGCCTGATTAATGTTTAGTTGATACTCTTCTAAATCCAGGTTAATTGTCACTTCGTTTTTAGTCTGCATAGTCTTTTCTATAGCTGGTATAAGCTGGTTCAGATAATGTTTGATGTTCACCGAAGACAAACGTTCTGTTTCGTACATCAACTCGTGCACCATTGCAATAGAATGAATGCGATTTATGCTTCTCTGAAGGGGCAACTTATGCTCAGGTTCTAATTCCATACTTTGTAACTCCAGAAGTCCCGAAACGATCGCCAGGTTATTTTTTACCCGATGATGGATCTCAGCCAGCAGGGTTGTTTTCTCTTTAAGCGCATCTTTTAAAACTTCTTCCTGATCTTTGCGTGGACTGATATCAATAAAAGTTGTTGCCACCCGAAGCACCCTGCCCTTTTTATCCAGCAATGGATTTGCATCTACCTGCAGCCACACATAATGCTTGGTCTTGGGATTGTACACCCCCATAATCACATTCTTGATATGACTTTTCTCTGTTATGGCACGTGCGGCCGGTAATTCATCAGCAGGGAAAAGAGATTCGTCACTTTTAATAATCTTCCAGCCCTCATCATATACGGTGCGGCCATAAAGCTGATCTTTGGTAAGCCCCAGCAGTTCTTCCGCTTTATTATTTGAAAGTAAGATAGTGGACTCTTCATCCTGAACTACCACACCTATCTGCAGATCATCAAAAAGAAAATTCAGCGATTTATCGAAGTGTTCTTCAGAAACTGATTCTTTTTCAACTGCAACTACATTATGTCCAATATGGATGACAACAGGTTCCTTTTCATATTCATCTGAGTATAAACTGCATTCCCATTTAACACTCTTGAAACGGTCGGTATCTCGTATCTTGATTTTATTGATGATCTGAAACGGGCCATTTGCGTAATCCTGAACACAATCGGCAAGTAACTCCTTGTACTCTTCTACCTCACCGGAAGACACAAAAGTTGTGAAATTTGCTTCGGAAATAGAATTCCCGGGAGATAGAAAAGTCTGTACATAATGGTCATTTGAAAACAAAATATCCCCTTTAGTATTTGTAATCACCAAATACAAGGTTTTTGAATTAGATATCCACTCGGGGATTCCGTATAAAAGAGACATTTCTATATTTTTCAAACTTGTTCCCTCAAACACCATCTCCGCTCATTATCATACAGCTTAAGCTTTATACCACTTCTATTTTTTTAATTACCGGCATATGTGTGCTGAGCTTAGATTATTCTTTACAAGAAGGAATGTAGCTAAAGTGATTTTATATAGCTACTTCTTAGCCAAAAGAAAGCTTATTACGCTTACATATTTTGTAAATACCGGTTTTTAGAAATTATCGTTTTTTAAGAATGTAATCCTTAATTTTGGGGTTATTAAATTCACTGAGAATCAGTTGTTTTTAAATCATTTTAAAGGATTATTCATTAGCAAAATAAATCGCTGTCAAAATACCGCACGAGGTTAACAGACCATTGAAATCACTTGAAGCCGTATTCGGCCCCAATTCAGCACTTGTAGAAGAATTATACGATCAATATCAAAATGACCCAAAATCGGTTCCAGCTCATTGGAAAAGGTACTTTGATGAACTCGAGGGCAAACCCGTAGATGAAGCTGAGCCTGAGAAGACTCAGCCTTCACAGGCTAAACAAGAAGTCTCTGACAGCAACCGAAAAGAACCGGCCGAGGCTAAAAAACCCCCCGCTCAAAAAGAAGCAAAAAAAGAAGTTCAAGCACCTAAAAACGCAAGTTTAGAGAAAATAAAAGGTGTAGCTACTAAGATCGTTGAGAATATGGACGATAGCCTTGAGGTTCCTACAGCTACCTCCATCCGAGTGCTTCCTGTTAAAATGATGGTGGAAGATCGTACCATAATTAACCGCCACCTGCTAAAAAGAAATGAGCCCAAAGCTTCGTTCACGCATTTTATTGCCTGGGCTATTATTCGTGCACTTAAAGAGTTTCCGACACTGAATAGTTCTTATCTTTATAAAGAGGGCAACCATTACCGGGTAGTTCCTGATTCTGTAAACTTAGGGGTTGCTGTTGATCTGGAAGGTAAAGACGGATCTCGCAATCTGGTCGTTCCAAATATCAAAGGCGTAGATAAAATGAATTTTAAAGAGTTCTTGCATGCTTATGCTGAACTCATTGACAAAGCCCGGAATGGCAAACTGCAGATCGAAGATTTTCAAGGCACTACAATAAGTATCACCAATCCGGGGACTATAGGCACGGTTTCCTCAGTCCCAAGATTGATGAAAACCCAGGGAGCTATTATAGCCACCGGTGCCATTGATTATTCGGCTGAGTATCGTGCCATGTCAAAGGAGATCTTGAATCAGCTGGGAGTCAGCAAAGTCATGACTGTTTCTTCTACCTACGACCACCGGGTAATACAGGGTGCTGAATCTGGTATGTTCTTAAAGAAAATGGATGATCTTTTAAGCGGACAAGAAGATTTTTATGAACAAATTTTCTCCGATCTGGACATCCCATACGAACCGCTTCCTTATGGAGAAGATAATTATACCGGTCCGTTCTCGAGCGGAGAAAATACGCTTGAACATGATCGCCGTGCGGTGGGTGTTTGGAGGCTCATCAATATGTATCGTATGCGCGGACATGTGTTGGCTGACCTTGACCCACTTGGAAAAGAGCCGGGCAAAAACCCGGAACTTGACCTCGATTATTACGGACTTTCACTTTGGGATCTGGACCGGGAATTTTACTGCGGCGGCTTAGGAGGAAAAGAACGGGCTACACTACGTGAGATCCTCAGCTTGCTCCGTGATACGTATTCCGAAAATATTGGTGTGGAATACATGCATCTACTGGATCTGGAAGAACGCAATTGGTTGCGCGAAGCCATGGAATCGACCGGAAATAATGCGCAACTCTCTAAAGATGATAAGCGGGAGATCCTTCATAAGCTAAATCAAGCGATGGCTTTTGAGGAATTCCTACACAAGAAGTACATCGGCCACAAACGTTTTTCCCTGGAAGGTGCCGACACACTGATCCCAATGATCCATTTTTTACTGGAAAAGGCCGGAGAGCATGGGATTGAGAAATTCTTTATGGGCATGGCTCACCGCGGCCGCTTGAATATGCTCGTAAACATTATGAATAAGCCTTACCATCGGGTGTTTGCTGAATTTGAAGGAAACATAGACCCCGATTCTATTCAAGGTTCCGGAGATGTAAAATATCACCTTGGCGCACGTGGTGTCCATAAAGCTGCTAACGGTTCTGAAATTGAACTGCAGTTGATGCCAAACCCATCTCACCTTGAAGCTGTGAACCCGGTTGTTGAAGGTGCCGTTCGGGCAATGCAAGATCATCACGAAAAAGAAGATGCTTCAAAACGAGTGGTTCCGGTATTGATGCACGGTGATGCTGCTTTTGCCGGGCAAGGAGTTGTTGCTGAAACCCTGAACATGTCTCAGCTTGAAGGATACAGCACAGGCGGAACGGTTCATATTATCATCAATAATCAAATTGGTTTTACTACCCTTCCTAAGGATGGTCGCTCTACTGAATATGCTTCAGATATTGCCAAAACCGTGTTGGCTCCGGTTTTTCATGTAAACGGTGATAAGCCGGAAGCTGCCGTTTATGCGATCCAAATGGCGCTCGACTATCGCCAAAAATTTGGAAAAGATGTGGTTATTGATCTGATAGGATATCGTAAGCATGGGCATAACGAAGGTGATGAACCTGCCTTTACCCAGCCGGGTATGTACAAAGAGATCAATGATCATTCACCGGTTCGTGACGTGTACACAGAGCATCTTGTGAAAAACGGAGAACTCACCAAAGAGGAAACTCAGCAGATCTTCGATGAATTTGACCAACTGTTACAAGAAGCATTTGAAGATGCTAAAAAAGCTCCGAACCTTGAGGTCACGGATAACCTGATCGACCGGGCTGAAACTCCACAGGATGAATGGAAGGCTTATCCCGACACCACCTATCCTGCTGAAGAACTCAAAGATATTGCTGTTAAACTGAATACTGTTCCCAAAGATTTCGACGCCAATCCGAAACTGCTTAAACAGTTAGCGAAACGTGCCGAGATCGTAAACAAAAATGAGAAGAAGATCGATTGGGGCTTTGCAGAGTTACTTGCCTTCGGTTCACTCCTGAAAACAGGAACTACGATCCGATTGACCGGGCAGGATGTTGAGCGAGGCACATTCTCTCATCGCCATTCGGTACTTCATGGAACAGAAACCAGTCAGAAATTCGTGCCCCTCAATAATCTTTCTGATGATCAGGCGCGCTTCCATGTTCATAACAGTTTATTGAGTGAGTTTGCCGCATTAGGGTTTGAATTTGGTTATAGTGCTGAAAAACTGGATGCTCTTGTTATTTGGGAAGCACAGTTTGGTGATTTTTCCAACGGGGCACAGATCATCATTGACCAGTTTATATCTGCAGGTGAAGCCAAATGGGGACAAAAAACAGCGTTGGTTATGAATCTTCCTCATGGCTATGAAGGCCAGGGACCGGAGCACTCCTCTGCCCGCCTGGAACGTTTCCTTCAGCTTTGTGCTGAAGATAATATGCAGGTTATGAATGTAACGACCCCGGCCCAGTATTATCACATGCTGCGCCGGCAAGCACTTCAGGAAAACAAGAAGCCTGCCATTTTGATGTCTCCAAAAAGTTTACTTCGTCATCCAATGGCAACTTCAAGCAGGGACGAACTGGCCGATGGTAAATTTCAGCCCTTCATGATGGACAAAAACCTTACTGATCCAAAATCACTTAAACGTCTCGTGATCTGTTCCGGAAAGGTGTACTACGACCTCTTGAAATACCGTCAGGAAAATGAGATCGAAAATGTTGCGATTGCCCGATTGGAACAATTCTATCCCTTTGCAGATGATGAGATCGAAGAGCAACTAAAGGATTTCACTTCCATTAAGGACATTGTTTGGTGCCAGGAAGAGCCCAGAAATATGGGAGCATGGACATTCGTCGCGCCCCGATTTATGGAGCTGTTGCAAGATGGACAAACGTTGAGTTATATAGGCCGACAAGCATCCGCTTCTCCGGCTGCAGGGCAGAAGAAGATCCACCAGGCCGAACAGGATAAACTGGTTGAAGATGCAATGATTGTTAAGTAAAATACTTAACCGCAGGAGCTTAAAGTCTGACAGTATTTGCTGTCGGGCTTTTTTTTTACGGGGAAAATCATTTCTTTCAAGTAGCAACCATAGAAATGATTCCCTTTTTTTATGCCAAAGCCTAACTCTGTTGAAGATTTCTTTAGTACACTCACACAGTGGAAAAAAGAGCTAACTTATTTAAGAGATCTGATCTCCGATACAGAACTTGAGGAAACCGTCAAGTGGGGAATCCCGGTATATACCATTGGTGGCAAAAACGTGGTGGGTTTAGGTGGATTTAAACATCACTTTGGAATTTGGTTTTTCAATGGAGCGTTGCTTGATGACCCTCATGGGCATTTACAAAACGCACAGGAAGGCAAGACCAAAGCTATGCGTCAGCTTCAGTTTGGGTCTTTTGAAGAAATTGATGACAATGTGGTAAAAGGTTTTATTCATCAGGCAATCAACAATCAAAAAGCGGGCAAAGAAGTCAAAATTGATCTTAATAGAGGCGCTGATATTCCCCCTATATTAGAAGGAGCTTTTTTAGAAGATGAAGGTCTAAAATCACATTTCGATGAGTTGACACCTGGCAGACAGCGTGAATATGCTCAATACATTGCAGATGCCAAACAAGAAGCCACCAAAAAGCGCCGGCTGGATAAGATCACTCCTATGATCAGGCAAGGTGTTGGGCTGAATGATAAGTATCAGAAATAGCCATCCCGTTGATCTCTTCATTCCGAAAATACTTAAAAATCATTCTTCCCGCCGTAATTCTTATCATGGTACCTGGATTAGTTTTATCCAGAGTATATAAACCCGAGCAAAGCATACCTGACCCCGAAACTACAATTACCGCAAAGGAAGCAGGGAACATATCGGCAAAGCTGCAGAAGTTTAGGGAGAAGTGACCAACGTCCGTTTTATCCCCCAAATTGGAGGCCAGCCAACATTCATAAACTTTGGTCGTCCTGATCCTAACCAAGATCTCGCCGTGGTTATCTGGGGTGGAACCAAAGGAAAATGGCAACAATCACCGGAAAATATCTACCCGAATAATGAGATCTGTGTTACCGGCAGAATTGAATCTCATGAAAGAACTCCACTAATAGAAGCTGTTCGCACTGAACAGATCAGAATTAAATAGAAAGTAGTTAGAAAACCTTCACGGATAAGCTTAGTAAAATATATGCGCATTAGCTATATTGAACATGCGCATAAATAAATTTAACCGTCATGAGTAAAGAAACACTTAATCTTTCCATAGAAAAACATATCAAAGAGCGGGCAAAAAAGATAGCGAAAAACAGGGGAATTAGCGTATCCAGGCTATTTGAAGAAGTAGTTAGGCAAGTAGAAGAGCCCGTTGAGGATTATAAGCCAACCCCCGGAAGTGCTGTTGAGCAGATAATGAAAGCAATTCCCGAAACAGAAAAACTGGAAGATTACGATTATGATAAGCTTAAAGAAGAAGCTTTAAGAGAAAAGTATGACTTTTAAAAACATACTTATAGACACGAATGTTTGCCTGGATGTAATGCAAAAAAGGAAACCATTTTATATTCAGTCAGCCAAGATTTTGGAGGGATCTGAACAGTCCCTTTATCAAGGATGCGTTTCAGCCCATACTTTTGACACTATTTTCTACATTTTGTCCAAAAGACATAAAAATGAATTCGTTTACAGGGCTATTGATGGATTACGAAAAACTATTCAAATTGCACCTGTAACCCAACAAATAATCGATGAAGCAATTTCCCTGAAATGGTCTGATTTCGAAGATGCCATTCACTATCTCTCTGCTCTTCATTCAAAATGTGAAGCTATTATAACACGAGATCCATCAGGATTCGGGGAGTCTTCTGTTCCGGTCCTAACTCCTTTTGAATTTTTAGATCAGCTTGATAACTGATACTCAAACTCATAGAAATGCTTTCCATCTTCAATTATGATAGCCATTTTACCGGATAACCCTTTCAGTTCATCGGTAGCAGAATCAGGCACTACCTCCAAAATGAGCCGGTCTTCTCCTTTGTCCATCGTACCAAAATGCTGAAGTACAAAACCTCCTTTCTTCCCTTTCAACATTCCCTGAACTTGTTCAATGGCAACATACCCGGCCGATCCTTTTACCGGGGTCATAGCACTTAGCATCTCGCCTTTGCTTGTTGCATCAAGTTCTCCGTAAAAGGTTTTATCAAGCGACATCCGGCTTAATTTAATGCCATTATTCCCCTCAGCATACGCCTTCATGGGTTCTAATTTTACCTCAAATTCTCCCGTGATCTTCATGAGTTCTTATGTTTAATTTTTGCTGCTAAAATTGCACCAAAATAAGCCATTGGAATATATGCCCCTACAATATCAACGATATTAAACCAAAGCGGAGACGGCAACATCACCACATTACTTATTCCTCCTAAAAGGAAAAAGCATCCAATGAATATTGCCCATTTCTTAGGTTCAGATACCACAAAATAAGCCGTCAATAAAGCTCCTGCCAGTGTTCCTAAAGCATGTGCCAAAAACGGCATCAAAAAATGTTTGGGTTGGAAAAGATGCATCGATTCCTGCAATCCTTCCATAGTGGTAACATCTGTTCCTCCCGGAGGCGGGATAATAGATCCGCTGATCATAATGATCCCCATATTTACAGCTCCACCTGCTACAATTCCTGCTAATGCCGCAATACTATTTCTTATAAATGGCTTCATATTCGTTTATTTAATGTGATGGAAGACAGCAGATTATAGGGAATTTGAGGAGTAGTGCAAACCACAAATATCATTTGAGCGTGTTGCTGAAAAGCCTGCATATTGATTTAATCAAGTATTTGTTCTGGTGAATCACCCATACCTCCAAATGCTGGTACCCATTCGATCTGACCGATTGCCGATCTGGTCGATAGCTAAGTTTTGGCACCTCATCCAGCCATCGATCGGACAGGCTTGGAGCCATCAGACCGTAGAGGCCAGGTCAAACCAAAGAATAGGCCGATCTTAAAAATCCAATCCAACAAAAAACCCCACACAAATTAATGTGCAGGGTTTGTAAATCTTATCTGAGAGTTATGGGGGTTGACTTACATCATTCCGCCCATGCCTCCCATTCCTGGCATTCCGCCGCCCATACCACCTGGCATTCCGCCGCCGTTGTCATCATCGTCGCCTTTAGAAGGCTTCTCAGAGATAACAGCTTCAGTGGTGAGCATCAATCCGGATACAGAAGCAGCGTTTTGTAAGGCTGTTCTGGTAACTTTAGTAGGATCGATAACACCGGCTTTGATGAGGTCTTCATACACTTCGGTACGTGCGTTGTAACCGAATGCATCTTTGCCTTCCAGCACTTTCTGAACAACAATAGCGCCTTCAGCACCGGCATTGTTCGCGATTGTACGAAGAGGAGATTCTAATGCTCTGCGAATGATTTGAACACCCACATTTTCATCATCATTATCACCCTTGATCTTATCGAGAGATTTAATGGTGCGAAGCAGGGCAACGCCGCCGCCGGGTACAATTCCTTCTTCAACGGCTGCACGTGTTGCATGCAATGCATCTTCAACGCGGGCTTTCTTCTCTTTCATTTCAACTTCAGAAGCTGCACCTATATAAAGTACCGCAACACCGCCACTTAATTTGGCAAGGCGTTCCTGAAGTTTTTCACGGTCGTAATCAGAAGTAGTGTTCTCAATTTGCGACTTAAGTTGATTTACACGAGCTGTGATGTCGTCTTCTTTACCGTTTCCATCAACAATAGTGGTGTTGTCCTTGTCGATAGTAATACGAGATGCACGGCCTAAGAAATCTAACGTAGCGTTCTCAAGTTTGTAGCCACGCTCTTCAGAAATAACAGTACCACCGGTAAGGATGGCGATATCTTCCAGCATAGCTTTTCTTCTGTCGCCAAAGCCGGGAGCTTTAACAGCAGCAATTTTCAGAGAACCACGGAGCTTGTTGACTACCAATGTAGCCAATGCTTCGCCTTCAATATCTTCAGCGATGATCAATAATGGATTTCCGTTTTGAACTACTTTCTCAAGAATTGGAAGCAGGTCTTTCATCGCTGAAATCTTCTTGTCAAAGATCAGGATGTAAGGATCTTCCATTTCGGTGATCATCTTTTCAGAATCGGTCACGAAATAAGGAGAAAGATAACCGCGGTCGAACTGCATACCTTCTACCGTCTCGAGATAGGTTTCGGTTCCTTTGGCTTCTTCAACAGTGATAACACCGTCTTTACCAACTTTTTCCATTGCATCGGCGATCAAGTTTCCGATAGTTTCATCATTGTTGGCTGAAATGGTTCCGATCTGAGCGATCTCTTTACGATCGTCAATATCACGGCTCATATTCTTGAGATCTTCAACGATCACTTTAACTGCTTTCTCAATACCGGATTTCAGATCCATTGGATTAGCACCGGCAGTAACATTCTTCAGGCCTTCGCTTAAAATAGCTTGAGCCAAAACAGTAGCAGTGGTAGTTCCATCACCGGCATTATCGCTGGTTCTGGAGGCTACTTCTTTAACCATCTGAGCGCCCATATTCTGAACTTTGTCAGACAATTCAATTTCTTTTGCAACGGTCACACCATCTTTGGTTACCGTAGGTGAGCCGAATGATTTTTCTATAACAACATTGCGTCCACGTGGGCCGAGGGTTACTTTAACCGCGTTGGCCAACTTATCAACACCCTTCTTCAGGGCATCGCGTGCTTCAATGTCATAATGAACTAACTTAGCAGACATAATTATCTATAATTTTAAGTTTATGATTTAATTTCTTTGAAAAGCAGGGTTTTATGATACAATACCCATGATATCAGATTCGCGCATAATCAGGTATTCTTCTCCATCAAGAGTTACTTCGGTACCTGCATATTTTCCATAAAGGACTTTGTCTCCTTTCTTCACGCTCATCTCAATTTTGTTGCCGTTTTCTACTTTGCCGGCACCAACCGCTACTACTGTACCTTGTTGCGGTTTTTCTTTAGCCGTATCGGGAATGATAATTCCGGAGCTGGTTTTTTCTTCAGCAGGCTCGGCCTGTACCAACACACGGTCGCCTAAAGGTTTAATCTTAGCCATTTTTATGACTCCTGTTAGTTTTGGTTATTAATTAAATTTTCTGGGCAATGCCCTTCGTTGTTTCGCATCATTCAGTGCAACTTCCGTACCAAACCAAAACAACTATATACAAACCCGCCTAAAATGGTAGAATTGACTGTTTTTTTGAAGGGAATTTCTCAGGAATTAAGAAAGCCTGTCAGACTGTTCTAAATGCTCTGACAACTTTGCATAGGTTTCGGGCGGCCAATGCTCGGCACGATCATCAAAGTTAAAGCCATCGGGTTGATAATCTCCCAATACCGGCTTCAGAGAATTGCTCAATTTTTTACGGCGTTGATTGAAGGCAGTCCGAACTACGGTTTTCAGTGTTTGATCTGAGAAGCTCAGATCAGGTTTATCAAATTTCAGTTTGATCACAGCACTCGTAACTTTTGGTGGTGGGCTGAATGAATTGCGTGATACCTCGAATAAAATCTCAGGTGTGCAAAAAAGCTGGGTTTGCACACTAAGTATGCCATATTCCTTCGATGAAGGATCTGCAACCAAACGCTCAGCTACTTCCTTTTGCATCATAAGAATGGCTTCGGAAAAAAGCTTTCGGTTTTCAAGCAGATCGAACAAAATCGGAGAGGTTATGTAGTAAGGTAAATTCCCTATCACTATATTATTGTTTGCAGGATCAACCATTTCCGGCCAATTAACTTTTAGCACATCTTTTTCGTGAATTATCAGGTTTTCAATTTCCTGCTTTAGCACTTTCACTGCTCTTTGATCTAATTCGATCGCATGAACATTTGTAAACGTTTCGGCAAGCCACTTTGTTAAAGCCCCGGTTCCCGGGCCTATCTCAATGATCCGGTCTTCTTTTTCTGCGACAATGGCATCAATAATTTTAAAAATGATATTCTTATCCGTCAAAAAATGCTGACCGAGACTTTTTTTGGTTCTAAAAGACATGTGGAGGTATAGGTGTTCGGTGTTCGGTGTTCGGTGTTCGGTGTTCGGTGAAGATTGGGGCTAAACACGCTAATGTCAATTATTTCATTTGTTCACTGTATCCGATTAACTATTCACTGCATCCTGCAAAAAGATTTGTAAATTACCCCTTGGTTAGCAACCTTCTAAGTAAACTCCCACAGAAACATAATTAATGAGCTTTCTTGAAAAAATTGGTTTAGGCCAAAAGAAAAAAGAGATTACACCTCTGATTGGTGAAAAAAAGAAAAAGGAACAAGAAAAGTATTCACTGAGAAGAAATCCCTATATCCGTGCATTTATCCTGATCTTATTTGTTGCGATCAGTGCCTTTTCATTGCCTCGTAATCCCGTTAACTCCGGGTTAAATTATTCTCAGGGGCAGCCATGGAGGAATCCTGACTTAACCGCACCATTTACTTTTGCCATCCAAAAAACCGATGCAGAACTGGAAGAAGAGCGCGAAGCAATTCGTAGTTCCACCGCCCCTATTTTCCGGGCTGATCAGAATGTGCCAATTACTGTTCAAACCCGCCTCGACTCCATTTATAGGGAGATACAGCCGGTCTTAGAAACCTACCATAATTGGCAAACCGCAGAACGACAGTCTGCTTCTACTGCTGACTCAGACAGTACTAATTTCGCACTTGAGATTCGTGAGTCGGAAATGGATTTTACCGAGAAATCCTGGGAGATCCTTCTTGAGAGTTATGACCGGGTTCAGCAAAATAACCTCGCACCAAGTCAATTTATCGGAGTTGAAATAAAACAACAGCTTGAATTGCTTATTGATCAGTTGATGAATCAGGGAGTCATCAATCAAAATAAAAGTAATCTACAAACCGATAATATCATCATTCGGAATAACAGGGAAAGTACGGAACAATCCGTTGATCTGGCCCGAATTCGGGATCTAAGAGAAGCTAATGAGTTTGTACAGTTCAGGCTGAACCGCGTTTTTAGTGAGGACGAAACCCGCCTTGCCATGGAGATCTATAACAAAGTTATCATTCCGAATCTCCGTTTCAGCGAAGAGGATACACAGGAACGCTTACAGGCGGCATTATCTGATGTTTCAGAAACCAAAGGTGCCGTTGCTCAAGGCCAGGTTATCATCCGAAGAGGAGACCTCGTTTCTACCGAACGTGCCAACATTTTAAGAAGCCTGGCAGAAGCACGTTCTGAAAACGCCAGCCAAATTGAAAAATGGGTTCGTTTTGCCGGACAACTCATTATTATCATTGCTGTAACTTTTGTCTTCTTCATGTATATCCATCTTTACAGAAGAAGCATAACTTCAGATAATGCACTGTTTCTGCTCGTATTTTTAACCCTTGGTCTGGTCTCATTTTCGGCCGGTTTGATCAACTACCTTGATATTGCAGATCCCTATATAATTCCAGTTGCCATAGCTCCTATCGTACTCACCATCATTTTTGACTCCCGGGTCGGCCTTGTTTCCGCTATCATGCTTGCAAGCCTATTGGGATTGATAAATGGAAATAGTTTTGAATTTGTAGTTGCCACATTTACAGCCTGTAGTTTAGGCGTTTTTTCCGTTCGTGATATTAAAGACCGATCGCAGTTTTTCTTTACTACGCCCGGTATTGTCTTCATAACGTATTTGATTGTGATAGGCTCCTTTAATGTAGCCACTTTAAGCGGCTGGGATATGTTCACCTCAGATCTCATGTATATAGCCATCAGCTCTGTTTTCATCTTATTCACGTATCCCATTATTCTCTTGTTTGAGAAGATCTTTGGTGTTACAACAGACTTTACCCTCATCGAGCTTGGAGACACCAATCAGCCTTTACTTAAAAAGCTGATGAATAAAGCGCCCGGAACGTTTCACCACAGTCTTCAGGTAGCAAATTTATCTGAGGCTGCAGCTTCAGCAATTGGAGCAAATTCGCTGCTATGCAGAGTCGGTGCTCTTTACCATGATATTGGGAAAATGGTGAAGCCGGATTATTTCGTTGAAAACCAAACCAAAGGAAATAATGAGCATGACAATTTGAAGCCACAGATGAGCGCAATGGTTATAAAAGCGCATGTGAGCGAAGGGGTGAAAATGGCCGAAGACGAAGACCTGCCGAGCATCATTATTGATTTCATAAAAACACACCACGGCACATCAGTGATCCGCTATTTTTATGAAAAAGCTAAGGAAGACGATAGCCTTAAAAGCATGCTTCAGGAAGATCAGTTTCGGTATGAAGGCCCACTTCCATCATCTAAGGAAACAGGCATTCTGTTACTTGCTGATGGAATTGAAGCCGCCTCGCGTGCCATGAAAAACCCAACCTACAGCAAACTCGAAAATCTGGTAAACCGCATGGTCGATGACCGGGTTGCAGAGGGGCAGCTTAGTCACAGCCCGCTTACATTCAGGCATCTTCAGGTAATCAAAGAAACCTTCCTGAATATTTTGGTCGGCGTGTACCATAGCCGCGTTGAATATCCCGAAGACAAAGAACGTGAGGCCGAAGAAAAAGAAGCAGCTGAAAAGCTTCAGAAAAAAGCTGAACCCTCTGAAAATGGTTCAGAACAAACACAGGAACAAGATAAAACCGGCGACTAATTGTGGCGTTCAAGCAAGAAATGGACCTATACCTGCAGTTTACCAAGCTTGAAAAAGGACTGAGTGAGAACTCCGTAATTTCCTATAAAAATGACCTTGAACGATATTTCTTATTCCTTACCACGGAAAAAAAGATCACTAATCTTGGAGGGGTTACACTCACTCACATCGAAGATTTCTTGAGTTTTCTGGTAGATGAAGAATTGCTTTCAGCCAGCTCTCTGGCACGCAATATTTCAAGCATCAGGGGATTTCATGAATTTGCCGTGGTTGAAGGAATCACCAAAGCCAATCCTGCAGAACTCGTAGAACTCCCCCAAAAAGCCTCCAAACTTCCCGAAGTGTTAAACCGGGATGAGATCGAGGCGATCCTGGCTACTCCCGACCTTACCACTCCTGCCGGTATCCGCGATAAGGCTATTTTGGAAACCTTGTATGGAACCGGAATGCGTGTAAGCGAACTCACCGGTCTGGAACAAGACCGCCTCATTTTTGAAATTGGATTTATACGGGTGATCGGAAAGGGAAATAAGGAACGTTTGGTGCCTGTAGGTGAGATCGCCCAGGATGCTATTTCGCATTACACAGAACATGTGCGTCCCCAATTCTATAATCCTGAAAAGGATCATAAAGCCAAAAATAAAGTCTTTCTCAGTATGCGCGGCAGTGCTTTATCAAGAATGAGTATCTGGAATATTGTCCAGAAAGCATCTGAACAAGCGGATATTAAAAAAAATGTTTACCCCCACATTTTCAGGCACTCTTTTGCCACACATTTACTGGAAGGCGGTGCCGATCTTCGGGCCGTACAGGAAATGCTGGGACATTCCTCTATATTGACCACTGAGATCTATACTCATGTGGACCGTTCATTTCTGCATCAGGTGCACAAAGAATTTCACCCAAGGGCCTGATATTTCAGGCTAATAAATCATAAAAATTTTCGTTCAGCAATAAGCTCTTACTTCTGCTATTTTAGCAGCTAACCAAAATTCATTTTATTCATGGCTCTTACAAGAACTCTGCTACTGGCTTTCACACTTCTCTTCACAACCCAAACTTTAACGGCTCAGGTTCTCACCTCAAAATCCTATGAAAATGGCATGGTCGTTTCGGCTGATTACCACGCCTCTGAAATTGGAAAACAGATCCTTCAGCAAGGTGGCAATGCTGTTGATGCAGCAGTAGCCGTTCAATTTGCTTTGGCGGTGACATTGCCCCGTGCCGGAAACATCGGCGGTGGCGGATTCATGGTTGTCCATTTAGCTGATGGAGAAATAAATACCCTGGATTTCAGAGAGAAAGCGCCCGAACGTGCCAGCCGGAATATGTACGTCAGAAATGGAGAATTTAAATCTGACTTGAGCTGGGAAGGTATTTTAGCTGTGGGCGTCCCCGGCACCGTAGATGGAATGATCAAAGCCATTGAACGCTACGGACGTATGCCATTAGACATGGTCATACAGCCGGCTATAAAGCTCGCTCGAGAGGGATACTCCCTTTCCTACACTCAGGCTCAGGACTTGAATAATCATAAGGATACGTTTAGGAAATACCAGGCTTCAGCGAGATACTTCACCACCGGAGATTCGATTTTATTCCGGGAAGGTGATCTTTTTGTGCAGGAAGATCTGGCCGAAACTTTGGAGCGTATTGCCCGCTTTGGAAGAGAAGGTTTTTACTCCGGTCCCGTCGCCGATGCCATCGTTAATGAAATGGATCGCTATCGCGGGTTGATTGGATATCGAGATCTCAGGAATTATGAAAGCGTCTGGAGGGAACCCCTTGTCGCAGACTTCCTAGGATACAAATTACACATCATGCCACCACCCAGCAGCGGAAGTGTTGCCATTGCACAGATACTTGAAATGATTGATGATTACCCGCTGGTAGAAATGGGGCATAATTCTGCAGAATATGTGCATATAGTAAGCGAAGCTATGCGTCGGGCTTTTGCTGACCGCTCCTATTACTTAGGCGACCCTGACTTTGTTGACATCCCCATGGAAGAACTTTTAAGTGAAGAATACAATAATGACCGAATGACTTCTTTTAGGGACGATCAAGCCACAACATCCGAATCTTTGGAGCATGGTGAAATTGCAGGGTTTCTGGAATCTTCTGAAACCACCCATTTTTCGATAGTAGATAAAGACGGCAATGCTGTTTCGGTGACCACTACCCTAAACGGATCTTTTGGAAGTCATGTCTCGGTTAGCGGGGCCGGTTTTCTTCTGAATAATGAGATGGATGACTTTTCAGCCCAGCCGGGAGAGCCCAATGCCTATGGACTGATCGGTGCAGAAGCCAATGCCATTGAGCCCGGAAAGCGGATGCTGAGCAGTATGTCGCCTACCATTGTTACAAAGGATGGAAAAATTGATATGGTATTAGGTGCTGCCGGTGGACCAAGAATCATTACTGCTACCCTTCAAAGCTTTTTGAACAGAGCCGTATTTGGAATGAGATCGCAACAGGCAACGGCACAGCCTCGCTTCCACCATCAATGGCTGCCAGATATGATATTTTTTGATGATTTTGGATTGAGCCCTGACACACAACAAGCTTTAGAAAAAAGGGGCCACAGATTATTTCCAATGCCCGGTATTGGAAGAGCTCATAACATTTATGTAGATCGAAATGGAAAACTCAACAGCGGCGTTGATCCCCGGGGTGACGGCCACGCTGCCGGTTACTAGTGGCAATGGCACACGGATTTAACGGATGCTACGGATTTTTATATATTAGAGGACTTCAGAAAATAAAAAATAACTGATGCTTCATGAGAAACTGACAGAAAGAATTATTGAGTGTTTTTACAATGTGTATAACAGTTTAGGATTTGGGTTTCTGGAAAATGTATATGAAAAATCGTTATTAACAGAACTCAAAGAGAATGGACTAAAATGTAATCCTCAAGTACCTGTTAATGTTTATTACAAAAAACAACTCGTTGGAAAGTACTTCGCTGATATTATAGTTGAAGAACTCATCATTCTTGAACTTAAAGCCATTGAAAGATTACGTAGAGAACATGAGGTGCAAATTCTGAACTACTTAAAGGCTACAGAAATTGAAGTCGGGTTAGTTTTAAACTTCGGCTATAAACCTCAAATTAAGCGAAAGATTTATACTAACGACAGAAAGAAACACTTGAAGTAAATCCGTAACATCCGTTAAATCCGTGTGCCAAAAATATAATGAAGCAAGCTTACGAATCGATATCCTGGGAAGAAGATCATCTGTCAATTTTAGACCAAACGCAGTTACCGCTTAGAGAGATCTATTCTGATGTAAATACCATCGGACAAGTTTGGGATGCTATAAAAAAGCTAAAAGTACGAGGTGCTCCCGCCATCGGTATTGCCGGGGCTTACGGACTTTACCTTGGAGTACGGGAACTTGATTCCAAGAACTTCACCAGCTTCAACGTAGAGCTGAACCGATGGATCGAATATCTGAAATCATCCCGACCAACAGCTGCCAATCTCAGCTGGGCGCTGGAACGTATCAATCAAACCGTGTATGCCAACAAGGATAAAGAGCTTGATGAGATAAAGGAGATCATCCTGAAAACGGCAAAAACCATCCATGATGAAGATAAACGTGTGTGCAAGAAGATCGGTGAAAACGGCTCTGAATTAGTAAAAAAGCAATGGAATATTCTCACCCATTGCAATACCGGGGCCTTGGCCACAGGAGCTTACGGAACAGCTTTTTCGGTGATACTGCACGCCCACCATCAGGAAAAAGATATTCACGTTTGGGTTGATGAAACCAGGCCGCTGTTACAGGGAGCACGGCTGACAACCTGGGAATTACAAAAAGCCGGGATTCCCTTTCATCTCATTACGGATTCGACGGCAGGTTCACTCATGAATACGGGTAAAGTTGACATAGTGGTAGTGGGTGCAGATCGGGTTACCGCTAATGGAGATACCGCCAATAAGATCGGAACCTATTCGCTGGCTGTATTAGCGAAGGAAAACGACATCCCCTTTTACGTTGCCCTGCCACTTTCCACCTTCGATCTTCAATCTGAAACGGGTGAGGAGATAGAAATTGAGGAAAGACAGCCGGAAGAAGTTACGCATATCAGTAAATCACCCATCACCCCAAAGAAAACGGATGCCTACAATCCTGCTTTCGATATTACACCACACAAATATATAACGGGATTTATCACAGAACAGGGAATTGTGAAGCCCGACTTTAAAAAGAATATCAAGAAGCTTTTTGATTGATCTTTTTTGATCTTTTTTCCCTGGGATCTTTTCCATGGGGAAGTTCTTTATCCGGTAATTCGTCATCTCCATCCCGATGGATATTGATGGTAACCCCGACTGTACTTCCCAAAATAATTCCCAAGCCTACCGTTAAATACACATTAAAGCCTATCAGGTAACTGATACCAAACCCTGATATTCCTCCAATAATTACTGCAATAAGCCAGATAAAAAAGCTCTTCATATCACTAAGTTGTGTGCACGCCTTCTTCTTATAACGATATTTGAAGCTCAAATGAGGTGTTATCGTTTGAGGAATAATCTAATGTGGCATTGAGTTGTTTAGCAGATGCCCGGATGATGCGCATCCCAATTCCCTTAGCCACTTTTTGCTCAAAATTTGACGGTAAGCCTATGCCGTTGTCGGTTACTTTTAAGAATAATTTATCTTCACTCTTAAAAATTTTAATGACCACATACCCCTTCTCACCTCTCTTAAAACCATGCATACAGGCGTTCATTACCAATTCATTAATGATCAGCGCAAAAGGGATTGCCCGATCCATATCCAGATCAATGCCATCCTCTACGTGGACTTTTAGTGTAATATTCTTCTGCTCCTTACGAAGTGACTGATCAATTCTGTTGCTTAATTTGATCGTATAATTTTTGAGATCCACATGGTTGGCACGCTTAGTCTGAGACATGGACTCATGTACAATGGTAAGGGAACGGATTAGTGAATGTGAATCCCGCAAGATCTCCTCATTAGTTTTGTTGGAATCACTTTTAAGCTGAAGCTCAAATACCGCAAGTACCATTGTCAGGTTTGTTCGAACCCGTTCATGGATCTCATTCAAAAGCTGATTTCTCTCGTTCAAAGCCGAACTTAATTTCAGCTCTTTTTCTCGCAATTTATACGTCTGATCATCAACTTTTTCCTTTAGGGATTTATTCCAGCTCCCCACCAGGTATATACTACCAACCCCAATAAAGAATACAAGGGACAGAGATATCCACGTAACGATCTCGAAAGATTCATTTACGCTCATCATACTGGCAATAGCGTCTGAGGACACTCCCGAGCCCGCAAGCTCTTGCTCTATCGACTGAGAGCCCAATAATTTTGCTGAAATGATAAACATCACCAGCACCAAAACCACCGTGGTTATGGCTGAATAGATCCAGGTCAGGGAAACTTCCGTTTTCCGGGGAATATCAAACTGCTTTTTTCTGAAACGATACACGGCCGGTGTTAGAAGGTAGAGCAAGGGCCCGCCAACCAAAAAAGATTGCAAGAATAAACTCACCCACCAACTCTTCCAAATTATCAAGGTTTCAAAAAGTGGCAGATTATAAAATCGGCTCCACACAAAAGCTCCAAGAGAACATGCCAACGCAGAAAAAAGCGATACCACGATATAGAATGCAAAACTCTTGATGGTTCTAAGGCTCAGATCAAAAGAAACGCAGTAGTAGCAAAGCGCATACACTGATAACCCCAGTGTGAACGACATGGAGTACAAAAGCGCCCAGTACCAGGTCATGGAAGCCGTGAATGCCAGCACGAAAGTAGATACAAATACCGGGATGAATCCCCATTCAAAACCAAGCCAAAATACCAGCAGCATCCCAATAAGCATGGGGATCTGGATCAAAAAAACCTGCCCGATCTTATCCTGATTGAGGATATCAGAGAACCCAAATAAATGCTCCACAATAAAAACGGAAGAGATACTGAGGCCGATGAGACCGATCCAGATACCAAGTAAGGTTAAAAATCTGAGATTGGTGATACCGAATTTCCCAAGAAGGTAATCCATGGTAAGGGGCTGATAAACATTGGCTGCCTGCCCGGGTTGATCCTTAACCTCCATTCATTCTCCGCTATGTTCTGATAGTTCAATTAACTGGGACTAAAGCAGTTAACTATGCTTTAGAAAATTTATTGGCGAAAATATACAATTATCAGATGTCAAACACACAGAGCCTATATATTTACTTCTACTGCCTCAGCCCCAACATTTTGATGAGACCCATGCCAACATACCTCCCCATCCTTTAGAATAATGAGCTGCGGAGATTCATGGTGAATTCCCAACAGCTCCGCGACCTGAAAAGATAATGTACGCTGACCGATCACATCCACTATATAAAAATCGGCCTTCTTCCTGCCTTCCCCGGAAATTCTTTGCACATTCTTCAAGGCAAAAAAGCTGGTGGCGCACCGAGTACTGTGCTTATAGATCACCTGTGGTTTTGTGTTCGAGGCCATCACAATCTCGCGTAGTGCATCCTCATCATTTATCGAGCTCCAGCCAAAATCAGCTTTGCTTTCGCTTTCCGGTTTAAAGATATCGCCAAGTTTTTGAAAGAAACTCATAGTGTATTCCTGTTCATAGATGATTTTTTGATCTTATAGATGGCTTCAGGAAAAAAGTGCTTACTGAATATCTAACCTTTTATCCGATCATAAAAAATTGAACCATTTTAAATTATAATCCATTGTACCTAAATAGATAGAGTTAATGATTTAAAGAAATAAATGTAAGGAGATTCATGAATACACAGATCAAAGCACATTGGTTAGGCCATTCAGCCTTTAAGCTGGAAAGCCAAAGCGGAAAAATAATTTATATAGACCCCTTTTTGAAGGATAATCCCGCTACCCCTGATGAGCTTAAGGAAGTAGATAAAGCCGATTACATCCTGCTCACACACGGACATGAAGACCACGTGGGTGATACGGTGGACATCGCAAAAAACACCGGGGCTAAAGTTGTTGGTATTTTAGAGCTTGTAGGTTTGCTGCAAGAAGAAGGCCTGCCGGAAGATCAAGCCATTGGATTTAATAAAGGAGGAACTGTTCACTTTGATGACTTTTCGGTGACCCTCGTTTCCGCCAACCACAGTTCATCCTATAAAGGAACATATGCAGGCGACCCCGGCGGACTCATGATCTCTTTTGAAGATGATATTTGTGTGTACCATATGGGCGACACCAATATATTCGCTGATCTTGAATTGTATGGGGAATTATACCGGCCGCATGTAGTACTTGCACCAACCGGCGATCATTTCACGATGGGACCTGAAGAAGCCGCTTATGCCGTGGAAATGATAGGCTGTGAAATTGCCGTGCCCATTCACTATGGAACATGGCCACCCATCGAAAGTGACCCTAATGAATTCAAAGAAATCCTGGAAGAGATTACAGATACCAAAGTTATTATTCCTGAAAAAGGAGCAAACTTTATGGAATGAGATCAAATATATCTCCCTCCCTAAGCCACAGATCTGAAATACGGTCTGTGGCTTTTTTTATTGGCCCGTGTTATACAAAATTCAGCAATTTGAAATCCGTATAACATTGGAAAAGCAAGGGGTTACTTTGATTTTAGATGGATTTGAAATATTATCCGACGAATTAGTGCGGATTTGTAAATCTGCTTAATACTATGTTATGTGCCCGGTCAGGCTTTCAAGTTTTGTGTGTTTTGATCAGAGCTTTTGTGAGGTACTCGACTTCTAATTTAGTCTGGAGCGTTGTTTGTGGTTTGCCTCTAAAAAGCGAAGAATCTGCGCTCATGATTTTTTGAAAATTTGGGCTGCTAAGTATGCTAATTTTCATTTTCAACTTTCCGCAGCGCCCACGACGTTGTTCAAAAAATCCTATTCCACACATCCGGTCAGCCTGTCCGGGAAACAAAGTAATTTTGTGCTTGCAGTAATGGATTGCTTTTTCCACATTTAGCGGTAGTTCAGGCGCCGTCAGTTTTCACATAACAAGGCGTTTCAAGCGGACTCGTTTAGGGTTCGGAACCTTAATTTTAACACAGTACCTTAAACGCGGGGTCGTTATATGGCTTACTTTTTATTCGTATATTCAAAATTGTTTAAACCAATACTTATTATAGCCAATAGCATTAATATGAAATCTGTAAAACTACTTTTCCTTCTTGTCTTTGTTACTTCTTTAGTTGGTTGTCTTGATACGACTAATGGACCTGAAGTTATTACTGAACCCTCAGCCAGATCAAATTATTATATCGTTAATCAAACCGAATCAGACCTCAACGTTACCTATGAAATAGCATTCCAGAATATGGATAGCACTGTAGCAGTCTTCGCTGATTCAACAACCAAAATATGTGAAGCTGGAGACATTGGTAGTTCACCTCCACCCTCTTCAGCTTTAGAAAAGCTCAGTTTTTTCGAAATGTCCAACAATAATACTTCTCCTCTTTTAACTATTCAGCCTATCGTAGATGAGAATTGGGGTGTTTCTGGAGAAGAAGATGCAACAAGATTTGAATTAGTTATTACAACTGAGGACATAAAGTAGGCTAAAAAATTCATGCTCGCCATATAACATCTTTAAAAAGGACAATGTCAAGGGCACGTAGTCTCCCCACCGTATGTTTACGTTTTCGTCATATTCACTTCAGCAGTAGTTGACAGTTCCATCTAATGGCGTGGTCGGTCAGGGGATCTTGAGTGACGCTACCGGCATCCAAACATCTTTACGGGCTTGTCCACACCATAGTGTGGCTGTTTAGCTACTTACTGAACCATCCCAGATCTAAAACCGAACCAACAACCCACCTCCCAATCAAACGGTGCGAGCTTGGCTGCCTTATCGGGCAACCGCTCTGTTATGCGTTCGGGCTTATGGGTTGTTGGTTCGGTTTCTGCGTTAGGGTATTTTCGGTTCAACGCTTTAGGCATTACTACACTGCCATATCCCTTTTTTAAATCTTTTGCATGCAGGTTTTTTACTTTTTGAATATGTGTTTTTAGTTCCGGTTGAAGTTTCTCCGGTAAAATAGTTACCCGATCCTGAAGACCTTTCCCATTTCTGACAATAATTTGCTGGTATTCAAAATCTATATCCTGAATTCTGAGCCTCAGTACTTCCGATATTCTCATTCCGGTTCCATACAATAGCTTTACCACCAATTTTTTGACCCCGTCCATGTTTTGCAAAACCCGGCCAACTTCATTTTTGGAAAGCACTACCGGTAATCGTTTGGGTTTCTTCGCTCTTTTAAGATCATGGAGCGTGCCGAATGGCTGATCCAGAATATGATCATATAAAAAGACTAAAGCACAGAGTGCCTGATTTTGAGTAGAAGCAGCTACATTTTTATCGTTTGCCAGAAAATTCAGAAATTCCACGATCTCTTTTTTTCCCAATTGCCCGGGATGCCTGAAGTCATGAAACCGCACATAGCGAGTGATCCAATTAGTATATGCAACTTCCGTTTTGTAGCTATAATTCCGGCGTCTTATTTCGGCACGAACTTGCTCTAAAAGTTTTGGTTTTTCCATGAAGTGCTCCTATTTGTTTTAAGTAAGAGCGATTTCAGAGCAATTCCTTACAGATTTTATCAGGAAATGTTATCAGGAATTTTTTGCTCCTAAAATTCCTGATAACATACCTTAATACATATCAAGGGCTTATAAACAAAAGGTTTGGAATTTTATAAAGAATTTTTGCACCTTCCTTCATTCCATATAATTATATGTTAGGGCGCGTCAGGCGCAAAAGCATTTGGTAAAAATTGTGGGCTACTAAATGGTGGTAGTTTTTGGGGCAGCTCGTTGGTTCGGGGCTTTTGTTTGGTTTGCCTCTTCTCAGTTTTTCCCAAGCATCGGGGCGCCACGTGTTCGGTGCTGAATTTTTGGTCTTGTAAAGGTGTGGCGCTTTGCTTGCTCAGCCATCCTCCGCGGGCTCTTTCCCGTGCGCCTGTCGCTTCGTTCAACCTTTTTGGGCTGGTAAAACGATAGTGGTTTTCAAGTGTTCGTGGTTGGTTTCGGCTGTCTCACCCTAACAATGCGTTTCAAATCGGACGCGGACGAAGCGTTGTTTTATCTTGTTTCTAAGGAATTAATTTCGCTACTTCTACCAAACTTTAATCCCCGCGCCGTTTAAACGCTGGGTCGTTAGGTTGCAGAACTATCCATTAACCCACAGTCTTCCTTCTTTCAATGGAACTCTATGTTTTCTGTTCTTCCATTTAATATTTCTATCTCTTGTTTTTTCAAACTCCCATGATTCAAAACCATATGCCAAAGCAAGCTCACCAAACCAACGGTCAACAGGTAAGTAAATGCCATATGGTGCCGAATCTCCTATGACAAAACAAACTTTTGCTCCATCTGAGGTTTTCTCTCTTAAAGACTTCCAAACTTTTGCCATATCTCTAAAATAAGAAGCTACCATTGTGTGATAATCCTTCCTTCCTTTCCTTTCTTCTTTTTCATCAGCAAGTGTCTCAATAACCTCAAGTAATTCATCTTGTATTGGTGACAAAATTGGATCATTAGCAATCTCAAAGGTCTTATCTCTCACACGGGTAACGTGTTGTGTGCAAGATGGTAAAAGATGTTTTCGTATAACATCGTGTAAATCTCTCCACCTTTCAATTTCACCTAAAACAGTTAATTCAAGCCTAACAGCATCCGCATAGTCATAATTATTTGCATAAGGTGGAGAAGTAATAACCAAGTCGGCCCAGTTATCTTTAACTTTCGTCATTGTACGAGCGTCTCCTTCAATATATTCTGGTAAAGGGCCTTTATTCCATTTTTGCCTTTCCTTCATATCAGAAGCCATTAATAAAACCTTTTCTTTGAAAGCTAAATAAGGTTCCGATACATTTTTCTTTTCCTTATCAGGTAAAACATATTGCCATTGAGCTGTGCCTGCACTGGAGCATTCCCTAATTATTGAAATTGCCGCTAACCATAAAAGACTATTAATTCGTGAATCAAAATTACCTAACTCAATCGCTTCAAATATACATTTTAACCGCTCGTAATAACCTTTATAAAAGCATTTTTTTATCAACTTTGGAGGTTCTTCCAATTCAACTTTAATTGAACTCGCTATCTCTAAAACTTTCAGTCCTGCTTCAGCAAATTCTTTGTAGTTAGAGCGCCAAAAAAGTTTTGCTTGTCCTATTTTTGAAACAAATGGATGAGAGTCAACACCAATTGATTCAAAATCACAATATTCAGCTTCCAAAAGAACAGTTCCCGAACCAGCAAATGGATCTAAAACCCTTCTTCTACCATTCTCATATTCTTCGAGTAACAACTTACGAACCCATTCTGCTGAAAAGCCTGCTGAGAACCTAAACCACCGATGAATTGGAATCGACAAATTATTCAGAAAAGTTGAAGACTGCTCCTCTTTTAATTTTTTTTCTTTCTCTTGCGCCTTGGATAAAAATAAATCTTTTTGATTATCATCAGCAGTAATGATTTGCCAAGACGTTTTTGGCTCTCTGACAGTAATTTGATTATCTAATTTGATATCATCCATTTTTACGAAATTTTTTCCATGTGATTTATCAATTTCACTAACTCTGTGTGTAACTCCCTCAGCTTAGTTAAAGAATCTACCTCTCTACTAAATTCATATCCATCGCTGTACGTTATTTCATAAATGTAACTTTCATCACCTTCTTTATATTCAAAATGGGGATTCTTTAAAAATTCTGTTGCCTTTTTAATAGATTCAAAACTTTGGTATTCAGATTTATTTGCTTCTTGAAACCTGATTTCTTGTGGCAATGCAGAAAGACTCGAAGAAATCTTTGATTTATATGATTGAATAGTTGCTTTCCCGATAACTTTTTTCAAAGTATCAGAAACTTTCTTTTTCATTTTATTATCAAAATTATTTCCAAATTCTTCAGCTAGTTTTGCTTTCTCTTCTTCACCCAACCTATCAGGATAATCAATGGTCAGCCCATTTTTTGAATAAGCTTCAATAATTTTGCTTTTGGGTACATAAAACAGGTCTATATCTCTGAGCTTGATATATTCCCTCGCTGGCCCTGTAAGACTTCCACAAGCAGCCACTCCTAAATAACGTGCCGTTGGATAAGTTTGTCGCATCGGCATTAACTTACCACTATCATCTCTGGCTTTATCCTTAGAATGCCTTGCACCTCTTCTCCAAAACACTTCAACAAACCCAACAGGAATACCTTCTTTTTTATCAGACCCATTCAATTCAAGTACAAAATCATAATCAACCTTATTTCCGTTTTCATCTTCCCAGATAATTTTTGCACCTTCTCTACAACTTCTTTCTCTAAAACGATGATCTAAATATAGATCGAGATCTTTTGCTATATCAGCTAACAATGGTAAAACCACATATTCTTCCCACCAATCCCCAACTAGTTGACCAAGTTTGTGTCCTGAGGAACTCGCTTTCGCCATAAAATTATTTTTTTGTTCTAAAGGTAATGAGAAATTGAAGAAATACTATTACTCAACCAACTGCAACCTAACAAGGCGTTTTAAATCGGACGCGGACGGGATGCGATCAAACTTGTTTGTAAGGAATTAATTTTGCTACTTCAAAGAAATCACAATCCCCGCGCCGCTTAAACGCTGGGTCGTTAGGGCGCGTCAGGCGCAAAAGCATTTGGTAAAAGTTGTGGACTACTAAATGGTGGTAGTTTTTGGGGCAGCTCGTCGGTTCGGGGCTTTTGTTTGGTTTGCCTCTTCTCAGTTTTTCCCAAGCATCGGGGCGCCACGTGTTCGGTGCTGAATT
>JAKURD010000025.1 GCA_022450045.1 Gracilimonas sp. | reverse complement strand
ACCTGTTCCTAAGAAACTTCTGGACTACTGTAATTATCTCGGTTTCTATCCCTGTTTCTATTATCGCTACCTTTAATTTGATGTATGGAAATGACATCTCGCTGAACATCATGTCGTTGGGTGGAATAGCCCTTGGAATCGGGATGTTGGTGGATAATTCCATCGTAGTACTTGAAAATATTGCGCGCCATAAAGAGATGGGTAAAGGGATCATTGAATCTGCACGTGAAGGTGCCGGAGAAGTAGGGATGGCCGTTGTAGCTTCCACCCTTACAACCATTGCCGTTTTCTTTCCATTGGTATTTGTACAAGGAATAGCCGGTCAGCTTTTCCGTGATCAGGCATTGACGGTGACTTTCTCTTTACTTGCATCCCTTGTAGTTGCTATTACACTGATTCCTATGATGTCATCCATTGGCGGCTCAAAAATTAAAGCTGAACCGTTACAGCTGAAAGAGCCTAGAACAAAATTCGGACGAGGATTACGAGCCATTCGAATGTTCCTCTTCTATACCATCCCAACCGCTATTACAAAAGCAGTAAAATTTCTCTTGAAATGGATATCCAGAGGAACAAAAGCATTATTCTCCCCCCTGGTGTATGTTTTTGACAGATCTTATCGTGTGATCGAAGACGTATATACAAGTATGCTGCGGTGGGCGCTTGATCATAGATTCATCGTATTGGCTTCCGCTATTCTGATCTTTTCAGGTTCTGTTGCTTTGGTCCCGCGTATCGGTGTTGAGTTGATCCCACAACTTTCTCAGGGTGAATTTTCAGTTGAATTCAAACTCCCTCCAGGTACACCTATTGAGAAAACCGATGCAGCTCTGAGGGCTGTTCAAACTTCAGCACGAGATCATGATCATATTCAGACTACTTTTGCCGTGGCAGGGACAGGAAACCGAATGGACGCCAACCCTGATGAAGGCGGTGAGAACTGGGGAGAGATGAATGTAACATTATCCTCCGGTTCTTCAGCAAATGAAGAAGAAATTGCAATGGACAAACTCCGGTCTTCTCTCAGCCAAGTTCCTGGATTACAGTATAAATTCGAAAGACCCTCCCTTTTCTCCTTTAGTACTCCTATTGAAATTGAGATCAGTGGTTTCGATCTGGACAAACTTAAACAAGCCGGAGACGCTGTTGCCAGAACACTGTCTTCAAACAATCGCTTTGATGATGTAAAAAGCACCATGGAAACCGGAAGCCCTGAAATTCAGATCATCTTTGATCGGGACAAAGCCGCTTCTCTTGGGCTGCAGGTTCATGAAGTAGCCGACCGAATTGTAAGTAATGTTCGCGGTGATATTGCCACCCGATATTCCTGGAGAGACCGTAAGATTGACGTGCTGGTAAGAGCACGGGAAGCCGACCGGACCTCCATTGACGAAATCCAACGATTGGTCGTTAATCCAAACAGTGAGCGGCCGATTCCGTTGAGCGCCATTGCTGAAGTACAAATAGCCAACGGTCCCGGTGAAATTCGCCGCGTAGCCCAACAACGCGTTGCCCTGGTTTCCGCGAACCTGAACTATGGCGATCTTGGCGAAGCTGCTGAGGAAGTTGGTCAAGCCTTGGCGGGAGTCACCTTACCTTCCGGAATATTTGCAGAGATCGCAGGACAAAATGAGGAAATGTCGGAGTCGTTTCGCTCCCTTATGTTTGCCCTGGCATTGGCCATATTTTTGGTTTACCTGGTGATGGCCTCGCAGTTTGAATCCCTGCTTCACCCCTTTATCATCTTGTTCACGATTCCGTTGGCACTGGTTGGAGCTATATTGGCTTTGTTCCTCACCGGGACCACCATCAGTGTGGTTGTATTTATCGGATTGATCTTACTCATAGGTATCGTAGTGAATAATGCCATCATCCTTATCGACATCATTAATCAGATGCGTATGAAAGGTATGGAAAAACTGGAAGCGATCAGAGAAGGCGGGAAATCACGTCTGCGTCCGATCCTCATGACTACCCTGACGACCACGCTTGGACTGTTACCTTTAGCCATTGGCTTTGGAGACGGTGCTGAACTTCGTGCCCCCATGGGGATCACGGTTATTGGTGGTTTGCTGGTTTCCACCTTACTCACCCTCCTCGTGATACCCGTAATGTACGCCATTCTCGACCGCAAGAATTACTCGGTTCAACCCGAAACAGAAACAGCTTAACTCATCGCCATGAATATTACCGAATTTTCCCTTCGCCGACCGGTAACCACCCTCATGGTTTTTGTGAGTATGCTGGTTGTTGGATTGATCGCCACCCGAATGGTACCCATGGAATTTATGCCAAATATCACCTTTCCGGGTGCATTTGTGCAGATCCCGTATCCTAATTCTACCCCGGCTGAGGTAAATGAAAACATTGCCCGCCCCATCGAAGAGGTCTTTGCTACCATAAGCGGAGTAGAGCAGATCAACTCGAATTCCGGAGAGAATAACGCCGGAGTGATGATCACTTTTAAACAAGGCAACGACATTGACCTGAAGGCCATTGAGATCAAAGAGAAGATCGAGAGTATTCGCCATCAGCTTCCCGATGATTTTGAGTACTACCAGATCTTTAAGTTTCGGGATGGCGCCAATGCCACCCTTCAGCTTCGGATCTCCAGTAACCGCGACCTCTCTGATGCTTATGAGCTGCTGAACCGAAATGTGCAGCAACGGATAGAACGTATCCCCGGTGTTGGACAGGTAGAACTTTACGGAGTTGAGAAAAAGGAGATCCGTATCGAACTGGATCCGGACCGGCTCACCCAATATAACATTGACCTGAACCAATTAAGCAATAGACTCAGGCAATCAAATTTTTCTATTTCAGCAGGTAAGATCACAGATTCCGGCATGCGATATATGGTTCGCCCGATCGGTGACCTGAGTACCACTGAGGAGATCGAAGAGCTGATCATTGCTGAAAACAACATCCGTGTTAAAGACATCGCTCAGGTTAAATATACTTCCCCAAAAAGAGACTATGCCCGCCATCTGGATATGAAATACGCCATCGGGCTGGACATAACCAAAGAATCAACAGCCAATTCAGTAGAGGTTGTGAATGAGGTCTTGACCGAGATCGAAAATATTAACCAACTTCCTGAAATGCAGGGCATTGAGATTTATGAGATGTTCAATGAGGCCGATGGAATCTTAAGTTCACTTCGGGAACTGTTCAACTCCGGTATGATCGGGGCTTTACTGTCCATCATCGTACTTTACATTTTCTTGCGACAGATCAGCACCACGCTTATCGTAGCTACCGCGGTTCCATTTTCCCTGATCGTAACCCTCGGCTTCTTCTTCTTCCTCGATATCTCACTCAATATCCTTTCTATGATGGGATTAATGCTTGCCATCGGTATGTTGGTGGATAATGCCGTTGTGGTGACTGAGAACATCCATCGCTACCAGCGGATGGGCTACAGTGCCTGGAAATCAGCTGTTTTTGGAGCTAAAGAAGTTTCTGTTGCCGTTACCGCGGGTACCTTGACATCCATCATCGTGTTCCTTCCAAACGTAGTGAATGAAAGCTTCATCTCGCAGCATATGTACTACATAGGAATGGCAATTATCATTGCATTAATTGCATCTTTGGTGATCTCACTTACCGTGATCCCGCTGCTGGCATCCAGAATTAAACCGCCTGAAGAAACGGACAAAAAAACCATCATTGATAAATTCTCTTTTAAGTATGCCCATTTGCTGGAGTGGTTCTTAGAGCGTCGAAAAACCTCTGTAGTTTTCATCGCCTTGCTGTTTCTGAGTGGTATCATACCCGCTTCGTTCATGGCCGTTGATATGTTCCCAAGAGTGGAAGAACGACAGCTGCGATTACAGTACAACCTTAATGCGGCCTATACCCTTGAAACTGTGAAGGAATCCGTGGATCGGATCGAGCAATACCTGTACGAGAATCAGGAGAACTTTGAGATCGAGTCTGTATATACGTATTACACTCCTGATTATGCAGAATCGACACTGAATTTAGTCCCCGATGAGAACGCCAAAAAATCTGTGATTCGAATCAAGGAAGAGATTCAGGAGTTTCTTCCCAAAATTGCCATTGGTCGTCCGGCCTTTGAGTATATCAGTCGAAATAGCGCCGAGCAGGTTCGGGTGTTTGTTCAGGGTGAATCCATGGAAACGCTGGAAGAACTTGCTGAACAAGTTGAATGGCGGCTTGGTCAGCTTGAAGGATTCGCTGACGTCCGCTCTGAAGCAGAAACAGGCAGCGATGAAATACAGCTTACCGTAGATCATGAGCGTGCCCGGAATTTCGGGCTTACTTCCTCCGCAGTTGCACAAATGGTTTCCGGATCCCTGCGCGGACAAACCGTGCAGCGTATTCGCGGCACCGATGGCGAGGTTGATGTGGTTCTTGCCTTTCAGGATGTAAACCGCCAAACTCTTGATGACCTTAAAAATCTTCCGATCTCTATAGGCGAACAAACCGTGAAGCTGGCATCTTTGGCGGAATTTGAACAAAGCCAGGGTGCGGGACGCATCTTCCGTGAAAACCGCAGAACTTCACTGGGTATCGCCATTAACCTGGAAGGCATTACCCCGGAAGAGGCACGGGAAGAGATCTCCAAGGTGATGGATCAGATCGCCTACCCCACCGGATATAGCTGGAGTTACGGCCGCAGTTTCGGAATGGGAGATGATGTAGCCACTACCATGTTATTCAACATCTTTATTGCCTTCTTTTTGATCTATCTGATCATGGCCTCGCTGTTTGAATCACTTTTATACCCTACCAGCGTGCTCTCATGCATTTTCTTTGGAGTGGTTGGGATTCTCTGGTTCTTCTTTATCACCAATACCACTTTTGACCTGATGGCTTTCATTGGCATTCTCATCCTGATGGGAATTGTAGTAAACAACGGGATCGTAATGATCGACCACATCAATCATTTACGGGGAGAAGGTCTATCCCGAAGAGAGGCTGTGATACAAGGTGGACGCGACCGGATGCGCCCCATCCTGATGACGGCTGCCACCACGGTTTTAGGATTGATCCCGCTTTGTATCGGCACCACTCAAATTGGCGGAAGCGGTCCTCCCTACTTTCCTATGGCTCGTGCCATTGTAGGCGGACTTACTTTCTCAACCGTTGTAACGCTACTGGTTCTTCCATCCATTTATGTGATACTGGATGATATTAGAATTTGGGGAACGAGGATATTGCATGGTGCCCGGTAGTTTGTTTTCACATTAGGATTAAGCAAAAACATACTTTCCAAAATTGAAGTCGTTTTAGTGAATAGATTTGTTTAGTATTGAGTAAACTAAATTTTATTCCATAAAACCGATGTCCACAAGCAGCTATAGCAGCAAATCTGATTTTGTTGAAGCCTTCAGCCTAAAGATCGAAGAGTTGGGACATCCACGTATTTATGGGCAGATACTGGGATGGCTGCTTATCTGTGATCCGCCCCATCAATCATTCCCCGACCTGATGGAAAACCTGGCTATTAGTAAGGCATCCGTGAGTAATGTTACGCGTATGCTGCTCGAGCGCGGACTCATTGAGAAAGTTCGGATCAAGGGAGAGCGACAGATCTATTTCAAACTGAAAGAAGGATCTGTCATAGATTTCATGCAGAAGCAGTTACGGCTTGCTTTAGATCTTGAGGAGATTACCTCCAGGGGTTTGGAGTTTCTAAGCAAGGAAAAGGACACCGATTCCAAGCGCTTGAAAAAAGCCAATGATTTCCATCGATTTCTTGCAGAACAATCTGAAAACCTGATCGAGAAATACAAAGCTGACCATGATCTCTGACCAACATCGCGCACATTTACTGACCTTGCGTTCATTAAAATTTTATTAAACTGGATAATTCTTCATTTTCCAGAAAATGAACCGCTTTAATGAAACCGCTTTTCTGACATTTTAGTCAACTTATAGACCTCGAAAATTTCAATTAATGCTGGTAATAGCTCTTCCAGATTAATTTCCGTACCTGCTGTTTATTATGTTTATTAATTAGTAAACTTACTAAACAAATTAACTGAGAATCAGTCACCTTATGACCAAGAGTTATTTCGATGGGCACCAAAGAACGCAAGAAGCGCGAGAGAAAGCGCCGGAAAAATCAAATTTTAGATGCGGCGATCACCCTGTTCCAAGAACAGGGATTTGAACAAACCACGATGGATGAAATTGCATCCCAGGCAGAACTCAGCAAGGGTACTCTTTATCTCTACTACAATGACAAAGCTACCCTATATCAAGCTATTAAAAAGAAGGCTTTAGATTTTTTGCATCAGCAGTTTTTGAAATCCTTTCAGCAAGATATGCCGGGTGCAGTGCTGGTAAAAGATATGATGCTCACCTTTCTGGATCTCATTCAGGAGAATGTGACCTTTACGAAGGCCATGCTTCTTTATGAACACATCAATGAAGATGAACCCAAAGAACATTCAATTATTGAAGATTGCACTCATATCGAAAATGAAATACTGATGCTGATCATCAGGGCCATTCAGATCGGTATTCAGGATGGCAGTATCCGGAATAAACAGAGTCCAAAAATTCAGGCTTTACAGATCGGCATTCAAATGCAGGGAATGCTTCAGTTCTGCATTACCAATACCAATACCAATACCAATACCAAAGGAGCTCAGATCATGAATGAACATGACATCAGCCTTACAGAATTGATGGAGCAGTACTTACACACACAATTTAACTACAGCGAATAATACGACCTGCCACATGACGAGAACCCACTTTAACCTTTTAACTCACTCATTTTTAAACGATATGGATTCAACATTCATCCGGTTTATCGCAATTAGAGGAATACTAATGCTGATCTTTAGCTTTAGTGTACTTGCCTCTGCCCTACAGGCACAACCGAAAGAGGTTAAAAATTCCCTCACTGCTCAAACTATTGACCTGAAACAGGCTATACAGATTGCCCTTGCCAATAATACTCAAATGAAGCGGGCACTGTTGTCGGTCCGGGATGCCGACCAACAGATCCGCACGGCCTGGAGCAATGTGATGCCTGATATTTCTGCTTCAGCCAACTATACCCGGAACCTTGAAGTTCCTGTAAATTTTCTGCCTGAAATTGTTTTCGATCCGAATGGCGACCCCGATGCCCTGATCCCTGTTGCTTTCGGAACGGATAACAACTGGCAAGGTGGTTTTTCGGTTTCACAGACCCTCTTCAGCGGACAGGCGTTTGTAGGTATCAACAGCTCTGAACTTTACAGAGCCGCCCAATCTGAAAATTTAAGAGCAACATCTCAGGGGATCGTAACTCAAACCCGCATCACCTATTATCAGGCTTTGGTTGCCAAAGAACAATATCGGCTTATTCAAACGCAGATCGAACGACTTGAAAATAATCTTGAAGATACCAAAAAACGATACGAGCAAGGTTTTACCGATGACTATGCGGTTCTCCAGCTTGAAGTTCAAATAAGTAACCTTGAGCCACAACTAACAAGTACAGAATTCACGATCGAAAATACCCTGAAGGATCTGCTCGATATAATGGGGCTTCCTGTTCAACTATCGCTGAATATTAAAGGAGATCTAAGCGAATTCAATATCTATGATACCGAAACTGATCTTGATGAAAATGAGTCTTTGAAAACCATTGATCAGCTAACGCCTTTACTACTAAACGAAGATTCTGTACTTGCTGAGCAGGCTATGGATCTGCGGGGTGACCTCAGAATTCTTAATGTCCAGAAACGCCTGCAAGGCAAACAGCTGGATGCACAACGCAGCTTATATCTGCCCAATATTACGGCTTCCTATAATCTGCAGTGGTCAGCGGCACAGGCCGGTAATCCACAATTTTTTGGAACTGAAGATACCAGAGCACGTTCGCAAACTCTGATGGTCGGAGTACAGGTTCCCCTCTTTCAGGGATTCAGCCGGGATGCAGCCGTTCAGCAAGCAAAAATTCAGATCAAAGATACCGAGCTGCAAATGTATCAGACGGAACAGACCGCCAATAAAGAAATCTATTCAGCAAAACAGGGTGTACGAGAAGCCATGCAAAATAATGATGCCCTCATTAAGGCTATCAAACAAGCTAAAAGAGGCTATAAACGTGCTTTAGCCCGCTACCAAAACGGAGTGGGTTCTCAGCAGGAAGTTTCCGACGCTGAACTTCAGCTTCGCGAAGCTGAAATTAACTATTCCGAGATGGTATCAGGCTACTTAACGGCCAAGGCTCAATATGATCAAGCCATTGGTCAGGTTCCTTTTGTGGAGCAAGACATTCAGGAAATAAAAGAAAATATAGAACTCAAATAACATGGATCTAAAAACAATGAAATCTCATATAACTTTATTAGCACTGGTTTTATTCATTTCGGCCTGCGGTAATGGCGGGCAGAATGAAGATGGAGCCAATGGACTTGAACAAACTGCTAGTCCGGTTCACATACAAGAATTACAACCTTCCGATTTCCGTCATTATGTAAGTATCCAGGGAGACGTGGAGTCTGATAAAACCATCATGATCACCCCAAAAACTACGGCTACAGTAGAAGAGATCCTGATCCGGACAGGCGATGAAGTTCAAAAAGGTGATGTACTTGCCCGCCTTGATGGAGAGATCACCCGAAGTCAGATCAAAGAAGTGGAAACACAACTTGAGCTCGCCAAGACCTTATTTGAGCGCCAGCAGAATCTGCGTGAACAGAACATTGGTTCTGAGGTGGAATTTCTTCAGGCCAAAACACAGTATGAGTCTGCTAAAAATCAATTAGTAACCCTCACCGAGCAGTATGAAAATTATTCGATCCGTGCTGCCATTTCCGGAACGGCAGATCAGGTCAACCTGAAAGTAGGTGAAACCGTGGGACCAAACGCTCCTGTATTTCAGGTTACCAATTCTGATGCACTGAAAGTAACGGCTGAAGTATCAGAAGCATACATATTACGGGTGGACTACACGGACAGTGTAGAAATCAGCTTTTCAAGCCTGGATGAAGTGATTCCAAAAAAATTGGATGTAGTAAGTAAAGCCATCAATCCTTCCAACCGAACCTTTGGAGTGGAAATTTACATTACAAATGACAGTGGAAATATCCGTCCAAACATGATGGCTAGTGTGAGGATCAACGATCTCACGCTTCGTGACCAAATTGTAGTTCCATCCAATACCGTTCAGGATGCCAACCAAATTTCGTATGTATTTATCGCCGAGAAAACGGACGATGGATGGATCGCCTCCCGTAAGGAAGTTATTCCATCTCAAAGCTATAATAATGACCTCGTCATAGAGGAAGGATTGAACCCCGGAGATCTTCTTATCACTGCAGGATATGCAGACTTAGCTGATGGTCAGCTCATCTCTATTCAGGAAGAAAATTAATTGTAAGAGAGTAAGTAAATGAATTTTAAAGAATTTAAGATTTCAAGTTTGGCGATCAATAACCGAACCAGTGTGTATCTGCTAACGGTTCTGATCACCATCATAGGTATTTATTCGTACATCACCCTGCCAAAAGAAAGTTTCCCTGAAGTTGAGATCCCCATTTTTAATGTGGTCACAATTTATGCAGGAGCTTCACCGGCAGATATCGAAAATGTCATCACCCGCCCCATTGAGCAGGAACTTAAAGGGATTGATGGTATTGATCAGATTGCCAGCGTTTCAAAACAGGCTACATCTATCATCACCGTAGAATTTCTTACCAGTAAAGATAAGCTTGTAGCTCAACAGGAAGTGAATGATGCCGTTGAAAAAGCACGAGCTGAACTTCCAACACAGCTTACACAAGAACCGCAGGTCAACGACTTCAACCTTGACGACCAACCTATCTTAAACATTAATCTTTCCGGGAATTTTGACCTGGTTGAACTAAAAGGTTTTGCCGATGAAATTCAGGATGAGGTAGAAAGCCTATCTGCTATAAATGAGGTAGAGATCGTGGGTGCGCTTGAACGTGAGATCCAGGTGAATGTGGACCTTCACAAAATGCAGTCTGTGGGAATAAATTTTAACGATATCCGCACGGCTGTTGCCAACAAGAATATGACCGTATCTGCCGGCCAGCTTGATATGGGCTCCATAGAGCGCTCCATTCGGGTTGATGGTGAGATAGAGCAAGCCTCAGATCTTGAAAATCTGATTATAAAAAATACACAGGGGGATGAAGTCTATCTGAAAGATATTGCTAAGATAGAAGACGACTTTGCCGATCGTGAAAGCTATGCGAGCCTAAATGGTGAGCCTGTCATCACTCTGAATGTAAAAAAGAAAGGCGGCGGAAATCTTATCGAGACTTCCGAAACAACAATGGCTATCGTACAGCAGCTGCAGGAAACCCAATTTCCTGATAATCTTAATATCACTATTACCGGAGATCAATCCCAGGATACCAAAGATAGCGTTTCTAACCTGTTCAATACCGTTATCCTTGGATTCTTCTTTGTAGTTCTGGTACTGATGTTTATCATGGGAGTACAGAATGCGGTATTTGTGGGATTAGCTATTCCACTATCTTCCCTCATCGCTTTTGCCGTAATGCCCAGCATAGATTTCTCCATCAATATGGTTGTGCTTTTTGCCTTGATTCTCGGATTGGGAATTGTGGTGGATAATGCCATCGTGATCGTGGAAAATATTTATCGGCACGTTACTAAAGGGGAACTCAGTAAAATGGAAGCGGCCAAAAAAGCCGCAGGGGAAATTGCCCTCCCGATTATCACAGGTACTTTAACAACCATTGCCCCTTTTGTACCTCTTCTTTTCTGGGGAGGGATCATCGGGAAGTTTATGATCTACTTACCAATTACGCTGATCTTGACTCTTATCGCTTCATTGGTTGTGGCTTTGGTGATGAATCCCGTATTCGCAGTTTCATTTATGAGCGAAGAGGAAGAGCATATCCAAGAAGAGAAGAAACATGATAACACCTTTCTTTGGATCGCCTCGGCTGTTGTCGGTGTGCTTGCGATGGTCTTCTATCTCACAGGAGGCATATTCATTGCCAACCTGCTGGTTTTCCTTTATCTGCTTTGGTTATTGGAGCGATTTATCCTGAAGCCTTTGATCCGCAAATTTAATCAAACAACATTACCTAAAATTCAGTCATTGTACCATGATGCCATACAATGGATCTTGGTTGGGCTTCGCCCCTGGTTTGTGCTTGGCGGTACTTTTGCCTTCCTCGTATTCAGTATTTTTCTGTTGGGAGTTGTATCTCCAAAAGTGGTTTTCTTTCCTGAAAACGAACCTAATTTCGTATATGTCTATAACGAAATGCCAGCCGGGACGGATCTCGATGAAACCAATCGGGTAAATAAGATCCTGGAAGACCGGGTGTATGAAGTGATCGGAAGAGATAACCCTGCTGTAAAATCCGTGATCTCGAACGTAGCGATCGGAGCCAATCCGCCCAACAGTATTGATCCCACTCCTACTCCTACAAAAAGCAAGGTGAGCGTAGAATTTGTGGATTATCAATACCGGGACGGAATTTCTACTGAGGAAATTCTGAATAAAATCCGTGATAATATTCAGGACATTCCCGGAACCACGGTTACAGTTGAGAAAGAACAATCTGGCCCACCTACCGGAAAACCGATCAATATTGAAATAACCGGTGATGAATTCGGACAGATCATTGCGCTGACTGAGGAATTCAAAAGCTTCATTCAGGACAAGGAAATTGAGGGAATTGAAGAGCTTCGTTCAGATCTGCAGATAAATAACCCTGAGATCATTATTGACATCGATAATGAAAAGGCCAACAGCTATGGCCTTAGTAATGTACAGGTTGGAAGCACCATCCGTACCGCTTTGCTGGGTGAGCCCATCTCTACCTTCCGTGAAGATGAGGATGAATATGATGTAACGCTTCGCCTGCTTGAAAAAGACCGGTCTAACATCACTGACCTGATGAATATGACTCTTCCAACTCCAACCGGCAATATTCCGATCTCAGCAGTAGCAACACCTCAGTTGACCTCAAGCTACGGAGCCATCAATCGCGTTGATCTGGAGCGTGTTGCGACGCTATCATCGAACGTATTGACAGGCTACAATGCCAATGAGATCAATACTCAGATCCGTGAAGCATTACAGGCATTTGAGATACCCCAAGGCTATGAGATCTCCCTTACCGGAGAGCAGGAAGAACAAGCCGAAACAGGTCAGTTCCTAATGGTAGCACTGTTAGCCGCCGTTGGGTTGATCTTTCTGATCCTCGTATCGCAGTTTAACTCCATCGGTAAACCTCTGATCATCATGTCGCAGGTGCTATTCAGTTTGATCGGTGTATTCATCGGTTTTTCAACATTTGGAATGGATATCTCTGTAGTACTAACAGGGATGGGGATCATAGCTGTGGCCGGAATTGTTGTGAAAAACGGAATTATACTTATTGACTATATCGATATTCTCAGGAACGAAGGTGCAGTCCTGAAAGAGGCAGTAATTAAAGGAGGAGCTGTTCGTTTGAACCCGGTGATACTGACGGCCGCATCAACCATTCTTGGATTGATCCCGCTGGCTATTGGGTTGAACATCGACTTTTATGGATTGTTTGCAAACTTTGAGCCAAACCTTTATTTCGGTGGCGACAATGCCTCATTTTGGGGGCCACTCGCCTGGACTATTATTTATGGCCTTGGCTTTGCAACTTTCCTCACCCTATTTCTTGTTCCTTCTATGTACTTCATTGGAGTGAATACAAAGACATGGTTCAAAGAAAAAATGAAGTCTTTTAATTAAAAAGTTATGCACATGATACCCTATTCTGTTTTAGATCTGGCAGTAGTAACTGAAGAGAGTAACCATAAGGAAGCCATTGAGCGCAGCCGTGAGCTGGCTGTGCATGTGGAGGAACTGGGTTATAACCGATTTTGGATGGCCGAGCATCACAATATGGAGCATATTGCAAGCTCGGCCACTTCCGTTCTTTTGGGACATATGGCCGAAGCTACATCAAAGATCAGAATTGGTTCGGGTGGTATTATGTTACCCAATCATTCTCCATACATCATAGCGGAGCATTTTGGGACATTGGCAACTATGTATCCGGGACGGATTGATCTCGGCTTAGGCCGGGCACCCGGAACCGATCAGGTGACAGCTCATGCCATTCGTCCAAACCGAATGCAGGAAGTGTATAATTTCCCCGATAATGTGGCACAGCTCCAGAAATACCTTTCCAAAGAAAATGAAGGAAAAGTCAGAGCTTTTCCCGGAGAAGGAACTGAAATTCCAATATGGATATTAGGTTCCAGTACCGACAGCGCGCATCTTGCCGCCAAACTGGGATTGCCGTATGCATTTGCCAGTCACTTTGCCCCGCAACAACTGATGGATGCTATCCGAATTTACAGACAAGAATTTCAGCCTTCCAAACAGTTGGATGAGCCCTACGTTATGGCCGGTATTAATGTGATAGCTGCCGATACAACGGAACAGGCTGAATATCTATCCACCTCAACCAAGCAACTGTTTGTTGGGGTGATCACCGGGGAGCGTAACCCTCTGCCTCCCCCGGTTGGTGATATTAGCGAGGTTATTCCCATTCAGCACCAGATGGCTTTGAAGCAAATGCTGGCTTATTCTTTTGTGGGTGATAAAACCCAAATAAGCGAAACACTTATAGGTTTTTTAAAAGAGACGGGGGTTGATGAATTGATCACCGCTTCTTACATATTTCACCACAAGCAACGATTGAAATCACACCGCCTGTTTGCTGAAATAATGCAGGAAATCTCAATACCCGCTTAAAGATTTTGTACCCCGAAAAGCAAGCCTTGTCAGGTGAAACTGACAGGGCTTTTCTTTTTATTACCTTCATAAATAAAAACCTGATTAAATATAGAAAAAAGACCTGGAAAGCTTCCAAAAAACATTTCAACATACACCTAACTTATAGCATGCTTATTATAATCAACGTGAATTCGATCTGATGGAAACTCCATCTGATCGATGGAGCAGGCGCAGGATGTTGGATTAGGATACGAACAAGCTTAGGTTCCCAAATCCAAACAATCGGTCAGATGAACTTGGAGCCGCCAGACTGTAACTTAAAGGCTTTAACAAGGATAATTATATCGAACTGACGTTACTTATTAAAACTTATGGCTGAAGACATCACTAAATATTCAGAATCCTTTAAAATTCGTGCCAGTGAGGTAGACCAGAATGGAAAAGCAACCTTACCTGCAATTTGTTCTCTTTTCCAGGAAGTGGCGGGGAATCATGCCTTAAAACTTAGCTTTGATATTACCCAGCTTCACAAGCAAAACCTAACCTGGGTATTGCACCGAATGGATATTAAGATCCATCGGTTTCCGGAGTGGCGGGAAACCGTTACCATTGAAACATGGCCGGCGGCGGGAGATGCTTTACGGGCGTACAGGGATTATAGAATTTTAGATGCAGAGGGAAATGAAATCGGCTGTTGCCTGAGCTATTGGATGATGATCAATATCAAAACACGGCGCCCTACCAGAATGCCAGGAGAAGTTCTTGAACTTCGGCTTTCAGAAATTGACCATGTGTTGCCGGTTAAATCATCCCGAATGAAACCCTTCCCTGACGAAGCAAAGGTTGCTAAAACTCATCTCAAAGTCAGGAGATCAGACCTTGATATGAATGATCACGTTAACAATGCACGCTACGTGGAATGGATGCTGGAAACTTTTGAAGATGAAAAAATAAAGATCCACCAGATCGATATTATGTTTCTTCAGGAAAGCAGAGCAGGAGACGATATTACCTCAGAACGAATAGATCTGCCGGATACATATCAACACCAACTTAAAAACCAGGATGATAAAATCCTGGCTTTAGCTGAATGCCGATAAGGTTTAGGCATGATTTCAATTGTCCCATTCAGGGGCAAAATCGGGATCTATCAATCGGGTTGATTTATCGAGATCATCGATCGCATAGAAATCATCATCCTCTAAGGCAAAGTCATATACATCGATGTTTTCCCTGAGATGTTCCTCGGATGAGGCTTTAGGAATAGCCACCACCTGCTCTTGTTCTATTAGCCAGCGTAATGTGATCTGGGCAGGAGATTTCCTATACTTTTCTCCCAGTTCTTTAAGCAATGGCTCCTCCATCACTTTGGCCTGAGCCAGCGGAGAGTAAGCAGTAAAAAGCAGATCGTGCTCAGCGGTGTAATCCAACAGATCAAATTGACTCAGGAACGGATGATATTCCACCTGATTACAAAAGATCGGTGCTGCAAGCTCCTCATTAAGTTCTTTCAGCATTTTTAGCGGAAAGTTGGCAACGCCAATATTAAGCGCTTTGCCCTGGTCACGTAAAGAGAGAAAGGCCTCCAATGTCTTTTCAATGTCAACATCAGGATTTGGCCAATGGATAAGAAGCAGATCTACATAGGGGGTATCAAGCTCCCTGAGAGAATTCTCAGCAACTTTCAAAACATTTTCTTTCTCAAGATGGGTATGCCAGATCTTGGTAGTAAGGAAGATCTCTTCCCGATCAACATGTGATCTTTTCATGGCCTCCCCTACTTCTCTTTCATTTTTATAACTTTGTGCAGTATCAATATGACGATAGCCGAGATTGAGTGCCAACTTAATGGCATTTTCGCCTTCTCTGCCAATTAATCGGTTTGTTCCTAATCCGATTTCGGGCACTTCCACCCCTTGAATTGTTTTAAATTGCATGATAGGTATTGAGTAGTATCCTTTATTTAATTTATAGGTTTCTATTTGAAATAACTGATATCACACGAAATGTGTTCATTATTTGACTAATGTCATTTTTCGGGTCATAACACTATTTCCTACTTCCAATTGATAAATATACATTCCACTGGGTTTGTCAGTAGCATCCCACTCAAACTGTTGTTGCCCTGCCGAAAGTGTACCATCCACTATAACAGCCACCGGCTGGCCTACAATGTTAAAAACCGATAGCCGTACTTCTTCTGACTTTGGCAGATAAAATGAGATGGTCGTAACTGGGTTGAAAGGATTGGGATAATTTTGATGAAGTTCAACCTGGCGTGGCTTATCATTTAATTCTTCTTCATGCTGAGCTGATATCTTTGAAGGAGAGATTTTCACTGCAAATCGCTCATCGTCTCTATATTGAGTTTTTGAAAATCTGTTTACTTCTTCTCCGGAACTTATCATTTCCGTGAAATCATGTTCTATTGTTACTGAGAAATTTCGCCGTAAATTATATTCTTTATTTGTTTTTTGGTCTATAAGTATAATATCCCACTCAGAAGGAACTTGCTCCCATTTGGTTACGGAAAATGTGAAGCTCCCGGCCTCAAAACTGCTAAAGTGAATTGGAAGTTGTACTTGCCGCTCTATCCCTGAGAAAAGAGTGAGTTGGTTATAAAATTCTTCTCCTGCCTTAAATGAAAAGTTTAAGTATGGCTGATCAGGCAAATACAACTCAGGATAGGAATTAAGATCTTTGCTGCGCCCGGTGTTCGCTCCATCAGTAACATAGAGCTGCATTTCCTCCTCTTCATACGGTGTTTTAAGCGTGAGCTCAAATAACCCCCGGTCTGTTTCAGCACGTACATCCCGAACCGATAAATTCTCCTTAAAGTCATTTTTATTCAAAGTAAGGGAGGTAGCCGGAGTTTCGGATTCAAGCATGATTAAGAAAGGTGCTTTCGGTGCTATGCTCTCCTCCCCTTCCAGTTTTTTGAACTCTATTGCTCCCGAAGCATTTTGCCTGACGGAATAAATATGCTCACTGATCGGCAATTCGGGGTATTCATTTTCTATCAACCCAAGAAAAACAGGAACAGATATTGATCTGTCAAGATCATTAAAAACTAAGTTCAATCCTTCAATTCCGTCAATTGTTTCATTTCTATTTATATCTGTTGCTGACACCGTAAAACTAAGTTCTTCAACAGGTGCCTTCTTATTTTTTGACGAGGAAACATAAGAACTCAGTGATTCCATTTCTTCTGTATCAAAAAAGCCTAATACCACCTGTTCCTTTGCAGGGACACCGCTAAGAGCCTTAAAACGTTGTATTTCTTCATTCCAGCTATAAAATGCTTTTCCGGAAAATTCCGTATTAAGCTCATTTCCCCCTGATAAAAACTTCCAGCCCGAGTTCTGAATTCTAAGGGCCGTAATATTTTGACTCATCTCATTTAAAAGATTGCCGGACTGTATATTTTGATCCAGCTCACGTACAGCAAGATCTTCCCTCCTTGATTCTCTGCCTTCAGTATTTCGGACTTTCGAATAGCTTACCTGATGAATAATTCTGCCCGTAATATTCTGAAGTGTTAATACTCCACCATCCCTATTCAGCATTCTTCTCCTTGATTCCGAACTAAAAACTTTATCCTCTTTATCAATTGATTCCAAACCGGAAGCATCAACCCATCTCAACGTTTCATTTGGCAAAAGAACGGCATCTTCGGGAAACTCATATGTGAGGTTGTTACCGGAAAGCATCCAGCCTTCCAACGATACTACTCCATTTTCCTGGTTTTGGATCTCTACGAATCCTAATCTCTCATTACTGTTAGCAACTCTTGAAATAATGATCTTGGGATGCTCATTGTCTTCTATTAGCAGATTATGGGTTAAAAAGTCTCCATAACTACCGGCTGAAAGATTGTTTAGCACGAAAATACCGGTTTCACGCCCTTCATATACTTCATCATCTAAAATTGGTACTTCCACCGCATAGGTAAAGTCTCCTACCAATCCCGTAAAATTGATTCTCTTGGTACTAAACCTGTTGAGATCGGTCTTATCCACAATACTGCGCAGTGAATCAAATTCTACATCCACAAAAATACGTGAGCCATCATGTTCATAGACAGCTATATTTAAAACAGCTGTTGAATCTCCTTCATTGATCTCTGAAATACTTTTATCAAACTGAATGACAGGAGGAGATAGTAAATTGAATGAAGTTCCGAAATTAGCAAATGAATTTTGGTTGTTTCCCCTCCAGTTTTCAGGATCGCCAACCAGTGATAGCAGCATATTCCTGGTGCCGCTGGCTCCATTCCTTAGATAATATTGCTGATTCTGTTCTTCCCCCAGGCTAAGCAAAGCATGGGGGTTCTCTCTTAAGCTTAATGGGATATCAGAACCCTCACTGGATTGGGCTTCCGTATTCCAAATATGTCCTTTACCCCATCCCATGCCAAATATAAACCGATGAACAGCTTCCTCTTTTTGATATACAAAAATCCTATGCGTGTCTCCCTCAAAATTCAGCGCACCACTTTTCGAAAAACGCGGATCATCTTCATTGTTAATGTGAACATTTGCTCCTGCTGAAATTGACTCATTGAAGATCAGTTTAAGTTCATTCCCATCTAACAAACTTTCGGAACGATCCCATCTTCCATCTGAAAAATAAACGGATGTACCTCTTTCAATATCGATAAGTGAAATAAAATCGAAAGATTGGGCATCAGCGTTAGCAGATACGATAACTACATCTCCCGGAAGCAATACAGATTGAGCTTCAACCTGCATCCCAAAAAAGGAGCATAAAACAATAAGGCCGATATGTAGTTTTTGCTGAAGTTTGTTAGATAGTAACTTTTGAGCCATAGGCACCTACGTTACACTAATAGTATTTATCTCAATTAACATATTTTCGAGCATAAAGGCATATAAAATTTCCTTATTTTCCAAATTCTAATCATCAAGATGAGCCTCACCTAACATACCCTCTGAGGATGCCACAGCCACTGACACCGCCGCATCACCGGTTATATTTACCATGGTCCTGAACATATCCAGTATTCTGTCAACCCCAAGTATCAGCGCTATACCGGCCGTAGGCACCTGTACCGACTCCAGGACGATCACCAACATAATAATACCTGCACCCGGTACGCCTGCCGCCCCTATTGACGCTGCTGTGGCTGTAATCACAATGGTAAGCTGTTGCAGCAATGTAAGATCCATTCCCAAAGCCTGAGCAATAAATACTGCAGCCACTGCCTGATAAAGACTGGTCCCATCCATATTTACCGTAGCTCCTATAGGGAGTACAAAGCTGGCAACTTCTTCTTTCACTCCCAAGTTCTTTTCAACCCGCTCCATGGTAACCGGTAAGGTAGCTGCGCTCGAACTGGTACTGAAACCAAGTAACATGGCCGGTTGAATTGCCTTAAAAAACGTGGTTAGCTTCATATTGCTTGTGGCTTTAAACAAAGTGGCATATACCACAAACACGTGAATCGTCAAGCCGATCAAAACCGCGAGGCAATACCATCCTAATGCATACAGTAACTCGAGTGCTTTCCCGAGGTCATCTCCTGCAAGGTCTATAAGCAAGGAGGCCATGAGGGCAAAAACACCGTATGGCGCTGTAAGCATAATGAGCTCAACAATACGGATGATCACATCATTGAACGCATCGAAGAAATTAGTAAGGATCTCCGCTTTTCTGCCTCCTATCTGAATGATCCCTATTCCAAGCAAAATAGCTACGAATACCACTTGAAGCATATTGGAATTATCAGATGCGGCACTGAAAAAGTTTTCGGGCACAATATCCACAAAGAAATCGAGCGGGCCGCGCTCCATAACTTCCTTAGCTGTTTCACTTCGGTCATCAAGATTCTCGCTGTATGTGGTCTGAAGTTGTTCACGGGTTTCAACTGGCAGCGATTTCCCCGGCTTCATAATATTTACCGTTGCCAAACCAATACTAATGGCAAACACAGTGGTTATGGCATAAATTATTACCGTCTTACCTCCCATTCTTGAGAGCTGTGTTGTATCGTTGAGGCTGGTAACACCCGTAACTAACGAGACCAATACCAGCGGAACGGCGATTAGTACCAATAGCTTAATAAAAATGGTGCCGATTGGTTTTATATAATCAATAGTAAATTCATTGAGCCCAACAAAGTTGGCTATCAAACCCCAGATGAGTCCAAGTACCAATCCGATTATAATTTGCCAGTGTAACTTCTTATACCATTTCATACGCCAATAATTAGGGTTAAAATCAAACTTATTAAAGAGGCCGCTCCGGCGGAGGCCCAGTTTACAAAATTGTTGCTTACATATGCATTCTCTTTTCCATCAGATAAACCGAAAGAGAATGCATAATCCTGATTTTGAAATAGGGCGCCAAGGTAAGAATCCAATATACAACCTGAAAATCCTATTAAGGAGATCATCCCTGTAGCGGCTAAACTGCTCACAGGAGAGAAGAGCCAGTACAATAACGCAATAAAAAAAGCACCGAATATTGCCGCTAACGTTCCCCAAAAACTAATTCCGCCTTCGGTACCGGGCGTTACTTTTTTCCAGGTGGTAATGAGACGGGTTTTACCCTTTATACGTTTCTCCCCGATCTCTGTGGCCCATGTATCTGATGTTGAGACCGAAACAGCCGTAACTGCCGCAATCATGAAAGCATGACTGCCTGAAAGAAACCAAATGATGATCCATAGGGTGAACCAAAATCCATTTGACCAAACCTGCTTTCCATCCCTCCTGAAACTTTTCTCCAAAAAACCCTCTTTAGAAATGTAGCGGTCTGAAATAACAGAACCTGAAATGAAGAAACCTAAAACTATCGCAGCACCCGTAAGCCCCCCAAGTCCATACGCTATACTTCCAAAAATACCTGCAGACACAGCTCCGTCAATGGTAAGCCAGTTTATAATGAAAGCAACAGTGCAAACTATAGCAGCAAGGCCAATCCCGATCAGGATTCGTTGATGGTCTTGTGCATCTCCAGACAATATGAAAATGAATACAAGAGCTAAAGTAAAAAAGATATTTACCCAGCGGTCAAGCACAATATCAGCTGGAAGCTGGTTCTGTTTCTTCGTCCCGGTCATGTTTCATGATAGCAAATACCACTAATACATATCCGGCCATGATGGATATTGGAGAGATGAATAGAGAGATAAAGCCGTTCACTTCATTCTCAAGGTACATGGCGGTAAATCCGGCAAAGATCAAAAATATAGCAAGCCCGATCATTTTATAATTATAGGCTGAAAAAAACATAGGTTGTTTTTCCGCCGTATTACCCTTTCGTTTTGCCATGTTCTTTTAGTTACCTTTACTGATATTTGGATTGAAACGCTCCGCAAAGTTATTTAATTATCTGCTAAACCCAAAAGTACAAAATTAACGAATGAACCGAGTTGTATTGGCTTCTCAAAGTCCAAGAAGAAAGAAATTGTTAGAACAAATAGGCCTTTCTTTTAAGGTCTTTCCAAGCAACGCGAAAGAAATCAGTTCGCAATCCGATCCTGCTCTTTTGGTCGAAGAATTGGCCTTACTAAAAGCTGAGGATGTAAGTACCGCACATCCTGAAAGTTTTATTATCGGGGCTGATACTGTTGTGGTTCATAAGGATGAGATCATTGGCAAGCCTAAGGATAAGGATGAGGCTTTTGAAATCTTATCCTCTTTAAGTAATTCCACTCATTCTGTTTTTACAGGAGTAGCTTTTGTTAAAAGTCATAAAAGAGGACATATTGTGAGCAGAAACTCCTTTCATGAACAAACAAAAGTAACGTTCAGTGCGTTAAGGGAAGTGGATATTCATGACTATATAGAAACCGGAAATCCAATGGACAAAGCGGGCGCGTATGGCATTCAGGATGACCTGGGAGCTTTGTTTGTAGAAAGAATTGAAGGTGATTACTATAACGTGGTCGGTTTTCCTCTTAATCGATTTTACCGGGAACTCAAATTATTTGCACCCGAAATGACCTTGATACCTCATAACCTATGAAATTCAGAAAATTACTTATTGGGGCTTTTACCTTACTGATCTTCAGCAGCGCCGCATTTGCGCAAAACAGTCGTCAATTTCAGATGGCAGTGCAATTGATGCAGCAGCAAGAGTATGCAGAAGCCCTGCCCATACTACTGGAACTGAACGAGGATAATCCCGGGATCTACCCCATAGCTGACCGCCTCATTGATTGCTATATTCAACTCAAACAATATGATGAAGCACTTGAAATCACCCGCCAATATGCTGAAAACAACGACCTTGCAAGTCAGGCAGCCATCAAAACCGGGGAATTATACCATTATAAAGGTGAGGAAGAACGGGCATTGAAAATCTGGAGAACTAATCTCGAAGCAAACCAGAATGATCTTCAATTATATATGAGTACTGCTCGTGTGATGACCTCCCGAAGGGAATATTTGTCTGCTGTGAACATATATAAGCAGGCTCGAATTCAGTTTCAAAACGATCGAATATTCTTTGGGGATATTGCCAATGCTTATATGCAAGCCGGCGAATACGAACTCGCCATTGAAGAATGGCTTGCTTTACTGGAAGATTCCCCCGGGCAGATCTCATTTATTCAAAGAAGTTTACTCCGATATAATGACCCTATTCTCTATGATATTACCATTGTTGAGTTAAATGACAAGCTGGCTGAAATGTCTGTTTCAGATCCCCTTTTTCAAACCTTTTATCAACTTCAGGTTTGGTTACTGCAGGAAAATAAACTGTACCGAAGGGCTCTTGCTACGGCCAAAGAATATGAGGATCGTACGAATTCATTTAACTACTCTTTATTTAATTTAGGGCGCCAGCTTATCCGGAATAACGAATTTGAATTAGCTGAAGAAGCATTTACCTATTATACCGACCACGCATATGGAGAAGTGAAATGGCGCGGGCTTGAAGAATTATCCAACACCTACTCAAGCTGGGCTAAGTATGTCGATGACTACAATCTTGATTTTAGTGATCAAAAAGACAGCTTATATCAGCTTGCCACTTTTATGCTCGATTCTATTGAAAAAGAAACCAATAGATACAGCGGCATGGAAAGGGTGCAACTGAAACGAGCAGAATTAGCACTCGACCATGTTTTCAATCTCGATAAAGCTGAAGCTGCTTTAAGAAAACTGAAATCTATCCCCGGTTCCGCCGAAACTCCGGAGGCTTCCTACATTGAGGGGCGAATCTATCTCTCTAAGAAAGAATATGCACAGGCGCGTATCAGTTTAACACGGGCCAATAAAAAAGCTGAGATCGGTGAAATAGCAGAAAGATCCCGGTACTTCCTGGCCCTTACCGATTTTTACTCCGGTGATTATGAGTTCGCCAACATTCAGCTTAAGTCACTCGGGCGAAATAACACCTCTTATTATGCCAATAACGCTATTGAATTACGGCTATGGCTGCAGGAAGGTCAGTCAGCAGATGCAACCGGTGAAAATTTAGAGCGGTTTGCTGATGCCGTTTTCAAATTCAATAACGGAGCTTCTGAAGAAAGTACTCAATTATTCCTGGCGTTGATAAACGATCCGGATGTTTATACCATGAAGGACGATGCCATTTTATTTTATGTCCGCTCCACACACATTTCAAATACTCAAAAACTAATTCAGCTTAGCAATTTTCTGGCCATCAATACGAATACCCCGATCATGGAAAAACTTATGTGGGAACAAGCCAAACTGGCGGAACAGGTTAATATCGATGTTGCTATTCAGGAATGTAGAACTTCAGAAGATTGCTCTTTTGACAACAACTCCGGTGGCATCGGTTCAAAAACATCTGCATCGGCAAGAGAAATTTATGAAGAACTGATCCTGAAATATCCGCAGGGTTTTTATGCTCCTTATGCAAGAGAACGGTTAACTAAATTAGCAACCCAAAATTCCTGATATGTTCAAAAGAGTTTACATCGTCGCCTTTTTTCTAATTATGCCTTTTGCAGCTATACAAGCACAGCAACACGTGCTTATTTCTATGGATGGCTCGCAGACAAACCACCTGAAAGCCTATGGAGTTGTGTTCAATCATATCACGGATGGATACAACGCACAATGGCTGTTGAATTACCGGGGAGGAAGCTTTTTAGCACAAGTTGAAAACGACATCATTCGCAAAAGCAGGTTGCGGAACGTAAGTATTGAAACCCTGAGCACATCCGAAGCCCGGCGCCTTATAGCCGAGGTGGAGAGTAACAGCAGTAACACCTCCGTGGTTAATTTAGAAAAAGCCCCGAAGATCGCAGTTTACACTCCAGATCAGGCTCTGCCCTGGGATGATGCCGTAACTCTTGCATTGAGCTATGCTGAAGTTAAATATGATAAAATTTGGGATGTTGAAGTTTTGGAAGGGAAACTCGATGAATACGACTGGCTCCATCTTCATCATGAAGATTTTACCGGGCAATATGGAAAATTCTGGGCCAGTTATCGCAATATGCCCTGGTACATTGCACAGGTAAAACAAATGGAGGCTATGGCAGAAGAACTTGGGTATCCCTCTGTTTCGGAACAAAAAAAAGCTGTTGCCCGGACGATCAAAGAATATGTAGGAAGAGGCGGCTTCTTATTTGCCATGTGCTCCGGTACCGATACCTTTGACATTGCCCTGGCTGCCGAAGGCGTTGATATTGCTCCCGAACAGTTTGACGGAGATCCTGCTGATCCCAATGCCCAGGAAAAATTAGACTATAACAAAACTTTTGCATTCGAAGATTTCTCCATCAAATTAAATCCTGCAGAATATGAGCACGCAGATATTGATGTGCCTGAAAGCCTCAACCAAGTAGATCAATCACTCGACTTCTTCACCCTTTTCGAATTTTCAGCTAAATGGGATCCGGTTCCCACCATGCTTACACAAAATCATGTGAGCAGTGTCCGTGGATTTTATGGACAAACCACTGCTTTTCAAAAAGACAAAGTGAAGTCATCCGTAGTGATCTTAGGAGAGTCTCCCGGACGGGAACAAGTGAAATATTTGCATGGGAATTACGGGAACGGCACCTTTACCTATTATGCCGGGCATGATCCGGAAGATTACACCCATCGTGTGAATGACCCTCCCACCGACCTTGAACTTCATCCCGGCAGTCCCGGTTACCGGTTGATCCTCAACAACATCCTCTTCCCCGCTGCCAAAAAAGAGAAGAAAAAAACATAGGAGGAATTAAAGATTCAAAATTCAAAATGAAAGATTAGTACCTTCCATTTTAAATTTTTCATTTGAATTTTTAATTACCATGAAGCCGAGCCGAAAGTTTGAAGATCTTGTTGAACTTGTAGCGATCCTCCGGAAAGAGTGTCCCTGGGATCGGAAACAAACGCACGAATCCATCAAGGATAACCTCATTGAAGAAGCCTACGAAGCTATTGAAGCGCTGGATAATAAAGACTTTGATGAGTTCAAAAAGGAGATCGGAGATCTGTTGCTGCATGTCGTATTCCATTCCAGGATGGCGAGTGAGTCGGATACATTTGATATCGGGGATGTTATTTATACGCTGATGGAAAAGCTGATTCGCCGCCATCCGCATGTTTTTGGAGATACCGTGGTTGATGGTGAAGAACAGGTATCGGAGAACTGGGAAAACATCAAATTGAAAGAAGGGAAAAAGTCAACGTTAGACGGCCTCCCTGCTCAGCTTCCGGCTCTTATCCGCGCACAGCGAATGCAGGAAAAAGCCGCGAATGTAGGTTTCGACTGGCCGGAATGGAAACTTGCGTGGGAAAAACTGGATGAGGAGTTACAGGAATTTCGTCAAGCCCTGGAAAATGGCGATCAGGAAGAACTTTCTGATGAATTTGGGGATGTGCTTTTCTCACTGGTAAATGTGAGCCGTTATTTTGAGCTGAATGCCGAAGACAGCCTGCGAAAGACCAATGCTAAATTTGAGCATCGGTTCAGATACATTGAAGAAAAATTAAAGGATCAGAACAAGGCACTCAAGGATGCTGATCTGGAAGAGATGGACCATTATTGGAATGAGGCCAAGGCCAGGTAGTGCTTTAAACCGCATCAGCCTATACTTCATATATTCTTCAAATAAACTTGTATCATTACATTAGTTTAAACTTTTTGACTTAAAATTGTGCATCCGATTTAGTATATTCGATGCCCTTCTCAAAAAGAGAACTGGAAAAATTTATACCGGCTTCAAACGCTTCGGAAGTGAAATTCGTTAACAGCGTTAAGTTGGCCCTTATCGAGTAATTTATATTTAACATAAAATTTGGAGAAACAATGTCAGAAGGCATTCACACAGGCTTTGACGAGCAACAATATCCTCATATTAACAGAGGCCTTGACGGTATCGTAGCTTTTTCAACTACCAAGAGTTTTATAGATGGTCAAAAAGGTGAACTCATCTATTCCGGCTACCTGATCGATACCCTGGCTGAAAATGCTACATTCGAAGAAGTTTGCTTCTTATTATGGAATGACCGCCTCCCAAATGCTGAAGAACTCAAAGGCCTTGAGAAATTATTGATTGAAAATCGTGAGCTTCCTCAGCCGATCCTGGATTACATCAATGCCACAGATAAGGATGCCGAGCCAATGGCCGTTCTCAGAACTGCCGTTTCCATGCTGGCTGACTTTAATGACACCAAAGGAAAATTTGATCCTACTCTTTTCGAAGGTCAGGCGATTGCCATCACTGCAAAGATACCGAGCATCATTGCTGCTTTCGATCGTGTTCGTCACGACAAAGAAGTTGTAGCTCCTCTTAAAGAAGGAAGCACTGCTTTCAACTTCCTTTATATGTTAAATGGCGAAAAGCCCGGTGAGCAAGCTGAAAAAACCATGGATCTCTGTTTGATCCTGCATGCCGAGCATGGAATGAATGCCTCCACCTTCACCTGCCGAACTATTTGTGCCACTCAATCAGATATGTATTCTGCTGTAACCGGAGCCATCGGTGCACTTAAGGGACCACTTCATGGTGGAGCCAATACCGCTGTTATGAACACATTACTTGAGCTTGATAAAGATCCTGATACTGCCGATGCCGTTGAGTTCACTAAAAAGAAATTAGCGAACAAAGAGAAGATCTCCGGGTTTGGACACCGGGTTTATAAGACCTTTGACCCACGTGCAAGGTTACTTCAAAAAATGTCCAAGGACCTTTCAGAAGAAACAGGACACGAAGAATTATATGAATGGTCCATGGATATGCTGAACACCATGAAAAGTGAGAAAGATATTGATCCCAATGTGGATTTCTTTTCAGCTACGGTATATTATTCTATTGGAATTCAGCCTGATCTTTTCACCTGTATCTTTACCATGAGTCGTGTATCCGGCTGGACCGGCCACTTCATGGAGCAAGCCGCCAACAACCGCCTGATTCGTCCACGTGCCCTCTACGTTGGCGAAAAGCATCTTGACTGGGTTCCGGTTGAAGAACGGTAATTTTAGCCTCTTTATTTATTGAGCTTATCAAGCCTGTCTGGATTTTTCGGACAGGCTTTTTTTTGGGGAGTTATTGAGGCGGCCTATGCTGATATCCGAACTTTGATATTTAGTCCGATTTCTTCATCTTATCCTCGTTATTTCAAAGATAACATGAACAAAAGGTGCGTACCAAGCAAGGATAACATGAATGGCATTGGTGATATGCTGATGTTGGGCATAATACGAAAACACTCAGATGAATAAAGAAAAAATAGCTTTAATATTAGATAACATTGACAGAGGAACGATTACAACCACTCTTCAAACAAATGGATATACTAGAAAGCTGAAACTTTTAAATTCTAGTGTAAACAATTGGGAAAGTATTTGTAAAATATTAGAAAAAGACACCGAAAACGAAATAATAGTTTTAGGAAAATTTACAGAGCATACTCTTTTTAGAATGTGTACGCCTGCTTACAGAGTTGTTGTAAAAAGACTTCTCAAGTTAATCGCAACAAAAAAACATATACTTTTTATTTATAAGGATAATCTTATAGGTAACTTTAGTTACTTTTCATCAGTAGAAATTAAATCAACTGTTTTCGAAGTTGATAACGAAGAAGATTACTGGTATTTCAGAGAAACACAGCTAAAACCTTGGCTGAGTAATCACGGAATAAAAGAATCTGAAGCGGATTATGTTAAACGCGTAATGGAGTTGATTAAGGGTATAGCATCTGAGCTAACCGCTTTACCTTATGAAAAACTAATAGATGTTGAAATATCAGGACAAAACTTCATCGAAAATATAGCCGAAGGCTTACTTTTTAGGATATATATACCGAATGATAGAATTTGGAGCAATGAGTTTGATAAATTTATAACTCTATTTAGGGATTACGCTTCCAATGTTGCAAATGAAGAACTTAAAATTACCCAAAACAGAACTGACTTGGGAATAATTTGTTCTCTTTACTCAATAAATAAAGATATTTCTGAACAAGAAATAAACGACCTATATAAAGAATTTACTTCTTTTATGGATTTATGCTCTTCAAACCCTAAAGAGGCAGAAAAACTATTGGGTCAACTCGATATACCTGAACCCAAAAAACAAAGTATTTTTAAAAAGTACGCAAAAGAATCTCAAAGACTTTTACTTGACATTAAGCAAGAAAGAGAAATTAAGTTAGTAACTATAAAACATCGACTTCAAAATGAATTACAGGAATACGAACTAGCGAAAGATGTAGTTGAGTATATTGAAAATGCTGTTCCAAATGCCGAAACAACAAAACATTTGACTTTTGGAAATCAAACAATCCAAACACAAAATATATTGATAAACCCACAAATAATTCATAAAGTAAACGGAATTGTTGCGAGCGAAATTAATGGAGATGTAAATCTAAATTCAGAAGAACAACAATTTAAAAATCTAATAGAAAAATTCAGTAAGAATTTGTCAGAAGCTACTGAACTTGAAACTTCTCTCTATGAATTAAAGGACAATGCAAGTTCTAATGAGAAAAAGCGTGGTGCTTGGCAGAAATTATATGGTTTTCTAGGTAAGGTTGGAGACAAAGTTGGAGATGTAGGAGTAGCTCTTTTAACGAAATACTTAGAACAGAAAATGGGGATGTAAGTACTATGCCCAACAATGTATATAAAAGATAGCTATTATAGGCTTTCCGAGAGGTTTGTGTGTATTTGCGAAGAACGCCAAATTTTTAAATTTGGCTTTTGATAAAATTAAGATAAAAAGAAAAATTTAAAAATTCGGCTCGTGTATAATCCGAAAAGTTAGCGTTTATTTATACGCTACGTTTCATATACGAAGCCGTTATAATGCTTGTCAGAAGCAGAAATTCTACTCAAAATTTGTTACATTAAAGACATGGAAGAAAATAAAAATATCGAAACTATTTCACGAAAAGCTATGAAGTCTCAACGGGCTTCTTTCAGAATTGAAGGGCTTCATATTCCAAAAAAAAGAGCGGATCAAATTCGTCATGAGGTTGTTCAGGAATTTCAACAAAAATCTACTCTTTCAGCTTCCTGAATAATTCGATCATAGGTTTATAATTCTTTTCTGCCGCAGATTGAACAGCTTTAATATACTCCGGCATTCTTTCCTCAGTTATCTCTTCAAAATTAAATTTCTTAAACCCCATCTTTTGAGTCATTAAATCAGCAAAAAGTCGAGCCGTTCTTCCATTGCCTTCCCTAAATGGATGAATAAATAATAGTTCTGCATGTATTGGGGCTATAATCTTAATCAATTCTTCGTAACTACTTACTTGATCAGGTTCACCATCCAAAAATTCTTTTTCAAATTCCTGAACAATACCCGGTAAAAATTTTGCAGTCGGAAAAGTAAATCCGCCCTTCGACATATTTACCGTTCTAAGCTCTCCGGCAAATCCATACAAATGATCAAAAGCTGTTTTATGAATAGATGAAATCAGATGCCAATTAAAAGAAATAATTTCATCGAGTTCCGATTCAAATTTGATTTCAGCCCTTAAAAATCCTCGGTATTCTTCCTCGGCAATTTTTTAGAATCTGCCAAACCAAATTTGTTCGGCAGAATTCCATCTTCTGATTTTGAAGTGTAATATTTCATAAACCAAAGATAATCTTAAATTAAGAGAAGCGCATTATAACCATGCGCATCAAGCGGACTGGATTACTATCCGGGCTTTAGCTGCATTTTTGGCCAGCCGCTTATGCGCTAAGCCGTTGGCAGTAATGCAAAAAACAGACAGAAATTGAATATTGACAGACAACACAAAAAGAAGATAATTACGAATGAATTGGATACTATTAATAATTGCCGGACTATTTGAAGTAGCTTTTGCAGCTTGTCTTGGAAAAGCAAAAGAATCAACAGGAATTGAAACAACTTATTGGTACATAGGATTCTTGATTTGTTTAGGAATAAGTATGTTTCTTCTTGTAAAAGTGACTCAACAACTACCGATAGGTACTGCATATGCGGTTTGGACAGGAATCGGTGCTGTAGGAACAGTTTTGATTGGAATTCTGATTTTTAAAGAACCAGCGACATTTTGGCGACTATTTTTCATTATGACATTAATTGCCTCAATTATCGGACTAAAAGTAGTCTCAAATTAATCGGACTTTGAAAAAATATAAGCACATACTGCCAACAATGTATATAAAAAATAGGCGAAATGTCAGTAAATTCAAGGCTTTTGGCTCGTACCAAAATTTGTGTTAAACCGAAAATTTTGTGCTTCGAAATCGCCTACTTTTCATATACTAACCGTTGGGCAAAGAATATGTTATCAAAACACCAAAACAAATAAACAGGAAATTGAGAGTAAGTATAACTGGCAATAAATAAAAGCACAAAGCCACATAAACATCTCTAAGCAAGCGGGCGGAAAGTGATAAAATGAAATGATAAAACTTTTAACTAACTTCGGTCTCGGCCGACAGGAAAGCACCTCTAAAGCCCGCCTGCCCATAGCCAAACCCTCAATTCATAATAAAAATCATGAAATTACCCATACACAAATTTTTGGCTTTTTTGACTTCAGCTTTGCTATTCTTTTCATGTAGTGGCAATGGAACCAGTCCAACTCAGGAAGAGACACAGTCAGGAAATAAAGACCTATTGAGTTTAGACCTGGAATATAATGACTCTGTTTTTTCTACAACCATTTCTAATACTTCTGTTACAAATGATTCTGAATTTCCTTTCTTAGCAGAACAGGTATCAGTTAAGTCATTTCAAATTTCTGAAAATGCTACAGCCGACATTAGTATTGGACAAACATTAAATATCAATGAAAGCCCTTATTCTTTCACTGTTACCGCAGAAGATCAAACAACAAAAAACTATACATTAATTATAACTAAAGACGAAGGGCTTCAGATTGAACCAAATTCCAATATAGAAGAGCGCAGTTCATACAATTTGCAAAGCTCTGATGTTTATGTTGATGGTGCACAGTTAACTCGGGATTTTGACAGATCTCACTTAACTGCATACGCAGATTTTAATAACGACGGGAATACGGATGTCCTTATTTCCAGCGGACTTTTTCAAAGCTATAGTTACTCACCAATCCGATTGTATCTGGGCGATGGTACTGGGTTTAATTCTGATTATTGTGAATGTGGTGGGCAGTGTTCAGAATTTTCTTGTAATAGCTTTACAGAATTACCCAACGCATTACCAAATGGTTATGAGGGTATGCAACACCCAAGAAAAATTTTAATTGGGGATTATAATAATGACAATCTTCCAGATGCTTTTATTATAGGTCATGGATATGATGCTGATCCATTTCCAGGTGAATCACCAATACTACTTATAAATAACGGCAGTGGGTTTGATTATCAAAAACTAAGTAGTATCTCAGGCTTCTTTCATGGCGGCTCATCAGCTGATTTTGATAACGATGGTGACCTGGATATTTTTATTAATGGGGCTCCAGGTGATGAGGAAGCTGTATTCTTAATCAATGATGGTTCTGGAAATTTCACGAATACTGCGGAATTTATTGATTCAGAATTTCATCATAACACAAAATATTACACGTCAGAATTCATTGACATAGATTCTGATGGTTTTATAGACTTATTAATTGCCGGACACGAACATGAAGGCGCCAACACTCTTATTCTTTGGGGTAACAGTTCAGGTAAGTATTATAAAAACTTAAGTAGTACCATCCCTCAAGTAAATGGCTTCAATATTGTAGTGGATATTGATGCTGTTGACATAGACAATGATGGGGATATGGATCTAATTTTGAATCGGGTTGATTCAGATAATTTTTATCAGAACTACTATTTGCAAATAGCAAGTAATGATGGAAACGGCAATTTTTCTGATGTTACTTCTAACTCTATAGCTAATAACTCGGGTTCAGATTGGTATCTATGGGTACATATTCAAGACTTGAATAATGATGGAAAGTCGGATTTATACATGGAGACCGACCATAAAAATAATTTAAAATGGTTCGGGAATGGGAATTTTAACTAAAACTATACGCTACAAAGTGTATAGTTAATAGCCGTTTTGTGCTTAATGGAGTTTTAGATAACGATATAGAAAAAGCGAAGAGCTTTTTTTTGAGGTTTTCCGGTGAACAAGTCTTAGAAACTATAAAACAAGGGCTTCAGAGAGTTTAGTACTCCCGACAAACATCCTTCTCCGTTGACGGGATTGTGCTCAGAAAGTCCTGCGTTTTTTATACAGGGCCGTTATAAGTAATAGAATAGCCCTTATTTGGAAATTTAGAAAATAACAATTACATTCGCTTGGGCTCGTCTAATTAATTTGAAAAAAATGAAAAGCACACTGAATCCTGTCTTTTTATTATTAATTTTGGCGTTTTTCTCATGTAGTAAAACGAACGAAGGAGCGCACTCAGATGGATATGCAGCTCATACACATGAACGGGATCAGGATCTAACTAAGGAAACTTTTTCTCTTGAAACATTAGTGGATGAAGTTAAAACAGTTCCTGACTCTATAATGGAATATTTACACGCTCAGCATCATTCTCATAAAGTGCTGGAAAGAAGAACCGTTCCACCTGGTTACGAAAGTAAGGAATTAAAGTTTTGGAGCGAATATGCCGCTGATCTTGAAGGTTTACCCACGATTAATCCAGGTCCGGGAGAATACGTGCATGTAATGGAAGGTTACAAAAATGGCTATCAGAATTTAGTAATTGGCATTACAGAAACTTTCCCCGGTGGCGCACCTCCAATGCATACACATAAAGGCGAAGAAGCACATGTCTTACTTGAGGGAACAATCCTTTATGCTTTAGGCGATACGCTCTTTACAATAGACGCTCCTTATATCGTGAACATACCGCCAATGGTGCCTCATGCATTTAAGAACATTGGAGAAAAAACAGCAAACCTGGTCGTAATATTTCCAACGAATGTCTGGGAATATGATGTGCTGGGTTATTTCCCATTTAAGGAAGGTGAGTAAGCCACTATCTTGTTAAAGATGAACTGGTCAAGTTAGTTAAGGCGATCCGACCTTAAAAAAGGAGGGTTAAGTTTATTAGGGAAAGCCGTTTACTTTAGCAAACCCTCCAAGGATTCAGAATCCCTGGAGAGTTGTTTCCTACTAAATTAATGAGTCCATTCACAAGTATTGAGTTTTCAAACAAGCTGTCCAGTTCGGAAAGCGGGACTGAACCTTCGGTTCAAAAAGACATAAACAGCTCAGCGAGCCGTTTACTTCACCACCAGGTTAACGATACGTCCCGGCACAAAGATCTCCTTCACTAAATTCCCTTCTTCCAGGTATTTGGCTACGTTTTCTTCTGATTTTGCTAAACCAAGCACATACTCTTTATCTTTGGCTTTGGCTGCATCCACCTCGATATCGGCACGAACTTTCCCGTTTACCTGCACCGGATAGGTGATCGTATCATCCTTCAGAAATTCTTCATTGAACGCCGGCCATTCTTCATAGGCAAGCGTCTTTTCATGGCCCAGCATGCTCCATAGTTCTTCGGTGATGTGGGGAGCAAATGGATTGAGAATCTGAATAAATTCCTTGGCTACCGAAAGGGGAATTTCCTTCCAGCCGTTAGCTTCATTCACAAAGATCATCAGTGCAGAGATAGCCGTATTGAATCGCAGGCTCCCAATATCTTCCGTCACTTTTTTGATGGCTTCATGCAGCGGCTTCAGGTGCTCCTTCGTCGCTTCGATGTCTCTCACTTTGTCCGATATTTCACCGGAATCATCATCTACCAGTAATCTCCAGACACGGTTCAGGAATCGATTAACCCCTTCCACCCCTTTGGTGCTCCATGGTTTTACCTGTTCCAGCGGACCCATGAACATTTCATACAGCCGCAGGGAATCTGCCCCGTATTGCGCAATCACATTATCAGGATTGATGACATTCCCGCGACTTTTGGACATTTTGTGAGCACGTGCTTCCACTTTCGTATTTGTGCCTTTCAGAACAAATCCTTCGCCCTTTTTCTCCACCTTGTCCTCAGGAACCTTCTCTCCGTCAGGGCCGGTGAATTCCATTTCACCAAGGATCATCCCCTGATTGACTAATTTTTGAAACGGTTCTTTGGTAGAAACCACACCGATATCATACAGTACCTTGTGCCAGAATCGGGCATACAGTAGGTGAAGTACGGCGTGTTCGGCTCCACCCACATACAGATCTACCGGCATCCAGTATTTCTCGTAATCAGGATCAACGGGCGCTCCATCAAACTCCGGGCTGATGTAACGCAAATAATACCAGCAGGAACCCGCCCATTGCGGCATGGTGTTGGTTTCCCGTTTGGCAGGCTTCCCGGTTTCAGGATCGGTGGTGTTTACCCAGTCTTTGGCATTTGCCAGCGGCGGCTCGCCATCTCCGGTAGGCTGATATTTGTCCACTTCGGGAAGGGTTACCGGAAGCTCGGATTCCGGCAATGCTTTATGCTCTCCATCCACATGGATGATCGGAAACGGTTCTCCCCAATACCGCTGACGGGAGAACAGCCAGTCGCGGAGTTTATAATTCACGGATTTCTTGCCGGCTGCTTTTCCTTCCAGCCACAAAATGATCTTCTTTTTGGCATCCTCAATATTAAGACCGTTCAGGAACTCACTGTTTATAGCAGGGCCTTCGCCGATGTACGCTTTACCGTCAAAATCTTCCGGTGGTTCTACGGTACGAACGATCTCCAGATCGAATTTCTCGGCAAACTCCCAGTCCCGCTCATCTTGTCCCGGTACCGCCATGATGGCTCCGGTTCCATAACTCGCCAGCACATAATCCGCGATCCAGATCGGGATCTCTTTTCCGTTTGCCGGATTGACGGCATACGCGCCTGTAAAGGCCCCGGTCTTCTCTTTATTCAGTTCCTGGCGCTCCAGATCGGATTTCCTGGCTGCCTCTTCTTTATAATCCTCAATCGCTTTCTTTTGCTCATCCGTAGTGATCTTGTCCACCAAATGATGCTCCGGAGCCAGCACCATATATGTGGCTCCAAAAATGGTATCGGGACGGGTTGTAAATACTCTTAGCTTTTCATTATAATTCGCAATTTGAAAGTCGATCTCAGCGCCAATGGATTTCCCTATCCAGTTTCGCTGCATTTCCTTTAGCGATTCCGGCCAGTCCAGATCTTCCAGATCCTGCAGCAACTCTTCGGCATATTCCGTGATCTTAAGAACCCATTGCCGCATTGGTTTACGAACTACAGGATATCCGCCTACCTCGCTCTTTCCATCTACCACTTCCTCATTCGCTAACACGGTTCCCAATTCGGGACACCAGTTCACGGCCACTTCGGCCTCATACGCCAATCCCTTATTGTAAAGCTGAAGGAAGATCCATTGCGTCCATTTGTAATAATCCGGATCGGTGGTGTTTACCTCACAATCCCAGTCATAACTGAAACCAATAGCCTGAAGCTGCTCCCGGAATTTATTCACATTCTTTTCCGTCGTGATGCGCGGATGGGTTCCGGTCTTTACAGCATATTGTTCGGCAGGAAGTCCAAATGCATCCCAGCCGATCGGGTGCAGCACATTGAAACCATTCATGCGTTTGTAACGAGCAATGATATCCGTGGCGGTATAACCTTCCGGGTGACCTACATGTAACCCTGCACCGCTTGGGTAAGGAAACATATCCAGTACATAATATTTGGGTTTGGACGTATCGGTGGGGGTTTTGAAGGTCTTATTTTCGAGCCAGTACTTTTGCCATTTGGCCTCGATGTTTTCCGGTTTGTAGGAATGCATTAACGAATGGTTGATTTGTCTTCTTTTGCGAACCCCAAAGATAAGCCATTATTGAAACCATTGAAATGGTTTTTCAGAGTAAATCAGTTTGGAAGATTTCTTACGCCTTTTTTGAGTAATAATTGACGCCTTCCAGCCCTTCAAAATCCGAATCTAATGTCCATAATTCTGCATCGTATTTTTGAGCAATTGCATAGATCATGGAGTCAGCCATGGAAAGCTTTCTCTCTGCATTGATCAGCGCTGCCGTTAGTGCAATTTCCTGATCAACTGAGATCTCTTTTCCGTTAGCCATCAAAGCAATTCCATCAAGGGCTTTTGATTTCCCCAACTCCCTGTTTAAGACTTTATACACTTCGTAAAAACAGATAGAAGGAACCAACAGCTGCTCATCATTTTCGATAATGGGTTCAAAAACATCCGCATGTTTATCATCTGTAAAAAATTCCAGCCATCCCGATGAGTCCAATACATTCAAAACCGATCCTCCTCTCTTTCGAGCGAAGCATCAATCCCCTTTGCAAAACCTCTTAATGATTTAGCTTCGGGCACCGGAACGACTTCTATCTTGCCGTCAATCGGTATCATTCGAACTCTCTGACCTGCTTTTAGATTCAATGATTTTCTGACTTTAGCAGGAATAACAACCTGAAATTTTGGAGATATTTTTACAGTTTCCATATCATTTTACAATTTGTTGATCGATTAAACATACGTAAAATTCATTTCAAATACCTCAAGTTACATTTTTGGAATCCTTGACTCTTAAACCATATCCCATGGTTTTAATTATTTCAAAAGTTCTTTACAATTTCCCCATATCAATTTTGCCAAAAAATGCTTTTCATTGCTTTATCTATTAATCAATCCTTCGTTATGCGTTCAATTTTTTCGGCTCTGATCTTATCATTTCTTACCCTTTCCGTTTCGGCTCAACCTATTGCTGAAATGGTCACCACCTACCGGGCCGACTATGGTGCCCTTGATCGCAAGTATGACGTTGAGCCCTCCGTAGAACATTTTGATCGATTTGATGAGTTTTATGTGGATTGGCTGCAGAAATTAGGCGATCTCGATTTTGAGGGACTGCCTCGTGCCCGGCAAGTAGATTACCTGCTCTTCAAAAACGACTTGCAGCGTTCCGCTTATTTCCTGAATGCAGATCGTGATCGATACAACAATATTTCTGAATTCCTTCCTGCAACCGGAGAGATCATGAGTTTCATCCATCAGCGCAGGGTTGGGAATTCCATGGATGGAAAGGAAGTTGCGTCTTGGTTCGACAACTGGAATTCAGCGGTTCACACTAAAAAAGCGGAGCTGGAATCGCACGGACTATTGGCCAAAAGAGAAGCCGCTTACCTCTCTGACTCAATCGGAGAACTAAAGGATGGGATCGAAGAAGCCTATGAATTTTATTACGGATATGATCCTGATTTCACCTGGTGGGTGGAAGAGCCATTCAAAGCTCTGAATACCTCCCTTGAGGAATATGCCGAAATGGCCAGGGTTCATTTTGATGCCGGGAAAGAAGCCGTTGATGAAAGCGGGATCGTTGGAAATCCGATCGGAGAAGATGAGATAAACCGGCGTTTGGGCTTCGAGATGATCTCCTACACTCCGCGAGAACTGATCGATATCGCCAACGAGCAGTACGAATGGACCTTCAATGAAATGCTGAAAGCTTCCCGGGATTTGGGATACGGCGATGACTGGAAAGCAGCTTTAGAGTATGTCAAAACCACACATGTTCCGGCCGGAGAACAACCTCCACTGGTTAAAGAATTAGCCGAAGAAGCCGTTATGTTTCTTGAAGATCGTGAGCTGGTTACCATCCCTGATCTCGCCAAAGAAACGTGGCGTATGGTAATGCTGAGTCCGGAATGGCAGAAATTTGCGCCTTTCTTTTTAGGCGGTGAAACCGTTCGGATCGCCTACCCTACCAATACCATGACGCACGAAGAAAAAATAATGAGTATGCGCGGGAATAATCCTCACTTTTCCAAAGCGGTGGTGCATCATGAATTGATTCCGGGTCATCACTTACAGCAGTTTATGAATCAGCGTTATGAAATACATCGACGCATGTTCAGTACTCCATTTTGGACAGAAGGCTGGGCTTTATATTGGGAATTTGTGCTTTGGGAGAAGGGCTTCCCAAACAATCCTGAGGACAAGATCGGGATGCTGTACTGGAGAATGCACCGTGCGGCCCGCATTATATTTTCACTGAACTACCATCTCGGAAACTGGACTCCACAGGAATCCATTGATTACTTAGTGGATATAAAGTGGGACACGAATATGCGAATGCGGAGACAGAGGTCCGACGTTCGTTTGAAGGCAATTATGGTCCGCTATACCAGATTGCCTACATGGTGGGCGCTATGCAGTTCTATTCTCTGCGAATGGAACTGGTTGATTCCGGCCAAATGACCGAAAAAGAATTCCATGATACCATCCTTCGAAACAACAGCATTCCCGTGGCAATGGTTAAGGCGCTGTTGACCAAACAGAAACTAACTCCCGATTTCAGATCTGAATGGAAGTTTGGGGATTATATTGAGGGGATGTGAGGTAAATATTGACCATCCTAACATCTCATAAATCATGGTTCTAATTTCTGAACCATGATTTACATGATTAATTCACTAATCACATCCACCCCATCCGGTTTCCACCAAAGCGGTGGACTTTGAGCTTGTGATAACGGTTCTGTTTTCAATCCATCTATTTCTAAACCTGTTGTGTAAATCGATTGAACAACTTCCCCAAATTTCATCCTGAGTGCTCTTACTCTCTCCTCATCTCCCTCCATCCAATTAACCATAAAATCCATTTCCGGTAATTCGTCTGTTTCCTGTATCAAAAAATCCTCCAGCCATAACTGATTGCGCTGAATTCCTTCATTGTACGCAAATTGATACTTCAGTTCGGGTGCCGGTTTTTGATGTTGAGGGTTCTTTCTCCAGAAGTTCTGCATGGATGATCGTAGTTCTTCTTTGACTTCATCCAGCCCGAATTTTGCTGCCACCAAAGCTGCCGAACGACATCCTTTCCCCCCATATCTAAGCATCGCTTCTACCAGTTCACCTTTTATTCCTTCATTCCATTCATTCAGATAAACCATCGAAAACTTAGCAGTTCGAATGAGATAAGTTGCATTTGGTTTGGCAGCATTTTGTTTTCGGATTTCTTCTTTCACATCAGGAACCGAATTTTCAGATCCGGCAAACACCACTGTATCAGCTTCCTGATTTTCAAAGGAATCAAGATCGGTGGAAAAATGAATCTCCTGTTTGAGTCCCGCTTTTTGCATTTCTTTCAGGAATGAAGCAAGTAAATACGGGTCTTTTCGGGAGAGCTTGCCGTAATAATCGGCCCCGGAGAGGATTACTCCAAGTGCGGTTTGGAATCCCACCAAAGGCAAATTTCCGGCATGAAGGCTGAGTATTTTTTTTCCTTTTGCATTATTTTTATCAGTCAATCCTGCTCTCTTTACCCACTCTTCAATATCGCCGTTTTCTACATTTCCTCTCAGCACAGAAAGCTGGTGCTGCATGTCTTCGGCGCTGAATAATCCTTCTGAAACGGTTTTTTCTACTGCTTTTTGAAGATCCTGATTTTGAGGATCGAGCCAGTTTTTAACTGCCTGGGTTATTGAGATTACAGATTTCACGGATTGCATTGATTTTTGAATTTCATCTTATTAGGGCGTGTTAACACAAAAAGTTGTATATTTGGATATGAATTTATCCAAGCAGCAATTTGCAAAAATAGCTCC
>JAKURD010000024.1 GCA_022450045.1 Gracilimonas sp. | reverse complement strand
AAGCATCCAGGTGTTTGTTGTTTTTTGTAGGTTCCATGTGTCTAAGTTAGTTTTGACACACTTAAGTGAACAGTCTCCTGGGTATTGATTTTGCCTAAAAGGCATTCCTTTACCCAAGCGAGGATATTCATATCCTTCAGTAAAAAAAACAACATTGAATGATTCTCGGCTATCATGTATTTATGTAGCTAATCGTTCAATCAAAAGATCATCATGGAAGTAAATTCACATCGAATAACCCGCGAGCAGATCATTCAGCAACTGGAAGGCGGACAGGCCCATCTCAAAATCAAGGAGCTGTTGGAAGAAATTGATTATAAAGATCTGGGTGAACGTCCGGCAGGATTGCCCTACTCATTTTACGAACAGTTCTTTCATATCCGGGTAGCACAGTTTGATGTTCTTGATTTTTCGCGAAACCCGGAGTATGAACCGAGGAAATGGCCGGAAGATTATTGGCCGGTTGAACAAGGCCCGGAAAGTGAAAAGCAATGGGAAGAACTCAAGAAGTCTTTTTTGAAAGAGCGTGATGAAATGATGAACCTGCTCCTGGATGAAAATAATGGACTTACCAAGCCTTTTGAACATGGAGACGGACAAACACTACTCAGAGAGGCACTTTTGGTGCTTCAGCATAACGCATACCATACCGGACAGTTAGCCATTATTTATCGCTTATTGAATAAATAAGATTAAAAGGAGAGTTAAAATCGGAGAGAAAGGCAGCTCATGCCTCCATCCAGTTTTTCAAACTCTGTCATTTCCAGTTCTATGATCGCATAGCCGGCATCTTCAACCTTCTTTTTGGTTTTTGCAAAACCCGCAGGAACCAAAACAGTACCGTTGATCCAGAGGCAGCTTGCCGCGTAAGTTTCATCGTCAGGCACTTCAATTTTGTTAAATGAATCAAAGATGCTTTTTTCCTTAAATTCACCGCAAACCAACAAGTTATTGTTCTCCAGATAAGAAACCCCCGTTTTAAGATGTAACACCTCATTCAGATCAACCATATGAGCTGATAAATTGTATCGCTCTAAAATGTCGATCAATTGTTGGGCGCCGTCTTCATTCGTGCGGTAGGAAAGGCCAATAAAGTATTCGGAGCCAACGGTCATTACATCACCGCCCTCCAAAGTGCCCGGCGGCTTTATTTGATAGATCTGTTCGTAATGTTTGTGAATGATATCCTTTATGAGGTTAGTTTCTTGATTCCTTGACGGAGCACCCGGATTTGTGATCACGGCACAATCAGGTGTACATACCGCTACATCTTCCACAAAAACAGAATCCGGAAAGCGATTGTCAGCATCAAGTACATTAATTTTTAAACCCAGTTGTCTGAGCACGTTTACATAACGGGCGTGTTGCAGTAAGGCTTTATGATAGTCAGGCTTGCCAAGATTGGCTTCTGTGATGCCATTGACCATATTAGGGCAAGGCTTTCGAACGATCGCATTTTTGAACATAGGTTTGTGGTCTGAGACTTATTGAAATATTTATATCCTGTCACTCCCCGAACATCTCATTCAGTTGTTCCTGAACCCGGATAAACGTGGTTCTTTTGGTGAGTTCCTTAAGCTTTTTTGCCCCCACATAGGTACAGGTAGAACGAACGCCCCCAAGAATGTCCTGCACGGTATTTTCCACAGGGCCCCGGTATGGAACTTTCACCGTTTTTCCTTCCGAGGCCCGGTAATCGGCAACACTGCCAAAATATTTATCCATGGCCGTTTCGGAACTCATTCCATAGAATAATTTAAACTTTTCACCGTCTTCCTCAACTAATTCCCCGCCACTTTCATCATGGCCTGAGAACATTCCGCCAAGCATTACAAAATCAGCGCCGCCTCCAAACGCTTTAGCAACATCTCCCGGCGACTTACACCCTCCGTCCGAGATGATTTGCCCGCCCAATCCATGGGCTGCATCGGCACATTCAATTATAGCTGACAGTTGTGGAAAACCAACTCCGGTTTTGAGCCTCGTAGTACAAACCGATCCCGGCCCGATGCCTACTTTGATGATATCAGCACCTGCCAGCAGTAATTCCTCTACCATTTCTCCGGTGACAACATTTCCGGCTATAACGACCTGTGTGGGATATTTTCCTCTTACTTTTTTCACGAATTCCACGAAGTGTTCGGAATAGCCATTGGCTACATCAATGCAGATAAAACGAAGCTTTGGGAAAGTATCCATGAGGGTATCGAGTTTTTTCATATCTGATTTTCCTGTCCCCGTACTTACAGCGATATACTCCGTGATGTCATCATTGGCAAATTTGAAAAATTCCTTCCACTCATCCATCGAGTAATGCTTGTGAATGGCCGTAAATATTTTGTGCTCAGCCAAAGCCTTTGCCATTTCAAAAGTCCCGGTGGTATCCATGTTGGCGGCCATGATGGGGACTCCGGTCCAGTCTTTTTCGGCATGAAGGAATTTAAAAGTACGTTCCAATGAAACATTAGCCCTCGACTTCAGGGTCGAGCGTTTGGGGCGGATCATTACGTTTTTGAAACCGAGTTTGATGTCTAATTCTATGCGCATAGGGGGATGTTAAATTGAGGAATTTGAAATGTTGAACTGTTCTTCCCCAATGTGCAAAAAATGCTATCAAATTTGAAGACCGATTGTTTTTTTGGTTGGGGTGTTAATTAAACCAATGGCAGAAGGGCTGAACCCCTTCGCTGAGGTACTGGATGAGGTGGTGGCTCATGGGAATTGTTTAGAGGGGGTAAGAGTTATTCCGGTACCCCATTGAAGCCGTTCAGGGCTTCTCTTTAGGGCTTCATAAAAATTTCAGGAAATTAGTCTGGCACCTTCTCGAATTCATTCCAACAATTTTGATTTTTATGATGTTGCTCTTGATAGTATATATAGTCTCTAACTTTTTTGACCTCAGTTACACTGACCGAAAACACTCCATATCCCTCCTGCCAGGCAAAATGAGGGTTCCAGTTATATTTTTCATTTAACCATGGGTCTAGTGAAGCATAGCATGTTATGAATCTTTGTAACATATTGCTGTGCAATGAATAACAAGTATTATAAGCGTTCTAAAATTTCTGAGGCTAAATTTCGACAATTAATTCGATATTTTGCTATGGATTTTACGGCTTCGGATACGGCTGAACTTACAGGTCTCAGCCGCAGGTCGGTTACCGCTATTTATAGTCGGTTGCGTGGCAACATTGCCCGGTGGTCAGCCAGCCAGGCGCCCCTGGAAGGAACCGTTGAAGTAGACGAATCCTACTTTGGCCCTAGCCGGATTCCCGGCAAACGCGGCCGTGGAGCCGGTGGTAAAACCATTGTGTTTGGCATTTTCAAACGCAAAGGTAAAGTGTATACCGAGATTGTCCCGGATGCCAAGAAAAAGACCCTTCAACGCGTTATAAGAGGGAAAGTGGAACCTCAGAGCGTGATCCATTCCGATGGATGGCCCGGTTACAACGGACTGGTGGATGTTGGTTACGACAAACACTACCGCGTGCAGCATGGCGAAGATGAGTTCGTAAGCTCGTGTAGTCATATTAATGGAATCGAGTCGTTCTGGAGCTTTGCCAAACGGCGGTTGGCGCAATTTAATGGCGTTCCCAAGCACACCTTTTATCTGCATTTGAAAGAAACCGAATTTCGTTTTAATCATCGAAACAATAACTTATACAAAGTCTTGCTAACACACCTTCGAGAGGACCCCCTCTAAGGTGTTTGCTTCACTAGACCCTTAATAATTACCAACACCGGTAATTACCTCATCAATTTAACCGAAGCCTACCGTATAACAACCTTTTTCTATATCCATTCTAAAAATTTTCTATCCATTTTGCTCACCTTGATTGTGTGAAAAGTCCTCTTCAAGTAGAATTTTAAATTTTAGCTTAGAGAAGCTTATATCAAAATTTCGGATCAAAAAGTTGTACAATTCTCGTTCATTATATAAACCACACTCACATGCAATCGCATAGCTGCCTAAATCAGGATGCTCTGCAATGGTTTCTTGTATCATTTTCAAACGGATATTCTTGAGCATGGTCTTTGCAGTTATCCCAAATTGAATTTTCATAAGTTGATTAAATTTTGTTTTTGAACATTTTATACCATTTGCCCAATCTCCTACATAGCGAATATGCTCTATTTCTTTCTTGAGTAATTGCACCGCTTGCTCTGCTTCTTTTCTTTGCCGTATTCTTTTCATTTCAGCTTTATTCATTGTACCCTTTTTATCAATGATTTAGTACCACTGTAATAATCGAAAGAGCAAAGAGAAAGCAATTCGTTACTAATATTAATTGTTTCTAATGTTTAAAGTACTACATTCACATTGATCTATCCCCAAAACTAAAATTTCAATTCCCGAACTACTCTTTTTAAATTCCTGTTCCTAAGACTGAAAAGCGCTTCCAAAAAAAACTGTATATTGACGTCATGGAAAACCAAGAAAAGTTAGATGAATTTCAAGCCCGCATTGATGCGGGAGAAAAAATTGAGCCCAAAGACTGGATGCCGGAACGGTATCGCCAGCAGTTAATCCGAATGATGAGTCAGCACGCCCACTCCGAAATTGTGGGTATGCTTCCCGAAGGAAACTGGATCGAGCGGGCTCCATCCCTGAAAAGAAAATTAGTGCTCCTGGCCAAGGTTCAGGATGAAGCCGGACATGGACTTTATTTGTACAGTGCCACTGAAACGCTGGGTATAGATCGCAGCGAACTTGTAGATCAATATCTTTATGGAAGTGCCAAATACTCCAGCATTTTCAATTATCCCACCATGACTTACGCTGACATTTGCGCGATCGGATGGCTGGTGGACGGGGCGGCTATTGTCAATCAAACGATGTTGGCTCGTTCATCTTACGGACCTTATTCACGAGCAAACGTCCGTATCTGTAAGGAAGAAAGTTTCCACAAAAAACAGGGATATGAAATGCTGGGGAAGATGGCTTCCGGTACACCCGAGCAGCAGAAAATGGCACAGGATTCTGTCAACCGCTGGTGGTGGCCAAGTTTAATGATGTTTGGCCCGCATGATTCTGATTCTCCAAATAGTGCCGAACTGATCAAATGGCAGGTGAAATTGAAAACCAACGATGAACTGCGCCAGCATTTTGTGGACCGTATGGTGATGGAAGCCGAAGCTATTGGTGTTACCATTCCTGATCCCGATCTGGAATACAATGAAGAAACAGGGCACTGGAATTTCGGAGATATTCCCTGGGATGAATTCTGGAATGTGGTAAAAGGTAACGGCGTCATGAACCGTGAGCGCATGAAAGCACGACGAGCTGCTCATGAAAATGGAGAGTGGGTTCGTGAAGCGGCAAATGCGTATGCCCACAAGAAGAAATTACAACAGGAAAAAGCATCGTAAAAGAGAATTCAGAACACAGGAATCAGAACTCAGAATGTTTTGACTCCTGAATGCTGAGTTATGACTCCTCCAAACAATCTGAAACCAAGAATTTTAATGTCAGACAATAATTCAAACAAAGATAACTGGCCTCTTTGGGAGGTATTTACACAACCAAAATCGGGAAAGCCACACGAACATGCCGGCAGTCTGCACGCAGCCGATAAGGAAATGGCTCTCCAAAATGCGAGAGATACCTACGCCCGAAGAAATGAAGGTGTGAGCATTTGGGTGGTGGAATCCAAACACATCACCGCTTCAACACCGGAAGATATGGGGCCATTTTTTGATCCGGCCAATGATAAACCCTATCGTCATCCGCAATTTTACAGTGTACCGAGAGCCGTTAAGAAGAGGTCTTAGTTAATGGTAATTCGTTATTGGAGAGAACCCAATTAACCATTACATCAATAACCATTATCTCAAAGAAATTGATAAAGCATTCATGACTACTGAAACCAAAGAAATATCAAAAAAAGAAGCGTTCTTAACCTACCTGCTCCGTCTTGCAGATGATCGGCTTATTCTGGGACAACGAATGTCAGAATGGTGCGGGCACGGACCTCAGCTTGAAGAAGATCTGGCTATGGCCAATATGGCACTGGATTTGATCGGTCATGCTACTGCACTTTATGAGTATGCAGCGGAAATCGAAGACAAAGGGCATGATGAAGACTATTTTGCTTACTTCCGCGATGATCGCGATTTCGTCAATCTTCAGCTTTGCGAACTTCCCAAAGGTGATTTCGGATTTACCATTGCCCGGCAATTTTTATTCAGTGCATTCAGTTATTTCCAATATGAACGACTAAAAGATGCTAAAGATGAACAGTTTTCAGGCATGATTAGCAAGCATCTGAAAGAGATCAAATACCACCTGCGACATTCCCGGGAATGGGTCTTAAGACTTGGTGACGGAACGGAGGAAAGCAACAAACGCACTCAGGAATCTTTTGACGAATTATGGATGTACCTCGGTGAATTATTTCATATGGATGAGGTTGATGAGCTGATGATTAAGGAAGGTCTTGGAGTGGACTCAACAAAATTCAAGGAGGATTGGAAGAAATTGGTGGAAGACACTTTAATAGAAGCCACACTTACCGTTCCGGATTGGGATCAATTTATGATGAGCGGCAGCCGCAAAGGTATTCATACCGAGCATTTGGGTCACATGCTGGCACAAATGCAGTTTTTACGACGTTCACATCCCGATGCGGAATGGAAATAATTATAGATATAAGATAAAAGACAATAAATTTTAGATTTCTATTTTATCTTACGTCTAACATCTCACTACTATCTGATGTCAACCCTCCAGCTACATACCGAAGAACAAATCTGGGACTTCCTGAGGGAAGTGACTGATCCCGAAATTCCGGTGCTTAACATCGTGGAGATGGGCATTGCACGGAAAGTAGAAATAGGGGAAGATGGTAAAGTATTAGTTAAGATCACCCCCACCTACTCCGGCTGCCCAGCCATGAATGCCATTGAAAAGCTGGTGAATGAAAAGCTTGAAGAGCGCGGGGTAGAAGAGTTCACTGTAAAACTCGATTTCGCTGAAACGTGGACCACGGACTGGATGACGGAAGAAGCTAAAGGCAAACTCAAAGACTATGGCATTGCACCTCCCGAAAAATCCAAAGAAGATGATGATTTCCTGAAAAACCTGTCAAGCACCAAAGTCGTCCCTTGCCCATTTTGTGATTCTTTTGAAACAGAGTTGGTAAGTCAGTTTGGGTCAACTGCCTGCAAATCGCAATATTTCTGTAATGCCTGCGATCAGCCTTTCGAACATTTTAAGTGTATATAGGATCACAGATTATTTTGATTGCCGGATTTCACGGATTATTTATTTGTTCAAAATTAGTTGTGAGATTTAATTATCCTCTTTTTTGGGAAAAGATTGTCATTCTATAAATTCTACATCAAGCAAATCTGTAAAATTCTTAAATCCAGCAAGCTGTGATCAATACTGAACTTACCAATGGCATATTCACCATCACCCTAAACCGGCCTGATAAACTCAACAGCTTTAACTTTGAGATGAGTAATCAAATGAAAGAAGCCCTGATGGAAGCTGAATCGAATGAAGATGTCCGATGTGTATTGCTAACCGGGTCCGGTCGTGCTTTTTGTGCCGGGCAAGATCTCGCCGAAGCCACAAAAGTCTCAAATGATCCCCATCGGGATTTAAGCGAAATTGTGTATCATACCTATATCCCCATTATCAAAGGAATCCGGGAGCTGGAAAAACCGGTGGTTTGCGCAGTAAACGGAACCGCGGCCGGTGCCGGAGCCAACATTGCCCTCGCCTGCGATATTGTTATTGCCAGCGAGGAGGCGAAATTCATACAGTCCTTTTCTCAAATTGGATTAATTCCCGACAGCGGTGGAACGTACATCTTGCCAAGATTGATCGGATTAGCCCAGGCTACTGCTTTGACTTTTTTGGGTGAAAAAATCTCTGCTCAAGAAGCCGTTGAAATGGGTATGATCTGGAAATCATATCCTGCTGATTCTTTTATGGGTGAAGCCGAAGCCATTGCATCAAAATTAGCCAAGATGCCTACTCGCGGATTTGGTCTTACCAAACGTGGATTCAACGCCGGGTTCTCCAACGATCTTGAAACCCAAATGAAACTGGAAGCCAAACTCCAGGCTGAAGCAGGGGAAACTCACGATTACCATGAAGGGGTGCAAGCTTTCTTAGAGAAACGAAAACCAGAGTTCAAGGGTAAATAAGAGCACCGATTACGCTGATTTTAGGATTACACGGATGTTTTAAGACATTAGCTGCGAGTAGCTTTAAACACAATTTATTAGCAAAATCTGTGGTAAACTTTGTGCACTCTTTTGAGGACTCTGCGGTTCAACTTTAAAATTTTGAACCTTTATGAATATTGAACCTACAAAAACCTAAGTATTTGGGGTGGATTGGAAGTTAAATGTCTTCCAGTGATTTAATACAATCTCTCAGGGAATTATTTTCAGGGCAGTGAAAAATTTTCCAACCAAAATTTTAGCTCAATTTACAACGCATTCCACCTCAGATTCCTTATCTTGGAAGCGATTTTTCAGATGATTAAACACGATTATTTATTATGATTAAAGATAATGCTGCGATCGGTGTAATTGGCGCCGGAACAATGGGAACCGGAATTGCCCAGGTTGCTTCTACACAAGGACACAAGGTTTATTTGTATGACGCATATCCTCAACAACTCGAAAAATCCAAAGCAGGCCTGAAAAGTATCCTGGCCCGACAGGTGGAAAAAAAACGCATGACCCAAGAGGAAGTGGATGGTATTTTAGGGCGAATTAATTTCGTTGATAACATCACCAATTTTGGTGAGTGTGGATTTGTGATCGAAGCGATTGTTGAAGATCTCGACATTAAAAAAGACACTTTCGCACGGCTTGAAGGGATCGTTTCTAAAGATTGTGTCCTTGCCTCAAACACCTCTTCCCTTTCTATCGCTGCGATCTCATCAGCCCTTAAAAAACCAGAACGATTTTTAGGAGTACACTTTTTTAATCCCGCACCTTTAATGAAACTGGTGGAGATCATTTCGGGAATTGCGACCGATGATAAGGTCTTCAATTCAACCAAAGAATTTATAAGAAGCTGGAACAAGATCACTGTTTCCGGGAAGGATACTCCGGGATTTATTGTGAATCGTGTGGCACGGCCGTTCTATGGTGAAGCCCTTCGTATTTACGAAGAAGGCATTGCTGATGCCGCCACTATCGATTGGGCTATGAAAGAGATCGGAGGATTCCGCATGGGGCCTTTTGAACTAATGGATCTTATCGGGCATGATGTAAATTATGAAGTCACCAGTACTGTATTTGAGGCCTTTTATTATGATCCACGCTTCAAACCATCCTTTGCCCAAAAGCGAATGGTAGAAGCTGGCTGGCTGGGAAGAAAATCCGGACAGGGGTTTTATAATTACAAAGACGAATCCAGGAATCCTGTTCCGGAGAAGGATGAAAAACTTGGGCAAGAAATTTTCGATCGAATACTCACCATGCTAATCAATGAAGCATGTGATGCCGTATTTATGAACATTGCCTCTATTGAAGATGTGGATCTGGCAATGCAAAACGGAGTGAATTATCCCAAAGGTTTACTCAAATGGGGAGATGAGATCGGTCTCAAAAATGTACTCGATAGAATGACAGCTCTTCAGGTTGAATACCGGGAAGACCGGTATCGGCCAAATCCATTATTAAAAAAAATGGTGGCAGAGCAGAAGAGTTTTTATGAGTAGTAGCTCTCAACTATAAGGCTTCAGCTTTCATAACCAACAACTATGAGTAAGAGACCAAAGACCATAATAAATAACATGCTCCAAAACGATGCCTTTTCCCAATGGATGGGCATTGAAGTGCTGGATTCTGCCCCGGGCTACTGCAAACTCTCCATGAAAGTCCGGGATGAAATGACGAATGGATTTGGGGTTTGTCATGGAGGGATTACATTTTCTTTTGCTGACAGTGCACTCGCTTTTGCCTCTAATTCCCGAGGGTCTATATCCCTTGCGCTGGAAAACAACATAAACTATACCAAGAAAGTAAATGTTGGAGATATGCTAATTGCTGAAACCTATGAGCTCCAAAATGGCCGCACCATCGGTGTTTATAAAGTCAGAATTTTCAACCAAGATGAAGAATTAGCAGCAGAGTTCAGAGGCACGGTTTATAGAAAATATATGGGAGATATGAGATGAAAGACAAATGATTAACTTCTAAAATAAAGAGGCTGTATAATGCATAATTACAAACAATTAGAAGTTTGGAAAAGAGGAATTGAATTGTCAACAACTATTTATAAAATAACTAAGAACTTTCCTACTGAAGAAAAATTTGGACTTATTACTCAAATGAGAAAAAGTGCAGTCTCAATAAGCTCAAATATTGCCGAGGGTACGGGTAGGAATTCTGACAATGAATTTCACCATTTCCTAAATATTTAATTTGACTCTTGTTCTGAACTTGAAACACAATTGATTATCAGCAAAAATCTTGGCTATCTGTCATCTAATGAATTTGAACTAACTTCAACCGAGCTCACAGAAATTCAAAAAATGGTATTTACGTTAATCAGGAAATTCTCTTAAATCTTTTATCTAACATCTTATTTCTATGAAACAAGCTTACATCATTGACGGAATCAGAACTCCAATTGGAAAACTGAAAGGAGCCCTCTCTTCAATTCGAGCCGATGATCTCGCAGCTATTCCCATCAAGGAACTCATCGAACGAAATCCTGAAATTGATCTGGAAGCTATTGAGGATGTGATCTTTGGATGTGCCAATCAGGCCGGCGAAGATAACCGAAATGTGGCGCGGATGGCTTCTCTCTTAGCAGGAATTCCTGTTTCTGTCCCCGGGGAAACGGTGAACCGATTGTGTGCCTCCGGAATGAGTGCAACAGTGAGAGCCTTCCATGCCATCAAAGCGGGAGAAGGAGGTCTGTTCATTACCGGCGGAGTGGAACACATGACTCGCGGACCGATCGTTCTGGGAAAGGGATCTTCTCCCTACTCCGGAACTACGGAAATGTACGACTCCACTTTTGGCTGGCGATTCATCAATCCAAAGATGGAGGAAATGTACGGCACGGACGGCATGGGAATTACGGCAGAGAATGTGGTTGAGATGCATAATATCAGCCGCGAAGATCAGGACAAATTTGCCGCCTGGAGTCAACAAAAAGCTGGAGCAGCGCGGGATATAGGTCGACTTGCTAAAGAAATTGTACCTGTAGAAATTCCCCGAAGAAAACAGGATCCATATCTGTTCGAGCATGATGAATTCATGCGTCCTGATACCACCACTGAAGTACTCGCTAAACTCCGCCCGGCCTTCAAAAAAGACGGTTCCGTAACAGCAGGTAATGCTTCCGGATTGAATGATGGTGCCGGAGCTTTGTTGATAGCCTCTGATAAAGCAGTTAAAGATTTTGGATTGAAACCTAAGGCACGGATTGTTGCCCACGCTGTTTCAGGAATTGAACCAAGAATAATGGGATTGGGTCCCGTAGAAGCAGCTCAAAAAGTACTGAAACGCGCCGGGATGAAACTGGAAGACATGGACGTCATCGAGTTGAATGAAGCTTTCGCCGGACAATCACTGGGCGTAACCCGAATGCTGGAAATGGATGATGACGATCCCCGGCTTAACCCAAACGGCGGAGCCATAGCACTTGGCCACCCACTGGGGATGACAGGACAGCGCTTATTGCAAACAGCTACAGTCGAACTTCATGAGAAAGAGTCTCACAAATATGCGCTTTGTATGTTGTGTGTTGGAGTTGGGCAAGGTATGGCAGTAATTCTCGAAAAAACTTAGAAATTCACCCCAAAGAATGCGGAGTCTTCGCCAAGGACGCTACTTATTTACTCTGCGAACTTTGCGTAATCTTTGGGCTCTCTGCGATTCAAAATATGGTCAATTATGGCAATTTATGAGTTTAATGGATATAAGCCTGTCGTTCACGAAACGGCATTTGTGCATCCACAAGCCACCGTTACAGGCAATGTAATTATTGGCAAGGATGTGTACATCGGTCCGGGTGCAGCTATTCGTGGAGACTGGGGAAAGATCTTGATCAAGGATGGTTGTAATGTCCAGGAAAATTGTACCATCCATATGTTTCCCGGAGTTACGGTGACTTTAGAGGAATCCACTCATGTAGGACATGGTGCTATTATCCACGGAGCGCACCTTGGTGAAAATTGCCTAATCGGGATGAATGCTGTAGTTATGGATAATGTGAAAGTCGGAAAAGAATCGATTATTGGAGCCTTAGCTTTTGTCCCTGAAGGGATGGAGGTTCCTGATCGAAAAGTAGTGGTTGGGAATCCGGCAAAGATCGTTAAAGATGTGACCGATGAAATGGCTTCTTGGAAATCGAAGGGTACCGGACTCTATCAAGAGCTTCCCGGAGAATTACAAGCTACACTTAAGGAATGCAAGCCACTTCGAAAAGTCCCTGAGAATAGAGAAGATCAGAAAATGGGTTATGAGACGTGGGGTAAGTCGAAGTAATTTTAAATTTTAAATATTGAATTAGTTGGGATTGAAATGAAAGTAGCGAGTTACATAAAAGGTAAGTGGTTAGAAAAAGGAACCGAAAAAGATCTCATAAGCGCAGTTACTAATCAACCGATTGCCAAAATGGTTGAAGCTGACATCGATTATAAGTCAGCGCTCGAATATGCTCGAGAAGTAGGCGGCTCAAAACTTCGAGAGATGACCATCCACGAGCGGGCATTCAAGATCAAGTTTCTTGGGCAATACCTGATGGAGCGCAAAGAAAAATATTACAAAATCTCCACGCATACTGGTGCCACGCGAGCTGATTCCTGGATCGATATTGAAGGTGGAATACTTACCGCTTTTGGGATTTCAAGTAAATCGCGACGCGAGCTGTCGGATCTGCCATGGCATGTGGAGGGCGACACCGAACGACTTTCCCGCAAAGGCTCTTTCATGGGGCAGCATATTTGCGTACCCAAACATGGAGCCGCTGTTCACATCAATGCTTTCAATTTCCCGGTTTGGGGGATGCTGGAGAAACTGGCGCCTGCCATCATCGCCGGAATGCCGGTTATTGTTAAGCCATCTCCGGTCGGCTCTTACCTTGCATGGGAAGTTTTCAAGGATATGGTGGAATCTGAAATTCTCCCGGAAGGAACAATTCAATTTATTGCCGCCGACAAGCCCGGCGATTTACTCGATCATCTGAAAAGCCAAGATTCCGTTGCTTTTACTGGCTCAGCCTTAACCGGACAGAAACTAAAAACCCATCCGAATATCATTGCCAATAATGTGCAATTCAACCTGGAAGCTGATTCGCTGAACTGTTCTATTCTTGGAGAAGATATCACTCCCGATATGGAAGAATTCGACATCTTCATCAAAGAAGTAGCTCGTGAAATGACCGTTAAAACCGGTCAAAAATGTACGGCCATTCGAAGAACGATCGTTCCGGAGCATCTGGAAGATGAGGTTATCAAAGCTCTGAAAACCCGGCTGGAGAAAACCACCATCGGTGATCCTGGACAGAAAGAAACCCGAATGGGGCCACTGGCAAGTTCACTTCAAGCTGAGCGATTTGAAGAGCAGCTTCAGCAGCTTTCTGAGATCACAGAAACTGTATATATATCAAATGATGAGCTAAATGGAGCTTTCACAAATCCACGGGTTCTCGTTTGTCACCAGCCCATGCAGGTAGATGAGGTACATCGACTCGAGGCATTTGGTCCAATGACCACCGTGATGCCCTACAAAAATACGCAGGAAGCTATCGATATTGCTAATAAAGCCAACGGCTCGTTGGTTGGCTCTCTTTTTACAGCAGATGATGAGCTCGCTCATAAAGTTACGATGGGTTGTGCTCCCTACCACGGACGATTTATGGTGATCAACCGAAATTCAGCCGACGAATCTACGGGACATGGTTCGCCTATTGCCTCGCTGGTTCATGGCGGCCCCGGACATGCCGGAGGCGGAGAGGAATTGGGGGGCGCCCGGGCAGTTCTTCACAACATGCAGCGCATTGCCTTACAGGGATCACCCACCACTTTGAGGAACATTGTGAAGCAACACATCAAAGGGGCCGAAACACAGGAATCCGAGAAACATCCGTTCCAAAAATATTTTGAAGAGTTGGAGATCGGGGAAGCAATGACCACCGAAAAGCGCACTGTAACTGAGAAGGACATAGAGGAATTCGCTGAATTAAGTGGAGATCATTTCTACGCCCATACCGATCCCAAAGCTGCGGCACGATCGCTGTTTGGCAAGATCGTAGCCCACGGTTATTTCGTACTTTCTGCAACAGCCGGCTTGTTTGTGGATCCGGTTGAAGGTCCGGTGATGCTGAATTATGGCTTGGAAAATCTGCGGTTTGTGGCTCCTGTTTTCCCCGGTGATACTATTCAGGCTAAGCTGATACTGAAACGGAAGAACGTCCGCCAGCAAAAGAAAGATGACAAGTTTCCATTCGGTGTGGTGTACTGGGATGTGGAAGTAACGAATCAGGATAATGCGCTGGTTGCGGAATACACCATCCTTACATTGATGAAGAGGAAGAACAAATTAGATATTGATGAGGTTTAGGTAATTTTAAATTTTAAATTTTGAATTGAATAATGAGTGAACAAAACGGAGCGGTAAATCTTACCATCGAGAATAACATTGGAACCATTGAGTTCTTTCATCCCAAAGGGAATTCTCTGCCGGGAGCCATTCTAAGAAAACTGGCACAAACCATCACTGAAGCCGGTGAAAATGATGAAATTCGTGTTCTCATAATCAAAAGCCGCGGAGACGGTGCATTTTGTGCCGGAGCCTCTTTTGATGAACTAATTGCTATTGAAGATTATGAAACCGGCAAACAGTTCTTTATGGGGTTTGCTCTTGTTCTTAACGCCATGCGAACCTGCCCGAAACTCATCATTGTACGGGTTCACGGTAAAACGGTTGGTGGTGGAGTTGGGATCGCCTCTGCCGGTGATTATACCATAGCGGAAGAGAAGGCCGATGTAAAACTCAGCGAACTGGCATTAGGAATCGGACCTTTTGTTGTCGGTCCTGCCGTGGAGCGTAAGGTCGGTAAAAGTGCATTTTCTGCCCTTTCAATAGATGCCACTAATTGGCATTCTGCCGAATGGGCTTTGAATAACGGCCTTTTTAATAAAACCTATGGGTCAACCTATGATCTGGATCAGGCTATAAGAGAATTGGCCGTCCAGTTAGCCAAGAGCAGTCCTGAAGCTATGCGTGACCTAAAAGCCATTCTGTGGAAAGGAACCGAGAACTGGGATCTTCTTTTGGAACAAAGAGCTGAGATCAGCGGCCGACTTGTGCTTTCAGACTTCACTAAAAACTTCATCAGAAAATTCAAGGAGAAATAGTAACTGTTCTCGGGATAATTTTTTACTATTGATTGTTCCCCATCTTTTAGGATCTCCACAGCCTATTCGATTTGACCGGAAAGGGATTTTTTAACCTTTTAGAATAGAACACTATTATAATGTTAGTTCGAGATAATTATCCTCGTTAAAGCCTTTGAGGCATGGCCTGACGGCTCCAAGCCCATCTGACCAATTGACTGATTCGAGCACCTGCGTCTTTTCCTTATCCTAATCCAACATCCTGCGTCAGCGCCATCAATCAGATGGGTAATCCATCAGATCGAGTTCGGGGTTATTTAATCTACTTCCCGGTCTGCCGGCTCCAAGCCGTCTGACCGATTGTTGGAACAGGGTACTAAGTTCAGTTCGTATCCTAATCTAACATCCTGCGCCTGTATCATTGATCAGCCCCATCCATCAGGTGGGATACCCGTCTGGCGGATCTCATAGCCTTTTAAAATTCTTTATCTCGAATTCACGTTATTATAATGTTGAGTTATCTATGAAATGTCGCCAAAGGGTTGCAACCCCTTGGCGCAGATTACACTTCCATTCCCATAGCCTAATCACATTGTTTATCTATATCCTGTTCGGATTGGCAATAGGTAACCACCAACCAGTATTCTGGGCGGTAACGGAACATGGACATGACATTAGACTATTTATCACAATTAATTTCAACAATTAGTATAATCCGAGGTAATTAAATCAATTTTACTACTTATGAAATTTTCTGCTCTATTTTTCGCTTTTCTATTTTCTGTAACTACCCTCTTTGCCCAAGATAACTGGGATGTCACGAATCCTGACCTGGGCGAGACTACAGAACTCTCCTTTACTACCGATGAGGGAACATGGATGAACCTGGATGTAAGTCCTGACGGACAAGACATTGTATTCGACCTTTTAGGCGACATATTTATTATGCCTGTTGAAGGTGGTCAGGCACAGCTATTGCGTGGAGGGGGTGCCTATGAGATCCAGCCACGGTTCAGCCCTGATGGAATACAGATCCTTTTCACCAGTGATGCCGGTGGCGGAGACAATATTTGGGTTATGGATCTTGACGGGGATAATGCCCGGCAAATTACAGATGAAAGCTTTAGGCTTCTAAATAATGCAGTCTGGACACCCGACGGAGAGTACATCATCGCTAAAAAACATTTTTCATCCACCCGTTCTTTAGGTGCCGGTGAGATATGGATGTATCACAAAAGCGGAGGAGCAGGAATTCAACTTGTAGAAAAAGCAAATGAGCAACAGGATATCGGTGAGCCTTGGGTATCTCCTGATGGGCGTTATATTTATTACAGTCAGGATGTATATCCCGGTGGATTTTTTCAATACAACAAAGACCCAAACAGTCAGATTTATGTAATCCGTCGTTATGACCGTGAAACCGGTGAGATCGAAACGGTGACCGGAGGAAATGGGGGTGCTGTTCGTTCTCAAATTTCTCCCGATGGAGAAACACTGGCTTTTGTACGTAGAGTTCGAACTAAATCAGTACTCTTTCTGCGTGATCTGGACACAGGGCGTGAATGGCCGGTGTATGAGAATATGGGCAAAGACCAGCAAGAAGCATGGGCTATTTTTGGAGTCTATCCTAATTTCAACTGGTTACCAGATAATCAACATATCATTGCCTGGGCTAATGGTAAGATCAATAAAATTGATACTGAAACCGGTGAGTCTGAAGTCATTCCTTTTGAAGCAGAATCCAGCCATGAGATTGCTAAAGCAGTCAGATTTCAGCAGGATATTGCCCCTGAAGAATTTCGCGTAAAAGCGGTTCGCCAGCTTAGAACTTCTCGGGATGGGCGGACCTTGATTTGGAGCGCAGCCGGGCATCTCTGGAGTAAAATGCTTCCGGACGGTACCCCTAAAAGAGTGACCAATTCTGATGATTTCGAATTTGAGCCTTCTTTTTCTCCGGATGGGAAATCCATTGTCTATGTTTCCTGGAGTGATGAAGATATGGGGGCGATAAATGTAGTTGAATTAAATGAAAGCCCCCGGCCTTCAACCCCAACAAAATTGACTAACAAGAAAGGCATCTATCGGGAACCTTCTTTTAGTACAGATGGCCGTACCATCGTTTTCAGAAAGGAAAGCGGAAACGGACAGCAGGGATTTGTTCATACCCTGAACTCGGGAATTTACACCATCCCTTCGAATGGGGGTTCCGCAACAATGATCACAGATGAAGGAGCCCTGCCCAAATTCAGCCCTGATGGCGAGCGAATCTTTTACCAAACCGGCGGATACATTTTTGGTGCCATTAATAAATCATACAAGAGTGTGGATTTATCAGGAAATGATGAGCAAACACTTTTTACATCCAGCTATGGACATGAATTTGCGCCAAGTCCGGACGGTAAATGGATGGCTTTCTCCAACCTTCACAAAGTATATCTTGCCCCAATTCCCAAAACCGGGAAAACGATCGAGCTTAATCCAAATACCCGATCCATTCCTGTAAAACAAATCTCTTCTGAAGCCGGTTATCATATGCATTGGTCTGCTGAAAGTGATAAAGTCCACTGGACGCTCGGTGAGGAATATTTTACTGTAAATCTGGAAAATACCTTTGAATTTGTTGTGGGGGCTCCTGACTCACTTCCTGAACCGCCAACCGAAGGCATAAACCTGGAAATGGACCTGAAAACCTATGTACCTGAAGGTATGATCGCTTTCACCAATGCCCGCATCATCACTATGAGAGGTGATACGGTTATTGAGAGAGGAACTATTTTAGTGGATGGAAATCGAATTGCCGGAGTTGGTGAAAATGTTGAAGTTCCTGCCAATGCAAAAGTGATAGACGCTTCCGGAAAAACCATTATGCCGGGTATTGTTGATGTACATGCACATGTGGGTAATTTCAGGCTGGGAATCAGCCCACAACAGCAGTGGGAATATTTTGCAAACCTGGCTTACGGAGTAACAACAGTTCATGATCCATCTTCAAACTCTGAGATGATCTTCTCTCATTCCGAAGCCATTAAGGCCGGGAATATGGTAGGGCCGCGAGTATTCTCAACGGGCGTCATTCTTTATGGTGCCGACGGTTCCATCAAAACGGAGATCAACAGCTATGAAGATGCCTTATTTGCTCTGAATCGCACCAAAGCGTGGGGTGCTTTTTCGGTGAAGAGCTATAATCAACCCAGAAGAGAACAACGACAGCAGGTGATCAAGGCTGCCAAGAAATTGGAAATGATGGTAATGCCGGAAGGCGGATCAACCTTCACCCATAATATGAGTATGATCCTGGATGGGCATACCGGAATTGAACATAATGTTCCTGTTGTCCCTCTTTACAAGGATGTCCGCGAACTTTGGGCAGCCAGTGAAACCGGTTATACGCCAACGCATGTGGTAAATTACGGAAGTATAAGCGGGGAGTATTACTGGTATCAGAAAACCAACGTTTGGGAAAATAAAAGGCTTCTCACTTTTACCCCGAGAAGTGTGATCGATCCCCGTTCACGACACCGAACCATGATTCCTGATGAGGAGTATGAAAACGGACATATTCTTACAGCAGAATCCGGGAAAATGCTTACGGATGCCGGAGTGAAAGTAAATCTTGGCGCACACGGACAACTGCAAGGTCTCGGAGCTCATTGGGAACTCTGGATGTTTGAGCAGGGAGGCATGACCAACATGGAAGCTTTGCGAGCCGCTACATTGAACGGGGCACATTACCTGGGTATGGATCATGAGATTGGCTCCATTGAAGTCGGAAAACTGGCTGACTTAGTGGTACTTGACGAAGATCCACTGGAAAACATTCGAAATACCAACTCTGTAACCCATACCATGGTTAACGGGCGCTTGTTTGATGCTGCTACTATGAACGAAGTGGGCAACCAGGAACGCGAGCGACTGCCTTTCTGGTGGGAACGTGACGGATACGACGAGCGCTTCGACTGGCATGCAAACACCATTGCTCCGGCCGGATTACAGTGTACTTGCTTTGGCACGCACTGATCTGATGAATAAATTTGACTAAACCACGACTTGTTCAAGTGTCTCGCTTAAACCAGTTGCTCAAAATATCTCAACTATTACTCGCTCCGATGCTCTGCGTCGGAGCATTTTTTTTGCCTACTATTGATATTTTGGGAATTACATAATCTAACGTGAGTTCAATATAATTATCCTTGTTAAAGCCTTTGAGGCACGGCCTCAAAGGTTAGCGTATCAAAATCTTTCAGCTGAGAAAAGATTGCATGAATAACCTAACGTGAATTCGATATAAAGACTATCTGTTGAGTACGTTGAACGGTCATTTCGCGGCGAATGCCCGAAATCCTATCGCTGGTCAGGTAGCGAATACGGAATTCATGGCAGCCATTAGATTCCCGTCTCCACGGGAATGACCACACGCCTCAATTTTTATCCTTTTAACTTAGTTCTTATCCTGTTCCAAGATCCTGCGCCGGCACCATCGATCAGATGGGGTTTCCATCAGATCGAATCCGGGAATGTTTAATCTACCTCCTCGGTCTGATGGCTCTAAGTCCATCTGACCGATTGCCTGATTTGAGCACCTGCGTCTTTTCCTTATCCTATTCCAACATCCTGCGCCTGCACCATCGATCAGCCCATCCATCAGACGGGGTATCCGTCAGATGGATCTTGCAGCTATTCTAACATTCTTTCTCTCGAACTCGCATTAATCTAAAATCGATCCTCCTCCTAATGAACGCTAACCAAGTCATCAAGGAGTTAAAAGCAGTAGCAGATCCTGAAAAAGCTATCATTCCACCCGCTTTTTTAAAACTGGCCGCGAAACATGTTACGGTATGGGATCGAGAAATTTGAGGAGCCATTAAGGAAAAAATACCTATATGGTGAAATCTAAAACCGCATTGTAAAAGTTGATCCTTTCCCCTTCTCTGAGTTCAAGATGAGGCTGCCACCGTGAAGGCGCATTATTTGCCTGGAAAGACTGAGGCCTATACCGGAACCTTTTGTTTTGCCATCACCGGAAACGGTATAAAATGGAATGAAAATCTTTTCAGTCATCGATTTTTTAACACCCGGACCATTATCAGAAACATGTATAATCACTCGTCCGGATTCCGCTATCTCTCCCTTTAAGCTGATTTTACCACCCTTCTGAGAACTTAAAACCCGGGTCGCATTTTTCACCAAATTGATGAGCACCTGTTCGGTTAAATGTGGATCTGCTGTTAACTCAAGACTTTCGGGATCTGTTTCAATTTCAATGATAACCCCTTCTTTATCTGCCTGACTCTTCATTAGGTTTGCTGTTCGATGAAGTACTTCCCCCACACTAAAAAGTTCAACATTTGGCTCTGGAATCTGTGTAAAATCGCGATAGGAATTCACAAAGCGTATCAGTCCCTGGCTTCGATTGCTTATGGTATTTAAGGCATCAGTCACATCTGTCACTGTTTCCCTATCCAGCTCTACTTTTTCAACATCGGGCTCTAAATTTTCTTCCAATAGCATTTTTACCGTAGCTGAAAGTGATGAGATCGGGGTGATCGAATTCATAATCTCATGCGCCAGTACCTGTGTTAAATTTTGCCAGGCCTCCATTTCTTTTTCTTCCAGTTCGGTATGAATATTTTGAAAGGAGATTAACTTATAAGCTTCATCCCTCATCCTGAATTCTGTTGCATGCATGGCGAGCTGTAACGTCTCATTTTGGACTATAACTCTCGCTAAGCTCCGACTTCCTCCCTTTAACTGTTTTATGGTTTTAAAAAGTGATTCAGAAATGGTTTTCAATGATTCCAATCTTCTCAGTGTCGCAATTTTGAACAACCTTTTGGCAGCAGTATTCAACAAAACAATTTCCCCTTTTCCATTCACGCACATCAAACCAATACCGATGTGCTGAACAACAGTTTCAAGATACCGGATACTCTCTTCTTTCTCACTGCGCTCTTCCTTGAATCGGTCGATCACTTCAGTGAAAGATTCATTCAATTCGTCAAAATTACTACCAAGCTTGTGGTTTCGGAATGAACCGGTAAAATCAGAATATCTAATGGCTTCCAGAAAACGAGTTAATAAAACATTCGTTCGTTCCAGGTATTTTATGAGAGTGATAATTTGTCCAATAATGACCATGCCAAGAATCGTCATGCTCACATAATAGCTTGTCTCAAGAATTAAAAATACCAATGCCAATAGCGTTGCCACTAAAAAAAGTACGCGAACGAGGATTCCGAATCGAAAAGATTTAAGGAAGTTCATATTTAAGCTATCAGCCGCAACCTGTTAGGCCACGGGTTTTCATTTTTTTGATTAAATACTTCATCTGTAATTTGGCATTTTTTGCATTCAAAATACTAAGGCAAGTTCTCAATATTGCTGAGAGCTGACAGCTTTTTCAAAGTCCATACTTTTCTAACCTTCGATACAACGAGGCCCTTGTCAATCCCAACTCTTCGGCCGCGTGAGAAATATTCCCTTCATGTTTATCCATAGCCTTGCGGATCACCGTTTTTTCAATTTCCTCTAAATTCAGTCCAACCACCGGTAACTGTTTTTCATTATCTGAGACTGAGGTTAGTAAAAAATCTCCTTTTTGCAACTCCTTTTCATCAGTCATGATTACAGCGCGTTCCACAGCATGTTCCAGCTCTCTGATGTTTCCCGGCCAGTGATACTCTTTAAGATGACCGATGGCCTGATCTGTGATCCCTGCGAGTTCCTTTTTATACTTTGTTCTATAATACTTCAAGAAATGCTCTATGAGTAAGGGAATATCTTCTATACGTTCACGAAGCGGCGGCAATTTGATCTCGATCGTATTTATCCGATACAGCAGGTCCTGTCTGAATTCCTGATCATCAACCAGCTTCACCAAATTTTCATTTGTAGCACATATCAACCTGATATCAATTTTTGTGGTTTTATTTGAACCGATCCTCCTGATCTCATGCGTCTGCAATGCCGATAATAATTTGGGCTGAAGCTGGATTGGAATATTGCCAATTTCATCCAGAAAAAGCGTACCACCTGTTGCGATTTCAAATCGGCCCGCTCGTGATTCTTTAGCATCGGTGAAGGCTCCCTTCTCATGTCCAAATAATTCACTCTCGAAAAGACTTTCGGGCAGCGCTCCCATATCCACCGTAATAAATGCATTTTCGTTTCTGGAAGAGCGCCGGTGTAGTGCCCGTGCCACTAATTCTTTTCCTGTTCCATTTTCTCCGGTAATGAGCACATTGGCATCTGTTTTCGCTACTTTCTCGATGGTTTGGAAAACCTGTTCCATAGCACGGCTTTTCCCTATAATATTTTGGTAGGGCTGTTCCATATCAGCTTTTAAAGCAGCATTTTGAGTTCGAAGGCGTTGAGAATCCCTCTTTGACTGACTCAAATTGATGGCAGAAGTAACCGTTGCCAGTAGCTTCTCGTTTTGCCAGGGTTTAAGTACAAAATCAGAAGCACCCATTTTTACAGCCTGAACTGCTTTTTCCACATCGCCATAGGCTGTGATTAACACCACAGCCATATCAGGATCTATTTCAAGAATTATCTCCAGCCATTTTAACCCCTCTTCCCCGCTGCTTACATCTTCTGTGAAGTTCATATCCAGAAGTATCGTATCGTAGTCATATTCCTTCAATAATGTGGGAATGAGTTTCGGATTTTTTTCCACATCTACTTTTTCAATATGTTGTTTCAAATAAAGGCGTGCTGCATTCAATACATCAGTATCGTCATCAACAACTAAAATTCGTCCGGTTTTTTTCATTTTTTAAGTGCTTAAGTGCGCCAGTGTTAAAGTGTTACGGTATTTTTCTTGAGTTTCAGAAAGCACCGTAACACTTTAATCCAAACACTGTCCTCATTGCCAATTTCGTACCAGTTGTAACAAAGGGGTCTTAAATAACTCTTAATAATAACATTGATTCTTCGAACTGTCCGATATCGAACACAAACTGTTGGAATGTGAACATTAATTCGGAAAGAATCATCCTTATTTCATATTTAAATCAGGTTGGCTTAGTTTGGCACGCATCTTGAAATAAAGCTAACAGCTGACGGCTAAGGTCTGAAAGCTTATATTCAATGCAAACGATAATCGAATCACTTTAAAATACTTAGGCTTTTACCCTTATGGGAATGGATCGAAAAATTGAAAAGAAAACCTGGACGGCTAAACGTATTATCACCATTACAGCTATCGCAGCTTTTGCAGGGCTGAGTATTTATGCTTTTTGGTTTATGGATGTACGCTCAACGCTAAATGTGGAGCGTGATAAAATTACTATCTCTGAAGTACATGAAGATACTTTTCAGGAATTTATTCAGGTGACCGGAGCGGTTCAACCCATACAAACTATATATCTTGATGCTATCGAAGGTGGAGTAGTGCAGCAGGTATTTCTTGAATCAGGGACGATGATTCAAGAGGGTGATACCATCCTTACACTCACCAACTCCAGCCTGCAATTACAGGTGATGCAGCAGACATCCGGGCTGTATGATCAGATCAATAATGTGCGTAATTCCAGGCTTAACCTGGAGCAGAACACCCTCCGGCTTCAGGAACAGCTTGCGAATGCAAAATCTCAAATGGAGATACTAAAAGCTCAATATGATCGCCAACAAACATTAATGGAGCGCGACCTGATCTCAGAAGAGGAATTTCAGACCACCAGAGAAAATTATGAATATCAGACACGCCGGTATGAGCTTACCTATGAATCGTATAAAAAAGACTCGGTTCAGACTATCACACAGATGCAGCAATTGAATAATTCTGAACAGCGCATGTACCAAAACCTGGAAGCCGTACAACAGATCCTGGATAACTTAGCCGTTACCGCTCCCATTGAAGGCCAGTTGAGCACCATCGAATTAAATCAGGGACAGTCAATATCATCCGGCGAACGCATCGGTCAGGTAGATATACTGGGCAGCTATAAAGTGCGGGTTGCTATCGATGAATATCATCTATCCAGAATTGTACAGGGACTGAACGGGTCATTTACTTTTGACGGACAAACCCATCAGCTGGTGATAACCAAAATCTATCCCGTCATTAATAACGGACAGTTTGAAGTGGATATGGAATTTGTGAGTGAAGCTCCGCAGAATTTACGCCGCGGACAAACTTTGAGAATTCGCCTTGAACTTGGAGAATCGGCCAGTGCCATTCAGATTCCCCGCGGAGGATTTTACCAAACCACCGGCGGTAATTGGGTATTTGTTGTAAATGAAGAGGATGGCCGTGCGTACCGAAGAGATATTAGATTAGGGCGGCAGAATCCTGAATATTTTGAAGTCCAATTCGGCTTGGAGCCGGGCGAGAAAGTGATAACATCGAGCTATGATACCTTTGGTGATAATGAGGTTTTAGTGTTGGAATAGCTGTCAGCTATCAGACTTCAGCTTTCAGTTTTATCGAACGCACAAAAAACTAAAAATTGAAAGCTAACGGCTGATAGCTAAAATTAATCATTTGTGACTTTTTGGTGAAGCGAAGTCAACATGCGCTTAATTTCGGTCACCTGACTTGTTTGTTCTTTGAAAATTTGGTGCGATATAAATCTTAAATCCTTTGACAGGATCAGTTGGTATTCAAGCTCAGAAGCCGATCCCATTGCAATATTTAAAAAATGTGCTAACTGAGATTGAGTGTTTCGTCCACATCCTTCTGCAATATTTGAAGGAACCGATGAGGAGCAACGCCGCATTTGACTTGTCAAGCCATACAATTCCTCTTTTGGAAATGAAGTTGTGGATTTATAAACCGCCAGGGTTAATTCATGACTTTTCTGCCAAACTGATAACTTTCTAAAATCTCTCATAATTATACCCTTATGAATTTATTGAAACTTTAAGAGCTGACAGCTGAAGACCGATAGCTGAAAGCTTACAGTAAGAGCAACTAAAACTGCATTCCTTACAAAATTTTTAAAAATAACCGACAATAAAAACCAAACATCATGATCAAAACTAAAAACTTAAAAAAGGTCTATACCACCGAAGAAGTTGAAACCACCGCCTTGAGCAACGTAAACCTCGAAATTAATGAAGGGGAGTTTGTAGCCATTATGGGCCCTTCGGGATGCGGGAAATCAACCTTGTTGAACATTATGGGGCTGCTTGATAATCCCTCCGATGGCGAATATCATTTCCTGGGGCATGAGATCTCCACTCACTCCGAGAGAGAACGTGCCCAACTTCGGAAAGGCAACATCGGCTTCATCTTTCAAAGCTTTAACCTGATCGATGAACTTACTGTCTTTGAAAACGTGGAACTACCGCTGCTCTATCTTGGAGTTGATTCCGCAGAGCGAAAAGAAAAAATAGAGACGGCGTTAGATAGAATGGGGATGATGCACCGCCGCAATCACTTTCCACAACAACTCTCCGGTGGACAACAGCAACGTGTAGCCATCGCCCGGGCCGTAGTGGCAAACGCCAAACTCATCCTTGCCGATGAGCCTACCGGTAATCTGGATTCTGACCACGGTGACGAAGTCATGAAACTGCTGGCCGAACTCAATGAAGCCGGAACAACCATCGTGATGGTAACGCACTCCCCGCACGATGCCGACTACGCCCGCCGTGTCATTCACTTGTTTGACGGCCACGTGGTGACAGAAAATATGCAGGAAGGGTTTCATGTGTGATTATTCACGTGTTTATGTGCTAACGTGTTATTATTAACACGTTAGCACATAAACACGGTCGCACCTAAACACTAATGATTTATGCTAAAAAATTACCTCAAGATTGCCTGGAGAAATATCCTGCAACATAAAAGCTATGCAGTTATCAATGTTGCAGGGCTTTGGTGTTACGGTGTTATAGTTTCTTCAGGAAAATTTTAACACTGAAACACTATCGCACTTTCACACTAAAAATCCTGTAACGTTTTTCTAATTTCGACGTCTAACTCGCATCACCAATTAATCGGGTTAGACCATGTTTGAAAATTATCTTAAAACCGCTTTTCGGAATTTTAAGCGCCATAAAAGCTCCTTCCTCATTAACGTTATCGGGCTCTCCATTGGGATGGCATGCAGTATACTTATTCTGCTTTGGGTGCTCGATGAATTGAATTACGATCGCTTCCATGCCGACGCTGATCAAATTTACCAAGTGATGGAACATCAAAGTTATTCAGGCGAAAAATTCACCACACAATCAACGCCGGGTATTTTGTCTGAAGCCCTCAAAGAAGAAGTTCCTGAATTCCAGCACGTCTCTACCTACACCTGGAATATAGATTACTTATTTACCAAAGGGGAGAAATCATTAAAAGAAAATGGCCTCTATGCCCAGCCGGACTTCTTCCATATCCTGGACATCAATATCCTGTATGGAAATCGGAAAGAGTTGATCACGAATCCAAATTCGGTAGTTATCACGAAGGAGCTGGCTGAAAAATATTTCGAAGCGCAAAATGCAGTCGGGGAGTCTATCACAATTAACGGAACGGAAGTTCATACCGTAACGGGCATATTTGAAAAGTTCCCTGAAAACTCCAGCTTTCAATTCGATTTTATATTACCATTTGAAGACTGGCTGGATAACAACGAATGGGCTACACAGTGGGGAAATAACGGGCCACGAACCATTGCTAAACTATATCCCGATGTTGATGTCGCCGCACTCAATACCAAGATCAAAGATTTCATCAAAGAGCGTAATGAAGATTCAAATGTGGACTTGTTTGTGTATCCCTTTGCCGATCAATATCTATACGGTCAGTTCGAGAGTGGAAAAGTTTCCGGAGGAAGAATTGACTACGTGCGACTATTCACGGTTGTCGCAATTTTTATCCTGCTGATCGCATGTATCAATTTCATGAACCTTAGTACCGCAAAAGCGACCAAACGGGCCAAAGAAGTCGGGATTCGAAAATCAATCGGTGCCAGTAAGAGCTCACTGATCGGGCAGTTTATCGGCGAGTCGATGATCATCACTTTTTTCTCGCTGCTTATTTCCATGTTTTTGGTTGAATTGAGCCTGCCTGCTTTTAACGACCTAACCGACAAAACCATCACTGTAGATTATGGGGAACCATCTTTATTGTTCATGTTCATCGGAACGGCCCTTTTCACAGGTTTGGTAGCCGGAAGTTATCCTGCATTTTATCTCTCCTCATTTGAAGCTGTAAAAACTTTAAAAGGCGGACTTAAAATTTCCGGGAGCGAAGCTTTTGCAAGAAAAGGATTGGTTGTATTTCAATTTGCACTTTCGGTCATCTTGATCATTTCAACTATTATTGTGTATCAGCAAATTCAATTTACTCAAACAAAAAACCTGGGCTACCAAAAAGAAAATCTTATCACTTTTACTGCTGAAGGAAATATTGATGATCAATGGGATATATTTGAAAATCAGCTACTCAACATTCACGGAGTGAACTCAGCTTCCAGAGCCAGTGCTACATTTATGGGTCGTAATTCCAATACCTCGGGACTTGAGTGGCCTGACAAAGACCCTGAAACGCGAGTGTTATTTGAGAATGTAAGCTCAGATTACAATCTGATCGAAACCATGGGTTTTGAACTCTTAGCAGGGCGTACTCACTCTGAAGAATTTGGCACTGATTCGGCTCGAATTGTGATTAATCAGACTGCCGCGAATATTATGGGCATGGAAAATCCAGTGGGCGAATACATTACTCTTTGGGATAATGAAACCGAGATCATCGGCCTTGTTAAAGACTTTCATTTCCAGAATCTTCGCAATGAGGTGGAACCTTTATTCTTCCGGTTAGCTCCTGAAAACACCTGGAAAGCATATGTACGTATTCAATCCGAAGATATCCAGAATACTCTTACTGAGATAGAACAAGTCTATAAACAATTTAATCCGGATTACCCATTCGACTACGAGTTTATGGACGAGCAATACGCGGCCCTGTATCGCAGTGAGCAGCGCATTGGAGATCTGGCCAAATACTTTACCATCTTCGCAGTCATCATTTCCTGTTTAGGATTATTCGGTTTGTCTGCTTTTACAGCCGAGCAGCGTGCCAAGGAAATTGGGGTGAGAAAAGTACTGGGGGCTTCCGTTCAAAACCTGGTACTGCACCTCACCAAGGATTTCACTAAGCTGGTATTGATTGCCATCCTCATCGCCATCCCTGTTTCCTGGTGGATGATGGATAAATGGATTTCAGATTTTGCATACAATGCCGGTTTAAACTGGTGGGTTTTTGCAGCCTCCGGCTTACTGGCTGTAATCATTGCATGGCTGACGGTGAGCTGGCAATCCATAAAAGCTGCATTGGTTAATCCTGTTCAGAGTTTAAAGAGTGAGTGAGTGAGTGATTAATAGCAATCAGCTATCAGTCTTTAATTTTCAGTTTTATCTATAGAGGAAAAACTGAAAGCTGAAGACTAACGAGCAAAAGCTCAAATCCCGATGTTCACATTCGGACACCCGGTGTAGCATATTGAACATTCTTTGTGTTAAAAGTTGCCTTCAACACCATTTTAAGTAGTTCTTCTTCTCTTGGCACGCTTGTTGAATACATGTTTACGTGTTAATGTTTGAACGTTCATAAACACGTAAACACGGTCGCAGCTAAACACCTTTACATTTACATCATGCTCAAAAACTATTTCAAAGTTGCCTTTCGAAATCTTATAAAAAAACCCGGATACTCTTTCATTAACATTTTAGGACTGGGCATTGGATTAAGTTGCTTTATCATGATTACAGCCTATATTCGCTATGAAATCAGTTTTGACGAATTTAATGAGAAGGCTGACAGAACATACCGGGTTAATGTTCAACAACCAGATAACTTTTACCTCGGCACCAATCACTTTGCCATTACGCCGGCCCCTCTTGAAGAAGCGATCCTAAATGATTTCCCGGAAGTAGAAACTGCTACCACCATTGCAAAACGCAATCTTTTTCTAACGGCTGAAGGCCGGACATTCAATGAAAGTGGCATTATTGCTTCTCCATTATTCTTTAGTGTGTTCACCTTTCCGTTATCTGAAGGAGATCCCGAAACCGCATTAACCTCTCCCAATTCTATTATTCTTACCAGGGATCTGGGGAATAAAATGTTCGAAGATGGAGACCCCATGGGAAAAACCATCACCAGAAATGATGGTATGGAATTCACCGTTACAGGTGTTATCGAAGAAGTACCTGCGAATTCCCATTTCTCTTTCGATTTTATCACTCCTGCAAGCTCTGATGAAATATATGCCCGGAATATAGAAGAATGGAGAAACAGCGGATTTTTTACTTACATAGTACTTGAAGATGGAGCAAATTCTACCCACCTACAGGCCAAATTTCCTGAATTCATTTCCAAGTATTCTTCAAACGATCATAAATACTACTTACAACCCTTAACAGATATTCATTTACGATCTAACGTAAATATTGAACTCTCCGCTAATAATAGCATAATCTATATTTATCTTTTTGCAGGAATTGCGGTGCTTGTGCTTCTACTTGCGGCCATCAACTATATGAACCTTGCCGTGGCACAATCCATCAAGCGTGCCAAAGAAGTAGGACTTCGGAAAGTAATTGGAGCCCATCGCCGGCAACTGATTACTCAGTTTTTGAGTGAATCCATGCTTTCAGCTTTTCTGGCTCTGTTTTTGGCTCTGTTTTTATCTGAAATGATCCTGCCCATATTTGAGGTACTGGTTGAACGCCCTCTGGATCTCTCCTACCTTCAGGATCCTAAATTCCTTACGATGATACTGGGCAGCACACTCATTACCGGGTTAATAGCCGGGAGCTATCCCGCCTTTTTTGTAACTCGCTTACAACCTCATAAAGCTTTAAAAGGAGGATCGGCAAAAGAAAATAGTCAATCGAATCTTCGAAATTTATTGATCATTGGACAGTTTGCCACCTCTATCATACTTGTAGTTGGAAGCATGGTGATCTATCAGCAGCTACATTATATCCAGACAACGGACATGGGATACGATCGCGAACACATCCTTACGCTCAATATTCAGGATTCTCAAATAGAAAATCAGTTTGAAACCATCCGGCAGCAACTGTTGCAAACCCCCCGAATTTCCCAGATTTCTTCATCTGATCAACTTCCAAATAACATTAATGCCCAAACCACTTTACAGGGCTGGGAAGGCAACCAAGATCCTGATCAGGAACAACCCATATACATCACAGGAGTAGATTACAATTTTACAGATTTGTATGGCATGGACATCATCAAAGGGCGTGATTTTTCCCGCGACATTTCTTCGGATACCACTCAGGGAGCTTATCTACTAAACGAAACTGCCGTAAAAGCTTTGGGCTGGGATATAGACTCTGCTGTTGGTAAATCTATATCTGCCTGGGGAGGTAAGGGTACTGTAGTGGGAGTGGTTAAAGACTTTCACATGCATTCCCTTCATATGCAAATACAGCCGCTGACCATGTATCTCGAACCCGATCGATTTCGTTTTATTTCGCTAAAATTACAGCCCGGAAATTTATCCGAAACGGTGGATCACATAACCGAAACTCTTACGAAGTTCAGTGGTTATCCGGTTTCCTATTCTTTTCTGGATGATGTTTTCGATACTCAGTATAAAACAGAAATAAAACTAAATGAGATCGTCGGCTACTTCACCCTGTTAGCATTACTTATTGCGGCATTGGGACTTTTTGGATTGGCAGCCTACTCAGCAGAGCAACGAACCAAGGAAATCGGCATCCGGAAAGTACTTGGGGCTTCCGTAGCTAATATTGTTGCATTGCTCTCCAAAGACTTTGTGAAACTGGTGATCCTTGGATTTATCATCGCCATCCCCATCGCCTGGTACGCTATGAACCTATGGTTAGCAGACTTTGCCTACCGAATAGAAATTGGTGTCGGCATTTTTCTTTTAGCTGGCGGAGTGGCAATATTGATTGCTTTACTAACTGTAAGCTGGCAATCTATAAAAGCAGCAGTAGCAAACCCCGTAGAAAGTTTAAGAAGTGAATAAATAATAGCTGTCAGCTCTCAGCTTTCAGCCGTCATACTGGGCGGACTGAAACTGAAGGCTGATCGCTGATCGCTGAAAGCAAAATCTATGTTCAAAAATTATCTCAAAATTGCGTTCCGTCATCTGGTGAAAAATAAATCGTACACATTCATCAATACACTTGGTTTAGGAGTTGGACTTGCAGCTTGTATCATTATTGGCCTATGGGTGAATTATGAGCTGAGTTATGACGACTATCACAAAAATTCTGAGCAGATCTATCGGGTATTAAACGGTGATGTTGCAGCAATTCCACCCACTTTAGCTCCCACTTTTAAAAGTGATTATCCTGATCTGGCCAAAGATGTTGTTCGGTTCTGGCCCATTAAGTCTCCTTCCGATATCGTTTATAAAGACAAACGTTTTGCCGAACAAAACATCACATTTACCGATCCCGGGATCTTTGATGTATTCACTCACCCAATGATTCTGGGGGACAAAGAAACCGCACTTTCATCCTCTCATCGTATCGTGATCAGTGAATCAATGGCTGAAAAGTACTTTGGAGAAGAAACGCCTCTTGGGAAGACCATAACCATGTGGGGGCAAAATCTGGAAGTGACCGGTGTCTTTGAAGATGTCCCTTTGAACTCGCATCATCGATATGATTTTCTTGTTCCCATTGAGTTGCTCCATACATTCATGGGTAACATGATGGAAAACTGGACCTGGGCCGGTTTCTATACATACATGCTCTTGCCTGAAAACGTACAGCCAATACAGGTTGAAACAGCCATCGCCTCCACATACGATAAATATACAGAAGAAGAATTTCCTGCTCCTCAACTTCAGCCACTGAATGACATTTACTTTGGGTCTGCTGAAAAAGACATAGCTATAACCGGAAATTTCAATTATGTCTTTATTTTAGCAAGTATTGCGATCATTGTTTTGATAGTAGCTTGTGTCAATTTCATGAACCTTTCTACTGCGTATTCAACAATGAGAAAAAAAGAAGTTGGGATGCGAAAAACGTTAGGAGCTCAACGCAATCAACTTATTGGGCAGTTTTTGGGCGAAGCCATTTTACTCAGTTTAATGGGATTGTCTGTAGCACTTATATTGGTAGAGATCAGTCTCCCCTTCTTTAGCAATTTCACCGGCAACCCATTAGCTATACCTTATGAAAGTAACTGGGGCACTATTTTAGGATTTGTCGGATTAGCTCTTTTCGTGGGAACCTTTTCCGGCAGTTATCCAGCTTTTTTCTTGTCCGGATTTCGTCCTATTCATGCCTTAAAAGAAACAACAAGAACTGCTTCATCCGGAGGAGGACTAAGAAAAGGGTTGGTAGTATTCCAATTTGTGGTTTCCATTTTTCTGATCGTGGCTGCATTAACTGTTTATTCTCAGCTCAATTTTATGCAGGAAAAAGATCTTGGATTTAGTGATGAACAAGTCATTATTACCGGAGCCGAAAATTATCAAGCCTTTAAAGGAGAACTGGAAAAAACTCCGGGTGTGCAAAAAGTCTCCGCAGCCCAAAGTGTTCCCGGACAACGGTTCCCATTTTACCCCATTCGTACTGCAGATATGGCTCCTGATTCTCTACCCACCATGCGAACATTGCGCGTTAACCCCGGCTTCATTGAAACTCTGGGAATGGAAATGACCATGGGAAGAAGCTTTGATGAAGAAATCCCAACAGATGCTACCCAGTCATTTGTGATCAATCAGGCCGCTGCTAATTATTTAGGTTGGAATGACCCCATTGGGCAAGAACTCTCCTGGTATGATTTTAGTGAAGATGGATCTTCATTTGAAGTTGCCAAGCAAGGAGAAGTGATCGGTGTAGTTGATGATTTCAATTATGCTTCACTGCACAATCCTGTTGAACCACTGATCATCCACGTAAGTCAGGACATTAATATGGCGGTGATCAAACTACATAGTGAAGATACCGGAAAGACAATCGCTCAGATCAAAGAATCCTGGAATAGCATATCCCCCGGCAGTTATTTCTGGCATTATTTCCTGGACGATGAACTGGACCGTCAATATGGAGCCGAACAGAAACTGGGACAGTTATTTGGTGGACTGACCCTGCTTGCACTTTTTATTGCTTGTCTTGGCTTATTTGGACTTACCGCTTTTTCCACTCAACAAAGGACCAAAGAAATTGGAATTAGGAAAGTAATGGGAGCCGGTGTGCAACAGATCGTTGTTCTTTTGAATACCGAGGTGGTAAAAATGGTCACTTTATCGTTGATCATCGCCATCCCCAATGGCTGGCAGATTTTGCCTACAGCATTGAAATTGGCGTCGGTATTTTTACAATGGCGGGCGTAGCAGCGTTGGTGATCGCCTTGCTGACCGTAAGCTGGCAATCCATAAAAGCGGCGGTGGCTAACCCCGTAGAAAGTTTAAGAAGTGAATAAATAATAGCCGTCATCTATCAGTTTTCAGCCGTCAGAATTGGGCGGACTGAAAGCTGACTGCTGATCGCTGAAAGCTTAAAATTATGATCCAACTAAGAAATATTGACAAATACATCGACAAACGATTCCAGCGAACTTTCATCCTGAAAGGCATTGACCTGAATATTGAAGAAGGGGAGTTTGTGACCATCATGGGGCCGAGTGGCGCCGGGAAATCGACCTTACTAAACATTCTCGGCTTTTTGGATGATGCCTCGGAAGGTGAGTATAAATTTCTGGGAGAACCTGTTCACAATCTCAGCGAAAAGAAAAAATCGGAGTATCACAAATCGCACATCGGGTTTGTATTCCAGGCTTATCATTTGCTTGATGAATTAACCGTTTATGAAAACATTGAGATGCCACTGCTCTACCGAAAAGTAAAGAGCAAACAACGCAAAGCCATGGTTGCTGACATATTGGATCGCTTCAATATTGTAGCTAAGAAGGATTTATTCCCGCCGCAACTTTCGGGCGGACAGCAACAGGTAGTTGGGGTTGCACGAGCCATCATCGGAAATCCGAAATTGATCCTTGCCGATGAACCTACAGGCAACCTCCATTCCGAACAAAGTGAACAAATCATGGACATGTTCAAAAAGCTAAATGACGATGGAGTTACCATCATACAGGTCACTCATTCTGAGAAAATGGCGGCTTACGGAAACCGCATCATAAATTTAAGAGACGGGGCTTTGGTTCAAGAAGATCCTTATGAGGGAGAAACTGCCGGGTAGCATTCATAGGATTTCTTGATAATTGGCGTATACTCTTTTCAAAAGCCGAAGAACTGCCGCCTCCACCGGTTGATCTGAATTCCGTTTTGCAGCAGATCAAACATAAAGAATCCGAATCAAAGATCGAACCCGGTCGCAAAATTCATGTTTTTGAATACGGCTTTCTTGAGGTCCGTTTTGATCGGGATGTTACACTTAATGGCAGAATATGCATTTTTAACGGAAAAGAACGCCTCTTCACTTTTATCGTTTTTGCGAAACAGGGAGATTATGATATCTTGGAGCAGGCTTTTGTTGCCGTCATCGACTTTCTTGGTGGTAATCGAAGCATTAAAACATTGCCGAACAATAACATCCTGAAAGGACACATCAATCATTAAAGAATCTCCCAATGTATAAAATTAGTACTCTTTTCTTCTCACTGATCTTTTTCCTTCCATTAACGGCTCCTGCACAAATTCCTGCAGTTGATGCTGTCCGTGAATATAAAGAAGCAAATTCCCATCAGATTTTATCCGATTATTTTGAGCTGCTAAAAATCCCTAATGTGGCCGGCGATATTGAGAATATTAAGAAGAATGCGGATTTCCTGATCTCAGCTTTTGAAAAAAGAGGAGCTTCCATGGAGTTGCTGACCTTGCCCAACAAACTAAATGTTCCTCCTGTTATTTACGGAGAAATAAATACCCCCGGTGCCAAGCGAACCTTGATCTTGTATGTACATTATGACGGTCAGCCAGCCGATCTTAAAAACTGGACACATGCCCCCTGGGAACCAAGCCTGTACTCGGCTTCTATGGAGGAAAACGGTCGACTGATTCCTTTCCCTGACGTTGGTGAACCAATAGATCCCGAGTGGCGCATTTATGGACGCTCCACCTCAGATGATAAGGCTCCCTTTCCTGCCATACTCGCTACACTTGACGCTCTAAAAGAGTCAGACATCACCCTCACTTCTAACATCAAATTCTTTTTTGACGGCGAGGAAGAAGCCGGCTCCCCCCATGTAAGAGAATTTCTGGAGCGATATAAAAACAAATTTGAAGGGGACCTATGGGTTTTCCTCGACGGACCAAAACATCAAAGCGGCCGGCCACAGGTTGTTTTTGGGGTGAGGGGAGTAACAGGTATGGAGATCACCGTTTACGGGCCTTCACGCGCATTACATAGCGGCCATTATGGAGGATGGTCACCCGTGCCGGGACAAATGCTTGCTGATCTCCTGGCAAGTATGAAAAATGAAACAGGAGAAATTTTGATCGAAGGATTCAATGATTCCACCGCTCCGGTTACAGAGGCAGACCGTGAAGCCTTTGCCACCCTGCCCGATTATGATGATCAGATCCGTGAAGAACTTGGTTTGAGCTGGACCGAATTTGAAGATCGCTCCCTGATCGAAAGTTTTATGTACCCTACCCTCACTATACGGGGATTGAGCAGTGGGAATACCGGTGAACTTGCCCGAAACGTGATTCCTGCTACGGCCACCGCTTCAATTGGAATTCGTCTCGCAAAAGGAAACGACCCGCAGAAAATGCAGGATAAAATAGAGGCTCATATTCGGGAACAGGGATATCATATAGTTCGCGAAGATCCTGATACGGAAACTAAACTAAGCCATAGAAAAATTGCCAAGATTACTCGCAGTGGAGGGTATCCTGCCATGCGAACTTCCATAGATGACCCCATGGCTCAGCAGGTTGTAGCCGCAGTTGAACGGGCTGCTTCTGAAGAAGTGATCCTTTACCCATCTTACGGCGGCACCCTTCCAATCTTTCATTTTGAAGAAGTGCTGCAAACTCCTATCGTGATCGTCCCGATTGCCAATCATGATAACAACCAGCATGCCCCGGATGAAAATATTCGCATTGGCAATATCTGGTACGGCATGGAGGTCTATTCTTCCATTTTCACGATGGAGTAAATAGTACACTAAAAAAAGTACATTTTTGAACATCTTCTGTACAAAAATGGACACATAGAGCGTAATAAAATTCATTCAGACTCCATTTATCGAGAATAATCACAGATGGCACATTTCTTGATGGCATAAAAACCATCATTGTTAACTAAAACCTAACCCGCCATGCATAATATTCGCGTACAATTCACCGTTCCCAATGTTGAAAACGTGGTTAACCTGGATGTTCACGTAAACGGCGAAAAACGAAATTTAAAATTCAGAGTAGAAACTTTTGGATGGAATGCTGAAAATGGAAGTTCAGAAGATCTGGTATCGATTCTCAGAGACCGGATCATGAACTATGATTCTGAGTGGGAACTCTATCACATTGGTAGTCCGTTTGATGATAAGATCCCTGTAACTTTTAAGTTTAAACATACTGCATGATTTCTGTATTTAAACGCACTGTCCTGTTTTCACTTTTTTTTGTATTTATTCCTCTTTATATGCCGGCACAATCTGTTGATATCACTACCAATATTGAACAGGTGTTTGAACAAGCAGAATCCATCTCATCCTTAAGAAGTATTCTAATTCAGCAAGATGGTCAGCTCTTGGGTGAAGTTTATTTTCGAAATGCATCTGCTGGCCATCCTTACAATATTAAATCTGCTTCAAAAAGTATCATTACGCTATTGACAGGTATTGCTGTTGATCAAAACCATATTTCTTTAGATGAAACCTTAGCAGATTATTTTCCGGAATATTTCGAAGCGAATCCAGATCCGCAAAAAGAAGCGATTACAATTCGGCAGTTACTTTCCATGCAGGCAGGATTAGAGACCACCAGTTTTCAGAATTACGGGCGCTGGGTGATTAGTGACAACTGGGCGGAATTTCAGCTTGATCAACCCCTCGAAGAAAAGCCCGGTGGAAAAATGGTGTACAGCACCGGCATCTCTCATCTACTCTCGGTCATCATAACCAAAGCAACCGGAACAAGCACTCGCAGTTTTGCAAACGAACATTTATTCGGGCCAATGGATATCACGGTCGGGGGTTGGGATCGAGATCCTCAGGGATATTACATGGGAGGAAATAACCTGGCGATGACTCCTCGTGACTTACTCAAGATCGGACAAATGATGCTAAATGGGGGAAGCTGGGAGGGAGAGCGCATCGTTTCCAAGGAATGGGTAGAGGATTCCTTTAGAACCTATACCCGCAGTAATTTTAACCCATATGATTACGGATATATGTGGTGGAACCGGCCGGTTGGCACATATCAAGTTTATTTCGCCTGGGGATTTGGTGGCCAATATATATTTTTGATCCCCGAACTTAACGCCACAGTTGTGATAACCTCAACTTTAAACGGAGCTAATCAGAGGCGCACCTATAAAGAACCGATTTTTGATCTTTTGGAAGAACAAGTTCTTCCATTCTTAGAATCCGGGAATTCCTAACTTTACTATCGGTGTTGTCGATCTCTTAATTTATTCCGGTAATATTAGATAATTTTAATTTTTTGTAACAAATTGTAAACTCATTTCTCTTTTCCTTCAGATAAATTAGGGTATTAAAAATCAGCCGTTTCTTTGATAAAAAAATTCGTCAATTTATCGGCTGGCTGAAAAAAGGATTAGCTAATGTTCAAAAATTATGTCAAGATCGCGATAAGAAATCTCCTTAAAAAAAAGGTGTATTCTTTTATAAATATTTCAGGCCTTGCCATTGGGTTAGCCACTTGTATTCTCATCATTCTTTATGTTTTTAATGAATGGAGCTATGACAAATTTCACACCTATTCCGACCGGATCTATCGGGTAGTACAAACCACAACTTCATCAGAACGGGAAGAAGAGCAGGCTTCTACCCCTTTTAAGCTTGCCCCCGTTATTGATGCTGAATTCCCCGGGTTGGTAAAAAGCTCCGTTCGCTTTTTTGACCGGCAGGAAGCCAAGCATTCCATTATTAACCGGGAAAAGCGCATTGCTTTTCGGGAAAGCAATTTCTATTTCACCGATTCCACATTCTTTGAAGTTTTCTCAGGAGAACTGATTCGCGGAAATCCTTCTGAAGCTCTTAAAAATCCGCTTACAATAGTGATCTCAGAAGAACTTGCTAATAAATATTTTGGTGATGAAGACCCCATGGGTAAGTCCCTCAATTATAATGGAATCCGGGAGTTTACCGTGACAGGCATCATGAAAGCCTGGCCTGAGGAATCTCATATGGATATCAACCTTTTGGCTTCATACACCAGCCTGGATGAGATCTACGCAAACAGCCCAGATTATGATCAAAGCTGGTTTTGGAATCCGATCTGGACGTATATCTTATTGGATGAGTCTGCAAACCCTGTACAACTTGAAGAACAGTTAAATACTCTTGCTGAAAAATATTATTACGCATATTCAGGATGGCCTTCGGACGAAACGGTTCAAATTGAACTGCAGCCCATAACTGATATTCATCTTTATTCGAACAGAGATCATGAGATGCAACCCAACAGTTCCTATCTCTACATCTACATCCTGCTTGCTGTAGTAGGATTTGTACTCATCATTGCCTGCATCAACTTTATGAATCTTTCTACGGCACGGTCGCTGGAGCGCAGCAGAGAGGTCGGCCTGCGTAAAGTGATGGGAGGATATCGTAAACAGCTTTTTAATCAGTTTATTGGTGAATCCTTTTTCGTAACACTCATCGCCATTTTGTTTGGGTGTGTACTGGTTTATCTTACTCTTCCTTTCTTCAATGAGTTAACGGAAAGGAACCTCACATTCAGCCTAACTCAAAATATATTTACCATACCGGCTTTACTGCTTCTAACGGTGATCGTAGCCTTATTTTCGGGCTCTTACCCCGCTTTATTTTTGTCATCATTTAGGCCCTCCGAGGTTCTAAAAGGCAAAATATCTAACAGCACGAACGGAAGCTTATTCAGAAAAGCACTTGTTACTTTTCAGTTCACCCTTTCCGTGATCTTGCTTATCGGAACCGCTGTGATCTTTTTACAGCTGCAGTATATTCAAAACAAAGATCTTGGTTTTGATGAAGAGAATATTCTCTTACTCCCAACCAATCAAAATCTCATCTCCTGGGAATTTGAAACATTCAAAGAACAGGCCCTAAGTCAATCTCAAATTCAGACCATAACCGGCCTTGGAAAAATTCCCGGAACTCAGGAACAAGAGTTCTACCGTTATGCACCAGCCGGAACCGGTGAACGTGAAGATGCCACTAATTTAGTCCTGCATGTTACACACGATTTCGTTGAAACCTTTAATATAGATATCATAGCCGGACGAACATTCTCGCGAGATTTTCCTTCAGATGCAGACCAAAGCATTCTCATCAACCGTACCATGCTTAAGAAACTGGAGGCTGAAACTCCCGAGGAAGCCATTGGTGAGATCTTTTATTATTACCCGCCCGAAGGTGAACGAAAGCCATTTACAGTGGTTGGAGTGATCGAAGACTTCAACTACACTTCTCTCAAAAAAGAGATCGAGCCTTTGGTTGTTAAATTGGTAGAAGGCACACGAGCCATACTTGGCTCAGTGGAACACACTGCTGTCAAGATCGCGCCCGGAGATCCATCAGCCGCGCTGAACCACCTGGAAAAAGTTTGGAAAGAGATCAATCCAGTAGATCCATTTGAGTATCGCTTTTTGGATGAGCGCCTTGCAGAGATCTTTGAAGCAGAGCAAACCATGAGTTCCCTTGCTACCGCTTTCTCAATTCTATCTATCATCATTGCTTGCCTGGGGTTGTTGGGATTGGCTTCTTATTCAGCCCAGCTAAAACGAAAAGAGATCGGAATTCGAAAAAGCCTTGGTGCTTCTGTTGGCAATATCATATCGCTGCTTTCAAAAGAATTTCTGCTATTAGTTGCTTTAGCGAATTTGATCGCCTGGCCGCTTACCTATTATGCCGCTACCCGCTGGCTAGAAAATTTTCCCTATCGCTTTGATCTGTCCACCAATATTCCCATAGTATTTGTGGCATCAGCCGGTGTTATTATTTTCATTGCTCTTGCAACAGTAAGTTATCACTCATTTAAAGCTGCAACCATCAATCCTGTGGAAGCTATCCGTAATGAATAAGAATTAGCAGATATTAGTTTGGTTTTTCTTTAAAAATTCACATCCTTTCCTTACAATCATGGAACCTTTCAAAACAGGCAATCATTTAGTTAGCATGAAGTGGATAACAAATATAGTGTTGGTATTAACTTGGGTAGCTGTATCTGCACTTCCATTAGCTGCAGAAACTGTTCAACCTGATTCTACCGGTGAAACCAACGTCACAGTCATCACTATCAAAGGTGCCATTGGCCCAACCACTACAAATTATATTTCACGTGGCCTTGAGAATGCCATTTCAAATAATTCTCAGGCTCTGATCATCGAGCTTGATACACCGGGCGGATTGCTTACCTCAACACAAGATATAGTACAGATAATGCTGGCTTCCGAAATGCCTATTCTAGTATATGTAACTCCTTCAGGTGGCAATGCCGGAAGCGCCGGAACCTTCATCACACTGGCGGCCCACATTGCAGCTATGGCTCCAACTACGACCATAGGGGCAGCCTCACCCGTTTCAATGGGTGGCGGGCAGCAGGATACGGTGATGCAGAAAAAGATCTTTAATTACTCTGAAAGCTTCATCGAAAACATTGCCAAAGAAAGAGATCGTAATGCCGAATGGGCTAAATCTGCAGTAAGAGATGGAGAAGCTATCACCGAAACAGAAGCACTTGAACTAAACGTCATTGATCTGATTGCTTCAGACCTGAATCAGCTTCTGGTTGAAATTGACGGCATGGAAGTTGAGGGGAGAAAACTTAGTACTGCACAGGCTACCATCAAGCAGCTGGAGGAAAGCTTTGCGGAAAGATTCTTTGGCTTCATCATGCGCCCCGAAATTATGTTGATATTAACTATGGTTGCTATTTATGGCATTGTAGGTGAAGTTACCAACCCCGGTGCTATCGTCCCCGGAATGGCAGGCGTTATTGCTTTGATATTATTACTTTATGGTTCGGCGGCTATGCCAATAAATGTGGCCGGATTTATTTTAATTGGCCTGGCTATTGTCTTATTTGTACTGGAAGCATTTACCCCAACATTTGGAATTCTTATGACCGGAGGCGCCGTCTCATTCTTTTTAGGAGCTTTGATGCTCTTCCAGGATTTCCCCCAGGAAATGCAACTGGACTGGTATTGGCTGGTTCCGGCTACCATATTGATGGTGATATTTTTTGGATGGATCGCCACTTCCGGGATTAAAGCGCAGTTTACCGGGCACCGAACGGGACTGGAGTCTCTGATCGGCAAAAAGGCCAAAGTGATCGATAAGGTAAATGAAAACTCCGGCCGTGTTCTGATCTCCGGTGAATACTGGAATGCCATTACCGAAGGCGAAGAAATTGAATCAAACGAATGGTGCGAAATCGTCCGGTTTGAAGGACTGACCGTCACCGTAAAACCATACACCCCAAAAAAGGAGATTGACCATGGAGTCCACTGAAATTTTTTCAGGATATATAACCTGGGTAATTACGCTTGTCGTTTTTCTCGTGCTTTTAGCACCCCAGATCTTTAAGATCTTGCGCGAATATGAAAGAGCCGTGATATTCAGGCTTGGTAAATTCCAAAGTGTGAAAGGCCCCGGTCTTATCGTGCTGATCCCATTTATCGATAAAGTAGAACGGGTTGACCTGCGAGTACTCACTATAAATGTGGACCGGCAGGAAGTGATCACCAAAGATAACGTAACTGTAAACGTGGATGCCATTACCTTCTTCCGCGTAGTAGATGCTGAGGCCGCCGTGATACAGGTTGAACGCTACATTCACGCCACCTCAATGCTGGCCCAAACCACGTTAAGAAGCATCATTGGTCAGGTTGAACTGGATGAACTGCTTGCCAATCGCGAGAAAATCAACAAACAAATTCAGCAGAATATTGATACCCAAACCGATCCCTGGGGAATTAAAGTGGTTTCTGTGGAAGTTCGTGATGTGGTTCTTCCCGAGAACATGAAACGTGCCATGGCCCGTCAGGCTGAGACCGAGCGTGACCGTCGTGCGAAGGTCATTAATGCCGAAGGTGAATTCCAAGCCGCAGAACGACTGGTAGATGCTGCCAAGATGATCGAAACAGCACCGGCTGCCTTGCAACTTCGCTTCCTGCAAACCATGAATGAGATCAGCGAGGAAAATGCCACTTTTGCTTTCCTTCCACTTCCCATGGATTTCTTTGAAGCTTTCAAAAAAATAGCTCCATCTGATCAGATCAAAAAGAAAGGTAAAGATGATGAGTAGAAAATAATTCCCTAAGTGAGTGTTGATTTTATGCCACCAATCACCGGAATCAATATCAAAAATAACCTGGCTCCGATGCTTTGCATTGGGGCCTTTTTTGTCTGTGTTTCTTCCTTCATCCTATCCATAGTTTTATTAATTTCGAACATAATCGAATAATTAATTAAAGATCTTAAAATGGAGCTCATCCGATCACTGACTCTAATATTAATAAGCTTCATACTTACTTCCGGAACCGCTCTAGGTTTTCAGGAAGCCCCTGAATCTTCTCCTCAACAAAATCTGCTGGCAAACCCGCAGCGGACTGTTCATACCTTTTTGCGCTGGCAACAGGCCGGACATAAAAACCCGGATTATGTAGTTACAACTATGAAGCTGGCTGATGGTAGTAAGGCTGAAAAACTGGAACTGGCTGAAAGGCTTCTCAAAATTTTAGACGCACGCGGCTTACTCATTGACTACGATGCGATCCCAAGTAACCCAAACTACACAGACAGTCTGTCTGGACTTCAACAATACATTCTGTTTCAAAGCCTGCCCGAGGTTTATCTTGTAAAGACCTCACAAAATGAGTGGGTCTTTTCTAAGTCAACCATCCAGGCCATACCGGAGTTATATTCAGATACATTTTCAAGCTGGTTTACCTTTCTGATCGATCAGCTGCCGGAATGGACCACCAATGAATGGTTTGGAATCAAGATATGGCAGTACCTGGCAGTATTCTTTTGGATTCTCATCGGACTTGTATTAATGAAGGTCTTTGAATTCTTTCTTGATAACTACGTCAGCCGGCTGGCAAAGAAAACCAAATTTTCCTGGGATGACGACCTCATTGATAGCATCGAGAAACCTTCACGTTATATTTTTGTAACAGTTTTTTTTCTGTTAACCTATTCGAACCTTCAGTTTTCAGTAACAGTCAGCCAAGCGATCTCTGTATTTCTTGAAATTGCATTATCTGCTGCCGTTGTTTGGTTGTTCTATAACTTGGCTGATGTCTTTTCAAAATATCTTACGGTTGTAACTTCCAAAACTGAGACTGAGCTTGACGATCAGCTTATTCCACTCATCCGAAAAACACTTAGGTTCTTTGTATTGATAATGGGAGTGATCGCCATCCTACAGAATAATGGTATCAATGTGGCTTCACTTATTGCCGGACTTGGTATTGGGGGATTGGCAGTGGCTCTGGCAGCCCGCGAAACGCTTGCTAATTTCTTTGGTTCAGTGACCATCTTTCTTGATCGTCCGTTTAAAATTGGTGACTGGATAAAATCAGGGGATGTAGAAGGAACCGTTGAAGAAGTTGGGTTTCGCTCAACCCGGATTCGTACTTTTTATAACTCATTGGTCAGTGTACCCAATTCCAACCTTGCGAATGCAGATATCGATAACCTTGGTTTGAGAAGATATCGTCGGCTCAAAACCGTGCTTAATCTCACATATTCAACCACACCCAAGCAGATGGAAGCTTTTGTGGAAGGCATCAAGGCTATTGTAAAAGCCAACAAGCATTTCCGGCAAGATATGTACGAAGTGCATTTCAATTCTTTTGGAGCGCATTCACTCGATGTGCTGGTCTATGTATTTTTCAATGTCCCGGACTGGAGTACGGAGCTGCAACAGCGTCATAATTTCTTCCTGGAAGTGTTACGATTAGCTAAAGAAGTAGGTGTTGAGTTTGCCTTCCCAACTCAAACTCTTCATATGGATAGTTTTTACAAAGAAGAACCACGCAAAGTGGGAGAAGAGCGAAGTGAAGAAGAATTAGCCTCAGCCGTTCATGAATTTGGTCCTGGTGGAAAGAAAGGAAAACCGGATGGGGTTCGAATTTTCCGGGCCGGCGAAGAGATAGATTTCGGGGCTAATAAATGATTTAACCAAACCTGAGACAGGTTATACATCACCGGACTCGATCTGATGGATTACCCATCTGATCGATGATACAGGCGCAGGATCTTGGATTAGGATAAGAACAAGCTTGGGTACCCAAATCAAACAATCGGTCAGATGGACCTGGAGCTATCAGACCGTACCTCAAAGGCTTTAACGAAGATAATTATATCGAACGCACGTTAATTAAATATCTGTGGAAACGCACAGCTTCCGTGTCATCCGTGTTCTATTCAGCTGCTTTTTCTTTTTTCTCTCCGGAAAAAGCTTCAAAGACCATTTTCAGGTCTTCAGCCACTTGATCTTTTGTTCGGCCTTCAATACGATGTCTTGGGATCATAGCTTTGATCTCTCCATCTACGAAATAGGCGAATGCAGGTGATGATGGCGGATATTCAGAAAAATAAGCACGAGCATGTGCAGTAGCTTCTTTATCCTGCCCGGCAAAAACGGTTACCATGTGGTCCGGTTTCACTTCGGCGTTTTCCAAAGCGATTCCTAAGCCGGGACGTGCATTTCCTGCCGCACATCCGCATACCGAGTTAATCGCCATAAGCATAGTGCCTTTGTATTCCTTCATGGCGCGATCTACCTCTTCAGGAGTTTTAAGTTCTTCCACTCCGTACTTGGTTAGCTCTTCTCTCATCCAAGACGTATCAGGTCCCATTCCAAATCCAAATTGCATAGTATTTCCTCTTATTTTTTATTCGACTAAATATACAAACTATAGTATTAAATATTTTTGGACGAACGACAGGTGACGCACGACCAATTTTCTTCAATCCTCGGCATCAAAGTCTTCACCCTCCTCATTTACATTATAATTATTTTTCAGATAATTCTTCATTGCCAACAATTTAGCTGATAATTTTTTTGAGTTCTTATATAACTCATCATGTTTATCTGCTGTAATATAACCTCTCTCTTTCATCAAAATCAGACATGCCACAACTTCCATAAGTGATCGATGAGCGTATCTTATAAATCGAACTTGTTCAGGATCACTTTGACCAGTAGATCCTTCCGCAATATTTAATGAGACAGAAGTTACAGCTCTTCTTATCTGAGAACTGAGATTAAATTGTTCTGTCTTAGGCATATTTCCAATTAGATCATATACCTTAGGGTCTAGTGAAGCATAGCATGTTATGAATCTTTGTAACATATTGCTGTGCAATGAATAACAAGTATTATAAGC
>JAKURD010000023.1 GCA_022450045.1 Gracilimonas sp. | reverse complement strand
GGACCAATAGGCATGTTAAACATTCCCTTATTCGAGCTGATGGAGCAGCCATCTGTTCGAAGATGCAGGGTCCGGATGTTTGATTAGCATAAGAACAAGCTTGGGTACTCGAATCAAGCAATCGGTCAGATGGACTTAGAGCCATCAGACCGTGACTCAAAGGCTGTAACGAGGATAATTATACCGCACTCACGTTATTTAGTATCCGCCCCGGCCATTTCATGGATTTTTTTCCATTCACTTTCCCGAACGGGAGTTATTGAATAACGTCCCAGGCGGAATAGCTCCATATCTTCCAGTGCAGCTTCTTCTTTCATGGCATCACGGGTAACTGGATTCTCGAACTTCTGAACGAATTTAACATCTACTAACTGCCAGCGGGGTTCACTTTCGGAGCTTTTTTCATCAAAATATTTAGAATTGGGATCGAACTGAAGCGGATCAGGATATGGCTCACTGCATACTTCCATCGTTCCCACGATCACGGGCGTTGAGATATTGGAGTGATAAAATAGAACTCCGTCGCCCACATTCATTTCATCCCGCATAAAATTTCGGGCCCCATAGTTTCTGACTCCGGTCCACGCTGTCTCTCCATCGTCCTTTAAGTCATCAATGCTGTAATCTTCCGGTTCCGATTTCATCAGCCAGTATTTTCTATCGCTCATTTTATTCGCTTTAGAATTAAAAATTTAAAATTAAAGATTAAAAATTGAGTCATGGCTAACAGTAATTTTTAATCTTTAATTTTTCACTTTGAATTATACTTATCTATGTACCACAAAATTGTATGGCGGAGCATTCCGTCAAAATCCTGAGAAGCTTCCCAGCCAAGCTCTTCCTTTATCTTTGAGGCATCAATGGCGTAGCGAAAATCATGGCCCAGCCGGTCTCCCACAAAAGTGATCAGATTGTTATAATCTCCATCAGGGCCTTTCCCAACTTCCTCATTCAGGATATTGCAGATCTTATGAACCAGGTCAATATTCCTCCACTCGTTATTGCCGCCGATCACATAAGTTTCTCCGGCCTTACCTGTTCGGAAAGCCACATCAAGGGCATCACAGTGATTATGAACAAACAGCCAGTCTCGCACGTTTTCCCCTCTCCCATAAACCGGAATTTCATTATGCTGAATAGCATTCCGGATAACCACGGGAATCAATTTTTCATCATGCTGATGCGGGCCGTAGTTATTGGAACAATTCGTAGTCACCACATTCATTCCATAGGTTTTATGGTATGAACGAACGATAAAATCACTGCCGGCTTTAGAAGCTGAATATGGGGAATTTGGAGCATATGGGGTCTCTTCATTGAAGAAGCCATCCCCTTCCAATTCACCATACACTTCATCGGTTGAGACATGCAGGAACCGGTTGTTTTTCCAGGCATTTTCATCTTCTTTCCAAAGCAGCCTGCACTCCTCCAAAATATTGAACGTGCCTACAATGTTCGATTGAATAAATGGCTCCGGCCCCTGTATAGAATTATCCACATGCGATTCTGCAGCCAGATGAAAAACTCCCTGTGGTTTAAAAGCCTTTACCACATCCTTGACCTCATCTCTGTTCACCAGATCCACTTTTTTAAAATAATATCTTCCCGAATCTTTAAGGGATTTAAGGTGTGAATGATCCGAAGCATAGGTCAATTTATCCAGATTAAAGATCTCCCAATCCGGGTGTTGTTCATTAAGCTTTAAAATAAGATTGGAGCCTATAAATCCGGCTCCCCCTGTTACAATGATGCGCATATTAAAATAGATCTTCTTCTTTGATGGATGAAAATAATGGGAGTTTTCGGTCTTTTTCAGAGAGGATCGGGCGGCTTACATCCCAGTTAATTCTGATAAGCGGATCATCCCAGCGTACCCCGCGTTCCCCTTCCGCATTGTAGTAATCCGAACACTTATAGGTTACAATAGCCTCATCGGAAAGTACAGAAAAACCGTGAGCAAAGCCTTTAGGTATATAGAGCATTCTCTTGCTTACATCCGATAATTTGATGGCCACATAATTCCCGAATGAGGGGGAATCCTGCCGTAGATCTACAGCTACATCGAGAACGGAGCCTCTGAGACATTGCACCAGCTTAGCTTGCGGGTTTTGGATTTGATAATGCAAACCCCGAATTGCATTTCGGTATGACTTTGAAACATTATCCTGAATAAACTCCTCTTCAATACCGGCTTCATCCAAAATAGATTTACGGTAGGCTTCGAAAAAATACCCCCGGTCATCTTCAAATACACGTGGTTCAATGATCTTTACCGCAGGAATACGGGTTTCTGAAATTTTCATGATCTCAATTCTGCCAACAGGTTTGTTAATCCTTCTTTCCAGTCAATTATGGTAACGCCGGGGATGTTACTAATTTTTTGAGTATTTAATAAGGAGAATGCCGGTCGTTTAGCTTTGGCAGGGAATTCGGAACTGCTAACAGGTTTCAAATTCACGGGTATTTCCATTTGCTCAAAGATCTCTTTGGCAAATTCATGCCAACTGATCTTTCCTTCCGAACAAAGATGATACGTTCCTAACTTATGTTCTACAACTAATTTCCAGCAGTTATAAACAACATTATGGGCAAAAGAAGGGCAGCCAAATTGATCGTTTACAACGCTCACTTCTTCTCGCTCTTTCCCCATTTTCAACATGGTTTTTACGAAATTGCTTCCGTGTTTTCCACAAAGCCAGGCCACCCGCATTATTATAAATTCGCAACCCGATTCCCGGACCGCCTGTTCACCGGCTAATTTACTTTCCCCATATGTATTGATCGGATTAGTGGGGTGATCTTCAGAATAACCCTTAGGATATTTCTGATGATCTTCTTCTGTTCCCGGGAACACATAATCGGTAGAAAAGTGAACCAGTTTTATGTTATGTGAAGCACAGTAATTCGCAAGGTTCTTAACTCCTTCGCTGTTAACAGCAAAAGCCTTTTCAGGTTCTTCCTCAGCCTGATCAACTTTTGTATAAGCGGCACAATTGATGAGAAGGTCCGGCTTTAAATTCCCCATTACGCGCCGGGTATCTGCATGATCGGTGAGATCGAAATCTGAGGAAGGCAGCGCAATGAATTCAACTTCCTGCCGATTCAGATAGCTAATCCATTCACTCCCAAGCTGTCCATTTCCTCCCGTCACTAAGATCCGCATGTTAACCCCGCACCAGCTCGTTTGCTATTTGATAGGATTCCGGAGTTCCGGCGTCGGTCCACCACCCTTCCATTACTGAGCTTTTCATTTCTCCTTTTTGGATGTAGAAATTATTTACATCGGTAATCTCAAGTTCCCCCCTTCCGGATGGTTTCAGCGTTTTAATACACTCAAATACTTTTGAATCATAAAAATAGATACCCGTCACAACATAACTTGATTTGGGATGATCAGGTTTTTCTTCGATCGATTTCACATACTCACCTTCCAACTCAGCAACACCATAGCGTTTGGGGTCCGGAACTTCTTTGATGAGGATCTGTGCTCCGGTTCCATTATAATTTTCCATTGCTTTTTGAAGGGATGATTCAAAGATATTATCTCCAAGGATCACTACTACCGGCTCATCCCCGGCGAAGTTTTCTGCGAGCCCCAAGGCCTGAGCAATTCCGCCTGCTTCATCCTGAACCTTGTAAGTAAAACGGCACCCAAAATCTTTCCCTGATCCCAGCAAATTTACCACATCCCCCATATGATCGGTTCCTGTAACAATCAGGATCTCTTCAATGCCAACTTCGGTCAATTTTTCAATGGGATGATAGATCATGGGTTTATTTCCAATCGGAAGAAGATGTTTGTTCGTAACCTTTGTTAAGGGAAATAACCGAGAGCCGGTTCCGCCTGCAAGTATGATACCTTTCATGAATAATATTTATTAACTCAACTTAGCTATGTATTATATTTTAGTTCACCCTTAAAATTCACTTGTATTGAAGCTACTCTTTATATTCAAGAATTTGAAGTGTCAATTTGCGGGGATAAAGATTTTGATAGCAAGTACAGCTTGCGTCCGGCAAATAATTTATCATCAAATTAAAAACTATTAAGGTTTACTATAGAACCAGCTTTTAATTAACGTTATAAATAGCTCATAATCGTCAGAGGATCAATTTATCGTCCGTTTTTTCTGTATTTTAATTCAGATTAATTTAACCCTATTTTGTACTTGAAATCATTCAAAACAAACATACTAATTCTATTTACCAGCCTGTTCATTGTAATGGCAGGTGCGGTGAATGTTTTTGCCCAGGATAAAATATGGACCGGAGCGGTTGACTCTTCCTGGCATGTAGCCGGTAACTGGAATCCTTCAGGGGTACCCGGGCCTAGTCAAACAGTTTCTCTACGTGCGAATACGACGCCCTATCCGGTAATTACCTCCAATGTTACAGTGCGTTCGGTTACCATAAACCAGTGGTACTCAAACCCCGGGGATGAACTTACCATTCGAAATAATGCTACTGTTACCATTACCGATGATTTTACTTTAAGTGGTGCAGGAATTTTACATATTGTAAACGGTCACCTTAAAATGACGGCTACAACCGGAGGTCAGAATAACTTAAATCTGAACTCAGCACAGTCAGTCATCAACATCACTAATGGAAGTTTTACGGTAGGAACGTCATCCGAAGATGTATCCGCTGAAATAATCGGAACAATCAATGTCGGCAGCGGAATATTTACAGTTTTCGGTGACTTTGATGTGTCGAACAGTGATACCTTTAATGCCGAAAATGGCTCAGTAGTAATCAATGGAAATTCCATTATTAATGGTACATATAATGGCAATGATGGAACGACTACATTTAACGGCGGTGTAGATGTAAGAAGCGGCGGAATTTTAAATCTTGACTCAGGAACAATCACGTTCAACGGACAAACATTTGTAGGAAATAATGGAACCGTAAATCTGGGAGATGGAAATGTATTTATTAATGATAATCTTGAAGTAAAAAGCAGCGGTTTTTTCAATGCGGAAGATGCTACTGTTACAGTTACAGGTGATGCAAATTTTACCAGTAATGGTAATTTAACTATAGATAACGGAACCATCAATATTACCGGGAATGCCAATTTAAGCAGCGGGGGAAGTTTTAATTTAAATAGTGGAAACCTTAATGTAGGTGGGGGTGCTTCATTTACTTCTGGTGGAACAGTGAATGCTGGAAACTCTAATATCAACTTGCAAGGAGATTTTACAGTCCAAAACGGAAGTAATTTTGCTGCCGACTCAAGTACAGTGACCTTTAGTGGAGATTCCACGCAAACAGTTAACTCTAACGGGGATGTCACATTTTATAATGTAGTAGTTGATTCTGGAGCTGTATTAAACACAGACGGAGGATCTGATAATACTATTATCATAGAAAATAATTTAGTTGTGGAAGATGGCGGTGGAGTGGATGTTAACGGAGATGATAAAATCGATGTACAAGGTGATATTCAAGGTGATGAAGATGCCATTGCCAGTCCGAATCCATTCGTAGTCTCTGCTATAGCTCCAAATCTTACTTCCGTGGTTATTACATTTAACAAAGCGATGAAGGAAGCACAAGCAGAAACGATCGGTAATTATAGTATCCGCAGGGTAAGTAACTCGGCCTCTGTTTCAATCAGTAATGCCGTTTTAAACACCGGGGGTAACAGTAAACAAGTGACCCTCACGATTTCTACTATTGTTGAGAATGTAGAATATGAGATTACTATAAATAATCTTCAAAGTACTGATAATGGCACTATTTCTACCAATCACAAAAAACGATTTAAAAAAGCTAACCTGATATTTTATAGTCGTCAATCTGGTAACTGGAGCACAAATAGTACTTGGTCAACTACAGGACACGGAGGTTCTGCTGCAACTTCTAATCCTGGAAATACCAATAATGCTACTGTTATTGTTGGTGATGGAGATGTAGTTACAATCGCAAGCTCTACCTCAATAGTCAACCAAACTTCCGTTCAGGTAAATGTAAGCTCAACATTAAGAGTTGGCAGCGGAGGAGTTTTAACCACAGGAACAAAATCAATTACAGGAAGCGGTACTTTTCAGGTAACTATCGGTACCTTAAAAATTGGTTCAGATAGTGGCATCAGTGCTTCGGGATCAACCGGAAATATTCAAACTTCTACACGTTCATTTGGGGCTTCCGGCTCATACACCTATAACGGAGTAAGTGCTCAAATCACCGGATCGGGCCTGCCTTTAAACGTCAACGATTTAACCATTGACAATGCTTCTGGTGTTACTATTAATGCCGATGTAGAAGTAACAGGCACCCTTTCTTTAACTTCCGGTACTTTTATTATTGAATCTGGAAATAACCTGATTGCCAATACCAAATCAATAAGTTCAGGTCAATTAAGGATCAAACAAACTATATCCGGCTCAAACGGGTGGCGTTTGTTCTCCTCTCCCCTTGCTTCAGATTTTAACGATTTTTTTGACGCTATAGAAACCCAAGGCTATTCAGGTTCTTCTTTAGGTAACACCCCTCAGGATAGCCTTCAACCTAATGTATTGTACTACCTGGAATCATACTCGGGTACCGACAATCAGCGCTGGAGAGCCCCATCAAGTGCCTCTGCTTCAATACCAAAAGGAGTGGGATTATATACGTACGTATTTGGAGACATAGCAGCTGATTCACGTTATAACACCGCACTACCGGTTGACCTTACTGTTGATGGACAAGAACACTCCGGCTCGGTAAATTTTGGAGTTACCTACACCCCGGCAGCTGATTCCGGGTGGAATCTTATTGGAAATCCATATGCGGCTACTATTGATTGGGATGATGCCGGAAACTGGACCAAAACCAATGTTGATAACACCATCTATATTTGGGATTATACTACTAATCAGTATAAAACATGGAATGGAACAACGGGTGATCTTGGAGCTGGATTAATTTCTCCTTTTCAGGGATTTTGGGTAAAAGTGAATGCGGCTTCTCCATCATTAATAGTAGAAGAAAATGCTAAAAAAAACGGTGGTACTTTTGTGGGAAAAAGAACCAATTCCCCAAAAAATTCTGTTGCAAAGTTTTCAATTTCAATATCCGATGATGATAATAAAACATCTACTCATTTTATGTTTTCGGAGAATGCACGTCTCAATAAAGATCAAAGCGATGCTTACCGATTAGTTCCCCCTCCAGGAATTCCATCGTATCTGGATTTTTCTTCTATTACTGAAGATGGTACAAGATTTTCAATAAATAATTTACCAAGGCACTTCGGTATCCCTATTGAAATTCCACTCTTTGTAGATGTATATGAAAAAGGGTATTCCGTAGATAAAGAACTGCATTTTTTATTTGAGAATATCGAGAACATCCCTCAGGGTTGGTCAGTATACTTGGTAGATACTAAAGCCGGTTCTGAGACAAATATTTTGGATGAAAGTACGTATTTGTTTTCTTTTAAAGGAACTCAGGGAAAGCGTTCTCCGAATAAAGAATTAGGCAGCAAACCAAAAATTACTACAAAAGCTTCAGGAACTGACAGCAGATTTCTTTTGAGAATAGAACCCGGATCTGATGCCAATGATTTACCCAAGAAATTTCAGCTTCAGCAAAACTATCCTAATCCCTTTAACCCTACTACTAACATTCAGTTTAATCTTCCAATTCAAAGTGTTGCCAGTGTTACTATTTATGATATTCTTGGAAGAGAAGTAACAACCCTCGTCAATGGAGAACTACCGGCCGGAACTCATACCTTTACCTGGGATGCTTCTCGGTATTCAAGCGGAATTTATATTTATCGCTTGATTACTAATAACAAAGTGGTATCTAAAAAAATGACACTCATCAAATAAAGATCATTTTTCCGGTATTATTGAATCTTTTAATGCTGATTAGGAATAGCTAATGATCCATAAGTTTAGCATCTTACATTTTATATTAATCTGAGTTCGATTAAAAAGTAGGTTCTATTATAGGCAAAATGGTCATTTTGCGGCGAATGCCCGAAATCTAATTGTTTTTTACGTATCTATGATTGAATTACTGGCAATAATAAGATCCCTGCCTTCGCAGGGATGACTTTTTAGGCATTTTTAAGCTACCAATAATCGAGCTCAGGTTCCAATGGATATAATATCACCTTCACAACAGCAGATGAGTCGACCGTACCTGACCACGAGTTGGAATCTTATAATGCTATTATCGGTGAAATTTTATTCTGGACCCGCTTCCTAACCCTGAATGCCCCGCCGACACTGAATTTTTTATTTACTATGGCAATGCCAGCCAAACTACGAGTCAATCTGTGAATACAACGTGGAATTCCGGTTACCAAATGGTATTACATATGGATAGTGACCTTAGTGATACTACAGCTAATGTAATGATGGTTCAACGAGCGGCACCTCTGTAACCACAGTGGGGATGGCCGCACTATTTTTACCTTGATAGTGCTCAGGAGGTAACGAATGCTACGGCTTTCAGTTTTACTCCTAACGGGGATAACCAGACTCTTTTACGCGACGACTACCAATTCGATGGGATGATGGGAATTGGACCAAAACAAATATGGATAATGTGATCTATGTCTGGGACCCATCTACCAATGATTATTTGGACTGGAATGGAATCTCAGGATCTCTTGGCAGTGGTGAGGTCAAGCCTTTTCAGGCTTTTTGGGTCAAGGCCAACGGCAACGGAACGCCTTCTTTACGTGTTAATAAAAGCTCAAAAACCGCCGGCGGTACATTCTATGGGAAATCATATAGAGAACCTGCTGCGATAGGAATGAAGCTGACAACCGATGGCTTTGAAAAGGAGATGCATATCGCTTACTCCCTTTTGATACCCGGTCATACCTTGAGTTTTATACTACACTCAAAGATGGCACTGAACTCGCTATCAATAATCTCGCCAGAGGGTTCGGTATAGAAATATCCATTCCCATTCATGTAGGTGGATTTACTGACGGAGTCCCGTTAAGTGGAAACTATACGATCAGTTGGCCGGAGTTTGGGGATGTCCCTAATGCATGGACCCTGATTCTTGAGGACACACAAATCGTAGAAGAAATTAACCTCAAGGATAATGAATCTTATACTTTTTCCTTAGCGCAGAGTGCTCAGAAAGAAACGCTTCATAATGCGATAGAAAATTTCAAGCTTAGAAATATTTCTTCTTCAAATTTAAAAACATCTTCGAATACCGATGCACGATTTCAGCTTCACATCCACCCGGGTGCAGATGCTGATGGGCTGCCCGATGAGTTCGAGTTATACAATAATTATCCTAATCCTTTTAACCCTACTACTACCATTCGCTTTGCACTGCCTTTGGAAGGGGCCGTGAGGCTCAGTGTGTACGATATACTGGGACGCAAGGTCGCCGACTTAGTCAATGAAAATCTACCCGCTGATTTCCATGAAATAACCTGGGATGCCCGAAACCTTGCAAGCGGGGTATATATTTACCGCCTTATAACCCAGGATGGGGTTTTCACCAAAAAGATGAGTCTGATTAAATAGATTAACATGAGTTCGAGATAATTATCCTCATCAAAACCTTTGAGGCACGGTCTGATGGCTCCGAGCCCATCTGACCGTTTGTTTGATTTGGGTTCCTGCGTCTTTTCCTTATCCTAATCCAACACCCTGCGCTTGCCCCATCGATCAGATGGGGTTTCCATCAGATCGAGTTCGGGAATGTGTACCCTGCCTCCTGATCTGATGGATCTTGCAGTTATTTTAAAATTCTTTATATCGAATTCACGTTAGATTAATCAACTTAGCATTGAATAAGAAAATCTAATTTGTAGTTATCTAAGCTGTTTTCATAGTTAATTCGTAACAATAGCTGAAAGAGATCCTCTTGTTAGAAAGATAATTTCTTAATGTTAAGATTTTTTAATATTTTAATAGTATATCACAATCAGGATTCAACATTATGGTAGGTTATAGTGAACTCTTACAAACAATGGCAGCCATGATCATTTTTTCAATGATCTTGTTGAATGCCAACCTTATGATCCACCGAAATACGGTGATGCAAATTGATGGAGAACTGGAGCAGGAAGTTATTGCTTTGGGACAGGAAATTATAGAGGAAGCTCATACCAAAGAATTTGATCAGGTAACGGTTGGGAAAAACCTGCCTCCTGCTAACATTCCCGGAGATTTTACTGGACACAATAGCTTAGGCACCGATGGTGAGGGTTCCAGAAGATATTACAACGATTTTGATGACTATGACGGACATTTTGAAATTGCCCGTACCCAACACGGAAATTTTGAGATCAATGTGGAGGTGGTGTATTTGGACGAGAATACCATGCTGCCTGTTTCGGCTAAATCTACCTTCAAAAAAATTATAGTTACTATTACCAGTGAGTTTTTAAGAGATAATGCAGGGAATCTAAAAAACTATCGGCTTGAATTTATCCGTAATTATTATGCTGACTAAAAGGAAAAAGATATGAATGCAGGACTTATTGCAAGTTACGTTATAGCCGGGATCATCCTTGTTTCAATGTTAATGATGAACATGCGTGTTTCGAACAGCAGTGTTGAATTAACATTAACTCAACTTACCAGGGAGAAAACATCGACAGTCACTGACATGATCTATGATGATTTTCCTAATATGGGGTATAACCTTACAAGTACTACCAACAGTATCCTGACCATTGCTGACTCGAATAGAATTCAGTTCTACAGAAAGCTGGACAAATTTTCAGCAGGGAACCCTGAATTAATTACCTGGGAATTAACTAATGAACCGGTAACGGAGACTCAGAACCCAAATGATGTGATCTTGAGACGTACTGTAGAAGTAAATAGTACTACAGAAGTTACGGATATTAATTTAGGAGTCACCCGCTTTCGAATATGGTATTTTGACGAGTTTGGTTTATCTACACTGCCGGAAGACGGTGAATTTTTACCAACACCGGTTGGTGCAGCAAAGAGAGATTCCGTAAGACAAATTTATATCGCATTAGAACTACAAAGCCCGGAACCTTTAAATATAGGTTTTACGGGAAACAGTCGGTATATCCGCTCCGGGTGGGAAAAAAGATTTTCTCCAGGCAATCTGGCGAATTAATTAAACAATTAGGTGATCTATTATGGGAAGAGCAATGTTAATAATATGTTCAGCCGTCCTTATTTCCATGGGCTTTATAAGCATGAGTACCTCTCAGCAGGGAAAGCTGCTTACACAGAATAATGTGGACTATGCTGAATTTACTATGGCTAAAAATACGGCACACTCCGCCATTCAGTTAGCTATGCAGGAAATAAATCAGGATGATTTGTTCCTTACCACTTATCATAAGGATAATCCATGGACAGGATCTATTGAAGGCCGGGAATTCGATCTATATATTGATACTCTAAACGATGTTGCCGGCAACGGTTTCTGGCAATCTGACTCTATACGAATTGTTTCAAATGCCACTCAATATATTCAAAAAGGTGGTGAAACAGATTCGATCACGGTAGAAGTAGTAAGCCTTTATCTAAAAGAAAGCTTTAGCTCTTTAGTACCAGGTTTTGAGGGAGCCATGACCTTTGCTGCTGATCCGGATATGTATAGCTTTTCAGCCGGCGGTAGTGCATCCATTAGCGGTAATTCCCCCACTGCTTGTGGCCCCGGCCAAGAGGAATCTAAAGCGGGAGTAACAGTAACCTCCGGTAGCGACGGTAAGTTGGGAGATCTTCAAAATATTGATGTAGATGCAGACCCCAAATATGATGTTGATCCCAACCTTAACTATCAGCCCACTGATGAGCTTATTGCCCGTCTGCTCAATTCACCGGGTGCTACAAGATTATCCGGTGATTGGGGAGACCCATTAGGGACTGCTGATCAACCCGGAGTATTCTTTGTAGATGACCATATGAGATTGAATGGGAAGCAAAAAGAAGGCTTTGGAATACTTGTTGTAAAAGCTGGTGCCTATATGGAATATTGCGACTCTAATTGTACAGATCCAGATGCAGCAAGCTTATCTATGAACGGTAACTTCGACTGGAATGGTTTGATCATATTTGAAGATGCTTATAATTTTACGGGGAGGGGTACCCCTAGAATTAATGGGAATGTATTAGTAGGACATACAGAAGGCTATGACGGTCAACCTATTGAGATCGATATCTCCGGTAATATACATTTTCAATATGATTGTCAGGGTGAAAATTATGCAAAAATGGCAGCAGCAGATGCAGTAAAACAAAATAAATACAGCCGTGTGGTAACTACTGAAGTTTCTAATTATATAGGCAACTGACATTAAGTTTAACCATTTTTCAGAATTTAAAGCCGGGATTCCCCGGCTTTTTTGTTGACCATTACTCTAGCCTTATCTTAGTTCATACTCATTTTTTATATAGTGTTCCCACATCCCCGTTAAAAATTATTAACCGAATTAAAATAAACTAACTGTTTTAAGAGCACGTTAAAGGTTATCTTAAGGCATATAATGTTGTCATTTGAGTCAGGTTAGACATGAAGAAAACAATACTTTCAGCTATTATAATTTTAATCTTCTCTTCCTTTGCAAAGGCACAGTCTACAGCAGAAGATGCTGTATCGGCAAATATAAGAGTTAACGCAGTGGTGGTTCCATCCATAGAACTAATAACTGTAAACTCTATGAGATTAGGTAATATGCAGCCAGGACAACTAGAGATCTATGTGAATCCTGTCAACAGCTTAAATGCCGGCTATATGATTGCAGTTGGTATGCCCGAGACTGAATTCAGGTTAAACTATCTTTCCGAACGAGTACTTAGCCAAACAAACGGAAATGCAACCCTTACTTTTACCTATGTACTATCCGGAAATTCCATTGAGAATCAGTCAACCTCAGAATTACTGGAAGGTGGTAATCGTAATATTCGCTTTAATGAGGAAGGTAGATATTACATTTGGGTTGGCGGTAGATTGAACTTGGAAAATGCCCAACCCGGAAATTATGAAGGGGATTTCACTATCGAGATTGACTATATATGATTTATAAGCCTTTAAATATCATGCTTGTTCTATTCTTTCTGACCTTTTCAATCAGTGTCAGCGGACAGGAAATTAATTTTGGAGAATACAGCAGCAGATACACCACTATTTCCCCAATACTCATTCAGCCAAATTTGGATTTTGGCACCATTGCTCAAAATCAGGGAGTTAAAGAGCGAGATATTGATGAAGCAGCTATTATTGAGCTTGAGGGAATCAAATACCTGGATGTCTTGGTAGATATAGAAGTCTCTTCTCCCTTTGACACAGATGGTTGTGATAACACCAACTGCACCCTTCCATTTACCTTAAAAGCAGCCTACTCCAATTTCGGTGAAAGCAATGAGGTCAGCGCTCAAAATAAAGTGGTATATATTGGTGAAACTACAATTGATTATTCCCAACAAACCGGATTACTAAGCACCCAATTTCCGATATTACACAGAACATCAGCGCCTCCCGGCCCCCCGCCAACGCCTGATTATGAGGGGCGGAATCTTGAAGCACAAAAAGAAAGTGCTTATTTATTCATCTATGGATCTGTAGAAGCAAGCGGACTTATCTCAGGTGAGTACTCAACTGATATTCAAGTCAGTATATACTATGATTAAGTATATATTTTTTATAATCTTATTTTTATTCCCTCCATTAACGGAGTATGTTTATGGACAGTTCATTAATCTCCAGTTGAAAGTTGAAGCGGAATTAAGTGCAACGGTTGAACAAAACTTAAACTTCGAGACACAAATAGCCAATTCAGGACGAACTGAAATACAATTGGGAGATGTAAACATGGGGGTCTTCAGTATAAGAGCTTTCCGCACTCAAAATTTATATATCAATTTAGAATATCCTGATGCCCTTACTCCTACAGATACTCAGATCGATGCTGAAATACCTTTGGAATTGAATCTCTCTTATAATAACTCAGGAACAAACACCGTATCCAATTCAACCCCATTGCCCTCTAATAAAGGAATGGTATCGGTACATGAAAGTACCCAACTAGAATTTGACAAAGAACTCTGGAAACAACTCTTTATTTATGTCTATGGGGCCATTGATGTAGGAAATATCCCCAACGGTATTTACACCGGTGATATCGTTTTAAGTGTAGACTATGATTGATCTACTCGTGGATAACACAAAACTGTATTGCCAAATTTTACCATAACCACCAAAGGCTCCTCGCAAAAGCCACCCTTTGCGAGGCCACCTAAGCTTAACGCAGGTTTATAAAACCACCAGCCGAAGCAATCTCGTGACTGCACGCTTCCGGGTTAGTAAGGCGTTGTTCAAGCCCAAACCATGTCCTCGAGATTGCCGCGTCGATATACTTCCTAACCCTTGATTCAGCAACCAGCCTCCTCGCAAATGTTTACTTATTATAAGTTATCTTTCAATACTCAAAATTCTCAGACAAATCCTTCCATTCTGGATTCATTGACTCTATTAACTCAATCTTCTTTTTTCTTGAACCCGCCTTTATTTGCCGCTCTCGAAAAGAAGCCTCTTCTGCAGTAGCAAACTCTTCGTAATACACCAATTTGTTTATGTTATACCGCTTGGTGAAACCATCTACCACTTTATTTTTATGCTCCCATACTCTTTTTGCCAAATCATGACTTTTTCCGGTATAAAGAACGGTATTTCTTTTATTCGTCATTATATAGACATAATGTCTTGGATCAATATTCATATGAGAATATATAGAATGAAGTTATTTTAGGCACATTCCCCAAAAGCTATCCTTTGCGAGGCCACCCAAGCTTAACGCAGGTTTATAAAACCACCAGCCGAAGCAATCCCGAAACTGCACGCTTCCAGGGTTAGTAAGGCGTTGTTCAAGCCCAAACCATGTCCTCGAGATTGCCGCGTCGTTAGACCTCCCAACCCATCATTCTACAGCCGGCCTCCTCGCAAATGTTGTTTGTTCAATAAAATAAGCAATCCACCCCTTCTTGCACTCCGTATTAGAATGTGAATCATACTAATACGATCAGTGTCATCTGCGTTAGAAACATTAAAAAAATCTAAGCTTAACTCCGTGATGCTATAATTACTTTAATTGTTTTATAAAAATTACCTCCAAACAATCATTTATGGCAGTTTATATAAGTATTAGGACGTTTTAATTAAGACTATCTAACTTGTACTACAAAAAGAACTTCGATAATTTTCTATCAGAAATTAAACAAACACAAACCTCACGATTATGAAAACTCTAAAAACGCTTTTATCCGCTTTTGCAATAGTTGCTTTATTCGCAACTGGTGCCCTGGCTCAAGGTCAGGCAAGTATTTCTGCCACAGCTGATGTGGTTACAGATGTAACTCTTTCAGGAGTACAAAACTTAGATTTTGGAGCTCTAACTGATACTGACGCCGACGCTGGTCGTACCGTTACACTAAGTAGTGCTGCAACAGATAGCTTAGGTAAGTTTTTTATGGATGATGTTTCAAGTGGCCAGGATATAATTTTATCACTTTCTGGACCAACTGCATTATCCCCCAGTGGAACACCTACTTTTGCTTCAACTCCCGATAATCTCCCCTTGTCATTGACAGCTACTTATTCTGAAACAGATGGAACTCCTGGATCAGGAACAAATGACTTTAGTGGTACAGGTAATGATCTTGAAGCTTCTGTTACTACTGGAGCTACTGATGCATATGTATATGTAGGTGGAACAATTGGCGGAAGTGCCGGTAATTATCAAGGTCAATATTCAGGCGATATTACACTTTCAGTTTATTACGATTGATTATCAGCTAATTTTTTTAAGCCTTGCCCTATCGGCAAGGCTTTTTTTTTACAAATGAATAGCTGTAAAGAGGTTAAACAGAAATGGTAAAAGTTCTGAACATTCATTACTATTGAATGCATTGGTATTTCATTAATTAATAACTCTATGAAAAAGCTCTTACTTACCTCTTTCTTTACCTTGTTGACGCTCACCTCAGTATTTAGTCAGGTGACGATTGCCCCCACCAATTTATTTGTAGAGGAGAATTCCAGATTCGGAACCTATATGGTCATTAACAATTCCACAGAGAATCAGGAAATTTCTGTTGATTTCGTATTCAGCTATAGTGCTTTAGATGATACTGGCCAAAGAAGAATTGTGGAAGATGATTCTGTTAGAGCTCAAACTTATTCCGTTGCACAACACATACGAGCTTTTCCTCAAAATTTTGTTCTCTCCCCCAACCAACGACAAATCGTTCGTTTACGAGTAAGTGCTCCAAACGATCTTGAAGATGGCACCTATTGGGCCCGTATAAAAACCAGTGCAACTCCTGAAGCACCTCCTGTTGAACTTCAACAAACGGAAACGGTAACAGCAAGTCTTGGCCTTATTGTAGAACAAGTAACAGGGCTTTATTATAAAGTGGGTTCCGTAACAACGGGAATTGACATACAAAGTATTACCCCAAATCTAACTAATGATGGTGTTCTTGAAGTATTAACTAATTACGAACGAACAGGAAACTCTCCATTCCTCGGATCGATTATAACTTCTTTAATTAATTCTTCCGGTGAAGTGGTTCGGCAAGGAAGATCATCGACTACACTTTATTTTGGTGGCACCCACCGCCATTCATTAGACATAATGGATGTAGAGCCCGGAAATTATACCATACGAGTAGAGTTCATGACTCAAAGAAATGACGTATCTCCTGAAGATCTGGTTCAGATGCAACCTACGTCTCAATCAACTAGTTACTCTATAAGGTGAATCATTGGAAATTACTAATACTAACCTTAAATATTGTTGTTTTATGCTCCTTTTTAGTTCCCACTGACAGCTACGCTCAAGACAGCAATAATGACGAGATCGAAGTTTATCTCGAGTTTCGTCATCGTGGAATTATCGGTGCAGTCGTAGTTTCTTATTATAAGAATAACGAATTTTATCTACCTCTCAGTGAACTCTTCTCCCTCTTCAAAGTTGATCATACCGTAAACGGTTTAGTTATAGAAGGTCGGTTTGGATTAGAACAAACTCCCTACCAAATAGACTTACGCGAAAACCTCGGACAAATTACCTTTGGTCAAAAAAAAATAAAACTTAGCTCGGAAGACTTTTTAGTTAAAGAAATAGATTCTTATTTAAGGGCAGATATTTTTTATGCGGCATTTGGCCTCGACTTTACCATAGACTTTAACAACCTCACCTTAAATCTACGAACAGAAAAAGAGCTGCCTGCCATTGCTGAAGCCTTAAGACAACAACGAAGAAGTTTGGCTGAAGGTAATCGCTATCAGGATGTAAAATACGATCTTCGTTTTGATCGTGAACGTCCATTCCTTGATGGAGGTTTTGCAGACTATAATTTATCTGCAAATATGAACTCTCAGCAGAACATTTATAATGCTAATACCAATTTAGGTATTCAATTATATGGAGGGGATTTGCAGGGATCTTTGTTTGGAAGTTATTCAGAAAATTTTTCCAACTTTTCTACAGATAATTTACGCTGGCGTTATATGTACCGGGACCAATCCTGGCTCACCAAATTAACCATAGGTCAGACTACATCTGATGGTGTTGCGAGGAATTCTTATACCGGAATCCGCCTTTCTAATGAACCTATTGAACCCAGAAAGCTTTTTGATGAGTTTGAAGTTCAGGGAACAACTATACCGCAGTCTGAGGTAGAACTATACATGAATAACGCCTTGATTGATTTTCAGCAGGCTGACGAAATGGGAAATTACCGTTTTCTTACCCCTATCACTTACGGTTCTTCCCAGTTAGATCTTAAGATCTATGGTCCTACCGGCCAGATTATTGAGCGTTCAGACAGGATACAAGTTCCATTTACCTTTCAACCGAAAGGAGTGTTCAATTATACTCTTAACTTTGGACAGCTTGATAACCCAATCATTGGGAGTACGGACCAAAACCTAACTGCTCAGGGCAGTGGTTCATACGGAATAACTTCCTGGTTAACTGCAAAAACAGGTGTGGAATATTATGAAGGCTTAAGTAACAAAACTCCGACATTCACGACCTCTCTTTCCTCCAGAATCTTATCCAACTACATCCTAACTTTTGAAGCCGCTTCCGAATCATACTACAGAGGAGTATTCAGTTCCATCTTTCCGAACTCAGCTAGTATTAATATCGATTACACAGAGTATTTGGGAGATTTTAGTATTTATAATCCTTCAAATGAAGATAAAAGGTTTGTTGGCTCTGTTTTTTATCCGTTCAATATTTTCGGTAAACCTTTTAGCCTCCGTGCATCAACCTTTTCGAGGATACGAGGAGGTTCCAGTTCTACAACCCTTAGGTTCGATGCAAATTCACGAATAGGTAAAATAAATCTACGTGTTGGATATACTGATCGTATTAGTGGTAAAATTAATTTACTTGAGCCTACAAATACATCCTATATAGAAAGTTCTGCAACCTATAATATCTCTCGAAACAGAAACCTTCCCCCCTATATAAGAGGAGTTTTTTTGAGAGCACAAATGCGGTATCAACCAACGTCAAACTTGTTTGAGTCTGCACAGTTTTTAGTATCCAGAAATATATTTCGACAAGGCAGGTTTCAACTTTCAGCCGGTCGTAATTTCAGAGGCAATTTCAACACCATACGATTTAGTGTGGTAGTTGACTTCAACAAGCTCAGAACAAATACCACTTTTAACGATATCAGAGGCAGCAGTAGTTTTACTCAAAATGTACGCGGCTCTGTTGGCTACGACAGTAACTATAACAACTTGTTATTCACCAGTCGAAATCAGGTAGGCAGAGCTGGTACAGCTATTAAACTATATGTAGATAATAACGGAAATGGTGAATTTGATACCAATGATAATACAATTGAAGCAAATGCTGTCCGTATCCAGCGCTCAGGGGCAGGCTCCATTCAAAAGAATGGAATACTTTATTTCACACAGATGCAGCCTTACTTCTATTATAACATGGAAATGAACAAGAGCGCACTTGACAACCCCATGCTAGTCCCCGAGTTCGATAAATTTGGTTTGATCTCTGACCCAAATCGTTTTAAAAAAGTGGAAATACCATTCTATATGTCAGGAGTAATTGAGGGCATAGTTGAACGTCAACAGTCCAACAATAGAAGATCAGGTATAGGGGGACTTAAGATTTTACTGACACAAACCAATGGTGATTTTAGCAAAGAACTTAGAACCTTTTCTGACGGTAGTTTCTATGATTATGAAGTACCCCCGGGAGAATATGAGTTAAAAATTGATCCTTCTCAGCTTGAAATTCTAAACAGTCGCTCTATCCCCAAAAAAATAGAATTTAATGTAGAAGCTTTACCGGAAGGAGATTTTGTGGAAGGAATGGAACTTGTGCTCGTTCCGATTGATGATGAAGAGCCCGAGGAACCGATCACTGAGAATATCGGGGTAACCCAAACAGCTAATACAGGAGGAGGTATTTCCCTCGAGTATAACATTCAGGTAGACAGTCTTCAAATAAATACCTGTCGTTATGGAATACAACTGGGGGCTTATTCTACCGATGCAGCAGCTAAAAAAATAGTGAAAAGCTATAACAGTCAGGCAGACTCTTATGTGGTATATAACGCACCCAGAAGACTCTATGCGGTACGAACCGGGCTATTCCAGGTTATGAGTCAAGCTGCCAATGCCACGCTTAATATCAATGAAAACTACCCGGATGCAGCAGTCCTAAATCAATGTTATGGTACCATCGCTTCCAATTATTCACCCGAATCAATTCGTTATGACCTTCAGTTTGCCGCTTTCACTGATCCAGACCATGCAAACTCTTACTCAAGGGAACTGAAGAATAAATACAAACTGGATGTTCATCAGGTTAAGGATGAAAACTCCAATCTGTATAAGATCAGGCTTGGTCCTTTTACTACTAAAAATGAAGCAAAGGATAAACTCATTGATCTTCTTCAATCAACTTCAATTCAGGATATATTTATTTCAACAGAAAAACTTCCGGATTCAATGATCAATGTAGATTTTGAATTTATCCTTCAGCTCGGTGAATTTGAGACTACAAGACAAGCTATGTTATATGCAATCAGGATAGAGGAAGAATTTGATTTCAAGTCCAAGATCCTTATTGATGAGCAAGAAAATATCATCTTGATTGCAGAGTCAGTATTCGTTGACTGGAACCGGTTAAATCAGTTTAAAGAAGAGATCGAGGAAAATTCATCCTTCCAGAAACCTTTGGTTCATTTGATGGAGAGTCGGATTGGAAATGGATTCACCGACGACTAGTGTTGAGCCATCTATGAAATGTTGGCAAGGGGTTGCAACCCCTTATTGCAGATTACACTTCCATTCCCATAGCCTAATCCAACATCCTGCGCCTGCACCATCGATCAGATGGGTAATCCATCAGATCGAATTCGAGAATGTTTACCCTGCCTCTCGGTCCGATGGCTCCAAGTCCATCTGACCGTTTGTTTGATTTGAGTACCCAAGCTTGTTCTTTCTCCACTTTAACAACTTTTGGGGTCTAATCCATCGATCAGACGAGATATCCGTCAGATAGATCTCATAACCATTTTAAAATTCTTTTGGAACCAAAGTTCGATTAAAAAGTAGGTTCTATCATAGGCAAGATAGTCATTTCGCAACGAACAGCCTGTGTGAAAATTCAAGATTTGTGAATGGCCTCAGAGAAATCCCAAAACCCACAAAGCCCAACCTCCGGCAACCATTAAAGCCACTGTCACCCACCGGGCGGAGGTTTGAAGGGGGGGTCGTAATTCCCGGGCTACTCACATTAGACCCCTATCGGGGTCGTTTTATAGACCCAATCAGCCACCAAATACAGTACTTGATTCAACACGATTATTTTCTATCGCACACTTCCTCTCCTTGCTAAGGAGAGGAAAGAGGTGAGGTCGAAATGCAGGGGCGGGCAATGGTGTTGGGAAATGCCATCCGCGTCCCATTCATTTTTGTGCTTTCGTGGCAATAAAATCACATTCTTAAATAACGTGAATTCGATATAAAAACCATCTTTTGAATACGTTGAAGGGTCATTTCCCGGCAAATGCCCGAAACCCTATGGTTGGTCAGGTATTGAATACGGAAGTAATGGCCACCATTGGATTCCCGTCTCCCCGGGAATGACCACAAGCATCCACTTTTGTCCTTTTAACTTAGTTCTTATCTCAAACGGACGTTGTTTAAATGTTCCCTGCTCGAATTGACAACAGGTAACCACCAACCGGTATGCTACCCGGTAACTGAAGATGGAAATGAACACTATATCACCTGTTTGCGCATTCTTGCAACAGGTTCATTAAGTTGTTCCCGGTATTTACTGACGGTACGTCGTGCCACTTTATACCCCTTCTCATTTAACAGATCCGTTAGCTCCTGATCGCTTAACGGCTTCCGCTTATCTTCATTATTTATCATATCCTGAAGGATATTTTTGACCTCACGGTTTGAAACCTCCTCCCCGCTTTCGGTTTCAAGGCCTTCGTTGAAAAAATACTTTAACTCAAATACTCCAAAATGAGTTTGAACATATTTTCCATTTACAACCCGTGATACCGTGGATATATCCATACCGATACGCTCTGCCACATCTTTTAGGATCATCGGTCTTAAGCCTTCCCCGTACTTGAAAAAATCTTCCTGAAGTGCTACAATCGTCTTCATGATATTCATCAGCGTATTTTGCCGCTGACGTATAGATTCGATAAACCACTGAGCCGAATCAATTTTACTTTTCATGAAGGCTCGTGTTTCGTTATCCGTATTCTTCTTTTTCTTAGCCTTTATCTCCTCCCACATTTGTTTGTACTCAGGAGAAATACGTAAAGAAGGTGCATTACGTTGATTCAAGTTGATTACAAATTCACCACTTGTGGATTTACCCTCATTTTCTCCCTTCCAATACACCTCAAAATCAGGTTCAATATAATTCTGTGTCTCTTCCAGATCACTGCCCACAGCTCCCGGTTTTGGATCCATGTGTCGAATGGCTTCAAAAGCTTCCTGAAGTTCTTCACGGCTAATATTAAACTTTTGAAGTAATTTGCTAAAGTGTTTTTTCTCAAAAGCTTTCCAGCCATCACGAACAATTTTGATTGCCAGATCACGGCCGGGTAACTTTTTATCAGAAGCTTCAAGTTGCACCAAAATACAATCCTGAAGATCTGTTGATGCGATACCAATGGGCTCAAGCTGCTGGATTTCTTTTCGGACTTTATCAACGGCATCCTTATCTACCAACACTCCCTGATTGAAAGCGATGTTATCCACTACCGCTTCCAGTTCTCTTCTGAAATATCCGTCTTCATCTAAAGATCCAAGTATCTGATCTGCGATCAAAGCCTCTTCATCTGAAAAGTCAAGCAGGCTTACCTGGTTTTCTAATTCTTCAAGAAAAGACGCATGATATGGATCAGGCAGCTCTTTCCATTCTTCAATATCAGGGTTAAATGAACTGCCAAAATTCTCCCCGTCATATTCGGTGTTCTTCTCAAATTCATCCCACTCAACCTTATGTTCTTCTAAGCTTTCGAGAGCTTCCTCCTTTTCTTCTTTAACCTCCTCTTCTGCTTCAGAAAGACTTACAATATCTAATTCACCGGGTTCAGCTTCTTCCAAAACAGGATTCGCTTCCATCTCTTCTTTTATGCGCTGTTCTAAGGCAATGGTAGGCAATTGAAGCAGCTTAATATACTGCAGCTGCTGCGGAGACAGTTTCTGCTGAAGGCTCTGTTGCTGTCTCTGATTTAAGTTTTGCTGATTACGTAGCATCCGTCTCTTTTAACCTGATCTCTTTACAGGATTCAATAAATTCTTCGAACCATTCCTCACCGTATCTGCGAACTAACGGCTTCTCCAAGAACTCTGCAAGATGAATTTCTTCTTTTTTTGCCTTTTCACACGCAGCAGAGCAAAGCTTAGGCACATATTCAAAATTGGCATAATCAAAGCTTGCGATCCTTTTTAATCGCACGGGAAATAAATGGCAACTGATCGGTTTTTCCCAATTAAATCTGCCCTCAAAATACGCTTTTTGTATGGCACAATATGCTACCTCCTGCTCATCATAATTTACAAAAATACATTCTTGTTCGTGAACCGTAGCAATTTCATAGCCGGCTTTGGCCGAGCCAACCACGACCCCTTCACGCTCAGCAACTTCCACGGAATCTTCCCTGAGTTCTTTTTTCAGTAATTTGTAGGCTTTATGCAATACAGGAATCTCATCTTTTGAAACCGGTGCACCGGCATCTCCAACCACACAGCAAGCTCCTTTGCATCGTGGTAAATCACATGCAAACTTTGCCGTAGCTATATCATCAGACAAAATAGTATTTTTAACTTTGAACATAATTTAAGATAAGAATCAGATAGACATTATTCGATCAAAGAAAGTTTATTTTTTTGAATTCTGAATAGCCGTTAAAATCATTTCAATTAAAAGAGCTTATTATTTGTGATAATTTTTCATCGGCTCTATCTTCAACCCATATGAGAAAATTAACCCCATCAGAAAGAAAAATTTTAGACCGGCTGATCTACCCCGAGCCTTTTGAAGTCATTCAAGAAGAAACAGAACTGGCATATGGCGAGATCAGAGATGATATTATAAATCTGATGAATTCCCGCCTGATCGAAGTGGTGGACCCGGAAGGACTGAAAGCAAACAGTATCACTGCTTTTGATTCGGACAACATCAAACATTCTACTTACCGCATCACAAAATCAGGAATTAACCACATGAAGAAAAGCATATGAAATTCCAGGCAACTATTCGAGACAATGAACATGATATAGAGTTATCTCCAAAAGAAGGCACCTTTATCGCCGGAGATAATGAAGGGAAGTACACCTTTGAATTTGTAAACGGAAGACACATTCTACGAACGGGAACAAAAACTTATAAGATCGATAACGTATCTAAAGAAGGTTCTACTATTGAATTTTCAATGAATGGGGTCTGGCATTCGGTGGATGTTAAGGATGAGCAAGAGTTACTTTTAGATAGACTCGGCTTTAAAACCGGTGCTGCTGCGGCAGAGGGCATCCTTAAATCGCCAATGCCCGGTAAGATCCTCGAAATCATGGTATCTGAAGGTGATGAAGTTGAGAAAGATCAGCCCTTAGCCATTTTGGAAGCCATGAAAATGGAAAACGAATTGAAAGCCCCGGTAGCAGGAACTATTATAAGTATCTCGGCAGAAGTCGGACAGTCATTAGAAAAAAATTCACCCATATTGGAGATCGAAACCATTGGATAAATTCATTATTAAAGGCGGCAATCCCTTAAAAGGCATTATTCCCATTAGCGGTTCTAAAAATGCCGCTCTCCCCCTTATGGCCGCTTCCCTTCTTGGAAATTCAACCTCTATCATCAAAAATATTCCACGTCTTAAAGATATATATACCTTCAACAATGTGATCCGGGTTGTAGGCGCACATGTTGATTTTAAGGAAGATGAGAATACGCTGGTTATCGATCCCACCTATATCAATCATCTGGAAGCTCCTTATGACCTTGTCCGAAAAATGCGGGCATCGTTTTATATGCTTGGAGCATTGGTTGGAAAACACGGCTATGCTAAAGTTTCTCTGCCCGGTGGATGTGCATGGGGCCCCCGCCCCGTTGACCTGCACCTGAAAGGTATGGAAGCTATGGGCATCGATATTTCCCTTGAAAAGGGATATGTGATCGCCAAAGCTGAGGACAAAGTTGAGGGGGGCTCTTTCACCCTTGAACCAAGCTCTGTCGGGGCTACGGTTAATTTGGTACTGGCTGCAGTAATGAAGGCAAAGAAATTCACTATCAATAATGCTGCTAAAGAACCTGATGTGGTTCAGCTTTGCAGCTTCCTTACAAATATGGGTGCTGATATTGAAGGCATTGGCACGAAAACCATTACCATAAAAGCGGTTGATCAGCTTCAGGGTATTGAAGTTTCCAATGATCCTGACCGTATTGAGCTAGGAACCTTTATGATTGCCGGAGCTATGTATCCCGGTTCAGAACTTACACTCACGGGGTGCAATCCGGAGCATTTAGGCACTTTCCCTGATAAACTTCGAAAAACAGGAACTTCCGTAGATATTGAGGGAACCACGATAAATATAAAAGCTCCTGAAATACTAAAGCCTGTATCCATTAAGACCGAGGTTTACCCCGGCTTTCCAACTGACCTGCAGGCACAATGGGCTACCATGATGACCCAAGCCAAAGGAAACTCTAAAGTAACCGATACCGTTTATTTCGATCGATTTAGTTATGTGCCTGAGTTGGTTCGTCTTGGAGCTGATATGGATGTAGAAAAGAACACGGTAAAGATCTCTGGTAAAACTCAACTAACCGGAGCTTCAGTTATGAGTACCGATCTCCGGGCAAGTGTAAGCCTTGTGTTAGCAGCAATGGTGGCTGAAAATAGCTCCGAAGTCCTGCGAATTTATCATCTCGATCGTGGATATGAATCGCTAGAAGATAAACTTACCGCTGTTGGTGCCGACATTAAGCGCGTGGAGGAAGAGTAGAGCCGTATTAACAGGTTCCTATATCCTTACAACTATTAGTAAAAATAGCGTTTACATTAATGGGGTTTCACAGTTATATTGATTTAAGATAAAATCGACCAAAACAAGCTTTTTTAAAACTATTTTCGATTGCATAACGCACAGAATACATATCAAAAACAACTGACGGCATCATTGTCTACCTATTGTAACGATGCTATCATCGATTTTTTCTTTTTCTGCGGACTACTACTTACAGACCTAACGCAGACTCTCTTTTCTGATTCCTCTTCGGAATCCCAAAATAAAACAATTTTAACAGATATTACTCTCGAAGCAGCCGCTCGACCGTTTGCTTCAAACCCCAATCTCAACAATGAGTCCGTACTAAATTTGCACCGTAAATTAATACGATGGTTCGTTTGCAGGGGTTATAGCGGCTTCCGGGAAAGGAAGAATTTCACCAATGAAGAATCAAATTATTATACACTCTTCGGGCAATCAGACCCGTATCGCGCTTTTAGAAAACAACGAGTTAGCGCAGCTTTTTATAGAATCGGAAGAAAACCAACGCACGGTTGGTAATATTTATGTAGCCAAAGTACACAAGGTGTTAAGCGGGATACGTGCTGCTTTCATCGATATGGGTACTCCTAAAGATGCATTTCTTCACTTTTCCGATGCCGGCGACCATCTTGATGAGTATGTCACCAAGCTGAATGGTCCTGAAGCCATCCCAAGCCATGCCAGAAAGGATATTCAGAATAAAGACAACCTTTCTAATGTTGAGAAACAGGTATTAGCCGGAAAGATCTTACGAACCGGCCAGAAATTACTGGTTCAGATCGTGAAGGAACCGATCGGTTCCAAAGGACCTCGAATCTCTACGGATATTACCATTGCAGGGCGTTTCCTGGTATTGATCCCAATGGGTGATTACATCGCTGTTTCCAAAAAGATCGGGCACTACAAAGAACGCAGACGATTGAAGGGAATTCTGAACAACATGGTTCCTGATGGATTTGGAGTGATCGTCCGAACCGTTGCTCAGGGTCAAGATAAGAAAGCATTGGAAGATGACCTTCGAAACGTACTTCAAAAATGGGAGCAGATCGTTGACAAGCTGGAAGATGCAAAGCCTCCTTCCCTTCTGTACCGAGACTTGAACATGACGGAGAGTTTGATCCGCGATCTTTTTGCAAAAAATTATGACCGGGTTCTGATCGACGATCCTAAACTATATCGTCAGATCAAATCCTATGTAGGCCAGATAGCTCCGCAAATGGTCCCTAACGTAGAATTGTATAAAGGCAAAGAGCATATCTTCGATTACATGAAGATTGCACACGACGTGAATTCTATTTTCAGTCCGCGTGTACGCATGAAATCGGGCGGCTACCTCATCTTCGAGCAAACAGAAGCTATGTACGTGGTTGACGTGAACTCAGGGCCGTACGCTGCTAAAAAGCGCCAGGAAGACAATTCCCTGAAAACAAATCTCGAAGCCGCAAGAGAAATCGCCAAGCAGCTTCGCCTGAGAGATATTGGCGGTATCATTGTGGTTGACTTCATTGATCTTCGGGATGACAAGAACCGGAAGAAGATATACGACGAGTTAAAGAAAGAATTTATAAAAGATCCGGCCAAGACTAATGTGATCGGTATGAGTGACTTCGGTCTTGTTCAGATCACACGGCAGCGAATTCGCCCGAGCGTAGTAAACTCCGTATCCAAAGTATGCCCTGTTTGTGGAGGATCGGGTAACGTTGTAACTGAAGATACGATTCTCACCGATCTTGAAACATGGTTGAGTAAATTCAAGCATAACACCAAGTATCGTGCGGTTGACCTCTATGTTAACCCATACCTGAAATCGGTTCTGACAAAAGGTCTGTTCAGCACCCGATGGAAATGGATGGCAAGATTCCGCATTAAAATCTCTTTGATCGGAGACGAAACGGTTTCAATGAATGAATTCCGTGCAACACTTGTAGGTTCTGATATAGATATTACCGATATCGTAATGAGAGATGAATCGATCGAGGAAGTCTTAGACCGTGAGGGAGAACTCATTGAACTTGAAAGTGGAAAGAGCAGTAAAGACGGATTGGATATTTCAAAGAAGGAACGAAGAAATTCCAACAGAACGTCAGATAACAATGACAATTCGAACGGAAAAAATAATTCTAAGTACTATAAGTCTTCGAATTAAGCCTTGGCTTGGTTTTTGTATCTCAAAGAGCTAATCCTTTTAAATAAAGTTTCAATATGAATTTATACGATCTACATGCAACCACCGTTGTGGGAGTGATCCACAATGGGAAGGCTGCAATAGGCTGTGACGGACAGGCTACCATGGACAAAACCGTCATGAAAAGCACCGTAAAGAAAGTACGTAAATTATATAATGGTAAAATCTTAGCCGGATTTGCCGGATCTACTGCAGATGCCTTCACCCTGTTTGAGAAATATGAGGAGAAGCTTAACGAGTACAATGGAAGCATGGAACGTGCAGCCGTTGAATTAGCCAAAGAATGGCGTAAAGACAAGTTTCTTCAAAAACTGCAGGCTTTATTGATTGTGATGAATAATGAAAAGTCGTTGGTTATCTCCGGTCAGGGTGATGTTATTGAACCTGATGATGAGATCGCAACCATTGGAAGTGGCGGGTCATATGCGCTTTCGGCAGCTCGGGCCATGATTAAGCATTCTCCGAAATTATCTTCCAGGCAGATCGTTGAAGACGCTCTGAACATTGCTGCAGATATTGACATCTACACCAATCATAATATTACGATTTTAGAAATTTAAGACTCATTATGTTAACTATTGAAGAAAAGAATTTAACACCTCAGCAAATTGTAGCTGAGTTAGACAAATACATTGTTGGCCAAAAATCGGCCAAAAGGTCGGTATCTATTGCATTAAGAAACCGCTGGAGAAGACTCAATTCTGAAGAAGAGATTCGTGATGAGATCATCCCTAACAACATCCTATTAATAGGCCCTACCGGCGTTGGTAAAACTGAAATTGCTCGTCGTTTAGCGAAGCTTGCCCATGCACCGTTCATGAAAGTCGAAGCTTCAAAATTTACTGAAGTGGGTTATGTTGGACGTGATGTGGAATCCATGATCCGGGACCTGACCGACATCGCCATCAGTATGGTAAAAAAGGAAATGCAGGATCGAGTGAAGGAAAAAGCAGCTCATAAAGCTGAGGAACGAATATTGGATATCCTCATCCCTCCTGTCAAAAAAACCGGAGCTGGTTTTAACACTTCTTCTAATGCCAACGACTTTGATCCCCAGAAAGCAAGCAATTCTGAACTAAATGAGCGTACCCGCGAACGCTTCCGTGAAAAACTCCGAAATGAAGAACTGGAAGAACGTGAGATCGAGATTGAAGTAAAAGCCAGCAAAGGCAGCCCGATGATGCAGGTTTTTGGCCCTCAAGGAATGGAAGAAATGGGCATTAACCTGCAAGATATGCTGGGTAATCTTGGAAAAGGCGGTAAGAAAACGAAGCGAAAATTACCGATCAGCGAAGCTCGTGAGATCCTCACCGAAGAGGAAGCCGAAAAACTCATTGATCACGAAGCTGCCGTTCAGGAAGCACTTGAACGTGTTCAGACACAAGGAATCGTATTTATTGACGAGATCGATAAGATCGCAGAATCTTCGACCGGAAGTGGAGGAAAAGGCGGACCTGATGTAAGCCGCCAGGGTGTTCAGCGCGACCTCCTCCCTATTGTTGAAGGAAGCGCCGTTAATACCAAACACGGTATCGTTAAGACCGATCATATTCTCTTTATTGGCTCAGGAGCATTTCATGTTTCCAAACCTTCTGATTTGATCCCTGAACTACAAGGGCGTTTCCCGATTCGTGTAGAACTGAGTTCATTAACTGAAGAAGATTTCATTGATATACTCTCAATCCCAAAAAATGCCTTGACCAAACAATACATCGCCATGTTGAAAACAGAGGGCGTTCATATTGAGTTTAAGGAAGATGCCATTCGAGAGGTCGCACGTATAGCTGCAGAAGTTAATTCATCCGTAGAAAATATTGGAGCAAGAAGGCTCCATACGATTATGTCTTCGTTATTTGATGAACTCCTTTTTGCAGTTCCTGATGATATCAATTCCGGTGAGATCACTATTGATAAAGCCTATGTGGACAAACAACTGGCAGATATAGTGAAAGACAAAGATCTGAGCCATTATATACTCTAACATCTTTATTTTATGCCTAATAATCTGATCAGTAGAATTGTACTATACTACTTTATTTAGTACAATCGTTAGGATTAAACTATTTCCGCCATATTCGTTATTATTTAAGCAACTGACGCAAAAACATCTCTATGCAATTGAAAAAAATACTCTACCCCAACGTATTAATACTACTAATTCTTTCTGTTCTCAGATTTAGCGGTGTGGACCCTGTTTTACAATCTGGAGAGGATGACACCCAAAATTTGACCAAATATCATCAGGCACAACGGAGCATTGTTACCAATTACTTCAACGAGCCGGACTTAAATGAAATGTATAGGTCAAGCATTCGATATATGGTGAAAGCGATTAAAGATTCTACTTTGGGTATCGATGGAACTCCCATCGACACTACCTTCCAGGGCGTCGAGATCAGTTCGATACGAGACTCATTTACTAATTTTGAAAAGGCCTATTTATACGTCAGTAATAATAGCCCTGATGAGAATATGAGCAAACTTACGGAAGCAGCTATCAGAGGAATGTTCTCAACCCTGGACCCACACTCTATATACATCGAACCCGAAGACAATGAACAAATACAGGAAGAATTTGCCGGAAAGTTTCAGGGAATTGGTGTTCAGTTTCAGATTATTGAAGACACGATAACGGTGATTACCGCAATTTCAGGAGGCCCGAGTGAGCAACTTGGAATACGCTCCGGCGACCGTATCATACAGATTGAAGATACCTCCTCAGTTGGTTTTACTAACGAAATGGTACTAAGAAGGCTTAGGGGTGAAAAAGGGTCAGAAGTAAATGTCACCATAAAACGACCCAATGTTAAAGATCCCATCAACTACAGCATCATTCGGGATGACATTCCTTTATATACTGTGGACGCATCCTACATGCTTGATGAACAAACCGGATATATAAAGATCAACCGCTTTGCAGCTACCACCCATGATGAATTTATATCAGCCTCTGAAAATCTCAAGGAAAAAGGCATGAAGCGTTTGGTATTAGACCTTCGGGGGAATCCTGGTGGATATCTGAGTCAGGCAATCGCCATTGCTGAAGAATTTTTCCCAAGAGGAACAGAATTGGTTTCCACGAAAAGTAAACACAGCCGATTTAATGGAGAATATTTCTCCCGTAAAGACGGTGATTACAAAGACAAACCGGTCATTGTTTTAGTTGATGAAGGTGCGGCTTCAGCAAGTGAGATTGTAAGCGGTGCCATTCAGGATCATGACCGGGGTTTGATAGTTGGCAAACGAACTTTTGGAAAAGGCTTGGTGCAGCAACAATATGAGTTAATTGATAAGAGCAGTGTTAGGGTAACCATTTCCCGCTATTACACTCCTTCCGGACGATTGATACAAAAGCCGTTTGTGGAAGGCGGTGAAGAATACGCTTATGAGATCTTCCGAAGAGATGATGCTATGGATGATGCCTCTGAATTTATTAATCATATCCCGGATTCACTGAAATATACTACCGATGCAGGACGTACTGTTTACGGCGGCGGCGGGATCGTACCTGATTACATCGTTCCAAGAGATACCACTACCTCCGCATATGTATTTAATTACGCTATAAGGCAACGTGCTTCCTTCGACTATGTACGAACATTCCTTGATGAGAATGGAGATAACTTCCGAAATAAATGGGAAGATGATTTCCAGAATTTCCGTGAGAATTTTGAGTGGGAAGAAAGTCAAGTTGAAGGGCTTAAATCCCTGCTTTTAGAGCGGGGAATGGTAATTTCGGATACCGTCGAAACACCAAATTTCAGGCAAGATTCTCTGTTTGTGCCAACCGGCCACTTTGAAGATGTCTCATGGCTTCTTGAAGGAAGAATGAAAGCCGAATTAGCTCGACAGATCTGGGGAATGGAATATTTCTACCCGATTGTGAATGATATATTTGATACTACCCTTGATAAAGCCATGACATTATGGGATGCCGTTGCCCGCCTTGAAGCTATAGCTAACGGTAAAGCAGATGTTTCAGCTTTAGGCAACATAAACCAACAATAACTAAATGTAAGCCGGTGCTTTCTTTAAGTAACGTGAATTCGATATAAAGACTATCTGTTGAACACGTTGAATGGTCGTCTTGCCTATGATAGAACCTGCCTTTTAATCGAACTTAGGTAAAAAGGCTTCCACACGGAAGCCATTTTCGTTTTGACCTTCGCTTAGAATTAACGATCAGTCCTTATCATCTTTAAATATATCATCAATCAGATGCCCGTATTTCTCAGCGATTACACGGCGTTTAACCTTTAAGGTTGGGGTGATCTCTCCTGTTTCAACGGTGAACTCATTGGGTACCAATCGAAAATCCCGAATCTTTTCATGTGATGCTAATTCTTTGGAAAAGGATCTCAATTCTTTTTTAAAGACCCCTTTGACTTCATCAAGATCTATTAATTCCTCATTACTATCGAAGCCTAATCCCTGGTCTTTAGCAAACTTCGCCACGACTTCAAAATCAGGCACAATGATCGCTGCCATATAATTTTGCCCCTCTCCAACCACTACGATCTGGTCGATCCATTTACTGGTTTTTAAAAGATCTTCTATTGGGCCCGGATAAATATTCTTTCCGCCGGCGTTAACAATCATGTGTTTGATCCGATCTGTGATCTTAAGGAACCCCTCATCAAACTTGCCAACGTCCCCTGTGTGCAACCAGTTATCATCATCGATCATTTCTTTGGTTGCTTCGTCATTATTCCAGTATCCTTTCATGACATTCGGACCTTTACAGAGGATTTCTCCTGCTTCACTGCTCAGGTCTGTTGGGTAATCCTCGCCGCTTATCTCAGCAATAATTTTACCGGTTTCTAAACTTTGAATACCTACCGTTACTCCGGGAATGACCGTCCCCACGGCCCCCACCTTTTCCTGTCCGGGTTTGTTGGCTGCCATTACAGGTGAAGTTTCTGTCAGGCCATAGCCCTGCAAAATATTCATACCCGCACATTGGAAAAAGGTATCAATCTCCGGAGGAAGTGCTGCACCGCCAGATACAAAAAGCCGAACATGGCCTCCGGTGCGTTCTTTAAGTTTATCGAATACCAGCTTATCAGCAATTTTCTTTTGCAGGGAAACCAAGCCTCGTTTTCCTTCTGCATATTTTCGTCCAGTCTCAACAGCCCAATTGAAAATTTTCTTCTTGGTATCACTGCCTTCTTCCACACTCTTTACGATCAGGTTATACATTTTTTCAAACAGACGAGGCACGCTGATCATAATAGTTGGCTTGGCCTCAGGCATATTCTTAGAAACAGTATCAACACTCTCGGCATAGTACACTTCTACCCCGCTTGATATCATGGCATAATAGCCGGCGGTACGCTCAAAAGAATGGCAGAGAGGCAAGAACGAGAGCAACTTATCGGTATCATCCCAGTAAATATGCTGCGTTGCCGCTTTCACATTACTCACAATATTATTGTGGGTAAGCATAGCTCCTTTAGGCTTTCCTGTTGTGCCGGAAGTATAGATCAACGTGGCTACATCATCAGGCTGAACCAGTTTAACTCTTTCCTTGATGGTATCTTTATGTGATTCCAAATGTTTTCCGCCTTCTATAAGTATATCCTCAAACATATTCACATAAGTCTCCTCCATAAGGTGTTCAAGCTTTGGAACATCAAACGCGACTACTTCCTTAAGCTCATCACAATCCTCGAATACCTCCACAGCTTTTTTGAGCTGAAGTCCGGTTGAAACAAAAAATATCTTAGCTCCTGAATCTTTTAGTATAAATTGGCACTGATGTGCCGGTAATGTCGTGTACAGCGACACATTTATAGCACCCACTACTTGAATAGCCAGGTCAACTGCAGCCCACTCATATCTATTTTCACTCAATATTCCGACTCTGTCCCCCTTTTCAATCCCCTGCTCAATCAAATAGGCAGCAATAGAATACACATCATCTGTTACCTGATCCCAATCTATTGGCTGGTACTCTGTATCCGGTGTGGGCTTAAAGTAAAAAGGTTTTTTTCCGGTACCTTTATACTTGCGAGAAAGATTTATAAAAAGTTCGGTAAGTGTTTCGAATGGTACAATAGTAGGCATAATAAGCTGATTTTATCCAAGTGTAACTCCGGGGGAAATATAATACTCTTGAAATCAAATGCACGGGTTTCATAAGCATGTTTACAAATCGTATATTTGAAGAAACCAAAAAAGTATTTATGGCACACCCAGCGCACGAAGATACAGTAAATTTAGTAAAGGAGATATTTCGTTCCTATCTCAAAGAACGTAATCAGCGGCAAACACCGGAACGATTTATGGTGTTAGAAGAGATCTATACCGCAGACGGACATTTTGATGCCGATGATATTTTCTTTCGTATGAAGGAAGCCGGCACAAGAGTCTCAAGGGCTACAGTGTATAATACGCTTGACCTATTGGTTGAATGTGGACTGGTGCAGCGGCAGCAGTTCGGTAAAAGCCAGTATTATTACGAGCGTGCCTATGCCTATCAGCAGCACGATCATATAATTTGCCGGGAATGTGGACATGTTCTCGAATTTTGTGACCCCCGCGTTGGTGAGATCCAGCGAATGCTTTCTGAGATCCACGACATGGATATTGATGGACATTCACTTCATTTCTTTGGAACGTGTACCGATAAAGAGGCTTGTAAACGCAGGCAGGAATCCGACAATAAAATTGCAGGTATCAAAGAGTCCTGATTAACTTGCAATATATGTTTCCTGAATAAATCGGCGAGCTGCCCAACGGCTTCCCCACCATCCCATCAACAGGGAAAGTGCCATCATTCCACCTACTAAAAAGTACCACCGTCCGAATGGCCAGCTTAAGGTTCCCAGATCCAGATAAAAAGGAACTGCAAATTCAAAAATCAGAAATACACTTAGCACGGCAAGGGAGCCTGCGATAAACCCTTGCAATACTCCTTCCACTATAAAAGGACTTCGGATGAATTTGTTGGTAGCTCCTACCAACTTCATGGCTCTTATAAGGTCACGTTTTGCATAAATCGTAAGACGAATGGTGTTATAGACTAAAATAAGAGCTGCTAAAAGAATGAGGACACCAATACCACCACCAACCAGACTGAAGGTATTCAAATTTGATTCCAGGATTCGAAGTAACGCTTCATTATATTCCACTTCATCTACTCCACGCACATTTTGCAAGCGGGAAACCATGTTCTCGATTTGTGAAGCACCGGCATCGGTATCCACACTTAAACGGAATGAGGCCGGAAGAAAATTGAGTTCCGCAAGTTCTTCGACCCCTGCCCCAAATTCCTTTCTCATTATGGCCGAAGCACTATCTTTTGAAATATAATTTACTTCTTCAACCAACTCTTCGTTTTCAAGCTGAGTCCTTATTTGGTTGGTGGTCCGCTCATCCACGTCCAATAAGAATACCTCAACCTCAATCAAGTCTTTTATTGACATGGCCTGACTGTACACATTATACCCGACTCTGGTGAGCAACCCCAATAAAAGAACGGCAATAAATAGTGAGAAGATAGAGGTGGTGGCTGCTAATTTGGTGCGCCTTATACCTGTAAAACCTTCTCTAACAATGTATTTTATACTCATATCAATTTCTGAATTGTGCTCTTATTCCTACTAATAATCTGCGTGGAGGCATTGGGAAACCTGCCGCCTCAAAGTAGCCCGCCTGACCATATCCGTCAAGCGCATTTTCCCACCTCAATACTACCATTATTCCCCGAAGCCGGGCTGAAAGTTCCGCGTCCATTCTGAAAAAGGGAGGAAGTTCCTGATACGAACTGTTTCCCTGCCAATATCCCAACTCCGTGTTATAGGTCCGGGCTCCATAAAAGAAAGGGGATAATAAGGTTTTTACACCCAATTTCAGATAGGTAGCCCGATCAAACATATACCCTTTTACAAAAGCGGAATTTCGAAGCCATACGATCTGGTCTTGTCCATTGAGCGCTAATATATTTACATCTGTATCATTGTATTGGAACTGTTGAATAACTCCCGAGCTTTCGATCTCAAACAAATGATTTTCAAAACGGGTATAAACAGAACCTGAAATATGTTGCAGCTGCCTGCTATTTGTGAAGGTACTATCCTGAGTTAAAAAGGAAGCATGTTCACTTAATTTAAATCTCCCTTTACCTCCAACCATGATGTTTGAGGTCAGCTCGAGATCCAGCGTTGCGGTAGCCGATACACCTGATTCATTAACCAGGTTTTCATTTCCGGTATAATGTTCGGATTGCCAGTATAATGCCTGTATCGTCGGAATCCTGCTGAATGTTGAAATACTTGCAGAAGTGTGCAAACGATCAAAAAGTGATGTCTTCATTCCCACGGTAACATCAAACCCGCTCATGCCGTCACTTCGGTAAGAAAAGATCCCGGACCCAAAGATAGCCGCATTGTTGATCAGATTAAATTCTGCTGATACCTCAGCATTGAGATCCGTCCAGCCGCTCAAACTAATAGGGTTGATTGCTTCGGCTTTATGATTTTTAGCACTCACTTCTCCCCTAACCTTAAAATGATCCAGGTTCATCGACTTAAAAACTCTTGCACCCAGCGTGCGGATATCCCGCGAAAGCGTATCAGCAGAAAAATACAGATCGTTCCTGTTCCTGGTGATCGAGAACTCCAGCCCTCCACTTTCGGCAGAGGCTGTATCCTTACGCTGATAGATCCCTGTGATCAAATCCCATCGGCTAAATTCAGAACTGGCGCTGGCAGCAAGTGGAGCCGATGCGAATTCATCAAATGGAAATAAGGCTGGATCTCCCACGCTATACCCAAAGGGTTCTCCTCTGTTAAGTTGATTGCGCAGATATAATGCCCTCACTAAATACCTTTCATTTAGGTGGTGATAAGCTCTCGCCGTAATCTGATTTCCGGTGACCTCACTGTTTGGGTAATACCCACCGCCCCTGCGATCCCAGTATGAAATCTCTAAATTCGTTTGTTCGGTAAAGTTTTGAGCTACAAGAAACTCAAGATTTCTAAATGCTTCTCCGTCCTCATCATAGTTCAGATAACTGATAGGTTTGACCACATAAAAATCTCTGATTCGGATATTTGAGTAATAATTACCGCCATAGCTTTCCATAGCCTGACCAATCTTACGGTGTGGTACCAGGTTATAATTCGGAAGCCCCGTTATGGGATTGTTCAGGGAAAGCCCCTCCATTTCAAGCTGCTGCTCATACGGCTCATAACCGTTGATATGAAAAGCATCCATCCTCCCAATGGTGCCTTGCCGGAATGAAATGGCATCTCGCCTGTAGGACTGGAAGTCACCCCAATTCGGCCAAAGTTGCCACCGCATTAAACTATCGTTCGTAATGAAATACTCATTCAATACCCATTCCTCTTGCCATGGGACAACCTCTCCGGCTTCAGGAAGATTTTGTTTGAGAGCTGACGTGTCCCGTGCACTTTCCTCCATCAACCCCTGTCTGTCCATTTCTATGGCCGTGGAATCCACCGCTGTAGTATCGCTCACTTGAGCATACCCCTGGTCGGCAAAAATGAAGAACATGATTTGTGCGAGAAGTAACTTTCTCATGCTTGCTCTTTTTTAAGATCATAGGGCATCGTTTCGATTCCCTTCAATACTCTACGGACTGTTTCAAGCAATACCATTTTAGTGCGTTCTTTATTAATCAGGCGATCTTTTGTAAACAGTGCTTTGATGGCAAAGTGCTCCCGGTCTTTTTGATAGAATCCCATCCAAACCGTACCAACCGGCTTTTCTTTTGTTCCGCCGCCCGGGCCTGCTATTCCGGTTGTTGAAATACCAATCTCTGTTCCCAGTTTTTCAGCAACTCCTTTTGCCATTTGTAATGCTATTTCCTTGCTCACTGCTCCTACCGTATCAAGATCATTTTGGGATACTCCAAGTTGTTCGGATTTTACACTGTTAGCATACGAAATAATGCCGCCTTCAAAGTACTTACTACTTCCCGCAACATCCGTAAATGCATTAGATATATGCCCACCGGTGCAACTTTCTGCAACAGCGATCTTCCATCCTTTTTCCTGCAATAATTCACCGACAGCCTCGCTTATTGAGTATTTCTTTCCTTCCCCGTAAATATATCTTCCTGCCTTTTGGCAAATAATTTCGGACAGATCTTCCAGGTATCCTTTTGCTTCTTCCTGTGTCTTTCCGGCGGCATTCAATCTCAATGTCACTCCTCCGGGTGCAGGCAGGTATGCTAAACTCACTCCATTTTGAAAATACCGGGACAGATCTCCTAAAATATTATCACTCAGTGTGCTCTCACCAATACCCGCAGTTTTTATATAGTGAGAGTACACGTATCCCGTTTTCCCGAAAGCTTCGCGAATTTTGGCTGCCAATTTTTTCTTCATCAGGTATTTCATCTCATAAGGCACTCCGGGAAGAACAGCTAAATATTTTTCTTCATGAAACCACATCCCCGGAGCTGTACCAGCTTTATTAAAGACAACCTCGGCATTTTCCGGTACTTCAGCCTGACTTTTATTTGAGCTTGAAAAAGGAATATTTCTCTCCTTAAACAACGCCTTAATATAATTCAGTGTCTTCTCATCCAGCTTGTAGCCAACTTCAAACAATTCCGCTACGGCTTTTTTGGTCATGTCATCATGGGTAGGGCCAAGTCCGCCGGTACAAATAACCAGATCGGATTCACTCATCGACTGAGTGATCGTCTTCTTTATATCCTCAAGTTCATCGGATATGGTATAGATCTTGGTTACCGTAAATCCCATTCCGGTAAGGAATTCTCCTAACCAGCTTGCGTTGGTATTTACTGTATCACCAATAAGAAGTTCGTTGCCGATTGAGATGATCTGTGCTTTCATGGCACTTAAATTCCGCATTACCCTGCCCAAATTCCACAGCTATTTCTAATAAGGTTCAAGGTGTAAGACGCAATGATCAAGGTTTTTCTTGCACCTTGATCATTGCGTCTTATAACTGACAAAAAAAACGCTGTGTTATGAATTAAATTCCTTAGTAAGTTTGGGCACTCTAAATCTTACGTTTTCGATGAAAAACCTACCAAACATACTCAGTGCATTCAGAATGGTCCTGGCACCTATTTTTCTGTTTATGTATATACAGGACGAACTAATCTGGCGTTCATTGAGTATTGCTGTATTTGCAACAGCCGCAGTAACCGATTACTTTGATGGAAAGATCGCGCGCTACTATAAACTCGAAAGTGAATTTGGAGTTTTTCTTGATCCACTCGCCGATAAATTCCTGACTTTTGCAGGCTTTCTCTGTCTTCCTTTCCTCGATCCCGGACAGTTTCCCTGGTGGGCTGTGGTTTTGATCGTTATCCGGGATATGGCTGTAACGCTTTTACGACTATATGCAGGAAAGAAAAAAATCTCCATGGAAACCCGCTTCACGGCGAAAGCCAAGACCCTGGTTCAAATGGTATTCCTCTATATCGTTCTGCTGATTGGAGTATTCAAGCAAGCAGATATTGAATTTGCAGATTCAGCTGCTCAATTCTTTAATTCCGGCATCTTGTTTTATGGGATGATGTTTGTGACCGCACTTACCGTGTATTCAGGAATTGAATACCTGTGGGTGAACCGTCAACTATTCAGAGCTGAAACACCCACATCGTGAATTCCCTGAAATATTTATTCGGAACCGGGCTTTATTCCGGACTTATCCCGAAAGCGCCTGGAACGGCAGGAAGCTTGGCTGTTTTGCTGATCATAGCCGGGATCATATATGCACAATTTTACCTTCTTTTGATTCTGATCCTAATCGGGTCTTGTTTGATTTCTTTGTGGGTAGCTTCTTATTTTGAAGAGCAATTTGGAGAAGATCCGGGCAGAATGGTTATCGATGAGTGGGCCGGACAAAGCCTTACTTTTATTGCCATATCCTTTACAGGCGATCTTAAGTCCGATTTTATCATTCTGATAGCCGGATTTATTCTCTTTCGGTTCTTTGATATTCTCAAGCCTTTGGGAATTAATAAACTCCAAAAATATAAAGGTAGAGCCGGCATTTTAGGGGATGATTTATTGGCAGGATTGTATGCGCTTATCTGCTTAAAAACCCTTATTTTTACTTGGCCAAAATTATTTGGAATGGCCTGATACCTCACTCATCGCAGCGGTACCAATAACAGAATTTAAATTACTTATGATACTTAATACCTCATTTGCTCGTGAGCTGGCTGCTCATTTGCTCGACATTAATGCCGTAGTTTTACGCCCCCGTGATCCATTCACATGGACTTCGGGATGGAATTCCCCCATTTATTGTGACAACAGGCTAACCTTGCGTTTTCCTGAGATCAGAAATAAAATTGAGAACGAATTCACTTCCATCATCAAGGAGAAATTCGCTGATGTTGATGTAATAACCGGAACTGCAACTGCGGGCATCCCACATGCCGCCTGGGTTGCATCCAACCTTAACAAACCAATGGCTTATGTTCGTGCCAAGGCTAAAGCTCATGGCATGGGTAATCAAATTGAAGGAGGCGTAAAGAAAGGCGAATCGACGGTCGTTATTGAAGATTTGATCTCTACCGGCGGTTCAGCTATTTCAGTAGTTGAAGCGTTACAATTCGTAGGCGCCAAAGTAGATGGCGTACTTTCCATATTTACTTATGATTTTGACAAAGCCTCCAAAAAATTTAAAGATACAGGTGTAACTGTTTATACCCTCACCGATTATAAAACGCTCGTTAATGTAGCTGTTGAAAAAGGAATGATAACCGGAGATGATCTGGACCTGCTTTCAAGCTGGAGAGACCATCCGGAAACCTGGCCTGAAACTCCTGAATAAGATCAATAATTTATATTTTTTAATTTCTTAAAAAATGAAGTGCAGTGACCAATAAAACATTTTATATCGAAACCTACGGTTGCCAGATGAATTTCGCCGATTCTGAGATCGTGAATTCTATTTTACTGGAAGAAGGAATGAAACCCGTGCATGATGCTGAGAGTGCGGATGTGGTTTTAGTAAATACCTGTTCCATTCGTGAAAATGCAGAAACCAAAGTCTGGAATCGACTCAAAGAACTCCGGTCCATCAAGAAAGAGAACGGTGAATTGACGGTGGGTGTGTTAGGCTGTATGGCTGAACGCATCAAAGACCGCATTATAGAGCAAGAGCATTTAGTTGATATCGTGGTTGGCCCCGATGCATACCGTGATATTCCCAATCTGTTACAGGAAGTCGATGACGGGCGTAAAGCAGTAAATGTGCTGCTCTCGCTGGAAGAAACCTACGCGGATATTGCTCCGGTACGAACCACCGGGAATGGTGTAAACGCATTTGTATCCATTATGAGAGGTTGCGATAATATGTGTGCTTTTTGCGTGGTGCCCTTCACCCGTGGCCGTGAACGCAGCCGCCCCATGGAATCTATTCTTAAGGAGATCAAGCAGCTAAGTGATGAAGGATATAAAGAAGTCACCCTGCTTGGGCAAAATGTAAATTCCTATTTGGATGGAGAAACTACCTTCACCAAATTGATGGATGAAGCAAGTAAAGTAGATCCTGAAATGCGTTTCCGGTTCTCCTCTCCTCATCCCAAAGATTTCCCGGATGACCTGCTGTCCCTGATCGCAGAGCGACCGAACCTTTGTAATTATATCCATATTCCTGCACAGGCAGGCAGTAATACTATGCTGGAGCGTATGCGCCGGCCTTATACCCGCGAAGGGTACCTTGAACTCATCAAGAATATGAAGTCCATTATACCGGGTGTTTCTCTTTCAACCGATATTATTGCCGGTTTTTGTGATGAAACGGAAGAAGAACATCAGCAAACACTGACTTTGATGGCAGAAGTTGAGTACGACCTTGCTTATATGTTTGCCTATTCCGAACGTGAGCGAACACTTGCCGCCCGTAAATTTGAGGACAATGTGCCTGAAGAAGTTAAAAAACGGCGATTATCGGAGATCATCACTCAGCAAAGAGAAATACAGGAACGACGGAATAAAGAGGAAGTCGGCCGCCGGCATTTAGTACTTGTTGAGAGTACCAGTAAAAAATCAGATGCTCAGCTTAGCGGGAGAACCGACACCAATAAAATGGTTGTATTTGACCGGAAAGATTTTGAACCGGGTGATTATGTTGAAGTTGAAGTCACGAACACAACTTCAGCTACACTGATCGCAGATCCAATCCGGAAAACCACCCTTTCCGAATACTATGGAGCAGAAGTTGTAGCCTGAGTGAACTATAAGGCAACATATCTGTTCGCGACTTGTCTGCTTTTCTTGAGTACCGCCATCTCTCAACAAAGCAATGCTCAGAATTCATTAGGGGTAATTTGGGAAGTTCCGGCGGATACAACTGAAGCAAATGAGCAACTTGGACAATTTTCAGAATTAGGCGTTACTCATCTTGAGATCACCCATCCGGTTTCCTCATCTACAATGGGGTTATTGGAACGGTCCGAATTAGTGATTTTGATTCGCAGCGAAGAACGATTTTTTACCGTTTCTGAGATCGAAGCCCAACCTGATCAGTTAATAGAAAACTACGTTGAGTTTGCGGAGCAATATCGACCATACCTCAATGTAGCCGCACTTGGTTTACTATCACACAGCCATTTCGAGCACCCACTTTTTTCTGATGTCTTTAAACCTGTAATTGACTCGCTGTCTGCTGTTTCCAATAAATCATTCTACGTCTTCCATAGGGAAAAATGGTATAATTTCGGCAATCTCCAGCAGCCATTTGGCATTTTCTATCCCGATCAATTCTATCAGCCCTCAGACCTTTTTGAGTTTGATTCTGCTATGCGTTCGTTGATAGCAACGAATTCTGATCAGCTGCTTTTTATTCGATCCTCATGGCTTTTAAAAGCTGTTGCGCAGTACCCTGAGCTATCTAACTCTCTGATAGAATATCAGGAAAAAAATCTTTGGGAACTTCCGTTTCCAAATGCGAGAGATAATGGAGCCTCCTCCAATTGGATCGTTCTGATTTTATTGATCCTTTGGTCTGCTCTGGCTGTACAGGTTAAATATCTTCCCTATGTACGTCCCTTGATCATGCGATTTTATTTAGCTCATCGCTTTTATGTAGATGATATTCTCCACTATCGGGAGCGTTACCTTGCCCCGGGCATTTTGATGATGATCAAACACGCAATTTTTGGAGGATTGGTATTCTATATTGTGGCCCAAATTTTATTTTCTGATCATGGGATCGAAGCTTTTTTTCATCATCTTCCTTTCTTCGCTATAACCGGCAGTAATTATTTTTCATTTTTCTTTTTTGGGCTGATCCTCATTCTCCTGACCCAAATTGTAGCTTTACTTTGGCTATATTTACCGGCCAAATCACTTGGCCATTTCAGTCAGGCTATCAACCTATATGCCGGATCTTTTTATGTTGATTTCTTCATCATAACACTGATGGTAACTTTATTTACCGCCGAAATCGGAACATCAATTACTTTAATGCTTGCTGTAATCTATGTTCTCATTTGGTTTTTTGCATTCAATCTTGCAGCATTTGATGCTTCCAGGAACATGGGGTCCGGTCGGATTTTCTACCTCTTATTGACCATAGGGCTTCATACCATACTTTCTTTTGCTGCTCTCCTGCTGATTCTGCTAAACACTGACATCATCGAGATCTTAGATCTGGCTATTTCACTTTAGATTTTAAGCGATTTAATTCTTAGCTAAGAAATTGAATTGCAAAAAGCTGTTCATCATCCATCCATGTTTGGACGTTCTCGAAAAAAGGGGCTGACATTTCCCTGAATGAACGCAGCGAATATTTATGGGAATTCTCAGTATGAATGGTCTCCCCTTCTTCAAAACAGATCACTTCCCTGCAAATAGTTACCGATTGTTCCTCCAAACTGACAAGGTGCATTTCTATCCTGCTCTCTTTCTCATTAAAAACTGCTCTGTGCTTAAATTGGTCAGGATCAAAATCAGCATTCAGCTCACGATTGATACGGACCAAAATATTTTTATTGAATGCGGCCGTCACCCCTTTTGAATCGTCATAGGCTGCAATAAGTTTTTCCCTGTCTTTGATGAGATCAAATCCAATAAGCAGTCCGCCTTTTTCTTGTATCAAGTTTGAGATCAAACCGATGAAATCAGCGGCTTTTTGTCTGGTAAAGTTCCCGATCGTTGATCCGGGAAAGTAGAATAACTTCTTCACCCCTTCCGGCGACTCCGACAGATCAAATGGTTTTGTATAGTCGGCCGCAATGGGTTCTATAAGTAAATCAGGATATTCCTTTTGCAGGTCCCGAGTTACATTTTGCAGGAATTCTTCTGAAATATCGACAGGTACATAGGAATGGATATCATCCAAATGATCCAGTAGTAACCTTGTCTTCAGGCTGCTCCCACTGCCTAATTCGATTAGCTGAACATGCTTTCCTAACGTTGAGGTAATCTCACGGATGTTATGCTGCATGATCTCAAGCTCGGTCCGTGTAAGGTAATATTCGTCAAGTGTACAGATCTTTTCAAATAACTCCGATCCCCTCTTGTCATAAAAGTATTTACTTGGAAGTGTTTTTTGAGGTTTCTGTAATCCCTCAAGCACTTCTGTTAGCATAGCCGATGAGGTACTCTTTTGCTTAACAATTGAAGTCATGAATCTTTGTAGATGAATATCGTTTTTATTTAGCCAATCGAATTCCGGTGAACTGCCAGCGTTCATTGGCATGGAAAAAATTGCGATAGGTCTTTCTAAAATGCGATTTTGAAGTTGCACAAGATCCACCCCTCAACACGTACTGATTACACATGAATTTCCCGTTATATTCACCAAGCGCGCCGGGCAGTGGTTCATATCCCGGATAGGGTGCATAAGAGCTTTGGGTCCACTGCCATACCTCTCCGAACATCTGCTGCAGTCCTGCTTGTTCTGATTGAAGTGCAGTGGGCTGCAAATATCCTGCATCGGCAAAATTCCCTTCTACCTGCAATAATTCTGCAGCGACCTCCCATTCCTGTTCAGTCGGTAATCGGTATCCTTTCCACCGGGCGTAAGCATCCGCTTCAAAATAACTGACATGCGTCACGGGATCATTAGGATCGATCTTTTCCAGCCCCGACAAGGTAAATTGATACCACTCTCCATCCACTTTCCGCCAGTGCAGCGGAGCCTTCCATTCTTCATCCCTGATCGTTGAAAATCCCTCATCCAACCACCATTTGGGTTCGTTGTACGTTCCTGCTTCCATGAATTCCAGATATTCACCATTGGTGACCAAACGGTTTGCCAGTTCAAAATCATGGATATAGGTTTTGTGCCGGGGAAACTCGTTATCGTAGCCGAAACCGTCTCCCTCATGCCCCACCATATACACTCCTTCCTCAAAATCGACCCAGGAAATTTCGGGGACAGACTTAGCTTTGGGCCGATCTACTTTCTTATATACCGGATTCAGAGGATTTTGGGAAAACATGTACTTCAGGTCCGTCATCAACAATTCCTGATGTTGCTGCTCATGATGTATTCCGATCTCAATGATCGGCCCCCATTTTTCATACTGCTTATCCGCAGCATTTTTGACCAGGTTAACTACGTGTTCGTTAATACTTTTACGGTATTCAAATACCTGCTTCACAGTAGGCCGTGAAATATTTCCTCGCCTGGCTCTGCAATGCGGAACACCGGTCTGCAGATAATAGGAATTGAACAAATAGCTGTACTGTGGATGGATGGGATCATAGTCTTCCAGCTCCTTCTCCAATAGAAAAGTCTCAAAGAACCAGGTAGTATGCGCCAGATGCCACTTGGCCGGACTCGCATTTTCGGTTACCTGAACCACATAATCCTCTATCTTCAGCGGATCGGTTATTTCTTCTGTAAAAGCCCTGACTTTCTTAAATTTCTGAATGAGCTCATCCCGGGTAAAACTGAATCCGGCCTCTGAATTTACTTCAGATGCCGCTTTAAGTGTTGTTTCCATTTTATCCATTTTCATACTCTTGTAAACTATCTTAGTATTGATGCCGGCAAATCCGGACTTCTTACCATATGTAACTCACTTGACTTAGCGGTAATTCCAATCCTTATAAACTTATTTTATTAAACCACATAATTATGTGGGGCACTATTGAAGTTTTATGATAAGATTCACAGTGCACTTCAATCAAATTCAGAGCCATGAATATCACAAAAGATGTCATATCCATTATTTCGAATCAATCCGGTGTAAAGGTTGAGAATATTAGCTCATCCCATGAACTAAAAAAACAACCTCTTACCTTTGATAATTTCGGACTCATCTACTTGGCGGCTGCTTTGAGAGCCTATGTAAAACAACATACGCAGAACGCCAAAACGGTAAAGAAGAGTGAGATATCTAAATCAGAATTCAAGGTTTCGGATGTCATAGAGTTAATTAAAGCCAAAATAGAAGAATCATGAAATACCTGCTTATTCCTTTATTCCTGCTACTTACAGTTGATTGTATAGCCCAAAAAACTGTGGCTGATTCACCTGAAAATAATAACAATAACATCTTAAACTGGATGAGTGATAATGAGATCGAGATACGACGGGCTTTTGATGGCACGAAGAAGGAAGGGAAATCTGCACTCTTTCAGTACGTAAAAGATTTCACAACTGATTCGAACAGTACGAATACCCTCGATATAGCTGTAAAAGTTAACGAGAAAGAATTCGAGAAGCTCAGGTTGTACTTCTATCCGGTGGTTGAATGGCACAGAAATATAGTGAACGAGGACCTCCAGAATGAAGATTCTTATAATAAAATATCCGCGTCCTTAAAAAGTGAATGGGCCATCTTAAGCTCCAGATTCACCCCATTACTTGTTGGCTCAGCTTCCATAAAAAATGATTTTAAAGATGATGAACCGGAAGGTGAATTTAAGATCGAAACCACATTCTTCAGTATCATTGAGGGGTTGCCGGGATCAAATATTAATGGACGAAATGATAATACGATCCTTAAATATTATCCCTATTTCGGATATGAGCACTACCTGGGATTGGTGGAAGGGATCAACAATATTGAATTCCTGAAATCTCGATTATATGTCGAATTTTACCCATTCGGAACAGACGCTATAAGAGGAATTTTTGAGTACACTAAAAGATGGGAAACCGGAGGTAAGAACTTAAATACTGATTCAGAAGTAATCTCAGGGGCTTTTAATGCAGATCTTAACAAATTTTTTTCCATTACCCTTGAGTACGAAAATGGAGAATTGCTGGTAAATGACTTCGAAAATTCGCATACCCTAAAACTTGGTTTGGGCTTTAAAATTTAACAAACAGAGCGCCAGACCTGAACCGGGAAATCGTAAAGTCCACGTTTATAGAAGGCTTTAGAAAAACGATGGAGACTGAACTTCCCGAAGGCCGCTGCACTTTCGATCATCATTTTAAAGAACACGATCAGCAAAAAAGCTATCCTGTGGGCTATTTTTTTAGGGTCTAGTGAAGCAAACACCTTAGAGGGGGTCCTCTCGAAGGTGTGTTAGCAAGACTTTGTATAAGTTATTGTTT
>JAKURD010000022.1 GCA_022450045.1 Gracilimonas sp. | reverse complement strand
TCTAATTCTTGTTGTGTCATAGGTGTCTAAGTTAACGTTGGTTTAAGTTACTTAGACAGAGTTTGATTTACACTCTCATTATTTGCCGTGAATTCGATATAAAGACCATTTGTTGAACACGTTGAATGGTCATTTCGCAGCGAATGCCCATAATCCTATGGTTGGTCAGATAGCGAATACTGTAAGTAATAGCCACCATTAGATTCCCGCCTCCACAAGAATAACCACAAGCATCCATTTTCATCCTTTTTAACTTATTTATTTCCTCGGACTTCATCCCCCGACTTCCCACTCGCAGTATCTTCATCAAGAGTTTGCAACCGTTCTTCCAAAATACTTTTATGATGTTCTGGAAAACCAACCTGCTCGGGATCAGAAGCTATAGAATCCCACAAAGCTTCTACCAACATGATTTTTCATTTTTTTAAAATCGCGATAATTCTTTGATTAGCGTGTATTCCATAATGAATTAACAGGTGTGGTATAACATATAAGGGAGCGGATTTGCCAATCCGCACTATCCGTAGCATTCGTGTTCCATCCACTCACTTTCCATGAATGGCATTATAATCCTTGATCACCGTCTTCAGGAATTCATCTCCCCGAAGATCATGATCTTGTACCCCTAAGCGGTCTTCTATTTTTTTACGGGTTTTCTGGAGCATGAGGAACCAGTTATCGTAATCGTAATGGGATCGGGAATCGAGTACTTCTTTGATGATGCGAATGTCTTTGTCGGTCAGTTCGGCTACTTGTGGAAAAACAGGCTCATAGGCATCCGCCACCTCGGCAAAGAGGGTGTTGTCCAGCTTCACATTCTTGCGCTCTTTGATCACACAGGTTTTTCCCACAATATCCCCGATGCGCTGCCCTTTTCCGTTCATAATCACCGTCACAAAAGCAACCACCCCGCTGGTCATACTGATCTCAACCAAACGAAACATCCATCGCACCAAATAACCGCTAAGTGTTGCCCTGGTTCCGTCTACCTTCACCACGCGAATACCCACGATCTTCTTTCCGATACTGTACCCGTTTGAGATCGCTTCAGAGATCAGGTGGTATAGCATCACCGGGATCACCAGCACGATATATAAAACCCACATGTTTTCCTGAATGGCACTTTCGGGATTAGCACCGATGTCGTTCATATATCCCCAGATCCAGATGACCACTAAATAATAGACTCCGATAAAAAAGATGTCGAGGAAAAAGGCGAGTACCCGCTCTCCCACACCTGCCGGTTCATAGCTGAGTTTTACATGCTGACTGGTTTCAATTCCGACCATATGGATCACGATTTCGCAGATTACACTGATCTGATTTAAGATTGATTATTTGTGAACCATGATAGGTAATTTTTGAATTGAAATGCATGAACGCTTCATTTCATCACCATATCACTTTGTCACTATTTTACTATCTTCTTTACAAATAAATTGAGCGTGAAGTTATGCGCATGCTCGGTAAAACGAAAGCGGATAAATCTATCTGAATGAGAGAAGTAGCTTTTTTGCGTAAGAATGCGGACAAGTGGAAGGAGTTTGAGCAGCTGCTGAAAGACTCTTCGGATGACGACCCGGATAAACTCGCCGATCTTTATATCGAACTAAGCGCCGACCTTGCCTACGCGCAGGCTAATTATCCCGGCAGTAAAACGGAAAAGTACCTGAATCAGCTTTCGGTAGCTGTTCATAATGAGATCTACCGTTCCCGAAAAGAAGAAACCGGGCGTATCATCACCTTCTGGACGCGGGAAATTCCTCAACTTTTTGCGTCTAAGCAGAAGGAATTGCTATACAGCTTCATCGTTTTTAGTCTTGCTATCGGCATTGGGATTCTTTCCTCCATGAACGACCCTTCGTTTGTACGATTCATTATGGGCGATGCTTATGTGAATATGACCATCAGCAATATTGACGAAGGCGATCCGCTGGCGGTATATAAAAAAGCGGAAGAAATGGATATGTTCTTCGCCATCACCGTAAATAATGTGCGGGTTTCCTTTTATGCTTTTGCGAGCGGCCTGCTGACTTCCATCGGCGTAGGAATGGTTTTATTGAATAACGGCGTGATGGTTGGCGCTTTCCTGCACTTCTTTGCTCAATACGATCTTATCGGCGAAGCTTTGAGGGTGATCTTCATTCACGGCACGCTTGAACTTTCCGCCATTGTAATTGCCGGAGCAGCCGGATTTGTGGTCGGGAACGGATTTCTATTTCCGGGAACCTATTCCCGAAAAGACTCTTTCATCAAAGCCGGCCGAGAAGGACTGAAGATGATTATAGGGCTTGTTCCTGTATTCGTAGCTGCAGGACTTCTGGAGTCGTTTGTAACCCGTTACACCGGTATGCCGCTGTGGTTGAGCTTATTCATAATTTTGAGTTCCTTAGCTTTTATTCTCTACTATTTTGTGCTAATACCCATGAAACTAAAAGTGAACAAATGAACGACTTCAAACTTCAAAAATACCGCGATCTTGGAGCTATCTTAACGGATTCCTTTGTGTACATCCGCGTGCATTATAAGAGCCTTGGGAAAGCCTTGCTGCTTTTCGTGCTGCCCTTTTATCTCATTTCCGGAGTATTGGTGGGCGATGCCTATACGTCCTTCTTTTCCGCTCTAATGGAGAATCCTGATGTAGCGGGAGACTCTATTATCGGCGGTGATTTCCTGTTCGGGTTTTTACTTTTAACGCTCTCATCCGGAGCTCTGCTTACCGTTGCCATGACACATATTCAGCTTGCCCGGGATAATGATGAAGTCGTTCTCTCTGATCTGATTGAGCGTTTTGGAAGAAATTTCATCACCCTGGTTGCGCTCTATATCCTGATCATTCTTGCCGTGATACCGGGGCTGATTTTATTTCTTATTCCTGGAATTTATATCGCCATCAAATTCTTTGTGGCCCCTGCTGTGGCCGTGATGGAGAATAAAGGCCCCATCCAATCACTCAAGCGATCTTGGGACCTGGTTCAGGGTCACTGGTGGTTTACCTTCGCCACCTACCTCGTTATGAATCTTGTAACCACATTTATGTCGTATGTGCTCATCATTCCCATGAGCATCTTTATTGGATTTATGAGTGCATCCGGAGCCGGCTCCAACGAAGCAATCGGGACGGGAATGGGTGTTTTTTACGGATTGCTGGTGGTTGTAGCTTCCCTCTTTTCCATACTAATGCTGATCGCCCTGAGCCTGCAATACTTCAACCTCATTGAACGAAAAGAAGGCATAGGATTACGTCAGCAAATAGAGGAGCTGGGTTGATTGGAAATACCTCCCAAATAAGTTATTACACGTGAGATATACCCTGGTCACATATCTCTTTTTAGGTCTGTTGCTTGGGTTTTTGATTCCCAATTCAAGCTATGCCCAGGATTCAGAAACCTCGCAGATTCTACCGGATAGCAGTGTGGTGAATGTCCGCACCATAGATGCTGAGACGCTCAATGAGATCACCGACGAGCCGGTCTTTGAATACAATGAGATCGCTCAAAATCCCGATTCCCTGATGAGCCGCATTTATGGCTGGCTGATGCAGATCATCCAATATATAATGGATAACAGGTGGACCTCTGTGATCATCAAGTTCATCTTTTTTGGGATCTTTGCCATTGTCCTCGTTGCGCTAATCAACCAAATTTTAGGCGGGAATTTATCTACTGCGTTTTCAACTAAAAAAGCTTCGGATAAGCTTTCATTAAATATCAGCCGATCTGAACTCGATGAAACTGACTACGATGAAATGCTGGATTCCGCCCTTGCAGAAAACAGGTATCGGGATGCCGTCCGTATTTTGTATCTGAAAGCTTTGCAACAGCTTAACGAGACTGAACTGATCGCATGGAAAGCCGACAAGACCAACCGAGATTATTTGAGGGAACTGAATGATCATCCTTCAAAAATTTCTTTCTCTCGCCTCACTTCTTATTATGAATATGTGGAATATGGAGATTTTCAGATCGGGGAAAGCGGATTCAGCAGCATGCAGGATATCTACCGGGAATTCCAAAAAAGAGCAGTTCGGTCATGATCAAGAAAGAACGCACCTATTATATTCTTCTTGGAGTTTTGATCACCCTTTTTGTGGTCTTTGAGATCCTCAAACCAAAACCACTCGACTGGACTGAGAGCTTTTCCGCCGAAGACAAAATTCCCTATGGCGGTTATTTGATACATGAAATGCTGCCTTATGCATTTTCTGAAGGCTCAATCACCACAAACAACGCCCCTATTTTTGAGTATGCCGATACGCTGAATGCTGAAAAGAACTGGGTCTTTATTAACACGACCTTCAATCTTGACCGATGGGAAAGTGAGATCCTTCTATCACAGGCAGAACAAGGTGCTGATATTTTTATGGCAGCAAGGGAGTTCGGACAATTTTTAGCAGATACTCTGGATCTCACTACTTCACTCAACAATCCATTTTTACAGGCCGGACATATTTTGACTGATGACACCGTGTCGGTCAACTTCACCAATCCCCGCCTTAAAAAAGACGGCGGGTTCCCATATTACAGAAGTACTACTGAAACCTTTTTTGCCAATGTGGATTCTTCCCTTCAGGTTACAAAACTGGGGGTTAATCAGCAGGGAAACACGAACTTCTTACAGATCGAATGGGGCGAGGGAAGCCTCTACTTCCACTCTAACCCTACCCTCTTCACCAATTATTTTGTGCGGGATAAAACCGGGGCCGATTATGCCCTTGCTGCTCTCTCCTACCTGCCTGACCGTTCTACCATTTGGGATGAATACTATAAAGATGTGCGAACCGGAAACAACAGCGTGGTTCGGTACATAGTTTCTGAGGAACACCTCAGCTGGGCATGGTTCCTTACTTTGAGCGGAGTGGTGTTGTTTATGATCTTCAGGGCAAAGCGTTCGCAGCGAATTATCCCGGAGATAGAACCACCTAAAAATTCCAGTATTGAATTCGCCAAAACCATCGGCAACCTCTACCTTGAAAAAGGCAACCATAAACTTATTGCGGATAAAAAGATCCGTTTCTTCTTTGACTATATTCGTACTAACCTCGGCCTTGATACGGATGAGATTGATGAGCAGGTAAAGAAAGATATTTCACGACGCTCAGGTATTGAGGAGGCGGGGGTTCACCACCTTTTTGACCTGATCAACCTGGTATCAGCAAAAGAAGAGATCACTCAGAAAGAACTGAAATTATTAACAGAACGAATTGACGAATTCTATAAACACAGTCAACGATGAGTACAGAAGATAAAGACACGACAAATAATCCATCCAATAACAACAAACCGGATGCCGCCCCCTTTGAAAGCAGAATTGATCTTTCAGGTGTGGAAAGCCTGGTAGATGATATCCGTTTGGAGCTTGGAAAGATCATCGTAGGTCAGCACCGCATGGTGGACCTTTTGATTGCTGCCCTGCTTGCCGACGGACATGTACTCATTGAAGGCGTTCCCGGTGTGGCTAAAACCCTGACTACTAAATTACTGGCTCAGACCATCAGTGCGGATTTTTCGCGCATTCAGTTCACCCCGGACCTTATGCCCGCTGATGTGATCGGAACGTCTGTATTCAATCCAAAGACCACCGATTTTGAATTCAAGGAAGGGCCGATCTTCTCTAACATCGTGCTCATTGATGAGATCAACCGTTCGCCGGCCAAAACCCAGGCGGCTTTATTTGAAGTGATGGAAGAGCGGCAGATCACCGTTGATGGGAACACCTATTTTATGGAACCACCTTTCATGGTGGTAGCTACTCAAAATCCTATTGAACACGAGGGAACCTATCGCTTGCCGGAAGCCCAGCTCGACCGATTCCTGTTCCGTATCGATGTACCCTATCCTTCCCTGGACGAAGAAGTGGAGATCCTTTCCGGAAGTTATTCCCGGAAGAATAAACTCGATATCAGCACCTTGGATAAGGTGATTTCAGCCAAAGAAATCGCCAAACAGCGCGATGTTACGGCTTCTGTTCACGTTGAGCCTGAACTCATGAAATACATTGCGGAGGTGATCCAGAACACCCGGAACAGCAGCTCGGTTTCCATAGGAGCTTCCCCGCGGGCATCCGTCTTTGTGATGAAAGCTGCACAAGCCTGGGCAGCCATGAACGGCCGTGATTTCATCACCCCGGAAGATGTGAAGGAAGTTATCAATCCCGTATTGAGGCACCGAATTACCCTAACCCCTGAAAAAGAAATGGAAGGCATGAAGCCGGATCAGGTGATTCAGATGATCCTGGAAAAAGTGGAGGTGCCAAGGTGAATTTATAAAATGTTGAAATACTAATAACCTGAGTTCGATTATTGACAGCTTGAAAAAGGCCTGAAAAGTCATCCCTGCGAAGGCAGGGATCTTATTATTGCCAGTAATTCAATCATAGATGCGTAAAAAACAAGTAGATTTCGGGCATTTGCCGCGAAATGAACATCTTGTCTATGATAGAACTTACTTTTTAATCGAACTCAGGTTAATAGGAAAGTCTTCCCTTGAGGGGAGTACGGCTTTAGCCGGGATGGGTGTTGTGTCCAAGGATTATCAAGCTTAACTAAAACTAAAGTATCCTTGGTACCCACACCCTCCGCCAGACTTCACATTCGTTCAGTCCGGCACCTCCCTCAAGGGAGGACTTTCTCACTAAAAAGAGAAACAAAAATTAATCAAATAACGAACACTGCAAGGTCTTACAGGCGCTTGGAGATTCTCTCTCAAGATAAACCATGAACCCGATAAAGATCTTCAAGCAAATACATCTCAGTAACCTGTTTTTTCAGGTATTGGCAGGGGTAGTTCTGATATTTCTGGTTGGGTATTTTGTGCCCCCAGTGGGCGCAGTTGGTGAAATTTTCTTTTTCGGATTCGTAATTTTGTTCGGGGCAGACCTCATCTTGCTATTCAGTAAAAAAGAACCCGTTTCAGGAGAACGATTGGTTCCAAAACGCCTTTCCAATGGGGATGAAAACATCATTCACCTTCAGATCTCAAATCAGTATAATTTCGGAATTCATGCTGAAATTGTGGATGAGATCCCTCATCAGTTCCAGATCCGGAATTTTAGTTTACATGCTGATTTTAAGACAAACGATGCTCAGAAATTCACTTATGAACTCCGCCCTACCGAACGGGGTGAATATGATTTTGGAAACATCAATGTATTTGCGAATACCGGGATCGGTTTCGTAAGAAGAAAGATCAGCATTCCTGCTCAGGAGATGGTTCCGGTATATCCGTCCTTTATACAAATGAGGAAATTTGAGATGTACGCTATCTCAAACCGATTAACCGATGCGGGCATCAAAAAGATACGCCGGGTCGGGCACACCATGGAATTCGACCAGATAAAGGAATATGTTCGGGGTGATGATGTACGCTCCATCAACTGGAAAGCCACGGCCCGAGCTAACGACCTGATGGTAAATCAGTACCAGGATGAACGCTCGCAAAATGTGATCAATGTGATAGATATGGGTCGTGTAATGAAAATGCCCTTTGAAGGACTTCATCTGCTTGATTATGCTATCAACACCAGCCTGGTGATCTCAAACATCGCGCTTATTAAAGATGACAAAGCCGGCCTGGTTACTTTTTCCAATAATGATTCCGTGGTGGTGAAACCAGAGAAAAAACGCACCCATATTCAACGCATTCAGGAAGCTTTATATAAACTGAATACCAATTTTCTGGAATCGGATTATGAGAGACTGGTCGTCTCTTTGAGAAAGCATGTAAATCAGCGCAGCCTTGTTTTGCTCTATACCAATTTTGAGACCTTTTCGTCCATGGAGCGCCAGCTCCCTTACCTCCAGCGAATCGCCAGGGATCATCTTCTGGTTACTATCTTTTTTGAGAATACAGAAATGACCAAATTGCTCCATGAAGAGGCTTCGACCATCGGACAGATCTACACCAGGACCATTGTCGAAAAATTTACCTTTGAGAAAAAACAGATCGTGAAGGCATTGAATCAGCGTGGGATACAAACTATCCTCACTCCTCCCAAAGAACTATCCGTAAATGCTATTAATAAATATTTGGAGCTGAAAGCGCGGGGGTTGATTTAGAAGCTGTCAGCCTTCAGGCTTCAGCTATTAGTTTTTGTGGTTGAGGCAGCCCCCCAGATCTTTTCAGTCTTAAGCGCATGCTGAAACTGAAAAGATCAGGCTCAGGAAGTCTCCGACTTCCATAATGGCAACCAGGCATAAACCACACAACTTCCTCAACTCTTAAATCACCGCTCTGCAGGCAGGCTACATTCCTCAATTCAAATTCAAAGCCTCGCTAAAGACTTTAGATATCCAAAATAAAAGATTCCAAGAAAAGCTGAGAGCTGAAGCCTGAAAGCTATCAGCTCTCTTCTACAATTCTTTCACTACTCGCAGGGGCATCTTGCTCAATTCAGTGCCTATTCGTGGTCAAAGAAGTGTTCAATTATGAACATAATGTGTTTCATTTCGAACACTTTTTGAGAAAGAATAAACTTTAAGCCTGTGTATAGCAGGTTTTTGCTATTTTGGTGTAATTCTTGAAGATACTTTACTGAGTCGTAAAATGAACTCAACCAAGTGCTCTTCAAAAATGAACTGAATTATCATGATCAAAAACTCTTTCAAATCTACTTTTCGACACTTCTTGAAAAACAAACTCTATCTCGGGGTTAATGTATTGAGTCTTGCGGTAGGATTGATTTGCTTCCTGTTCACTTATATTTACATTCAGGATGAACTCAGTTACGATGAGTTTCACAACCAAGCCAGTCAGATTTATCGGGTTGAGTATCAAACCACAACAAGCGATGGAGCCTCTACCCGATTTGCTAATTTGCACGGGGCCGTTCTTCCCGAAGGGTTAAATTCCATTCCGGGAATTGAACTCAACACTCGATTCGCCCAACACGCGGATCTGAATATTCAAGCAGCAGGAGAGAAATTTGGAGAAAATGAGGTCCTTGCTGCCGACAGTAATTTCTTCAAAATTTTTGATTTTCCTTTCTTGATCGGTGGACCATCTACATCTTTACAAACCCCAAATGCTGTTGTTATTGACAAATCAACAGCTCTCAAATATTTTAACTCCATTGATGTACTTGGCAAAACACTAACTATTCAGTTTCAGGATAATGAAGTACTGCTTTCGATTACAGGTATTATTGAAGATGTCCCTTCTAATTCTCACTTTCAATTTAATTTAGTTACTGCCTCTCCAGTTTATGAAAGTTTATATGGATTCAGCATCAATGAAGTTCAAATGGGATACAATTACATTCGCATCTCCGACCAAGCTGATCCCTATTCCGTTCAAACCAAAATTAATGACCTTTGGCTGACTGATGACCCTTTATTCCAGGTTTTCTATTATCTCGAAAAACTAACCGACATTCACCTTTATTCATCTGATCGTGGGAAATTTTCAGTTAACAGCGATATCAAATATCTCTACTTATTGGGAGGAATCACATTTCTAATTCTGGTTATTGCCTGCTTTAATTTTACCACACTCGCTACTGCCCGGTCCATAAAGCGAACGACTGAAATTGGAATTCGCAAGGTATATGGTGCATTACGGAATCAGCTCATTGGCAGTTTTATAATCGAAGGCCTTGTTTTGGCTTTCTTTGGATTGGTCATCGCCTACGCTTGTTTTTGGGAGTTTTTGCCTTTTATAAATTCCATTTCGGGTAAAAGTTTCACTACATCTCAACTGACAGACCCATCTTTTTTAATTGTAATCAGCTTTTTGACTTTATGTATTGGTGGAGCCGCCGCTTTATACCCAGCATTCTTTTTAACCGGCGGCAAACCATCAGCCTTGTTATTAAAACATTCATCCATTGGCTTAAAAGGGAATAAACTCTGGAAAAGTGTAGTCATTGTACAATTTACAGTCCTCTTATTCTTATTTCGGCCAGTTATATTATTCACCAACAGATTGATTTTATTCAGAACAAAGACCTTGGATTTGAAAAAGAACAGGTTCTTACACTTCCCAATTATTTTTTAGATAAGCCGGATGTATTTCTGCAGAAAATTGAACAACATCCTAATATTGTACGCACCACCGCCTCATCATATATCCCGGGAGTTAGCAAAACAAGTGGAACAGCCTTGGTTAAAACAGACGATAAACCTGAAGGCATTACCTTCGATTGGATTTCGGTTGACTCCGATTACCTTACTACCTATGGCATTAGCTTGACCGCGGGAAGGAATTTTTCTAAAGAGAGAAGTTCCGATACTACCCAAGCATTTATCATCAACGAGACCGCCGCTAATGTTTTGGGATGGGAAAACCCACTGGGTAAATCACTAACTGCTTTTGGGAATGATGGATACGTTATCGGGGTAATTCAAGATTTCAATTTCCTATCGCTACATAATAAAATTTCCCCTCTCATTCTATGGTCAAATCCTGACTATTATTTCTCAGTTTCGGTTAAATATCAATCTGGTGCGCAGATTTCGGAAACAATTTCATTCATAGAAACCACCTGGAACCAAATGCTTCCCGGAGTGCTCTTTTCATATGATTTTGTAAACGACCGATTTGCTAATGTTTATAAAGCTGAACAGCAGGCTCAAACATTATTCTTAATCTTTTCAGTACTGGCGGTTTTCATTGCCATTTTAGGCCTTTTCAGTTTCGCCACCTACTCCATTCAGCAAAAACAAAAAGAAATTGGCATCCGAAAAGTGTTAGGAGCTACCGTTCGGGATATGCTCGGTCATTTTTACAGCAGTTACTTAACGTTTTTATTCATCGCTTCAGTTATTGCTTTCCCCATAGTATATATCTGGGCGAAAAGCTGGCTGCAAAATTTTTCTTACCGGGCCCAAATTGGGATCGACACAATTTTCATTCCGGGTCTTCTTGCACTTTTAGCCCTCTTCATTTCCGTCAGCTACCAGGTTATCAAAGGAGCTTTGGCAAACCCTGTTGATTCTATTCGGATGGATTAGTATCTCACTTTTTCAATGATCTTTTCAGTCTTGAGCGAATGCGGAGACTGAAAAGAATAGGCTCAGGAAGGAAGTCTCCGATTCCCATAAAAGACGACAAAGTTTTATAGAATAAACATTAGGCTTCAATCAACTCTAATGTCACCGCTCGCCAAACCATATTGCTCAGTTCATTTTCTTGGCCTCGCTCAAGACTTAAGAGATCCCGTGGATAAATGCACCAACACTTCTAAGAGCTTTTCGGCACTCTGCTTTTGACTTTTTTTTGATATGGAGGGTTCATTATAAAATAACTATATTTTTGTGTCTGAGAAGGGAACAAACCATTTACTTTTGACAGAATCCGAACCGCCTCATGTATAAAATCCTGATTCTTTATTTTGGTTTTTATCCGAGTAAAATTTTGACAGGCTGAGAGTAGACTATTTGATATATAGATAAGTTTTTCACCCTCCTCATAACACGTAATATTAAAGCCTCAAAAGCAACTTGATCATTAATAACCTTTTCAATTATAATAGCTCAAAAACTTCCAACACCAGCACCGGGGTCTAACACTGATATTTTGCCAATAAGGAAGTCATAAACTTTGCTATTTCAAAAGAAGTAAAATATTGACTGAATTCTGACTTTCTTTCTTCACCAATGTTCTTACTTGTAAGTATTCTATATTGATCAATTTGCTCTAAAAAATCAGATGTAAGTATGGTTTAATTGTATAGTTGGAATTACAAAAAATATTTGACCTCAGATTGAATTACCTGTCTTGATTTGTATTTTTATCCATTGTTGGGTGATATTTTCGTCTTTTTGGGACATCTCATCTATATTTATTGTAATCATATTATCTCCAATTATATTTCAACTCGTTATATAGTGAGAGCGACAAAAAGGCTATTTTTTACACTTTAATTTTTTGTACTTCAAGCTTGTAATAAGTAGTTATATCAATGCTCCGAAAGCAAACTCGTTTGTAATTACCTTACTTACAAGCTATATTCGAACGATGTTCAAAAAGCCAAGTACATATAAAAAAATTACGGTCAAACTAATTTTGACCGCAATATTTATATGTATATTATTTGGTAATGGGCTTCATCTCCATTCCGTTTTTAATCATCTTTTTGACCACGGAGATATTCATGCCTATGTGCACATCCATTCTTCTGATTCTAGTGATGAATATAATCCGGAATTTGACGATAAAGACGCACACCAGCACCCGACTGCTACCGTTGATTTAACGGGAACGCTGACTCAAAAAACCACAAGTAAGGCTTCAACTAACACAGATATTTTTTCTGTATCCGGAGTCTTAAGTAGCCGAAAAACCTCACAGTTTCCGAGATTACATTATTTAGATCTGCCACCGCTGGATTTGTTTTATCAATCCAACCATTTCTCTTCTCTTTCATTGCGCGGCCCACCTTTGGTATAACTTATCCCAATAATAGATAGCGCATCCTATCAGCTATCTAAGTAAATCACTCAATAATCTTTAATACCCCAAATTTATGAATTCATCCATGTGGTGGATACTGTCTATGGTATTTCTTTTGATACCGTTACAGGTTCACTCCCAATCCCGAACACTTTCTATGGAAGAGGCCGTTGCGCTTTTTGAGCAAAACAGCCTTCAACAGGAACTTGCTAAACTGGAGGAGCTTCGAAAGCAAGGTGAAGCCCAACAGTATAAATCTTATGCAAATCCCGAGATTAGCATATTCAGTGACCAGCTCAATGCCGGTGCACTGAAATATGACGAGACCACCTATCAAATTTCCCAGCCGATTGAACTGTTGGGTCAGCCTTTTCTCCGAAATAAAAGTGCAAACAAAAGTAGTGAGGCGGCACGGCTTGCCTACCAGTATGACCGGTCTCTGCTTATACAACAGGTACGGAGTTTGTATACCGAATACTGGCACCTGCAGCATAAACTTGAAGTCTATGAACAGGCGCTGGAAGTCATAGATCAAGTGTTGCGCTCGGCGAAAAACCGACAAGTGGAAGGAACTGCTTCAGGCATTCAGGTGCAGCGTTTTACGGTTGAAAAGAACCGATATCTACGCATGCGCAATGAAGTGGAGCTGGAACTGATGCAGACCGGTAAGCAATTAGCAGCTATGATCACTGCCTCTCGGGAAACAGACTACGAATTTGATGTCGAATCTACCATGCAAGTAGAACCTATCATGGAAAACGAGGAAATGCTCTTACAATATGCCCTCCAGCAACGTACCGATCTTCAAGCGATGGAATTACAGTCTGAAGCACTCGGACTGAAATACAAAGTAGAAAAACGGGAACGCCTGCCTGATCTGAATGTGAAGTTCGGCTATAAAAATCAGTCGGATGGTTCCAAGGGATTTGTGATTGGCGGGGGAATAAAGCTTCCCCTCTTTAACCGGAACAGTGGAAGTATCACCATGGCAGAAGCAGAGCACCGAAGCGTAGAAACATCACTGCATATCAAAAGAAGAGCCATCCAAAATCAGGTGGATATCGCCTATTTGCGGGTGCAGAATTTGTATACGCAATGGGAAGACATGCAGCAAACCCCACTTTCCGCCCAGATGCTGGAAACGGCTCGATCATCCTATCAGGAGGGCCAATATTCGTTGGTGGAACTGCTTGATGCGACCAAAGCCTACGTAGATGGACAAAGCTTCAGCTACCGAATCGCAGCTGATTACCATCAGGCGCTCTTTCAACTCGATACCATTACTTCAGGAAAACTCTTTTCAACTCAAACCAACTCAGAACAATGAAAAATTTAGTAACAGCCTTATTTATAGGCGCTGCATTTATTTTGGCCGGTTGCGGCTCAGAACAGGAAGACCATAGTCATGGTGAGGATGCTGATCATTCCCACGAAGTTACACCCGCTCAGACTCAGGAAGCTGACAACCAGGAACATTCCCACGACGGAGAAGACGCCCACAGTCACGAAGACGAACAAACAGACAGTGGTACTCAAGCTAATGAAGAAACTCACTCGGATGGGGAAGAAACCCACAGCTATGAGGGGGAATCGGCTCATCAACATGAAGATGCGGAACCTCAGTTGGTAGGCGCAGGTGTGATCACGCAATGGACGGAAGAGACCGAGCTTTTTATGGAGTATCCAGAGCTTATCGTAGGACAGGAAGCGACCTTTGCCGTGCACTTGACTCGGCTTTCTGACTTTGCTGGCTTGGATAATTCAACAGTGAATTTTTCCATGCGCTCTGAAAACGGAGCCTCGGTTTCTTTAACTGAAGATGAGGTTCAAATCCCGGGCATTTATGGTCCTGATTTTACGTTTGAACAGGCTGGCCGATATAATCTCACCATCGCCATTCAGGGAATGGTGAATGATACGCTCTACGTAGATGGTATCCCGGTGTATAGTTCAGCCGGTGATATTCCACAAACGGCCACTGAGGAAGATCCGAATTTGATCTCATTTCTGAAAGAACAGCAGTGGAACATTCCTTTTGGCACTAAGCAGGTAAGCCGACAGACGCTATCAGAATCCGTAGATGCCCATGGTGAGCTTAAGCCCATTCAAAGTCGGGAAGTGGTGGTTTCAGCACCGTTTTCAGGGATTATTCTAAGCAGTTCTAATCAAAACTTACCGGTAGAGGGACAAGATGTAAGCAAAGGAACATCGCTGGTGCAGCTCAACCCATCTATACAATCGGCAGATGGTGAGAATTATGCCCAGCAGTTTATCAACGCGCAATCTCAGCTCACGCTGGCACGTAAAAATCTGGAGCGATCCAAACGATTGTATGAAAAAGAGGCCATTCCTGAAGTGGAACTGGAAAAAGCTCGTATTGAATACCGTCAGGCGCTTACCCAATTCCAGACCATCAATGAAGTTGCTCAAATTGATACCACATCAATAGATGCCTATGGCGACTCAGAATCCTCTTACCGCTTCGAAATGAAAGCACCGATCTCGGGAACCGTAGTTGAATCGCATGTGCGACCCGGTATGCAGGTAAAAGCCGGTGAGCCGCTGGTTCGTATTGTCGATATGTCCAAAATGTGGCTGAGCGTTCATGTACCTGCCGCGGAACGAAGTGCTATTCAGAATCCCGGAGCCGCTGTTTTTTACGTGCAAGGAGATGAGAAAATGTATGCTATGGATGAGGTAAATGGCCGATTACTCAGTGCCGGCAAACAAGTTGATCCCCAAACCCGAACGTTGTCGCTCATCTATGAGATCGACAACAAGGAAGGCCTACATAGCGGATTGTTTGTCACCGCAGAGATTGATACCGAGCAGAAAGAACGGGTGATTGCGATCCCGGAATCAGCCCTGATTGAAGAAGAGGGTAATTTCGTAGTGTATGTGCAGGTGGGAGGAGAGTCGTTTCAAAAGCGAGCTATCACCACGGGCATCAGGAACCGAGGGTGGGTGGAGGTAACCTCCGGCCTCGAACAAGGCGAGCATATCGTAACCACCAATGCGTACCAGGTGAAGTTGGCTTCGTTGTCTTCTGAAGCCCCTGCGGAAGGACACGCTCATTAATCAAACCAAGGAGAATATATTATGTTAGATGCAATAATCAGAGGATCATTAAAGTACCGTTTAGTCGTATTGGTAAGCTCGGTCGTTATTTTAGCAGCCGGAATTTATATCGCAGACCGGATGCCTGTGGACGTATTTCCCGATTTAACCGCCCCCACGGTGACCGTCATGACAGAGGCCCACGGGTTGGCCCCGGAAGAAGTAGAACGGCTGGTCACTATCCCGGTAGAAACCTCGGTGAATGGGGCAACAGGCGTGCGAAGAGTGCGCTCATCCACGGCCAAAGGAATATCCATTGTATGGGTAGAGTTTGACTGGGGCACCGATATTTTCAGGGCCCGACAAATTGTGAACGAAAAACTGCAACTGGTCGCTACCAGTCTGCCGGAAGAAGTCCCGCCACCTATCATGGCACCGATTTCATCCATTATGGGTGAAATTATGCTGGTGAGCGTAAACAGTGACAAGCACTCGGAACTAGAAGTTCGAACTGCTGCCGACTGGGAAATTCGGCGGCGACTGTTAGCCATTCCTGGCGTGGCTCAGGTCATTCCCATCGGAGGCGGACAGAAACAATATCAGGTGCGGGTCAATCCAGACAAGCTCAAACAGTACAACATTACACTGCACCAGGTTTTACAAGCCACTGAGCAGGCCAACGAAAACTTCTCCGGTGGATTTTTTAGGGAATACAGTCAGGAGTACACCATCCGTGGTATCGGGCGGGCGTATTCAGTGGAAGACCTTGAACAGTCGGTTATTACCCAGCGAAATAATATTCCTATAACTATTGGAGATGTAGCTACTGTAGAAATAGAAGTGGCTCAAAAGATTGGAGATGCCTCTGTGGACGCTGAACCGGCGGTGATCATTTCCATTCAAAAACAGCCGGACACCAATACCCTGGAGCTAACGGATAGGGTAGATGAAACGCTAGCTCAGATTGAATCCAGCCTCCCGGCCGGATTTGAGATCAATACGCACCTGTTTCAACAGGCCGATTTCATTGAGCTGGCCATCGAAAATGTCGTGGAAGCACTGCGAGATGGAGCATTTCTGGTGATTATCATCCTGTTTTTATTTCTGGGCAATTTCCGCACGACGCTGATTTCTCTAGCGTCCATTCCACTGGCATTGATCGTTTCGATCCTGGTGCTGGAATTTTTTGACATCACCATCAATACGATGACCCTGGGTGGGATGGCTATTGCCATTGGAGTGATCGTGGATGATGCCATCATTGATGTGGAAAATGTTTACAGGCGGCTCAGGGAAAACTCGAAGTTACCTGAAACAGATCAAAAGCAGGCCATTGACGTCGTTTTTGAGGGATCGAAAGAGATACGCGCTTCTATCATCAACGCCACGCTGATTATTATGATCGTGTTTCTTCCGCTGTTCTTTCTGAGTGGGATCGAAGGACGACTATTACAGCCGTTGGGCCTCGCATATATTGTTTCCATTGGAGCTTCATTGGTCATTGCCATGACCGTAACTCCGGCTATGTGTTATTATCTGTTGCCAAGTCAGGCTTCTAAAGGAAAGCTGGAGGAGAGCTGGTTCACCAAAAAGCTGAAATCGGGATACGAGCATGTACTTGATGTGGCACTTCGTTTTAAGAAGACCATCCTTGTAAGTACGTTGGTTCTGTTTCTTGGAACATTGGTGGTTTTACCCTTTTTAGGACGTTCTTTTCTGCCGGAATTTAATGAAGGAACGCTGGTGATCAGTGCAGTGACCATTCCCGGAACCTCGCTGACTGAATCCAATGAAATTGGCAAGCGTATAGAAACAATACTATTGGATCATCCGGCTATTGCTTCTACCTCTCGCCGTACCGGCCGGGCTGAATTAGATGAACACGCCCAAGGAGTTAACGCTTCCGAAATCGACGCAGAACTGGACATCCCGGTAGGAACCACAAAGGAAGAAGTGCTGACAGAACTTCGTGAAGACCTGAGTGTGGTCTCGGGGACTAACATTACTATTGGTCAGCCTATAGGACACCGCATTGATCACATGCTTTCCGGGACGCGAGCCAACATTGCCGTGAAGATCTTTGGAACTGACCTGTTTCGACTCCGGGCACTGGCCGAAGAAGTGCGTGCACAAATGGAACCCGTTGAAGGGGTGGTTGATCTGTCGGTGGAACAGCAGCAGAATGTACCCCAGATACAGATCCGACCTGATCGCAAAGCATTGGCGCGCTATGGCATTACCATGCAGCAACTGGCGGAAATGGTGGATGTTGCCTTTGCGGGGGAGGTGGTGTCACAAGTGCTGGAAGGAAACAAGATGTTCGACCTGCTGGTTCGCTTTGATGAGGATCACCGGGGCAGCATCGAAGCTGTGCAAAAGGCTACATTTAATCTGGAAGACGGAACCATCGTGCCTCTGACAGAAGTGGCGTCTGTTCAATCACGAAGCGGTCCGAATACCATAAGCCGGGAGAATGTGCAGCGCAAGATCGTGGTCTCAGCCAACGTTGCAGGAAGAGATCTCCGAAGTACGGTAGACGATATTCGAGCCAACGTTTCAGGAAATATCAATTTTCCTCAAAGTTACTTTGTGGAATATGGAGGACAGTTTGAAAGTGAAGCCCAGGCAACCAGAACCATTTCGTTACTCAGTATTATAGCGATAGCAGCTATTTACCTGCTGCTGTTCTTAGAATTCGGTTCGCTTAAAACCGCTTTGCTTGTTATGGTAAACCTGCCGTTTGCTCTGATTGGCGGTATTTACACCGTCCTGTTTACCAGCGGGATTATCTCCATTGCATCCATGGTAGGGTTTATCACTTTGTTTGGTATCGCCACAAGGAACGGGATCTTGATGGTTTCTCACTATCAACAGCTCAGAAAAGAAGGTAAGGAGTTCCTGCAAGCTATACGGCAGGGCGCAATGGAACGGCTCAACCCTATCCTGATGACCGCCCTCACAGCAGGACTTGCACTCATCCCTCTGGCTCTGGCTGCCGGAGAACCGGGGAACGAGATACAATCGCCGATGGCTCAGGTTATTTTAGGAGGATTGTTGAGTTCAACCCTGTTAAATATGGTAGTGATTCCGGCCTTACTTGCACAGTTTGAGACGGAATAGCAAAAAACCTTAATACTGACATCCAATAGCTTTCCGAACTTTCTCGGAAAGCTATTTTTAGTTTGGTACAAAAATGTTGATCGGTTCAAATACGATTAAATTCTTAGTTAAACCTCTTTCGGAATCACTTTAAGTGATTCTTGTTGGAATCTGTCAAAGATAATGCATGCCTTTTGTAATCCCTGAAATCCTTTTTAAACCAATCTGAAGATGAATAGTAAGATATCACGATATGTCGCTCATACTTTGATTTTAATCGCCGTAGTATTTGATACATCTTTTTTTATAATCTCGTCGAATCAAGTTGATTCAGAAGAATATCCCTCTGTAATTGCTATATGTATGCTGACTGGTACGAAGCTTGCCAGGCAATAAAGACAATAATCAAAGAAGCAAAACCGGAGTTTGAAGGACAACCAGTACTTTTCGCCAAAATGGATATGACCAATGATTTTACAGCACATCAATCAAAGTTACTGGCGGCAAAGTGAGCCCTTTCAGAAATCTTTAAGAAGAATGAAGGTATGACCGGATTTATTTTATTGCTTGATGCCAATACAACCAGGTGCCGGATAAGATAACAACAGAGGATGATAAGAAAGGTATCGTAAAAAGATTACGGATGCTTTGGAGTAAATAATACTAACTTCATTTGCTATCAAGTGTATAAACATCATCAAATTACCTATGGCTGCGGGATAATCGATGTATTAACGAATTCCGACTTATATCTTTTGCGGAACGGCTTTCAAAAATAACTGGAAATACCGATTTGAATCCCGGCAATTTTCGCAGGTGGATTTCCTAAAATATCCTGCTGGTGCATGTATCGGTAATTCAATCGCAGTACTGTTTGAGCAGAGGGCCTAAAGCTTACACCGGGGACAATAGCCCATAAGTCATCCGAAATGTTTGCCCCGGTTTCCCGGAACGTGCCCACATTCCAATCCACGTATTCTAACCTGCAAGCTAAGTTGAGTACTGCATTATTAAAACCTGCAATAGTTGACCTTAAAACCGGCTGTACGATATCCAGGAATCCTCCTTGTTGGCGCTCTCCAAATTGCTGGCCGTAGGTTTCCGGAACATCAACCATCACCCACGCCCATTCGCCGGTTAGGTAGGTGCTTGTTTTTTCCAGCGAAGTATTGAAATCTATGGCAAAAACATCCAGCCGTCTTTTTTCATCCAAGATCAATCCGTCATCTTCAAAGGCATTGTAAATTTCTCCCATATAAGAAAGGCCTATTTCCCCGATATTATGGTTTTTCACAGCCAGTTTACCGGTAATCAAAGGCTGACCGTTGCTGCTTTCTTCAAAGCGTTCTGCATTTTCTTTGGCCGCGGGTAAAAAGGTTCTGTTTTCCCCGTTTGCGATAATGCTGTTATCAAATCCGTTGGTGAGATAGATCTCGTAGCCAAAGCCCCAATCGTTTACAAATTGTTTGCCGTACAGGCCAAAGCCCACATTGCTCCATGTAGCTGGCAGCATTTTGGTCATGGCAATTGGCCGGTCAACAAATTCCCATTTTGGGCCGTCATGGTTCTGGTTAAAGGCCCCGATGGGGTTCATAATAATGCCTCCGCGAAGATTGAGCATGTGGGAAAAATTGATATCCAGTGCGGCAAACTCAATGGCTATTTCTTTTCCGCCCTCTTCGAATTCAGTTTCAGAGAGGAACTTGATCCTTGGGTGAAGAGAAGAGCCTACAAAAAGGGTAAAGCGGGGGATGCGGAAGGTATGGCCTTCGGTGATTCCGTCTTCTCCAATATATTGGTAACCGGCCTCTATATAACCTCCCACGGAAACGGGTGACGTACCTGCATGAAAAAAAGGCCGTTCATAAACGGCATCCATATTCATCGCCTCTGCCGACAATGTATCATTCCGGGTGTCTTTGAACAGGGAGCTGTCAACCTGGGCATTCACGGTAACGGTGGTTTGGGCGAAAATTAAAAAGAGTAGTAGATTTTTTTTCATGAAATTTATCACGTTTTTTTAAAGTGTTGTGAGGCCTATTTATCTCATATCGATTTTTAATGAGGTGCTGCCAACATGTACGAGGAAAGTTCGAAGCGGGGTTTCTGCCGGACCATTCTGCACTTCTCCGTTTTGGCTGAATTCACTCCCATGGGCGGGACACTGAAGCCGGTCACCATATACTTGCAGCTCGGTGCCTTTGTGGGTACACCTCATGAGCAAAGCACGATATTCCATATCAGAAAGCCTAAAAATGGAAACCGGGTATTTCAATCGGGAGTTATAAGCCACAATGTATTTCCTGAATTTTTTTTCCTGCTTTTTCTCGAATTCAAAAGCAGACAAGGGCACGAGTAAAAACTCGTTTTCCAATTCAGCATTAAGGTATTTTGGCCCTGAACAACCTTCCAGGAAAAATGCAGCTCCCATCAGGCCAAAACAACTATAGCTACAGGTTTTTATGAATTTTTTTCGCTCCATGTTGTCCGGTTAAAGAGATTCCAAAAACTTGATTAACGCTTCCTTTTCTACGGAGGATAGCGACTGAAATTGATCTCGGCTGTTTTGAGCTTCCCCTCCATGCATAAGAATGGCTTCCTCAATACTTTGAGCCCGGCCATCATGCATCAGGAAGTACTTTCCACCTTGTGAATCGGGTGACAATCCCAATCCCCATAAAGGAGATGTCCTCCATTCGTAGGTTTCTGCTGAGCCTTCTGTGGCTCCGTCATCCAGTCCGGGTCCCATATCGTGCAGCAATAGGTCGGTGTACGGGTAAAATGTTTTGTTTGAAAGAGCGTCGATGTCTGATTCCAAAGTACTCCATGTTGGGATATGGCATGAGCTGCACCGCAGGATATTGAATACCTCTTTTCCGCGTAAAATATCCGGATCATTTTGCTTTCGCTGGAGGGGAGCCTTTAACGTCTTCAGGTAAAAAACTACATCTCGGACCACTTGATCCGATACTTCCGGGTCAATGGTTAAGTTTGAGTAAACATCCTTTGGTTCAAAAGTTGAGGTAATGCCGATATCCTGGTTATAAGCTGTAGCGGTTTGGTGCAGCAAATTAACAGCTGAGGCCTTCTTACCAAACCGGCCAATATACTTGCCATTTTCTGGCTGATGATGATCTTCCGGGATGAAGTAATCCGGCGGAGTAACATAATTGGGTACTCCGGAAATCCCATCTCCGTCTTCATCATTAGGGTCAGCATTTCCTAAAATTTGCTCATCCGTTAAAGCCGCAAGTAAGCCCAGCCCGGTAACCGCCGGAGGGGTCATTTTCATACTTGGGATCCCCTCAGGTAATTGTTCCGGCTGATATCCGGGAATAGCACGGTTTTGAAGCTGAGGCGCCCCTTTCAGGTTCAATGTAATATTGGGTTCGGTTTGTCCAAAACGGATAAGGGTGGTTGAGGGATGTCCCTTTCCATCTCCGGGATGACAACTCCCGCACGAAGCAGCCACAAAAGTAGGCCCTAAGCCTGTTTTGGGAGTAAAAATATCATCGTTAAAGGCGATATCACCTTTCAAAAATTGATCCTGTTCTTCGTAACTGAGTCCTGCAATGGGACCATCCAGCAAGTCTTCTTCATCAGGTGCCTCCGGTACGATTCCCTCACAGCTTATCATAAAAAAGAAACCAACCGTGAATAATATCAGCGTATAAACATTAAGTTCTTTCATCTCCACTCGCTATTAAAATAATTAATTAGTCTTGCCTAAAAATATAATTTGTTATGATTAAAAACAATATTCATTTAATCATACTATACTTGGCTGATGCGAATTCTTTTATGATAAATAACACAGTAAGAAAAGAGAAATGAATAAACAGTTTGATCCCTAAAGAAGTGGTGAAAGCATCAACTATTGGGATGGTTCAGGAATGATTGCCAAGCATTTTTATACATTAAACACAACTAATAGTGATAAGCCATCCTGTTTTAGAATCATAAAGCCGATTGAAAATGAAATCACGATTGGTTAGGTGCGAATTTCAGAATTTTATGGATCTTTTTATCCTCTTGGCCAGTACATCATTATTATTACACCAATTAAGGCAAATCCGGCACCAATCATATCAAATTTGTCGGGCTGAATGTCATCTATTTTCCATCCCCACAAGAGTGATAGAACAATAAAAACCCCTCCGTATGCTGCGAATACTCGGCCAAAGTGAGCGGGTTGCAGTGTGGGTAGAAATCCATACAGCGCCAACAGCATCATCCCGGATATACCATATACCCAGCTTTTGCTTTCGCGGAGCCATATCCAAACCAAATACCCTCCGCCAATTTCCAGAAGTCCCGCCACGATAAAATAGAATACTGATTTCAGATAGATCATTATTGACATTAATCATTTTTAGAATCTGTCATAGATAATACATAGCTTTTGCAATCCCTTAAACACTTTTTAAACCAATTAGCAGTAAGATGAAACGACTTATCGCTTATCCAGTACTACTAACCGCCGTAGTATTTGCAACATCATTTTTTACTCTCAACGCAAATCAGGTTAATTCAGATGAAGACCCTCAGGTAATAGCTATGTATATGTATGCCGATTGGTGTGGAGCCTGCCAGGCAATAAAGCCAATAATGAAAGAAGCAAAGCCAGAGTTTGAAGGACAACCGGTGCTTTTCGTCAAAATGGATATGACCAATGATTTTACGGCACATCAATCAAAGTTAATGGCAGCCAGGTTAGGACTTTCAGAAATTTTTGAGAAAAATGAAGGCATGACCGGATTTGTCTTGCTGCTTGATGCCAACACAAATGAAGTTCTTGATAAAATCACAACAGATGATGATAAGCAAGGTATCATAACAAAGATAAAGATTACGAATACCCTGGAGTAAATAATAGCAACAGCACCTGCTATTTCGATAATTTCAAAATTCTTATTGCACCTCGCATTACGAAGCCGAATACAACAGCTCCAATGAGTAAATCCGGCCATCTGCTATCCAGTATATAAACAAGAAGACCGGCTAAAATCACCCCTCCGTTCACAATAATATCGTTGGAAGTAAAAATTGTACTTGCCTGCATATGTGCTTCTTTGCTTTTCGCTTTGTTGATAAGCCATAAGGTAAAAGCATTAGCAACAAGAGCCGTTGAAGCAATAATAATCATCCACTGAAAGTCGGGCATTTCACTCACACCGAGGAACCTCCGAAGTACTTCAAGAAATCCCAGTGATGCCAGCCCCATCTGAAGATAGCCGCTAAATTTTGCCACTTTCTTTTTTCTTGCCACGGCTGCTCCAACTGCAAACAGGCTGAGTGCATACACCGACGAATCTGCCAGCATATCCAGTGAGTCTGCAATCAGCCCAATAGAATTGATAATCCATCCGGCTGTCATTTCAATGATAAAGAAGAGAAAGTTGATCGCTAAAACCCACCATAGAATGTTCTTTTGTTGCTGTTCATCAGAAGCGAAAGGCGACATTTGAGCCTCATTTGTTGAATCCAATTTAGAACCCAAACTCAGGGAGTCAAGGGCTTCCTCAATCTCAATAAGCCTATTTTCGTGATACACTTCTAATGTACGATTCGGGATATCAAAGTTTAGAGATTTAACATCTTCAACCTCTTCCAACCTCATTCGAATCATTTGCTCTTCGGCTGAACAATCCATTTGTGGAATGTTGAAGGTGGATTTTTTCATGGTTGAATGTATGGGATTGTTTTCATCTTCAACTTAACAGTCGCAAAGAATCACCTGTTTCTCAGCTCTCAAAAGGCTCACAGGTTTTAATCCTAAACGCTTTTTGAATATCTGTAACGTAAATGATGCCGTCGCCGCGTTCCGGTGTTTGGGCATTGGCGCAGATAAGTTGAACAACGCTGTCGGATTCTTCGCATTGACATACCAGCTCTAATTTTACCACCGGACTGTCCGTAAAGTGAAAATCCAATGATGGGGACGCATCTTTCTGTTTGTATGCTCCGGTACCTTCTCCTTTGGAAAGCGTAACACTTTCATATCCTGCTTCCTGGAGTGCTGCAACTACGTTTTCTACTCTGTTTGGTTTTATAAAGGCTTTTATTTCTTTCATAATATTATGTATGCATTAATCCCGGCAGAGCTTCGAAAACATGAGTATAGCCCCACCGGAGCAGATTTTTGTTAATCGTCGTCCGAAGTTTGGCTTTTCTTCATTTCAGAAATCAGGTAATAGGCATTGTTCCAGGCTACACGTGCTCCATTCGGCAATGGCTCTAACAGTTTTATTTCAACCCAGCCGTCTTCTTCAGTGCCGGTCATAATTTCTACCGGAGTAAAAGTCCATTCAATGTCCCCGCTTTCCTCTTGTTGTTCTGCGGTGAACAGGTAGGTTTTACCTTCGTCCTCAACAATGGCATCTTCGGGTAAAGCATAGACTTTATCTTTGGAAGTGTGAATGGTGCCGTTGATATACATCCCGGGAATCAGGAAGCTTTCCTTCTGATCAATTTCGGCGTGCACATGCACCGCCCTGGGATTTTGTTCGAATTGTTTGCCCACCGAGTAAATGACAGCTGTAAGTACCTGATCCGGTACCGACTGTACAGTAAAAGAGATGGTATGGCCTTTTTTAACTTTGTGGACGTCTTTTTCGAAGACCATCAAATCGGCATGGACGTGCTCATTATCCACAATTTCGAACATGGTTGTTTGGGGATCAACGTACTGACCGATTTGAATCTGAACCTTTTCGATATATCCATCTATAGGGCTTACTACCGGCACCGACGAATAAATATCGCCGTTCTGTATTTGCTTGACATCCAGGTTAAGCTGATTCAGCTGGGCTTCATATCCCTTGACCTCCGCCTTAACCGATTCATATTCGGCTTTTGTCTGTTGGTAAATTTGGCCGGAGCCTACCTCTTCATCATATAACCTTGCCTGCCGCCGGTATTCCTGATCTAAAAACAACATGCGCTGGTACAATCGTACATATTCAGTTTGTACCCTGGTTAAATTGGGATGGGAAAGGAAGGCAAGAGTCTGATTTTTTGACACCTGATCTCCCTCAATAACCTCTATGGATCCAATATTACCTCCCAAAACCGCGGTTACGCTTGCCTCATACTGCGGGGGAACTTCCAGCTGGCCATTTGCTTCAACACTCTCTGAGAGAAAACGCAGGGACAAGGTGTCCAGTTTCATTCCAAGGCTGTTGAATTTCAGTTCGGACAAATGAACAATATTTTCATTTTCTTCTGCCCCGGCCATACCTGCAAGCTCTGTTGCAGCTTGTTCATTTTCATCGGTGTTGGTCTCGGCGCAGGCTGTAAAAACAGATGCCAGGACAGCCAGTAAGATTACATATATATTTGGTGTATTCATTTCTTTATTGATTTATGATTTAAAACTGTTATTGAGTTTTGTTGAGGTAGTATTCTAACTGGAATTGGCTGTCCAGATAATTGCCAAAGGCATTCCATGAGTCGATTTCGATGCGGATAGCGTCTCTGATACTTTGCAGGAAAACCACATATTCTATGGCTCCTTCTTCATAAGAGGTAATGGCACCTTGTTGTTGCTCTCTGGCAAGAGGGAGTGCTTCCTGTCGGTAATATTCCCACGAGCGCAACCATTTCTCATAGTTTTCCCTGATGCTGCTATAGCTACTGTTGAATTCCCGCTGAGCCTGGTTCAGGTTTTGACGGGCAATATTTCGTTCAATCCGGGCGGATTGAGTTCTCCCGGCCTTCGACCAGAAGAATATGGGGAGGCTGACCCCAATCTCGTAGGAATTAAACCCGCCTTGTCCCGCTATTTCCTGCCAGCCATAACTGGCTTGAAAGCTGGGGAGAAACTGACTTCGTTGTTCTTTAATCGATGCCTCTGCCACATCAATCCTTTGTTGGTAAAAGGCAATCAGCGGGTGGCCGAATGTGGAATCTGCCTGTAAAGGTTGAACAAGCTGTTCGGCTGAACCACTTTGAACCGTGTATAGCGAATCCCCCTCAAACCACTTGTTAAAAGACCGAACAGCCGCAATGTAATCACGGTAGGCCTGTTCGGTTTGTATGGCAATTTGATTTGCCTGATTCATGATATTCAGATACCCCAGCCGGGAAATTTCCTCCGTCTCAAATTTTAATTCGGCGGCCCTGGCAATATCCCTGAATTGCTGGTTCAGTCGATTATAGATCTCATATTGTTGTTTAGCGATGAAAACCATTGACCAGTCCTGCTTCACCCGGAGCCTAAGCTCTAACTCAGACAACTCATAGTTCAGCCTGGCCAGTTCTGTTTGTTCATTCCGACGATTTAGCCTTGGCAAAACACCGAACAGATCAAACTGCTGTTGAATGCCAAATCTTGTAGTAACACCATCCGAACCGTTTCCGAATTCTTCACTTCCGGTAAAGAGATTGGTATCACCGAAGTCCCAGGCTGTTTTTTGAAGTGTTTCTCTGTTCTCAATTTCAAGCCTGGCTGCCTGAAGGGAGGGATAATTTTCCAGCGCCTGCCGGACGGCCTGCTCCAGCCTAAGTTGGGGCAGGGTATTATTCAGCACCTGTTCCTGGGCCAGTACAGAATCGGGCGAAAGCAACAAGCCACCACCGATAATCAGTAATACAACGGAGGCCATAGACGTATTGCCCGGTTTGGGTTTTCTCATTTTACGCTTTTCTATGTACGCATACAGGATGGGCAGCACGACCAACGTAAGCAGCGTGGCGCTAATCAACCCGCCGATTACAACGGTAGCCAGCGGCCGCTGTACTTCAGCACCTGCTGTGGTTGAAAACGCCATTGGTGTAAAGCCCATAATAGCCGCCGTAGCGGTTAACAAAATGGGGCGGAGCCGCTCTTTGGTACCTGTCAAAATTCGTTCCTGTAAATCCATAACACCTTCGATTTTTAGTGAATTAAACCGGCTGACAAGCACCAGTCCGTTTAGTACAGCCACTCCAAACAATACAATGAAACCAACTCCGGCTGAGATACTGAAGTCCATGCCTCGCAAAGCCAGGAAAAAGACACCTCCGATAGATGCCAGGGGAATAGCCAGATAGATCATCACCGACTGTGAGAATGATTTTAGTGCGAAGTACAGCAGTACAAAAATGAGAAACAGGGCTATAGGCACTACAATAGCCAATCGGTTCTTGGCTCGTTGCAGGTTCTCAAATTCACCCCCATAGGTAATGTAGTAGCCGGGCGGTAGATTCAATTCGGCTTCCAGTTTCTTCTGAATATCCAAAACCACCGATTCCACATCGCGGCCGCGGGTATTCACGCCAACATAACTTCTGCGAAAGGTGTTATCCCGAGAGATTTGCATAGGCCCGGGCTGATAACTGATATCTGCTATTTCTTTAACCGGCACCTGTGCTCCGTTTTCGAGATCTACATACAGGTTGCGAATATCCTCGATACCGGTACGATGAGCCTTATCAAAGCGGATCACCAGATCAAATCGTCTTTCTCCTTCAAATACCACTCCGGCAACACCTCCGGCAAAAGCTGAACTTATGTACTGGTTAAGCTTCGTAATATCCAGTCCGTACTGGGCCACTTTTTGTCGGTCATACCTGACAGTCATTTGAGGCAGGCCCGCCGTACGCTCAGGACTTACATCACCCACCCCGGGAATCGTTTGAATTATTTGGGCCATTTCATGTACTTTTTCAGCCAAAATATTCAAATCATCTCCGTATAGTTTTACGGCGATGTCTTCTCGTACACCTTCCAAAAGTTCATTGAATCTGAGTTCTACCGGCTGGGTAAAAACGAAATTCACACCGACCATGGTCTGGTCGAGTTTGCTCTTTATTTTTTCTATCAGCACCTCTTTAGATTCGGCCGATACCCAATTGTCTTGATTCTTATCCAGAATGATATACATGTCGGCAATGTCCATGGGCATAGGATCCGTGGGAATATCGGCAACCCCTATGCGAGCAGTTACTGTTTCTATCTCTGGAAATTCTTCCAGCAGCGTAGCCTCAATTTTTTTGGATTGCTCAATCGCTTCTGATAATCCGCTGCCAGGGCGGATAAGAGCCTGCATGGCAATATCACCTTCATCCAGTTGGGGAATAAATTCTCCGCCCATTCTCGAAAACGTAAACATAGCGCTCCCAAAAAGCAGTATTGCAGCTACAATCACAACGGCTTTTCGTTTTAAAGACCATTGGATAAGCGGATCGTAGCCCATTTGAATAAAGGATATAAGTTTATTGCTGACCCGATCGAGGCCTCGCTCGAACCGGGCAAACCACCCCTGTTTATTTTGTGAGGGTTTCATAAACAGTGCCGAGACCATTGGCACATAGGTAAGGCATAAAATAATAGCACCTAATACTGCAAACCCAAATGTGAACGCCATAGGACGGAACATTTTACCTTCTACTCCTTCCAGGAACAGGATAGGGGCAAATACAATCAGAATGATCAACTGTCCAAAGAACGCAGCATTCATCATGGTGCTGCTTGCCTTGTAGGCAATTTCATTCATCTGTGTTTTACTGAAAGTACGTTTGCCGGATTTTACCTTTTTTTCAATTTCATGAACCGTGCCTTCCACTATAATCACGGCTCCGTCAACAATAATACCAAAATCGATGGCTCCAAGGCTCATGAGATTAGCCCACACCCCGGTGGCCTTCATCATGATAAAGGCGAAAAGCAGGGAAAGCGGAATAAGTGAGGCGGTTATTAATCCTCCGCGTAAACTTCCTAAGAGTATTACCAATACGAAAACCACAATCAATGCACCTTCCACCAGGTTTGTAGTAACCGTACTGGTAGTTCGTTCAATAAGGGCACTTCGATCAAGAAAAGGCTCAATTTTTAAACCTTCGGGCAGCGACTTTTGAATTTCAGCAATTCTATCCTGAACGTTCTGAATGGTTGCATTCGGATTTGACCCTTTCAACATCATAATGATGCCACCTACTGCTTCCTCACCATCCTGAGTAAAAGCCCCATACCGAATTTGAGTTCCAAACATAACTTCTTCCGCTACATCTTTGATTAGAATGGGCAGTCCGTTTTCGTTCTTGACTACAATGTTTTCTATATCTTCAATACTGCGTATCAAACCTTCGCCACGAATAAAATTAGCCATCTTGTTTTTCTCGATATAGGCCCCGCCGGTATTCACATTATTCCTGGACATTGCCTCATATACTTCTGAAATACTGACTCCCATCGCGTTTAGTTTATCAGGACTTATGGCTACTTCGTATTGTTTGATGCCACCGCCGAATGAATTAACCTCTATAACACCCTCCAGAAGCACCATTTGGCGCTTAATGATCCAATCCTGAATTGTGCGTAGCTCATCGGGCGTATATTGATCTTCATAGGCAGGATCCACCTGGATGGAGTACTCATAAATTTGGCCTAATCCACTTGAAATGGGGCCCATGGATGGACTTCCAAAATTCTCGGGAATCGTTTCGCCCAGTTCACTGAGTTTTTCCTGTACCAGTTGCCGGGGTAAATAGGTACCCATATCATCTTCGAAAACGATGGTAACCACGGATAACCCGAATCGGGATACCGAACGGATTTCAGTTACTCCGGGCAGGTTACCCATGGCAAGCTCCACGGGATAGGTTACAAATTGTTCGATATCTTCAGTGGATAGGTTTTCCGATACCGTAATTACCTGCACCTGGTTATTTGTGATATCAGGAACTGAGCCCAAATTGATGGTCATCATTGAATATAATCCTACTCCTATCAGAGTCAGAATGAACAAGCCGATGATAAACTTGTTCTTAATTGAAAATGAAATAATTTTATTGATCATGTTGACAGCGGTGTGAATATAGATTTATCGTTGATGCTGGTCTTATTCAAGTACAATGGCTGAAACCTATGGTTGACCCGAGGTTATGCAGTCCGATTAAAAAATGAATGGGGCAGAGTTTGTTTCTGCTACATAGAGAAAGGCAGGTATTAAATCAGGAGTTGAGTGACTTTAATAACCTTAAAAGTTACAGGAGGGGATAAGCTGTTTTTAGGGTATATAGATGCCGTAAATTGAAAAACAGGCTCAACATAGCTGCCAGGCAAATAAGAAAAAGTTGGTAACGCAATCTCGCAGTCCGGGCACTCATTTCTTATCCGCGCATCATCATAACAGCACTGATTTTGAAATTGATGGTGCTTTTTTTCAACTGTATTGTACCCTGAGTTAGACTCTTCTGAATGTTCTAATACAATATCAAAACAGCCTTTATCTAAGTTGTAGGTAGAGGAAACATCATGAGTACTTGCTAATACAGAAACACTTAAGGGTAGAAAAAAGAAAAACCCTGCCCATGAAAAAAGAAAAGATGCGATTGTCGCAACATTCAGATTACGTAAGTATGCTCTGAAAAAATACAATTCTTTAAGGGGAAATATTGTGATTAAGTAGAATGCTGATGATAAGGATTATTTGTAATGCAACTCAATTGCAAAGATCAGGAAGAACAGGAAGGACAACTCCCGGTTATCACAAAATTGCCGTTGGATGGAGTAAAATTTTCGGGCAGATCGTAGTTAGGAATGCCAAGATGTGGAAAACAAAATGTTTGTTCACAGGAGAAACAATAAAAATGAACGTGCACATCATCCGGGTACGAACAGGTACAGTTTTCAGAACAAAGGGCATATTTAGTTATCCCACTTGCATCGTTGACTTGATGGACCAAACCATGTTCTAAGAATGTTTTTAAGGTACGATAAAGCGTTGTCCGGTCTGCATGGGTAAACTTTTCTTCAAGATCTGACAGGCTTATTACCGACTTTGTTTCAGCCATGAAAAGAAGAATCCGCATGCGCATAGCGGTCGGTTGTATATCTCTGCTCTGCAATCTTTTTTCATGAATAGTCATCTTTATTGAAATAATATTCGTTGATTAATGTGTACAAGTAATATTCATACATAGGGCCGGTCGCCTGTATAAATTTTCCCAATTCAATTCTAAATTACCACTAAAATCTTTGAGACTCATATTTATTGATCTTGATAAAAATATATGGGTTCAGAGCAGTTATCTTGACGTTTCCAAAATTCTAAATAAGTGAAAGATTGACAAGCTATAACACATTGACCCTTTCCTGATTTACTGATTCGGATTGCTTTTTAATACTCCGAAATCCCAACAAAAAAAGAAGAGGCAAAATTGCAGAGGGGATCTGTTGAGGAATAAATGACCAGCTTAGGAGAAAGAGCAGAAGAATAGCTGCATATAGTACCAAAAACACTTTATAATTTTCTGAAAGTCGTTTTCTGCCTGTAAAAGAAAATATAAAGGCCGGCAAGGCCGGGGCAGACCACACTATATTCCAATTCCATTTGGTTGAGGGATACGAAGAAAGAAGCCATAAGGTAAAGATCAACACACCAATCAACCCAATTATCCCGAATAGTAGTCGATCGAACCAAAACCAGAATGTCTGATTAGTTCTATAGAAAAACCCGGCAAGCAGGCTTGTAATCAACAAAAACCAAAAGGTTAAAGTGGGACTTACACTCGCAGGACTAATGACAGACCGTTTCTGAGGGGCATAAAATCTCTGCTCTGAAACCAAGGCAAGACTTGTATCAGCTTGCTGTATCCGGGCGTGTGAAAATCCCTCTTTTAACAGATCGGGTAAGAACAGCGTTTCCGATTCGGATGGGTTGCGGTCGGCGGGAGTGCCCAACAGCAAGTTAATCCCAAATTTTACCCAGGAAACGGATTCCAGGTAAGGATTAATAAACTGCCGAAAACTATTCTTTGCCGAATTTTGCGGCTCTTGAAAATGGATTGAATCCCCAGCTACTGCTTTGAGAGCCTCATAGACCCGGGTGGTACAGTTATCATAGAAGAACTCGTAGGAATAATAACGATTTTCAGGCCGGGCGTTATTCTCCAAAAAATCATACAAGCGTTTGGTTTGATTCTCGGTTAGATTTAAACGCTGTTCAGTAATAATGCGGCCGTCATTCAAATATGCTTTTTTTGCATTTTCAAACTTGTTCACCGAAAGGAAATATTGCAGGTTGCCGAGGGTAAATTTCCGGTAAAAGCCGTTGGTATCAAAATCGAAGGTACCGTAGTTGTAGGTGTGGTCGATGTTGCTGACCGGATCAACGAGTCGCAGCGCTGTGTGACCAAAAATTGTATAGAGTTCATTTCCAGGTGAGGCTGTGATAAGGCTTACCTTGGTCTCAGACGAAAGCTGTGCCTGCTGTCCCCAAAGCGGAGTGGTTAAAACCCCAAAAAATATTGTCAGCAGGATGCAGAACTTTTTGTATTTGTAAATGAAACATTGATCAACAATCAAAACGGGCATGACTTTATACAATCTCAAAATTAGCCATCATGCCGTTGTCTTCATGCTCCAGATTGTGGCAGTGAAAAACATAGAGTCCTTTTTCGGCATCGAATTTGGTAAGCACCCGCACGGTTTCTCCGGCATCCACGCGGACGGTATCTTTCCAGCCGCGCTCGTGCGGGGCCAGGCTGCCCCCGCTGCGCTCCAGTACCTTAAACTGGGTGGCATGCAGGTGCATGGGATGCGGCATCGGCATCATGGTACGGTTATTGAACTCCCAGACCTCCAGGGCGCCTTGTTGAACTTTTTGATCCACCCGCAGCATCTCGAAAAACTTTCCGTCGATAGCCGGTCCCTGCATCATCTCCATGGTCAGGTCGATGCGGCGGGTACGGTCGGCATCAGCTTCGTTGGGGAATGAAAGCTCTGTGAGCGCTTGTGGCAGGCGAAAGGAATCTTCTTCCTCTTTGGTGATACGAAATTCCAGGAAGGCTCCGCCATTTTCAGAATTACGTCTGTCTCTGCCCATCATTCCCCGCATCCCCCTCCTGTTTTCGGAGCCTCTCATCATCCCTCTCCCGTTCATCATGCCACCGCCATCACCATTCATCATGCCATCCATCATCCCGCCCATGCCGTTTCGGGGTTCGGCGGTCATGCGAACCTTCTCTCCCACGCTATAGCCGCTGAAGTCCAGCAGCAGGTCAGCCCGTTCACCCGGCGCTAAGGTCATAGACGATATTTCATGCGGCCGGTCGAGCAGCCCGCCGTCGCTTCCAATTACATAAAACGAGCTGTTATCGCTGAAGGAGAAATCCAGAATGCGGGCGTTTGAGCCGTTCAGCAGGCGCAGCCGGTAAAAGCGATTGCTTACTTCGTGGTAGGGTGCTTGCATACCGTTCACGAGCAGGGAATTACCAAAGAAGCCCATCATCCGGTCCATCCTGTTCAGGCTGTAGGTCATTTGTCCCTGGTCGTTGATGCGTTTATCCTGAACGATTAAAGGCAGTTCGTAATCACCGGACGGTAAATTGAACGACTGTTCCTGCTCATCTTCAATGATGAAAAATCCGCCCAGTCCGCGGTACACCTGCGGCCCGGTCAATTTGTCAGGATGCGGATGGTACCAGTAGGTACCGGCCCGCTGGTTAATATCGAAGCGGTAGTTGTAGGTTTGTCCGGGCTGGACGGCATCTTTGGGGTGTCCGTCCATATCGGGCGGGACGATCAGCCCGTGCCAGTGAATGATGCTTTCCTGGTCGATGCGGTTCTGATAGTCGATAGCCAGGCTTTCCCCCCTCTTTACACGGATGGTAGGGCTGGGCAGCGAGCCGTTCAGGGTATAGACATCCGAGGCGGTATCTCCGGCCAGTGTTCTCCGGGCGGTTTCGGCAACCAGCTCAAAATCGGTGGTGCGAATCTCTTCCGGAAATGCCAGAGGACGGCTAAAGGCATCCTCTGGGAGGAGGATGCTGTTTTTCCCCTCCGGGCTACAGGCCAGCAGGGCCGGTGAAAGTGTTGCTATTCCGGTTCCGATACTTGCAAGTCTAAGGAATTCTTTACGTTTCATGACGGCTTTGTATTTAATTTTCTGTATTTGTTTCTTGTCTAATTTTCAATCCTTTATTCAGGCATTCGCTTCAAAAATTCCTCAGCATCTACGAACCCGGAACAGCAACTTTATTGGACACTCATAGTTTTTAAAACGATGCGTTTTTAAAAATTATCTCTCTGCCAACAATTCCTTAATTCGCGGTTCCAGTTCCTTTTTCGAAACCGCTCCGACCGCAAAATAGCGCAACTTGCCTTGCCGGCCGATAATATAAGTCGTAGGGATGCCCATAGTAGGGCCGTATTTATCCATGACGGTTCCATCGGTATCGATGTACATCGGGTAGGTGACGTTAAACTCCTCCATAAACGGGCGCACTACCGATTCACCCTGCTCATCAATGGAGACCCCGAGAGTGACATATCCCTCATTTTTATATTTTCGGTATAGCTCCTCTAATTCGGGGGTTTCCTCGCGGCAGGGCGGGCACCAGGTAGCCCAGATGTTCATCAGCACAACGTTCCCCTTTTGCCCGGAAAGGCGAAAGGTTTCACCGCTTAAAAGTGTCACTTCAAAATCGGTGGCTTGTGCCAGTTTTTGGGCAGCATACAGAGGAGCGGAAGCCGGATCGAGCCGCTCAACGCGCTTAGTCTCGGTCTGTTGAGACTCGCCTTGTTTAGCTCCACAAGCGGCCATAAAAATTAATAATCCTGAAAGTATTAAGTATTTCATAATATCTGTTTATTTATTTATTCATGATTGAACGATTAACTGTCCCCGCATTCCGGCGGCGAAGTGAGCCATAAACGAGCACACGTACTCATATTGGCCGGGCTCTTCCGGGACGGAAAACGTAATTTCTATGGTCTCTCCCCCGGCAGCCAGCCCGGTATTAGCAATAATCTCTTTTTCTCTGCCGGGCGGGATATAGTCGTTTTCCCGGTTGGCGGCGTTAACGAATCCCTGGGCATCAACCCTTTGGTCCAGCAGCACCCAGTTGTGAGCCATCATCTCAGGTTTGAGCTGACTAAGCGTTCTCAGGCGTATCCGGAGCTGCTCACCAGGCTTGGCCTGGATATGGTTCAGCATCGGGTAGGACTTGTCATTAAAGGTCTTAATGGCATCACCTGCATCGATCCGTTCGCCTTCCTTATCGACTACAAACTTCATCTGATCTGTACCAATGATATCAATAGTTCGGATATTATCGCCGGCAGTAGGTTGATTTTCAGGGCGTTCTGAGACGGTTTTTTGTTGCCGGGCCCATTCTGCTTTCTTTACAATTTGCCCGGTAGGCGTAATCATCTCTCCGGGACCGGGCTTTTCCATGGGAAATCGGTTGATGCCGACACCGGGATCCCGGTTGTCCGGCACATAGTGATTATGCGAGCCGTGGTTTACCGCCGTGTAGGGTTTCGGGTTGAAAAAACCCAGGGAATCCGCCAGGGCAAAGCCGGCGGCAATCAGCACCGCTAAAAGAAACAGGTATTTAAGATTGTTTTTGGATGTCATGGAACACTTCCTTTTGTGGAGTTAGATGAGTAGTAAAACTTTCGTTCCTTAGAACTTGTCAAAATAGGCCACCTGATCCGGTCCATTAAAGAAATATACATCCACCGAACCGGGATTTTCTGCCATGCCCGGAGATTCGGCCGGCATGCCCGGTACGGCAATGCCTTTGGTTTCGGGGCGCTCGTTCAACAACTTGTTGATCGCCCCAACCGACACATGGCCCTCCACCACATATCCGTCGATTAGCGCGGTATGGCATGCCCCTAATTGATCAGGGACCCCTTTCTGCTTCTTGACGGAAGCAAGAGTATCTGTCGGTATTTCTTCAACTGAGAACCCATTGTTTTCCAGGTACGTTGCCCATTTAGAACAGCATTGACAGTTGGGGTTTTTGTACATGGTCACGCTGATCGGTTCATTTTTGGTGAGAGACGCCTCATCTGTTTTGGTTTTATCCTGATTTTTCTGAGAGCAGGCTGAAAGTCCGATACTTGCAGTTAAAACAAAGCTTACAGCCATAAGAAATTTTGAATAGTGCATAAATATAGAATGATTTATTTGTTAGGATTTTTTCCGTTCGCGGTCCCAGTGCCGGAGGATGGATACGCTGAATCCGGCCATCAGCACAAAGGTGCCCAGCCATACCAGCGATACAAACGGTTTTTCTTCGGCCATCAACAATACCCACTCTTCTTTCGGTTTTTCGCTAATGCCCTTAATGGTTAATTCAATTTTTCCGGTTTCCGGCTCTATGCTGGTAAACTGAACTTCAATATTATGTTCCGGAAGTTTGGCAGGAGGTGAATACACCCAGTTTTTTCCTTCTTCAGCATAGAGCACGAATAAAGGTTTGGTGCGGTATGGGGTTTGGTTGGCATCATACCTTATATCCACCAGTGCTCGTACAGCAATAGAGGTGCTGTCGGGAAGCCGGGATTCATCCACGGAGCTGTAATTTTGAAAGATAAACGTATAATTCCCCATCCGAACCGAATCTCCCCGTGCGAGGGAAATTTTCTGAGTCGGCAAAATATCCTGCTCGGCTTCTTTTACACCCTGAGAGGCCGGCTGCATGACGTTCCCGTTACGGCTTTCCATTATTTTATTGTACTCTTCATTTTTGCTTTCCACGTATGAACTGCCGGCTGCATATAAGTACACATCGCTCAATAATCCGGCTTTTACGTCCACATCTACCGACCACTGAATTTTGTCGGCCGATGACATAGGATACACTTGCGGATATAGATAGAAGGCGTTTCCGCTTCCATTTTGATTGATGTTTTCGAACTTGATCTTATATTCCTGCTGGCCGGGCCGATCCTGGTTTCGAAGGGTATAGCCCTGATAGGTTACCAGGTATTTGCCGTTCACTACTTTCGGTTCATTGAGTTTAAGCTCCAAAAGAGTGATCGGCTCTGAAACCGTAAAACCTTCCTTGTCTGTGATTTCGCCCTCTTTGACAGCAACGTTGTAGTTTCGCGTTTGCATATCAAGCAGATTGCTTTGATAGGCTGAAGAGGCCAGAAATCCCAGTAACAATATTCCGAAGCCGATATGGCTCAGAGACCCACCGATGAGTTTGGGTTTTTTACGAGCAAGGCGAACCATCACAAAGCCGTTTCCAAACAGGGCAAACCAGGCCGATAGCAGATAAATCATGTAGTATAAATCCCGGATGTTTCCAATGACAATAGTGGCAATTGCACCAATAGAGGCACCTATTACCGGCCATAAAAGTTCTTCAGCCAATGATTCCGCACTGTGGCGTTTCCAGAATAAGTATTGACCGATGACAGTCATAATGGCCGCAAGTATAGCCAGCGGCATAGTCCATTCGCTATAAAAACTGATTTCCGGAGGCGTCGGATTCTCTACAAACAATCGACCAATGATGGGAGAGCTGGTACCGAGGGCCATCACCATCCCGATAAGGAACAACACCATGGCTCCGGCAAAGGTCATAAATTCCCGGCTGAGGAATCTGGATTCACTCTGCTGCGAGGGCAAATCTTTATACCGATAGATCAGCATTCCGATACCAGCACCCAGAATAACTACCATAAAAAGTAAAAGCTGATTATATAATCCCAAATCTACAAAACTGTGCACTGAAGAATCGGAAAGCACGCCCGAGCGGGTCAGAAAAGTCTCATAGACTACAGCCGCGTAGGCCAGCATGGCCAGAATAATGGAGGCTTTCTGAGAAGTAGAACTTTTGCGCTGAATGAGCATGGTATGGATGCCGGCCGTGCCGATCAGCCAGGGAATGAAGGAGGCATTTTCAACAGGGTCCCATGCCCAGTAGCCGCCGAAGGAGAGGGTTACGTAGGCCCAGTAACCACCCAGAAAGATGGCGGTGAACAGTGAGAGGTTGGCCGCAAGCGTCCACGGAAGGGCCGCATTAACCCACCCGTGATATTTGCGTTTCCAGAGAGCTGCCATGGCAAAGCAGTAGGGTACGGCCATCAGAGAGAACCCGAGGAACAGTGCAGGCGGGTGGATAATCATCCAGGGGCTTTTCAGCAAATCGTTCAGCCCCTTACCATCGGCCGGTACAAAATCGGGATTCGATTGGATAAACGGGGCATTGGGCATGGCCTCAGCCAGGGTTCGAAAAGGAGACGCCCCGATTTTAAAGGCACCAAAATCAAGGCCCAGAATCATCGACAGCAGAAACAGCTGATTGAGCGTCAGAAAGAACAGTACCGGCCCGCGGTAGGGCTCGCGCACCCATTTCATCAGGCCTAATCCCATAAGTGCGGAAAGCAAGATCCAGAGCATGAAACTGCCTTCCTGGCCACCCCAATAAGCTGAGATCAGGTATTTGAGCTGCAGATCGCTGCTGGTATAATTATAAACGTAGTAATAGTTAAACTGGTGACCAAGAATCAGGTAGATGAGAATCCCTGAAGCGGCAAGAATCAATAGTCCTTTGAGGCCAAACAACCAGTTTGACAGGGTAAGAAATCGTGTATTTCCCTTTTTTGAATACAGGAAATAGCCGATCAGGGATAGAATTCCCGATAAAAAAGCAATGTTGATAAAAATTTTACCGATAGTGCCAAGCATGTAAATTTGAATTAGGAATGAAAAAAAATTAATGAAAGCCGTATTGTGTAGAATATTTTGGGTATTGATTATTTCAAATCAGTTGCAGGCCCTGGAAAAGGTTTATGACCTGTTCAGAGCGCCGGCTAATTCAGAAAGGTGCTGTTCAGTAAAAAGACGGGCGGGGTGGGATAGAGTAATAAAGTATCCAAGGAAATGCGGTTGAACGTTTCCCGGTTCCTATCGCCAGAATAAAGGGTATGAACGAAACCGGATATCGCCGGCAAAGGACTAATTTGTTTTTTTTCCGGCATCAAGCTTTTGTGTTCTCCAAAAGAATGAGCAGGCAAAGTATTACAGACCCTCTCGAAGGTGCAGTTACCCAAGATATCCTGATCTCCGGCGGCACTGTTAAGTTCTGTATCGCAACAGCCTTCAATCAGAATTCCGGCGTCAGCGGGTACATTTGATTCAACGTTGCAGTAGCCTGCTGCCAGAACAGCCGCAGGCAAAACCACATGGATGCCCAGCACCGTAAGCAGGGCAAATGCCGTTATACGATATTTTTTGAAATCTGAGTTCAACTAAATTACTAAGTTAATTGCTTGAGATAACCCAGCGCCAAGTTAATAATACCTGAGTCATAATAAAAGTACCGTGAACTTATATGATCGCATTGAATTTTTTTCAGGAACGCAGCATGCGCAGCCCGTTTCCGATCACCATAAACTCGCTTACCTCGTGGCCGATTACAGCAATGGGGAGCGTAAAATAGCCGGTAACGGCGCCAATAATCAATGCAGTAATAACCACAACAGAAAGCCCCAGATTCTGGTTGATGACTCGTTGATTCCGTTTTGCCAGTTTTAACGCATAGACCAGTTTTTCCAGATCGTCTGCCATCAGTACCACATCAGCTGTCTCCAGCGCCACATCGGTTCCGGCGGCGCCCATGGCTACACCTGCGGCAGCCTCGGCCAGCGCCGGGGCGTCGTTCACTCCATCACCAACCATGATGATGTGTTCATAGCGCTCAGTGAGTTCTCGTATAATATTCGATTTGTCTTCCGGCTTAAGCCCGGCAAACACCTCTTCGATGCCCAGTTCCCCGGCAATGGCCCGGGCCGTACGTTCATTATCGCCGGTGAGCATGGCCACCTTTTCGATTCCGGCTTCATGCAACTCGTGAATTACGGTTTTGGCCTTGGGGCGAATGGTATCGCGGATGGCGATTAATCCCAGTACCGACTGTTCACGGCCGACCAGTACTACGGTTTTTCCATCTTCCTGCAGGCGGCTTATGGTCGCTTTGTACTCATCCAGGGACACTCCCAACTGGCTCTCGAACAGGCCGGGACTGCCGATATACCAGGTTTGTCCGTCAATGGTTGCTTTTGCTCCCGCTCCGGTTAATGATTGGAAGCCGGTTATCGGGGCGGGGGTTATCTCATTTTCTTTCCCGTAGGCAACAATGGCCTGAGCCAACGGGTGCTCGCTACCACTCTCGATGCCGCCAGCCAATTTCAGGACCCGGCTATCCTCGACCCCATTAAATGCTGCCACATCGGTTACTTTAGGCTTGCCCGAGGTGAGCGTTCCGGTTTTGTCGAGGGCCACCACTTTGACCTTGTTCATCTCTTCGACATACATTCCGCCTTTTATAAGCACCCCGTTCCGGGCGGCCGTTCCCAGCGTGGCCACCAGGGTAATGGGGATGGAAATAACCAGCGCGCAGGGAGCGGCTGCCACAATAAAAACCGTGGCCCGTGTAATCCAGGTCTCCCATCCCGCATTAAACAAAAGCGGAGGTATAACGGCGATCAGCACTCCTGCGGCAAGCACGGCCGGGCTGTACCGGCTGCCGAAACGTTCAATAAACCGCTGGCTTTTACCCTTACGCTCCTGGGCTTCTTCCACCATTTGGATAATCCGCGCAAGGGTGTTGTCGGCGGTGGTCTTTTCAGCTTCTACTTTTAACAGCCCCTCGCCGTTGATGGTGCCGGCGAACACCTGGCTTCCTTCGGATTTGTCCACCGGAGTGCTCTCCCCGGTCACCGGTGCTTCGTTCAGGCTGGAGGCCCCTTCCCGGATGACCCCGTCGGTGGGCACCGACTGTCCCGGCTTCACCAGAAAGAGATCTCCAACCTGAACTTCTTCCACAGGTACCTCCACCTCCTGTCCGTTGCGTAGCAGCAGGGCGGTTTTCGGGGCAAGGTCCATAAGTGCTTTGACCGCAGAACGCGTTTTCTCTTCGGTATAGCCTTCGGCGGCCTCCGAGATGGAATACAGAAACACCAGCGCAGCGCCCTCTGCGGGCTGGCCCATCACTGTGGCAACTACTGCCGCAATACTCATCAGCAGTTCAATGCCGATGGATTTCTCAAACCAAAGATCCTGCAGGGCCTCCTTTCCAAAATAGTATCCACCGGTGAGTATGGCTGCCCAGTAGATGCCGGTTGACACCGTCTCCGGGATTCCCGCAAAGCCCAGCAGCCATCCTGCCAATAGAAGCAGGCCTGACAAAACCGAGGTGACCACCTTGGGGTTTTTCCACGGCCTGGGCTTTTCAATCATACCGTCTTTTTGCACCGGAAAACCGGCCTCATCCAGGAATTTCTCGAGCTCTTTCGGGCTGAGAAGATCGGGGTCATAATCAATAGTAACCCGGGCAGACTTGGGAAGGATGTCCAGCCCCGCCATGCCCCCGGTTTGTTCCAGCCGGCGCCGCAGCTGGGCCGCGTCGTGCTCGCAGTCTATATTAGTGACTCTGAAGCGGGCTTTTTCTGTTTTTTTGGAAGGTGTTCGGGGAGTCAGATCGTTTTCTTTTCTCATGGGTTATTTGTGCATGTTTTAATAGGTAACATATGGCGGCTCTGCTATCCGTACCGGGTGCACTCGTATACGCCTTTGGCGCTGTCGGCCAGCAGTTCTTCGGCAAGCCGTATGATGTCGTGCACGCGGGGATCGCTGGCCCGGTAATAGATATGGCGGCCATCCCTTCGGCTTAGGGCCAGCCCGCACTCGCTGAGGCACCGCAGATGGCTGGACACGTTCGGCTGGCTCAGGCCGGTCTGTTCCACAATTTCACCCACGGTGGTGTCCCCCTCTATCAAAATCTCCAGAATGGAAAGGCGGGAACCGTCGGAGAAGCCGCGGAACAGTTTCGATTTCAGTTCGGTGCCGGGTTCAGCTGTTATGGCAGGCATATATATAGATGCTTAATTGATTATGTTTATATAAATATATAATTATATATTGTTCAAAACAACATAACGATCCAATCGTTGTACCGTGAATTCTTGCAACCTTTAATGTATTTATAATATCAGGCCTAATGAACAGAAAAAAATTGTGGTTCTTGTTTGCCCCTGCCCTGCTGGCCGCCCTTATCGATCAGCTCACCAAACAACTGGTTCGTACCACCCCGTCCCTGCAGAATCTGGAAGTCATTCCCGGATGGCTGGCCTTTGCCTACACCCAAAACCCCGGCATGGCGCTGGGAATTGATTGGTTTCCCACCTGGGCTGTCAGCCTGATTTCCATAGTGGCGGTCGCCGGTATTTTTATTTACATAGCAAGAAATTTGAGCCAGGCAACCCCCGGATACCTTATCTGTATGGGACTGATTCTGGGAGGCGCGCTGGGGAATATCATCGACCGGCTGATTATGGCCAAAATAGAAGGCTACGGACATATCCTGCAGGGCCGCGTGAATGACTTTCTGTACTTTAACTTTTCCATAGGCGGTGATCCCGTATTCCCATATATTTTCAACATGGCGGATGTTTTTATAAGCACCTCCATCATTCTGATACTATTGTTTAACCGGCGCCTGATACCAGAGCCCACGAATCCCGAAACGGCCCAATCCGCTTAAAAAAGCTTCAGTACTACAAACAGCATGGTTAAAATGTACAAGATATAAGCGGCGTCAAATACAAGAATCTGCCACTTACTGAAGCCATGCTGTGATTTGCTTTGATGGACGAAGACCGAATAAAGCAGGGGCATAAGGCCGACAAATGCCAGATTTACCCAGTATAACTGAAAGTCCTCTACCGGAGTATTCACAAGAGCCAGCGGGAAAAACGCCACGCTCATGGTAATGGCATTATCGGCAATCACGCTGGTAGTGCCTGCGGTTACTTCCCCGCCTTTTACAACGCTCCAGGTCTTAAAAATTTCTGGGAGGGTCACCATCGTTCCGGTAATAAATAATCCCCCGATGATCTGAGAAATACCCAGTGCAGAAACAATGTTTTCCGTTGCCTTAACGATAAAAAAAGCGCCGACGGCAATGGCTGCTGCCCCGGCCACAGAAAGTACAATGTCCTTTTTATCCCAACTTACCTTTTCTCCTTCTTTACGGCCCCTTATGATTGCATGAGCCAAAAAGGCGGCGTATGCTCCTAACATAATCCAGCCGTCTACCGGTTGGAGTCCGCGCCAGCCTTCAGGTAGAGTCAGCACGGCCACCAGCGCAATAATGCCCAGGTAGGGCAACGAGAGCACAATCACCGAGCGTTTGTTCAGCGCCAACGTATTCTCTTCCAAATGTTTTTGATGCTGCTGGTTGTTTTTAAACTGCCTTCTGGAAGCCAGATAAGCAATCGTAGTAATTAAAGGGATAGAAATAATGTTGGATCCCAGCAAATTGCCCAGGCCGATATCCGAAACTCCCCGCGCTGCACTGGTAATGTTTATAGCCACTTCGGGACTTGCTGTAACGATAGCCAGAAAAGCGGCTCCGGCAGAGGCGGTAAGCCCCCATTGCTTGCGTAATAACTTTAACGGCAGCAGCAGTTTATCAGCACCCCAGTGAGCAGCCCAGGCTGCTATAATCAATACTCCGGCCCATAACCATGCGTTCATTTTACACCCTTATCAGTTAATTACTCATAATCTGTTATTTCTTGAACTCGGGCAGTTTAAACTAAAAGATAGAAATGGAATTTTTATATTTATCCTTGCATATCCAAAAACCATTCCTGGGCTTCTTTTATCGCCTGTTTGATAGCTTCACCCTCGGAGTAATCGTCCCCCTCCATCAAGCGGTTGGCAATTTCCAGGGCTTTCTTTCTTACCTGTGGATTCAAATCCTTTAGATCTGCCCCAAAACTTTCGAATGTCCATTTCATAAGTGTCACGGTTTGGTGTGGCGTATTCTTGAAATAAACTTTCTTAGGATTTATACGCCAGCAGCCGCAGTGCATTAAATACAACCACCACAGTCGACCCTTCGTGACCAATAACGGCCCATCCCATGCTCAGGCCGAGAATTGTAGCCGGGACAAGCAGCGCTACCATCCCTAAACTGATCCACAGGTTCTGTTTAATGATTGATTTCGTTTTTCGGCTCAGCCCTATGGCAAACGGAAGAACGGAAATCTTGTCGGCCAGGAGCGCTACGTCGGCCGTTTCCAGGGCCACATCCGAGCCTGCCGCTCCCATGGCAATACCTACAGTGCTGTTGGCCATCGCAGGGGCATCGTTTACGCCGTCGCCCACCATGGCTACATGGCCTTCCTCTTCACGAAGCTTTTTGACTGCTTCCACTTTGTCTTCGGGCAGTAAATTACCTTTGGGATCGTCGATGCCGATCTCTTTGGCTACGGCATCTGCTACCCGCTGGTTATCGCCGGTAAGCATAATCAGGTGCGTCAAACCCATGTTCCGCAGTTTTTGAATAACATCCTTGGCATCCTCTCGAGGGGTATCCATCAGGCCAAGCATTCCCAGGTAACGATCTCCGCTGCGTACCACCATGGTCGTTTTACCTTCGCCTTCCAATTCTTCTACCCTTCGTTTGAGGTCTTCAGAGAGTTTAATGCCATCGGCCTCTTCAAATAGCTCCGCATTCCCGATATACACTGTTGTATCTTTAATCGTTGCTTTTACGCCCCGCCCTGTAATGGATTCAAGATCTTCGGCTTCGGGAAAATCAGTTTCCCCTAACTTCTCTTTTCCATCACGCACCACGGCATCAGCGAGGGGATGATCACTTAAGCTTTCTACAGCTATGGCTACTTTTAACAGCTCGTTTTCTTCCGTTTCCCCAAAGGTGATTACATCAGTAAGTTTGGGTTCCCCTTCCGTGAGGGTTCCGGTTTTATCAAAAGCTAACGCCTTTAAAATTCCAAGGTTTTCAAGGGGGCGACCGCCTTTTATCAGAACTCCACCTCTTGCGGCTCGTCCTACACCGCTAAGCACTGCGCTAGGGGTGGAAATGGCCAAGGCACAAGGGCTTGCAGCCACCAGTACAGCCATGGCGCGATAAAAGCTTGATGAGAACGCTTCATCAATCACTAAAAAAGAAAAATTTAAAATCACCACTAATACCAATACGGCCGGTACAAAGTATTTCTCAAATTTGTCGGTGAACTGCTGGGTGGGGGATTTCTGGGCTTCAGCTTCGTTAACCAGCTTGATCAAGCGGGAAAGTGTGGAATCTTTGGAAAGTTTCGTCACCTTTACCTCCAGGCTGCCGTTGCCGTTGATGGTTCCGGCAAACACGCGGTGTTTATCGTCAATAGAATCCGCGTCTTTGTCGATGGATTCAGGATCGTCATATTCCATCTTGTCCACGGGCACGCTTTCTCCTGTGATGGGTGCCTGGTTGACGCTGCTCTCGCCATTGATAACTACCCCGTCGGCGGAAATTTTGCTGTTCGGTTTGATAACAATAACATCTCCGACCTGCAACTCTTCAACAGGGACCTCTTCGGTGGTTCCATCTTTTTTTCGCAGAGCTGTTTTTGGGGCAAGATCAGCCAGCCCTTTAATGGCGTCCCGCGCCCGGCCCATAGCGTAGTGCTCCAGCGAATGTCCAAGACTGAACAAGAAAAGAAGAAGCGCTCCCTCAGCCCATTCACCGAGAATGGCGGCACCAATAGCAGCCACAATCATCAGGAAATCAATCTCGAAATTCCCGGCTTTTACCTCGGTATAAGCTTCCTGAACAATGTAGTATCCACCAAAGAAGTAAGCTCCCACATACAGAACCAACGATACCCAGCCGGGTACGGCACTTACATAGGTGAGGCCGAAACCTGTGGCAAGCAGCCCGCCACATGTCAGCGAAAAGATCAGCTCGGTTTTTTCGCCAAAGATGCCGCCGTGCTCGTAGGCATGATCGTGCGACTCTTCGTCTTCATAATCCGAATCGTGATCATGCTCATGGCTATCATCTTCATGTTTAGCCTCATTTTCCTCCTGATTCTCTTCATTTTTGGCAGGTGGTTTTTCTATATCATTATTATTCATTTCATAGCTTCTATCCCGTGACTTAAATTCCTTCTTAAGAAGAGTTTCACCCTCTTCATTTCGATGTTTGATTGATGCTGGCTTAACGCTCAGCCCCATATCTTGAAGAGCAATTATCAAATCTTTAATTGTAGTCTTGCTTTTGTCAAATTCCATTCGAATCCATCCGCTGGACCCGGCAAAGGCATCAACTACACCCTCCAATTCATTTAGCATACGGGTAATGCTTCGGGCATGACGGGCATGTCTGTTTCCAACTACTTCAACCAACAAGTGGCCGAATTTATCGTGCAGTTGAGCCCCGGTCTGTTCGGCAATACTTTTTATTCGATGCAGTGTAATGACATCAGGATCAAAATGAATGCAAAGCTGGGGCGGATTTTCTTCGCTTTTGACATGCACCCGAAAAATACCTTCCCGCCCCTCTAAGGTTCCGGTTAACCGGGACACACATTGATCTTTTAGATCAGGTATTTCAGGCAATAAAACAGGTAAATCAAGTTTAAGTTTTTCCATAATGTCCTAATTTGAGTTAAAAAAAGCTGAACCAGGATTCAACCTAATCCAGCTTGTGAATAGCTGTAACGGTGCATTCTTATGTACTATTCACATAATTTTGCATAGGTACTTTATTCGTGTGTATTGTTAATCCACTTCCATCCCTTGTCGGCCTCTTCTGTATAAAAGTATTTAAGTTCTTCTTTGCTTATTGCATCGACCAATTGTGTTCCCCATTCCTGCCATTTCTTTTCACCAACAATAGCAATTCGGTCGAAATATCCAATGTAGTCCGCATCAAGATTTAAATCTTTCCAGGCAGCGGCTACACTTTCCCACCCTTTAAAGCCCTGCATACCCATATAAAGGTGAGGATCGTCAGATTGAGAAATATGATTTTTTAAAATTGGAATGAGTTCATCAAGATCCTGCTTCGTCAATTTTCCTGAAATATTCAAAGCCAAAACCGACGAATCACTGAGTTCACTAACTTCTATCATAATAGTTTTCGATCATTCCTGTACTGTTGCTAATTACTTACCATAATGTACAATACTACCTCTGTTGAGTCTTGCAGATTTATGTGGTACTTGTGCAGGATTTTGCTGTTAAGCTGACTTCACGAAACTTAAAGAGACTACCACAGGTTTAAGATTTACAAGAAAAAGTTAACAGTAAAGACTTCACCTTTGAATTATCAAAACGATCAATATCAACCAAACTCACAATTTTCTGTATTCCCAACCGCGGTTAAAAACTTACTTATCATAAACGCGTTGGTTTTTATAGGGTTGAATATTCCGGGTTTAGGTAACTTTCTATACCAATTGGGGGCACTTTGGCCTCTCGAATCCGGAAAGTTTGAAATATGGCAGCCGGTGAGCTATCTCTTCCTGCACGCTGGGTTTGCACACATCTTTTTCAATCTCTTTGCACTATGGATGTTTGGTCAAGCTATTGAAAACTATTGGGGTTCTAAGCGATTTACTATCTATTATTTTATAACAGGAATTGGGGCTGCAATTATTCAATTGATATTTGTAAATGCCAACGTTCCTACTGTTGGCGCATCGGGGGCAGTTTATGGAATTTTGCTTGCCTTTGGCATGATGTTTCCAAATCGTTATATCGTTCTTCTTATTCCTCCTATACCCATTAAAGCCAAATATTTTGTAGCAATATTTGGAGGCATTGAGCTAATGAACGGAGTATTAGGCACACAGGCCGGAGTGGCCAATTTTGCACATCTGGGTGGAATGTTCTTTGGGTACGCCTTAATTAAATTTTGGGGACTAAAGAGGCCAGGGTAATAGATAAAGCTTTTTATATTCAAGCTGTTCCGGAACAAACATAGACAGCTCCGAAGTAATACTCCTTCATTTCTGATTGCTGAAAATGCTGTTCCATAGATTTCCATGGAGTTCTTTTCGTGTGAGCCTTTCGTACTCCATAGGTTTTCAGGAATGAAAGGGTGACATCTACTAACCATTCAGGCCACTTTTCCGGTTTTTTGAATTCAAAAACAGACATCCGTTTGCCCGGTTTTAATTCATTAGCAACGTACTGTATGATTTGATCATATTCTGGCGACATAGTCAATGCAGCAGTAGAAAGCACAGCATCCGTATGTTCTGGAATAACAAAATCAGCCATATCTGACTCAACCAGCTGCACATTTTTCCAACCGTGTCGTCTTACCCGTTTCTGTGCTTTATCTAACATCGATCCCGATAAGTCAACTCCAATGATCGTGCCTTTGTATCCAACCATTCGCTGGAGTATGGAAAAATTTAGTCCTGTACCACATCCCAAGTCAATAACAGTATCTCCCAGTTTTAGCGATAATCCTTTAATAGCTTCTCTTCTGTAAAACTGATACTGAAACCCAATCAGGTTGAACAACCAAAGTGAAAGATCGTATCGGTCCGCCCAATCACTGTAGATTTCTTTGATTTGTTTTTTTGAAAGTATTTCTTGGTCCATGATAATTGTGCCTTTTGTTCACAAAAGTACCCACTCGTTAAATTTAGCTTAGTACATTTAAGTTCTTAATTATCTCATTTAGAATTGACTCTTGGGTAATATATTTATTGAATTCAATAAACAAGCTACCCGTTGGTACGATCAAAACATTCATAACTCCTTTCATATTTTTCAGAACGGAAGAAGCAGCCTTAAGCTTTTCGGAATCTGTGAATTCTTTTAATCTAATTTGAAAGTGGCCAAAGGTTTGATCGAGCGATTTGGCAGTTTCCCGGGCCATCCTTTTTACCTGATGTTCACTAATAATTTCTGGATCAAAAGAAATGGTGAGTTGGGGCTTATCTGTAACTGATTCACTTTTTTTTATTTTTAAAATTCCTTCCCTTTTTTTTAGGCTGCCTAACAGCCGGTCAATGCAAAAATCTCTTGAGTCAGAAACACTTCTCAATAATTTTCCAAGTTCGATTTTAATTATTTCCATAGAATTTATTGCTCCCTTTTTAATCAGTAATGATATTTTCTTATACCAATATTTGACCCATACTATCTATTTCCGCCAAAGAAATCTTGCAGATGTATGATATCTATATGCAATTTTATGTTACAAGCGATCAATGGAAGTTCTTTTTTGTTCTTTAATTTCTTTGAAGTGCGATGGCGCTAGTCCCGTCTCTTTTTTAAACTGTCGCGAAAAGTGCTGTTGGCTGCTATAACCAAGCTCGAAAGCAATCTCACTTAAATTTTGCTCTCCATAAACAATCAATTCTTTAGATCGCTCAATCTTCTGTAAAATAAAGTATCGTTCTATAGATTTTCCCTCTACACTGGAAAACAGTCTGCTAAGATGTTGATAGTCTTTGTGAATGTTCTCCACTATATACTCCGACAGATTACCCTCCAGTTTATTCCGGCCATGAATAACATCTATAATCAGATGTTTGATTTGTTCCACCAACTGACTGCTTTTATCACTTATGATTTCAAATCCATTTTGATGAACAATATTTGTTAGTTTGATAAACTGTTGCCCGTTAACCGGTTCCTGGAGCTTTATAGTGCCTAATCTCATTGATTCTACAACAAAACCTGCTTCGTTTAATTTACTCTCCA
>JAKURD010000021.1 GCA_022450045.1 Gracilimonas sp. | reverse complement strand
CGCTTATAATACTTGTTATTCATTGCACAGCAATATGTTACAAAGATTCATAACATGCTATGCTTCACTAGACCCTATTTAAAACTGAAACCTGACTTGTAGCCCAATAGAACTTCTTTTATTACCCCGAACCTCTCCCAATCCGCTGCCCAAAACCTGGGTATCTTCAAAAATGGTGATACCATATTTGAACCATATATCAGCAAATTCGGTAATATCATATTTTAAGGCTATGTAAGCACGCTGCCCCTGGTTATACAGCACCGTATTGGAAAGCACATAAAGCAGGTCACTTTCAAATTGATAGACCCGAGTGGTAAAGCTGTCAGTATCAAACAAACTGATTCGCCCATCTACCCGTAACTTCAGAATTGGCTGTATCCTAAGATCCTGGTAAATCAAAAACCCGTCTTCTTGTATGCCCCCTGCCTCCTGATTTCGCACATATTCGACTCTTGAGCGTAAACGTACCATCGGGCTAACATGATATTCAAAGTTAGCACGAATGCTCGACCTTTTTTCTTGTCCAACTCTTAGCTCTCCTTTCCCCATTTCGTTCACTACCACATACTCCTCATCCTGAATTTCATTGCGAAGTAACAAGTACACATTTAACTGTGAATTGAAAAACACTTCCACAAGCCCCAGCATATCGAATCCACCGGTGGCTTGCGTGGTTCCGAAGGTCGGAGACGCAAATCGATATTGATCGAAATAGCCGCTTAGCATTACTTTTTGATTCAGATCGTGTCGTAGGCCAATGTAAAGTCCTTCTTCGTTTTGCGGAGCCGATGAGCGTTCCCCGAATCCGCTTGCAAAAAAGGATTGAAAATCCCGCTGATAATTACGATATAAAAGCGCCAGTTCCGTATCCTCTCCAACAGGAGCTTCTAATCCGGCTACCGCTCCAAAGCCGCCGTTTTCACTTCTTGCAACTTCGCCAAATACAAACGCATTCCGGATCAATCCCCGATAATCAACCCCAAAAACGGAATGGTCAGACCCCTCAAAATCAAACCGGTTGCTGATCGAGGTTCCCTGAGCAATGTAACTGCTGAATGAATTGTAATAACCGGTGGCGCCTATCAGACCAAAACGGGTATCAACACGTACACGTCCTCCATAAGTTTTTTGGTCAATATTATCTTTCCGTTTGAGTTCGTTCTCTGTACGATGAAATCCTGCTGAACTTGGAAATCTTGTGGTATCTCCTTCAATGATGGAGGCCGTTCTGGCTCGGTCAGAATAAAAGACCGTAAGCTCCACTGTTTCCCCATATGAAGCTGCCACACCTCTGAAAAAATCCGTTTCCTGAGCTGATGAATACGGTTTGATGCCCCGCTCATTTTTGCTGACAGTGCCGGTAACTTCACGCCCTTTTCCAAATGCTCCACCCGACCATAGCACCAAACCTTGTCCAAAACTGACGCTGTAATCTCCGATCACCAGATCATTCAATTTACCGTTATCAACAAATGCGATGTGGCTGGAGTTGTAATCAAAATCAGTAATACCATTGAGGGTTTCCCCCGGATCTTTTTCCTGAGTGAGGTTTACGGAAAGATGGTTGGTGGTCATCCTCAACCTCTGGTAGTATTTCACCGGACTTCCCAGGTAGCCTCCCAATGAATCCGGCCGCCTGTACCCCTCTCTTTGTTCGTTATCCTGCTGATAGCGGGAAAAAATGTCGAATTTCCGATCTGCGAGCCAATATTCAGGACGCATATACATATCTCTGAATTGCGCGCCTGTTCCCCCTATGGTTACATATGGCTGCATTCGGCGATAGGTTGCGGGACCAATACCACTAACTTCCAACAACTCTTCACGGGTCTCAAATGGTTTTTCTCCGCGATAGTCTATAATGGCACGAGCTATTTTCAGGTTGATGCCCGGCACCTGAAGAAGATCATCAAGTCCTGCACGGTTTATATTTATGGGATTAGAGGAGAGATCCTCCAAAAATTGAGTGAGCTGCTCGCCGGTCAATCCCGATTCTTCAGGATCCAATTCCTCAAAGGCACGCTCAAGTTGTTCTTCAACCGTAGTGGTATCCTGCTGCTGCGCCCAACTTGTGATCGGTACCATTACCATAATCCCGAATGGCAAAAAAAATGATATGCGGATAAGCCGTTTAGTCATCAAAAATAGATCATGAAATCAATGCCCGGACTAAATCCAAGGAGTTCATGTTTCTGAACCGCAAAATTGATATCCCACCGATCCATACCATAGCCAAAGCCCATTGAGTAACTTAACGGTTCGGTGGTGACCCCTATTCTTCCTTTTAAGTTTTCGATCACGCTTATTTCAAGCCCTCCCCGATATGAAGCAGGGAATCGAACGTCTTTCACCATATCAAAAGCCAATACTGCAAGTTCATTCAAACCATAAGAAAGGCCTATAGAAATTTCGCGCGGTAAATATTCATTCATGCTTTGATATTGGTACTCCGGGCGATTCACATTTGTTGAGCGAGCCCCAACCCAAAGATCATCTGTAATTTCAGCTGCTATCCCCACATCCAATCCCAAAGCACCGCCTGAGCCATAATTGGCTCCAAAAGAGATATGATTATAGTTGGCTACCAACCCAAAGTGGAGCATCTGCCATTCGTTTTTATACCCCAGCCGAATTCTTGTTTCATTGAAAAGATTATCACCATACCGGTGAAATCCCAGCGCAGCAACCCCATAGCCGGTGGGCATGCTTGCCATGGCAGACATATCGGTGATCTCTGCAAAACCATAATTCCGCAAACCATAAAACCCTACAGATGTATCGTTGCCATTTAGTAATGCCGGGTTTGAAAAAAGAGACCAGTCGTAGCCGGGAAGCGCCGTGGCAGCTTGCCCCATGCCTAACCCTTTGGCTCCCATTATGAGCTGTGAATAAGCCGGTAAGCTCATCACCCCAAAAATAAGCACCAAAGAAATTTTAAAAAGAAGTGGTTGTATTCGTATCATTGTCAGTCACCATAATCATGGATATGAAAAATCACAGAATATCGGTTAAAGTACTAAAGCCCATTATTTTTTGCGGAATATTTTTTGTTGTCTTTATATCCGTTGCTAATGCCCAGGAATTTAATTGTACCATAAATCTAAATACTGAGCAGCTTGAAGGATCTTCATTCAACTATATTGAAAATCTAAAGCCTGTACTGGAAAGCTATATCAATGAATATAACTGGACCGAAGAAGTTTTTGATGAGGAAGAACGTATAAACTGTCAGATAGAGATCGGGTTTACCAGTGGCAGCTCTGATTTTACATTCTCCGCTGAAGTGGTTTTTCAGGTTCAGCGCCCGGTCTATAATACAACGGCCAAAACAACGACTGTTTTACTGAGTGACAATGCCTGGCAATTCAATTATCCGGAAGGTAAATCCCTGATCCATGATGAATTGCAATTTGATGCCCTGACCGGATTCATTGATTTCTATAGTTATGTGATGTTGGGATACGATTTTGACACCTTCGCTGAATTGGGAGGTTCCGATTATTTTGGGAGGGCTCAGAATATTCTGAATCTCGCACTAACAACCTCGGCCGTTGGTTGGTCGCGCAATACGAATAACAGAAGAAATCGAAATATGCTTATCAGCGACTTGGTTTCTTCCGGGTACCGCCCATTGAGGCTGGCCTATTATCAATATCACCGGCTTGGACTCGACCGCTTTGTAGATGAACCGACCCGGGCGCGCCAAGAAATCCTGAATGCCCTTAAAGAAATACAAACTGCTAAGCGCCGCTCAACCAGCAACTACTTATTCGATATTTTCTTTGATGCCAAATCCCGTGAAATTGCCGCTGTTTTTGAACATGCTGAAACTAATATCCGGCTTGAAGCTTACGAGGTGTTAAGGCAAACCGATCAGGGGCATTTATCCAATTACGAAAATTTGCAAAATTGAAAGGCCATGAAAACTAAAACTCAAAAGATCCTTATTTCTGTATTACTGACAATGGTTGTCATCGATTTGGTGTATATTTATGTTAATACAAGTTCTTTCAATGCTCTTTATGCTGGCTCAACCCTGATTTTATTTGGTGTGGCGTGGGATGCTTTAAGCAAGCTGCAATCCCGTAATTCTGGCAATTCATAAAATATTCAAATAGATCTGATATGATACACCCATGATGGGCGGTATTTAAATCAACCAAACATCTTTAGAACTAAAATATTTATCTGCTGGTTTTGTATATTAGGCGCCCAAAAAAGCGGTTCCATAATTGAAATTTTGAAGTTGAAAAATCTTAGCGAATGAAATTCTACGTATGTATTAAAATGGTGCCCGATGTGAACGCACCTCTTCAGATCAAAGACGGTAAATTAATTCAAGATGCCGATCGTCAGATCCTCAACGCCTATGATGCTTCTGCTGTGGAAGAAGCCCTCGTCTTAAAAGAGAAACACGGCGGTGAAGTGGAAGTAGTCAGTATTGGAACATCCAAAGCATCCGAGACCATCCGAAAAGCCTTGGCCATGGGTGCTGATAAAGCTACTCATATTGTAACCGAAGGAAATGGAGATTATGATTCCGGCTCCTATGCCCGAATCCTTGCCAGGTTTTTTGAGGATAAAGAATACGATGTGCTTTCACTTGGAAAACAATCTCAGGATACCGATGCCGGATTGACCGGAAGCATGGTAGCTGAAATGCTGAATCTCCCCTATGCCACCAACGCGGTTGGACTTGAGGCCGAAGAAGGGAAGCTTATCGTAAAACGTCAGGGCGATACCGGTCAGGAAATGATCGAACTGCCAACCCCTTGCGCCGTTACCTGTTCTAATGATATGAACGAGCCGCGCATTCCCAATTTGAAAGGAATTATGGCATCAAAACGAAAACCTATGGAGCAAGTTGAACTTTCATCCCTTGGTTTAAATGAGGATGACCTGACGGCCAGTACTACCGTTCTCGGCTATGAAGAAAAGCCCGAACGTGAAGCCGGCAAGAAATTTGAAGGCGAAGCCGGTGAGATCGCCCGCGAAGTAGCACAACTGCTGGATACGGAAGCAAACGTTATTTAATGTTAAGTGATTGAATTTTAAATGTTAGATGGACCAAATTACATTTAACATTTAGCGCTTAACATTTAACATTATTTTCAGGAAAACTTTTTAAATAAGACGAATAAACGAATGAGTACAATTTTAACACACATCGCCATTGCAGACGGCAAAATAAAACGATCATCATTAGAGGTACTTTCTCATTGCAAGCAGCTCGCTGACCAAAGCGGACATTCTGTTGAGGCTGTAGTTGTAGATGCCAACGCTTCTTCTTTTGTGGAAGGCATTCAGAAATATGGTGCTTCCAAGGTGTATGTAGTAGAAGACCCGATCTTCAAAAATCACATGAACACTCCGTTGTTAAAAGCTTTGGTTAAAGTGATGGAATCCGCAAATCCTTCCGTGTTTGCATTTGCTTCTACAGAAGGCACTAAAGATATTTTAGGTGCGCTTGCTGCCAATCAAAATGCAGCCGTACTTCCGGATGTTTCTTCTTTTGAATTGATGGACGGTGGCGTTAAAGCCAAGCGACCGGTTATGGCAGCCAAGATCATTTCCAACACCGAAGCTAAAGGCGACACCGTGCTTGTTTCTATCCGATCCGGTTCGTATGACCTGGCTGAAAATGAAACTTCAGCAGAAGTGGCGAATGTCGATTTCAGCATGGATGACAGCGAGCTGAAAGCAACCCTCAAAGAAATTATCTCCGCTTCCGGTGATACCATCGACCTTAACGAAGCAGAATCTATTGTAGCTGCCGGTCGTGGAGTGAAGGATGAAGAAGGCCAAAAGCTGATCTCTGAGCTGGCAGAAGTGTTGAATGCCGGAATCGGAGCTTCCCGTGCGTTAACAGAAGCCGGCGTTTACGATCCGAGCTTACAGATCGGACAGACCGGGAAAGTAGTTTCTCCACAGTTATACATAGCCGTGGGAATTTCAGGTGCTATTCAGCACGTAGCCGGGATGGCAAACTCCAAAGTGATCGTGGCCATCAATAAAGATCCCGACGCCCCCATCTTCGAAATTGCAGACTACGGAATTGTTGGAGACTTATACAAAGTACTTCCACCCTTCATCGAAGAAATTAAAAAAATTAAAAATTAATTTTAAATGCTAAATGTTGAATGTTGAATTGGCCCTGTTTGAAGATCCAATTTAATTCAGCATTTAAAATTCAACATTCAAAATTTCCCTTATGGACGAAAAATTTGATTGTATAGTAATTGGCGGTGGCGTGGCAGGATTGGCTGCGGCCATGACCCTCGCCCGTAAGAACATGAAATTCCTTCTTATTGAGCGAGGTGAGTTTGCCGGATCCAAAAATGTGTCCGGCGGCGTTCTTTGGGGAAGTGATCTCGCCAAACTCGTTCCAAATTACTGGGAAGAGGAAGACGGTGGCTGGGAGCGATTCATCAATCATCGCCGGCTTACCCTCATGGATGAACAATCAGCTTTTACTCTCGATTTCAAATCTTCGCACTTCAATGAAACTCCTTATAACGGGGTAGTTGTGCTTCGCTCGAAATTTGACAATTGGCTTTCAGGTAAAGTGCAGGAAGCCATTGATGCTTCTGACTTTGCTATGGATTCCTTCATTGCCACCAACATCAAAGTGGATGAAGTGCTGATGGAAAACGATAAGGCCGTGGGTATCAAAACGGGGGAAGATGAATTCCATGCCGATTCAGTGATCATTGCTGAGGGCGTGAACAATTTGCTTACACGGCAGGTTGGTTTACAAGATGATTACGTTCCTGCCGACCACATGCTAACCGGTATCAAAGAAATCATCCGCTTTGATCAGGAAGTACTGGAGCAAAAATTTCAGCTTAACGGACTCAGCGGAATGAGCAATGAATTTGTAGGCTGGGCCACCGATGGCATTGAAGGCGGTGGATTCCTATATACCAACCGCGATACTATTTCTCTGGGACTGGTGCTGGGCATCAAAGACATGAGAGAGAAAAAGAAAAGCCCGCACGATGTACTTAATCATTTCAAAACGCACCCTGCTATTTCCGATATCATCAAAGATGGAGAAGTTGTGGAATATTCTGCCCACGTGGTTTCCTCCGGTGATAAGCGGGCCATGCCGAAAGAATTATACAAAGACGGAATTTTATTGGCCGGTGAGTCAGCTAATTTATTAATGAACGCCGGAAAAGCCATCCAGGGAATGGATTATGCTATGCGCTCCGGAATTTTAGCTGCTGAGACTATCGTAAAAGCCAAAGAAAAAGGCGATTTCAGCTCGGCTACGTTAAAGGAATATCGAAAAGTGATGGATGAAAGTTATGTAATGAAGGACATCAACGGATTCCAGGATGCTGTGCATCTCCTTCACACCGAAACCATGCAGCAAAAAGTACCGAATTTAATCTGTGACTTCGGCCGACAGTTTTTCTCCATCAAGAATGAACCAACACCGAAATCTAAAGATATGCTGAAAGGAGCTGTGAAACGGCATGCCTCTTACTGGGAATTAGCTAAACTTGGCTTTAAGGCTGGGAAGTCTTTATAAGTGAAAGGTGGAACGGAAAAAGTGAAAAGGTTTTAGATTATATTTGATAGCATCGCGAATGCTTTATTTGCTAATTTTTCAACCTTTTTTGATTTATTGTTATTTAGATAGTTGAGATTAATTGAAATTTCGAGTTGAGTATCGAGTTCTACAAGTGAAGATCTGGAAATTCGATAAAACCGTTTCCGATCTTTGTCAGATTTTCTTGAAGCGCCTTCAGATAGATTAGAAGGAATTGAAACAGCAGCTCGTCTCATTTGACTTGATAAGCCAAACGTTTCAGTCTTCGGAAAGTTTTCGGTCAGCCGATAGATCTCACTAACCTAATACTTTTTTTATAAGCATTTAAATTTTTGTGATTCAATTTAATCATACTAACTCCGTTAGATTAATAGTTAACAAACAGATACAAAAAATTTATCAATCTCAAAAGTAAAGTGAGGCATCCTTTCACCTTTGCCTTTTCACTTTTTACCCAATAGAAAAGACATGAAAAACCTCAAACTCACAGAACGCCTCGGACTTGTAAGCTATCGAAATCAGTCTAAGTCTGATATCAAACCGCATATTATCGTAGATACAGATATTTGTAACTCAACTTGTCCGCACAAATGTACAACCTGGGTATGTCCTGCAAACTGCTACACCATGGATAACAACAATCAGGTGCACTTTCAGGTAGAAGATTGCATTGAGTGTGGAACGTGTATGTATGCCTGTGATCAGGGTGCCGTGGATTGGAATTTTCCAGACCCTGAAATTGGTCGTGGTGTTACCTGGAATTTTGGGTGAAATTATGTTTAGGTGTGGCAGTACCGATGGTGGTGCTTCTGTAAGTGCAGCCAGTGGCGGAGCCTCAGGAGGGGCTGGATAACCACTTCGTGAAAATATTAGAATTCTGCTTTTTTCAGAAACAATAAGACGACTTTCGGGTTTAACTCTTTGAATAATAATTCAAAAGAGAATTCCACTATGAATATTCTAAAACAATACAATCATCTATCCATTTTAACAGCACTGTTAGCACTCTTTTTAGTTACCGCCTGCAGCACCGAAAGCGGGCCTGGCATAGGAACCATGAAGGTTTCTCTGACTGATGCGCCGGTAAATTTTGACCAGGTCAACATCGAAATACTTCAGGTATTAGTAAATCAAGATGAAAGTGCAGAAGACACTACTGACTCAGGCTGGTACTCTGTAATGGATGATTCCTTAATCGTCAACCTCCTTGATTACCAAAATGGCGCTGTTTTAGAGTTAGGTGAAGTTGAACTTGAGGCCGGACAGTATAATCAAGTGCGTCTGTTGCTCGGTGAGAATAACAATGTGGTGATCGATGGAGAAACCCATATCCTCACTACTCCCAGTGCCCGGCAATCAGGCTATAAACTCAATGTAGATGCCGATATACAAGAAGGACAAGTTTATGAACTTGTGATCGACTTTGATGCATCGCAATCTATAGTTATATCCGGGAATAACCGATATATCCTGAAGCCCGTGCTCAGAACAGTCAATCTTCGGGAAGAAGCAAGCATTGCAGGAACAGTACAGCCTTTGGAAGCTGAACCTTACGTCTATGCTATCACGGGTGAGGACACTGTAGGAACAAATCCCGATGACGAAGGAAACTTTACTATTGTAGGTCTTGACGAGGGCACTTACAATGTCTGGTTTAACCCAACCAATGAAACTTATTCTGATTCTCTTGTTGAGAATATCACCATAGAAGATGGCCAGCAGTTTGAGTTTGAAGAAACCATCACCTTAGAAGAATCAGGAAACTGATTAGACACATCGTACTGATCTTTAAAAAGACCTGCATAGATGATATGCAGGTCTTTTTTGTATTTACAGTCCAGCCATAAATCCCTTTTTTCTATTCTCGAATAAATACTATTATTGACGGGCACCATTCATCTAAAATAATTCATGAACAGTTCTGAATTCTATCAAAATCTGAAAGTTTTTTCATCATTCAGAAATGCCTCTAATTATACCTATTACACCCCACTGCCTGATGACTGGTACGTAGCACTGGCTGATATCCGAGGTTCTACCGATGCCATCCGGCTCGGAAAGTATAAGGAAGTGAATATGGCCGCAGCTTCTATCATCGCTGCGCTCAACAATTTCTACGAAAAGGATAACATACTCCCTTATTTATTTGGAGGGGATGGCTCGCTGATTGCACTTCCGAATGAAAATATCGAAGCGGTAAAAGGCATCATGGCATTTTGTAAAAAGGCTGTTGATGACGCCTATGGTTTAGAAATGGCTGTAGGTTTGATGTCCATAAAAGAACTTCGCGAAAAGGGCCATGATGTTCGGGTTGCCCGACTTCGATTATCAGAGATCGTAGATCAAACCCTTTTTTGGGGAAGCGGAGTTACTTTTGCCGAGGATTATATCAAAGAGCACAACACGCTAAAAGATATAGAACCCATTGAGGCTGATTTTTCAGGATTGGAGTGCAGATGGAGTCACGTACCCAGCGATAAGGATGAGGTTGCTACTTATATCATTCAGGCTCTGGGCAAGGATGATGTAAAGAGCTTAGATATTTATGAGGAGTGTTTCCAAAAGATCGAATCAATTTACGGTAAAGACGAATCTTTTCATCCTATTCGGGAAGAAGCCCTTCAAATGACGACAAATCCACTTCTGCTTGGTGTAGAATGGAAATTGCTTACGCAACCCTCCACCTTCAAGAAAAAGATAAAATATGCTGCGATGATGGCTTTTCAACTTGTGGCAGGACTATTGCTTATGAAATTCAAAAAGAAAACCTCAGCTACCGACTGGGGCGATTATAAACCTGATTTAGTCCGCCACTCTGATTACAAAAAATTTGGGGACGGTCTTCGATTTGTAGCTACTGGAACGATACAGCAACGGATGGACCTGACTGCTTTTCTGGATGAAATGTATCAAAAGAAAAAACTGGCCTATGGCGTGCACCCCTCTTTTACGGCGATACTAACCTGCTATGTCCGCAACTACCAAAGCGACCACATTCACTTCGTAGATGGAACCGATGGCGGCTATGCAAAAGCTTCCCAGGAATTGAAAACCCGGCGAAAAAAACTTGGGGTGTAATTTTGTCGATCGTTATTGGTGTATTAGTTATTCGTTAACAGTAAATTGTTTTTTACATGTAGTTCAAGCGTCCGCTTGGACCTTCTTATTTCCAATTCTCTCTCTCACAACGGGAGCCACTTCTTTTGCAAACAGCTCGATGGATCGTAGTAATTTATTGTGTGAAACACTGCCCACACTCATCTGAAGCAGAAAACGGTCATGTCCAAAGATCTCATGCTGATACATGATCTTGTCTATAATGTCTTGCGGACTGCCCACCACATTTGCGCCTTTTAAAGTGATGGAAGCATCAAACTGCCGTCTAGTCATCGGCGGCCACCCCCGCTCTTTTCCAATCTTATCCATCGTTGTTTTGAAAGCCGGAAAAGCAATGCTGGCAGCTTCCTCGGTAGTCTCTGCTATGAATCCGTGTGAGTTAATGCTTACTCTTTGCTCAGGCTGATCGTAGTCTGCCGCTCCTTGTTTGTGGATATCCACCATTTGTTTGAACTGCGCCGGCTCACCTCCAATGATCGCAATAGCCATAGGCATTCCCATCGCCCCTGCTTCATAGGCAGATTTTGGTGTTCCTCCAACGGCTCTCCATATCGGTAATTTTTTCTGATAGGGTCTTGGATATACTCCTCTGTGATCAATGGATGATCGATGTTTCCCCTCCCAGCTTACCATTTCCTTCTCACGTAATTTCATTAGCAATTGAAGCTTTTCAAGGAATAATTCTTCATAGTCCTGAAGATCATAACCAAACAGCGGAAACGACTCTACAAAAGAACCACGGCCCACCATAATTTCAGCCCTGCCTTTGGAAAGCAGATCGATGGTAGAAAACTGCTGATATACCCGAACCGGGTCTTCCGAACCCAGGACCGTTACCGCTGAACTCAATTTGATATTTTTTGTACGAGCTGCCGCAGCCGCTAATAAAGTTGATGGCGATGATGATACGTACTCTTCTCTGTGATGCTCCCCAATCGCAAAAATGTCGAGCCCCAGTTCGTCAGACAGCTCAATCTCTTCCATAAGTTGATCAAGTCGTTCGGACGGATGCTGAAGCTCACTTTCTCCCTCAATAGGCGTATTTTCTACAAAGGTATAAATGCCTAATTCCATAAATCTGTGTTCTTTGAATACTTTATTTGTTTAATGTTAAACTAAACATTTTTAGTGAGAGTTTAGCATGGGCTTTGATAGATTCATCTTATTGAGTACATATTTTATTCCTTCTATTTCATTACGCACGTATAATTTATTATACTATACGTGCATAAATTAATCTTATGATCATGAAATCAAAGCTTACACTTTCAATCGAGAAAGACGTTATATAGAAAACCAAAGAGGACGGCTATCGGATCCTTACCGAGCGGCTCTGGCCTCGAGGCGTTTCCAGGAAACGGGCAGCATTGGATAAGTGAATGAAGTCGATCTCCCCCAGTCATGATTTGCGGAAATGGTTTGATCATGAGAAATGGGATGAATTCAAGGAGCGTTATCGAAAGGAATTATTTGGCTTAGATGCTGCGAATGAAATGCTGGATATCATTAAAGAGCACGATACGGTAACGATGGTTTATACCTCAAAAGACGAGGAACTTAATAGCACGGTTCCATCAAAGGAATTTTTGGAAGATTTACTTAGTAAATAAATTCGAAATTCAGTTATTCTGATTAAAATCGTCCCGGCTTATAAGAGCAGCTTCTTTTCCTATTTCTTCAAAAGTTGTATTAAAAGCCCACTCGTTAAAAGAATCCTTCAACCTCTTCCAAATAGGGTGTAAAGGGCACGGATTTTTATCTTCACACTTTTCATATCCAAATACACAAGGCTGACTTCCGGCCTCAAAACCAGCAGCTGTTAATACATCCATAATATTTATTTTACTTGGTTCCACACTTAAAAGAAATCCCCCACCATGCCCCTTTTGAGACTTCACGTAACCGGCCTCAACCATTTTCCGCATAATCTTCGATAAATAATGAGACGGAACCCCTGAGTATTGGGCAAGCTCATTTGAACTTATGGGCTTAGTGTTATCTGCACGCACTAAACCTGTCATTGCTCTAAGTGCATACTGGGATGTTTGGTTTAAAAACATATTTAATTATAGCTGACTTTTAGGGTTCTCTTAAAACCATTCATTATTGATAGCCTACAAAATTTCAGAAGTACCAGCGCTAGCACATTAACCAATCTTGTAAATCTGCACCCACAAGATCAAAATTATTTTTAATCATCAAAAATATCCCCATTGATAAAACGTAAAAATTAATTTCAATAGATTTGTCTATCTATTAAGATAATCATATAATAGATATCAACATCTATTGAAATTATCTATAGCCCTAATCAATGTTAGCTATCATTAAAAAGGCGTTTCGGTTACCTGTTGAAATTTGGTCTATCGAAAGCGTGCTCTCAGAAACTGACTTTTCCAAGCGTTGGTTAAAACTTGCGCTGTTCAGCCTAATGTTAGCCGGGCTTTTTTCAGCTGTTATTGTATTGGCTCGCACACCCGGGCTAACCGAACTCATCAATGATCCCCTCTTTGCCAGAAAGTCACTGGTGCTACATGTTGATTTTGCCTTGGTAGTTTGGTTTTACTCCTTTCTGGCTGTTCTGTTTATGTCACTAACAGGCACCTACTTTAACTTAAGATTAGCCATAGCCATGAAAGTGGCAATGATTGGTGTATTCCTGATGGTGATCAGTTTATTTTTTAAAAGTGCTGAACCAATTTTGGCCAACTATATCCCCGTTCTTGATCACCCTTTATTTATAAGTGGGATTCTTTTATTCGGAATTAGCCTCATTATCACCTTTACATCCAAGTCTTCGCCTGACTCCGCAAAAAGGGAAAAACCCTCTTTCTATACCCTCAATGCTCGCCAATCCATCCGATATGCCGGTTTACTTGTATTAATTGCTATTTGCACATTTATCGTATCCTGGATTATTACTCCCGAATTTGGAAATCGAACTACATTTTTTGAAGTCGTTATCTGGGGTGGCGGCCACATTCTTCAATTCTCCAATGTATTGGGGATGATCACCGTATGGCTAATCCTTCTATATAAATTGACCGGAAGTGATGGGATTTCCGAAAGTATAAATAAAGTGTTGATCCTTACTTTAGCAGTACCGGCTGCATTATCCCCCTTATTGCTAATAGATGGAACAACAAGTCAGCTTTATTATGGTGGTTTTACTCAATTAATGAGATGGTTCATCTTCCCGGTAGTGCTTCTTTATGTAGCAATAGTGTTCAAAACAATCTGGAAAGCTCGACAAACTAATACCATTTCCGGATCGCTATTCAAGAATCTATACTTTAATGGCCTATTCGTAAGCATTCTGCTTGCTGTCACCGGTTTTCTAATTGGTGCAATGATACGAAGCTCTAACACCCTGATACCCGCTCACTATCACGCTTCACTTGGTAGTGTAACAGTAGCATATATGGTAATGGTCTTCATATTTATGAAAGAATACGGTTACAGTCTTGAAGGATTTAAAAGTGCAAAACTTGTGAGCTGGCAACCCCTCTTGTTCGGGGTAGGTCAAACAATTTTTGTAATCGGTTTTGCCTATGCCGGCATGCATGGTATGGGACGCAAGCTATTTGGGAGTGATCAAAGCATTCATTCACTAGAAGCGATGATTGGGCTCGGCCTTATGAGTATAGGAGGTTTATTAGCCATGGCAGGTGGCCTTCTGTTTATCTACATCGTTATTAAATCATATATCAACAGTAAAAAAGAATAAACATATGGAAGAAGAAAAAATTCATCCGATTCAAAAATTTATGGACAACATTTGGTTGCTATTAGCTCTCGGTATCGCCGTACCGAGTTTGTCCTACACATTCTGGGGATTAGCAGAGATCTATTCCCTTGCAAAAGGAATTTTACCCTAACAAAGAATTAAAAACATAAATAAATGAGCATATTTCATCCAAAAGGAAACTGGTTTCGATATCCAACCGGTGCAGAACGACTATGGGTTGGGCTGGCATTAGCCTGGTGCCTTGTCATGTCAATAACGATGCCCTGGTGGCATTTTCAGGGAAAGCAAAATGCACCTCAAAACTCCTACACAGTTGAAGTCTCTGATTTTGTTGGGAAAGCATTCGAATTTGCTGAAACCAATAAAGTAGGCGAAATAAATGGTGTACCTGTAGCTGAAGTAGAACCTGGTGGTGACGGCTACCTGTTAGGTTCCATGTGGCGATGGTATCCTATTTTAAAACTTAAGAAGGACCAAACCTATCGTATTCATGTGTCCTCATCCGATCTGCAACATGGCCTTTCAATACTCCCAATAAACATGAATATACATGTTTTGCCAGGCTACGATCATGTGATGACTATAACCCCAACCACATCTGGTGAATTTAGCATCGTCTGCAACGAATTTTGCGGAATCGGTCACCATACAATGACCGGAAGAATAATCGTCGAAGAATAAAACCACAGGAATTAAACTTATGAGTACTGAAACTATAAAAAAGTCAGCGTATCGGGTTTGCGAGACAACCGGTTTAAACATTTTTAAAAAAGCTGAGTTTTTCACAAAAGCTAATGCCGTACTGGCTGTTATATTTCTTTTAATAGGTGGCATTGCCGCTTTAACCCTCGCTCTTACGCGCTGGTCTAATGTTATGCTATTAGATGATGTTTGGTATTACCGAATGATCACTCTCCACGGCACTAACATGCTTGTTTTTTGGATCATCTTTTTCGAGATGGCCATCCTTTATTTTGCCAGTACCACACTTTTAAATACAGAAGTATTTTCAAAAGCTTTGGGATACATTTCTCTTGTACTGATGTCTGTGGGAGCAATTATGACCAACTACATCATCCTTGACGGACAAGCAGATGTAATGTTGACTTCCTATCCTCCCCTTCAGGCACACCCGTTATTCTATCTTGGGATAATATTATTTGCAGTTGGAGCATTGGTTGTCTGTTTTAACTTTTTTGCCACTCTATATAAGGCGAAAAAGAATAAAACTTATGAAGGATCAATGCCACTTGTTACGTTTGGTGCCACCACGGCTGCCATTATTGCTGTAGTTGCATTATTACACGGTGCTGCTGCACTTATACCCACTTATTTCTGGTCTATGGGATGGGCAGAAATGATGGATCCCGGTGCCTACCGATTGTTATGGTGGGGACTGGGTCACCACTCTCAACAAATAAATGTGGCTGCAATGGTTTCAGTCTGGTACTTCATAGCAACCTTAAGTACCGGTGCCAAGCCTCTGAATGAAACTGTGTGTCGTGGAGCCTTTATTCTATACATACTGTTTATCAATTTAGCCGCAGCCCACCACCTTTTGGTTGATCCCGGCCTTAGCTCTGAATGGAAGATTTGGAATACTTCGTATGCCATGTACCTTGCAGTGTTGGCCTCGATGATTCACGGCTATACAGTTCCTGCCTCTATGGAAGTTGCCATGCGCCGAAAGGGATATAACAAAGGTATTTTTGGCTGGTTTGCAAAACTGCCTTGGAAAGATCCTGGTTTTTCTGCCGTTGCCTTATCGGCTATAATCTTTGGATTTATAGGAGGTATTACCGGTGTAACCTTAGGAACTGAGCAAATCAATATTATGGCTCACAATACCCTTCGAATTCCGGGACACTTTCATGCAACCGTTGTAGGCGGTACCTCTTTGGCTTTTATGGGGCTTTGTTACTATCTGGTTCCCCTCATTTTCCAGAAAGATTTCTACCTGAAGAAACTTGCAAGAATACAACCTTGGCTGTTTGGCGGAGGAATTGTGATTATGTCGTTTGGAATGTCTTTCGCAGGAACATATGGCGTGCCGAGAAGACTCTATGATAGTGATTTCAGTGGTGCAAACCTTGAAACCGGATTCGACTCAATTGCTCATATTTTCTTGGGTGTGCTTGGCGTTGGCGGAGTAATAGCGTTTACCGGCCTGCTACTCTTTATAGGACTTATAGTGGCGGCTGTTTTCTTTGGCCCCTCACTGAAAGGTAAGAGAATGCCAACCTGGCAAAGTGAACGAGAACAGAAAATGACCGATGAGCTAATTAGCAAAGGCTATGAAGTAGAAGGGGAAGATTATCATGCAAAAACTCCCGGTACTATTGGGCTGGTAATTATATTCCTTCTCAGTTTTGCTATCTACTATTTTGCCAATTGGGCAGCTTTGACTGATCTCTGGCACATCGGATAACAGTAAAACAGTTTACAGTGATCAATTTTAATTATCAAAACTTGGTCGCTGTTTTACTGATTCCTGTTTTCGTCACAATACTTTAAAATTAAAAAATGTTCGAATACCTCGAAAAATATTTTACCACTTGGCGCTTTCCGGTCTTCATGCTGGTTACACTGTTTTTGTCTTGGCTACTCATCATGAGTATGGCTTTTGTCCCCGTCAGTGATACTGCTTGGGGAGCTTTTGCTGAAGACTTCAAAGTGTGGTGCTTTGGTTATGATCCTGAAACCGGAAGTTTTCAGTGGATCTATATGTTTATGTTTACCATCAATCCGATGATGCTGGCTTTGGTAATATTCTTCGTCTGGCATGAGCCCATCAAAAAGGTTTTTGCATCCCCTCTAATTATTAAGAAACATACAGCTATGGCCGTTTTGCTGGTCATCTCCGTTTCAGCCTCATTTCTAATGATGTATGAAACTCCGTCGGAAGATAATTTTGAGTTTCGCCCGGCAGCACTCAGGGTTTCATTAACCGCACCTGAATTTAGTTTAATTAATCACAGAGAAGATCCCGTTAGTTTGCAAGATTATAAGGGCAAAGTTGTGATACTTACATCTATTTATGCTACCTGCACCCATACATGTCCAATGATACTTAATCAGGCAAAGAAAACCCTTAACAACCTTAACGAAAAAGAACGGGAAGAAGTGGTATTAATGGCTATTACGATGCAGCCGGAAATTGATACTCCGGGTGTGCTAAATCGTGTAGCCGAACAATACGGTTTTGAAGATTATAACGCACATTTATTAACTGGAGATGTTGACGATGTAAATACTTTATTGGACAGACTTAATGTCTCCCGTTTCAAAATGGAAGATTCTCCTGACATCAGCCATGCTAATCTCTTTATAGTCCTCGATCGTAAAGGAACTCTTGCCTACCGATTTGCCCTTGGGGAATTACAGCAGGATTGGATGACCCAAGCCCTAAAACTACTCGTAAGTGAAGAAATACCAAGTCAATTTACAAAAGTAGATTAAATTTCTTAAAGAAAAATAATGGGAGTGCAATGAATTTAACTCTCATCCCGTAAATCAATATTTATACATGTCATCAGAAAGAGATAACAATCTTGAAGCCGAAGAAAGTCAGTGGAATTGGCAGAAGTTTAATACCAACGTAGTAAAAGCTTCAGACGCTAATCCGGATTCCAATATTCGCGGCCGCATTGTTTTAGATATCGTTTACAAATGGTTCCGAAAACTGGATACCGTAACACAGCGATTTATTCCTGACGAGTTTCATCCTTTCACACAATCCGGTGCTATTGCAAATTTTATGTTTGTAGTAGCTACATTTACCGGGTTTTTACTCCTTATTTGGTATAATCCAAGCGTACACGAAGCATACGATACGGTGGCCGCTATGGCTGATAAACCATTCACTGCCGAGTTAGTTAGAAGTCTGCACCGCTACAGTTCAGATGCTTTTATTTTATTTGTGGTATTCCACGCATTTAAAGTTTTTTTTGGAGTTCGTTTTACTGGCTCCCGATGGCTTGCCTGGGTAACAGGCATCATTGCACTATTAGTGATTTGGTTTGATGGCTGGCTTGGATATTGGCTGGTTTGGGACGAGCGCGGCGCTATGATTGCTACCGCAACTGCAAAACTTGTGGATGTACTGCCTATATTTGCTGAACCTCTGAAGGCTTCATTCCTTACCGGAGACAGCTTTAATTCTGTCCTTTTCTTGATTGTCTTTTTCATGCACATGCTTATACCAATAGGATTTGGCATTGCGGTTTGGTTACATATTTCGCGGCTTAATAAACCCGTTTTTATTACCAACACCCGTTTTTCTCTACTATTGTTGGCCTCACTGGTTGTGGCCTCCCTTATCTTCCCGGCCGACATAGAAGGAAGAGCCGATCTTATGGCAGCAACCGATAGCATAACGGTTGACTATTTCTACTTACTCCCACTCATCCTAACTGAACGGTTGCAAGGGGGAGCCCTTTGGCTCATTTTTCTGGTTGGCTTTATCGGGGTATCTGGTATACCGTGGTTTTTAAAAAGGCGTAAGAAAGACACGCAACCTGTAGTGGATGAAATTAAGTGCACCGGATGTATTCAATGTTTTTATGACTGTCCTTACAACGCTATTTCAATGGTGCCCCGCGAAAAAGGAAATATGAAAAAGAGTGAATTTGTTGCCAATATAGATCACTCCATCTGTGTTTCTTGTGGAATATGCGTAGGCTCTTGTGACCCCATTGCCATAGACTATCCCAATTTATCTTCATGGGAAATTCGTCGCAAATTGGATGACTGGCTGGATAAAGATCAGACCCTTGAGGGGCAAAATGTAGCTTTCATATGTGGCAACAGTGCCGGAAGTTCTCTCACTATTGATCCCGATACCGGACTTTGTAAAGAAATGCCCGGCTATTTAGTATGTACGTTGCCTTGCGCCGGATGGATCCATCCAACCCTCATTGAGCGATCTCTCAAAAAAGGCGCTGATGGGGTTTTGGTTATGGGATGCGAATCGGACCCGAATTTTCGATTGGGCGCCGATTGGATGGGTGAACGTATTGAAGGAGAAAGACACCCGGAATTTCGGAAAGACCGCTACGAGGTAGATAGAATCCTATACCTTAAACTCGACAAACCTGACCTTCAAAAATTTCTTAAGGAAGCTCAATCATTTAGAAAAAAGAAAGAGACTGATCATAAAAAATCTCGCCGTGTATCTGTCTGGAAACAAACCACTATTGGAGTATTGATTGCAGGGGTAATAGCCGCATTTACTATTTGGCCGAGCTCTTCTGGAATTCCACTGCCCGAAAAAAGCTCAGAATTCATCATCTCCTTCAAAAAGCAGGGAGCTCCGGTATACAGTAATGAACAGGAAAATCAACAGGCATTAGAACACATGCGCCGGAAAGATGATAATAAAAAGGTTGAAAGCAGGTCCAATGTTGCATTAAAAGTAACAAACGAAAATGGTGAAATTCTATTTGAGCAATCATACAAGCCCAAAGGAATATTTAGCAGAGGTTATAGCAGCGGACTGATCAACATTCCATTAGAAGCCGGAAAGCATACCTTTACTGTGCAGATTGGTGACGTTGTGGAAGACGCAATAGATTGGAAAAATACCGCTGAAATAGAAATAGATGTTCAACAAGGTGAAAGAGTTGTTCTGAGATTCAGTGAACAAGCTGGCTTTCAATGGTATACCAGAGATGGAGAATAAAATTTTAACCATACAATCTGAAACTGTGCTTATGCCAATACACTTTTAAAACCAAATAGTATAAAGCAAAAAAGTTTTACCCGATATGTTCACCCTGTATTTTAAGCTTAGGAGAAATTCAATATTTTAGAAAATCTATCCTAAGCTTTATCGGGATACAATACTTCAAATCTTAAACCTAATCTCAACGCCATGAGAAAATTAACCCTCCTACTCCTCCCTCTTCTGCTATTCTTTAGTAGTACCATATTAGCCCAAAATGCTGATGTATATGAAGAGCTCAAGAAAATAGCTGTTATGGATCAAAAAGTTATCATGCCCATGAGTGACGGGGTGCGGCTTGCCACGGATATCTATCGTCCCAAAACGGATGATCCTGTTCCCATTATTTTTTCCCGTACCCCCTTATAATTTCAATTCCTATAGAAATGGAGAACTTTCGACCCGAACTATGAGCAGGACCTTGGAAGCTGTAAAGAATGGATATGAAGCTTTTACCTGGATGAATGAACAGGACTGGAGTAACGGTAAAGTAGGAACGCTTGGTTGTTCCTCAACGGCGGAATGGCAAATGGCCGTTGCCGCTATGGATCATCCCGCACATGCCGCTATGGTTCCTCAAGGTTATGGAGCAGGTGTAGGCACAGTGGGAGAATTTCATGAGCAAGGTAACTGGTATCGGGGCGGAGCCGGACAAATGCTTTTTACTTCCTGGCTTTATAGCACCCAACTCGACCCAATGTCCCCAAAACTTCCCAAAGGTATTTCACAGAAAGATTTACAGCGGCTGCAAAAATTTTATGATATGGCTCCCCAATATCCGCGTGTTGATTGGGCTGAGGCATTTCAACATCTCCCTGTTGAGGATATTATAGAAAATTTAAATGGCCCCAAAGGCATTTATGAAGAAATGATTACTCGCAAGCCCAACGACCCAAATGGTATCAAGGCGGACTGTATCATGACGACATGGATTTTGGAGTTCCAAGTTTCTGGTTTGTTTCCTTATACGATGTATCAACCGGGCCAAATTTACCCTTGTTTAATCATGTGAGGGAAAATGCATCTGATTCCGAAATCAGGGATAATCAATACTTGGTCATAGCTCCAACCTTGCACTGTGGATTTACACGAGCTACCGAGGAAACTATTGTCGGAGAAAGAAATGTGGGTGATGCCACCTATCCCTATTCTGAAGTCATTTATGACTGGTTTGATTATTGGTTGAAAGGCGAAAATAATAATATTACAGAAGAACAATCCCGAGTTACCTATTATACTATGGGCTATAATGAATGGCAAACAGCCGACCAATGGCCTCCTGCGGATGCTGTCAATACGGTCTTTTATCTTGATAGCGAGGGAAGTGCAAATTCAAGAAACGGAGATGGTAAATTGACAAATGAGGCACCTTCCTCAGATTACAAAGACACCTTTACCTATGACCCTATGGACCCTGTCCCTTCTTATGGCGGAAACGTTTGTTGTACCGGAAATGCCGTTCAGGGCGGTGCTTTTGACCAACGAGAAATGGAATTGAGAGATGATATTTTAGTCTACACTTCCCAACCACTTGAAGAAGGAATTGAAGTGAGTGGATTTATAAAATCTCGGCTTTATTTATCCTCCGACGTAAAAGATACGGACGTAACCATTAAACTAATTGACATGTATCCGGATGGTAGCGCATATAATCTTGACGAAACCATTCAACGTGTTAGATACCGTTAAGGATACGATAAAGAAGTGTTTATGGAGAGCGGAACAGTTTATGAAGTAAACATGACGCCCATGTCTACCAGTAATTATTTCAAAAAAGGACACCGAATTCGAATTGAAATTTCAAGTTCAAATTTTCCAAGATTTGATCGAAACCTCAATACCGGTGGAAATAATTACGATGAAACCGAAGGTGTAACTGCAACAAACTCCATCCATCATTCTGAAGAGTATCCTAGCAGTATTACTTTACCGATTGTGAAAGAATAACAATTCATCAGACGAAACCAACCTGAGTCGAGATAAAAACCATAGCCCATAGATTTATCCGTGGCTATGGCAAGATTTTTAATCTGTAATCCAAAATCAGTGATTATCCGCAACATCCGTGTTATCCGCGTTCCATTTCGATGATTATTAAAGACTCTTCAACATGATTTTAAGACAACTTCTGCTGCTTCATCCAATAACCTAAACAAGAACTACCAACCTCAAACTGATTCAAGCGTCACGCTTGAATCAAATTGCCAGATGTTGGCGTGATTACAATATTTTAGGACTGATAACTAACATAGCCCACGCCCATTGTTGCAAATCATTTGATTCTCTATTCTGAATACGTTCCAGGCTCTCATTACTAAAAAGCAGCGAATAGCCTACTTGAAATCTGATATCATCTGTAAACTTATGAGTCACAAAAAAATCTAACTCCGATGCAAGGGGTTTGTTTAACGATTCGGCTAAGTTACTTGGATCTGCAATTTCATTAGCTAATGAAAAATGATGATAGGTGGCATTCAGACTTATTTTTTTGGATGCAGTATAATGTGCTCCCAAATAAATATCTTGAAGTCCCCCATTTTGTGTTTCAGCCGGAATATTTAAAAAATAATCCATATGCCCATAGAACTTATGATTGGTGGGATAAAGAGTATTAAAAGAACTATTGGCAGGGTTGTCGTCACCAGCTTCGCCACCCGACAAATAATCAACCCCACCCGTAAACGTAACCGGTTTTAGCTCATAAGATACTTTCAACGCAGCCATATAAGCTGATATATCCTTACGGGTTGCATCATCTCCAGTTTGGAAATACAAAGTGCCAGATATACCGAGATCTTCTGATGGTTTATAATTGATATGGGTTCCGTAAGTATAGCGAAAATTCACATCGCCGGAAGGAATCTCAAAGCCATCTGTTAGCAACAATCCTGAAATATCCACTGCCTCAAACTTTTTGTTCATCCATAGATAGGAAAGTACTTTGTAGTTGTTGAGCGTGTAACTATTTCCCTGCAAATTTTCTCTTTCCTGATTGTACGCCGCTCCCAAGTCTGCCCTAAATGTAGATGAAGGATCACTGAATTTTACCAATAACGCATCGTGACTTCTCCCCTGCTGCGCCCAATTCACGCTCCCGAGTAATCGCTGGTCGTCATAGACCAATTCCTGCCGACCTAATTTTAACCCAATGTTATCAGACAGGTAAAGTTGAGCCCATGCTTCATGAATATTCACATTTGGGGTATCATCTAACTGTGCAACCTCACCCCAGGTTCGAATGTCTTGAGCAGAGATCTTAAAATCATATAAATCTCCCTTGAATAGTAAATTCAGACGCGTCCGCTGCGAAGTAAAAAAAGCCGGATCACTTTGATCGGTATTCAAAATTCGATACCCATCACGCAACTCTGTTCTCGGGCGGAATTCTCCCGTTAAACTAATTTGAGCAAAACTCAAAACTGGCGAAAAAGCTATGCAAAGCATGACTACGATTGCATAATTCAGCTGTTTAATTGAATCCATCATTTTTTCTGATTTTGATTTAAGAAGCTTTTTTGGGCTTCATTGATTGTTTTTAAAACCAGCTCTGGAATGAGCGTATCATCGTAGGTTGGTATGGTGGTTTCTGATCCAGATATAATTCGTCCGGCATGCCCCATGCGTTCGTGGGGAAGACAGAAGTAATCATATACACCGATCTTATCTAATGTCAAAAACCATGTTTGCCCGGCGGTAAGCATTCCGGAATCAAAAGATTGAGTCCTATCAGGAATACGCATCGGGCGACGGTTATCGGGATGGTAAGCAGTAACCGTGTGCAAGCCCTCTACCACTTTAAACCAGATCACATCTCCGGGCTGAACCTGCAAAACTGCCGGTTCAAATTGGGCATCTTCGGCTATACCTAAAACTTTTACGGTGAGAGTGTCTGTTGATAGCGCATAGGTTGAACAGGAAATTCCTAATACAATAACCAGAAATACGACATTGCAGAGTTTCATGGTCTCATCAAATCTGTAATTACCCGCGTTCTATTTTTTTAATTCACAAAGGGCGATACGATTCGCCCCAACGGTACTATAAATTCTTCAGCATGGCTTCGATAACAGTCGCGGCTTTGTTCATGGGTTGGTTCAGGCCTTCTACCCGCTTGGCAATTTTACCTTCGGTATCCAAAACCGTGACCAGGTTGGAGTGAGCAAAATGTCCGTCGCCGGTTTGCTGGTATTTCACCCCAAGCATAGTGGCCAGCATCTTAATATCCGTGTGTTTTCCTGTGATAAAATACCACTCGGGAAGATCAAGCTGTTCATATTCGGCATATTCTTTTAGGGTTTCGGGGGTGTCGTTCTCGGTATCAAAGGAAACAGCAAGCACCTTGGTTTTGGTCTGTGTTGATTCATCCAGAGAACTAAACAGTCGCCAGGTGTCTTGAATGAGAATTGGACAAACCTGAGTGCAATTCCCATAGAACAGTACAACAATCACCGGTTCCCCTTTAAAATTACTTAATTTTAGAGGCTCATTTCGATGATCGATAAACTCAGAATCCAGATGATACAGTGAATGATCAGCATGAATTTCTTCGGATTTCAAGGCTTTTTTTTCATGCCCGTGGTGACCATGTTGTGCAACTGCTTCAAGAGATAAGATCCCCAGAAAAGCCAGCGTATATGCAATTACTGATCTCATAGTGTTTCTCCATTGATATTGTTTTGGGAAGATGGCGCCGGTACGTCATAGGCACATCGGAATCCGACCATACCGGTCGTTATTTTTGGGTTGAAGCTCATCCGGGTGATATACCGGATGGAAGCCGCATAGCTGTACACGCTGCCGAGGGTATTCATTCTTCCCACGGTACCGCAATCCAGCGAAAGCTCGTCGGCAATGATGGGCTTAAAATCCTCCACCCACTCCATCACCAAACCAAACTGGTCTTTAATGCCTTCAGTATTCTCAATTCCTGTTGAACCGACTTCAGCGAGATTCTTTACATCTATTCCGGAGTACCAGTTGATAAGTCCGCTGCTGAATGTGTTCATCTCCGCATCGGAGTCGAATTCCATCAGTTGGGCTGAGTATTCCCATTCATTCAGGGTTGGAAGTCTTCCTCCCTGAGCGGCACAGTATGCATTGGCTGCATACCACGAAACCCGGGTTAGCGGTCGGTTTACTCCTACATTTTCATATCCCGGATCAAGATCGGATTTCCATTCCCGCAGATAACCATTATTGGTAAAAACTGGTGGTATTTTTGAGCGTTTCCACTCAGGATTATCTTTCAGAAATTCCAAATACTCTTCGTTCGTAACAGCTGTCTCATCCATATAAAAAGAATCGACGGCAACCGGTTCGCCTTCCACTTCCGGTAAAACAGAATGAAAAGATCCCGCCGGAACAACCACTCTTGCCGTTTGTGAAAACGCAATCTCAGGCATGAAGGCCATCATTACAAACATTGTGATAATGGCAAGAATGAATATGTTCGTTTGGGATCTCATCATTTTTTTCTTATAAACCATTGGGGCGAATGCGATTCGCCCCTACGGTATCTTGTGTATTTAAAACTGGTTCAATTACCTAATTCTTACGAGGGCCTGCTTTCAGCGTACCGGTGGCACCTTTTTCGGCATCAACGAACTCATGGTCGATGAGGATGTATTTACCTTCTTCAGGCACGATCATATCAATAGTTGCTGAACCGGAGGCACCCAGAAGTACGGTCTGCATTCCACGCATTTCATTGAATGGATGTCCCTCCAACCAAACACGGTCAAAAATTCCGCCAATTACGTGGAAACTGGATGTCCCGCTCGGGCCATTATTGCTAACGTGGAAACGAACTCGTTCACCGGCATTGGCTTTCAGCGGCTGATCGTGAAGGATCGTTTGGTGTCCGTTGAATACAACATGAGAAGGATTGTTATTTGAAGCCGCTTCGAAATCGTAGGTATAAAGATCTCCGGATCCTTTAGTTAGATAGTACTCACTCTGTACGATCACATACTCACGATCTACTTCATAATCGGTTGGATATCCCTCTTTGGGAGATACTACAACCACTCCGTGCTGACCCATGGCTGTATGCATAAGTACACTTGGGGTTCCGCAGTGATAGATGTAGGTTCCGGCATAGTTTGCGATCCAGTCAAATTTAATGGTTTCGCCCGGACCAATAGTTCTCCACTTATCGTCTTTTGCCACAGTTCCGGCATGGAAATCCATGGAGTGAGGCATCGGCATGATGGCTGATGAGTTTTTCTGATAAGGATTGTTTGCCACCTGATTCATAAATGGAGATCCGCCTTTAGCAGGTTCAGTAATGGTAACTTCCTCATCCGAACGGTTTTTCATGACAAAGGTAATTCGGTCACCTTCTCTAACGTGAAGCACCGGACCGGGAACGGTTCCGCCGAATGTCCATGCCTGATAGCGAACGCCTTCAGCCACTTCAATTTCCTGCACCATAATATCGATTCGAACTTCGTGGTGCTTATTGCCTTCATAATCCAGCGGGGCTAAATTCGGGAGCTGGGTGATGTACTCTCCTACAACAGGAGGGCCATTATAATCTTCGGTATAAACTTCAGCTTCAGGCATGCCGAAGGTCATTCCATCTAATTTATACTCTTCAGTTTGAGCCGACAACATCGAGCTCATGCCAAAGAAAATCATTCCGACTAAGAGGGTGATTTTTGAGATTGCGCGTTTCATAATTGTGTATTTAGTTTATTATTAGTTTTAAGACTATTTTATCTTAAATAAGATCAAACAATTTATTATTCCTTTTGAGATTAAAATAAACTCACATTATGAATTTAAGATGAAGATGTCTGAAATTATTTCGAAAAAAAAGGCTGCCAGTTGGCAGCCTTTTATAAATCGGGCATAAGTGATCTCTGGAATTCGGATCCAATTAATGAAAAAGTATCAAGATCATCCGCATTCAGGCTACAGCTATAGAAAACATGTGTTCTAATCGGGTTTTTAGCCCAGCAACGGTGGTCTTTATGGACTCCAGATTCTCTCCTTCATAGCCATTGGAGCCGGCGATTTCCAGACAGTAGTTCATCCCTTCTTCCAGGTTATTCCGGAATTTGGTAAGCTTGCGGTTTTCGCCCGGATCCGAATCAGATTCGTCGATCAGTTCCTGCAAATAATCTACATACATGCGCATTTCCTTGGCAAACATGTGCGGGCGTTCGCCTTCCACCAAGGATGTTCGTCTGCCATATATATGATTCACCATTTCTTCCAGCGAATATTCACCGCTAAAATAGGCAATATTCGGACCAGGGCAAATGGCCTGGGGCGCACGACTTTCTTTCTGAATACCCAGCTGAATGAGCGCTCCATTGCCAAGATGATCACACAAACAAGCCTTGTCCAACACCTTGGTTTTCAGCCGCTCTTTCTTGCCCTCATCATAATCGCTGTGGTTGATCTGATCGATCTTCAGCAATTGATATTGCGTTGAAGCCGTGCAAATTGGATTTTCGGTGAATTCGGTATTCGATTCCAGAAATCCTTTGGGACATGGTGAACCGGGCTTTCCTTTCTCAATACGCTCTTCATGCCATATACGGGAACCGGTTTGCCGAACATTATTGAACGGTACACCCAGCGGAGAAACTCCGCTTAAATACAGATCTTCTTCTTTGGCATTTTCCAATAAAGTTCTTGTTGTTTGATCCACAGTGGTTGCTTCCGGAACCAGTAAAAAAGGACTGCCCCAACCGGTTGAATCCATGTCATATTCTTTCAACAAACGCTGCATTTCGCCCTGCGTTCCTATCCCACCCTGTACGGTAATTCGAGGTTCCTGCACCTCCCATTTTGTTGAAAATCCTTCCCGTTCATCTTCATAAAATTTTTCCACAAGTGGACGAATAGCCGAGCTCAGCATCTCCTTTTTCTCTTTGAATTCCTTCAGCAAAACCGGCAGCAGCAAACCATCGGTTGCAAAGGCATGACCCCCGCAATTCAAGCCGGATTCGATACGATATTCGAATACTTCCAATCCTTTTTTAGCAAGATATTTACCCTGGATTAATGCCGACCGGAAATCACTCACTTTCAAGATGATCTTCTTCTTGATGGAACCGCAAGCATCCCGATAGAAATCCTGGAAATCAGACAGGTAGTTGTACAGACGAGGATTGAATCCCGCAGAAAGCACCAGACTGGATGACAATTTACTGTTAGCATAGCCACGCAGAGCTGCACTTCCATCACTATACTCCGCACTCATCGGTTCGCCGGATTTGGTAAGATTGAGCTTATCCACTTTGGCCATAATATTCACATCTATAGAGCCGGGCTGCATTAGATCATTCAATTTATCTGCAAGTGATGTTTGTTCATTTTCAGCAGCCGCCATCAGTTTCTGATAAGCAGTTTTAAGGGGACTTTCATTCGGCAGCATCCGGAAATATTTGGCTCTCTCATTATCCTCAAAAAATGGCTGCGACCTGATTTCTTCAAATTTATGGCTCACCAGGTCGTGAACCAGATCCAGATAAGCAGTGATACGTTTTGCACGTCCGTCTTCTGCTGAACGCGGAATGTTTTTATAGGGAAGATCAAATTTCTCTGAATAATACTTCCGAATCTTCTCAACCAACAGGTCATCCACAATAGAGATAACCGAATTGATGCCGTATGGTGCAACACGTATGGGTGAATCGATAGAGTGTCCGGTTCCCATTACTGGAATGGAAAAAGTGTGTAGAGATGGGTTCATAAAAGTGAGACCTCACAAATTAGGTGTCTTAAGCGGATTATTCCTATTTAAGATAAAATCATCTTTAATTGTGAAGGTCGTATGAAGAAACCAATTATTTACAAAAATACTTTGCCTGCCAGACCTTTTTAGCCTTCCGTAGATTTTATCTCAGCGATCAGCGCATCAAAGCCGGACTCGTGCATTTTCTTTTGAATCTTTGTCTGAATGTTCTCAGAATCACAAAGTGCGATCATAGCTCCACCGCCTCCGCCGCCGGTCAGTTTAGCGCCAAGCGCTCCGTTACGGCGGGCAATTTCAACCAGTTCTTCCACCTCTGGTGAGGAAACTCCAAGCGTATTCAGGAATCCGTGATTCATATTCATGATCATTCCAAGTTCATCCAGGTTCCGCTCCTCGATAGCCTTTTTGGAGGCCAGTGCAAGCTCATCCATCTGATCAAAAATTTGCCGATACCATTTTGGATATTTCCCGGCCTGCTCGCGAACCTGTTTCACCATTTTCGAAGTCATACTTTCCACACCGCTAAGTCCAATCACAATAGGGATGGATTCTTCCAGATGAAGCATATCCATCTTGGGCGGAGTTCCTTTTTGGAACATGATCAAATTCCCGTAAGTAGAAACGGTGTTATCAATTCCCGAAGCTCCGCCATGCACAATGTTTTCTGATTCAAAGGAAAGCCGGCGGACGTCATCATCTCCAAGCCCGAGTTTAAAATGCTTATTCAGCGCCCGGATAATGGCTACTGCCAGCGCTGCCGATCCCCCCATGCCCATCGCCCGAGGGACTTCAGGAAATACTTCGATATTCATGGGTTTGCCTCGCAGATCCAGGTGATCCAGAATCATCTCCAGAGATTTATAAATAGAGTATTTGTGATCAGCGCCAAATTCCAGCGTTTGCTCCACGCCCCATCTCGGAATCATCAACCGGACATCTTTATCGTGATCCCAAACCTTGGCTTTCATTTTCAGGGTGATGGGAGCCGCAACGGCGTGTGTTCCGTGAACCACAGAATGTTCCCCGGTCAGAATAATCTTTCCATATCCAAACGACAAGTCATCGGCTTTTTCTTCTGATGGCGTTGAGACCTGACCAATCTGATTTGCTTTTTGAAGCTCCTGAATGATCTCCTTTGCCTTCCACACTTTGATCTCTCCGCTTTCCACCAATCGCTCCAACACCTGTTCAAATAACTCAGCGGGTGCTCCGGCCGTACTTGCCACGCTTCTGGCATGAAGGGTCATGTGCCCCCGCTGAATACCTTCGGTTCCGAGAGATCGTAATGCAGAGAAGTTTTGAGCCAATCCAACAGCACCCATAATTTCAGCCAGTTCTGTAGCTGATTCAATTCCCAAGATCCGGTGCGCAATTCCCACAGCTTTATTTGATTTTAGCGATCCGCCCACGGTTCCTACTTTCAGGGGAATGTCGATTGTCCCAACAAGATCTCCTTTTTCATTTTTGAACCAGTTGGTAAGTGAGGTGTAGCGGCCCGTTCGAGCCGCATAAGCATGAGCCGCTGCTTCAATAGCCCGCCAGTCGTTACCCGTGGCAATAGCCAGCGGATCGATCCCATTCATAATTCCCTTGTTGTGGGTAGATGCCCGGTATGGATCAACCACAGCAAATTCAGCGGCCCGGATAATTCCATCACGGACTTCTTTTCCGGAGGATTCATTGAAATCGAGATACTCAGTAGGAATCTCACACTTCGCCCGAACCATAGCCCGATCGGTCAAATTTGATAAAATTCTGAGGTACACTTTAGAACCCGAGATTTTCTCGACCAGCGAAGCCACGCCTTCACACATGCTGTTTACCAGATTCGCCCCCATAGCATCCCGCGTATCAACAAGAAGATGCACCACCACCATGCTGCCGGGATGCCGGTCTTGCTGATGGATCATCGCTTCCAGGTCAATAGCGCCTCCGCCGCGTTTCACCATATTGGGATGAAGGCTGTTAGCCAGATTCAGGATCTGCTGTTTTTCCTGCAAAACGGCATGGCGAACTTTTATTGGGTGGCGAACATCCACAAGCTGAATTTGCCCGATCAGGATCGGATCATCGGATTCTGCTTGGAAACCTCCGGCATTTCGTACCACTTTGGCTGCCGAACTTACGGCCGCCAAAATTGAAGGTTCCTCCACAACCATCGGAACAATGTAAGGCTTGTTATTGATCAGAAAATTGAGTCCCAGTCCCATAGGTAACCCAAAAATGCCAATCACATTCTCGATCATTTTGTCGGCATCATCCTGCGAAAGAAGATGCATTTGTTCGCGAAGGGAAATGTAATCTTCCTGGGTCAGGATACCTTTATCCCGTAAAATATCGAGACGGTTTTCTACACTGTATTTGTAAAATTTGGGTATGCGGGATTTATCGTTGTTGCTCATGGATATGAAATTTCAAAAAGTAAGATAAGCAAGGTTATAAGAAAATCAGGCTTTAGCTAACTTCTTCAGTTTTGGAAATCTGTACACCCGCGGGTTGCACATCGAGATTCATCAGGTCGAAGACGCTATCGTCAATAGCTCCCTTAATCTTTGCCATTGTTTCCTCGCTGCTGCAAAAAGCTATTCCAATGTCGCCACCACCGGCTCCGGATGGCTTGTAGGTTCCACCCTGATTCTTCACAATGGAAAAAATCTCCTCATGCACATCCGACATGATTTCCGTTCTGCTTTTGTTGCCAAGTTCTCGTTCACAATCCGCATAATCGGAAATCACCTCAAGAAAAGCTTGCGTATCACCTGCCTCAAAAGTTCTGACTCCTTCTTTCGAAAGATCTGTCATTTTAGTGATAATGGAATCGTAAGCAGCAGGATGTTCTTTTTTAAAAACATTCACGCTGCGCACAAAATTTCGTGTTGATGCAGCATACCCTGCCCACATACTCATCATAAATAAATTACCGGGGCGCGTTATTCGATCAATTTTTCCGATAGACTTTTCGGGATTATCCGGCATGGTGTAGCTCAAAATCCCTCCGGTTGTGCTCGCGGCAATATCCACGCCACTTCCCATTTTTCCCTGCGCAAAACGATGTGCCTGAAAAGCTTTACGGTACAAATCATTGGAAGACATCTCCACGCCCATATATTCCATTAATCCCGATACTAATGAAACCGTAAGCGCCGCACTGGAACCGAGTCCGAACTTATGCCCCGTTACGTGATGGTAAAACGCCGAAGTATCAATTTCGATTCGGGCGCCGGGAATCTTTCCCACTTTTTGGGTTACATATTTTAGGATACATAACACAAAACGAAGCTGTTTTTGCGTATCGGCATCAACATTTGTTCGGAAATAAGCATCGCCATCCGAGTGGAGAGTAAACTGTATTTCGGGGATATTCAAATTCGGCGTTTGCACCTGGAACGTGCTGTTGTAAAGCGAATATATGTTAACATTGCATTGTCGGTTTACAGCGGCAACAAGTGCCGGAGCGCCCTCAAGCACGGCATATTCGCCCAACAAAATTTGTTTTCCGGGTGATGAAACGTTTATGGTAATATCGTCCATTATCTGATGATTTCTTTTTCCGGATGCACAATGCGTGCAGCAGGCCCCGGTTTTGCTTCAATTATGTATTCCACTCCATTCACATCCAAAACAGCTTCTTTGATTTCATCAACTGAGTCCGACAGGCATAAAATTTTCACCTGTGGACCGGCATCAATCGTCACAAAAGCCGGAATTCCGGATTGCCGAAGTTTCCACACTCTATGAATCGTTTCTGTGGTCGCAGCATTCCAATATAAGATCGGTGGCCGGGTAGCCATGGCAAGTCCATGCATTTTAAAGCAGCTGTGCTCCGTAAGTTCCCCAAGTTTTTCAAAATCTTTGGTTGAAATTGCTTTTTTCATCTCCTCAATATCTTTCGGTTGTGATGAGATCCAGGCATCATAAAAAGGGGCCGTTTCAGCTGTTCGGTTCATGCCTTCGGTTGATCCGAGATCCTTTTTTTGGGTTGATGTGACTGCTGCTAACAGCCGAAGATCCCAGTGCGATTCATCTTTTAGCTGAACCGCAACATCTTCACTGCCGTCATCTTTGGAGCCTAATTTCATTTCTACAAATCCGCCATACAAAGACCTTGCGGCAGATCCTGAACCCATTCTTGCTAATGCTGAAAGGTTTTCCCGATTTAAATTCAGCCCAAACCTATCATCCAAAGCCAGTGCCAAGGCAGCAAATCCAGAAGCAGAAGAAGCCAAACCCGCCCCTGTTGGAAAATTATTCTTGCTTATGATCCGCGCCTTCGGCCGTTCACTATAACCAACAGCTAAATTCAAAAAATCAGAAATGCGTTTTAGCTGTTTTCCTTCAACTTTTTCTTCATTCAGAAGAAAAACATCCTGCTTTAAAGCTTCATCAAACTGTAGCGTGGTTTTGGTATGAAGGGCATCGAGAGTAAGAGAAATTGATCCGACTGCGGGTAAATTTTTTTGAATAGCACGTTTTCCCCAGTATTTAATCAATGCAATATTGGAATGCGCCACCGCCGTAACGGAACCATATCTGTAACCTTCGATTTTAGAGTGATTTAGGTTTTCCACAAATACAATTTGGTGTGCAAAAACGGTTTCAAAGTTAAGCTTTTGCATTCAGTTAAAACAGGATTTTTTGCAACTCAAATTTTTAAATTCTTTCAACTGTCAACAGCTTATGCCATCCACTTCAACCGCATCCCATTCAAGATTACCAGCAGTACCGAAAGCTCATGAATGAGCATACCGCCCGCCATATGTACTTCCCCCGCAAATACCCCAACGAGCAGTGCGGCAACCGTGATCAAGGCTATGACCACATTTTGATGAATGTTTCTCAGGGTAAGTTTTGAGAGACGCAGGGCTTCCGGGATCTTCCCAAGATCATCCGTCATCAGTGCAATATCAGCAGATTCTATAGCTACATCCGTTCCGGCTGCTCCCATGGCTATGCCAATATCGGCGGCGGTAAGTGCCAGCGCATCGTTGATGCCATCCCCGACCATGGCCACGCGATGTCCGTCAGCTTTCAATTTTTCGATCACGTTATACTTTTCTTCCGGCAGCATGCGTGAATGCACATTGTTGATACCCACTTCTCCGGCAATGCTTTGAGCAGTAGAATCGGTGTCTCCGGTCAGTATAATCAACTCCTCAATACCAATTTCCCGGAGCCTTTTTATGGCTGAAGGCGCATCTGCACGAATGGTATCAAACAGGCCTAGTCCGCCGATCAGTTCCCCGTTTTTAGCAACCAATACCACGGTCCGCCCTTTTTCAGAAAGTGCCTCCACTTGCTGGAGTGCTTCTTTATCCACTCGAATATTCCATTCTTCCATGAACGATCGATTGCCAACCAAAACTTTATTCTCCATGTAACCAGCTGATACTCCAAAACCGGTATGTGATTCGAAGGTATCAGCATTCGGGATTTCTTGTCTGCTTCGGGCTTCCTCCAAAATAGCCTTTGCCAGCGGGTGTTCAGATCCTGATTCAGCGATCCCGGCCCAATATAATACCTTATGTTCTGTGATCCTTTCCGGTTCTGCTTCCTCATGTCCGGCCACTACTTTTTCGGGTTGAAGGCTGAATACTTCGGTTACTCTTGGTTTGCCTTGCGTCAGGGTTCCGGTTTTATCAAAAGCCAATGCAGAGATCTTTCCGGCGTTTTCCAAATATTCCCCGCCTTTAATGAGGATGCCTTCTTTCGCCGCCCGCCCAATTCCGGTGATCACGGAAATGGGTGTGGAAATAACCAGCGCTCCCGGGCAGCCAATTACCAGTAAGGTAATCGCTAATTCAATGTTTTGAGTGAAGATGAAAGAGATCACGCTCAAGCCCACAATGCCGGGGGTGTACCACCGTGCAAAACGTTCGATGAATCGCTGCGTAGGCGCTTTGGCATCCTGAGCTTCCTCCACTCTTTCGATGATCTTGGCCAGCGTGGTATCCGCTCCCGCTCTGCCTGCTCGCACAAAAATTCGCCCGTTTTGATTAATGGTTCCGGCGTACACCTGCGAGCCCGGCTTTTTATCGGTGGGAATGGATTCTCCGGTGATGGCGCTTTCATCTACTGAACTCTCCCCGGATTCCACCTCACCATCTACCGGAATTCTACCTCCGGGTTTTACCTCAACCAGCATGTCTTTTGCTACCTGTCGCGCCGGAATGGTTTCCGTTTTTTCTCCGCGGACCACCTTCGCTGTTTTAGGAACCAGTTCAACCAGGTTTTTCAGCGTTTTGCGAGTGTTCTGAAGCGTTCGAGTCTCCAACCATCCGCCCAGCAAAAACAGGAAGGTTACGGCAGCCGATTCCCAGTAAATCCCGATCGAAAGTCCCCCAATTGCCGCAATACTTACCAGCAGCTCGATATTGGTTTGACGGTTTTTCAGTCCCAGCCAGGCTTTTTGGATGATCTCATAACCGGCAACCACAGTGGCGAGAATCATGAGCATATCTCCGGCAAAGGTATCTCCCATCACGCCAATAAAAAACCAGCCGACGGTAATGGACATTCCACTGACAGCCAGTAATATTTTTTTGCGGGATGTTGGATTTTTAAACAGGGAAATAAATTGGTTGAATGAAATCATAATTCTAAAATCTTTAGTTAGTAAAAGACCTCCAAGGTTTTTGAAACCTTAAAGGTCTGCATTAGTATTGATCTAAAACGGAGAAACCGTAGCTGAATAACCTGACTCCTGAACGGCAGCCAACAAGTCATCTTCGGTTACCAACTCCGGGTCGTGTTCCACTTCGATCTTGCCGGAATTGAATTTCACAGTTGCATTTTCGATGCCCTCCATGCTGTTTAAGTTGGATTCTATGTTGTTCACGCAAGATGGGCAATTCAGTTCGTCGCTTCTTAAAATGGTTTTCATGGGATTTTTGTTTTATGAATTCGTGATATTATTTTTGCCATTTGCTAACCCTCCAAGAGTTTTAAACCCTTGGAGGGTTTTCTCTTAATTAGTGCTCGTGCCCGCCTACGCTGTGTTCCACTTCAGAAGTAGCAACCTGGTACAGTGGTTCCACATAATGCATGTATTTCACATAGGCATTTACGTATTCGCGGGCGGCTTTTACATCTTTGAGATTGTAATTCTTTAAGGCCTGAACCTTTTCGTAATAATGATGAAGGCCGGCTTCAATCTCTTTCATCAATAGCTGATGAACTTCAGCCAATGAGCCCTTTTCTAACGCTTTTTCTGCGGCGTTTATGGCCGGACCAAAATCGGTGCCAGCGGGTTTGAGTCCGGTGTAAGGAGCGCCTTCCGCTTCGCGATGCAGGCGCACCAGGGTTTCAAAGAAATGACGATCGGCGACTTTTCGCACTTTCTCATTTATATCCCTGATTTCCAGGGTTTCATTGAATGTGGATCGAATTTCCGCTTCCTGTTTCTCAGTGATCCATTTGAGAACCAGGGTGATATCGCCCGAATTAAGGGCTTGCTTTGCATCTTGTACCACCGGGCCATCCATACTATCACAATGAGCCTGTGCAAGCATGGGCATTAGTGAAAAAAGTGTTACAATTAAAAAAGTGAGTAAAGTTGATATATGAGTTTTCATAACAGTTAGGTTTAGGGGTTCTTGATTTTCATCCCTAATCTAACAGCCTTCATCCAGCACTAAAATGATGTAGATCAAATTGCTTTCTTCTTTTTTAAGAGTCTTTACTCTTAAAACCTTTTGCTCTATTTTAGGAACCATCAATTTCATTGATCAATCACCCACCGAGCCGCAAACTTTAGATGATACCCATTCAATTTTGACCGACAAGCAGCTAAACAATCAAACCGGCTCACTTTTAAGAATGGTCCCGATGCAACTCTCAAAGGCATGGATCCTTTTCAGTATTTTTGCCCTGATCTTAGCCGGTTTTCTTTCCTTATTTATCATGCTGGGCCGCACACCGTACATTAACGAGTGGATGTTTGGCACCGAATGGATGCGCCGCATTTTGGTGGTGCACGTCAATCTCGCACTTACAGTTAGTTTTTATGCTTTCATTACCGGACTTTTCCTGGTCATACCATCCTCACAAACACATGTAAATAAAAGACAACTGATATCCTTTGGCCTGGCATTGGCGGGCACTCTTGTAATTACCATCAGCGGCTTCATCCCGATTGGTGAGCCTATTTTATCGAACTATGTGCCCGTTATCAACCAACCCTTTTTTATAGGCGGACTTTGCTTATTCGCCATATCCCTTATTTTTACTTTCTTTGATGAACGCCTGCTTCCAGGCATTAACAAATATCAACAAAAAAGCTTCAGCCATTACCCAATTTCGATCATCCCGATCCTGCAATCTGCCGGTATTATCCTGATCATCGGCTTACTTAACTTCCTCCATGCTTTTGTGGTCACCCCACTGGAATTATCCCAGAATGTCTATTTTGAATTAATGCTTTGGGGCGGTGGACACGTGCTTCAGTTTACCAATATGGCTGCCGCAACAGCTATTTGGGGGCTGCTTTTTTATACCACAACTCAAAAACATTTTGTGCGGTATCGCACAAGTTTTCTGCTCTTTGTTCTGTACACCTTGCCCCTCTGTTTTACCCCTTTCTTATTTATTGAGGGGACTACTGTCCCTTTATACATCACAGGGTTTACCTATTATATGCAATGGGGAATTTTTCCGGTTATTACGGTGGTGATTGTAATTGTCATTACTAAGATGATTAAAAACAGAAACTATTTTAAACTTAGCACCTTACTATCTAACCCGGCCTATGCGGGACTTGTATGGAGCATTTTTCTGACAATCTCCGGCTTCATGCTCGGAGCTATGATACGCGGGTCCAATACCATGATTCCTGCTCACTACCATGCCACACTCGGGGCTGTCACCATTGCCTTTATGGCCGGTGCGTACAAATTAATGATGTTTTATGGATATCCAAGCCCTTCACAGAAAAGAAAAAGACAAGAAGCTGTTCAAATATTTTTGTTCGGTATTGGGCAGACTATTTTTGTATCCGGTCTTGCGGTGGCCGGAACTTATGGTTTGGCTCGCAAGGTATTTGGGGAAGAGCAGCTCATCCTTTCTGCGGAAATTTACTTTGGGCTTGGACTCTTATTGATCGGGGGATTAACAGCCATTATCGGAGGTATTTTATTTTTACGGAATATCCTTCGCTATCTGATGGGAAGTGAGTAATAAAAAGCCTGGCTGCCTCTATAAAAAGCAAATTCAGGCTTTCAGGCTCCATCAGGCTCATCCGTAAGATGGATCTCCTAAAGCACATATTATATCGAACTCACATTAAGTTTAAAGGCCCGTCTCCTTTGCCAAGGCCCGGAGCAGATAACAAAGCCTTACTTACTAATTTTTTGGCTTGCTGAACGGCTTCAAGAAGAGGAAGCTTGCGGGCTGTATAAGCTGTTATAGCGGCAGAAAATACATCTCCCGCTCCATGACTTTCGGTTGTTTGTATTCTTTCTGCTTTAATCCAGGTAAATTTTTTCCCATCAAAATATAGGTCGTTACTGTGGGGCCAGTCATCGAAATAACCTGCTTTGATAAGCACAACTCCGCTCCCCATCTCATAGATCTTTCGGGCAGCTGCTTTCATATCTGATTCCCTCTTAATCGAAATTCCTGATAACAAATTCGCTTCTGGGATATTTGGAGTGATTATGTGTGCAAGCGGCAATATCTCTTCTATAAAAACTTTGATACCCTCATCCGCGAATAACACATCTCCCCTTTTGGTTTTCATTACCGGATCGATAATAACAGGTATGTTCAGTGACGCCAGTTTAGCCGCCGTAACCCGCATAATTCCACTGTTACCCAACATTCCTGTTTTGACGGCCCGTGGAGGAATATCCTCAAGCACACATTCTATTTGGTGTTTTACAAAATGGGGCTTTATAAACTCAACTGCTTGCACTCCCGTAGTATTCCCGGCCGTAAGGCAGGTTAAAGCAGCCGTTCCATATACATTAAGTGCGTTAAATACTTTTAAGTCAGCTTGCACACCGGCACCTCCACTTGGGTCGCTGCCGGCAATGGTTAAAGCAGTGGGGATCTGGCTGTGATTCATGGATTAACTCCCAACCTATTTATCCACATTTTCCGTCCCTATTCCGGGCCAGTAATAAGAATCAGGATGATCCCGCTCTCCGAAAATTGCACGGCCTATCCTGACCATGGTAGCCCCTTCCTCAATGGCAATTTCAAAATCATTGGTCATTCCCATCGACAAGATGTCCATCTCAACACCAGGTATATTTTTTGCTTCAATGTTATCTCTGAGCTCTCTGAGAAGCCGGAATCCTTTACGCACTTCGGGCCAGTCGTCAGAAAACAACCCAATAGTCATAAGTCCTTTGATTTTTATATGTTCATAAGCCACAGCTTGTTCAATAAAAGAAAGGGCTTCATCAGGGTGCAGTCCATACTTACTGTCTTCACCTGATACATTAATCTGGATCAAAACCGGCATATTCTTTCCGAGTTTGTTGAGCTGCTTATTCAATTTCTTCACCATTTTCATTCGGTCTATAGATTGAATCATAGAAGCAAACTGAACCACCTTATTAACTTTATTACTTTGCAGATGGCCTACAAAGTGCCAAATTAGGGATGGTGTACCGTCTTTTAATAAATTGGCTTTATTTTCTGCCTCCTGCACTTTGTTTTCAGCAATTTCATGATATCCGCACTCAATAGCTTCCTTGATACGCTTTATATCTACCGTTTTAGTCACGGGGATAATAGTAACAGATTCCCGATCTCTTCCGGCTTTTTGACACGCATATTGCACCCGTTCAACTACATTTTCGAGATTCTCTTTAACCGTTTTTAGGTTCTTAATAGTATTCACTTTAGTCTGTCATTAAAGAGTTACTGATTTTCCAATATACCTGAGCTTGATTATTGATAGCTTGAAAAATGCCTAAAAAGTCAACCCTGCAAAGCCAGGGATCTTATTATTGCCGGTAATTCAATCATAGATACGTAAACAACAATTAGATTTCGGGCATTCGCCGTGAAATGATCATCTTGCCTATGATAGAACCTGCTTTTTAATCGAACTCAGGTGATATCCAATAAGCCAGCAGCTGTTCTAACATAACTTTTGTTTCATCCGCAGCGTGCGATTTTTGCAGCATTTCTTCGGCACTCTGCACATACGATCCTGACTCTCGGTATCGCCCCCAGTTTTCGATCATTTTCTCCACTTCTATCCAAGTGATTTCCAAATGGAACTGCAAACCGAATACGTTCTCATTACATACAAAGGCCTGGTTTTTACACAATTCAGTGGAGGCTAAATGAACGGCTTCTTCCGGCAGGTCAAAAGTATTGCTGTGCCAGTGAAATACCACCGGATCTACGCCCCAATTTTTGGTTGCGGGGTGAACTTTTCCGGCCTCCGTAAGTTCGACGGGATGCCACCCAATTTCATGATCTTTTGCCGGATACACGGATTTACCCAGAGCATCTGCAACCAGTTGTGCTCCAAAACAAATCCCCAAAACCGGTTTTCCCAGATCTATCATTTCCCTGATCAATATTTTTTCATCAATTAGCCAAGGATACTTTTCTTCGTCTTCCATATTCATGGGCCCTCCCATTACAATCAGGTAATCCACATCATTTACAGCGGGAAGTGACTGATCATCATAAAGCTTAATTTTTTGAAGTGAGAATCCTTTTTCTTCCAGATAGGGTTTTATCATACCGGGCCCTTCGTATGGCACGTGCATAAGGCTGTAAAAAGCTGAACCGGACATTATTGAAGAGGTATCATTCGGGTTAAGATCTTGGGTCGAGTGGGCGGATTGTCATATCATTAACGAGGAAATTATCCGGTGTTTGCAAAATATGAACTATCATTTCAGCAAGATCATCCGGTTGTAACATGTTAGCATGAGGTTCAATACCCGATTCTTCAAAAAACCACGTGTCAATAGAACCCGGATTAAAGCAGGTGACCTTAATATTTTGGAATCGAAGTTCTTTAAAGAGAGCTTCACTAAATCCCTGCACCCCAAACTTTGTAGTACTGTAAGCCGATTTGGTCATTCCTGAGGTTTTCCCCAATATCGAGCCAACATTGATTATATGCGATGAGGCTGAGTTAGTTTTCATATGTGGAACCACTTCACGCGTCAGATAATACATTCCATTCAGGTTGGTGTCCATCATTTGCTTCCACCGATCAAGGGGTAATTCCTCAATTTTACCAAACACACCGGCACCTGCATTATTAATGAGAATATCAGGTTTAAGCTCTTTCGAAAACGTTTGTTTGAACCATGATGATACTTTCGGTTGGTCGCTGATATCAAGGCTGATCGGATGAAATAGCAGTCCCAACTCAGTTTTTAAGGAATTTAATTTATCCGATGAACGAGCAAGGCCAAAAACCTGAGTTCGATGTTTTACAAGTTGACGTGCAATAGCAGCTCCAAGTCCACTGCCGGCACCGGTAACAATAGCTGTCTTATTTTCTAAAAACATGTATGATGATATTTATAAAGTTGATAATAACCCTCCATCTCCTCCTGTGAAATAGATGTATAACGGTATGAAAAGAAAACCTATAGCCAACAGAATGGCGAATAAGATGCTGAATACATAAAACACATCAGAGAATCTATTTCTCTGCATAGAAAGAGAGGTAAATGCACTCCAAAACCCATGAGCCAGATGAGCAGCTAAGAATACCATCACTGCCGTATATCCAAAGGCGTGCCAAGGATTTTGAAAAGTTGAAATAACCAACGATTTCAGGTCTCGAACTTCTATCCCTTCCAGCGTTGTCATTTCCACCGGACCGAATTTGAAATCGTTGAGATGTATGATCAAAAACAAGAGCAAAACTATACCGGAAATGGCTTTGGTACGTGCATGCCAGGTATTATGAGCAGGGCCTCCTTTGGTTTGATACGTATCATATTTATCCTTACGCGCTCGCCTTCGTTCTTTCCAGATAGATATACCTACAATGGCATGTACCAAAAACGTAAGGGCCAGAAAAAATTCAAGGACATATAAAATCCACCCCAAACTTTCTAATTGCCAGGTGTATTTGTTAAACGCATTTTCCGAGCCAAAAAGAGTTAGATTTCCCGCCAAATGTACCACTACAAAACCGATAAGCGCCAAACCGGTAGCACCATTTAATACCTTTCTCCCTACCTGCGATCGAAATGCTTTTATAATTTTCATCTATAACCTCTTAATTGGAATAAATATGTGAATCCGAGGATAAATTCCATGCGCGGATTCACATACCTAAGGCCTGCTTTCTTAATTGCGCCAATAATTATTGGCGGCTGCTACGGTCTGGTAGTGAATGGCAATAACCTGGGAACTGGCGATCAGGGCATCCGGGTCTTTGGAGTACACATCCCGCAAAGTGAATAATACATCTTTATCGGGTTGAGTGGTGGTAACTCCTTTTCGGGCCAGCTGTACAGCTACAGCAAATCCCTCCTCAGGTGTTTCGGTGATGAGCGTGAGTCCGTTGTTTTGGGCGGATTCCTGTTCCTTATTTTGACTAGCGGCGACAAAAGCGGTGCCGGCTGCAAAAACAAGGAATAAGAGTCCGATAGCGGAAATATATTTAATCATAACTATTGTGATTTTAACGTTAGGGTTAGGGTTAATGGCCTGAAAATTCAGTTTTCGGGAATTCAGAAAAAGTTGAAATACCTGTTCTTATCCATAATTCCCATCTCCAATTTTTTATATCAACTCATTTAAAAATTCTTTAAGCACAATGGCGTGGTTATGCGTTTCATCTTTGGCTGCATACAGCAACGTAAGTTTATGATCATCTGCATTCTCGAACAGTTCATCAATCACATCTTCGCGGTCGGCCAGTTCAGTTTTATACCGCTTTTTGAATTCCTCAAACTTTTCCGGATCATGATCAAACCATTTTCGAAGCTCCGGTGAAGGAGAAATCTTTTTATTCCACTCGTCTAACTGAGCTGCTTCCTTCGAAACACCACGCGGCCACAGGCGATCTACCAATACCCGGTAACCATCCTTCTCGGAAGCATCTTCATAAATCCGTTTGATCTGTATCGATTTAACAGCCATAAAGTTTATCTATTGATTAAAATTAGTTCTCATAACACATTCATTAAGAGCTACCTTGCCATTTCCGGCTTATAGGAGCCGGGTGTATTGCCAAATCCTACAGCAATTCGGTTCCAACCGTTAATAGCTACAATCGCGGTGGTTAAAACCATCATTTCTTCCTCAGTAAAATGTTCGCGGATCTCTTTAAAAAATTCATCCGTTATTTCTTCTTCTGCAATTCTTGTAAGGGCTTCGGTCCAGGCCAGAGCTGCTTGTTCCCGCCCTGAATAGAATGGCGTCTCGCTCCAGACACTTAAACCATAGATACGCTGTTCGGTTTCCCCCATTTCCCGAGCATCTTTGGTGTGCATATCAATGCAGTAGGCACATCCATTTATTTGTGATGCTCTGATCTTCACTAATTCTATCAGGGGTGATTCTACGTCGGATTCTTTTACAAACTGTTCCAACTCTTCCATCCCTTTAAAGGCATTGGTGTCCATTTTTCGGTAGTTAAATCTTTCTTTTCGCATTAAAATTTTTTTTCAGCTTCTGTTAGTTATCCACTTCATTCATCTCATCAATGGCGATAGTCGCATGTGCATAAGCTGCACCCGCTCGCATTTCGGAAGCTACCCAAATAGCTTCCATGATCTCCTCATTAGAAGCTCCTTTCTGCTTAGCCTGCTTGGTATGGCTTTTTATACAATACGGGCACTGCGTGATGTGGGCCGATGCTACAGCTATAAGCTGTTTGGTCTTTTCGTCCAGCGCCCCTTCCTTAAAAACTTCCTTGCTGAAATTTCGGAACGCTTTTACCTGATCCGGAGCCAGGTCGGCACGTTTTTTTGACATTTGTGGTGTGGCGGGTGGAAAAATAGGTTGGTCTTTACTACTCATAATGCTGTTCTATCTTATTTGTTAATACGATTTTTCCAGACTGTTTTAGCAGTTGAAAAAACTTGTTTGTTACTTTGGTCTCGTAAAGTATGGTTAAAAGTATTTTCCGTAACATCAGGATCTGTCAGAGACTCTACGGTATGGCCATATTGCGCTTCTCCTACGAAATTACCGTCTATGGTATGCAGGTAGCAGGTATCTGTGATTTCATCAGGGATGCATTCCATAGCCCATTGCAAATACCTCAAATTATTTACATGCTCGTTCGAATCCATATCAAAACGGTGTACTAAAAACTGTTTGCTGTAGATGGCCTCATCAATTGCTTTAATCTTTTTATTTTCCATTTGAATGGATTCTTCAGAATTAATCTTCCACTGCTTTGTCATCCCCTCAAAAATCCGTGCAGGCCTTCTTTTTTTAATATCAAAAAACAACCAAAAGCCTTTAGCCCTCCCGATTATGTTGTCGGCCTCATCTAATATGAGATTTTCTCTTGTTCCCCTGCATGTCGTCAATTCAGACAGCCAGGTTTTGATGGTGATTTTTTCTTTATATGCGGGATAACGATCCATTACCATACGGCCCGACAGCAACACCCATCCGATTCCCTTTGCAAGTAAGTCATATAAACTGTGCCCGATAGACAGGCAGTGATCTGCCGCTGTTTCTTCCAGCAGTGTCAAAATGGTAACAGGAGTTGCTTCTCCATGCAATCCCATTTCGAAGTATCTTAAATGAAAGGTATTTTCAAACATTATTTTTATGATTATTAATGGTTGGGATCTCTCTATTTTTTAGTAACATAAACATGAGCTAATTAACAAATGCAATAGTTCCGGGATGATCACCAAGTGGCGAAATAAGATCACAGTGTATTACTCCTTAATCTTTAAGTGATAAAACCTGTCGGATTTTTACACCCGGCAAGCCTTGTGGATCACTCTAATCTAACCTTTATAGGTTAATACACGGCCCCAAAGGCTTTTAGTACCCCAGATGCCGCGACGCAGGGTTTCAAGCTGTACAATCTGACTGTGGTCAACAAATACATTTACTTCCGGACCGTAGTTTTTAACGTACCAGGCAAACACCTCGGGATCGGCGGCTTCAAACATCAGTTTTTCCAGTCCGATCTCATTGATAAATTGTGCAGGTACATCAGTTCTCCACGGATCGGCATTTTCGGTGATGCCCTCTGATTCAATCATAATCATATAGGCTCCAGCGTCCACAAACCGCTTGGCTTGTTTTACTGCGTAGCCGGTATCCAGAGTCCCTTCGCTTTCCAGCTCACCTTTTGCAGTATCTCCACCGGCTCCAAACTGAATACCAATTTCCGGTTTTGCCTTTAGGCCAGCTTCCTGCACTTTCTCAATCAGCCGCAGCCAGTCGTCGGTAGGCAAGGTGATGAAGCCAGCCGAAAGCTCAATGATATCAAAACCGTAATCTTTACAAGTTTCGATGTATTGATCTACCGCTGCTTTGCCCTGCGTAAGCACATATTCCATGAATCCACCGGTTGAAACCAGTACATTGTTGTCATGGGCAATGTTAATCAACTCTTGTACCGCTTTTTTAGGCATCAGTGAAAAGGAACCTCCTGAAAATTTAAGAGCATCAACATGCTCTCCCATGGTTTCCATGATATCTTGCAGGTAGCGTTTGCCCATTACGGCGTAATAGGGTCCGCGGATTTCAGTAATACCTGTTTTACGTGGTTTGGATTCTCTTTCATTTTTGTTCAGGAAATCGAATGTTTTCTCTTTAGGCATATTACACCTCTTTTGTTTTTAAATTAACATTATTTGCAAGCTGTACGTCATTTAACAGCTGCATTAGCTCTCTCACAGTATGTCGTTCAAAATTCTGTACCGTTTCTATAATCTTATTTCTTAATTCCTTTGAGGTGTAAGGATTAGCCAGTTCCTCAAATTTTTGAATGATGGTATTCCAATCGGCAGGGCGAGTATGAAAGCCCTCATAGTCCGTTTTGTTAATAGAAAACTTATTGCCATTTCTCAGATAAACGCTCAGTGTGGCCGGCATTTCATCCGGAAAACGATCGCTGTATTCCTGCTTGGGCGATACCTCAATTTTATTGAGTAAATTCTGTATATCCTTAGCCTCAATACGCTCTTGTTTGTACTGGTTCGGAAGCACTTGACCATCTAATAAAGCGGCGGCAACCATATATTGCAGGCTGTGGTCAGCTTCTTCTTTAGTTCGCACAATGGTTTTATCTCCCTCTTCACCACCGCCAATGATGTGATAGGCTACATCAAATATATCGATGGTAATCTTTTCTACTTCATCTGCTGTAAACCCGGATTGCTCTTTCAATTCCAGCATTCCTTCAATTGAAGACTGAGAATGAATTTCCGCATTATATTTCTTGATGATGGTATTAGTGACCCGCTCCAGATCTTCCTTTCCCCAGTCGATATGGAACTCGCCGGCAATGGCATCCATAAATCCTTTATTGCCTTCAAAAACGGCAGGCGGGCCGGTTATTCCATAATTCGCCAGATAGGCCGCATGGGTTCCGCCAAAAGCCGTATGCGGGTAAGCTAATCCTTTCCAGTTTGAAAGTGCCCCGGTGCGGGTAACGCGTAATGCGTTCAGCGCGGTTCCGGCTATTGCCAAAGCATTGGCTGTTTTGTCTTCATCCAGCCCCAGAGCTTTTGCCACGCCGGATGTTACAGCGTAAGAACCTTGCGTAGTATGATCGAAACCTTTATCCCGGACGGGAGCTTCATCACTTAAACGGCACTGAACTTGGTAAGCTAAAGCAAGCGCCGTTAAAAATGTTTTGCCGTCGATATTATTATGTTCACCTGCAGCTAAAATAGAGCCTATGTTATCACTGGGGTGGCAGGTTTCTCCCTTGGCTAAGTAGCTATCATTATAATCCAGATAGCGTACCAGCGCGCTGTTATAAAGTGCTGCTCGATCAGGGCTGGTTTTCCCACCCCCTATTAACGAACTGAGGCCGTTTCCGCCAAAGTCATTAATCATGTTTCGAAGGGCTTCTACCGGTGGACCTTCTATCGTTCCGATAGCCGTACCCATAGAATCGAGCAACCGAATTTTAAGTTGTTTTATGGCTTCTTTAGAAAGGTCTTCGAACTTTGTGTTTGTGATAAAAGACGCCATTTCTTGTGCTATCATAAGGAGCCTCCTTAATATTTTATGAGGTCAAAACTCAATGTTTTGATTTTCATTTCAACTGAACTGATGATACCTACATATTATCTGCACCAAAATGATATAGATCAATTTAGTACGACTTTTTTGAATCTTAATGCTCTACAATACTTCTCAGCATCTCAATATTCTTTATAGCAACCCATTGGCGCCCTGTTTCTATAATCCCTTCCTTTTGAAAGTTACTCATCACCCGACTGGCAGATTCGGTAGTGGTGCCTGCCATGTCTGCTAAATCTTTACGGGAAAATGGCAGCTGTATCAAAGTTTTATCTTCCTTTACTTCCCCAAATTTGTCGGTAAGAATGAGTAAAATATTGGCGATGCGAGTTTCTACCGACTCCGTGGTTAGTTGTTTGATTTGTTCCTGAGAAGATCGCAGCTTTTCAGCGCTCATTTCGAGGATGGCTATGCCTACGGAGGGATATTCCTGTAAGATTTCCCGAAAGTCCTTCAACCCAATGGAAAGAATACAACACCCACTTTGAGCCTCGGCAGATTCCGTATAAACATCGCTGCCTAACAGTTTAAGGGAACCGAAATAGCTGCCGGGATTTAGGATATCAAGCACCACGTCTTTTCCCTCATCCGTGTATCGCAGTAATTTAGCTGCCCCATCCACTACTACCCGTAAATAATGAGCCGGATCGCCCTGATAATAGATCTCGTCACCCTCTCGATAATGAGTAGCTGTGAACCGTTTTACGATCTCATCAAGTACGTCCTGTTCCAGATCCTGAAAAAATGAGACCATCCCCAATTTCGTGGTTTTTAAATCCAGCGAGCAATGATGCCCATCGGGGGCAAAATCTTTAAGTGGGGTGGTCTTTCGCTTTGCCATGGCTACTTGCAAACAATTTATTCAGGGTTCAATTTCATTACTTTTACTTTCCATTCTTCGGGCATTACCTCCAGGTATTCCCAACTAAACGGAACCTCATTTTCAGCTTCCATCTGGTAATATAAGGGTTTCGGATCGTGATCATTAATAAATACGAAGGCTTCACCGGCTTTAAGTTCGTCAAAGGCATCAAAAACCATGTCGTGCCGTTTTGCAGGAGGAAAAGGGCGTACATCAAATTTGTTGACCACGCTGATGTCGGTTGTGTCCACATCATTTTCGGCTTTTTTGGTGACATGAACCACATACTCACCCTCAACTTTCTTTTTGTATTCCCAACTATGCTCACCATCAAATTTCTTTTGAAAGATCTCGTGGATCTCAGATGGTTCTTCGGCTGCCCTGATTTCCAATACATCCTTGGGCAACATCATTCCATACCGGTGAAAGATGGTGTATTTCCAGTCTTTTTTATCGGCTTTTCGAAGATCAATCAGCGTGGAAACGCCGGAGCTTTTACTGCCTTCAGAGGCTTCGGTGCGGGTAACACACACTTTCCATTCTTCAGGTTCGCGTTTCAAATATTCCCAACCCACAACATCCCCAAAAATAGATCGAAACTCATAGTACAGTGGCTTTGGATCATGATCATTAATAAAGACGAAACTTTCTCCTGCCGGCAGGTCTTTAAATAGTTTAAGCAGTTTTTCGTGCCGTTTGATTGGAATGAGGGTTCGTACGTCGAGTTCTTTTTCGGTTAAAGCAGACATGTTTGTCTTATTTTAGGTTAAAAATTTTTGGTTCTGGGTGAATCTATTTAGTTATCCGATCTTTTATAATCACTTGAATGCCATTCTCTTAACTCAGATGCTACTGATAGGTCTGGATTATAAAGGCCATCAAAACACAACACTCGTTCACAATATTTCTGAAGACAGATAGCAGACTTTTTCTTTACAAACATCCATCAATACAGTACGTACACGAAAAATCTCCTTCCGCTATGTAGCTCTTTCGTTCTACATCTTTACCAAACGCTTTTTGATAGAACTCTTCCTCGAGTTTACAAGGCAACTTGGTCACTTTGATGATCTCCCGAAACGGACAGTTACTTTCTTTCATCATCCACTTTCCTGAGTCCTTGTCTTGTTCAAATTTTGCCATAAAACCTTCCTCATCCAACATATTCCGGATGATCTGTGCTTTACTCTTAATTGTTGTAACATTTTCCTTTTCAAGCAAAACCTCAAGCTTTTTATAACGGCGATCCCAAAATTTTTGGAAAAAATCTTCCAGTATTTGATGCTCACCCTCTGTCTGCAGATAGCGAATAAATTCCCGCATCATCTCCGGCTCATATGATGGATATAATCCATTTCCTTTTTTGGTAAGCTGAAAACGAAGGCTTGGACGCCCTCGCCCCGACCGTTCATAGCTGCGCTCAATATAGTCGTCTCTCTCCAATTGCGTAAAATGCTCACGAACGGTGGTTTTGGCAAGGTTCATTTTCTCCACAGAGTCATCAATCGTTAACTGTCCGTGATGTTTGATGAGATCCAATAATTTTTTTTTAGGTCCATTTAACATGATCGATCAGCCTAAAAGATTTTCCAGTTTCGTTTTCAGCTTCGAAAGTACATGTTGCTCTTCCAAAAAGTGATGCTTTTCAAGATCTTCATCTAACTTTTGGAGCGTAAAATACAATAGTCTAAAGGTTGTACACGCTTCCTTGGGCGGGGTAAAATTATTGGTCAGGTCACGAATCCGTCCCACTAAATATTCTATTTCCTCCTGATCTTTCTCAATAATCTCTGCCTGCTTTTTTAGTGACTGAACCGTTCCGTCTTTAGTTTCACCGTTCATTTCAAAAAACCTGAGCACCGTTGGGAAGAACTTCTGCTCTTCAAACTTCAGGTGCATTTCCAGCTTATTCTTCAGTTTTTGTACATACCATTTTACCTGATTCAGTTCCGGATATTGGGTTCCATGCACATCCCAGGCTCTTTCCCCATAATCTTCCGCATCACGGATGAGCGAAGAGGTATAGTTGTGATGTTCTTCTTCCAGATATCGGATTACCAGTTCCGGCGACCAGCTGAAAATCCCTTCAGGATAATCAAATTCGGCACCTTTTTTTAGGCGTTCAATTTCTTTGAGAACCTCGTCTTCGTTCCGCTGCCGGGCCGTACAAACCTCCATCAGCGTTTTTTGTTCATTTCCCCTGGTAGGAATACCGAGTACCTGCAATAGCCTGGAGCCACTCTTCTCTTTCTGTAAGAAATCAGCAATGGTCATGTTTAAAGTGTTTGGCGGCTCTTTTTCTTTAATGTTCAACATGACTTCCTCTGTTTCTAATATATGATAGTTCAATAATAAGCAAAGAAATTTCTATTATCAATAGAATCGGTTTTAATAGTTTTTATTATTGTAACTATTATTAAAGTCTCATAAATTTGAACGCTATTTTTCATCAATTTATGTCTATGAACACCCCTTCAACCCAACCCGTTTTTTATTGGCTTTGGACCGGGATCGTACTCATCAGTCTAATGATTATAGTAGGCGGAATCACGCGGCTTACCGACTCAGGACTTTCCATGAGCGACTGGAACCTGATCATGGGCTCCATCCCACCGCTAAATGGAACCGACTGGCAACAAACTTTTGAACGCTACCAAGAATTTCCCCAGTACCAACAGCTCAATGCCGGTATGAACTTAGAGGAGTTTAAGAGCATCTATTTTTGGGAATACCTGCACCGGCTTCTTGGTCGTGTGATCGGCATCGTCTTCCTGATCCCTTTTGGATACTTTTGGGCTAAGGACTATTTCAATCACAGGTTATTGAAGCGTATGTTTATTCTCCTTGGATTGGGGGCTTTGCAAGGTGCCATGGGGTGGATTATGGTTAAAAGTGGGCTTGTTGATATTCCTTATGTCAGTCATTACCGGCTTGCTGTCCATTTTTTACTGGCTTTTGCATTGATCGGTTTCTGCCTTTGGTATGCGCTGGATCTTCGGAAGAGATCCCTTGAGGTACTTCAAAGATCTACTCTCTTAATGTGGCTTTTGGTCATTGGATTCTTATTTATTCTCCAGCTCATCTTTGGCGCTTTCACTGCCGGTCTCGATGCCGGATATATCTACAACACGTTCCCAAAAATGTCCGGTCAATGGATTCCTCCAACCTTCGCAGCCTTAGATCCTTTTCTGTTAAACTTGGTAGAAAATCCAGGAGCCGTGCAATGGATCCACCGGGTTAATGGAACGCTTTTATTGATCTCTGTGGTCATATTCTGGTGGAAGGCCGCCGTTCAGCAATCCAATAGTAAATGGTTGCAAGCAATGAGCGGACTTTTGCTTACCATCATTCTTATGCAATACCTCGTTGGCGTTCTGACGCTTATTTATCACGTCCCCATTTCGCTGGGTGTTCTACATCAAAGTATTGCTATCCTCTTCTGGATTATTTTCCTGGGGATTTTGCATAGGTTAAAATATTAAAATCTATTTTTACCGTTTTTATTATTGATAATCAGGTCAAGTGTGTCTAACTTTAAGTCAGTTACATTAACATCAAAATTTAACCGTTCAACTCAATGGCATACGTAGTCACCGAAAACTGTATAAACTGTAAGCACACCAACTGTGCTGCCGTTTGCCCGGTTGATGCTTTCCGGGAAGGCCCGAATTTCCTGACCATCGATCCTTTTGAATGCATCGACTGTGATGCCTGTGTTTCCGAATGCCCGGTTGAAGCCATTTATCCCGATGATGAAGTTCCCATGAAGTGGGAGCATTACATTGAACTCAATGAAGAACTTGCTGATGAATGGTCAGACAGGATCATAAACGAGGCAAAAGAACCGCTTCCCGAAGCTGAAAAATGGGCAGATAAATTTCCAAAGCTGGATGAGTTGATCAAAAACTGGAGTTAGTTTTTGCAGCTGACAGCTGAAGCCTAAAATTTTTAACCTTAAATAAGATAAAAATGTCTGATATAGAACAAGAACTGGATGTGAGGGTAATTCCTCCTCCACAAAAGCACCCAACCATATTTAACACATTTAACGACTTGGACGAAAACCACGCTTTCATTCTGGTTAATGATCACGACCCAAAACCGCTGCGTTATCAAATGGCAGCGATGCTGGGTGAAGAAGCCTTCCACTGGGAATATCTTGAAGAAGGCCCTGATGTATGGAAAGTACGAATTGGTAAAAATGCGGAGTGAGTTGGCTTGAGTTTCCCAATAAACCAACGGCGCCGGGTAGCCCGGAAATTAAAAGAGGTGATAGATCCCGAGTTAGGAGTAAATATCGTGGATCTGGGTTTGGTATATGACATCCTCATCGAGGATAGACACGTCATCATAGTATATACCACCACCACTCCGGGTTGCCCCATGCGTCGTTATCTGCAACAGCAAATCGATCAGGCGCTTACCGAAATTGACGGTATCGAATCAGCCGAAAGTAAGCTGGTGATGGAACCCGAATGGTCGGTGGATATGATCGTACCAAATGTCGAATTCTTCGCCGTCCCTCCTCCCCAACTCATTCAATAACCGGATGCAAGCTTTTCGATTTTCGAATAAATTGTTGGCCGGTTTTATGGCCTTTGCAGCCTTGGGATTGTTCACCGGTTTATATGCCGGTCTTGTAAAACTGGGTTTTCTGGGAGATTTAAATGTAAACATCCCCGGCGGGCTCCACGGCCCTCTTATGATCAACGCATTCCTGGGAACACTCATTAGTTTGGAACGCGCTGCTGCCCTAGATAAACGATGGACACTTACCGGTCCTTTTTTGATGGCTGTTTCTGTAGTCTTTATTCTATTCGTGGATCTGCAGTACGGAAGCTGGTTATTTACAGCCGGTAGTTTTTTCGTTGCCCTCACTCTTTT
>JAKURD010000020.1 GCA_022450045.1 Gracilimonas sp. | reverse complement strand
GATTACGAAAGAACATCAATATCTCCGTCCACATCCAAATCTACCTCATAGATAGAATACGGAGTCTCGATATTGGTGGTGATTGTATGGGCAGTGAAACTCTCTGAACCGTTATTTTCATACCAGACAATCTTATCATTACTTCCTGTTCCTGAAGCAGACAGCACATCAATATCTCCGTCCCCATCCACATCTACCGCATAGACAGAATGAGCATCACCAACACTGGTGGAAATGGTATTAGCCGCAAAGGAAGGGGTAGATAACCCGGAAGATTCATTTATATAAACTGCTACTTTATCATCGTTCAATGCGGTAGCTATAATATCGTTGTCGCCATCACCATCCATATCACCCGCAGATAAGGAACGTGTACCTGAAACATTTGAAGTGATCACATAAGCGGTAAAACTTTGGCTGCCATTATTCTCATAAAATGTGATCTTGTTATCATATTGAGAAGCAGATAGGACATCCACATCGCCATCTTGATCAAAATCCAGGGCATATAAATCAAAAGCACCATCCGCGGTGGTAGAGATTGTCCGAGAAGTAAAACTCTGGCTGCCATTATTCTCGTACCAGGCGATCTTGTCATCAACCTGTGATGCAGATAGCACATCTATATCACCATCATTATCAATATCAATAGCGTAAACTGTGTTGGCGCCGTTAGCCGCGGTGGAAATCGTGTGGGCTGTAAAACTCTGGCTGCCATTATTCTCGTACCAGGCGATTTCATCATCATTTATTGAAGCTGACAGAATATCCAGGTCACCGTCATTGTCCACGTCTTCCGCGTATACAGAAGCTGCACCATCTGCAACAGTAGTTACGGTATGACTCGTGAAGCCCTGATTGCCATCATTCTCAAACCAGGCAATCTGATCACTGTCATAGGCTGCTCCCAGAACATCTATATCACCATCACTATCTACATCAGCAGCATATACATCAAAGGCACCTGGCATTGATGTAGAAATTGTATGCGCTGTAAAACTCTGGGATCCATTGTTCTCGTACCAGGCGATTTTCGCCTCATAGTAATTGGCGCTCAGCACATCCATATCCCCATCGCTATCAATATCAGCAGCGTAGACTTCTATAGCGCCATTCGCCGCTGTTGTAATTACATGGCCAGTATAACCAGTGCCGGTATTTTCATACCACGCAACCGTATTATCATAGAGTGATGCCCTGATTATATCCAGGTCGCCATCACCGTCTACATCTGCAACGTACACGCCCCAGACACCATCAGCTGCTGTAGACACTACATTTTCAGTGAAACTCGGAATTGCATAAAGATTTGCTGTTATTAGGCACAAAAGTAAAAACCAACTAAGGCTGGTTTTGATTCGATGTATTGTAGTTAGAAACTGCGGGATTACCAAACGGACACCACTCCCGAAAAGATGTGTTCAATTACCGAATTGTTATAAACATCTCGGACCATGCTCTCTGAGGAAATAGAAATAACACTCTGGCCTCTGGAACCCGTATGTTCAAAAATCAGCCGAACAATATTACCCGTGCCGGATACACCAGTCACCGCCCCACCGGCAACACCAAGGTCCAACTGGAAACGGCCATTCTCGGTATCGTTATCTATGAAATTTATCAGGTGCCCGGCGCTCTGCAGGAGAAAATCCGTAGAATCGCTTTCGAGGGCATAATTCTGAAGCTGCATGAAACTGTTGTCATAGGATACGTCCAGGTGGATACCCATAAAGTCAGTAACATCGATCAATTTTGCGTTAACATAAAAAACAGTACCGGAATCAGCAAATACCTGGCCTGGAGAAATCAAGAGTTCTACACCCTCAAAAGCATCCACCATAAACGAAATATTTGGCCATTCATCTTCCCGGATATTGGTAGGGTACTTAGACATCACTTCAAAGTTATAATCTATATCCTCCAGGTAGTCCAGCTGGAGCACATGTAAACCAGTTAATGTGTCAAAAGTCCAGAAACCGAGGTCCTGCTGGAGCAGCTCTTCACCACTATACCAGGGCGACCAGATACTGGTGTTCAGACGATAGCGGTAAAATATTCTCTCGGCATAGTCCACCTCATGGGTAGGGTCATAATGGTAATTTGGATCGCTGTGCCGCCAGGTGAATACGGCGCTAGTAGAATCTATGGTAAGCCCTGCCGCAGGCCAATCGAGCACCTCTGTTTCAGGATTGGAATAGTCTGCATCAGCCGGGTCAAAGAGATTAACAACTTCAATATCCACTTCCAATTGGCCACACGAATAGACCACCAGGAGAAACCCTGATAAAATAATAATTTTTATTATATCGCCTGCTCTATTGCGCATATTCAATCCAATTTTAGCATCACAATCTATCGTCGACAAAACTTTATCGTTGTGATGACTATCACAGAATCAATATCAAATAAATTACAGCACTTTAAGGCATTAATTACTTTTTTGATAACACCCAGACCCCATCCCAGTCTTTTCCAGGCGGATTTTCCTTTAATTGGTAACATCGTTTCAGGTAAACATTGGAAGGGTTCTCAGACCGTCCCGGAAACATTTCTTCCAATTCTTTGCCTTCTTTAAACCTATTGATAGCTTTATCCCAATCTTGTTTATAGTATAGTTCATGCGCTTGGCTAAATGCTTCTATAACCGCTTTATCTGTATCGTTCATCTTCCCTTTTTCAGCAATTAATTCATAAACCTTTACAGGTAATTGCTTTCCTTTTACGCGGACATAATCAAGAAAGCGCCAATCGAATTTATCTTTTACCACTTCATAGGTACTCCCACTAACTTGAATATAAATGCCGTATTGTTTAGCAGATGCTTCCAGTCGCGCGGCCAGGTTCACCGTGTCACCCATCATGGTATAATTCATGCGCATGGTAGAGCCCATATTACCAGTTACCATTGGTCCTGAACTGAGTCCGATACGGTGCTGCATATTATATACAATTTCCGGCCAGTCACCTTCAGAACGCCATTTTTCCCGTAGAATTTCTAGCTGGGTTTTCATTTCCAGTGCCGTCATACAGGCTTGATATTCATGATCTTCCACAGGGACAGGCGCACCATAAAAGGCCACAATGGCATCGCCAATGTATTTATCCAACGTACCGTTCCGGGATAGCAAAACATTGGTCATTTCAGTGAGGTACTCATTCATTAGATTTACCATCTTCTCTGGTTCTAATACTTCAGTAAACGATGAAAAACTCTGGATGTCAGAGAAAAATGCGGTATGTACTCCTGTCTCACCCCCCAGTTTCGGTTCCTGTTTATTTTCAAACATTTTATCGATCAAGTCGGGAGATATATATTGACCAAATGTACTTTTTAAAAATTTCTTATCTTTCTGTTCATTGAGAAAGCGGTACAATACATTGGCCAAATATGTGACCAATATGCCTGCAATTGGTGCAATCATTGGGACCACAAGACTGGATTGTATAGTTGGCAGAGCTGTACTAAACCATGAATAGTTGTTCTTTACAAATGTATCCGGCAAGACAGCTGCCATTGTTGATTTAATAAACCAGGTCAGATCATCAACAAATACTCCGCAAACCAAAGCATAATAAAACAGGATTTCAATAATAACCAACACACCCGCTGCGATCGGATTAACCATGTCCAAAAGAAAAAATGCAATCAAGGCCAGTATCAATATGATCAATACATGAGACATCAATACATGAAACCATTGATAATCAAATATAAGGTTGTGGAAACGACTGCCCACCACGTTTAAATAGTTATCATGAATCATGGTTTGGATGGCATTGGCATGGGTTTCCATTCCTGGCGTGAGCTGTTGGATGCCTAGGTAATTATAAAAAGGGGTTGATTTCACATCATGAAGCACCTCAACAGCAACACCAATTACTACAATCTTATTATAAAATGGTGTTTTGGTGACATCAAATTCACCACTGATACCCATCACATCCATCATTTCTTGCCGTTCTTCCGGATCCTCAATCGTATCTATCCATTGGGGGATTTTCCCTGGAAGAAACTGACTCATCCAGTCAATATCTTCCATAGGATCCCTGAGATCAATATCTTCAGTATCAATTACATAGGCCAGTGAATAACGCGGAAATGTGCCCCAGGCAGGATAATCTTCTTCAAGTTTTAACTTATAACCTGAAGGAGGACCATAATAATTGACCAAAAATGAATTACTCCTACCATAGGGATGGATCCTTAGATCTCCGTAATTCCAGATATGATTTGCGGGATCAAACCGCGGTACTGTTGTATCAGGAATACCCAGAAACGATTTCACAGCCTTAACGCCTAAAGTAAGATAACGTCGCCCTGGCTGATGGATCATTTCACCAAAAATTGGGTATTGTCTGGAAAAACCATCGTCATCCATTAGGTCATTGATTAAACCTATTTCCGGTTCAGCCTTCATGATTTCTTTCACAGGTTCAGCAATATATTGCGGAGGCTGGCGGGTGGGTTCATTAGCCACTTTTGCGGCAATAACAACTTCGGTGCCGTACGCTTTTGCTTCCCGTATCGCTTCTGCGAGCATTTTATCCCCATGGCGCGGTATCAGCTGTCTTAGGTCATCTGACATTATTTTTTCAGCAAATTCATGCAAATATTCAGACTTGGTTTCTGGCGCATCAAACTGAATATCAATGGCAATTACTTTTGCACCCGCCTGAGCCAGATTACGTATGACCCTGCCCCATACGGTTCCGCGAGGGTAGGGCCATGTTTCCGGCATCAAGCGCCAAGCTTCATCATCTACTTCAAGAAGCACCACATCTGTTCCCAAATTGATGTAAGTGGAATCATTTGCGGCCCAGCCCGTGAGGGGGCCTCTTACATCCGTAAAGCGATAGTCATAACTTTTTAATTCCAGTACATCAAAAATTCCAAATAGGTGCAGCATCGAAACAACGAATATTGAAAGCACTGTGATGGCAAAACCAATCCACTTCTCATGAAAATATCTCTTGAGGACATCCATGTTGATCAAAAATTATACCGAAAGGACATTAGAATCCCGGATGTATTTAATTTTGTTTCCTTTGCGGTTTCATTTACTACAATCTGCAGTTGGCCAGAACAGGATAAACTGAGGTTCTGACGCATCCTGTAATCCGCGCCCCCGCGCAGATCAATAACACTGGATACAGTGGCTAAGGATTCATTCTTAACATAGGACAGCCCACCAGTCAGGTTAATTTTATTTTCCTGCAACGCATATCTCCCATTCACACCCAATGTTTTCCAAGTTATTGTATTTTTTATCACATTCCCCTGCGAATCTAAACTGGGAATTAATAGATCCATAAAGCTGACATTCAGCATGGTCCTTAAGGGAGACTGAAACCGGGAAGCAAGAGATAATGTTACCGATTTTGAATCACTCCCTGGAAAAAAATAGCCTTCCGTACGATCATTGGCCAATTTATCTGTATTTTTCATACTGTTATAATTCAAAACAAAATTATGCTTAATTGAACGATAGGTTAATGGATAATTGATTGACAGAAGCATATTCGTTGTACGCGTATCTTGTCTGTTGTCCACATCTGATTCACCCACTTTATCCAATTCTTCCTTTTCATTATTCTTACCGATAGATTGAAAATTGAATACATAAGATGGTGTACCTGCGCCTGGCAGAAAAGATAAATTAAGTGTTATAGTGTTTGAATTTGTAGGGTTGGCTACATATTTAAGGATCTTATTATCCCGATGCTTAAATCCTGTTGTGATTAACAGTTTTGAATCAAATAAATGTGTAATACGATTTAATAATATAAACTCACGAATGTTACTAGCCAGAAACGGATTACCAAGCGATACAAATTCGGGGCCGACTTGACGATATTCCAGAATGAATTTGCTTAACGGATAATTTCCTGCCAATTTGATATTAAATGCCGCAGAAGGCATATTCACAACTGTTGCTATGGGATGTTCATCATAATTAATAGCATCTATAGGCACTAATGGAGTCATATTGATATTGATGGTAAATAGATCCCTAAGTGCCAATGGATCAGGCAAATCAGCTATTTCCACTAACCCGCCCTGGATCACTATGCCATTATCGTCATATTGTCTGCCGATAATACCATCTACAGAGTCATCAAGAGCTACATCCATTTCTTCTAGTGACATGGGTCCATCCCAAATATCGCGATTGAATAAACTCAAATTCCATGTAAAATTGAAATCCAAGCGCCGCTTATCCATTATTGCGCCAAGATCAAAGCCTACAACCAGATTATCTTCAGGATTCCTATAGGACCATTTACTATCTGACAAATTAACTAAGCCACCATTTTCCTGAACAACCTCGGAAAATTTTTTATAGGTATAATTTTTTGTCGGTATATTTATTGAGTAACCGGCATATGCAGTACTATCTACGTAGAAAGTACCATAGGCATCCATTTTCTCCATATCTACATTTACGCTGCCTACGTCATCCCTGGCCTTTAGGTAATGAACTCCCAGTTTAAATCGAGAGAAAAGTTCGCTTGATAACCGCATGGCAGTAATATTCCGGGTGAAGGTATAGCCGCTTCTTTCAAGATAGAATACAGGATTACCGGTTACCGAATCAATAGCTGTTTGATTTTTCATTAATACCAACCCTCCATCTACACCAAATTTTCGCTGAACTGGCCGATTCAGTTCGCCGCCAACCGATTGAAATCTGACCCATTTTAAATCGATGTCAATCCCCATGCCTCTTACCCGTCTACCATCAATTAGGAACGGTGAAATGGAGGGGTAATAATCACCTGTATATATATTTAGGTACTTGCCAAAAAATAGATTCCCGGAAAATCGATTTAACGGTTGTACGTGTGGATTATCTCTGGTATTCAGACGTACAGATCCCTTGAAGCCAGCCCAGTTAAAATCCGCATTGAATTTTCCATTTACTTCAGAATAATTGACCACTTGTGCTTCTGAAGCCTGCGAAGATAAACGTCCATCTAATTTTCCATTATAACTTATCTCGTCCATTATGGACCATTCACCTGCAGCAGTATTAAAAATCCAGGTCAAGGGTCGAATCTGTTCGTTATATTTGGTTCTGCTTTCTACAATTATCGAATGGGGCCCAGAGTTCAGTTCACCAGGTAGGAGAGATATTATACCGCCGCCAATGCTGGCCATGGGGGTAAGATCTACACCATCCAGCGTTATTCTAATTGAAGTAGTGTCAATATCTGGGATATTAAAAAAGGATACTGCAATTACCTCATCACCAGGGATAACAATGGAACCAGGTTCAGGAGATAGTACCAGGAAATCCTTACTTTCAAAATCCACAGCATCTATAAAAAAACTTTCTCTCCGCTCAAATGACCGGTCACTTTGTCGGGGTGGTCCAATCACAAGATTGTATGGGTTTTTCAGTGGATCACCGCGTGGAAAAGCTATGGTGCTACCATCATCGAGTCGAAATATTATGGCATACTCCAATCCAGCTTGAGTAACCCTGTCACTTGGAACTGTGAATTTCCAGTTTGATCCTGAAAAATCCAGCTCTTCCTCAGTAAATTTTAGAGAATTTGTTTCCCTGATGAACAACTTTGCTTCCAATACCCGCGCATCGGAGAATAAAGACGCAATCAATGTTACAGATTCGCCGGATGATGCATTTTCCGGGGGCATATGATAAATGATTGATTCTTGCGCTATGGTAACTGTGGTAGCCAGACAAACGGATAATACGAATGCTGCAATCCATCTGTCTTCGCCGGGCGTCAACATTGGATAATTATTATTTTGGCTGCAAGAAAGCTTGTTTATTGAATATCAATTAGTAATTTTTTGATTTCACCATTGGGACCTTCAAACTCTATCTCAATCTGATCACCAACTGGTGCATCACCTTCTGTAGGATCTTCAGGTATTGTGTTCTGGTTTGTCTCATTTACATCAATATTTCCATTGCTGTCTGATGTACCTGTATTTCCTGCAGTAACATCAACACTTAATCCGCTGATTACATTAAAGAGGTCTACAATTCCTTCGAGACCTATAACCATATCCCCCTCTTCCGAATTGGCAATAAACCAGAAGTCTGTACCTTTAACAGATGCAACAGATGTGGTACTTTGAATTACAAATTCACCTTTTCTCTGCTTGTTCACCTGCGCTCTAACAGTACCATTATCCATGCGAATATTCTTGGATATAGCCGAAGCGATCTTTTTCCCTGCGATGGTTACTTCTGAGTCCCCCTTGATTTTTAACTGAGACTTATCATCAATAAAGATCACCAGGGTAAAACCATCTGAACCAGTACGGATACGATCACCGTCATCCAGGATAGTACCAGCTTTTAAACTATTGTATCCTGGCTTCGCTTTTTTGTCAATCTCAACCGCACCCATTGCCTTCGTCGCAATAGCAATGCGCTGAGCTAATGCAAATTGGCTCGCAGTAAGCAAAATAATTAATAAAATACTTTTACGGATTATTAATCCTGCACTTCTACATTTGTTATACTAGCTGTCCCATTTGTGATCTGGTTCAGTAGTGAGATTGCAGCAGACAAATCGTCTGAATCACCATTAATTCTATAGGAACCTGAAGGTGAGAACCCATCCAATACCGCACTGGGTCCAAAAAGTGAATTGAATTGGTCTTCACTTAACACCTGTTGAAGTATCCGTACAATCGGATGGTATGAAGTGGTTGTTGTACCGGATGCTACATCCTGGATACGAAATGCATAAATCGGGGATAGCAGTTCATCTGATCCAGCAGTTGTTGTTAATTCATGCTTCACTTGCCATACATACACCTTACCATATTCTAAAGGCAGGGCACCAGACAAAGGATATTGATAGCTATTTACGATACCTATATTTTCCCACTCTTGTGCCTGATCAAAAGGTAAGCGCCTTTCATCCTGAATAGCTTCATCCACGGATGAATGAACACTGGGATTAAATTCTGCAACCCGTACAAATGATGCACATCTATTACAACTTGATGAGGACCATACCAGTAATGGATAGGTAGTAAAAACCTCTGTCGATGACGTATCGGATAGAGCACCGCCTGGATATTCCAGGTTTATCGCACTTGGTGACTCTACAACGATTGTCCTGGTCTCAAATATTGGAGACGCTGATTCACAGGCACTTTCAGTTGAACCAGACGCTACACCGAATTGGAATGTATAATTTCCATCAGCCAATCGCCCTGTAGTCATTATCGAACTAAGCATGGCATTCAGATCAGCTACATCAATGACATCTTGTATGTAAACAGATAGGTTGATCGGCGCCCCGGTTACATCCCGTAATTCAGTTGTTGTTGTTGAGAGATCTCTATTATCCAGTATTATATCATGCTCCAAAGGGAATGGAGATGTATACAGATCCAGAATTGCTGTCTCCGTGTTGATACCAAGCGCAGGTGAAAGCATGGTGGCCCGAAAGGTTACTTTGATCCAAACGGGATAAGAATCTGAACTGAGCGTGTATCGAAATAATTGAAAATCTGACGCACCTGTCTGGGGATCAAAGCTGGAAACATAATAGGTGGCATAATCATAAATAGTGCCAGTAAGGGTGACATTTTGGGCTTTCAGCGGTAAATATGCTAAAAAACAAATATAAAATAATGCTCTGGAAACAAACTTCATCTTCAACCTCCTAAATATGAATTTACCGGATTTGTTCCTGTCTTTTCAATAACAATATACTAGTGTGTGTTAAAGATCACAAAAAAAACCCTCTATCAAAGAGGGTTTTTTTAATTATTCCCGGCGATGACCTACTTTCTCACGCTGGTCTCCCGCGCAATATCATCGGCGCTATAGGTCTTAACTGCCGTGTTCGGGATGGGAACGGGTGTTGCCCCTACGCTATAGTCGCCGGAAAGCTTCAATAAAAGTTTTGGAGATTAACGTAGTGCCCATTTTACAAAGAGAAAAATTTGATAAAGTCGTTCGGCATATTAGTACTGCTCGGCTGAATGTGTTACCACACTTACACCTGCAGCCTATCAACGTTGTAGTCTACAACGAGCCTTATTACCTCACGGTAGGGAGATCTTATCTTGGGTCAGGTTTCGCGCTTATATGCTTTCAGCGCTTATCCTTTCCGAACATAGCTACCCAGCGGTGCCATTGATATGACAACTGGTACACCAGAGGTTCGTCCACTTCGGTCCTCTCGTACTAGAAGCAGATTCCCTCAAATCTCCTGTGCCCACGGCGGATAGAGACCGAACTGTCTCACGACGTTCTAAACCCAGCTCACGTACCACTTTAATGGGCGAACAGCCCAACCCTTGGGACCTTCTCCAGCCCCAGGATGTGATGAGCCGACATCGAGGTGCCAAACCTCCCCGTCGATATGAACTCTTGGGGGAGATAAGCCTGTTATCCCCGGCGTACCTTTTATCCATTGAGTGATGGCCCTTCCATACGGAACCACCAGATCACTAAGCCCTACTTTCGTACCTGCTCGGTCCGTCGACCTCACAGTCAAGCTCCCTTATGCCTTTGCGCTCTACGCATGATTACCGACCATGCTGAGGGAACCTTTGGGTTCCTCCGTTACTTTTTAGGAGGAGACCGCCCCAGTCAAACTACCCGCCTAACAATGTCTCTCACCCGGATTCACGGGATGGGATTAGAATACTAACAATACAAGGGTGGTATTTCAAGGATGACTCCACGAAGACTGACGTCTCCGCTTCAAAGTCTCCCACCTATCCTGCACATGCAGAATCAGTATCCAATGCTAGGTTATAGTAAAGGTGCACGGGGTCTTTTCGTCCTGCCGCGGGTAGCCGGCATCTTCACCGACACTTCAATTTCGCTGAGCTCCAAGTAGAGACAGTGCCCAAATCGTTACACCATTCGTGCAGGTCGGAACTTACCCGACAAGGAATTTCGCTACCTTAGGACCGTTATAGTTACGGCCGCCGTTTACTGGGGCTTCATTTCAAAGCTTCGCCGAAGCTAACCTTTCCATTTAACCTTCCAGCACCGGGCAGGTGTCAGTCCCTATATTTCGTCTTACGACTTAGCAGAGACCTGTGTTTTTAGTAAACAGTCGTTTGGGCCTGGTCACTGCGACCACTCAAAAAGCAGGACGCGAAGTCCTTTTCCTTAAGTGGCACCCCTTCTCCCGAAGTTACGGGGCTAATTTGCCTAGTTCCTTTACTTGGATTCTCTCAAGCGCCTTAGGATTCTCTCCTCGCCTACGTGTGTCCGTTTACGGTACGGTCAGTCTAATATCTCACATAGAGGATTTTCTTGGCAGCATGATTAGGGAGAGTTTATGGGCTAGGCCCTCCTATTCGTGTCTCAGGATAATGTTCCGGCGGATTTACCTACCAGAACTCCCTACACACTTAAACCCGGACTATCAAAACCGGGATCTCCTTTCACTTCTGCGTCCCCCCATAGTTCAAACAATATTAAACTGGTACAGGAATATTAAACCTGTTTTCCATCGCCTACGCCTTTCGGCCTCGGCTTAGGGTCCGACTAACCCTGAGCAGATTAACTTTACTCAGGAAACCTTGGGCTTACGGCGAGCCTGTATTTCACAGGCTTTATCGCTACTCATTCCAGCATACTCATTTCTATCTCCTCCAGCTGCCCTCACGGGTCAACCTTCGCAGGTTAATAGAACGCTCGTCTACCGATCCATTCGAATCGAATGAATCCCATAGCTTCGGTATGATACTTAGTCCCGGAAATTATCGGCGCAGAACCGCTTGACTAGTGAGCTATTACGCTTTCTTTAAAGGATGGCTGCTTCTAAGCCAACCTCCTAGCTGTCTGGGCGATTCAACATCCTTTATCACTTAGTATCAATTTAGGGACCTTAGCTGATGGTCTGGGTTGTTTCCCTCTCGGCTACGAATCTTATCACCCGCAGCCTCACTGCTGTACATCATGTATTCGGTATTCGGAGTTTAATTGGGGTTGGTAAGCTTGTAGGCCCCCTAGCCCATTCAGTGCTCTACCCCCGATACACTCATACAACGCTGCCCCTAAAGGCATTTCGACGAGAACCAGATATCTCCGAGTTTGATTGGCCTTTCACCCCTAGCCACAGCTCATCCCCCAGCTTTTCAACGCTGGTGGGTTCGGTCCTCCATTCCGTGTTACCGGAACTTCAACCTGGCCATGGCTAGATCACTCGGTTTCGGGTCTGCCGCATGCTACTTAACGCCCTATTCAGACTCGGTTTCCCTATGGCTTCGATCTTTGGATCTTAACCTTGCAACATACGAGCAACTCGCTGGATCATTATGCAAAAGGCACGCCGTCACCCCGATAAATCGAAGCTCCGACCGCTTGTAAGCGCACGGTTTCAGGTTCTATTTCACTCTCCGCTAGGAGTACTTTTCACCTTTCCCTCACGGTACTAGTTCACTATCGGTCACATGGGAGTATTTAGCCTTACCGGATGGTCCCGGCAGATTCACACAAAATTTCTCGTGTTCCGTGTTACTCGGGATCTGGAATCAACAAGATCGCTCGTTTTTGATTACAGGGCTATCACCTTCTATGGCTGGTCTTTCCATACCAATTCATCTAACGATTGATTTTTTGACTTGTCGAGTCGTCCAAGATTGACTCTATTCCAGTCCCACAACACCGTTAGCGCAACGCTCTTGGGCTTGACACGTTAACGGTTTAGGCTCTTTCCTGTTCGCTCGCCGCTACTGGGGAAATCATTAGTATTTTCTCTTCCTGGGGGTACTTAGATGTGTCAGTTCTCCCCGTTGGCTCAACCCACCCTATGTATTCAGGTGGGAGTAACCCGGCATAACCCGGGCTGGGTTGTCCCATTCGGAAATCTCCGGATTTAAGGTTGTTTGCACCTACCCGAAGCTTATCGCAGCTTACCACGTCCTTCATCGCCTCCATGTGCCTAGGCATCCTCCATACGCTCTTAGTAGCTTTACCAAAGGCTCTTGATCATTTGAATGATCAATATTTCTTATCTAACGATAAGAAATATTTTCACTTTTTTATTATTTCAGTGTCACAAAATGAAGTTACCGCCTTCCGCAGTTTGCAGAAGACGATTCACATTTGTGAATCGACATCAATTCCCAATTTTCAAAAAACAAAATCTTTCTGGTGGAGCTGACAGGGATCGAACCTGCGACCTCCTGAATGCAAATCAGGCGCTCTCCCAACTGAGCTACAGCCCCAAAATTATCGGGACGATAGATCAAGTGGGCCTGCGTGGACTCGAACCACGGACCTCATCCTTATCAGGGATGCGCTCTAACCACCTGAGCTACAAGCCCAAAAATAAATAGGTATGCGTGATCACAAGGAAATGAGTTCGACCATATCCCACATAAAGTGGGATTCTCCTTAGAAAGGAGGTGATCCAGCCGCACCTTCCGGTACGGCTACCTTGTTACGACTTAGCCCTAGTTACCAGCCTTACCTTCGACGGCTCCCTCTCCGAAGAGTTGGGACACCGGCTTCGGGTACTGCCGACTTCCATGGCTTGACGGGCGGTGTGTACAAGACCCGGGAACGTATTCACCGCGGCGTGCTGATCCGCGATTACTAGCGATTCCTCCTTCATGGAGTCGAGTTGCAGACTCCAATCTGAACTGGGGCCGGTTTTTTGGGATTGGCTTACCCTCGCAGGTTCGCAGCCCATTGTACCGGCCATTGTAACACGTGTGTAGCCCTGGACATAAGGGACATACTGACTTGACATCATCCCCACCTTCCTCCTGGTTATCCCAGGCAGTCTCCTTAGAGTCCCCACCATTATGTGCTGGCAACTAAGGACAGGGGTTGCGCTCGTTGCGGGACTTAACCCAACATCTCACGACACGAGCTGACGACAGCCATGCACCACCTGTGATAGTGTCTTTGAGCAAGCTCGCAGAGGGCCCGACTTTGATCGGGCTTACACTAACATGTCAAGTCCAGGTAAGGTTCTTCGCGTTGCATCGAATTAAACCACATGTTCCACCGCTTGTGCGGGTCCCCGTCAATTCCTTTGAGTTTCAGCCTTGCGGCCGTAGTCCCCAGGCGGAGTACTTAACGCGTTAGCTCCGATAGTGAAGGGGTCGAATCCCCCACCACCAAGTACTCATCGTTTACGGCGTGGACTACCAGGGTATCTAATCCTGTTTGCTCCCCACGCTTTCGTCCCTCAGCGTCAATATTGTGCCAGAATGCTGCCTTCGCCATTGGTGTTCCTCCTGATATCTACGCATGTCACCGCTACACCAGGAATTCCACATTCCCCTCACATATTCTATCCTGCCAGTTTTGATCGCAGATCACCGGTTAAGCCGGTGGATTTAACGATCAACTTGACAAGACGCCTACGGACCCTTTACGCCCAGTAATTCCGGACAACGCTAGCACCCCTCGTATTACCGCGGCTGCTGGCACGAAGTTAGCCGGTGCTTTCTTATGAGGTACCGTCACGTCTGAACATTATTAACATCCAGATTTTTCTTCCCTCACGACAGATCTTTACACTCCTAAAAGCTTCATCGATCACGCGGCGTTGCTGCGTCAGACTTTCGTCCATTGCGCAAAATTCCCCACTGCTGCCTCCCGTAGGAGTCTGGGCCGTATCTCAATCCCAGTGTGGCTGATCATCCTCTCAGACCAGCTACCGATTATCGCCTTGGTGAGCCATTACCTCACCAACAAGCTAATCGGACGCAGGCCCATCTTGAAGTGTGAGCCGAAGCCCACTTTAACAACATATCCCGAAGGATACGCTGCATTATTTGGTATTAGTCCCGGTTTCCCGGGGTTATCCCAATCTCCAAGGCAAGTTGCCTACGTGTTACTCACCCGTTCGCCAGTTTAATAGTATCCCGAAGGATCCGTTCTCCTTGACTTGCATGTGTTAAGCACGCCGCCAGCGTTCGTCCTGAGCCAGGATCAAACTCTCCATTGTATGTTTGATTCTGTACTGTCTTTGTCGCTCCGAGTAGGAGCGACTCTCAAATCCAATTAATTGGACCACGCATACCCAATTTTCAAAAAACGAATAATGCTGTCTTGAACAGCCTGCAAAAATACTATTTATTATTATGCCAGTGCAATATTTATTTGCACTATTTTAAATTATTTTATAATAAAATCCGGCGTGTTGTAATCCATGAATCTTTCAATCAGTAATTTGGCCGTTACACGTCCAGCAAACCGCCTCACTAACTTGCGATTAGATTCATCAATATCATGGATTGCTTTCCACATACTCCCGGCATAAAGCCCGATGGCTATCATCACCGGTGGAATAAAAACCGCACCCCTTTTAGATTCCAACGATATTTTGTTAGGGATTTGGTAACCTACCGATGACTGAAATAATCCATTTTTAGTGACCAAACCTCCTGAAACAGGAACCATCCCCTGGCGGTTATCCATGACAGATAACCCTCCTTTTTGAACGATAGAAGGCATGGTCAACATTGCCGCGTATAACAAAAACGAAGCTCCCATGGCACCAATAGCATTTTCAGTCTGTTTTAAATAAATAAATCCGCCACCCGGTGCAAGTGAGGAAAGCAGTGCCGGTGTCTTTTCTTTTAACGGTGCATTTTCTGCCGTTGTGATTGCTTTATACCAAGGTCGGATTTGTTTTGAATAATGGGCGTGATCAAATAATGCTTCGGCGGCTTTAAACGCCTGGCGTGACTCCTTCCATTCCAATAACTCAAAATGAGCATAGGCACGAAAGACTAATTCATACGGATCTTCAGTATTTTTCGTGCTGTCAATAATGGTACCATATTCTTCTTTGGTTAACATTATATAATAGAGCTGATATTGCGCCGTATTTGCCGCAAGGGTCCCTGGCGGACTTTCTTCCAAAATGCGATTGTAATAATTCTGGGCCAATCCCCAGTTTTCCAATGATTCATAACATTTTGCAATCTGGAAATAGGCAGCCACTTCCAATTCGTCTTTAGGATATTTATATAAAAATTGAAAATAGCTTAGTAAAGCTCGTTCATAAAATCCCTCATCATATAAAAAGGTGGCAAAATTGACCAACTCCTGTTTTTGAAAAGTGGTATAATTTCCCCATTCCGTTTTAATATCCTCGGGACTAATATACTGTTGCTGTGCCCAAGAAATACTGAGTGTTGCAACGATGATACAATATCTGGAGTATAATTTGTTTTTCATGCCTCGGAACCGCACTTAAATATAAAAGAATCCTTTGAAAAACCTGATACAGAAATTAAAAAGTATTGCAAAAAAATTTAAAAGAAAAAAAGGAAAAAACTATGCCGAACGGCGGCTGCGACGCATGAGTGGCTTTTTACCTCGAAGGACAAATTCTTTTGTAATGGTGATTTTTGTGACACGATCTTCTGAATATTCAGGAAGATGAAACATTAAATCAAGCATAGAAGATTCCATTACAGAACGTAATGCCCGTGCACCAGAATTTCGTTTGATTGCCAATTTGATTATTTCCTGCAGTGCTTCCTTCCGGAATAAAAGTTCAACACCCTCCATCCGAAATAATTTTTTATACTGCTTCACCAATGAATTTTTTGGCTCCAGCAATACGCGCATTAAATCTGCTTCATCCAAATGATTGAGTGTGGTCACAATTGGCAGACGTCCAATCAGTTCTGGAATGAATCCAAATTTCACCAAATCTTCCGGAATAACTTCTTTCAATATTTCGTCTGCCTTCTCCGTTTTTGCCAATGTCTTCGTAAAACCGATTTCAGCCGTATTAACGCGTCGGCCAATGATCTCCGGTAAGCCGTCAAAGGAACCGCCGCAAATAAATAAAATATTTTTGGTATCAATAGGTATGAGACTTTGTTCTGGATGTTTCCGTCCTCCCTTGGGTGGAATATGGGCCACCGTTCCTTCCAATATTTTCAGCAGGGACTGCTGTACCCCCTCCCCGGAGACATCCCGCGTAATGGAAGCACTTGAACTTTTTCGCCCCACTTTATCAATTTCATCGATATAAACAATACCCGCCTGGGCTTTATAAATATCATAGTTGGCAATTTGGAGTAATCGCACCAGAATATTTTCAACATCTTCCCCCACATATCCAGCTTCGGTTAAGGTGGTGGCATCAGCGATAGCAAACGGAACAGCTAAAAATCTGGCCAGCGTATCTGCAATTAATGTTTTCCCTGTTCCCGTGGGGCCAATAATCAGAATATTACTTTTATCTAATTCAACATCATCATCTGCATGGTCAGAGAGAATTCGTTTATAATGATTATACACCGCCACCGCCACGGCCCGTTTTGCACTTTCTTGACCAATAACATATTTATCAAGATACGCTTTAATTTCAGACGGTCGGTGTAGTCTGGGCTCGGTGGATTCTGGTTCACCGGCTTTTGGATCTAATGGCGTTGGAATCTTCAATTTATCGGTTATTTCCGTCCCGAAAGAATGGTGTCAATGATGCCGTAATCTTTGGCTTCTTTTGTGCTCATGAAGAAATTTCGATCCGTATCGTTTTCAATTTTTTTAAGGGTCTTTTTTGTATTTTTGGCTAAAATTTTATTGAGTGTATTTTTTAAGCGCAGTATTTCATCTGCCTGGATTTTAATATCGGACGCCTGCCCTTCTGCTCCACCCATTGGTTGATGAATCATTATCCGGGCATTGGGTAATGCGGATCTTTTTCCTTTTTTCCCACCGGCTAAAAGAAAAGCACCCATACTGGCGGCCTGCCCCATACATATGGTTGCCACATCCGGTTTAATATAATTCATAGTATCATATATTCCCATTCCGGAAGTGATGATGCCTCCTGGGGAATTGATGTAAAGGTAAATATCCTTTTCACTGCTTTCTGCCTCAAGAAATAAAAGTTGGGCAATAATAACGGATGCTACTGTATCATCAATTGGGGTGCCTAAGAATACAATCCGTTCTTTCAGGAGGCGCGAATAGATATCATAGGCCCGTTCAAAACGCCCTGTCTGTTCCACCACCATTGGGATTAATTGATTTATTGGGTTTTCATGTTTCATGACTGTACATTTCCTTCAGATTGTTTACGGAGGTCTTTTGTATTCACTTTGACCTCTTTGATTTTCGTAAAGTTTTTTAAATAAGCCAAGACTTTCTTTTCCATCAAATCATCTTCCAAACGGCTGCGGTTACTGGGTTTTTTAAAATATTTTTCCAATTCCTTGGCTTCCTTCGGATTCGCTTCTTTTCGTTGATCAATATCTGCCTGAACGTCTTCTTTGGTAATTTCATATTCCTCATTTTTTATAATCGTATTCCGAATCAGGTACCATTTTAAATTGCGTTCCGCCACCGGTTGATATATTTCTTTTATTTTTTCTTTATCCGTTGCTGCAGGGTTATTTTTCATGACATCTTCCACCATATGGCCCAAGTATGATTCCGCCATGGAGGGTGGAAATTCCGGATTCACGTGGTTTATCATGGCATCGGTTAATTGCTCATCAAACGCTTTTTCTGACCGCTGATCATAGGCTTTACCCAATCGATCCTTGATGCGTCCCCGATAATCTGCCACATTTTCTGCTTCAGGGTCGGCCATTTTAATAAAGTCTTCATCCACTTCCGGTAATATTTGACGTTCCACATTTTGGACTGATAATTCAAAAGTACTGGTTGAACCTTTTTCATCCACGGGAACAGATACTTGGGTTTTTTCACCTGGTTTTATGCCTTCCAGTTTTTTCTGGTTATCTCCATCGAATGGAATTTGCCCCAGTTTAATATAGCGTGTTTCTAATTTTTTCCCAATAATGGGAACGCCGGAAGTATCAATTTCCTGAAGATCGCAAATGACATAGTCATCCAGTTGCGCCCCGTCTTCAACCGTTTTAACTTCTGCATGACCATGGCGAATTTCATCAATGGCCATATCAATATCCTCATCGTCGGTTATATAATTTGTTTTTTCAACTTTGAGGCTTTTTCTCTTCATTTTAGGAATTGTGACTTCTGGTTCAATCTCAAATGCCACTTTAAATTTAAAATGTTTCCCATGGTGAAAATGCACATCACTTACGCTCCCCATATTGATGGGGATAATTTCTTTTTCCTGAAGTGCTTTTAGATAATACGTATTGACGGATTTTTCTACAAAGTCCGCTTCGATGGCAGGTTGAAACTGTTTCATTAAAATCTTCCGCGGTACTTTTCCCGGACGAAATCCGGGAAGCTTTACCCGTTTAGAAAATTGCTTGATTGCCTGTTCAAAATCCGATGCAATTTCCTCCCATGAAAGGTCAATGTCCGCTTCACGTGCATAACTACTGGTTTCTTTAAGTTGGATATCCACTATATTTCCTTGAAAAATTGAGCGCCAATTTAGGCTTTAATTTTTATTCCAAAGAGTGGTTTTACGGGATTATTTATATCCATAATTGGTAATCAGCATGGTGCCCCTATAAATGAAAACCATCCCAATTATCTGAATAATATGAAAAATGTCATTATGGTTAAAGTGCTGATGAAAGCCAAACTTTGTGACCAGAAAAAAAGCGCCGCATAATGTGATTAAAAAACCGCACATTATCCATAGGGCACCCGTATCCCCTTTTCCCAGCCATCCATACAGCATAACAGCGATAATAAACAACGCGCTGGGCAAATATAATTTGATTGCATTCATAAAATCAGAATCAAAATAAATCCAAATGGTAAATCCAAAAATGACGGCCGTCACACCCAACTTCAGCATTTGTACCGTATCAAACGGCAGGATATAATAGAGCGTACCCATAAGCATGGTATATACAGAAAAACCCATGCCTAACATGGTCAGTTTCCAAATAAAATCCCGGACAATCTCATGCTCCGGAAGAATGGTATGATAGACGGCACCGGCCAATGCGGTAAAAGCAAGTATATAAAAATACTTGCCAAAATGCCAATGGACTTCCATAAGTCGCACATGATACCACATGTCGATTTCACGAGCAAACCACACGCCAACAATCAGAATTAATATATCAGTAAAAACAGTCATAGGTTCATAGATGGGAAATCGTTTCATATGTTAACCATCAATTTTGTGATTCATAAAAACAGGTTTCAAACCCATTAAAGACACAATTAAAAATAACACTTTATATATATGCTCATGAACATTAAATAAAATGGCGTGTCTCGGAATAAATATCCCAGCCAAATATATTCAAAATACCGCCTGCGAGATTCACACCAGATAGACTGAGAAATGTATCGAGTTGCCCATCGGGAAGCAGATAATAATCATAAATCAAATACCATATAATATAGATGGCGCTCACTTTTATTAAAAAACGGGTCAGAGGAGAAAGGGTCTGTTGATTTTTAAATTCCATGATAATTATTGGCGCAAATTACATGGAATACTAATCTTGAAAAATACAATTACAATGTTGGTTTTTCTTCACCACAATAAATACAGGTGTTTCCGGCCTGAACGTGAAACCCACATTCGGGACAATCCCATGCGTCCGTTTCAAGATCATCATATGTATCCTCCGCTCGGTTGGATCTGGCAATCAAAACAGCCACACCAACGAAAATGAAAATGATTATAATGAGAAGATAAAGTGATGCACCCATATTAGAATTTATCTAAACATTTGTTTTATCGAACTGAAATAATCATAACCCTCTTGCATTAGTTGGATCCTTTAAATGAGTTGAAGCGAAAAAATAACGACATTCAACACATGGACGGTGATGCAAATCGGGCAAACAGTTTTGAGTTTAAATAATCCATATATAAGATATAAACCAATAATAATGGTGAACGCACCCATAAAAAATGGTACGAATTCAGGAATCAAACGCATGGGAACTCCCATAAGCGCAAACCCATAAGCAATTAAAAATATGGTTCCGGATAAGGCATTTTGAATTCCGAAAATCTCTCCATATTTCGTTTTAATGATGGAAACACATTCAGCCAGGTCGAGTTGACAAACCCTAGGGACCCACCATTGGCTGTAAAGTATCCGATGATTAGAAACAGCATAAAAATAAAAAGAAAAAGCCCCACCGGCAAATGCCAACAGGGCTCCAATAAAATATAATTCAGCATTCATATTATTGCTTTAGACGATAGACACACCCTTCAATGGTACTGATAAACTTGTCCACTTGTGTATGCGTGTGAAACATGAATTCCATTTCTTCATAGGAGTCCACCGGATAGGATTCAGCATCATAATCCCGAAGAAAATTGGCCTCTAATTTCACCAGCATATCACGCATGACCATTTTGGGCAATTCTTTTTCCCGTAGAAAATTAATCTGTAGGTTGAGTTGACCATTGGATTTCATGTGGAATAGGGGCAGCATTCCAAAATCCGAATTACAGCGAAAGGTGAATGTGCCATGATCATCCCCCCGTCCCCAGGACATTTCAGTGGCATTTTTCTCAGAAAATTCAATAATCTGTTCACCAATTTTTGCAATCTCACGTGAACAATTATTCCGCAAATCTTCTACGAACTTTTCTTTAGTCCATTTCATCATTTATTCTTACCTCAAACATTAATAATGTGGCGCTAATTTCAGTAAGAATTTAATGTGTATTTTACCCCAGTGAAACCCATTAAAATGAAATTTGGGTCAATTGTTCCAAATCAAAATTAAAGGTAAATCGCATTCGCTCTTTCACCCAATGCCAATCTTCTGCTGTTTTGCCTTCCGTCTCCCAGCTTTGATATAAGGGCAAAATGATGGGGCCAAACTTTAATCCGGCCGCTGTAAAAGTATCTGTAAAATCATCACCGCCAGCCATATCAAGATAGATTGGAAAACTGGGGTCAACATTCACGCCCCATGTAAATCCTGTGGACGCCAAAGGGCTGCCATTTTCGTCAGCCAAAACACCGCGTAACCCCGGGCCCTGCTGGAGATATTGGTTTTGAATAATGGCCATTTTGGACTGGCCCGTTCGGTCGAGAATTAATGATGAAAATGTGGGATCTACACCACCACTTAAATACGAACGAAAATGGTTTGGAACCTTTTTATTATTGAGAAAACTACCGGTCCATAATCGGATATCTACACCCAATTTTTTTGTGAAATTCAGTTTTATTTTCGTTTCAAAACTGGCAGTAGAAAATCCATTCCCAAATTTGATTTCCGTATGGGTGCTCAAGGAATATTTCTCCCCTTTAGGCCTCCACCCCTGACGAATCCCGAGTTCAACAACGGGATGACCACCAAACGTATAAAGGGTGGTATCAAAGGCGGCTGAATCCAAATAGGCATATTGAATGCCCATATTCATAGATCCTCCAGATTCACTATCTCCAAACGATCCGGAATAAATAATGGCGCCTAAAGATCTTCCTCCCATTTGGGATCCTCTAAAAAATAAATTCGCTTTATTGAACCTGGCATTGGGATCTAACTTTTTTATATAAGATATATTGCCAACCACGGTTTCATTTTTTAAATCCAGCATAGGCTGAAATACGGCGGTGGAATTATATCCCGGTGTGCCCCCCTTATACATCATTAGCCCTGGTGCCCACCCGTTGTAATAATTATAATTAATCCATGGGAGCAAATTGATATCCCGATCATAATAAGTGGGCTGATCCCAGACAAAATGAAAATGGGTTTCTGCCCGGGTGGCGTTATTGGATCGATTTACATCGGGCATATGTTCATCCGGATCAATAATCGCATACCAGGCATTCGCCGGTGCTTTGATCACGGTACGCCATTCGAAACCTTCTAACCATCGCCGCTCCAATTCTTCATGATTATTCCCATATAAAACAACTTCTACGGGTATTTTCAAGTTTCCATTGTTTGTGACAGTGAATTGATTTCTTTTTTTCCGAATAGAATAATCTATATAATCCGTCGTTTCAATAACACCTTCAAAATACCAGCTTAAATCTTTATCCGTATGCTTTTCGAATACGGTTCGAATATCTTCAGGGTAGGGATGTTTGAATTTCCATGTTTCATAATAATCCTGCATGATTTCATCCATTTTACCTTCACCGAGATAGTGTTGAAGAAATCGGGTAAATACGGCCGTTTTTGAATAGTTCTGCCCGTAATTCCCACCTGTGAATTCATCCGCTTTTAGATTCAATGGCTGGGCTTTGGGGCTTTTGGCCGAAGCGGCATAACGGATATATTCAAACCAGCTGAATTTCAAATTGCGGCCAATACCCATTTTATTTTGGATAAAATCCACAACCACAAACCGTTCATCCTGTTCTTTATATTTATCCTGCCAATATCGAATATTCGTATAATCATTCAACCCTTCATCCATCCATGTATGGTATCGTTCATTGCTCCCGAGGATACCGTAAAACCAGTTGTGGCCAACCTCATGCATGATGACCATTTCCAGCATTTGTTTCCCCGGCATTTTTGAAATTACTGTAATGTTTGGATATTCCATACCACCGCCGGCAGATAAATCTCCATCCACCGCCGTAATGTGATTATAGGGGTAGTCCCCATAATAGCGGCTGTACCAATAACCGGAGTCATGAAGATATTCGATTGAATTTTCCCAAAGTTTTGCATTTTTAGGTAGATAAAAAGACCAAAGCGTTACTTTGCGTGTGGAATCTGCTAAGTTTAGTTTTCCCTTTTGAACCAGCCATTTTTTATCTGCAAACCAGGCAAAATCATGAACATGGTGCTGGTGAAAATGGAGTGTTTTCATTTCACTGCTTGTGGTATCTGAATCTGATTTTTTCTTTTGGGACTTCACCCACTTTTTAAAATCTTTTTCTGGTAGACTGTGAATTGAATCTGCCACCACGGTGAGAGAATCAAGCCAAGCATATTCTTCTTCCCCATCCACCAAGTCCCCTGTAGCCATGATACGGTAATTCTTCGGCAATGTAATCTTTACATCAAATGAACCATATTCTGAATAAAACTCGCCCTGATTCAAATATGGCATGGGATGCCATCCCTTTCGATCATATACCGCTGGTTTTGGATACCATTGGGTCATTTCATAATGTTTTCCCGTATGACCCAATCTGGAAAATACTTGGGGAATTTTAACAAAAAATGGCGTTTCAATACGGATGGATTCTTTAGGGTACAAAGGGAAATGCAATTTCAATTTAATCACATCAATCCATTCCGGATGTATTTCCCAATCTGCTTTTTGACCATCGATGGAAAAATCCAGACTATCTATAAATCCCCGCTGTGTGGAATCGGAACGGCTGAAACGGGAATTTTCTCCCGCTTGTTTCGCAAATGCGGTTGAATCATTTTTATAGGCATTTGGCCAAATATGAAACCAAATAAAATTCAATGTATCAGGAGAATTATTTTGATACACCATTTTTTCATAGGCCATAATGGTATGATTGGTATCATCCAATGTGACCTGAATATCATAATCCACATATTGCTGAAAATAGTCCGATTCCTGGGCGGGAAGTGTGCCAATAAGAACAATGATTAATAAGATGGACCGCATAAAGATTTTCTGGTTAATTAACTGAGAAATTACTGGAGTTTTAAGACAAGGGAACAGGAAAAAAGTTTTTAGCCTTTTCCTCCGCGAATTTTTGGTTTCACGAGACTCAATAGGGCTGGGAGAAATGTAAGATCGGCCACCAAAGCGGATAAAATGGTTATGGCAGATAAGGTGCCAAACTGAATGGTGGGTGTGAATTCGGATAAGGTGAGGACAAAAAATCCCGATACCAAAATGGTAGTGGTAGACATCATGGCGATACCGGTTCCCATGAGGGTTGCATCGTTGGCCTGTCGATAATGACAGTCAGCTTCCGCCAGTTCCATTCGATAGCGCGTGAGATAATGGACGGTATCATCTACGGCAATACCAAACGCAATGGCAAATGTCATGGCCGTGCTTGGGCGTAATGGAATTTGGAAAAAACCCAACACGGCAGCCATGATCATCATGGGGATAATATTGGGCAATACAGAAATCAAGGCCATTTTAACCGACCGAAAAAGGAATGCCATCAAAATAGTAATCACACCGAAAGCAATCAGAAAACTGCCGGCTAAATTCTGTACCAAATAATTATTCGTGCGTAAGGCGAGAAATGCTGTCCCCGTGACTTCAACCGTGAGTCCTTTTGGTACGATTGATAAAATATAATTATTGATTTCATTTTCCATTTCCGTACTTCGGCGGGAATCAATATCCTTTATCTGGATTGCTATTCGCAACTTGGTATAATCAATATTCATGAGCGATTCAAATTCACTTTCATACAGCAGCATATACTGGGCAATCATTTCCCGGGATTCAGGAATTTTATAATAGGCCGGATCGCCCTCATTCATGGCACGATGGATTTCTTTCATATAATCCGAAACAGATACCACTTTCCCCACTTCTGGAATGTCTGAAACATAACGAGATAATTGATCCAAAAAGGTAAGGACCGCCACATCCTGAATATCCTCAAATGGGCCATCCTCATCCACTTCTATAATTATTTCTACCGGAAGGACGGCGCCCATCCGTTCTTCCGCCACATGCATATCATCTAGCAGTGTGTTCCCCGGGCGCAAATCTTCTAACAGTTTTGAATGGGGATTCATTTGGACCGCACCAAATATTCCAATGAGAGAAATTAGAAGCCCCACCGTAATGATACGCTTTGGGTAGGCTCTGACAAAAATAATAATGCGATTGATGATCCGCATTCTGAATCCTCGGGAATAAGCATCCAGTTTTGATTCAGGTGTACGCTTGATAATCATGAGCATGGATGGGATAAAAAGTACCGTAATGATGAAAGCAAAAAAGACGCCAACTGCTGTATAAATTCCAAATTCTTTCACAATTTTAATATTAACAAAGGACAGGGCGCCAAAACCAATTCCCGTGGTGATACTCGTGAGAAAAATTGCCGTTCCTATTTTTTTAACTGTCTGAAATAATGCTTTTTTTCGGTGACCAACTTCTTTGAGCGTATGAAAATATTTTACAAGAAAATGGACCGAGTCACTCACGCCAATAATCATAAGCAATGTGGGAATCATATAAGAAATAATATTGATGGTGACGCCAGAAGCCACCATGAATCCCAATGTCCAGATTATGGTTAGACTCACCACCATTAATGGCAGCACCAGTCCAACAAGCGTTCGAAAAAGAACCGAAAGAAAAATAATCAACATCATGGTAACCGGGAGTAAAAATTTTATATTATCGGCTATCATGTATTGCACATATCGTGTACGGATGACAGGCAATCCTGCCTGATGCCAATCCCAATCCACCCCTGTTTGGACCTGATCAATTTCGGATAGAATCCGTTCCCTTCCTTTATGCTCGTTGTAATCCTGATCAATCTCTACCAGAATGGCTGTTACTTCTCCATCGTCTGAAATCATATAATTTTTTATCAATTCGGATGACATGATTCGATTCTTCGCAGCCCTTAATGAATCCTCGGATATTGGAATTTCATCATATACCGGCTGAAGGAGATAATCGCCGCCTTCCGTAAACAATTCAATATTGGTCAGGCTCTTAACGGATTCTACCCCTTCGATTTGCGCCAGGTTTTCAACCATTTGTCTATTTTTCACTAAGTTTGTATGGGAGAAGGGGTTATCAGATTCATAGATGAGAAATACAATATTATCTACCCCGGCGAACTCTTCACGAATCGTCATAAACCTTTCAATTACAGGATCATTCTGGCTAAACAACTGTTCGATAGTAAAATCCATTTTTAATCCAGGAAGATAACTGCCAAGGATGATAGTCACCGCCGCCAAAAATGATAATGTGTATTTGGGGTGATCCAAGAGTTTAAGGATGAGTTTTTGTGTTGTTTGAAGCATCTTTATATTTTGGAATTAAAAAACGGGGGCAAATTTATGGATTGAATGGTCATAAAAAAAGCCCCGCTGAATAATCAAAGGGGCTTTTTTATATCAATATTTAAATATTATGAAGATATTAAATCTTCTGACCATGATTGATGAATGCTCCCATTTATTTTTTCAGAATAGATGTAATTATTATAGTGAATAGACAACGTGACTGATTCAGAATTGTTAGATAAAGAAACTTTAGTCTAATTCCATCATCAGCTTCGATCAAGTTAGATCAAAACGATCAAGATTCATCACCTTGTTCCAAGCGTCTACAAAATCACTTACAAATTTTTGTTGTGATTCTTCACATGCATAAACTTCTGCTAAGGCTCGCAGCTGAGAATTAGAACCAAACGCAAGATCAACTCGTGTAGCAGTTCTTAACTTTTCACCTGTAGAACGATCAGTTGCTTCATAGGAATTGCTACCAGTTGGCTTCCATTCTACTCTCATATCAAGTAGATTGACAAAGAAGTCATTGGTTAACTTGCCTGGTGTATCAGTGAATACACCGTGACCATTTGTACTGATACCTAATGCTCGCATACCACCTACAAGCACTGTCATTTCTGGTGCTGTAAGTCCAAGTAGCTGTGCTTTGTCAAGCATCATTTTTTCTGGGCTAACTGTAAACTCTGTCTTTTGATAGTTGCGGAAACCATCAGCAAAAGGTTCAAGAACAGCAAATGATTCTACATCGGTTTGTTCTTGTGTAGCATCTCCACGACCTGGACTGAATGGAACGCTTGCGCCTGATGCTTGCTCAATGCCAACATTACCGGCAAGGACAATCACATCTGCGACTGACGCACCAGTTTCTGCAGCAATACCTTCAAGCACACCTAATACACGAGCAAGTTGCTCTGGTTTGTTTGCTTCCCAATCCTTCTGTGGAGCAAGACGAATGCGAGCACCATTGGCACCGCCACGCAAATCTGAACCACGGAATGTTGAAGCGCTGGCCCAAGCAGTTTCTACCATCTCTTGAACAGTTAATCCGCTTTCTGCGATACGTGCTTTAACAGCATCTACATCATAGTCAGTGTTGCCTGCTGGAACAGGATCTTGCCAAATAAGTTCTTCTTCAGGAACTTCCGGACCCATATAACGCGTGAGAGGACCCATATCACGATGCAGTAGTTTAAACCACGCACGAGCAAATGCATCTGCAAACTCGTCTGGATTCTCATGGAAACGTTTTGAGATCTCTTTGTAGATTGGATCTTCACGCATCGCCATATCTGCTGTTGTCATCATAGTTGGTACCCGGATTGAAGCATCTTCTGCATCTGGTGCAAGATCTTCTTCTTTAGGATTTACAGCATGCCATTGGTGTGCGCCTGCAGGGCTCTTAACTAGTTCCCATTCGTATCCTAACAGGAGATCAAAATAGCCGTTGTCCCATTGAGTAGGATTAGCAGTCCAGGCACCTTCGATGCCACTTGTAATACTGTCACGTCCTTTACCTGAACCGTGGGCATTTTTCCAACCCAGTCCCATTTGTTCGACTGGGGCTTCTTCTGGTTCAGCGCCAACAAGAGCATCATCGCCTGCACCGTGTGCCTTACCAAAGGTGTGTCCGCCTGCAGTAAGAGCAACAGTTTCTTCGTCATTCATTGCCATACGACGAAATGTTTCGCGAATGTCTTTCGCACTTGCAAGTGGATCTGGATTACCGTCTGGACCCTCTGGATTAACATAAATTAAACCCATCTGCACTGCGCCAAGTGGATTTTCAAGATCACGTTCACCCGTATAGCGTTTGTTGCCGAGCCATTCGTCTTCTATACCCCAGTAGATATCTTCTTCTGGTGCCCAAATATCTGGACGTCCGCCACCGAAACCAAAGGTCTTACCACCCATTGATTCAATAGCAACATTACCTGCTAGAATCAACAAGTCTGCCCAGCTAATCTTCTTACCATGCTTTTGTTTAATAGGCCAAAGGAGTCGACGTGCTTTATCCAAGTTGCCATTATCTGGCCAACTGTTAAGAGGACCAAAACGCTGTGCACCAGTACCGCCACCGCCACGACCATCGCCAATTCTATACGTGCCTGCGGCGTGCCAAGTCATACGAATAAAGAAAGGACCATAATGTCCATAGTCAGCAGGCCACCAATCCTGTGAGTCTGTCATAAGATCGTTTAGATCTTTCTTTAGAGCATCATAGTCAAGTTTTTTAAACTCTTCTCGATAATCAAAATCTTCGCCCATGGGATTAGACTTTTTATCGTGTTGGTGAAGAATATTTAAGTTCAATTGGTTTGGCCACCAGTGCTGGTTTGATCTTGAACCTAAGGTGTGTAGAGATCTTCCTAAAACAGGGCATTTGCTTTCGCTATCTTTAGCCATATGCAATTTACTCCTACATTAAATTAAATTTAAAACACATTTTAAACTTATTAATCAGAATTAAAAAAATATTCTAATAATTTATAAAAACTTATTGATTATTAAGTAATGGTGGAGTTTTGATCAAGCCCAAAAGTTACTCTCATAAGCACTGGATGGATGATTAAATAATTTAATTTAGATATTGAACTGAAAAGACAGAACCTTTTAAGTAGTTTTCTCGTTAACTTTTTAAGAAGGTATAACTTAAGTAGTCGGATACAAGATTAAAAAAAACTCTTAGGTTCGAGTCCTATAGGGGGCATCAAGCTTTAATCCTTTTATCCTATATTTAGTTGATCTTGGTAGGCAAAAAGACCTGCAGTTCCTCCAGTATGAATGAAGAGAATGTTTTCATCGTTATTAAAATAATTATCAGATATCAAACTGATCATGCCTGCTAACGCTTTGCCAGTATAGACTGGATCGAATAACATTCCTTCAAGACGAGCAAGCATAATAAGGGCATCATTCATCTCTTTAGTAGGCATTCCGTATCCCTTGCCAACATAATCACTGTTGGCAACAATATGTTCGCGTTTAATAATACCGGATAACCCCAAGTATTCAGAAGTATTGCAAGCCAAGTTAAACACTTTTTCTTCTTGATCTGACTTCAGTGCACTAACGCTGATACCAAGCAATGGAATCTCACTCTTCATAGCCTTTAAACCACAAATAAGTCCTGATTGTGTTCCACCACTACCACTGGCATGAATAATATGGTGAATAACTAAATCACGTTCGTTCGTTTGTTTAATAATTTCGAGTGCACAATCCACGTAGCCCAGCTCGCCCACAGGATTGGACCCCCCTACAGGGATGATGTAAGGCACCTCTCCCTTGTTTCTGAGTTCTTCTGCAACCTTTTGCATCTCAGCTTCCATATCTGAACCTTTATCAACTACTCGAATTTTTGCGCCGAATAGATAATCTAAAAATACATTGCCGGAATTAAGATAAAGTTCAGTTGGATTATCGGTTCTTTTTTCAAAAACCAATTCGCACTTCATTCCAATTTTACAAGCAGCGGCGGCAGTCTGACGAGCATGGTTAGATTGAATTGCTCCTGGGGTAATAATTGAAGTGGCTTTCTTTTCTATCGCATCTGCTATCAAAAATTCAAGCTTACGCGTCTTATTACCTCCTGTACCTAAACCAGTACAATCATCCCTTTTCACATAAATATTTGGCCCGCCTAGATGTTTACTTAGTCGAGGTAGGAATTCCAAGGGTGTAGGAAGGTGAGCTAAATGTATTCTTGGAAATTGTGATAACAACATTTCTAAAACCTCTTTTGATTTTATGTTAATTCATGGATTAATCTTCTTTATAGATGACCGGAAGTATGTCTGCAAGGTAACTCATTTCTTCGATACAGTGTTTTTGTAAAGCAAGCCCCTCAGCCTCAGACACTGTGAACCGTCGAGTAATTGGGTTATTAGCAACAAAGGAAAGTAAAAAATTTTGCCAATCAGCAGCCTCTCGATCCGAAACCACACCCAGCCAAAAGCGAGAACGAAGTTCTGAACCCCAAGGCATATTCCGGGCAACATGGCACATCTCAGCAATGTTCAAGCTAGAGTCAAGTTCGCCAACTTGAGCACAGAGTACTACAGTATTTTCGTCACTAGGATCAAAGCCAAGGATCTCCTGAGGCCATGCGAACTGGATCCGAAGTTTACTCATTTGACCTCCAATGTACTCATGTACAAGGTGATGGGAGCCAACAATTTCACCCGTTTTTTTGTGTTCCCAATCCATCCACACATGATCTTCAGGATGCCACATTTTATAATGTTCAGTAGTTTGCAGATAATCTGAAAACCACCATCGGAACATATTTGATGTGACATCTGGCATGTTTACTAGACTGGAGACTTCAACAGTACCATCACGTAATCGGCGAACACCAGACTTAAATTCTACATAGTTAGGATCATCGAAATCCTGGTTTGTGCTTTGTCTACTGGGTAGTGTGAATTGAGTAGCTGAAACAACAATCAGTATTAGTAAAAGTGTATAGAAAAGGAATCTTTTCATAATAAGTTAATCAAGAATTAACATTATAATAATGATATCTAGAAGGAGGTTAATATGACAGCAAGTGTTTTGTTAGAGGGCGTCTTAAAAGAAGGTTAAGTAGGTAATTTTATTTGAGCTTCTTTAAAGAGTTTCTATTTAGTTGATAAATTTCTGTCTTGAACGCCACAAAGCGATCATTGGCATAGAAAAAATTAAAGCGGAAATAAATGCAGACATCAAACTGCCCATGTCATTCAAAATATTCCAAACGAACATTGCGATAACAATTTGAGCCACGTAAACACTGGCCCATGGCCACATCCAAGTCTTCATTCGCCAAAAACCATAAGCTCCCAATCCATAAATTAGCCAATGCAAAGGTTCGGTAGCTTTTGCCCACCATCCAGTTAAAGTGAAGCCAAACCAGATTTCTTCATCTCCGTCTACTGGTTTCAAAAATAAATCAAAAGGTAAGTAAATAAAAGTCATGTATAAGCAAAAGTAAAATGTCAGGTTCATCCACCAAGGTCTAGAATGCCAATCCTTACTTATAAGCCTCAAGACTGAGTAGAGATTTTTCATATCTAATCTAACCCACTAACAATAATAATATTGGCAGTGCTGGCGGAAAACCGATGTTTAGCTAAAGTCTGATATTCTTCAGATTTATACCAATCTAACGCATCTTCTTGAGAAGGAAATTCGATCAGTACTGTCCTTGTAAATGGCCACTGACCTTCTAATAAATGCTCATTTTCTTCCACACTTAATATCTTACCTTTGTAAGTTAAAAAGATATCCATAAAGCCAGCTTCATATTTTGCATACTCGGCTCGATCAATTATTTCTATTTGGGCAATGACGTAGTGCGCCATAAATGTCTTTGACTAGACTCTAGCTTCGGGAAAAATCCTTAAAAAATTCTCTGTGTAAAAAAGATTTTTGATATCTTCTGCTCGATCTCCTAAAGAGCTTTCAAATCTTCCAATGGGATCCCGGCCTCCCTCCACATGGGGGTAATCACTGGAAAAAAGGTACAGATTAGGATTTGAATTATCAATCAAATTTCCTATATTCTCAAAAACATACGGTGTAAAAGCCATTTGTTGAGTTAATTGCTCAGAAGGTTTTCTTGAAATGTCATCTAAGTTTTTATCAACTTTTTTCCAACTTTTGACTACCCAATCCAATCGTTCCAACATTTCAGGTACCCATCCTGCTCCTAACTCAACACTTGCTCCTCTTAAGTTTGGATATCTTTCAAACACTCCATCTAATACCATCATAGAAATAAATGTTTCAGGTCCTTGGTGCATAACTACCATATCTTTTGCCCGTACATTTTCTCCACCACCCATCCAATCTTTGCTTGGTGGCTTCCCATTGTTATTCCAACTTCTATCCAATTGAAGGGGTGAGCCGCCTACATGCAAAAGAAAAGGAATATTGTTACTTTCTAACCTTTCCCAAAAAGGATTTAATTCAATATGGCCAGGTGATCGATCTCCACTAGCATAATGCGGGATCCATATAGCTTCCAGACCTGATTTGATAGCTAAATCAAGCTCTTCCATAGCAAGATCTGGTTCATGGAGCGGGACTACGCCCACACCCATTAACCTTGAATCTTGTGAACAAAAATCTGACATAGCTCGATTGTGTGCTCTAGTTGCTCCATATCTCAACTCAGGACTTATTTTAGGAACTAACTTTTCAACATATTTGGCCTTACCCCTCACATCTCTAAAAGGTGTAACCACGCTATGAGTTGAAAATACTAATTGCTTCTTAAACCCTAGCATGTCCAAAGCCTTGCTTCGATCTGTCCTATCAAAAGCACCAAGTGCTTGGATTTCTTTAGACTCTGCAATTAAATTATCTCCTAAAGCAATTTGAGTTTCTATGTGCTCTTTAGTGTGTTTACCTCCATTTGCAAGAATCTCTTCTACTTCTTCATCTGTGACAAGGCTTGCTTGATAGCTAACAGGGGGTATCAGGTCTTTAAATTTTTCGTCAGCATAGTCTATGATGAAATTGGGTAATTCCATCACATGGCTATCAGCATCATAGAAAGCACGATTATCAGGTGCATAGGTCATATCTATCTCCAAAAAAATGAAAATACCATAATACCACCAATCTTTTTTATTTTGGTTGATTGAGGAGATAGGATTCCTAAAAGGAATATGATTTTGTTATATTTAGGGTCGAGGAGTAAATATGTCTACAGGAATTTTAAATTACACAACTAACTTACGTGATTATCTTTGGGAAAAAGGGATTTCAGAACATCCAGCTCTTAAAGAATTGAGACTTGAAACTGCCAAATTACCACAATCCATGATGCAGATATGTCCAGAACAAGGGGCATTAATGGGAAACTTAATTAGATTAATGTCAGCAAAGAGAACAATTGAGATAGGCACCTTTACCGGCTACAGTGCATTGGCTGTTGCATTAGCTCTGCCCGAAGATGGAGAAGTTATTGCTTGCGATATTTCTAAAGAGTGGACATCTATGGGCAAGGAAAAGTGGGAACAAGCTGGAGTTGCACATAAGATTAGTTTAAAGCTCGGCCCAGCACTTGAAAGCTTGGATGCTTTACTCGCTGAAGGTCAAGAAGGTTCTTTTGATTTTGCATTTATAGATGCCGATAAAGCAAATTATCCAGCCTACTATGAACAATGTATAAGACTGGTCCGAAAAGGAGGATTAATAGCGATAGATAATGTTTTGTGGGGTGGATCAGTAATTGATTCCGAAAGAAATGATGATGACACCAAGGCTATTAGAAAACTAAATGAATTTATCGCCAATGATAAAAGAGTATCTGTATCTATGGTCCCGATTGGAGATGGATTAACTCTAGCAGTTATAAATTAAACTCTCAGTTGAACATTGACTAGGTGGAGTAAGCAACAAGCAAAAGCTTGGTATGTTGACCAACCTTGGTTAGTAGGCTGTAACTTTTTGCCCAGCAGTGCCATCAACCAGTTAGAAATGTTTCAACAAGAAACCTATGATAAAGAGACTATAGAAAGAGAGGTCGGATGGGCCAGAAGTTTAGGTTTTAACAGCTTGAGGGTTTATCTTCACGACCTACTGTGGAGCCATGACCCAAAAAGATTCTGCGTTCGTTTGGATAACTTTCTAAATATCTGCAACAAATACTCCATCAGACCTATCTTGGTTTTATTTGATGACTGTCACAGACCTTATCCAAAGACAGGTAAACAGCCCCTGCCCGTGATTGGAGTTCACAACTCCGGATGGAAGCAAAGCCCTGGAGTTGAACTGGTGCATGCGGTGCATTCAGAAAAGGCTGGAGAAGAACTAATTCGTCTAAAAGATTTTGTACAGGGTGTCTTAACTAAGTTTTCAGAGGATCAAAGAATACTGATGTGGGATATTTACAATGAGCCAGGCCAGTTCGGTGTTGGAACACAATCCCTGACTCTGTTGAAGTTAGCGTGGGAGTGGTCCCATGAGGTCCGACCCTCTCAACCTCTGACAGCTTGTCTGGATGGATCTGGAAGTGATGGGATTATTGAACTCAATAGAGTTAACTCGGATGTTATAACTTTTCATTGTTATGAAGGGACAAAATTAGAACAAGTCATCAAGAAGCACCTAAAACTAAACCGACCTATGATTTGCACCGAATATATGGCCAGAGAGTTCGGCACAACTTTTGAATTTAGCTTACCTATATTTAAAAAATATGAAGTGGGCTGTTACAACTGGGGCCTGGTGGCAGGTAAAAGTCAAACCCATTTTGGGTGGTCAACGATTGCAGATCTACAAAAATTGAAGCAAGAAAAAAAATTCCTAACTCTTGAAGACCCTATCCCAGAACCCGAAATTTGGTTTCATGACATATTCAGAACTGATGGTTCAGCCTTTGATGATTCTGAAGTCCTTTTCATTCAGTCAATGATTAAAAACTCTTAAGCGACACGGAATCGTTCTATTTGGATGTCGTCTTCGCCAAGATCAGCATAGTTATCTTCAACTCGTGCACGAATATAGTCCTTCCAAGCAAAAGGTCTGTACTTGGGTTCTCCTTCTGAAAGTCCACTGATAGGTTCGAGGATTGCCTCGCGTAAAGGATTGTAAAAGTAAGGAGTACTGTAACGATCTGTTGTTGTACGAGGAACAACTCGATGCATGGCTGCTACGTATTGATCGTTGGTCCATACCTGCATTGTATCGCCTAGATTCACTACGATGGTATCTTCTTCGGGCGGCACATCAATCCAGCCTTCTTCACTTGATTTTGTTTGCAGACCCCCGGTCATGTCCTGTAAAAGAAGCGTGAGTATGTTCGGGTCAGTATGGTGATGCAGTGCCATATCTCCAAGTTTATTAACTTCATCTTGTTCCTTTGTGGAGAGAGGATCACCCACCGGATAATAGTTCAATCTTACCGTACTGGTATGAGCATCACCAATTGGGGCATTAATAGAATTCAAATCCGTAACCAAGGCTTTAAACACTAGCTCAAGAGTCTTTTCAGCTATTTTTGAAGCTGCCTGAAAAAAACTCTCCATGGCTTCTTTGAAACCCTTGTCTTCAGGCCACTGATTGATGTCTTCCTTGCCAGGCCTAGGCTCTATGAAATCAAAAACTTCTTTCAGATCGCGCATGCGTTTCGTTAATTCTCGGTCGTAAAAGCCTAGGGGTTTTTCTTCAGTTCTAATAATGCTTAATTTGTCACCCCGAGTCTGATTAAAGAACCAGTTCGAAGCATCCCACATCTCACTTATCGCATCTCTTATGCCATGGTTTTTTATTAAGAAAAAGCCATGATCACGACAAGCGGCATCCAAATTCTTTAGTTGACCCGAGTCTGGTTTTTGGAGATCAATGGTGGGTACTTTCATTTTTCTGTATGTCCTGCTAATTTATTATATGATTTTAACTAGGAGAGGATAATCATGAAACCAGTTTGTTTAGTAATAGGAGCAGGAGCAGGTATTGGTGGAACCGTTGCAGGCCGTTTCGCGAAAGAAGGCTATCACGCTTGTTTGTGCCGACGCAGTGATGAAGAAGGCCTGAATCGGCTTGTCAAGGGAATTGAGGAAGCGGGTGGATCTGCCTCAGGTTTCTTGTTAAACGCCGTAGAAGACAACAGCATTGAAAAGATGATAACTTCCATTGAAGCTGATATTGGGCCCATTGAAGTTGTCGTCTATAACTTAGGAGCTCAAACGGGTATGAAATCGCTCGAAGAAACCAGTTATAAGGAATTTGAATGGGCTTGGCGTATGGCTACTTTTGGACTGTTTAGAACTGCGCAGGTGATTTGCCCGTTGATGGAAGCCAGAGGCAAAGGCACCATCTTGGTCACCTCTGCTACTGCAGCCATGCGTGGCAATGGCAATCAGCATTCACACGCAGCGGCTATGGGGGGAAGACGCATGTTATGCCAATCTTTGAACGCAGAGTTTTCTGCCAAAGGCATCCACGTAGCCCACATCATTATCGACGGAGCTGTCGATGCACCCGATACTCTTGGAAAGATGCTCGGTCCTGAAAGATATCAAGAATTGAGAAAAACTCGGGGCATGGAGCATGACGGTCTGCTACTCCCAGCTGAAATAGCTGATACCTATTTTCACTTGGCCCAACAGCATAGGTCTTCATGGAGTCATGAAATAGACATGCGAGCTTTTTCCGATCAGGCATGGTGGAATCACTAAGATACTGTTCGTGAAAAGAATACTTATCTCATTAGGGTTGATATACGTCGTATTTTTAGCTTGGTGATTCGTATATTTCCAAGAAGGACTTAATCATGACAACAAAGAGAGTCACCAAACAAAAATCACAACAAGAGTCCTTATTAACTCTCTGGGCAATGCCAAAAAAGGAAGAAGTGCCTTTAATTTTAAGCACCAAAAAAGAAATAAACACACACCTAAATGGTCCTAAATTTCCTTTACACATGACTTTGGCCGGTGCATTTAATTTAAATCCTTCTGAAATCAAAAACGTAGAACTAGGACTCAGCAAAAGCTTTTCACCATTTAAGGTATTTTTTAAAGGCTATGGAATGAAGGATTATTTTTTTCAGGCTTTCTACGTGGCTGTCGAACTTAATGAAGAGCTGAAAAGAGTTAGAGTCAAAATTTGTGACATTCTTAACACAGAAAATCTAGAGTTTATGCCCCACTTAAGTCTTTATTATGGAAAAGAAGCCCACGAAAAAAAACAAAGCCTATTAAAAGAACTGCCTAATTTGGAAGGCAACTTTGTGGTTGATACCTTTTACTTGGTTTCTTTTGATCCAACAAATATAGAATGGAAGATTCTTAACAGCATTAGACTGGAGGGACTTTAAGATGATTAATTTCAATCACCTGAATGAAGCAAAACAGAATTATATTCAACATGGTGTTAAAGCCTTCAACTTATCCATAATTTTAATTTTCCTGGCTTTGATAGCTTTAATCCATGCGCTTATACCTTTTGTTTTTTATGATACTGTCAGCGCTTGGATTAAAGACATAAACGAAGAAATTCAAGCCGCCATAAAGGAATAAAGGAATTTTTATGGAAAAAAGATATACCAGTGAACATGTAGAGACTTGGCGTCGAGAAGGTGCCGTCGTCGTTCCCGAGTTCTTTGAAAAGGAGGAAATAGCTGAGGTGATAGCAGACTTTGACATTATTTTTCCTGATCGAAAAGTTGAAGCCGAAGCTCTTAAAAAAAAGCGACAAGGTGAAGTAGGCAATAAGCTGCCCTTGCAACTCTCGGGTAAGAAGATGGGCAAAACCACTATGGAGCAATTCAGAAACTTTGAAAACATACCCTTTGATTGTTCTCATGCTCTCAATCTCATAGCAGTACATCCAGCGTTAATCGTCTTTGCTCGATCGGCTCTGAATACGGAAGACGTTAAACTGTATCAAGCTCAGGCTTGGGCTAAATTCACTGGCGAAGCAGACTTTGATCAGGCTTTTCATTGTGATTTTGGCAATCACACACTCACCGTACCTTCTGAAGATGAATGCTTTAATTCCATTGCCTTTATTATTTATTTTACAGACGTCACCGAAGCCCACGGCCCTACTCACTACGTCAATCGTAGCGACAGTAAAAATTTTGATGGCCTCAAGCGATTTCTCAAGCACCGAGAAGACCTTTCGCATCAGAAAGAATTAAGAAGTTTTGAACGCAGTGCCGCAGGACCCGCTGGAACTTTGTTGGCTTATGGAATAGACGTCTTTCATCGAGGTACTAACCTTACAGCCCCAGGAGGTTATCGCTACGCAGTTACTTCATGTTTTAAGAAAGCCGGGAACGATGCCATTGGCTACACGGCGTGGCCCTGGCATTTTACTAAACCTTGGCATAAAATTTTTGAACACGCCTCTCCAGACCAGCTGAGTTGTTTCGGAGTCCCTCTTCCTGGAGATTCATTCTGGACTGATGAAACTCTTGCCCTAGCCCAACTGAGATACCCCAATTGGGATATGTCTGAATACAAATCCTTTATCAGTCTTAATTAAAATAAAGCTTTAACAACTTCTCTTGCTATGGAAAAGGAACAAGTTAATCCAGGGCTTTCTATGCCTAGTAAGTTCACCAAACCCTCTACTTGATGCTCCTTGGAAGTTTGTATTAGAAAATCTGCAGGCTCATCTTCTGGACCGTAGATCTTTGGCCTAATGCCAGTGTAATCCGGTAGCAATTTATCAGGATTTAAAGCAGGCCAATAAGATTGTATAGCTTCAACAAACTTGTCTTTGAGAGATTCATTAAAGCTATAATCTAATTCTTTTACCCATGTAACATCTGGTCCGAATCTTGCTTTTCCGCTGATATCGACACTTACATGTACCCCTAGACCATCTCTGTCATTCAACGGGTAAACCAAGTAGTCATTAAAGGGGTGTTTTCCGCTTAGCTGGAAATAGTGTCCTTTTGCAAAATAGGCTTTGGGAATAACTCCTTCTGGAATCCCTTTAATTTTGCTGGCTAGGTGAACTGCATTTAAGCCAGCTGAATTAATGACTTTTTCAGCTTCAATAGAAAAACTTTCTTCTGTACTTACTTTGACCGTAAACCCAGAAGAACTTTTAACTTCTATTTGTTCTACCGTTGAATTAAAGGCTGTGATTATCCCTTGCTCTTGCAGTTCTGCTTCAAGACTTTGAACTAATTCAGCTGCGTCAATAATTCCAGAACTGGGACAATACAAAGCCTGTTCTGCTTTGATCTCTGCTTGTAGTTTGACAACATCGTTTTTTGTTAAAAGCTTGAGACCTTTAACATTATTATCAGTTCCCCTCTGAAATAATAATTCCAATCTGTTTATTTCTTCAGCAGTTGTAGCGACGACTATTTTCCCTGTGTTCCTGTGTGCAATATTCCTTTTCTGAGCGTATTCGTATAATAAATTATTACCTTCTACACACAGGATTGCTTTTTTAGATCCAGTTGGATAATAGATCCCCGAATGAATAACACCTGAATTCCGAGAAGAAGTTTCTTCACCAGCCCGAGAGTGCTTTTCAAGAATAATTACCTCATGACCTTTTCTTCCAATTTCTCTTGCTATGGCAAGGCCCACAACACCCGCTCCGATAATGACAGTATCAGTTTTCAAGTTCTTTTCTCTTGTAAGTTTGTATTAAAGTTCTTTTTCAACATTTTTGATAGTATGTACAGCACTATGATTTCAAATCAACAAAAACCTCTTAGTTCAGGTTTTGGAGCTAAAAGCGAACCTTCAGAAGTAATGTCAAATATCGACCTGAACGGTAAAACCGCTTTGGTTACTGGTGGTTACTCCGGCATTGGCCTTGAAACGAGTCGTGCCTTAGTTGAAGCTGGAGCCAAAGTTTTTGTACCGGCACGTAGAACTAACATCGCACTCAAAGAATTGGATGGCATTGTGTCTTCCGATAATATTACAAAGATGGATCTCGCTGATCCCAAATCTGTCCAGAATTTTGTCGATGATTTTTCCTCGGTACATACCTCACTTGATATTCTGATTAATAACGCAGGGGTGATGGCTTGTCCTGAAATGCGAACCCCGGAAGGATGGGAACTGCAATTCGCGGTTAATCAAGTTGGCCATTTTATTCTCACTAAAGGCCTTTTGCCGTTAATGGAAGCTGCCAACGGTGCTAGATTGGTAACTCTTTCTTCAACTGGACATAAAATATCTGCCATTCGTTGGGATGACATTCATTTTAACGAATCAGACTACGACAAATGGGTAGCTTATGGACAATCTAAAACGGCCTCAAGTCTGTTGGCAATCGAAGTGGATAAACGCATGCAAGATAGGGGTATCAGAGCTTTTGGAGTGCATCCAGGTGGCATTATAACGCCTTTACAAAGACATTTAGAAAACGAAGAAATGGTAGCCCTTGGTTGGATGGGAGAAGACGGCCAACCAACTGAACGAGTGGCTAAAATGTTTAAAACACCTACACAAGGGGCTTCTACTACCCTGTGGGCAGCAACCAGCCCCAAACTTGATAATATTGGCGGCGTTTATTGCGAAAATTGCGACGTGGCTATCAAAGAGGAGGATGGGGGAGACCGCTTCACAGGCGTCAACAATTGGGCCGTGGATTCAGAAGAAGCTAGTCGACTCTGGGAAGAAACTGAGCGCATGCTCAGTTAAGACCTTCCACCATCACCACAAGTCTCTGAGCAGCCTGCTCTTGAACTTTGTGGGCTGCTTGATATTCTTCGGATAAATAGCAGGCCTGTGCTTGCTCTAGAGATTTGAATTCCACCAACACGGTACGTTCGAAACCCTCGCCTTCGACTTCAATCTGTTTCCCGCCCCGGACCAGGAATTGACCACCGTGTTTTTCAATGGCTGTTCCAGCTAGTTCAACATAGTTTGTATATGCTTCCTTGTCCGTCACATGACATCTGACTACCCAAAAAGCTTTCATGGATTGCTTTGTTTAATAAATCCTTATTTTTAAGCTTATATTTGCGTGCTTTCCGGGAGCAATCAACGCGTTCAATACTCCAAAATTTAATGTCAGCAAATTAATCTTCTCTAGCGTTTTAACTTGAAGGTATTTAGTTCCTTGAGCCGGAACTTCCACAAGGTCATCACTATTGGCAAAGGTGTAACCTGAAGCATTTTTTAAGAGAAATTTAGCATCCGAAATATTACTGATTGTCAGGCCTACTATTTTCGTACCAGGTAAATACGAAGCAGATTCTATGGACAAACTTGCATTTAACAGGGGATCAAGATTTTCTTTCAGCCCAAACAATTTGTTTTTAAACCAGATCACTGTGCGTCTTTCCAATAACGCCTGCTTGATGGAAGTGATGTTCTTGTATCTAGCAAAGATCAATGTTACTGGTCTGTGTCCGCCTAGATGAGGTTTGTAATCCCAGTCAATTAAATTGTGAACATCTGATGTACCAATGATTGCGAGATTATTCTCTATGGCAATCTGAAATGCTTCCTCCGAATACGAGTTCCCGTTCACGACTTCAATCCCGTGCAAGTAACCTTTTGCTATGAGATCCTTGTGCATTGGAGTAAGTCGAGCCACTCCATCCTGAGATTGAGAAGTCCACATGGGGTGATTCCAAAATAAAAAAGCTCCTTGCCGGTTGGCAGTTTCAATTGCTTCTTCTGCTGGCCATATATTGGCTAAAGAGTAATATTCCTTTTCTAAGTCATTCCCCCATTTCATCTCTCGAATTCTTTCATTCAAAATTTCTTGGGTCTTATCATTTTTAGGGGGATCTATGTTAAAAAGTTTGTTAGCGTCCTTAATAAATATTGCATTGATGTGGCCAGGCGGCATATCGCGAGTGATTTCAGATCCATTAACTATCAGAATATCTTTTCTTCCTGCTGCCGCTTTCGCTTCCTCATAAGCTTTATTTCTATCAGGATTTAGGATATCAGTTCTGTGAGGTTGATGCTCCAGATGTTCGGTAATAGCTAAGGCATCGATGCCATCTCGAAGTGCCTCTAACACCCTAATATTGGGCCATACATGGCCGTCAGAAAAAACAGAGTGGGTATGTAAGTCGGTAACCAGGGTTAGATACTGCTGTGTGTCAGGAAAGTTAATGGCCCGTTTATCAATTTCATCTTGAGAAACCGAACCCCCGGTGCCATGTCCGAAAAGGTTGAAACTTAGAAAAGCAATAAGAAAAGACAGAAAAAATGCGCATCCTGTTTTCAAAAGCAGATCAATGTTGTTAACCATAGTATGACAGTGTGAATTTTCTGTTGTTTGATTGCAACTCATTAAACCACCCACAGGGAAATCGGAATAACCAAAGCCCAAATGGAGATTGCCAAAAGAAGGGGTTTCGCAGAAATTTGCTTAATTGCAGGTTGGTCTATTTGGGTACCAATGCAAAATAGACCAGTTAATAAACAAATTCTATTAATTTCTTTCAACAATGAGCTTATTGGTTCGGAAGGGGACAGGATAGAATTGAGCGTTACGGCCAAAGCAAAGAAAAGAACAAAGATGGGGACACCAAGAGTAGATTTTTTCTCTCTAAAATACCAAGCTGAAAACAATACCAAAGGAACAATCCATAAAGTACGTCCAAGCTTTAAAGTAGCCGCAACTTCCACAGCATGGTCACCCATAACGGACGCCGCGCCGATTACTGAAGCCGTGTCATGAATGGCTAGGGCCACCCAAGTGCCGAACTGCTCTTGGGTCAAACCTATCCAGTTAGCTACAAAAGGGAAAAAAATTACAGCCAGAGCATTTAAGATAAAAACAATTGACAAAGCCGTAAGCAGTTCTTCGGGTTTTGCTTTTATGACTGGAGCTACTGCAGCTATGGCAGTACCTCCACAAATGGCGGTACCAGCAGCCAGTAAGTAGGATTGTTTTTTACTCACTCCCAACAATTTTCCCGTTCCAATAGCCAACACAAAAGTAACCAAGACAAAAAGTGAAACCCAGGGCAGATAACTACTACTAATAGACGCCACTTGAGGAATGCTGATGCTGCCACCCAAGAAAACAATTCCAGTCTGCAATACTTTGGTACCGATCTTTCTGGTGACGAAGTCATCGGGAAGAGAAATAAGAAATGACAGCAAAATTCCTAAAATTAACGCAACTGCTGCGTGGCTTACCCACAAGACTAAAGCTAAAAAAGTAAATACTAATAAGTAAGGCATTTTGATTATGGTGGGCCCTCCAGGACTCGAACCTGGGACCAATGGATTATGAGTCCACTGCTCTAACCAACTGAGCTAAGGGCCCTTGAGTTAATTTAACTATGGTCTAGTGGCATCTGCAAAGGATTAATCGTCCAGAAAGCCTCTTAAATGTGAGGAACGGGTGGGATGCCTTAGTTTTCTTAAAGCTTTGGCCTCAATCTGACGTATGCGCTCACGGGTTACGTCAAACTGTTTTCCTACTTCTTCAAGTGTGTGGTCTGTATTCATACCGATCCCAAACCGCATTCTCAAAACTTTCGCTTCCCTCGCTGTTAAACTCCCTAAAATATCGTCTGTGGCTTCTGTTAAATTATCTTCTGTAGCGGCTTCGTCAGGAGATGCTATGGCCGTGTCTTTAATGAAATCTCCCAAAGTAGTGTCATCTTCGTCACCTATTGGAGTCTCAGTAGAAATTGGTTCTTTGGCAATTTTAAGAACGCGACGAATTTTATCTTCAGGAAGTTCCATGCGTACGCCGAGTTCTTCTGGGGTAGGTTCTCTACCTATTTCTTGTACCATCTGGCGAGAAACTCGATTCAACTTATTGATGGTTTCAATCATGTGAACAGGTATTCTAATAGTTCTAGCTTGATCGGCTATGGACCTTGTAATGGCTTGTCGGATCCACCAAGTAGCGTATGTAGAAAACTTATAACCTCTACGATATTCAAACTTATCTACTGCTTTCATTAAACCGATATTTCCTTCTTGGATTAGGTCAAGGAATTGCAATCCTCGGTTGGTATATTTCTTAGCAATAGAGATAACCAGCCTCAGGTTGGCCTCGACCATATCCTTTTTTGCTCTTCTTATTTTGGCTTCGCCAATAGACATCCTTCGATTAATGTCTTTGATATTGGAAATATCCAAACCAATGATTTTTTCTAGCTTACTTAACTTGTTATGTAGACGGGTAATTTCGTCTACGTTTTCTTTAGCTACTTTTGCCCAGGGTTTTCTCATTCTCGACATTTTGATACCCCATTCTGGGTTAGCTTCATTACCAGAATAGCCCTTAATAAATACTTTTCTTGGCATTCTGGCTATTTTCACAAAAATTCTGTAAACCTCTTTCTCACATTCCCTTATGATCTTTAAAGAGACACGAGCAGGTTTAGCAATAACTTCAAATTGGGTTGGCGAGAGCTTAAGAAATTTAAATATTTCCCCTAATTTCTTTTGCTCTTCAAGAGCCTTCTTAGTTGTTCTAGATCTTGATGAAGCTTTTTCTGTTTTATTGAATTGTCTTTTTAAAGCATTGAATCGTTTTTTCACTTCGACTGGATCAGGTCCAGTTGGTTGTTCATCATCATCATCTGATTTTTTACCAGCTTGAGCTTTACCAGCTTGAGCTTTAGCAGCTTGAGCTTTAGCAAGTTGAGCAGCTTGAACTATAGCAGGTGGAGGGATTACATCATCTTTATCCATGAAACCTACTAAGACCTCTGCGAGGCGTTTTTCTCCTTTCACCACTTCTTGGTAGTCATCCAAAATTTTATCTACGATACCAGGGTAAAAACAACAAGCTGTTAATAATTCTCTATAACCTTCTTCAATTCTTTTTGCTATTTTTATTTCACCTTCTCGTGTAAGCAGGTCTACTGTTCCCATTTCTCTCATGTAAAGTCTAACTGGGTCAGTCGTCCTGCCAATTTCAGATTCCACAGTTGTTAAGGTTGTTCGAGTATCAGGAACGGTTTCTGGTGCTGTTTCTTCTTCTCCTTCAACACCTTGGCGTCTCTCCTGAACCTCCACACCGATATTTATCAACATCTGAATGGTCTCCTCTACCTGATCAGGATCGGAAATATCTTCTGGTAACATTGAATTAATATCTTCGTAGGTAAGGAATCCCTGTTCTTTACCTTTATCAACTAACTCACGTAAGCCAGAATTTTCAAGATCCTCTTCACTCAAAAGAGCTGCATCGAGTTCTACAGACGTTTCTTCAATTTCTACTTCAGTGGTTTTGTTTTTTGGTTTTCTTGCCATATCTAATTTAAAAAAGGCTGGGAATTATATTAGTTTTTATCCTCAAATTACAATATTGGTGCAAATTATTATTTTTCAATTATATCCATCAATTCTGACTTAACTCCCTAAGCAACTCTTTATCCTCTTCATTTAAACTTTCTAGTTTTGACAATAGATGTTGTTGAAGTTCAAAAGTTTCATCTTCTGATAATTTTTCTTTACCCATAACTGATTTTAGTTCAATAATTCTTTTGCTGGGATTAGCTTTCTTCAGGGCATTAAGACAATCTTGAAAATAAGCCACTGAATTTTTTTCTTCTAACAAAGGGTTGCTGGACAGCAAAGTCCCGATAAAGGAAGCAGAATCAACTTCTAAAGAGCTAAGCAGGTCTGCTACTTGATTATTAGAAGAAGTTTGGAAATATTCAATAACCTGCAAAAATAAGTTACTCTCTGGCCTAGAAAGCTCTTGTATCCATTCCTTTGATTTTATTTCTGAAACAAGATTAGGATAAGAAACTAACGCAGCTAGTGCTTTAGAGATTAAACCACCCGGTTCAAAAGAACTCTCCTGTTTATCTGAGTTCTTATTTGAGGACGTAAATTTTTTCCTCTTAATTTGATCAATAGATTTTGTTCGGGCTCTTTCTTCTATATCTTTAATACTTAAACCAGTAATTTCTGAAACTTCAGCTTCCATTAGTTTTTTAATAGAACTTTCAGGCATGGACCTTAATAACTCCATAGCCCTTGATGCTAAAGAAGCTTTTTTTTCAAGTGAACCTGTTCCAACGGCAGCTGTAAGGCGTGCTATAAAATATTCAGACAAAAGTAGGGATTTTTTCATTCTAGCTTCAAAGTTGTCTTTATTTTCTTTCTCTAAAAGACTGGCTGGATCTTCGCCCTCAGGAAGAAAGAGGAATTTTATTTCAACTCCATCACTGATAACAGGTAGAACATTTTTTAAAGCTCCCCAAGCCGCTCCCCTACCGGCATCATCTCCGTCAAAACAAAAAATAACTTCTTTGACCAACTGCAAGAGTACCTGTGTATGAAAACGGTTTGTAGCTATGCCGAGTGTAGCCACAGAATTATCAATACCATTTTCAGACATAGCAACTACGTCTATATAGCCTTCAACGACATAAATTCGATTAAGATTTCTTCTCTCTCGTGAGGCTTCATACAATCCGTACAGCTCTTTACCTTTTTGAAAAACTAGAGTATCTCCGGTATTCAAATATTTTGGCTGATCTTCTGGATTCATGACCCTTCCTCCAAAGCCTACAGTTCTACCTTTTCGATCCCTTATAGGAAACATTAAACGATCCCTAAATACATCATAGAGTTCATTTTCTTTGTTCTTTTTAGCAAGACCTGCTTTAACTTGAATTTCTGTCGAAAATCCTTTACTGGTCAAGTGAGAAGATAAAGCGTTCCAGGAATTTGGGGCGTATCCCATAGCAAATCTTCGACAAGTATTTCCAGAAATATGTCTTTCTTCTTTAATGTAATTCTGTACTATTTTTGCATGAGTTTCATTTGCTAAGACAGATTGGTAAAAATCAGAAGCTCTTTTTAGAACTTCAAATATAGGTTCTCGATCTTCTCTTTTCCTTGAGGATTGTTCGTAAGGTACCTCCAATCCTGCCTTTGAAGCCAAAGCCTCTACTGATTCAACAAAATCTAACCCTTCAAAAGATTCTAAAAACCCTATTACATTTCCTGTGGCTCTACACTTAAAACAGTAGTAAAACTGTTTTTGTGCGCTCACACTAAAAGAAGGATTTTTGCCGTCATCACAAAAGGGACAAAGGCCCCAATGATCTTTGCCTTTTTTCTTAAGAGGAACGTATCCTTCGATTAAAGTAACAATGTCAGAAATCTCGACGATTTCCCTAATAAATGTTGATGGTATGGCTCCTGGCATCTAACTTTGCTCTCTAAACCAGCTTTCCAATATTATTTGTGCTGAGATTTCATGGGTATTTGCAGAGCTGTCTACAAGATAGCCGCTGTCAGATTTCATTCTATCTTTGGCTTCTCTGGTAGTGAGACGTTCGTCCATTAATTCAACAGGAATGTTGTATCTCTGTCTAATTAAAGTTGAAAATTTATCGCTTTTCTTTTTTATGTCGCTGTCTGATCCATCCATGTTAAGGGGATTGCCAACTACGAAAAGTTTAGGTTGCCAGTCATTCACTATGATATCCAATTCATCCCAATCGGGTTCTCCTAACTCAGCTTTTAAAGAATAAAAAGTTTGTGCAGTATTGGTTATCTCTTGACCAACAGCCATGCCAATGTGTTTTAAACCAAAATCAAAAGCGACTATTACTCTGGTCTCTGAATTCATTGGGAGACCTTTCCTTCCAAACTGTCAAGTAATGCCGAAGCAACGTCTATGCCGCAAAGTTTCTTGTATTCCCTAAAACAGGTCGGGCTGGTGACGTTTATTTCTGTTAGATAATCACCAATGACGTCCAAACCAACCAACGTCAATCCTAACTCTTTAAGTCTCGGACCAATTTGTTCGCAAATCCATTTGTCTTTATAAGTTAAGGATTTGGCTACCGCTGTAGCTCCTGCAGCAAGATTGCCTCGTAACTCACCTTCACCTGGAACTCTGGCTACAGCACCTCCCATGGGTAAGCCATCAATCAATAATATCCTTTTATCTCCCTCAGTAATCTCAGGAATGTATTTTTGTATCATGACCTTGGTTATTGCATGTTCTGTGATGTTCTCGAGAATGACGGAGATGTTTGGATCTATTCTTCTGACCCTAAAAACTGAAGAGCCCCCCATCCCGTCTAATGGTTTCACTACCGTATCAATATGTTCTTCAATGAATTCTCTCAATAAAAGATTATTACTAGTCACCAAAAAGGGGGGGCAGCACTGAGGAAACTCCGTAGCAAATACTTTCTCATTACAATCTCTAAGGCTACTAGGTTTGTTTATTACTTTCACACCCTCTCTTTCAGCTGCCTCCAAAATATAGGTGTTGTAAATGTAGTTAGAATCAAAAGGAGGATCTTGTCTCATAATAATCATATCCAAATCTGCTAATCTTTTTTCTATAGATTCAGAGAGCTGATACCAATCCTGAGGATCGTCTTTCACAACTATAGAATGCATTAGAGCTTGAGCTCCATTTTGCCTTAAAAAAAGAGAGGTTGGTTCCATGTAATAAAGTTCATAATCTCTGAATTGTGCCTCCAAAAGAATAGATAAAGAACTATCTTTTTTAAAGTTGATGGCGTTAATAGGATCCATCACCACACCTAATTTCATACTACCTCTTTGAATTCACTAATCTTACTTTAACCTGACCTAAAACTCTCTACACATTGTTCGAATAGCACTCAAAGAAGAAATCACAGCTGTCTCTGCTCTTAGAACTCTTGGTCCTAAACTTACAGGTAAAAAACCTATTTTTTCTAAGAAGTTGATTTCATTTTCAGTGAAATCTCCTTCGGGGCCTATTGCAATTGCCACCGACTTGTCAAGACTCAAGCCAGACAATTTTGAGGTTGCACATGGATAGAGCACAACTTTATGTTTAGCTTTAACAACTTGAGACCAATTTTTTAAATCCTGAATTTCATTAATTTCTGGTAACCAATCTTCGCCACATTGCTGACAAGCACTCTTCGCTATAGCTTCCCATCTGTTCTTTCTTGATTTTTTAAAGTCATTGTTCAATTTAACAACTGTCCTTTCAGTATTTAAAGGTGAAATAGACACAACTCCCAATTCAGTTGCTTTTTGAACTGAGAAACTAAATGGTTCAGACTTAATTAAGGACTGACCCAAAAAAATATCAATGCCCTGTCTTTCTTTAAAAATCTTTTCACTGACGACTTGAACTTTTAGAATTTTTTTTTCTTGAGAAGTTATTTCGGCAATACAAGAAGAGCCCTTTCCATCAAAAAGTTGGATGAGAGAGCCTTCTTTTTTTCTTAAGACTTGACTTAGATGTTTGGAATCTCCTTTAGTCAAAATCAAATATTCCCCTAAAATAAAATCCTGACAGCAAAGTATTCTTGTATAGTCCATTTTTAAAAAAGAGATTTGATATATCCAATATTATTACACTGATCTTGTAAAGAGAGCCTAGGAATGACAAATAAAAAGCCACTTTATATTTTTTTAATTCGTCATGGTGAAGCGAACGCAGCTTGGGATGAAGACCTCGATCCTGGATTAAGCGAAAAAGGGAAGCGTCAATCTGAGCTTTTAGAAAAAGAAATTTTAAAGGATCTGCCTTCAAACTTTGAAGTTATTTCAAGTCCACTTTTAAGGGCGAAAGAAACCGCTTTGCCCTTAAGAGAAAAATTAGGCTTTAAAATTAAGATCAAAGATACTTATGCAGAGATACCTTCACCGGGTATCCCCTTATCAAAAAGAAGAGATTGGCTTAAAGGAATATTTAATGCAAAGACTAACGAGCTCGAAAAACCTCAATTGGAATGGCGAGATAATATTATTGAGTCTTTGAAACTATTAAAACAAGACACAATTATTTTCAGTCACTTCATGGTAATTAACTCTATAGTTGGGTGGATTAATAACTCTAAAAAATTTGTTAGTTTTCATCCAGATAATTGTTCGGTTACAAAAATTGAGAGAGTTGGTGGCACATTTAAAATCCTAAATCTAGGTAAAGATTTCTCTACCACTGTTCAATAAATAAATAAAGCTTTGAGAGTTAATTATTTTGCTTGAAAGTAGCGAAGAGGTGAGTATGATTTAAGTCCCATTATTTTTAAAACTTACTGACCAAATTTCAGACGACCATGGCGACAAAGAAAAAATACAACGGTGAAGGAAGGCGGTTGAGTGATCTAGTTGCCAAGAGCATGCAAAAATACTTTAAAGAGTTGGATGGAGAAAAAGCCACTAACATTTATCAGATGGTCCTTAAGGAAGTCGAGCAACCTTTGTTGGAAACAGTTATGAAACAATGCAAAGGTAATAAAACTCTAGCCAGTAAAATTCTAGGTCTTAATCGGGGGACCTTGCGTACCAAGTTAAAAGACTACAATTTACTTTAGGCGATTTAGTCTGAATGACTGAAGTAGCTAACCCAATTAAAAGAGCCCTTATCAGCGTTTCTAACAAAGTTGGACTGGTAGACTTTTGTTCTTTTTTAGTTAAAGAATTTGGTATTGAAATTATTTCCACCGGGGGAACTCTCAAAGTCTTAGAGGAGGCAAATGTAAAAGTCATCGACATAAGTGAGTTTACTGAGTTTCCTGAAATGATGGATGGTAGAGTCAAGACCTTACATCCAAGAGTCCATGGAGGGATATTGGCACGTAGAAACCAAGACGAAAAAGTGATGAAAAAAAATAATATCTTAGCTATAGATTTAGTGGTGGTTAATCTTTATCCATTCGTAGAAACCGTGTCTAAGGAAGACGTTACTTTAGAAACCGCTATTGAGAATATTGATATTGGTGGACCTAGCATGATTCGATCTGCAGCAAAAAATAATAAGTTTGTTGCAGCCATCGTAGACCCTGAAGATTACTCTCTGGTGTTAGAAGAAATGAAAAAAAAAGGAGGAGCACTTTCACAGGAAACTAGAAGCTCTCTAGCCACTAAGGCTTTCACATATACAGCCAATTATGATGCTGCTATTTCAGGATATTTATCTTCACTTTATGAACAAGATTTTCCTGAAAGGATTTTCGCTAAATACCAAAAGAAGGAAGTAATGCGTTACGGTGAAAATCCACATCAGAAGGCTGCGTTTTATATTGACTATACAAAACAAAATTGTGGCGTTGGTGGTGCTACCCAACTACAAGGCAAACAACTCTCTTACAACAATATAGCAGATTCAGATGCTGCCATAGAGTGTGTCCGTAACTTTGATGAACCCACTTGCGTAATCATCAAACATGCCAACCCATGCGGTGTAGCTACGGATGATGACATTACAAAGGCCTACCAAAAAGCATTCGAAGCAGATTCGACTTCAGCCTTTGGAGGAATCATTGCATTAAACAGGAAACTAGAAGAAAAAACCGCTAAGCAAATAATTGATAATCAGTTTGTAGAAGTAATCATTGCCCCAGGCGTTTCACCTCCTGCTGAAGACATTTTAAGTTCAAAAGAAAATATTAGAGTCCTTGATATGGAGAAGATGATTGAATCTGTTCCTGGATTTAAATTTTTGAGTGTTACCGACGGTTTACTTATCCAAGAAACTGATAATGAAATGATTACAACCGAAGACTTAAAAGTAGTGAGCTCAAGAGAGCCTTCAAGACAAGAAACAAGAGACTGCCTATTTGCCTGGAAGGTATGTAAATTTGTTAAATCTAATGCCATTGTTTACGCTAAGAATAATCAAAGCATAGGTATAGGTGCAGGCCAAATGAGTCGTATAGATAGTGCTCAACTTGCTGCTTCTAAAGCAAAGGAAAGAGGATTTGACACAAAAGGGTGTGCCATGGCTTCCGATGCTTTTTTTCCTTTTAGGGATGGAATTGATGTAGCAGCTTCTAAGGGAATAACTTCCATAATTCAACCAGGAGGGTCAATTCGAGATGAAGAAATAATTGAAGCTGCTAACGATGCAAACATAGCTATGGTCTTCACAGGCATCAGACATTTCCGGCACTAAACATGAGGGTATTGATTGTCGGAAGTGGAGGTAGAGAACATGCCCTTGCTTGGAAGGCAAAACAAAGTAATTTGGTAACTGAGATATATGTTGCTCCTGGAAATGGTGGTACAGCCCGTGAGAAAAATATTAACAATGTAGATATAGATGCTGAAGATATAGAGAAACTTTCAAAGTTTGCTTTAGGTAACAGTATTGACTTAACAATAGTCGGGCCTGAGGTTCCTTTGGTAAACGGCATAACTAATAAATTTCAATCCCTTGGACTTAACTGTTTTGGTCCCACCCAAGATGCAGCTCGTCTTGAAGGCTCCAAGGAATTTATGAAAAATTTCCTTACCAAGTACCAAATCCCAACCGCAGCCTATGAATCTTTTAACGATCTTAAGTTAGCATTGGAACACCTAGAAAAATCTTCTTACCCAATCGTGGTGAAGGCAGACGGACTGGCTGCAGGTAAAGGAGTAACCGTAGCCCAAAATCATTCTGAAGCTGAAAAAGCTATTAGAGAATGCCTTGAAGAAAAGACTTTTGGTGAAGCTGGCAATAAGGTTGTGGTGGAAGAATTCCTTAAAGGAGAAGAAGCCAGCTTTATTGTCTTAACCGATGGCCTTACCATTCTGCCATTGGCTTCTTCGCAAGATCACAAAACCAGAGATAATCAAGACAAAGGTCCTAATACTGGAGGAATGGGAGCCTATTCTCCGGCACCCATAGTAACTCCTGAAATTCATCAAAAAATAATGGATCAAGTAATAAATCCAACCATAGCTGGCTTGGTTAAGGAAGGTATTGCCTATTGTGGTTTCTTATACGCAGGTCTTATGATTGATCAGGAACAGAATGTTAAGGTATTAGAGTTTAATTGTCGTTTCGGTGATCCTGAAACTCAACCAATCTTAATGAGACTTAGATCTGATCTAGTCGAGCTTTGTTATCAAGCAAGCAAAGGTCAGCTTAAGGCAATAGACCTTGAATGGGATCCTCGAGTGGCTTTGGGTGTAGTCATGGCAGCGGGAGGATATCCAAATTATTATGAGAAAGGTAACCCAATAAAAGGACTACCGTCTGAATCTAAAACAGTAAAAGTCTTTCACGCAGGTACACAAGCCGAAGATGATATTATTACAACTAATGGTGGCAGAGTTCTTTGTGTTACAGCATTAGGAAAAAACACAACTGAAGCTCAACTTAAAGCTTATAATTGTATTAAGCAAATAAACTGGAAAAACTGTTTTTACAGAACAGATATAGGACACCGAGCAATAATTAGGGAATCATGAGTAACTTAGTTGACCAGCTAATTGTAGAAATTGATAGAGGGTTAAAGTTTTCTGCCTCAAATACACAAGAGTGCAAAAGACCTTATCCAGCCGAAACAACTGCAGAAGTTCCACTTACTGAAATTGAGAAAAATTACTCGGCTGGCCTTATGCGGGTTAATCATGCTGGAGAAGTTTGTGCCCAAGCTCTTTATCGAGGGCAAAGTTTAACTACAGAACTTAACGACACTAGAGATCAGATGAAACAAGCTGCTGATGAGGAATTGGATCACCTTGCTTGGTGTAGCAAACGCCTCGAAGAGCTGGGAGCTGATACTAGTATTTTAAATCCATTGTGGTATGTCATGTCCTTTTCCATTGGAATCTTGACTGGCCTTACTGGCGACAAAAGGAGTTTGGGATTCGTAGAAGAAACAGAGAAACAGGTAGTTCGTCATTTAGATAAACACCTTGACGAATTATCAGATAAAGACATTAAAACCAAGGCAGTACTAGAACAAATAAGGGCAGATGAAGATTCTCATGCCCTGCGAGCTAAAGAAGCTGGAGCTTCTGAATTACCAGAAGAAATAAAAGCTGGAATGTCATGGATAGCAAAAATAATGACTTCTACAAGTTATTACATCTAATACTAATTGGATTAAAAAGATTGAAAAAATGCTCCATATAAGTATAGTGCGTCTCGCAGCGTCGCTGTATTAGTTTAATTAGGAAAAATTTATGAATTTGTATGTAGGAAATCTTCCGTGGAGCATAACGGAAGATGAGCTGTCAGCTCATTTTGCACAGTGCGGTCCTGTGAAGACCGTAAGAATAATTACCGAAGGAAGATCCGGTCGCTCAAAAGGGTTTGGATTTGTTGAAATGGAATCAGCTGAAGATGGCAAATCAGCCATAGACTCTCTTAACGGTAAAGATTTTGCTGGAAGAGAACTAAGAGTCGATTCTGCTTCAGATAGAAGCTAATAATACTACTTCTTTAACGAGTAGATCCTACTCGTCTTCCATTATAACTGCTGTCCCTAGGACCATAAGTTCAGCAGCTCCTTGAGAAATCATTGAGGTCGTTGAGATCATACTTATAACGGCGTTGGCACCCATTTGTTCAGCGTTTTCTATCATGCGATCAATGGCTTGCTCCCTGCTCTCAGCCATGAGTTTTGTATATTCATGGATTTCCCCACCTACTATATTTCTAAATACAGCAAGAATATCTTTCCCGATATGCCTTGCTCTTACGGTATTGCCTTTAACCAGACCTAACGTTTTAACTATTTTTTTCCCCGGTATGCTGGGACTAGTAACAATTATCAAAATTAAATCTCCACATCCTTATAAGGATCTTTTTTCGATTCTTTATATCGTTGGATCATAGTTGATATTAATAAAATAAGAACTCCAATCCAAATTATAACTATGGATGTTGATGCAAATAATGACCGTGATTCTAAAACCCCTTGAAGCATTCCCCAAACAGTTAAAGAAATCCACACCCCTAGTATTGCAATAATTCCTATGTTCTCAAAATATTTCATAACATGATTATCTAAGTAAAGAACAAATTTCTCAACTCGTTACCAGGATGTTCAGCTCGCATAAAAACCTCCCCGACCAGAAACGTGGTCACTCCATAAGAAATTATCTTTTTTACATCTTCACAGGATTTAATTCCACTCTCAGAAACTACAACAATTTCTTCTGGGACCTCTGTAGAAAGTCGTTTAGTGATCTCTAGATTAACCTTTAAAGTTTCTAAGTTTCTGTTATTTATCCCTATCAGGTTAGGTCCGATTTTGAGCGCGCTTTCCATTTCATTTAACGTATGTACCTCTACTAAAACATCTAGGTTAAGTTCAATGGCTAACTGATGATAATCATGCAGTTGGTTTTGTGTAAGGGCAGCTGCAATAAGTAAAATACAGTCGGCTCCTCCATAACGACTTTCATAAATCTGGTATTCATCAATAATGAAATCTTTTCTTAGTAAGGGAAGGTCGACACAGGCTCTAACCAAAGAAAGATGTTCTAAACTACCATGAAAAAATGGTTCATCAGTAAGTACGCTTAGGCAGGCAGCATTAGCTTGTTCGTAATTTTTTGCTATCACCTCAGGTTCGTATTTCTCTCTAATAAGTCCTTGGCTTGGAGAAGCCTTTTTCATTTCAGCAATTACAGCAATAGAGTTTTCTTCTAGCGAATTGATTAAACCATCTTTAAATCCTCTGGTAGATTCTAAGTATCCTAATTCAGATTCCAATTTAGCTAGAGGAAAGTTCTTCTTTTTATCTGAGACAGAATTTCTTGTAGTCTCTAAAATTTTTTTTAGGTAGGTGTCTTTCATTTTCTTTGTTTAGACAAAGACTGACTTAACGAGCTTAGCTGTTCGAGTTTTTCTAGACCATTACCGTTGGCTATGCTTTCAAAAGAGAGTTTGACTCCTTCTTTTAAATCTTTTGCTAAGCCAGAAACATACAAAGCTGCGCCAGCATTCATTGCCACCATCTGGCTAGCGGCTTGATGCTTCCCGCTCAAGGCTTTTTTTGCCAATTCCAAACTTGCTTCTGGTGAATCAACTTTCAGTTCTTCAATTGAAAGAGTCTTGAGATCAAAGTCTAGAGGAGAAATGCAATACTCTTCAATGTTTCCATTTTTTAATTCTGCAATTTTTGTTGGTGCCGCTATGCTAATTTCATCTAATCCATCTTCAGAATGAACCACCAATACATGCTGACTGCCTAACCCTTTCAAAACTTCGGCAATTGGCTTAACCCATTTAACATCAAAAACGCCTAACACCTGATTCAAAGCTCCAGCTGGGTTTGTAAGAGGACCCAATAGATTAAATATTGTCTTGATCGCTAACTCTTTGCGAGGGCCGACAGCATGTTTCATAGCACTATGATGGACAGGTGCAAACATAAAGCCTAAGCCCACCTCTTCAATACAAGTTTTAATTTGATCTGGATTGAGGTCTAAAGCAACTCCTGCTGCCTCCAAAAGATCAGCACTACCACTTTTTCTGGTGGCGCTTCGATTACCATGTTTAGCAACTTTTGCACCACATGAGCTAGCAACAAAAGCAGCGGTTGTAGAGACGTTGAATATTCCTGACCCCACACCACCAGTACCACAGGTATCAACTAAGTTTACCTTGTCCACAGATACTTTAGAGGAGAGTTTTCGCATCACTTGAGCTGAACCTATCACCTCATCCACAGATTCCCCTTTAATACTCAAGGATACTAAGAAGGCCCCAATTTGAGCTTCAGAAGCTGATCCAGTCAAAATTTGATTCATCACAGATGAGATTTCTTCTTGGGAAAGATCTTGCCCAGTCATGGTTGTTTTAATGCCTTCTTGTATATCCATAAAAAAATTAGATCTTCAGAAAACTTTCTAGCAATTCCATTCCTTTCTCAGTGGAAATAGATTCTGGGTGAAACTGCAGTCCTACAAGAGGTAAAGTCACATGCTGTATACCCATAATAGTTCCATTATCTGTCCACGCGTTAACATGAAAATCTTTAGACAAACTTTCTTTTTCTATTACCAGCGAATGGTATCTGGTTGCACTAAAAGGATTATCTATACCGCTGAATATACCGTATTCATCATGAGATATTTCAGAGAGCTTCCCATGCATAATATTATTTGCTCTAACTATATTTGCTCCAAATGCGGCACCCAAGCATTGATGCCCTAAGCAAACACCTAATATTGGCAGTTTATCTTTAAACGCCTTTATAAGATCTACTGAAATGCCTGCTTCTTTAGGGGTGCAAGGTCCTGGGGAAATAACTAAATATTGAGGACTCTTCTTTTCTATATCTTTTATTGAGATTAAATCGTTACGATGAACTTCAACTTCTTGCCCAAGCTCATAAAAATATTGCACCAGGTTATAAGTAAAAGAATCATAGTTATCTATCATCAGTAGCATACTATTAACCTTTTAATTTTTCCTGAACCATTTCAACGGCCTTAAATATAGCCCTTCCTTTATTTAAGGATTCTTTCCATTCTAATTCAGGATCAGAATCTGCAACAAAACCCCCACCCGCCTGAATATATAACACCTCGTCCTTGATAATTGCAGTTCTAATTGCTATAGCCATGTCCATATTTCCCTGCCAAGAAAAATAACCTACCGCTCCACCATAAATCCCTCTTTTAACAGGTTCAAATTCATCTATTATTTCCATTGCTCTAATTTTAGGTGCTCCTGTAAGGGTTCCTGCTGGAAAAGTTGCCCTAAATACATCCATGGCTTTTAGACCTTTTCTCAACTTGGCTCTAACGTTTGAAACCATATGCATTACATGGCTATATCTTTCTATCCCAAATTTTTGAGTTACCTCGACAGAACCTGGTTCTGCAATTTTGCCTACATCATTTCTTCCTAAATCTATTAACATCAAATGTTCAGCTATTTCTTTTGGGTCGTTGATCATATCCTTTTCCATAGCTAAATCATCTTCTTCGTCTTTACCTCTTCTTCTAGTCCCTGCGATAGGCCTAACAGTTACTTCTCCATCTTCCAATCTCGCTAAAATTTCAGGAGAAGATCCTACTATGTGAAATTCTTCAAGATTTAGATAATAAAGATAAGGAGAAGGATTTAAGTGCCTAATAGAGCGGTACAGTTCAACCGGATCCGCTGTAAAAGGTACAGACATTCTCTGAGAACAAACTACCTGCATTACATCCCCAGCTTTGATATATTCTTTAACCTTTTCTACTGTTTCTTTAAATTCCTTCTCACCAAATCCTGATACAAAGTCATTTTCTGTGGCTGATTCTCCAATCTTTTCTGAAGTTTCATAAGTTAAGGGATTAACTAATTTTTCTGAAAGAACCTTAAGCCTTTCTTCAGCTTTACAAATATCTGCCCCTGATTCACTTTCAGAAAGAACTATAAGATGCAACTTGTTATTAAGGTTATCAAAAACCGCAACTTCTTCTGAAACCATAAAAAGAGCATCTGGAGTTCCTAAGGGATCTGGTAGATTAGAGTGAGATAATTTCGGTTCTATGTACCTAATACAATCATATCCAAGATAACCTACTAAACCCCCGGTAAACGCAGGAAGATGGTCATAAAGCTTAACCTTTATACTATCCTGGTAATCTTCTAAAAATTTTAAGGGATCTGACGAAGTAATCTCTTCTTCTATTTTTCCATTGTTAAATATTTTAATCTGATTTTTATATACCTTGATTACTCTTGAGGAAGGCAATCCTATTAAAGAATATCTAGCCCATTTCTCCCCTCCCTCAACAGACTCAAATAGGTAAGAAAAGGGTTTATTTCCCAGTTTCTTAAAAACACTCAAGGGAGTTTCCATGTCTGCCAAGATTTCTAACGAAACCGGAATTCTTAGCTGAGACATCTAATCGTGATTTGTAACTTAGATTAAAGATTCACGCATTTTTGAGATCACTTCTTGGTAGTTTCTTTCGCCAAAAATACCTGAACCTGAAACAAATGTATCTGCTCCAGCTTTTGCAACTTCTGAAATGTTATCTAATTTAATACCTCCATCCACTTCAAGTCTAATTTCTAGATTCTTATCATCTATCATTTGTCTTAATCTAGTTATTTTATCTATAACTGAAGGAATAAAATTTTGACCTCCAAAACCTGGGTTAACTGACATAAGTAAAACCATATCAAGTTTGTCCCAACAATTTTCTAATAAACCTAATGGGCTTGAAGGATTAAGCACTAGACCGGTCTTGCATTCATTTTTTTTCACAAGTTGAAGAGATCTGTCAACATGATCTGAAGCCTCTGGATGGAAGGTTATGTAAGTAGCTCCAGCTTTTGCAAAGTCTTCGATTAAACTGTCTACGGGTTTTACCATTAGGTGAGCATCGATAGGGGCTGTGATTCCATAACTTCTTAAGGCGTCACAAACCATAGGACCAATAGTTAAATTAGGAACGTAATGATTATCCATAACATCAAAATGGACCCAATCAGCTCCGGCGGATAAAACTGTGTCAACTTCTTCTCCAAGACGAGCAAAGTCCGCTGAAAGTATGGAAGGTGCAATGATATTTTCTTGTTTTGCCATCTTGTTGTATTTCAAGGGCGGCAGAGTTTACTCCTCAGCCAAGTAAGCGTCTAATCTTTCTATATCTTCCTGAACATTAATATTGATCAAATCGCCACAAAAAAGTTCACCTGTCACCAAACCCTTTTGACTTGCCGGTAAGAGTACTTCCTTCCAAAGTTCATAGTTCTCTAGCTTATCTTCTTCAAATAATTTTGGATCAATTAAGGCCAAACCGGAAAAAGTTAAATTTTTCCCCCTACCTTCAGTATTAACCTTATTGCCTTCAAGAAACATATCACCTTCAGGGTTATCTTCAGGATTCTCTACCAAAACTAAATGTGCCAAGATTCCAGAATCCAACGACAAATCAGAAAAATTAAAGTCAGTCCAAACATCACTACTGAGTAGTATGAAAGGTTCATTCCCTATTATTGTTAGAGCATTGCCTACCCCTCCTCCAGTGCCTAACAGTTCTTTTTCACTAACGTATTTAATTCTTACACCAAAATCTGAACCGTCACCAAAAAAATTTTCAATTTGATGACCTTCGTGAAAAAGATTGATAACTAAGTCCTTAATACCAGAAGCTTTGAGCTTTTCAATGTTCCACAAGAGCAGTGACTTACCACCTACTTCAATAAGGCATTTAGGCTTTGCAACAGTTAAGGGAAACAGCCTCTTGCCCAACCCAGCTGCCAATAGAAAAGCTTTCATAGAATTCCCTTTAAAGTAAGACTTAAAGCAGGAGAGACCTTCTTCTTTAAATATTCAGCAAAGTCTTTTAATTCAAAATATTTAGAAGAAGTTTCAATGACAAAATATAATGTTTTAATAAGATCTGGAAGCCTGAATGCCTTGCCATCTCTTAGGTGGAGTCTAGAAAGCGTACCTAAAATCCTCAATTGCCGTTGTAAACCTGTTAAATCAAAGGATTTTCTGACATCTTGTATATCTAACTTTTCCATTAAATTTAGTTCAGCTGACCTTGAAATATATTCTTTTAACATGTTGTTAATTTCTTCATCACTAATATCAAAGTATAGATCTTTAAATAATGAAACAGGATCAAGAAAAATTGGACCAAAAGTGGCATCTTGAAAATCTAACACACCAGTATGCCCATTTTCTAAAACCATAAGATTTCTGGTTTCAAAGTCAAAATGACATAAAACTTGGGGTTGTTGAACTAGATCGTTTAACACTTCTTGGTAGAGGTTAGATATCATTTGTTTTTCGACTTGACCTACTTTTAGACCTAATAAGCCAACAAGAAACCACTCTTCGAACAGGTGCATTTGACTTGCCATCTTAGTTTCACTAAGAGAAGGTAAATTGGGATGAGTGGGACACTGGTGAATACAAATCATCTCGTCTATAGCAGCAGAGAACAAATGATGATGGTTTTTTTGGTTAAGACTGAATTGGTAAGAATTATCGCCAAAATCTTCTATTAACATTAGACCCTTCTTGGTATCGGAGAAGAGTACTTCTGGTACCGTTACTCCCGCTTTCTTAAAAAAATCAGATAAAAATATAAATTGTTCATTGAGTTCAGTTGATGGAGGTGAAAACACTCCTATATGGGAGCCATCCTTACTATTTAGTCTAAAATACTCTCTTGTGCTGGCCTCTTGTCTCAAACGTTTTATTTCAAATGCCTTAGCTCTACCTGAACCAATTAGCATTATATTTGACCATTCAAAGAGCCTTTTCTTTATATCTGACACAATATCTCAACCAATAATAATGTTCATTTAACCTTTTGATTATAACCAAGAGTTGCTTACTTAAAGAAATAAGCCCCCTGAACCTTTCCTTAACTTTATAATCTAAGACCATCTATGCTTTTTAGTAGAAAGTTTTTTTTAATTTTTTTAAGTCTTGTTGCTTTTTTGCTATCAAGTTTCTCCTTATCTGATGAAGAAGAAAGAAAAGAAATTAAGATAGAGTCGATCACAGCAGAAAGTATTTCTAATGATGAGAAAGGAAACTTATTGCTGGAAGGTAAAGTCTTTATAACAACCAACCTCCTTACATTCTCTACAGATAAAGCTCTGTTTAATCAGTCTGAAGGAGTAATAGAGCTATTTGGGAATGTCGAAGTGAAATCAGAAAAAGTAAAACTAAATTCCTCGGAAGTGTTAGCAAATTTAAATCGTCAAACCCTGTCTGTAAAACAAGCCGACATTAATAGTAATGATTCTGTTTTTAGCAATGCACAGGAATTTCTCCTTAAAACATCTGGTGATGTTGAACTTGTTAATGCTTCGGTCACTAGTTGTTCAAAAGAAGACCCTGTATGGGTTATATCAACCAAAAGAATTACTTATTTGGCGGACAAAAATAATGCAGTGATTCGAGGCATTAGATTAACAATAAAAAATGTACCTGTTTTTTTCTGGCCTTATGTCAGAACAGCTGTCGGAAATGAAAAGATATCAGGTTTTCTAACACCCGGAATCCACCAAACCAATGACGGCATTGATATCTCTCTTCCTTATTACCTAAACCTAGCTCCCAACTATGACCTTGTTCTAACCCCTAGACATATTACTAACAGAGGTTCGGGTATAGCTTCAAGTTTTAGATACCTAAGTCGTAAATTAGAAGGAGAGATAAATCTATCAGGTATTTCAAGTGATGAAGTGTACCAAGAAGAGACTGGTAGAAATGATTCTCGATGGAATATCTCTTGGAAAAATAATACCACTCTCTACCAGAACTTATATTCTTTTATAAATTTTCAATCTACGAGCGATGCATATTTTTTTAGAGACATTGGCAACAATCAGTTCGGAGAAACTAGAACTAGTTATTTACCTAGAAAGTTTGGTTTGACCTGGAACAGTTCATTTTTAAAAATTGATATTAACGTCAATAGATATCAAATTCTTAACCCTTTTTCTTTTGAAGAATATAGATCAATGCCTAGCGTCACCGTTCAATCTTTTCAATCAAAAGGAGGCTTATCTATTTCCTTTTTTGCTAATAGGACTAAATTTGAACTAGAGGAAACAAACCCCCTGAGAGATTCTTATAAACACATAGAACGTACTTACTTTGAACCTGAAATTAGCTTTAGGAAACACTTTGGCAGTTCACAAATAGAGATTTTAACTGGAACGACTTACACAAACCACAATCTAAATTCTAAAAAAACAAGTCAATCTTTTCCCTGGATAGAAATGAAATACAATCTTTTCTTAGACAAATACCTAGGAAACTCTCATACCAGCCTTTTACCTACTTTTAAATACGTCTATGTTAAGAAAGAAGAAACAAAACAAAATTATCTCGTTGACTCTAGAATTATCTCCCTAGATTATTCAACTTTATTCCAGAGAAATAGATTCGTTGGTTTTGACAGAGTAACTAAGAGTAATAAAGTGATCTTAGGCCTTGAGCGTGTTTCCAGAAGCATTACTAATCTCTCTTATAGTTCTTTATCAATTGGACAAGCTTTTTATATAAATAAAGAAACTGATTATTTAAATCCTTTAATCTATAGAAACCGATCCCCTCTTATAGCAGAATTTAAAATCGAGTTAGGGAGAAATCTGCGGTCAAAAGGACTAATGGAGTGGGATGAAAAATCAAAAAAGATTAACCTTGCTAGCCTTGGCTTTGTTTATATAAAAAATGAACAAAAAAGGATTGAAGTCAAGTCTATATACAGAAGAAAAGACCCTAATAGCGTCTACATTCCTTGGATAGATAGGGAATCTCCAACAAATCATAGTGAGGTGTTGGTTCAGTGGTCACTATCCAAATCAGTTAATCTTTTTGGTAGATGGCAAAAGGATCAGGAAAGAAATAAATCTAACGATATATTATTTGGTTTTGAATATTCCAACTGTTGTTTAAAGTGGGGCTTGATGCATAGAAAATGGATAGATGAGGATTATTTTTCTTGGCAAAGCAATTACCCTTCAGCCTTTGAAGCTTTGTATCAGGGCTTGGACCCTTCAAGGCAAAGAGATAACACCTATCTGTTCTTTGAGCTTAAAAACTTAGGTAGGTTAGGAAAGAAAATTTCGACTGCTTTATCTTCAACTAAATTAGAATAATTGCATGGTTTTACAACAAAGAAGACGATAATAATGTATATGAAAAATATTTATGTTATGAAATTGTCATTATGCTTCACCGCTGTCCTTCTGCTGACTTCTTTTCTTCCAGAAAAAGCGGAAGCGAAAATAGAACTTATCGATAGGGTTATAGCAGTAGTGGATTCTGGAGTAATAATGGAATCTGAATTAAACCAAAGAGTGCAAGATATTATCGGTAGATTGAGGAGCGAAGGAACTGAATTACCTCCGAAAGACCTTTTAGTAGAGCAAGTCTTGGAAAGATTGATCATTGAAGAAATACAACTACAGATAGCAGAGAGAGCTGGGGTAAAGATAAGTGACGCTGAATTAAATAGAGCTCTTTCTATGATTGCCTCAAATAACTCAATGAATCTAGAACAATTTAAAGAGAGCATGGATGCCAATAAAGATTCTTATAATGATCTTCGACGATCAGTCAGAAAGGAACTTATTATTCAAAGAGTTCAGCGAGGCAAGGTAGGGGCAAATATAGAGATTTCTGAACAAGAAATTGAAAACTTTTTGAATTCTGAGGAAGGCAGGTCAAAACTTGCGGAACAATATAATGTTCAGCAAATTCTTCTTTCCTTAAACAGTGAAGCTCCTGAAAGCGAAGTTAATTCAACTAAAGAAAAAGGTGCCGATATTATAAGGAGATATAACGAAGGAGAAAGTTTCGAAAAATTAGCTGCAACTTATTCCTCTGATCAAAATGCTTTAGAGGGAGGAAGTTTAGGGTGGAGAAAAGCCACCGAACTACCTACTTTGTTTTCAGATGTTGTAGTAAAAATGAAGGTGGGTGAGGCATCTGAATTAATAAGAAGCGGAGCCGGTTTCCATATCATCAGATTGGCTGAAAAGAGAGGTGATGTAGTTAAATTTGAGGACCAAACCTTGGTTAGACATATTTTGGTACAGCTCTCTGAGATAAGATCTGAGAAGCAAACCAAAGACTTAATGAATGAAATCTATCAAAAACTTGTTGATGGAGAAGATTTCAAACAACTGGCTCGACAATATTCCGAAGATCCGGGTTCAAAAATGGAAGGAGGAGAACTAGGCTGGAGTGCCCCTGATACTTTTGACCCTGCCTTTGAAGAAGTTATGAACTCAGTAGACACAGGAGAGGTTTCTAGACCCTTTCAATCAAGTTTTGGGTGGCATATTTTAGAGGTTTTAGATAGAAGGAACGAAGATATAAGCGATGATGTTAGAAAAAATAGAGCCTATTCAATTATTTTTAATAGAAAATTTGAACAAGAACTACAAAGGACTCTAATAGAATTAAGATCTGAATCATACGTAGATATTAAATTAAACTCATGATTAAACTGGCTGTCTCGCCAGGAGACCCAGCAGGCATTGGCCCTGATATATGCATTAAGGCTTTTGGCCAAAACAAAAACTTAAACTTTACTCCTGTTATATTTGGAGACGTGGATCTATTCCAAGAAAGAGCACAAAATCTAGAAGTAGATGTACAAGTTAAAGAATTCAAAGGTCAAGAAACTTTAGATGACAGTAGTTTTTGGATCTTACCTTACCCTCTTGAAATGAAAGTGGAGCCTGGAAAACCTGATCCTAGTTACGGAGACTACCTTATGAAGGTTTTACGGGAAGCCACAAACTTGACTCTCAACAAAGAATTTGACGCTTTAGTTACCGGGCCTTTGAATAAAGAGTTAATCAATAAAGCGGGGATAAGTTTTTTTGGTCATACCGAGGTTCTTGCTGAGATTTCTGATACCTCTAAAGTTTTAATGATGTTAACTTGCGATAACTTAAAAATAGCCTTAGCAACAACACATGTGCCATTATCTGAAGTGCCAAAACTTATTACTTATGAGCACTTATGTGAATGCTTAACTATCTTGAATAACGACCTTCAAAACAAGTGGGGTTGTAGTAACCCTTGTATTAAAGTTTTAGGATTAAATCCTCATGCCGGAGATGGTGGATACCTGGGCAAGGAAGATCAAGAGGTTATTGCTCCAGCAATTGAATACCTTAAAACAAAAGGACTTAATCTTATAGGGCCAGCTTCAGCTGACACAGCCTTTATAGGGAAAAACTCAGAGAACATAGATGCCTACTTAGCCATGTATCATGACCAAGGCCTTCCTGTTTTAAAAACTGTTGGTTTTGGTAAGTCCGTTAATATTACTTTGGGTTTGCCCTTCATTAGAACTTCAGTCGATCATGGCACAGCATATGATATGGCAGGGAAAAAAGAAGTAGATGAAAACAGCCTTTTGGAAGCTTCATCTTTAGCTTTTAATTTAGCAACAAGAAACCAGAGTGGTTAGAGCAAAGAAAAGTTTAGGACAGAACTTTTTGACTGATGAGTTAATCCTCAACCGAATACTAGAAACAGTTAATCCCAAGAAACAAGACCAATTTTTTGAAATAGGATCTGGTCGAGGTGCTCTTACCAAAAAGTTAATGCCAAAAATTAAGAGGATAGACGGTGTCGAAATAGATAAGGACTTGATCTCGAGCTTGATAAAATTAGAATCTTCCTCTACTAACTTAACAATACACCAAGGCAGTATCTTAAAGATAAACTTGGATAAACTCTCTAGAAATAAGTCAAAGTTTAGAGTTATTGGAAATTTACCCTATAACTTATCTTCAAAGATAATGATTTGGACTTTTAATAATGCAGAACACATTTTTGATATTCACTATATGTTCCAAAAGGAATTTGGGGAAAGATTAGTCTCTCCGCCTGGAAACAAAACCTACGGTAGACTTAGTGTTTTAACCCAATATATGTTTGATAGTGAAGATTTATTTGAAATCTTACCCGAAAGTTTTACCCCCAAACCTTCAGTAGACAGTATCTTTATTAAATTCCAGCCGAAACTTCAAAAAGACATAAACTCCCTAGAGGCCATAAGGCTTCAAGAACTCACAAGGTTAATGTTCTCGAAAAGAAGAAAGAAAATATCTACTTCTTGTAAAAAAATACTACAACCTAATGAATTCATTGATTTAGGTATTGACCCAGATGATCGTCCAGAGTCTTTAAGCCTCAACGATTTTTTAAAAATTATTAAATATTTACCGAAATAGGATCATGGCTAACTACGCTATTGGAGATGTACAAGGTTGCTTCTTTGAGCTAAAAGGACTTTTAGACGAAATAAACTTCGACCCTGCTCAAGATAAGCTTTGGTATGTAGGGGATTTAAATAACAGAGGGCCTGATTCTCTTCGTACTATTGAATTCATTTATAAAATTAAGAATTCTTGCAATGTGGTTCTTGGTAACCACGATATACACTTCCTCGCCATTGCCGAAAACCTAAGAAAACCTTTTAGAACAGATACCCTTAAGCAACTGTT
>JAKURD010000002.1 GCA_022450045.1 Gracilimonas sp. | reverse complement strand
CTCATGCCCCGGCTGTAGAGCGAGAGAATCTTGGTATCCACATCACTGGTAAGCCGCCGCTGACGCTTGGGGAGTGTTTGTGGGGAAAAACTGCCATCGCGGTCACGGGGAGTAAAAATCTCAAATCCTCCCAGTGAGCTTTGCACATTCTTGCTTCCACGGCCATTACGACGATTGGAGCTCGTGCCCTTCTCCTGTTCCAGATGAGCATCCATCTCACCTTCCAGACTCGCTTCTATCACGCGTTTGAGCAGGGGCGTGAATACCCCGTTCTGACCCGTTAAGGGCTTTCCCTGGGTTAATTGCTCCGATAACTGTTTTACCAAAGCATCCAGATGTTTGTTGTTTTTTGTAGGTTCCATGTGTCTAAGTTAGTTATGACACACTTAATTGAACAGTCTCAATTTCTTCTCCGTCCTCATTAAACGAACGAATATCAAATCCAGTGCCATCAAGTTCTTTTTCTACAAGTTCCGCTTTATTTTGTAATCCAGCATTAATTAGCTTCAATTTTTCCTGTTTAATAATGAATTCCTCCCCTCCTATTCCAGTCTCCTGTGCTCTTTGAAACTCTCTTTCCCAATTTATTTCCCTCCCTTCAAAGTTCCTTTCCTTTGGAATTCTACTTTTAATCTTCTCTGGAGCATTTACAGGTGGTATATAAATATCTTCATTTGAGCTCTCATTATCTGACTTTGGAGCTTCCTTAGAATTCTCATATACAAATTTGATCGCCTCATCATAGAGTCCCTCTTTCAAACTGATAAACTCTACTGTATGATTAATAAGCTTATCCCAACTCCAGGCTGATAACTCATCTGCATAGATAATTCTTTTCCAGTCCTTCCCAGATCTGTAATTTTTGAATCGCTCTATTTTATCTTCTGCTAGAACCTTACTCTCATTCCTCGATTCTCTCATACAGTCAAGCTTTATAATGAGAAACCCATCTCCATCCACACCAATCGTAAAGAATATCTTTTTTCCTTTATCCCCTTTCTTGTAAACCGTATGCCATGAGTATCTTTTATAAGAAGTACCGCTTTGCCAATTCCAATTTTCCTCTACAACAAAACTTGGTAAATTCTCCTGAATCAACTCAGCCCATTTATTTGATCGATAAAATGTTGGGAGAAAACGATTGTCTATTGGCTCATATTCAGGTTTTGCTCTCCTTTTTGAACCTGCAATTTTGGAAAAAATATCTAGCTCGTGTTCTGTAAAAAAGTTTATGCCTTCTTTGTATTCATTAATTTTGAAAGGAAATTTATCCCTAAATTTATCCCTTATTCTTTCAGTACTACTAAAATCTAGTACTTCTCCTGTAGAAATTTCAACAGCCCTACGTGTAAGTTCTTTAAAAGGATATTCTCGCCCTTCACTGATACTGACCCAAAACCGTTGCTGCCCATTTAAGATTTCTCTTGGATAACCTTGTTTATCAATCAGTTTCGCAGCTCTAATTATATCATTTGCCTCGACTTTCTCATACATAGCGAAATGGATTTTTATTCAAAAGTAAATTGAATAAGAACAATCCATTTCATATTGTCAACCCATTATAAATCAATATTTTCACTATTAGTAAGCCGGTACTAATGACACAGAATCAAAAGCTTTGGGATATTGCTTATAATCTTCGGGGAAAAAATGGGGACAGTTGAATTCAGGTACTATATTCTTGGGTTTATTTTTCACTTGTACTAGGTGGCCCAGAGTAGCATTCCCCACGAGGGCGTTGGCAATGAGATTAAAATCTCAGTATGCAACACAGCTAAATTTTGCACTAATTAAGTATGACATCCTTTGTCACCGCCATTTCAGAAATTAACAATCAAATAGTATATTAATTCCAAACTTTGTCATTCCCTTACAGATATCCTCTGGGCTTCACAAAAATATATGAGCACAAAAATAAGTAATTCCCTCAATTTGAATCGAACAGTAAGAGATCCTTTACATGGTGCCATTCACTTATCTGATGAAGAAATTAGGATTATTGATCATAGACTTTTCAGGCGGTTACACAAAATACGTCAAAATGGTTTACTCTATTTAGTCTTTCCATCTGCTCACCATACAAGGTTTGAACATTCCCTAGGAACACTCCACAATGCTAATTCAATATTTAATTCACTTTTATTTAATAGTAGCGTAGCAGATACTAAACCAACTTGTGCAATTTATGATAATCCACAAAATGGTAAGGCATTTGACTTAAATAATATTGATGAAACACTTTTAAAAAAAGCTCTCCGACTCTTAAGATTTTCCGCTTTAGTTCATGATTTAGGACACGGACCACTTTCACATACATTTGATTCATTCTCTCCTTTTAGAGAAAAAGTAATTGAGATAATCGAACAGGATTCCAAGTATTTAGAACTAAAAAAATTAATTCCATTATTAAAAAAGAATAGAAAGGAAAGAATTGAACATGAAGAAATGTCATGTATATTATTTTCTGTTATTTGGCATGAAATAAAGGATGATACAGATTCTGAGGAAATCCCTTTTTTAGTTGCTTCTATTTTACTAAATCATGAATTGGGTAAAGAACACTCTAATTTAGCTCCTTTCATATCTTTACTTAACAACATTGTGGCTTCTGCTCCTGTTGATGCTGATCGCATGGACTATATTGAAAGAGACAGCAAATCAATTGGAGTTAGTTATGGAATGTTCGATAGAGAAAGACTCCTTAAATCTTTTTTACCTTACGCTACCACTTCCTCCAATGGAAATTTGAACTATAGATTGGGAATTAAAAAAAGTGGAGTAAGAGCCGTTGAAAACTTTATTCAAGCACGGTTTGAGTTATTCGTGCAGGTTTATTATCACAAGACAAATCGAGCTATTGAACTTATGCTCAGTGAAATAGCTACGAACGCTAAGGATAAGCAAATCAATATATTTAAATTGAATAGTGTAGATGACCTTTGCAATGCATATTTAGATTTAAGTGACGAATCATTCTTAAATATTTTGAACGGAAATAATGAAATTATAAACGAAAATTCTATTACAAAAATAGCAAGAAGTATTTCAACAAGAAATCTTTGGAAGCGAATTTTTGAAGAAAAGAAAAAAACAACAGATGATGTTTATGATGAATTATCTAAACAATTTTCAGATTATGATTTAATAGTAAGAACAATTGAGGCAAAGGCGACAAAGGGATTAGAAAATGGTGCTCAATTGTTAATACGGGGAGAAGATGGTAAATATCAAACTTATGGAAATGCGGATTGGTTCAATTATTCACCAATGATGGAAGCATTAGCAAACGAGGAAGAAGGAATAACAAGAATTTATTTAAAATCCAATGATAAAGACGCCTCAAAAAAACTCAGAGTTGAAGCTAGAAAAATCGATTTTAACTTAAAAGCCAAAGCTAATGAAATCAATTGAAATAGAAAGTAAGCTTGAATTAAATTCTGAAGATTTCGACAAACTCAAATCATCTGGTCGCATCAAGTGCTTCAAAGATCAACTTAACATTTATTTTGATAGTAATAATTCGCTATCTGAGCGAGGAATTACTTTTAGAATTCGGCTTATTCCAGGTTCATTTCCAGTGTTAACATTAAAAATACCTCGTAGTATTAGTGAAGAGAGTCGAAATTGCATAGAAATTGAAAAGGAATTAAGAACTGATTTTAAACTCTCAAAAACTAAAAAAATTAATATAAAAAAAGAGCTACCTAACGAATTTTCTGAACTACTTGAAAATTTAAATATTGAACTCTTAGAAAGAATTGGATACATGCGTACTCATAGATGGGTAGCAGAGTTACCAAATGGAATTGATGTTGAATTAGATGAAGTACGTTTACCAACTGGACAAAAGTTCTTTGAAGTTGAAATTGAAAATGATGTTTTAGATCAGAGAGAAAGCGCAATTAATATAATTCGTCAAATTACTGGTTTTTCTCAACCTTCTTTACAAAGCAAATATGAAAGGTTTAGAGAAGCATTAGAAATCTTAAATAATGAAAAAAAATCTTCTTTTAGATGAAGTAGTCACGATGAAATCTGACAGTTTAGTTAGATTAGAGTAAGCAAAAACCTAATCACTAAACCTAGACTCACCATGACTACACAAGACAAAATAATCAAAACCAAGTTAGGATTACTACAGTTAGCTACACATTTAAACAATGTGTCTCAAGCCTGTCGTACGATGGGATACTCCCGTGACAGTTATTACCGGATTAAAGAGCTATATGATACCGGAGGAGAGGCAGCTCTTCAAGAGCTTTCCAGGCGCAAACCTAATCATAAGAATCGGGTAGATCCAGCCATTGAGGAGCAAGTGGTAGCTATCGCTGGGGAGTTTCCTGCCTATGGCCAGCAGCGAGCCAGTAACGAATTGGCTAAGCGAGGCGTTACCATTTCTCCCGGAGGCGTACGAAGTATTTGGCTGCGCCACGACCTGGAGACCTTCAAAAAACGTTTGACAGCTTTAGAGGCCAAAGTAGCCCAGGAAGGGATTATCTTAACCGAAGCTCAGTTGGTGGCCTTAGAGAAAGCAAAAGAGCAAAAAGTAGCTCGGGGAGAAATCGAGACCCATCATCCGGGATATTTGGGAGCTCAGGATACCTACTATGTGGGCACGATAAAAGGCGTGGGACGCATCTATCAGCAAACCTATATTGATACGTATTGCAAAGTCGCCCAGGCGAAGCTTTATACGGCTAAGGATGCCATTACTGCCGCTGACCTGCTCAATGATAAGGTGCTTCCGTTGTACGAAGAGCAGGGTATCCGCCTGCTACGTATCCTCACCGACCGGGGGACTGAATACTGCGGCAAGCTCGAGAATCATCCGTTCCAGTTGTATTTGGATCTTGAGGACATCGACCATACCCGGACCAAGGCCAAATCCCCGCAGACCAATGGGATCTGTGAACGATTCCACCGAACTATTCAGGAAGAGTTCTACTCGATCATATTCCGCAAGAAAGTTTTCCGGAGTATTGAGGAGCTACAGATCGAATTAGATGAGTGGATCAGCTGGTATAACACCGAGCGAACCCATTCAGGAAAGTATTGCTACGGCAAAACACCGTCGCAAACGTTGGAGGACAGCAAACATTTAGCTTTGGAAAAACAGGTGGACGAGTTACCTTGGCAGAACAGTAATCAAGAGGAAGAACAGGAAGATTCTCCCCTCGAATTACCTGCTGAAACTCAAACGCAACAAGCGCCAAATTTGGACGAGATGAACCTGACAACAAAAACCACTTTCTAACCAGTGACTGTCAGATCAAATCGTGGCTATTACATTTTAGATCTCTAAACCTCTGATGTATTTTAAACAGATGTGAATTTGATTTAAACCCGAGTTCATTCAACTCTCAAATAGGTAACCGAAAACTGCTTACACTTCCTTGCCCCTTGGTGTAGATTCGCTATGTTGAATCGATTTTTAAAGTCATAAGGCTGAAAAATATCTAAGCCCCTTCCTAGGTCAATTTTCCAACCGGTATCTGTAGATATTGAACGATCGTGATGTACCTCGTCAAATCTATATTCAAATTCAATGTCGTGCTCTAATAGCATTTCTTTTAATTGATCAAAACCTTCGATTTGGTCATTTGCTACTTCAGGATCTTCATCCTTGCTTGTTATTAAATCAAGGTGAATTACCTCTCCTTCTTGCTTGATCCTCATTAACATATCACAAAATTCCATGAAATTTTTAATCTGGTAATAGAGCCTGATGTAAGGATCAATAACTTCGATTTTTGTAGCATCCTTTAAACAAGGAGCAAAAAGATCATCGTAAGTAATTCCCGTTTGGTTTTCCACTACCAACTTTTGTGATCCGGGTTTGATTTCGGCTTCTTCTGTACTAGGAATATCTTTCTTTATCGATTTAACAGATTCCTGAGATTCTTTTATTTCAGTCTCTTCAGCTTCTTCTCCATTGTGTTCTTTTGCATAATCCAGAAGTTTATCTTTAAATCGGATATTTTCAGGTGTTTCAATTTGAACTTTTCCATCATTGCTATCAGTGAAATAGAATTTTACAGGCTCAAATGTGTCGTCAATACGGACCAGTTGGTCTTTAACTCTTTTACGCCCCTCCATAGAGAGTTTAGCAAACTCAATCATATCTTCTTTCGGGACCTCACCATCAGGGTAAATGAGTTTTACCAATCCTGAGAAAGTTTTGGTAACACCGTCTCTGTCCCTTGATGTCAATTCGTTCGAAAAGGTTAGCTCCTTTTTCAAAATGGTTGAGAAATCCTCTTTCTTTAGATGACGAAGAGCTTCTGCAAGATAATCTACCACAAAACCATATCCAGTACTGAACATCTCGTTCCGTAGCTTTGCTATTTCCCAGCCAGGTAAATAATAGTGTAAACGGTCCAAAAATGCTGAATCATGATACATAGTAGGTAATGCATCAAATAGATCACTATGCCTTAACATGTGTGCTACTGATCGATCTGTGTTACCCACAAAGACCATAGACGCTTCCGCTCCTAAAACATCTTTGCCTCTTGAAAAAGTTTTATTGGCCATGTAGTTCTTCATGATATCGACCAGGCTCTTTGAGGGCTTCTTTTGTCTGCCGGCAAATTCATCAAATGCCACCACATCCCAATAACCGACTAATCCGATATTGCCGGTATTATTGTTAACAAAAAGCTTTGCCACAGTCACGTCACCACCTGAAATCAAAATACCGTGGGGAGAAAATTCGGAGTAAATATGGGATTTCCCCGTTCCTTTTGGCCCAAGTTCAATCAGATTGTAATTTCTCTCACAGTAAGGTATAAGGCGGATGAGCTGCAGCATTTGCTGTCTTGGACCAAGTTCTTCGGGATTCAATCCCATGCTTTGAATAAGTAACCTGATCCATTCATCTTTTGAAAATTCTTTTCTCAGCTCTACATACTCGGTAAAATCAAGCGTTGAGAGTTGAATTGGATTTAGATTATCAATAACCCAGGGAGAAGCATTCTTATTATCCGTATATAAATAGGAGAGATCTGTTATACACCATACGCCTCCTGTCAAAAGTTTTTGGTGTTTCTTTACAATATCTGATCGAACTTCTACTTTTTTTAGCCCTAGGTTGGAAAATTCTGCTTCATAATTATCCTGTCGGTCATTAAACGTCACCGTTACACGGTCAATAATTTTGTGCTTTCCTTTCTCCCGGATTGTTGACTTAACTAGCTCAGATTCATCTCTGTGTACGTAATGGTTTGAAATGATACTTTTTACACGTTCAATTCCTTCTTGTACGATTTCTTCGTCAGAAGAGGCGCAGTGCTGCCCGAGTAAATATTCTAAAACATAGGTTGGGACTACCGCATTTCCCTTAACGAATTTGGTAAGGTCTTTTCTTACAACTTTTCCCTCAAAATGCTCTTTAACTTTATTTTCAAATTCCGAAATCATCTGTCCCCATCATTCTTTTTATGGTGTAACGCTGATTAACAACCGGATTCAATTTATTATGATCATCTTTATCAAACCCTAATAATGTACAATGATTCAGCTCATCAGCTTCTAGTGTTAATGTTAACAATATCTTTTTCTTACGCAATGTAGCATCCTTTGATGTTGACTCAAAAACAACTTCTTCTTCAGCGGATACAAGCTTTTTTGCATCATCATAAAACCCAAATTTCACATGTCTTGGGTTCCGTTTATCACCAACAGACTGAACCTGCAACAATTCTATTGAAGCAGAACTGGTTGTGATTTCGAACTTGTTGGAAACCAGTTTGATATCAACTTTCTGCCCCCTTTCCTCACGTTTTCTATTTATTTCCAATACAGGGACAAGAACTTCTTGCAAACTTGCACCCCCATGAACATAATGATAACCAACTCCTGGATGTCTAAATCTATTAACAGCTCTTGGTAACGCAACCATGTAATTTTCATCAATTCTTGAAGTAGATGAAATTGGAAAGGAGTACCCCTCAAAACTGTTATCAATCTCTTCTGCTATGATGAATCGGGGATCGCCTTTCACCTTTCCTTTAACTTCCGGACCATCTTCAAGCGTAGGTTCATCTAACTTATTCTCCAGATAGTTAAAACCGTGATCAGCTGTAACGATGAAACGGTACACGTTTGCGTTATTCAATACTCTGATTAGATTATCAATGTATTGAATCGTCTCTTCTACAGCACCAAATACATTTTTCTCGGTTGTTCGCTGTTCACCGGTCGTATCAATTAAATTGTGATAAATATAAACCGTATTGAAGTCTTTAAAGAGCTTGCGGAGTTGTTCTCGATTCATTTCTTCAACTTCAAGAGCTGTAATTGCGGTTGCTCCGGAACTGTTTTCTTCAAGAATCCTCTTTCGGTTTGGAGTGCCAACCGTTTTAACTCCATTGATACAATAATCACCAGATTGCATCTTCATTTTTTCATGGGGCAATAAATTAGACATCCCCAACGCTGTATGAGATGGAACGGAGGCAATTATAGGCTGTATTTCAAGCTCCTTTTTAGCATCCCGTTTCAAAACCTTAAAGAGATCTAAAGCTGCTTCATACCTAAGCGCATCTGATATAATGACTGCTGTTTTCAATTCAGAACTTTCTACATGGTTGCTAAAAAAAGAATACTGTTTCGCCGTATTGAATTTTTCAAACTGAAAATTTAAATCGTTCAATCTTTGTTGCCAACCAATATTCAATTTTTGAATAAAATCGGCGTGATAAAATGACAACAATTCTTGGTAAGTACCTTCTAAACCTATTTCAGCTATAAACTGAGGATCTTTTATTTTTTTATATGCGGAAACGGCTTTTCGATATCTAAGATCAATTTCGTAATGATGTTTTATATACTGATCAACGTATTCATCCGGTGAATCCAATTCACGGACAGGATGATTCTTTATTTCATTGTACAGTGCAGCCATATGCCACAGACATGTAACACAATGTGATAATGGAGAGTCATCATCTCTCACATCGTCCCAATAAAACTGCAAGGTATTTAGCACTTTTTTGGGCTGATTTTTTACAATTGGAATAAGAAAATTCAGAACAGCAGATATTACTTCCTTCGTTGCAAGTCCAAAACGAGCTTCAGCTCCATATATCTCAAGTAGCTTATTTTCACTAACATCTGAGGTAAGAGAGCTGAACACTACATCCGGGTTGACTTCCAGACTTGGGTTTCGTTTCCATTCTATGTGCAGTACGGGGAGTTGATTTAAACGCCGTTGATCCGAGATCAGTAACTTTGAATACGGATCATTATCTAAATCATGCTCAATTGAACCTACAAGAAGATTATATTTAAACTTCAGAAGTGCAGTAACAATATTTTCTTTGGTTAGATTATTGTCATCCAGGTCAAATAGTTGACTTAACTCCCGTCCTAAAAATGCATCTAATTCCAGTTCTCGTAGACTTTTTATCTTTTCAGCCAGTAGGTCATCATCTTTAGAAACAACGAAAAGTTTTGCCAGTGTTTCATTGATTGTTGGAGCTGGTGTCACCTTTGTGTAACCCAGTATTCGTTGGCAAAGACCTATTTTCAGTTTTCGTTCGGTTAATGAAGAATTTAGAATTGGCTCTAATGGCCTTCGATCTTTTTTGAACCTTAACCCATTTTCATAGTATTTATCGATGAGATCATATAAATCTTTTGGTAGGCTGTATTCTTCAATAAGGTCGTCACGAGGATCAAGAGAGAGTACTTTATTGGCAAATAGAATATCGATTAAATGAAATTGTTGTTGAGCATCACCAGTGGGCCTTCGAAATGGACAATAGATTAAATACTTCTTCTCAGCACTGTCTTTTTCAAACTGATATTTTGCCCGAACGCCTTCCCTTAGTTTAACCTCCAAAACCTGAATGCCATTAGATTCAATTTCTTGGATCTCTTCTTTATAGTTTAAATCGTGATCAAAAAGAAAAAGAGCCCTAAGCTCAGGATTCGATTCAAACGTTTGTTTAGCTTTTTCTTCTATCTTCAAAATTCTATCTAAATTTTTGCAAGTGCGTCATCAAACAGTTCATAATTGTATTGAACACCATCATCCAAATCGATCTCAATCTGCTTATGAGCCACTTTTTTAATTACTTCATCATACTCTAAACATTCAGAAAGTTTAGATCTAAGTAAATCCAATCGCTTTGATTCATCGCTTTGTAATGATCCTTTTGCCTCTAAGGTATTTATCTCATTCCTGAGGTAATCAATATATGGGTGCAGATAATTCTGTCGGACTTTTTGAACAGTATATTTGTCCATTCGATGCATATATGCTAATACTTTAAATGCCCCTTTTTTAGATGAAAAAAGCCAATAAATTGGACTTTTATCATATTTTTTAAAATGATATTCCCAAAACTCATTGTTCATAAATTTGGTTAGGTCAGTACTTAAGCAGTCGCGAATGTAATTTAAATTTGAAGTCAAATTATTCTCTCCCCAAACTTTGCTTAAGAACTCATCTATCCGGTATGTGATGTCATCCGAAAAAGGACTATTCTTACCGATTATTGGTAATAAACCATCATCATCTATTTTCCAATTTCTTCCGTTTATATCATATTGAAGAGGTTTATCAGAATTTGAATTCGCAATATAGAGACCCTCAGAGCCAACACAATAACGACCAAAAATACATCCGACTATATAAGATATTAGATCTTTAATAATTAAGTTGGTATTTATGACTTCATTTATTTTGATCTCCTGTAGATCAGTTTCGATAGCTCGATTTATTTTTTTTATTACATCACGATGAAAGGTCAAGTTTTTATAGGGCGGTATTGGGTCTAATTCATCTTCTAAGCCATATATTTTGATTATTTTTTCATTTATCTCTTTTTCAGAATTGAAATAATCTTTGAGCTTGTCTATCAAATCTAAAGAATAACTCTCTACCAATTTATTTAACTCATTATGGGGATAAGAGAGAAGCGGATTTTGATTAAAATCCTTTGAAGTTTCATAAGAATTAAATTCTTCCTTGGACAAGTCAACTAATTCTTTTGTTTTTTCATCTATGCTTTCTTTGAAATCATTTGGTTCTATATAGAGTATCCTCTTAATATCTCCCACTTGGACATTTAAAGTGAAATTCAGAGCGCCAAGCAGATATGAGGATACCTTTGAATTCAACAGTGCAAGAGAATAATAAAGTAAATCTTGCTTTGGAAAACCTGATGAACCTCCTACATCAAATATGTGGCCTTCAGATGAATATCTTGCACTAAAGTCCAAAGAAATTAAACTCCACGTAATTCCTTTTTTGAAATAATACTGTTGATTTTGAGGTCGTGATCTTAATTTCCCAGCATCATTAGTGAAATTTTTAATTTCTTCTCCATCATTTTCCCAATTAACAACATAGTATTCATTTCCGTACCAGCGCTTAAATCCTCCACCTTTGTTATATGGAAACCATTTATTGCCAGTTTTTTTTGCTTCAGTTTTATTTTTGGCCCCATAAGTAATTTCACTTGTATTTACTTCATACCAATACCTAATAAATCGCTCGTTTTTCCCTGTAGCTAGTCCTTGTCTAGGAGTTACATATTGATCCAAGACTTTTCCATTTGAATATTCATCAATTAACTCTTGGCTAAGCCAAAATGCTAATGGGCTACCCGGAATCTTTAAAAGCTCATTCAGGTTTTCTTCAGTTGATTCACCTGATAGAAAAAGCTTCTTTTTCTCCTCTAGCTTAAACGTATGATCTAACCTAAAACAGGTTGTTATTTTATCATCTCCTTCTAATGCATCGAAAACGAGTGCTACATTTTGTACTTTTTTAGTATTTAACTCAGTGAATACACCAATACCCAAATGAAGTAATGAATCAACATTACAGCTTTTCAAAAAAGACGTCCTAAACTTTCTATAGGAGTCAATACACATCCAAGCCCATTGATTGATGATTCCTCTTTTTGATCCCTTTTCACCAAGTGAAATTAGAGCCTCTTGAAATACAGCAAATAGATCTTTTTTAGTATCTGGATAGTGACTCTTAAGAAATGCTTTTAATTCACTATTCATATTCCTGCTCCCCATGTAAGGTGGGTTTGCAGCTATTGCTTTATATTTTTTAGCAAGTAATTCAATGATATTTAAATAAGGAGCAATTTTGTTTATAAGAGCCTTTGCTGTCAGACTTTCTATTGCATCAGCCCTTAAAATTTGCATCCGTTTTTTAGCAAATTCAACTGCCCCCTCACTTATTTGAAGTTGTATTGTAGAGCCAAAATTTTTGCCTTCTTGTAATGAATCAATAGAATCTCTGAGTTGGTCAACAAACTGCTCACCTTCACTACCTAAAAGTTCTCTGAGTTCAGCCGTTGAAATAGATGCTTTTTCTGGAAATGAGTAGATATGCGGTTCTACCTCTCCATCGAGTACGTTTTTATCATACTTTGCTGCTTTTAATAAAACAGCGAACCGTGCAAGCTGAGCCGCTCGTTCATCTATTTCAAGTCCATAGATATTGTTTTTTAATATGTTGTTAACAGACTGTCTGGCTGTATACCCTTCCTCCCGATACATCTCTATTAGGTACTCAAATCCCACTACTAAAATATGTCCTGATCCTGAAGCAGGGTCCAAAAGTGTTAGTTCTGTAACATCACCAATGATGGGAGCAGTCTTTGGGTTAGCATCTGCAGGTTCAACGTAGTAGTCCATTTTCTTTTTTAAAGGACTGTTTGGGTGGAGATCGAACCACAATCTCCCGACAGTGTTCTCCACCATATATCTGACAATCCATTCCGGAGTAAATATTTGGGTGGCAGCGGGGATCTCCTCTTCTCCGGCTTTCTTTCGCTTCTTAAAACTTTTAAAAACCTCGTCTTTTTTTTCCGAGATATAGTATTGATACAGCCATCCAATTAGTTCCACTTGATGGTAATCTTCGTCGGTTATAGCAGCTGTATTTACAATAAAATCTAATATCCCACCCTGATCCAGTAAGTTTTGTGGAAGCAACATCTCAGTGTAGTCATCCCTAAAGCTGATCTTACCAAAAACACTACTTATCAAAGACTGAGTGTCACAATAATGCGTTAACAGTCGGGCAAAAGCTTCATTATCCTTGTTATCTCTTAGTTGCTTTTTAAGCTCATCCAGTTCCCTATCTTGCATTTCAGGAAATATTCCACGACGAGCATTTTGGAGCAGATAGGGAAGGATAGTACCCTCTTCGTACTCTAATTGTGGTTGGATATAATCGTTTTTTTCCAAAATACGAATGGCCATCAGACGATTGAACCACGTATACGCACCCTCTTCCACAACATAATCAACATTATGGAGGTCGATAGTGCGCTTCAACTGTTTCCAGCGATTGGGAACAGTTTCATCACTATATACCTGACCTCGAAACATATAGCCACCCTCAACGGTTTCCGGTTGCTCTACCACCTCACCCTGGTCATTGAAGCCCCAATACAATAAGCGTTGTTTTACTCCCTCTCTCAACTGGTTTCTTAATTGCTGAGCAAATGTCTTTATTTGGCTGGTATTCATACTTTAAATTTCAATTGATTTTAAATACGTCAACGAATTAACAACAATTATTTTAGAATCACAGTACTGCCATTAGTAAGAGCTTTTTCAATATCACTCTTCACTTCATCTAAATACTTTGACAACTCATCTGTATTTTTTATTGTAACCCCTCGTTTGACAGAAACCTCCACTGGCTTTTTCTCAACGGATCTGTAAAGTTTTTCAAATTCTCTATTCAGGAAGTCATCAGCCTCATACTTCTTATTCTTAAGTAGTGAAATTGACTGAATACGTTCTATACCTTTCTCAATTTGGTCAAGATCCGGCACTTCATATTCAACTGCTTCTTCTTCTACCTTTTTGGCTTCCAGAGAATCAAGTTTCTGCTTATAGAGTACTTTAACCTCTTTTCTTTTATTCTCAAGCTCATTTTCAAGAGACTTTCCTACACTTTCATATGCTTTCCTTGCGGATACAAACTCTCTGTGTGGGGTATCAGATTGCAGGAAATTCTCCAATTTTTCGGCATCCGTGCGGTCCGCAGGGTCAAGTTCACTGAAGTTTGATTTATTGTCTTCTACGAATTCATGGATTTTCTTGTAACGCTCTCCATTCGTTTGCAAAAAATCTTCCAGTTCAACATAGGTGTCATTTAATCTGCTCCATTCGTCAGCATTCTTAATAATGCTATCAAAGAAGTCCTTTTCACTTCGTGTATTTTTCAAAGAACGTAATACATCTCCAAACTCCTTCAGGTGCTTTTGAAAAGGATAACCGGCCCATTGATTAGTCAATTCATCAATTGACTGAATTTTCTTCTCCAATTCGTCAATGATATCTCTTTTGAGAACTCGATGATCCTGGGTGCTCTTTATAAGCTGACTGTTAAATATCTTTGAATTGACAGCTTTTACAACTTTCTGGAGATAGCTTGGTTCATAACTTTCAGCTTTATGCAGTGTCAGAGCAGGTCTGTCTGGCCTGCGAAGTGCTTTTTCAGTAAAACCAACCCTGTTAATTTCTTCGTTATGATCTTTAAATCGAACTTTGCTTTTAGTATCCAACTTCAGGAGTACATGCGTTATTTCGGTATCACTCCATCCATAAGGTGCTACTTTAAAATCCTCAAAAACGTCTTCAACTGAAATACCATCCGTAATCATACTATACACTTCATTCTCCGCAGGAGATAACGGTTCATCAGTCGTAGTTTGAGTGTCTTTTGCAATTCTCTTTACTTCATCATTTGTTGAAGCATAACTTGAAACCAGCTCCCGTTTCTTATATACGTTTTTTACATGTTTCTCTAGAACCTTGTTATATATGTCAGTTGGATTACTTCCAAAATCCGTTAATTGTTCAACTCTCTGGCCTACAACTGCCAACCCTTCCTTAAATCGTTCCCGAAAACGATAACGAAGATCATCCAAAATCTTTTGCACTTGGCTGTTGAATGTCTCCATTGCATCTCTTCTGTTGCCAGTGGCTGAATCAAAATTCTGTTTGATATAAGACTTAACTTTTACGCAAAACTCAAAATTTTTCCGATCTCTGTCATTTAGGACATCGTACAAATAAAATGAAAGATCTTTTGCAGATTGATTCAGAGCAAACTGATCTGGATTTTCAATTTTCTTAAAGACTTGAAAGGTTACATCAACTTCTCCTGACGAAAAAATATGTCGATCCTCAAGTTTGGCAAAGAGATTGATTTTAGATCCGGAGTAATCAAAACTTCGTTTTATTTTGATGGTATTCATCAAGATTTCCCTTTCAAACCACTCGAGTTTATCATTTTGGGAAATGGTTGTGTGTTGGATTGCCTTCTTAACAATGATCTCCTCATCACCTAAAAATCGATACGTACCGCTGTCTTCAGATACAATACTATTTTCTTCCAGTGTTTGAAGTACTTTTTCAATATTGGCCTGCAATTCAAGCTTTGGCTGGTCGATTTCATCCATCATAACCAAAGCTAAATTCTCTTTATTTGCCTTAAACTGAAGACTTTGCTCTTCAGACAGATATGAAATTAGGAATAGTGCCCTTGTTACACGCTTGGCAAAATCACTCTTTTTAATATCATCCAGAGACAGAGCATTTTCGATGATACCTCTTGCCTGATGCGTTAACATATCCTGAAAACTATTGTTATAAAACGCATCAAAAGGAATTGAATACCCAACTTGCTCATCTTTACGCTGTTTAGCCGTATAGTGAATAATGCCAATAATAGCCCTTTCAGAATTTCTATATCCTTCTTGAACCAACTCCTGTTTGTTAAATGATCTGATGACTTCAGATATCAATTTAAACTGGTAGGGCACGAATGGATATACCTGTATAAACTCTTCAGCATCAGAGTACCCCTTGTAAAGTTGTGAACCTGATTCAAACTGATTGATAATGGCAGTACGATTGTCATGGAAAAAGCTTTCCAACACATCAGCGCCCTTTGAACTTTTATCAAGTACTCTTTTTTTCGTAATGTAATCGGCACTTTGACTTTCAAGTGATAAACGGGTCTCAAAACGCCCCATAATTTTACCAAAATCATCAATCGGATCTGCGGAATCTTTTAGTTGCGATAGCTCTTGCTGGGCCGTGCAGACTAACCACACTTTATTCTCACAACTTTCAGATATGGTTTCAACAATAGACTGCAAATTTAGTAATAGGTTACCATCACTTCCGATGTACTGGCTAACTTCATCCACTAAAAATGCAAGGCGATAGTCATCCGGTTTATTTTCTAAAAAACGATTTAATGCTGCTACAAACTCTTCTACAGAGGTTTCAGGATCTCGCATCAAAGAAGCTTTTGTTGCTTCTTTATCGATAGTAGAATCTAATTCCGCTGCAGCATTTACTACATGATCTAATTTGTAACCAACTGCATCAGCGGCATCCTGGTCCATGTTCCAGTCGATAGATAATTTCTTGTTAATTGCTTCTTTAAACTCATCAAGCTTTCCGGACTTCTCTAATTGCCGTTCAAAGTTTGCAATATTTAATGAGGTCCCATTGTACCCTTGAAATCTGTTAAACTGATTATATAAAAGGCGAGTAATTTTATCTCCATCGTCACCATCTTTTGAAACATGATCAATGTTGAACATGATGGTGTTTACTTCAAACTGATTTATAGTTTTAAACAGCTTTTTAAGACTTGCCGGAGTTATTCCAAGATTTTGTAATTCCAGAGGATCTTCAAAATTTCGGACGCTCTCCTCAAACCTCGATAGTGCCTTATCTTGATATTTTTGATGTAATGTATAGAAGATATACTTCAGAAAGTGTGATTTACCTGAGCCGTAATACCCGTTTATCCATACACCCGTTTTACCATCTGTTTTATTAAAAAGATTATTTAGAAAAGTATAGAGGTGTTCTATTAATTTTTGGGTGTAGACATACTCTTCAATTTCTATTTTGACATGCTTCTCCTTTAAATCCCCAACCGTTGCGGTGGAATTTATATACCTATCTATTGGTCTCTCGAATAGGTCTTTAATCTTCATTTTTAGTCCCCAATTAATTGATTCAAACAACTTGCTCTATATATCGTATCACTTTCGAGTTCACCGAACATGACGTAGTAACTGTTTTCATATTTTCCAGGATACAGTAGTATCATCTTATAGCCTTTTATTCTGTCTTCCATTCTATTTAAAAAAGTGTGTGCACGTAAGAAGGGAAAAATTGAGCCCCAGCCGTGAACAAAGACATATGACTTCTTTTTTTCAGAATCATAATCCAAATGATCTCCAACTTTCGCGCTTATGTGTTCAATAAATTCATCAGAGTGCAGATGTCTTATTATATCTCTTCTAACCTTTTCAGGATTATCTTTTTCAGCTTCCAAAAGCAATTGCCACATGGATTCATCGCCAAATTTACGAGATTCAAGATGTTCTATCATTTCATCGTAAATATTTAAGATCAGACATTCCTGCCAGCTATTCGGCCTGTTTAATCGGCTTTTCAAAGAAGGAAGCTCACTTCTCATTTCATATTCTTTTACTGGGTCGTATGTATAAGCATAAGCAGGAAAACTAAGTAGTCCTGCTTCAGTATCCTGAAAACTGTCTTTCTTTAAAAATTCAATTAAGTTGTCTAATATCATACAGCAGCTGAGTTTATCAATTGATCCCTTTCCTGCTTATTAAGTAGCATTGCTTCCAGAAACCAGGTTTCACCTTCTTTGATAAACAATTCCCAAAGAGAAATCGAACCGTGAACAGGTCTTAAATTTTGATTCTCATCTAACATATCAATCTGTTCAAGCATCAGTTTGATCGTTCGTGATGATCTTCGTTTACTTTCTTCACTCCAATTTTCCAGCTCAGGATGCTCATCTACTTTCTTTTCTATAAATGTTAATACGTCATCTTTAGTGAAAGCTTTATCCATAACCTGCCACTTTTGAAGAATTACTTCCATATGGAAATCAAAAAAGAAAGTGTGAGATTTAAGGACCAAGTAATAGAGAGCAATTTTTTGATCTTTTGGGGACAGATTACCTATTTCACTCCAAATATTTCTAGGTGAATTACGAAGACGTTTTAGTGCTTCTGAAGCATTTCTTTTTTTAGTTGACTCAGCACCGCCCCGCAATAATTGATAATCAAAGTCCAGTTTACCGCCTCTATCCTCAATATTTTCGATAGCAGTAAGAATGTCTTCCTCCTGCAAACTTATAAACCCGGCTCGTGATGAGTATCTTGGCATTGAGTAGCATATTAATCTTTAAACTTAGTTGCTGAAAATATAAGAATTGTAACCATTCGACAATTTATATCTGTCGTTTTTACAATCCTATTCAACAGCCAATTTTAAGTCTAAACAATTGCATGGATTTTGGATAATATAATTGTGTACTACATTAACTCACTCCGATCTTGTATCTCAATTGGACCCATCTTATGACCAAACAGAACTAACACCTGATTCACTTTGTCAAGCTGGAGGCTTTCTTTTCCCTGCTCCAAATCCCTCACAAATCGCAAACCAACACCGTCTCTTTCAGCCAAATCTTTTTGAGTCAGCCCCAGTTGCTTTCTTCTAGTCTTTACAAATTCGATCAATTCTTTTGTAGCATGCATGCTATACCTTTTCGGGTATAATTTAGTGGTTTTGGGGCATTTTATATCAATTCGGGTATAAATACATTAGGAAAATTATGTTTCATATCCGGTTTATGAGTTCTGAGCTCATTATTGGGATATAAAACATAACAACTGAGATATTCCACAAAACTCAACTTATTCCAAGCAATTCTGATCAATTCCACAGAAATCGGATAATTTCCAATCTATTGTTACCTAATCCAGCCGCTCCCTATAAATAGAAGTATTCCCCAGATCCATCACCATTGAATTCCCCTGCACAACAAACCATTCATTAAATAATTCCAAAGTAATTGGTTCGGGCCAGGTTGAATCGTCAGTATTCCAACCAAATAACTGATCCATAAAAATTTCTTCGAATACATCATCCAGTGGCGGGATTTCTGACTCTCCCTTGGGATCTTCGGGCACCAAATAGATCTGAAATTCATCTTTTAGAAACTGTGCTGACACTTCAGCTTCTTCATCTGTGTTGGATGCCCAATCAATGAAAGGTTGTTTAGGTCGAATAATGAGAGCCGCTCGATTTATTAAATGCATAGATTTATTATTTGTGTATTGGATTTGCTGATTAAATATACCACTTCAATAAATCTTAGGATTCACTAAAATCACGGAAAGTGAAGTTATTAGACATTTGACAGGCAAGTCCTAGTATTAAGTGAGATTGAGATCGAGCCTTAAAATCGAAATTTATAGACGTACTTCTTTTTTCAAATATGTGACCGTTTGAAACTACGATCGCTATAACGTACTAATAATACGCTTTTTATCTTGGGGGGTAACTTGAGGGGTACTTGGGGGGTATCATGGGGGGTATCATGGGGGGTGCGTAGAAAAAAAGCATACTTCTTACCATTTTTAACTCGGCGGAAATAGCTTTTTAGACTAATTCACTTGAGACCCAAGTCTTGCAGTTTTCGCCCTAACTCATCATCGGCTGCAAGTTTAAGAAAGTCTTTATGAAGATTAAGTACCCTGAGTACATTGAAATAAGCACCAAGAGATACTGAAGGTTTCCCACGCTCGATATTATACAACGTGGTACGATTAATATTTGCTCGCTCGGCTACTTGGATAGTGGTAAGCTTTCTCCTCTTTCTGGCCAACTTAATATTCTCGCCTAATTGATCAAGGATTGTTTGATGCTGAGGAAATATGTGTTGCTTTTTTGACTTCATAATGTTGAATACTTTCAACAATCTTAGACTATTTGTTGATAATATGCAACATTTACTGTTATCAAAGCGATCTAATCAAATCTACATAGCAGTATCATGGGCTATTAAAAAAGGGGCTTAACCCAAGTCGCCCCTTTCCAGTTGATTGATTTATCGTTCACTACCCAATCATATTCGCCACGTCCCGATAATTAAGGGCATCTGTGTGGTCGTAGAAACTGGCGGTTACCTGCACGCTGGAATGCGCCATGAGTTTACTCACAGAATAAATATCGGCTCCGTTTTCGAGCAGATGTGTTGCAAATGAATGGCGAAGGCTGTGGAATTTAATCTTGTCGGGGATTCCAACCTCTTCTTTTGCCCGGTTAAACATGGTTTGAATTCCACTTACAGTATAGCAGCCACTGCTTTTTTCTTTTTGTACCACATAGGTGTCTTTGAAGGAAATGCCATCGTACCAATGCGGATTTTCCTTCTTGCTCTTTTTGGCCAGCGAATGCCAGACTTGCACAATATTGAACGCCTGATCATTCAGAGGCATAGTGAAAGCCTTTTTGCCCTTCATAATCTCAGCAGGAAAATGGATGTAGCGCTCTTCAAAGTTGACCATCCTCCATGTCATTTTGGAGATCATACCGATTCGGGCTCCAGTGTTGTACCCAAACCGAATCACCAGTCCGATCATCGTTCCCTGCGTATGTTTTAGCAGTCTTTGGATCTGATCTTTAGACAGCTCTTCCCGACGGTCATCCACCTCGAACATATAGCCTTGTCCACGAAACGGATGCTTTTGGATGTACTCGTTATTCTGCCCCCAGTTGAATCCGGCTTTGATGCTCCGAAGTTCAATATTGATAGTGGTCTTTTTAACCCCATCTACATTGAGGCGATGAAGTTTATAATCCTGAATATCGGAGCGCTGGTAGGCGTTAACGTTTTTATTTCCGCAGATGCTCATGAACCGGTTCATGGCATTCACGTAAATGGGCACGGAGTTCTCGGCCATGTTATTCTTCACATGCACGAAATATTTGTCTTTCAGGAAGTTGCTGAACTTTTCATTGATTCGGCGCTTTTCCTTTTTTTGGGCTTTGTCCTCGAGCATACGCTCTATGCCCAATCGCTCGGCTTTTTTCATGGCCGCATCTCTGACTTTCTTGGAAGCCCGAAGCGGATAGCTTATACCGGTTGAAAGCGTTCGCCTTCTTCCATTCGTTTCTCTGTACTGAACATAAAGTTGATATTTCTTTCCTCGTTTGAACGGATAAATTGCATAATCCATAGCACCTGTATTTTTGGGTTAAATGAACAAGTGCAAGCTCGGGGATCGGGAGTTTTTTTATTCCGCTGAAGAGAAAGTTTCACCGGAGGAACCGGTGAAAAAAGTACGAAAAGTCTAGCCGTCTAGCTGCGTTTTTTTCAACTGGCGGCAGAAAAAGAGGGGCTTAAACACCTGTAAACGGCGATTTTACAGATTATGAGTCGTGCGCTTTAACCATCTGAGCTACCACGGCATTGGTTTCTTTCAAAGGGCATCAAATATACGGCATTATATAACAAAGGGTAAAACATTTTTTCGCATTCCTTCCCTTATTCTCTACCCTAAGTTTCTTAACTTGCACAGCTCAAAGAAAATCAATTCAAAACAGGTTCATGGCTAAAAACATTACTTCACAAGAAAAAGATTATTCACAATGGTATCTGGATGTAATCCGGGAAGCCAAACTTGCTGAACACTCCCCCGTGAGAGGGAGTATGGTGATTCGCCCAAACGGAATGGGGCTATGGGAAAACATGCGCAACGCCCTCGATCAGATGTTCAAGGATACCGGCCATGAAAATGCCTACTTCCCTCTTTTTATACCCAAATCATTTCTATCCAAGGAAGCGCAGCACGTGGAAGGTTTTGCTAAAGAATGTGCCGTGGTCACTCATAGCCGACTTAAAAGTGTGGACGGTGGTGTGGAAGTAGATCCGGAATCGAAACTGGAAGAAGAGCTGATCGTCCGGCCTACCTCCGAGACTATTATCTGGGATACTTACCGCGGATGGATCCAATCGTATAGAGACTTACCTGTTTTAGTAAATCAGTGGGCTAACGTAGTCCGATGGGAAATGCGTACGCGTCTGTTTCTAAGAACCATGGAATTTTTATGGCAGGAAGGCCACACCGCTCACGCCACTAAAGAAGAAGCCATAGAAGAAACACGCCAAATGCTGGATGTGTATGCAACCTTTGCGGAAGAATGGATGGCTATGCCGGTTCTCAAAGGCGTAAAAACAGCCAGCGAGCGTTTTGCCGGCGCTGTAGATACCTATTGTATTGAAGCACTGATGCAGGATGGGAAAGCTCTTCAGGCCGGCACCTCTCATTTCCTGGGACAGAATTTTGCTAAAGCTTTTGATGTGAAATTCCAGGATAAAGACGGTGAACACAAACTGGTTTGGGCCACCAGCTGGGGCGTTTCTACCCGTCTCATCGGTGGATTGATCATGACGCATTCCGATGATCAGGGACTCGTTCTCCCTCCAAAACTGGCTCCAACCCAAGTTGTAGTGGTGCCAATTTACAGAAGTGATGAACAGCGTGAAGCCGTACTCGAATACGCAGATAGCATTTATGATGAATTAACCGCCCTGGGTATTCGCACCAAAGTAGATGCCCGTGATAATTATAATCCCGGTTATAAATTTGCAGAGCATGAAGCTGCCGGAATTCCACTTAGAATTGCCGTTGGCCCCCGTGACCTCGAAAATAATAATGTGGAACTGGCCCGCCGTGACCTTAAAACGAAAAACATCGAAAACCGTAATGGACTTGGTGAGCGTGTAAAAAAACTTCTTGATGACATTCAGGATGAACTGTTTGATAAAGCTAAGAAACGCAGGGAAGAGATGACTTCAGAAGTTGATTCTTATGATGAATTCAAAACCGTATTAGATGACAAAGGCGGTTTCATCTGGGCGCACTGGGATGGTACACCGGAAACTGAGGAGAAGATCAAGGAACAAACCAAAGCAACCATCCGCCTCATCCCACTGGAAGAAGGTGAAGGCGGCAAATGTATGGTAACCGGTAAACCATCGAAGCAGAAAGTATTGTTTGCCCGGTCGTATTGATAACGGTGACGTAGTTTTTATTAGTCGTTCCCGTGAAGGCGGGAATCTCATTGCCAAAAATATAATCAGACCCCCTGCCTGCACAGGGATGACTTGGTTACTTAATTCTTATGTTATGCTTAAAATCCCATATCCCTATTACTTATGCTCCGCTGAAAAATCCCGGTTCATGGATGAGAAAACCATTTCGGAATTTGGGATCGATGGCTTTACGTTAATGGAAATCGCCGGTACCCGGGCAGCTGATTTCATCCTATCTGAAATGCCGGTCAATTCACATGGTGTTTTCTTTTGCGGAAAGGGTAATAATGGCGGAGATGCATTGGTCATTGCCCGGCTATTATCTCAGAAAAACTTCAATATCACCTTGTGTTTTTTGTCGGGAACCGGGGATCTGAGTCCTGATGCCGACAAAAACTTCCAGCTCCTCCATAAACTTGATGCCAACATTGAGATCCTAAATTGGGAGGACTTCACCCCAAAAGAATATGACTTCATAGTAGATGGAATGCTGGGAACCGGGTTGAATGCTGAAGTTCGGGCTCCCTATTCAGATGCTATTGAGTATATCAACAAACAGAACACACCGGTGTTTTCATTGGATGTTCCATCAGGATTAAATGCTGATTCCGGAGAAATTATGGGGATGGCTGTTCAGGCCGATTTCACTCTCAGCTTTGGAGCTTTAAAAACCGGTTTTTACCTGAATGAGGGATTTGATACGGCAGGTGAGATTATTTTATGTGAACTTTCTTTTCCTAATAAATACAAAAATCCTGCCGCTTACCTGATTGATCAAGATTGGGTGGAAGCAAATTCTCCACCCCAAAAAAAGAAAAAGCACAAATATGATGGTGGTGTCTTATATATCATTGCAGGATCAGAAGGCTTGACCGGAGCCGCTGTATTGGCTGCCAAAAGTGCATGGTCAACCGGACTGGGAGCCGTGATCCTCATCACCCCAAAAGGATTGCTGGAAGTATATGAAAAACAGTTGGTGCAGATCATAAAAAAACCAATCGGTACTCTTGACGATGTTTACTTTAAAGAATCACACCTTGATGACGTTCTTGAGGTGCTGAAAGAAAAATCCGGGAAACTGTTGATCGGCCCCGGAATAGGCAGAAAGAAGGAGACCATCCAATTCACTCAGAAATTACTGGCTACTTTTGAAGGGGACTCCCTCATTGATGCAGATGCTTTATTTGCTTTATCAAAATGGAAAAATTGGGATATACCTGACTCATCCAATTGGATTCTCACTCCCCATCCCGGTGAATTAAAAGGCTTGTTAAACAAAAAAGTAAGCAATGATCATGACCGATTGCAATCAGTTACAAAATTAGCCCGGCAAAAAGAACTTACCGTTTTATCTAAGGGAATGCCTTCGATTGTTGGAACAGAAACGGGAACTGCGTATTTAACGGGATATGATACCCGGATTTTTTCCAGGGCAGGATTTGGCGATGTCCTCGCCGGAAAGGTGGGGGCTTTTTGGCTTACATATTCATCAGCTGAATTGGCTTGTTTTCATGCCCTTTTAAACGGCTATAAAAAATCTAAACAATATTTTGCAACGAACTCCGGTTCTTTAGAGCCTATGGATATTATCTAAATGACGAAAATTATTAAGAATCTTACCCGCTCGGTCAAGCCTTATCTTGGCTTACTGATCCTTTTTACCGGTGCCATTCTCTACGGAACCCTTTTTCCCGTTTACTATGATGTCCCCCAGTCATTTATGGGATTAGACAAAATTGTACACTTTATAATGTTTGCGGCATGGACCTTTTTTTACGGCCTTGTGCGTTTCCTGAAGGATAAATTCACTCTCTTTCCCGTCTTTTTGGTAGGGAGTTTATTTGGACTTATCATAGAAGTGCTCCAGCACCTGTTACCCACCGGCCGAAGCCCGGAGCTTTTAGATTTTGCTGCTGATATCACAGGTACGGGAGCAGCGGTAGTGGTTTTATATATTTTAGCTCAGAAAGTGCCTGCATTCAAAACCGGGACCGCATCATAATGCGATTATCATTTGCTTGAGACTTCATTAATTACCGTTGAACTCTTTAATTAATCTTAAGCAAATGAAACCTTCTCGTAGAAAGATCGATCTCCGAAAGAACTATCCTCTCTTCTTTGAACTGGGATTGATAAGTGCACTTTTAATTTTTATTGCAGCTTTTAAATTTCATCTGCCCACAAATTTCCATTCTTTATCAGATAATGAATTTGAAGCAGAACCTCCCATTACACTCTCCCCGATCACCTTCCAAAAACAATCTCCGCCTCCGCCAGTTTTAGCCCGTATCCCTGCAGAGATACCCAACGATGATCCCATCGATCCTCCTGCCATTGATTTTGCAGATTTTGATGATGTTTCTCCTGCTATTGATCTTCCTCCTGAAACCAAAAATAGGGAAGAGCCTGAGATCCTGGAAAAAGCAGAATATATGCCTGAAATGAAAGGCGGGTTGAACGCACTTTACAATGATATTAAATACCCGGAATTAGCCAAGAGAAGTGGTATTGAAGGTATAGTGATCGCTGAATTTATTATCAATGAGAAAGGTGAAATTGAAGATCTCAAAATAGTTCGTGGAATAGGCGGCGGATGTGATGAGGAAGTTTTAAGAGTTATTAAACTCCAGTCCTTTACACCCGGTATTCAAAATGGAAATTTTGTAAAAGTACGTATGAAACAAGTGATTCACTTTAGACTTCAACAGCAGTAAAATCAGTTTTATTCAGGAATTTGCCACTACCCTGCAATGTTTTGAAATTCCTACTCCAAACGTTTTATACTAAAATTATGTTTAAACAGTTAAAATAGTGTTCTATTACTTGCACACTATTGATAAAATCCCGTTCTTTTCATCGATACAAAAATCTATTTAATATCGTACTTGAATTATGATTAACGAAAGAAAAACACCAAAAGCAGATCTCAAAAGGTCATATACTGTTTATTTAGAAGCAGGATTGATCATTGCGCTTGTTATAATGCTGACTGCTGTAAAATTGAACTTAGAAACAGAACCACCAACTGTTGTTCAATTAGATGAACAAGAAGTAGTGGAAATGGAAGAAATTGTTCAAACCAAACAAATTGAAACTCCTCCTCCACCCCCACGTCCTCCGGTACCCGTTGAAGTTCCTAACGATGAGATTATTGAAGATGAGATGATCGACCTTGATGCGGAACTTGACATGGATGCTCCAATGGACTTACCTCCTCCTCCTGAACAAGAAGAAACAGAAGAAGATTTCTTCGTTGTGGTAGAAGAAATGCCGAAACTTATTGGTGGCATGGCCAAACTTCAGGCAAGTGTACGATATCCTGAAATGGCTCGACGTGCAGGTATTGAAGGTCGTGTAACCGTTCAGTTTATTGTGAATGAACAGGGCAAGGTTGAAAACGCCCGTGTTGTTCGCGGCATCGGCGGTGGCGCTGATGAAGAAGCTCTCAAAGCTGTTCAACAAGCTGAGTTTGAGCCCGGAATGCAGCGTGGACGACCGGTTCGTGTGCAGTACGCACTCTCCATCAACTTCCGCCTGGAAAACTAATTCAAGTATATTTTATCATTCAAAGGTGTGGTCTTGCGATCACACCTTTTTTTTATGGCCAATATTTTTTAAGGATCTGTTTTAGGTTGTCATATCCTGCTCTTTCTTTAGCCCCGGAAATTTCTACCCATTCAATTTTTTCGATTCCCTCTTCTAATTGCGGATGAAGATTCTCCTTTTGGGTAAATATCATAGAATACCAATGGGTAGTCTTACCCATCCGTTTCTGTTTTTCGGAATACTCATGATAGGTAGTTCCTAATTTTTTCACTATGGCAGGTATTCCGCTTCCAACTTCTTCTGCCACCTCTCGTACGGCACACATCTCGATACGTTCGCCTTTCTCCAGTTTTCCTTTCGGAAGATCCCAAACTCCATTCCGTAAGATCATCAATACTTCAGGCTCTGCCTTTTGATCGGTGTATTTAAATACGATTCCTCCCGCCGCACTGACGGGAATTGCATTAGAATCACTCATCCTGGTCGGATGCGTCGCCTTTAGATTCTGATTTGGCCTTTTTTGCTTCCTCGGCATAGTTCATACGGAGTGTAGTCAGGGTCTGCTCAAGGTAACCACCTGCTTCGTCCGACAAGTTACCCTTCGTATATTTCTTGAGCATAGCCAAAGTATCGATCGCATATTTGGCGGAGGATAGATCCTTTTCCATTTCCTGGGTTGCAGGGTTTTGCAGTTTACCGAGCCCCATCATTGCTATCTGCTGATGTTGCTGGATCAACATCATAAATAGAAGTTGCTCTTGTTGTTCTTCATTCAGGTTTTCGCCATTCTTGCTCATTGTAAATTTCCCTTAATTTCTTCTGATTTTATTGTCTTTAATATGTGTACTGAAATTTAATAAAGTTCAATTTTATGTACCTTACATCAACCTATAAAGATAACTAAAATGTAATTTTTTTATGGCTATTCTAAAGCCCTTTAAAGCATGGAGACCTAAACCCGAACTTGCTTCTCAAGTTGCCTGTGTCCCATATGATGTGGTAAACACCCAGGAAGCAAAAAAACTTGCACTCGGAAATTCCTATAGCTTTTTAAATGTGATACGTCCTGAGATTGACCTGCCTGAGAGCACCTCTGTTTATTCCCCTGAAGTTTATGAAAAAGGACGGGAAAACTTATATGAATTACTGAATTCCAGTGCTTATTTACAAGAAGATGAAAATTCACTTTACATCTATCGGCTTATCATGGATGGACGTTCCCAGACCGGGATCTTTGGTTGTGTAAGTGTAGAAGATTACAACAACAACGTGATCGTAAAACACGAACTCACTCGCCCTGATAAGGAGGATGACCGCACCAAGCATATTTTAACCCAACAAGCCCATGCTGAACCGGTCATGATGACGTTTAGAGACAACGCTTCCGTGGCTTCCTTTATGAATGAATTCATGGATAATAATGATCCGATCTATGACTTTACTGCCGAAGATAATGTTGAGCATACAGTGTGGAAAGTAGATAACAGCGGGACGTTAGTGAAAGCTTTCAAAAATATACCCAACATTTATATTGCTGATGGCCATCACCGTTGTGCCAGTGCAGCACGTGCGGCTAAAGAACAAGCTTCTCAGAATCCAACTCATGACGGAACTGAAGCTTATAATTTCTTCCCTGCCGTGTTAGTACCGATGAATCAAATGAAAATTTTAGCCTATAACCGTATCATTTTTTCGATTCCTGATAACTTTATTAAACAACTACAGGAAGATTTTGACTTAGAGAGAAAGGCTAAGCCTATTCCTCCCAAAAAAGGAATGATCTCATTATACCTGAATGACAATTGGTACGGCCTCACATTAAAAGACCCCGTTAAGAACGATCCCGCTTCCAAGCTTGACATCTCACTGCTTCAAGATCAAATTCTTGAGCCATTGCTGGGTATTAAAGATCAGAGAACCGACCCAAATATTGATTTTATAGGTGGTATCCGTGGCACCATTGAGTTGGAGAAATTGGTGGATAATGGAGAAGCCGCCCTCGGAATAAGCATGTACCCAACATCTATTCAAGAACTTGTGGAAGTTTCTGATGCCGGCTTACTAATGCCGCCCAAATCTACCTGGTTTGAACCTAAACTCCGGTCAGGATTATTGATACACACGTTTTAGCACTAACCCTCATTCACTCACTGATCACATGAAACGCGTACATAATTTTAGTGCTGGACCCGCAGCCCTTCCTCTTGAAGTTCTAAAAACCGTTCAAGAGGAACTCCTTGATTACCACGGTGATGGTGTTTCCATTATGGAACAAAGCCACCGGGGCAGATCCTATACCCAGGTAGATCATGAAGCAAAAGAACGTTTGATCAGATTACTTGGGCTGGGGAATGATTTCAAGATCATGTTCCTGCAAGGCGGAGCGAGTTCCCAGTTTATGCAGGTTCCCTTTAATTTTTTAAAAGAGGATGAAACCGCTGATTATATCAACACCGGTATATGGTCGAAAAAGGCTATCAAAGAAGCCAGGCTTTTTGGTAAGGTGCATGTACCTTTCAGTGGTGAGGAAGAAGAATTTTCCCGGGTACCCGCACAGGATGAACTCACGTTCTCTGAACGTGCCCGCTATGTTCACTTCACCTCCAACAACACCATTTACGGAACCCAATTTCCCGAAGAACCTGAAACCAACGGAATACCCTTGGTTTGTGATGCCTCTTCAGATTTTCTATCCAGAAAAATAGATCTCCCAAAATATGGATTGATCTACGCCGGAGCCCAAAAAAATCTCGGACCTTCAGGCGTCACTTTGGTTTTGGTGCGGGATTCATTCTTGAAAACCGCTGATAAATCAGATATCCCCACTATTCTGAACTATCATACCCATGCCGGCCGCATTTTTAATACTCCCCCAACTTTCGCCGTTTATATGGTGAATCTTGTGCTAAAATGGGTAGAGGAGAAAGGTGGGATTCCATATTTCGAACAATTGAATGACCAAAAATCGGACCTCCTATATAGCGCTATTGATGCTGACGATTTCTATCAGGGAACCCCCCAAAAAGAATCCCGTTCAAAGATGAATGTAACCTTCCGGCTGAGATCAGAAGAAATGGAAGAGCAATTTCTTAGTGAAGCAGAGAAGCATGACCTGGTTGCCTTAAAAGGTCACCGGACAGTGGGTGGGATCAGGGCCAGTATCTATAATGCCTGCACCTTGGAATCTGTGGAAGCTCTTGTTGATTTCATGAAGTACTTCAGAAGCAAAAACAGCTGATCTTTTCGATCACCAATCAGATCAACCCAAATACAGACAAGAAATGGTCAATCGTGTTGGGCACAAAGATGATCAGGTACAAAAATCCCCAAATGGCACCTGCAATATGAGCTTCATGATTGATCTTCCCTTCTTTTTTGCTTGCATATACACTGTAAATTAAAAATAAGATTCCGAATATAATTGACGGTATTCCGATAGGAATGAACATGATGTAGATAGGATCGAGCGGGAACAGCATTATAAATCCAAATAACACGCTTTCAACCGCGCCGGAAGCACCTACCGTAACAAATTCGGGATTGTCTTTATGCTTATATAGAGAGGGTAGGCTCGAAACGAGCAGTCCGGTAAAATAGAGCCCAATGAAATGCTCCTGACCAATACTTCGCTCAAGCACCAATCCAAAAAAGAAGAGTACGAACATATTTAAAAACAGGTGCCCCAATCCGGCATGTACGAAGCCTGAACTGATGAGTTCATACCACGAATTTTCCCTTATCACCCGATAAGGCATCATCATAAATTTTTCGAAGAGCTTTGGTGCAGCATATAATGTGACCAAAGTCACTACGACATTAGCCGCAATCAGAGTAAGTGTTACCGACATCTGTTTTTTCTTTTTAAGGTAAGATGAAAACAAATCTATTGCAGATGATTTAAAAAGAATCGTAACTTTGACCTTCGTGCCGAAGCAGCTCAGTTGGCAGAGTCCCGACAATTTGAGCCAAGCCAGTGTAGCTCAGTGGTAGAGCAATTCTCTCGTAAAGAATAGGCCGCTGGTTCGAATCCAGTCACTGGCTCAAATTATTGGGATAAAGCGTAGGTCGTCGGTTCAAATCCGATCTTCGGCTCAACAAAAAAACACCGTACATAGCTTATATGCGGTGCTTTTAATTTCTTACAGTCGATCCAACGCAAAGCGTGGGGTTTGAGGAATGCACGTTTAGAAAGCTGTTATTTCTTTTTCAGCTTTTCTGCTTCTTTTTGCAGCTGTTTTATCACTTCCTGTTGTTCCTGAACCACTTTGATCAGGACGGGAACCAGCTTAGTATAATTCATGGTTTTATATTCCATGGTTTTGGTAATCTGGACGCCTAACTGTTGTTCAACCATCAGGCCTCCGGGTGTATCTCTGGTCACGTTCTGATGGCTCCAAGCCCATCTGACCAATTGCCTGATTTAAGCACCTGTGTCTTTTCCTTAGCCTAATCCAACATCCTGCGCCTGCACCATCGATCAGATGGGGTTTCCATCAGATCGAATTCAAGAATGTGTAACCTACCTCTCGGTCTGATGGCTCTAAGTTCGTCAGATGGATCTCACAGCCTTTTAAAATTCTTTATCTCGAATTCACGTTATGTAACAAAGTAATAAAAAATGAAAATATTGAACTACATGATCATGTAGTATTCCGCAGCCATAATCACACTCAGTTTACTTCTCATTTCCATTATTTTTTGAACCATATAGCATTTCACGGTTAAGCGGGATATATTTTACCTGTTCATGAAAAATCATCTACATGTATTCCTTTAAATTATTATCGCTTGCATTGCTAAGTGCGTTATTTTTATCAGCCTGCGGTATTTCTAACAAAAGTGTGGATTATGCTTCTACAGAAAATGCGCGAGCCATTGAAAACGGAGTAGCCAGTTGGTATGGCCCCAATTTTCATGGAAAGTTAACAGCCAACGGTGAAGTGTATGATATGGATGGAGTGACTGCAGCTCACCGGACCTTGCCTTTCGAAACCATCCTGTTGGTGGAGAATCTCGATAATGGAAAAACTGTCCAGGTTCGCATCAATGATCGGGGACCTTATGCCAAAGACCGTGTGATTGACCTCTCCAAAGGAGCAGCAGAAAGAGTGGATATGCTTGAACCTGGAACCGCGAGAGTTCGCCTTTATTTGTTAAAAGGTGATCTTGAGAATTCTCGCATCACGGATATAAAAGTACCTACCTACACGGTTCAACTTGGTTCTTATAAAGACCGAAATCAGGCAGAGAAACAAACCGCTGATATCAATGGGAGTCGAGTTGAAGAAGTAAATGCTTCCGGGGCAACTTTTTATCGTGTCTATTATGGTATCTATACCGATCCGGATGATGCCCGAAGAGAAATGCGGCGGCTCAATAATATGGGCTTTGCCGGTTTTGTGAAACAGATCGAAAATTAATTGACCTTCCGGGATTGATTGTTCTGAATTTTCCGTTTTCCGCACAAAACGCAAAACTATCTTATCCATGAAAAAAAAGATCCTTGTTATTGGAAGTGGATTTGGCGGACTTGGTGCTGCTTCCCGACTACTCTCTGACGGGCACGATGTTACCATCCTCGAAAAAAGAGACAAACTTGGCGGACGTGCTTACGTGTATGAAAAAAACGGATTCAAGTTTGATGGCGGCCCTACTGTTATCACTGCTCCGTTTATGTTTGATGATATCTTTGAAGCCGCAGGCAAAAAACGTGAAGATTATGTTGAGTTCGTGCCCTGCGATCCTTTTTACCGGATCTTTGATGCTCAGGGAAAGCATTTCGATTATAACAACGATCACGAATTTACTCTTGAAGAGATCCGAAAACGAAATCCGGGTGATGTTGAAGGCTACGAGAAATTCATCAAAACCACCAAAGCCATTTTCGATAAGGGATTTGTGGAACTTGCCGACCAGCCTTTCCTAAAATTCACAGACATGCTAAAGGTTGCCCCGGACCTCATCAAGCTTCAGTCTTACAAGACAGTATATAAATATGTGGCCCAGTTCATTAAAGATGAATTTCTGAGGCAGTGTTTTTCATTCCACCCTTTATTGGTAGGGGGAAACCCATTCGATACCACCTCTATCTACGCCATGATCCATTATCTCGAGCGCGAGTGGGGCGTTCATTACGCCATGGGCGGAACCGGAGCTATTGTGGATGCCCTTGAAAAACTGATTCTCGAGCAAGGCGGAAAGATCCACACCGAAGCCGAAGTGGATGAAATTCTTATTAAAAATGGAAAAGCCACCGGCGTCCGGCTTATGAATGGAGATCAATTTGATGCCGATGAGATCGTTTCCAATGCCGATGTTGCATTTACCTACAAAAATCTCATCAATCCCAAACACCGTAAGAAATATACCGACCGAAAAATCGAGCGCACCAAATATAGTATGTCGCTTTTTGTGATCTATTTCGGGACCAGGAAAAGATATTTGGATTCCGGGCTTGCCCACCACAACATTATTCTGGGCGAACGATACAAAGGATTGCTGGAAGATATTTTCCATAAAAAAAATCTTTCCGAAGATTTCTCACTGTACCTCCACATTCCTACCATAACCGATCCTTCGATGGCGCCGGAAGGCTGCGAAGGGTTCTATGTATTATCACCTGTTCCACATTTGGACAGCGGTACCGACTGGAATGAAATGGCGCCAAAATACCGCGATGCCATCATGAATTTTCTTGAAGAAAATTATCTTCCTGATCTTCAGGAAAACATCATAGCTGAGCATTACATTGATCCGCTGCATTTTCAGAATGTATTGAACAGTTATAAAGGGTCTGCATTTTCAGTGGAGCCGATCTTAACACAATCCGCATGGTTTCGTCCGCATAACAAAAGTGAAGATGTCGATAATCTCTACTTTGTAGGAGCCGGAACCCATCCGGGCGCAGGACTCCCCGGGGTACTCTCATCTTCGATCATTGCTCAGGATTTGATTGGCACTGCATAGATATCCATACTTAATTACACGTAAGTACTGATTTTTTTATTTAAGGTTAGGTAATATCGTGCCCAACTATTAGATTCGCCTAAAATTGAACTGCTACATTAGGACAAATTAAATCAAAATTCATGACCTTGAACAACGACAATAAGTTGGAAATTCAGACGGACTATTCATTAGTCCCGTTTTTCGAACTGTCGCATGATTTACTTTGTATTGCCGGTTTTGACGGGTATTTTAAAAGGGTAAATCCTGCCGTATGCAAAACTTTGGGATATACGGAAGAAGAGCTCCTTTCTAAACCCATTAATTATTTTCAGCATCCGGAGGATAAAGAGATCACTCAAAAATATCGTGAACCGATCCTTTATGGAAAGCCTCTTACAAATTTCGAGAACCGGTATATTACAAAACAGGGAGAAATCGTTTGGTTTGCCTGGACTTCGATACCTGTTAAAGAGGAAGAATTGGTTTATGCCATTGCCAAGAACATCACTCATAAAAAGAAACATGAAGAAGAACGAAACCAGTTGCTTTCGGAATTAAGCAAAACCAATAGCCGGTTAAAGCAGCTCAACTACACTACTTCTCATGATCTCAGGGCACCTGTTAGTAACCTGCTTGCTATATTCAGCTTGATGGATGTTTCCCATATAACTAATGAGGAAACCCGTAAGTTCATTGAATTGCTAAAGAAATCTACAGAAAATCTTAAAACAACTTTAGACAGTTACGTAGATGACCTGAAGATTCAAGACTCACAATCAATAATCCTGGTTGATGTTAAACTTATGGATGTGATTGATTCCATACAACTAACTCTGGATTCACTTATAAAGGATTCAAATACATCTTTTCAGATCGATCTAAGCGCTTTTGAATCGGTAAAATTTAACCCCGGGTATTTAGAGAGTATTTTTCTAAATCTGATCACCAATTCTATTAAATATGTACATCCGGATCGGGACCCTTTTATCACTATAAAGACAGAGATCTCAGATGGAAAAAAGCAGCTTATATTCTCTGATAACGGAATTGGATTTGACAGCGAAAAACAAAAAGACAATGTGTTTGGGCTGGATCAAACTTTCCACGAACACAGAGACAGCAAGGGCATTGGGTTATATTTGGTGTATAACCACATTAACAGTTTAAATGGAAAGATCACGGTAAACAGTAAAGTAAATGAAGGTTCAGTGTTCAAACTTACTTTTAATGATTAGTACTGTATTCCGGCTCAGGGAGTGATCCACGGGTTGATCCATCTGCCTGGATTTCTAAAAGCATTTGAACTTGCTGAGGTCGAAGAGCTAAAAATGCCGATTAATAAAGCTTCAGGCATGATCTGGCTGCTTACTTCATTCCTTTTTATTGCGATGGCTATTTTATATTTGGGAAATTCACCTTATTACATCGGAGTTGGAGTATCAGGGGTTACCCTTTCGCAAACACTGATATGGAAAGACTGGAAAGAGGTAAAATTTGGTACAATTCCCAATATCATTTTTTGGACTGTTCTTATTCCTTTCCATTTAAAAGAGTATAAAAAAGCGAAGGAATTTGCTCCTTCGCTTTTTTATATCCGAATAGAATTGTTTGCGATCAGATGATCACTTCAGGCTATTCTGAAGGTCTTCCCAATCCTGAAGAAAACGCTCAAGTCCGCTGTCAGTAAGTGGGTGCTTCAGCAATCCTTTGATCACACTCAGCGGCATGGTAGCCACATCTGCTCCCTCTTTTGCACATTCAAGTACATGCATTGGGTGACGGATACTTGCAGCAAGTACTTCTGTTCGGTACCCATAATTATCATAGATCTGCACAATGTCGCGGATAAGCTGCATGCCCTCCGTGGAGATATCATCCAATCGTCCAAGAAATGGAGAGATATAAGTCGCCCCTGCTTTTGCAGCGATCAATGCCTGGGTTGCAGAAAAGCAAAGCGTACAATTCGTCTTAATTCCATCTTCTGAAAATGTTTTAATAGCCTTGATGCCATCCTTGATCAAAGGAACTTTTACCACCACATTGTCAGCGATATCGGCAATTTTCCGACCTTCTTCCACGATCTCATCATAAGTCGTGGAAACAACTTCTGCTGATACATCTCCCTCAACTATATTACAGATCTTAGCAATATGTCCCTCAAAATCTTTAACCCCAATTTTTGCACAAAGACTTGGATTCGTTGTAACCCCATCCAATACACCAAGATCATTGGCTTCTTTAATTTCGTCTAAATCTGCTGTATCAATAAAAAATTTCATGTATGAACAAAAGTTTAGTGAATGGTTGACATCTAAGATAAAGATAAGCATTCATTTCCTTTCATTCATTGCAAATAGGAACATATGATTTCTTTTTTTTACATAATTAAGCCTTGTAAAAACAAACTTTCTGCTGAACTTATATGTATTAGTGCAAAAATTTTTTAGAGACTCAAAAATTCAAAATCAATCAAGTGAAAAAGACGTTACTCCTATTATCCATTTTAAGCGTATTCATCATTAGCTGCGGGGGCGATAACTCGGCCGAAAATAGCCAATCTAATTTTTCCACGTTTGGCGGACAAGGTCAACGAGTTACAAGTGTAGAAACAAGTGAGGTTGAGATCAGTACTATTGCTGAACAAGTTCGATCTTATGGAAATGTGAAAGCACAAAATGTCATATCCGTTCAGCCGCAGGTAAGCAATAGAATTACTGAATTTTATGTTGATCTGGGCGATACTGTTCGCCAGGGTCAAGCTCTTGCTAAGATCTACGATGCTACCTTTCGTGATGAATTGGCTCAGGCCCGTTCTCAAGTCGAACAAAGCCGCATTGCATTGCAGCGCGACAGTTCAGAATATAACAGGCAACAACGCCTCAATGAACGCGGCCTTACCAGCGAATCTGAATTGGACATTGCCCAAGCTGCCTATCAGAACTCCCTGGCTCAATTTGAATCTGCCCGTTCTTCTCTAACTCAGGCACTCGAAAATTTTAATAATACAGAGGTAAAATCTCCTGTAAATGGCGTGGTTGTTTCGCGAGCTCTTGAAGTAGGCGACATTGCAAGTACAGGCACTGAACTATTTCAGATAGCCAGTACCAACGGGTATGAGTCCCGAATTTATTTACCCTTGCAAGACTGGCGGGCTGTTAAGATCGGACAGGAAGTTAATATGCGCCTCTCTAATGAAAGCGAAGTTAACGCACGAGGTATCGTATCCCGAAAAAGTCCACAGCTTGACCCTACCACCGGTTTAGGTGAAGTTGTGATTACCTTAACTCAGACAGGAGATGCTATTTATCCCGGCGTATTGGTCGAAAATGTCATCAACATCACCACAAAAGAACAAGCTATGGTCGTTCCCCGAAGTGCTCTTGTGGAGCAAGTGGAAACGTTCATCAACCCGGAAACCAATACCATCGACCTTGATAGAACGTATTCTGTATTTGTCTCCCGAGGTGATTCGGTAGCCGAACGCCGGGAGCTTGACCTGGGAATTGAACAAGGTGACAGGATCGAAGTTCTGGCCGGCCTTCTTCCGGATGATAAGATCATAGTTACCGGACAGAGCGGACTTGAAGACGGGGCACGCATTTCGGTTGCTTCCGGTGATCGTTTTCAGGCACCTGAAGAACGCCAAATTGGAGGGAATGAGGATCAACCGGCAAGTAATAGAGCTCCCGGCCAAAACCCGCTGGCAAACATGAGCGAAGAAGAACGCGAGGTAGTACGAGAGAAAATGCAAGGAATGTCTCGTGAGGAACGCCTGGCCTTTCTCCGGGATCTTAGAGAACAACAAGCCGAGAACGCTGATTCAACTTCAAACTAAAGGAACTAATGGGATCTCTGTCCAAACTGGCGGTTGACCGTCCAATTACATTTTTGATGACTACCCTGATTCTGTTGGGCTTTGGTATGTATGGCTTGCAGAATTTACGGCTTAATCTGTATCCTGATGTCTCCTTCCCTACGATCACGGTATATACCAGTTATGAGGGGGTAGCCCCTGAAGACATCGAAACCCTTGTCACCCGGCCTATTGAGGAATCCGTTGGAAGCATAAGCGGTATCCGTCGGGTTCGGTCTCTTTCCAGCCAGGGCGCGTCGGTTGTTAAACTGAATTTTGAATGGGGAACTGACCTGTATCAGGCTGAAAATGATGTTCGAAAAGAACTGGGTTTTGTAGAACGGCAAATTCCGGATGATGCCGAAACACCTCTGGTATTTTCATACGATCCGAATCAGGAACCCATTGTGGTTCTTACTGTAACGTCTAATGCCCGGAGTGCGCGGGAGCTTAGAACCTATTCCAAACAAGTGCTTGAACAAAGGATCGAGCGGATCAATGGGATTGCTTCTGCTGAAACTTCCGGGGGCCTAGAACGACAGATCAACGTCCGGATAAATAATCAGCAGATGAGGCTATATAATCTGACAATTGCTGAAATTTCTCAAAAACTACAGCAGGAAAATATTCAGGTTCCGGCAGGCCAACTTACCGAAGGAAATACCAATTATTCCTTGAGAACCATTGGTGAATTCAAGAACGTCGATCAGATCCGTAATACCATTATTACCGTTCGTGACGGACAACCATTGCTGCTCAAAGATGTTGCCACCGTTGATGACGGAATTGCACAGCCTATCGGTAATGTCCGGGTGAACGGGGAAGATGGTGTAGTACTGAATATCTACCGGCAAAGTGATGCCAATGTGGTAACTGCAGCAAACGCCGTGGTTGATAACCTTGAAGAGATACAACGAAGCCTTCCAAATGATGTTCGTGTTGGCGTGTTAACCAATAAAGCCGATTTCATCGAGCAGTCTATCAGTAACCTGCTCATGACCGGAGTCCAAGCCATTATTTTGGTAGTGTTGATCTTGCTGGTCTTTTTAAGAAGCGGCCGTTCTGCCATGATCATTGCTATTTCCATCCCCGTTTCCATTATCACCACTTTTTTGGTGATGGACATGGCTGACCTCAGCCTGAATATCATTTCCCTTTCCGGACTCACTCTTGCCGTTGGTTTGGTAGTTGATAATGCCGTAGTAGTGTTGGAAAATATCTTCCATTTCAGAGAAGAAGGAGCCACTCGTGACGAAGCTTCTATAAACGGAGCCAAAGAAGTGGCCGTGCCGGTCGTTGTTTCCACCATTACTACATTGGTGGTGTTCTTACCTATTTTATTTGTTCCGGGCATCGCCGGCTTTTTGTTCCGAGATCTTGCGCTTACCATTTCATTTTCACTGGTTATTTCAGCACTGGTTGCTCTTACCCTGATCCCGCTGATGACCTCGCAGTTTTATAAAGAGAAAGCCGTTGATTTTCAGGCCAAGAATAAAATAGCCAAATTCTTCACCAACCTGCTTCAGAAGCTTGAAAAAACGTATCACGATCAATTACAGAAAGTGATCGACCGCAGCGGTTTAGTAGTAATAAGTGCTGTTCTGTTATTTTTGGCCAGCCTTCCACTCTTCTATGTGATCGGAGGAGAATTCTTCCCACGGGTAGATGAAAATGCTTTTGTACTGGAAGTTCAGCGTGAGCCGGGAGTGAATTTATTTGAACTTGAACGCTCCATGGGGCAGGTTGAAGACATCATCCAGCAGGAAGTACCCGAAGCCCGATTAATCGTTTCCGATTACGGAGATAAAGAAGGAATTGAAGGGGCAGATGATCCCGGCGGATTTACCGGAACGGTTCGGGTTGAACTTGTATCACAAAATGACCGCGACCGCTCCCAATCAGAGATCACGGGCAGCTTAATACAAGAACTTCAGGTAGTTCCGGGAGTTCAAATACAAGAAGTAATCATAGATCCACTTAGTCCTGATGGTGAAAATGGATTGATTGTGCAAATCTTTGGATATGATCCGGAGCTCAAGCAAGAACTTGCTGAAGGTGTAAAAGAAGACCTTTTGGATATCGAAGGGATTAACAGTGTATTCAGCACATCCGATCAGGGGCGTCCGGAATTAAGGCTTATCATGGATCGCGAGCGAATTTCACGTGTAGGCATGAACACCAATCAGGTTGCAAGCGCCGTAAGTAACGCCGTAAAAGGAAATATAGCTACGGCCTTTGTTGATCAGGGCGTAGAATTTGAAGTTGTGGTAGAGCTTGCTCCCAGTGACAAATCACAATCATTAGATCTTACCAATATTCAGATCCAAACTCCTGCTGGAGATTGGATGCCCCTCAAAAACCTGGCTCGGGTTGAACGGTACACCGGCCCCACCAATGTGCTTCGAATCGATCAGGAACGTGTGGTTGAAGTTACTGCCGAACTTGCCGGAATTGACCTTGCTGCAGCATCTTCACAGGCACGTGAACAGCTGGATCAGGTAAATTGGCCTGATGAATATCGCTATGAGATCTCCGGTACGGCTGAAGAGCAATCCGAGTCTTTCGGCTTCCTGATGATCGCATTTATCATTGCAGGAATTCTCACCTATATGGTAATGGCCTCTCAGTTTGAAAGCCTGATAGAACCGTTTATCATCATCCTTACCATACCACTGGCGTTGAGTGGAGTGTTACTCATGCTCTGGATAACCGGAACCTCCATTAGTGTAACCTCAATGGTTGGGCTGATTTTGCTTACCGGTATTGTAGTAAACAACGGTATTGTGATGATCGACTATATCAAAATTTTACAAGCCCGCGGCACGGTCCGTAAGGAAGCTGTTGTTGAAGGAGCGACCCGGCGTCTGCGCCCTATTCTTATGACCGCATTCACCACCATTTTATCGATGGTTCCTCTGGCACTGGAACTTGGCACCGGCTCCGAAACCTGGAGCCCAATGGCACGGACCGTAATTGGCGGGCTCACCATGAGTACCCTGCTTATGCTGTTCGTTGTACCGTGTTTTTATAATATCACAAATGGCTGGGTTGAGAAACTTGGTTTTGATGCCATTCACAAAGAAGACCCGTTAGCTAAACCTCAGGAGGTATTGGTATGAAACAATTCAGTGTAGCCGGAAGTATTTTAAAACGCCCTATTACGGTCATCATGATGACCCTGATCGTGATCGGATTCGGAATATTTTCATTGACAAATCTTAAGATCACCCTCTACCCCTCCTTTAATATTCCGGTCTTAGCCGTATCAACGGGATATCAGAATGTAGCCCCGGAAGACATCAACCGGATCATTGTTAATCCTATTGAAGGAGCTCTTTCTGCCATAGAAGGAATTGAGACACTGGAAGCTCGTGTAAGCCGTGGAAGTGCGTTCATTATTCTGCGTTTACGGGATGGTGCGGATATCCGACAAACAGAACTTAAAGTTCGAAAGGCCTTAGATCAGATACGGGGCGACCTTCCTCAACAAGCCCGTGAACCGGTTATTTTTCAGTTTGATCCAGAGAATCGGCCTATCATGCGGCTCAGTATTGATGCTGAAAATCGCGGCCTGGATGAATTAAGAAATATCGGCCTCGAACTGGTTGAGACCCGGCTCGAAAGAATTGAAGGACTTGCTTCTGCTGAAACTCAAGGGGGTTTGGAGCGGCGTATTTATGTGGATGTGTCGCCTATGTCGCTGGCACAGTACAATCTTCTTCCGGCGGATATCGAAAATGCACTCCGTTCAAATAACGTGCAGTTACCTATTGGTAATATCGTCTCTGATAAAATCAATTACAGTATCAGGGCACAATCTACTTATCAAACTGTGGATCAGATCTCCAATACCATTGTTCGGGTCTCGGAAAATGATATTCCTATTCGGGTGAAGGATGTAGCCGAAGTCAGTGACGGATTTACGGATATTGAAAGCCTTGTTAAAGTAAACGGCAAGAACAGTGTCTCAGTAGAAGTTCAAAAAAATTCCGATGCCAACACACTTGATGTCGTAAACGAAGTAAAGGCTTTAGTACCTGAGATCAATGAAATATTGCCGCCGGGAGTTACCCTCAGGGTTCTTTCTGATGAAGGAAAGACCATTGAAGATTCCATCAATAATTTGGCTCAGTCTGCTTTGGCTGCCCTTGTGGTGGTTATTTTTGTGATTCTTATTTTTATGGGTGGATGGAGGATCTCACTGGTTGTAGCTTCAACCATTCCGGTATCCATAGCCGCCAGTTTTGCTGCCATGTATGCGGCCAACCTGACCTTGAATATCCTTACTATTTCTGCGCTGGCTCTGGCCATCGGCCTGTTGGTTGATAACTCCATTGTTGTGACCGAGAGTATTTCCCGCAAACTGGAAGAAGGACTTTCCAGGTTTGAAGCAGCCCTCAAAGGCACCAACGAAGTGATCGGTGCCCTGCTCGGTTCAACCCTGACCACACTGGGTGTATTTATTCCCATCATTTTGATATCGGGCACCCAGGGTGCTTTCTTCCGGGAATTTGCATACGCCATCTGTTTTGCGATCGGTTTTTCATTCTTATCATCCATCATCCTTGTCCCCGTTATTTCTTTGCTGATCCTGGATTCCAAACAATTCAATACCAAAAACCTTGCCTTCAGAGGCATAGCAAAACTCGAAAGGGGATATATCAGGTCTTTGCGCTGGTTATTTCATCACAAGTGGATCCCACTGATGGCTATGATACTTATCGCTGTCAGTACTTTTTTCCTTTACACCAATATTCCAAAAGAAGGGTTTCCTGAAGCCGATTCCGGCCAGATTGATGTAAACATAAGTCTTCCTGAAGGAAGTCAGCTCATCAGAACTGCAAGTGTGTTAGATGATTTCAGTAAACGGGTAAATGACCTGCCTGAAGTTGAGACTATGATCACCAGTATTGGCCGCAGCCGCTGGGGAAATCAAACCAACCGTGGCGAGATCAGCTTAACGCTTGTACCGGAAATGGAGCGGGAACAAACCAGCACAGAATTTGCTGTTTTCCTTCGGGAAGAATTAACAGCTCCCGGCGTTGAAGTACGGGTACGGGTTGAAGGCGGAGGATTGAACTTTGGCCGAGGTTGGGACTCCGGCGGCAACTCCATTCGGCTAAGTCTTATCGGAGCCGAAATTGATAAACTGCTGGCTATCTCCAACCGAATTGAAGCCCGGTTAATGGAAGACCCCACTGTTATTGATGTGGACAACGGAAGAACTGATCCCACCCCAGAATTGCACTTTATTGCAGACCGGGAACGACTTGCCCGACTTGGCACAAACCTAAATACCGTAGCCGGAGCTTTAAGAACACAAACGCTCGGCAATCAGGCCGGTTATTATATCAATGAAGGGCGTGAGATCCCCATAGAAGTACGTACTCAAAAAGAAGCTCTTACAAGTCGTGAAGACCTTTTTGATCTGGAAGTATTTCAATTTGAAGATCAACGCATTCCCATACAGGCCATTGGTGAGTTTGTTCCTGTTCGTGGAGTAGATTCTTTTCAGCGCCGCGACCGTGAAACCGTTCTTGATGTGAACATTCAGGTTCAGGGAAATGCTTTGGAATATGAACAGGTGATCCGTGATTTTGTGGAACAGGAAGTTGTCCTTCCCGACGGCTACCGATATGAGTTCACCGGAGGAACTGCTGAAACTCAACAGGGTCAATCTGAATTCGGATTTGCCCTTTTAGCCGCGCTGGTATTAATGTTCATGATTATGGCTTCTCTCTTTGAGAACTTTCGTGATCCTTTTGTGATCTGGCTTTGTATTCCACTTGCTATGTTTGGTGCACTTGCATTCCTATTCCTTATCGGTGATGCCCTTAGCACCACTGCACAGATCGGAATATTTATGCTGGTGGGTATTATTGTGAACAACGGCATTGTGTTGGTGGATTACATGCACTTATATACCAAGGGCACCGACTACGACCTGCTGAATCCTAAATCCGTAAGCTGGAAGAACTTGTTTATTCCGGTGTTTTTCTGGAAGGAAAAACCAACCGTTAAAGACTCGGAGCTTCTCCAGAAAATACTGGAAGCCTGCCGCCGCCGGATGCGTCCAATTTTACTGACAGCCATCACCACTATCTGTTCCATGATCCCGCTTTCTTTGGAGATCGGCTCCGGAGCAGAAACATGGTCGCCGCTGGCTAAAGCCGTTATTGGAGGGTTAATGTTTGGTTCTATACTGACCCTGTTCATCACACCGGTGTTATCCGTTTCGTTGAGCATGACCATTGAATGGTTTAAGGAATTATTCCGCAGCAAGAAGACTGAAACAATTCAGGCTTAAAACCTTACAACTCATTCTAATACAACGAAAAAATTAGGGTAAAATCCTCTTTCAAATATGGAAATTGGAACGTGTTTAGCCTATACTTGTTTAAATAATAAAAACGGAGAACTATCATGAGCAGATCATCAGATTTTTTATCAGGAATTATTTCAGGAGCACTTGTTGGCGCTGCATTTGCATTGCTTTATGCTCCGGATACAGGCAAAAATACCCGCGACCGTATCTCATATAAACTCAGTAATTATTACGATGAGCTAAACGACCTGATCGACCAATTGCGGGAAGAGAAAGAACTACTCGTTTCTGAGGCCAAAGAAAAAGGTGACAAGGTAGTCCTTGATGCCAAAGAAAAAGCAGAGGACCTTATCAAAGAAGCCGAAAATCTTTTGGAATCCATCGAAACAGCCAAAGAGAAGTCAGGTAAGAAAAAGGCCTGATCTCTGCTATTTTTGAGATCCAAATGGAAAGTCCTGCATATTATTTTTGTGCAGGACTTTTTTATGTCTTGCATTTTTCCTCATCAATGGGTAATTCCCGATACCATCTAATCAAGATATCGGGAACATGGAATCACGAAAGCAATTTTTAAAAAAACTGGGAACAGGAGCTGCCGTTTTAGGGGCTGGTGCTTTTTTTAGCCCGCTGAAAGCCAAAGACATTACTCAGGATCTGCAGCAGTTTTCAGGCTCTAACACTGAGATTGCAAAGAATGAAGATTATTGGGCCCGGGTACAACAAGCTTTTACCGTTGACCGGAGTCTCATTAATTTGAATAATGGTGGTGTAAGTCCGGCACCGGAATTTGTACAGGCCGCCATGAAGCGTCACCTCGACTATTCCAATAAAGCTCCCGTCTATACCATGTGGCGGATTCTGGAACCCCAGCGCGAAGGTGTAAGAAAACGTATTGCCCGCAATTTTGGGACTGCTCCTGAAGAAATTGCCCTCACCCGAAATGCCTCCGAAAGTTTACAGATCTGTCAGTTTGGCTTTGACTTGAAAGCAGGGGATGAAGTTTTAACCACCGATCAGGATTACCCCCGCATGATCAATACTTTTAAACAACGTGAACGTCGTGAAGGCATCAAGCTGAAACAATTCAGTATTCCCGTTCCGGCCGAAGATGACGATGAAATTGTACGCCTGTTCGAAGAGAATATCACACCGGAAACCAAACTCATCCTGATGTGCCATATCATCAATATCACCGGACAAATACTGCCGGTCAAAAAGGTGGTGAATATGGCTCGCGAAAAAGGCATTCCGGTCATAGTGGATGGAGCTCACGCTTATGCCCATTTCGATTTCAAGCATTCCGACCTGGATTGTGATTATTATACCACGAGCTTACACAAATGGCTGTTTGCCCCGCATGGAACCGGCATGTTGTACGTAAAAAAGGACAAGATCAAAGACCTGTGGCCGCTGATGGCTGCTCAGGAATCACAGGATGAGGATATCCGTAAGTTTGAGGAGATCGGGACGCATCCGGCGGCAAACTACCTGGCCATTGCCGAAGCGCTGACCTTCCACGAAGGAATCGGAGCCAAGCGGAAGGAAGCGCGGCTTAAGTATCTGAATAACCTTTGGATCGATGAGCTGGTGGATGGCGATAAGGTAGTGCTGCATACAAGCCGAAATCCAAAGTATGCCTTCGGTATTGCTACCATACAGATTAAAGGTATGGAGCCGGGAGAATTAAACAGTGTACTTTGGCGGCATTACCGGATCATAACCACTCCTATCGTCCATGATCAGTTTGAGGGCATTAGGGTTACGCCGAATGTTTATACCACTCTGGAAGAGATCGGACGTTTTGTGGATGCCATGAAAGATCAGATCGCTAAAGTATAACCACTAATACCTAACACCATGTTAAGATCATTTACACTGCTACTAGTAAGCATGTTCTTCATGCTGTCCTGCACAAAAATTGAACACGCTCCTGATAAAAAGAAGATCATTTACACGGAAAACGCTCCGGCTTCGGTTGGGGTGTATTCACAGGCCATTCAGATTGGAAATCTATTGTATCTCTCAGGACAGATCGGTCTGGTTGCTGATACCCGCGAACTGGCCGGGGATGACCTGAAATCTCAAACCCATCAAACCCTGAATAATATTGAAGCCGTTTTGGAGGCCGCAGGATTTAACATGGCTGATGTGGTAAAGGCTCAGGTATTCCTGGATGACATGGATGATTACGAAACTTTCAATGAGATCTACATTCAATATTTTCCGGTCGATCCTCCCGCCCGCGCAGTGGTTGAAGTGAGCCGTATTCCGCTGGACGCCAAAGTTGAAATAATGGTGGAGGCTGTAAAGTAACTTCCTATGTCAAATCTACAAGACTTCATTAACCTTCGACGGACCCTGCACCGGTATCCTGAACTTTCGAAGCAGGAATTTGAGACTTCTAAACGAATTTCAGAATTCATGCAACAGTTTGAACCGGATGAGGAAATTCAGGTGGCCGGAACCGGAAAGATGTTTGTATTTGAAGGGAACATACCCGGGGAGACTATAATCTTTCGCTGTGAACTGGATGCGCTTCCCATTCAGGAGCGTTCACCCAATCTTGCTTATCGCTCTTCCATTGACGGGGTAGCACACCTTTGCGGGCACGACGGACATATGGCCATTATCGCATATCTTGGGAAACTTATTTCAGAGAACCGACCCCAAAAAGGTAAAGCCGTTCTGCTCTTTCAACCTGCGGAAGAGACGGACCTCGGGGCCAAAGATGTCGTGCAGTCTTCTGAATTTCATGCCCTTTCACCAGACTACCTGTTTGCCCTACATAACATACCGGGTCAGCCCAAGAATAAGGTGCTGGTGAAAGGAGGGAGTTTTGCAGCGGCCTCCTGCGGAATGACCATCACCCTGCAGGGAAGAACTTCTCATGCAGCCGAACCGGAAAAAGGAAATCCACCCTTTCCTGCAGCCAACAAGATCATCGAAGAGATACAGGAATTGACCCGATCTAAAACCGGATTTAGTAATCACGTGATCTCCACTTTGATCTATATTCGTATGGGTGAGATCTCCTTTGGAGTCTCTCCCTCTGATCTGGAAATGGGAATTACCCTTCGGGCCTATGAAAATGAAGACCTTGATCTGCTTTGCTCAAAAGCTGAGAACATCCTTAAAAAGTACGCAGAGAAATATGGTTTAGCGTATTCCCATAAATATACGGAGGTTTATCCTGCTACAGTCAATGCTGAAGAGTGCGTTGAGATGATAGAAAACTCGGCTAAGTCGCTGGACTATCAGCTTGAAGAAATGACGCAGCCCAACAATTGGTCGGAAGACTTTGCTTACTTCACGGCCACGAACAAAGGGGCACAATTTGGTTTTGGTTCCGGTGAACAAACTCCAAATTTGCATGATCCCGAATATGATTTCCCGGATGATATCATTGAACCGGCTGCAAAGATGTTTTTTGAGATCTATCAAAATAGACTTTGTTGAATGTCTTGCGGCTATTATTTGTTCACAAGTTAGAACTGAAAATATAATCTAATCTCAAGATTATGACTGCTACAACAACACTAACAACGATTGACGCAGAAACTTTACATCGTAAACTTACCAGTAATCACAATACTATATTGATCAACGCATTAGATCAGGAAGCTTTTATTTCAAAGCATATTCCCGGTTCAATTAACATACCAACCGAAAATGCTGAGATTGCAAAAAGTATCCTCCCATATATGGATGCTGAGATCGTGGTTTACTGCGCCAATGCAGAATGCACGGCATCACCTCAGTTAGCTCAAAAACTTGAGGAAATGGGATATACGAATGTAAGTGATTTTGAAGAAGGACTCTCCGGATGGAAATCTGCAGGATATGAGTTCACCGGCAATGACGTATAACCCATAAAGCAAAAACTTTTGAAGTCATCCGCCATTTGGCGGGTGGCTTTTTTTATTCGTAAAAAGAAATATTATCCGCTTTCTTTTATTTCATTATCGAATATATTCTCCCCTACAATTTTAATAGAATCGGAGATCAGGTACATGAAACGAATAGTTCACTTTTTATTTATCCTGATGGTACTGCCTGCAGGATCTGTTTTTGCTCAAAATACAGATGATGTGGTTGAGGCCATCATTACTGAAGCAACTGAAAATTCTCAACTTGAACGACTTGCCCATCAATTAACAGATGTGATTGGACCGCGCCTGGTTGGAACTCCTCAAATGCAGCATGCTCATGACTGGGCAGTTTCTCAATTTGAGGAATGGGGTATTTCTGCAGAGAATCAGCAATATGGAGAATGGGACGGTTGGGAACGCGGCATCACCCACATCGACCTCCTTTCGCCCCGTGTGGTTTCACTGGAAGGCCAACAGCTGGCCTGGAGCCCTGCAACCCCTGAAGGCGGCGTAACGGCTTCGGTGGATATCCTTCCAACCGTAGAAAGCCAGGAAGAATTTAATTCCTGGTTAGAAACCATAGAAGGAAAGGTGATACTGATCTCCCAGCCGCAGCTCACCGGGCGGCCAGACTACAACTGGGAAGAGTTTGCAACGGAAGAATCCTTTGCCAAAATGAAGGAGGATCGAAGTGTGCAAAGTCAGGCATGGCGAGAAAATTTAGAACGCATCGGATATGGCCGTGATCTCAACCAGAAACTGGAAGAAGCAGGAGCAGTCGGCCTGTTTCAATCCCGATGGTCCAATGGCTTTGGAGTGAATAAGATCTTTAGCGCCAATACGGAAAACATCCCGGTTATCGATCTTTCCCTCGAGGATTACGGAATGCTTCATCGCATGGTTCAGTATGACAGTGAACCTGAAGTTAAGATCAACGTGCAATCTAAAAGATTGGGCAAAGTACCGACCTTCAATACCATTGCCACTATCCCCGGAAATGAAAAAGCTGATGAATATATTATTCTTTCTGCTCATTATGATTCATGGGATGGCGGAACCGGAGCCACCGATAATGCAACCGGATCTGTGACGATGATGGAGGCTGCTCGTATCCTTAAAGAAGTATATCCCAATCCCAAGCGAAGCATTATTATAGGACTTTGGGGTGGCGAGGAACAAGGATTGAACGGCTCTTCAGCTTACGTTGCGGATAATCCTGAGATTGTTGACAATATGCAGGCACTCTTTAATCAGGATAATGGGACCGGCCGGGTTGTCCGAATTTCAGGACAGGGTTTCCTGCATGCCTATGAGTTCCTGGGCCGTTGGCTGGAAGCTGTTCCGCGTGATATTACCCAACATATTGAAACCACATTCCCTGGCTCTCCAGGCGGCGGCGGTTCTGACTATGCTTCCTTTGTATCTGCAGAAGCTCCAGGGTTCTCTTTGAGCTCGCTGAGCTGGAGCTACTGGAATTACACCTGGCATACCAACCGCGATACCTACGACAAGATCGTTTTTGATGATGTTCGGAATAATGCGATCCTGACCGCTATTTTAACTTATATGGCGAGTGAAGACCCGGAAACCTTTCCACGCGATAAAGCCGTTCTCCCCATCAACCCAAGAACGGGCGAGCGGATGGAGTGGCCAACGCCAAGAACTCCGAACCGTACGGGGAATTAGTTTTAGTTAGGACCAATTGACCGTTGACAGACGACGAATGAATATCTGTTTAGTCAGATAAGTTTAAGCCATCCTGAGAAATTGGGGTGGCTTTTTTGTTGGGGCATTGGGTATAAAATTCCTTAAAAACTTTTCCAAAAGCTGACCGGGTGATCCTCCGTGGCATTCCGAGCCGGACAGCTTGTGGGAAAACTCAATACTTGTGAACAGACTCATTAATTTTTTAGGAAAAAGCCCTCCAAGGATTCTGAATCCTTGGAGGGTTTGCTGAAGTAAACTGTTTCCCTAATAAACTTAGCCCCACTTTTTTAGCATAATACTTTTCACACAGGCTGGAAGGTTCGAAAACTTAAAAATAGCTACTGCCCCGCTGGGCAGCCAAGCTCGCACCGTTTGATTGAGACATGGGTTTTTGGTTCAGTTTCAGATCTGTCCAGGCTAAAGTCGATGAGAATGTCTGTGTCAATAATTACAATTTGAGCCATAAAATTGATTAGTCAGAAAATCGACCTTTTCTAAGTTCCCGAACCCATTTTGTACTGTCCTGCATGTCTTCCCGATCTTTCCACATTCCCCGAAATGAACTTTCCAAAATAGACTTTTTCTTAGATGAATCAGTTTCTTCTGATTGTTGAAGATACTTTTTAGATAGAAATTCGACGAAATCCGCCGCTTCTTCTTGGGCTTCAGATGGAAGTTTCTTGAGTTGTTTTATGAGTTTTTTTTCAGACATACTTCCAATGTAATTAATCTTATTAACATTTAAACCGAACGAGCAGGGAAAGGCGTATAACGGTCTGGCGTTTAACCGGCTTGGCCATTTTTAGCTACTAAAGTGATAAAAGTCTGAACTTACTGCAACTCTAAAAATCTTTTTAAATGCAATGAGTGACCAAGTCCGTGTTGAATGCTTGTTAGTGGCAGATGTGACTTATAGTCCGTTGATTTATCGGCTACAATAGTGCTATTCTCTGCCGATGGATATTAAAAGTAAAATAGGAAACAAAATTCGGAAACTGAGACACCAGCGCGATTTAAGCCAGGAGCAGTTTGCAAATCTCTGTGGATTAGACAGAACCTATATCGCTGGTATAGAACAGGGTAAAAGGAATGTGTCCATTGTTAATCTCGAAAAAATAGCGAAGGCTTTCGAAATATCATTGAGTAAATTATTTAAGGATTTATGAGTACAAAAGTTAAGATTTACAATGATGAGATTAAGGATGTAGTAATTGGAGAAGTTCCTGACTTTCCTAAGTACACCACACAAATATTAAACTTAGCGAATCAGAACTCTCAAGGTACCAGACCCAAAGTAGTGGGACAAATGAGCGATTTGATTCAGGAATTTGATGGCAGAACAATTGATGAATGGATTGAGTGGTATGAGGAAAGGCACCCTGATGCAAGGGATAGAGCCAGTGATAAAGTGGAGGATATGGTTATCAAGCTTAAGAATGCAATCAAGAAGATTGACCGCGAGATGATCGAAACGTGGGTCAAAGATTTAGTTTTGTACAAAACCTTCATTGGTCTTCGCTTTCAGGAAGCTATTCTGAAGAAAGTCGCTGATATCAAAGAAACCGATTATCAACTTGCAACAAAAGAGGAAGAAAGGCGGTATTACGATTGAATTCGATTTTTGATCTATACTTGCGAAAAAAGAGACTGAGAACCCTGATAATCCATTAGAGCTTCCTGAACATAGGATGAGGTGAAAATGTTATTATCCAACTTTTGAATATTCTCAACAAATTGAAGTTTTAGATCTTTTTCTTGTCTTGTCATGACAGGAAAATCAAACCATTCGTTATAATGCTTTACGCTTTCAATGCCTTTTTCATCAATTCGCTGATTGACAAATTCTTTATGATTGAGAATACGTTTGCGAATCGTATTGTTGATCAATTTCAGATTTGATTCTGATAACAAGGTTTGCTCAATAGTTGAGGAAAATTCAGATTCCAGTTCGTATCCAATACTGTTACGGCCAGATGCAATGGCTGCAAGCGAAGTAGTTCCGGTTCCGATAAACGGATCAAGTATGGTGTCACCTTTGACAGAAAACATATTGATAAGCCGATAGGGAATTTCAAAAGGGTAGGCACCACTTCTGTCCCGTGCTCCGTTTTCTGATAGCACTTGAGTAGTTCCTTTTAATTCCCATAAATCTGAAAACCAGTTATTACGATCTTCCCAAAAATAGGCACTTTCCCTGCGATTCTGTTTTTCTTTTGCCGAAAACTCTCGCTTATTCCCGTTTCTGAACACCAAAATAAACTCATGTTCAAGCGTGATATAGGCACCGGGCGGATACATTCCCGAACCCATAAATTTGTTTGGTGCATTGGTTTGTTTGCGCCAGATGATATTCGGAAGGTTGGAAAAACCCAGTTCTACAAATGAAGAAATAATTCTCGCATGATTGGAAAAAAGCTGAAATTTCTTATCAATCGTTCTGGTTGCATCTCCGATATTGATGCAGGCTACACCACCATCACGTAAAACCCGCGAACACTCTTTCCATACTTCGTCCAAAATTTTATGCATGAGTTCAAAGGCATGTTCTGGTTCACCTTTATCTAATGCTTTGACAATATCCTTGTTTTGAGCAGAAAAACTTTCATCCCACATTTCAATCATAGGATAAGGAGGAGATGTTACAACCAATGAAACTGAATTATCCTCTACTTCTGACAGATCACCGGCGTTACTAAAATGAATTTTATGTGTGGACTTATCAATCATATCTTAATATAAAAATGATACTTATTGTCTACAAGTGGAAAATATTTACTCACATGTTTTTTGCAACTTGTGTAATTGTATTGGCTAAATCTAAAAGCTCCTGTTTTGTGCCAACAATTTTAAAATCTTTCCTCCCTTTTCTAGTGGGTACAGATGCTTCTAAACTACCAGTTGCTATCATTTTTCTTAAATGATTTCCAGTCAATTTAAAAGGATGTGATCTATCACTAACACTATATTTTATAACTATATCCGTAATGAATATTTTTGTGATTTACAATTTAATTGCCACTAACATAATATTATCCGAATGAAGGTATTGGTAGGGCGAACAAGCCGAAACCACCTTCCTGTGCCCTCTTATTCGAATAATGTGATTTTTGGGAGGTTATCCGTCTCGTTAGTCGTATAACATCGTCCGATAACATCCCGCTTCAGGAAGGTGCAGAATTTTTCCCTACAAAGAAAAATCACCCGCTTAGGGAACAGTATAATCTTAAAACCGAATCCAGTCTTTGTCTTCCAGCCATTGGATGAGGGCAGGCAGAAAGGTGACGGAGGTTAGCAGGGTCATCCCAATTCCAAGTACAGCAATCACCCCTATGGATTGGAGTCCGGGGTGGTTGGTGAACAATAATCCCGCAAAACCAAGCATGGTGGTTACCGAGCCCATCGTAACGTGCTGCCCCGTACTGGACAGAACCTGCCACATACTGTTCTTTCCTTCTTCACGGTAACGATGAGCCAGATGAACGCCACTGTCCTCCCCTATCCCCAGTATAGCAGGAAGCACCACCAGGTTATAGAAGTTAAACTGCAGATCAAAGATCATCATAATCCCGAACAGCCAGAGTAATCCTACCAACAGCGGCAGCATGGCTATAAGCGACCACCGGAATGAGCGGAAAGAAAACAGCATAAAAAAGTAAATAAAAATAAAGGTAGCAGCTACCATGTAGGGGCTTTCCGTGCGCATGAGATCTAACATAGAAGCAGCCACAATGGAGGTGCTGGCTGCATAAAATTTTTCTCCGCTGTCTAAGGTAACAACACTTATATCATCCTTAAAAGCTATGGATTGACGGCCATCAGATAATCCTACTGACGGATATATGATCACAAAGCGCCCTACTTCACCGTCTTTGGTAACAAAGCGGGATTTCAGATAGTCTGGGATCTGATCGATACCAAACGGTTCGGTTGTTTGAGCTGCTTGACGGAGTTTATCGAGCTCTTTATCTTCCCGATCTACAAGAAAAGGATCTTGCAGTAATTCTCTGACCTTAGCAATTTTCTGCAGTTTTTCCTTCACTTCTTCTTCTGTTGAGGGGTAACGCTCCTGCAAAGTTTCCACACTTTCAATAGTAGGTGAGGTAGTATCAGTTCGGGCACGCTCATTCAGGATGTCCGTTATCTCCTGTACCTGCTCGTCATTATCGGCTACAATATAGGCCGGATTTCTTTTGTTGGAAGTTTCCACCTGACCGGCAAAAGAGCGAAATTCCTCGTACTCGGGGAAACTCGGTTCCAGTTCTCCAAAATCATACTGAAAACTCAAATTCCCGCTGAATCCAACCACCACGGCTGAAGCAACCAAACCTACGGTAACGATGGTCCTCGCAAATGGGTAACGATGTACTCCGGAATATTCCTCCTTTTTATCATCGCTTAGCAGGATCCAGTTCAGGCGTTCATCTAAGATGACAAGCAGCGCCGGCATAATGTAAAGCATCCCAAATAAAGCCAGCAAGATGCCTGTTCCCGATATAAATCCGAACTCAGAGAACCCGCGGAAGTCGGCAAACATTAATATATACAATGCCGCAGCCGTCGTAAAAGCTGAAACTACAATCGCTTCTCCCGTTTTCCGGTTGGTGGTCATAATGGCTTCATATGGACTCATTCCAGCCGATCTCAACTCTATATATCGCGCGTAGAAATGAATGCCATAATCAATTCCCAAACCAAATAGGATCACAAAAAGCACGGAAGTCATCGTATTCAACATCCCCAGATAGAAGTAGGTGATACCAAAGGTCCATACCAGACTGATAAGCAGCGGAATTCCGATAACAAGTACAGGTACCGGCATCCTTACCACATGCGACCAAAATGAATATTCTCCATTCCCTCTCGTTCCTTTTCGATAATGCAGGTATTTCTTGATGAAGAAATAGAACATCACTAAAAGGATCACACTGCTTATGCCGGTGGCAAAACTTCCGATGACATCGTCCATGATAGAGGTCAATTCTTCCAAATGGCGCTTCAGCCTCCCCCCAAAACGGACTTCCATTTCGGGGTGATAACTTGCCGGCTCCATGGAAGCCAATAAATTTTCATATGCTGCAAACATATCCTCGAGATACTGAATATCACTTTTGGAGCCGGTCGGGAAGAACTTTACAACCATAATGGTGCTGTCCTCACTAACCGGGTACTCAGTGGGAACCAACGTATTGTAACTTTCTTCAAAGCTATCTGCTCTCGTATCCTCTTCTTCTTCCTCATCTCCCAGATCAAAATAAAAAGGGTTGGCCTCTTCTTTAGCCTGCTCAATTTCGTCCTCGAGCCAGCTTATGATATCATTAAGTTCGGCATCACTGGCCAGGTAGAGTGCATTGTTCTTAGTGAATTCCGTTTCTCTTCTGAACTCTGCCCGTTTGAAATAATTATCCTCATATCGTGGATAATAGAGCTCAAGAGAACGCTCGATCAGGTCTTTGGCAAAAGCTTTATTGGCCTCAAAACTTGGAGAGCTTATCACCACCTGCATCTCAGTTTCCCCTCCAACGGTTTCCTTCAGCTTTTCAAGAGCCAGTACATTAGGGTTATCTTCCGGGAGAAGGTTTGCGATATCGGTATCAATACGGAGTTGAATGGCATAATAGCCGCTGACGACAGCAATGATTAAACTTACAAATATCACCCAATATGGATGGGAATAGTTAAATTTCAGTATTGGCTTAAAAAGAGTGAGAAATTTTGACATTTAAATTTAATAGGGTTTCGGAGCAGGCAGATGATTTTTAAAATACCATTAGTTTGATAACCTTAGAACAATAATAGCGCAACAGAATGTTTATTATATAATATAAGTTAAGTACCTAAGATATTAACTTTTGAAATAAATCATCTAATCATCTTAACGTTCCATGAAGCAAACATTTCTCGCTGCGCTTTTACTATGTGTACCAACTGTTCTCCCGGCTCAAAATTATGTTCAACTGGAAGATTCTACTGTAAATTACCTTCAGCCTGAAGATATAAAACCCAATAAACAGCAGGGTTCGTACTATAATGAGCACTGGGCCTACCATGTAATTCTGGAAAACGGTGCTGAGATCTACGTTACGTATTCAATTTCCCACTTTGCAGGTGTAAGGGGGGCAGCAGCAAGCGGCCGTCTTTCTTTGTTGAACTGGGAGGGTAAAGATTATCAGGTCGCACGCGAATACGACCTTAACGACATGAATTTTGATGAACAAACGTATCAATTGAAGTTGCATCCTGACCGTGGTTTATGGACAGAAGGAAAGATCAATGAAGATCACCGTTTCTATTATCGGACTGAGAAAGACGGCATTCATTACGATATAAGCATTAACTTCAACAACCCTTTTCCAGGATTCACTCTGGGTAACGGCGTCTTCAAGCTGGGAAGTCAGGATGAAGTTGGGCTCTTTACCCATATTCCCTTTTCCTATGTTTCGGGATTTGTTGCGCTGAATGGCGACACCGTTAAAGTTAAAGGCATTGGGTTTATGGATCATTACTACCAAACTAATGTAGCCACCCGCCTTTTTGAAACCAGTTATAAATTTAACAACAAAACACAGAACGGTTTTTCGGGCGGACATTTTATGATCCCAAAAGACCAAAAAAATGAAGTGGCCGGGTACATGTACTCGTACGATGGGGACAAGCTTATCCTTAAAAACCCGGATAAGATCGAAGTACAGGAGCGGACGAATGTGATGGGAGAAAAAATCCCAACTTCTATTATAGTAAATTACGCCGATGGCTCAACCGATCACTTTTGGTTCAACAACGTATATGAAAAGATCTCAATGCTGGATGAGCTTAGTGGATTTAAAAAGATGATCGCCAAACGTTTTGTTGGAGGAGAAATATTATTTTTTCGTGGAACAGCTCTGCGCAATGATGATGGCGAAGATGTCTATTTCAACCTTTCATTAGTAGATTAGAGCATTTTTATATTAATTGCTTAGGAGTTTTTCGGCCTGTTCCAGCATTTCAGGAGTATCAACATCCTGCCACATTCCCCCTCCGATATCAATTGTAAACATATTTCCATTTTCAGCCAAATCCTGTACTCCGTCGGAAATGGAAGTATCCCCATATTCAGCATAATGTTTCTGAAGCTCGGTCAGTAACCCATCTGTGCAAACAAACAAGCCTGTATCCACACAGTTATACTCCGTGATCTGTTTGCCTATGGAAACGATCTTTCCATCTTTCGATAATACTTTAGTGGCATCATCCATATCAAAGATATCTTCAAGTTTAAAATCTACCAAAAGAGCTGCCGTATTATCTTCAAGCTTGGTTTTTTTTGCGATCTTCATCAGAGAATCACCAAGAATATGATCAGCCATGGTCATGATGAAGCGATCACCTAGATGATCTGCCGCAGACAGAACCGAAACACCATTGCTTAGTTCGTACTGTTCATTATATACAAAAGTGAGCGGGACTCCGCCTTCATATATGTTAAGAATCGCTTTCTTGATCTCCTCATAACCAAACCCCAGAACGATAATGATCTCATTGCACCCGGCCAGATCAAGGCTTTCTATGGTTCTGAAAATAAGTGGTTTACCATTAACGGGAGTCAATGGTTTAAAGGAAGTAACAGGGCTTACTCCGGCCAGGCGGGAACCATAGCCCGCTGCCAGTATCAGCCCTTTATACTCAGAATTATTTTTTGGCATCAAACTATCTTACGGCTTCTTCTTCAAAATTTTCAGACAGGTGCGTTACCGGCTTCTCTCCGCCAAGTACACGCAGGGTATTTTTCAATCTGAAATGCTGAATGAAGATATCATGCTCAGGAATATGTCCTGATTTAACCTGTGGACTCTTGAAGTAGAACGACAGCCATTCCTGAATTCCTGATTTACCGGCACGTTTTGCAAAATCCATAAACAACGCAAGGTCAAGAACGATAGGAGCTGCAAGAATGGAATCACGGCAAAGGAAATCGACTTTGATCTGCATGTCGTATCCCATCCAGCCAAAGATATCGATGTTATCCCAGCCTTCCTTAGCATCGCCTCGCGGAGGGTAGTAATTGATGCGTACTTTATGATACAGATCTTTGTAGAGATCAGGATATACATCCGGCTGAAGAATGGAATCCAGCACCCCGGTCTTTGAAACTTCTTTAGACTTAAAACTTTCCGGATCATCCAGCACTTCACCGTCACGGTTTCCTAAAATATTGGTTGAGAACCAACCGCGAATTCCAAGCATTCGGGTTTTGAAACCCGGAGCAAGAATGGTTTTCATCAGTGTCTGCCCGGTCTTGAAATCTTTTCCGGCAATAGGCACTTGTTCCTGCTCGGCCAGCTGCTCAAGTGCGGGAAAATCGGCCGATAAGTTAGGAGCACCGTTAGCATAAGGCAAACCTTCTTTAATGGCTGCGTAAGCATACAACTGGGAAGGAGCAATAGACTCGTCGTTGTTCTTCATTCCTTCTTCAAAAGCCTCAATGGACTGATGACAACCGGATGGATGAAGATGAACTTCGGTAGATCCACACCAAACCATAACGGCACGTGCAGCTCCTGTTTCCTTCATTTTATTACGGATATCTTCTCTCAAAGCCTGTGCCAGTTCCCATTTGCTGGTCTCAGATTTCACGTTCTTACCTTTCAGAAGCTTCACATACTTCTGATCGAAAGCAGCCTCCATAGGCTTGATCTTCTCAAGCTCTTCTTTTAAAGGGCCTAAGTCTTGTGGCTTCAGTACATCTGCTCTTTTTGCAGCCTGATAAGCGTCATCAGGAATTACATCCCAACCGCCAAACACAACATCATCGAGACCAGCAAGGTCTAAAAAATCTTTAATAAGTGGATTTCGTTCTTCAGAACGCGCTCCCAGCCTGATGGTCTGAAGCTGGGTTAATGAACCAAAAGGCTTACTTAAATTCTTCCTGGCAGAAACTACACCGGCCATAAATGTGGTGGCAACAGCACCCATTCCCGGAGTTAATACTAATAACTTTCCTTTATGCGGTTCAATAAAATGTTTAGACATAGATTTTTTTGTTGATGTTGTTTTAATATCCTTTAAAGATAGGCTTTTCTCAGGGTATTATCGAGAAGAAAAAGAGTGAAATTTACCCTTTTACCTGCTCCTGCACAGCTTCCCAGATTCGCTGACAATTCTTACCGTCTGCTCCCAGCATGTATTCATCAAGAAAGTCTTGAGCCTTCTCTTTGCAACAATCAGGATTATTGAGAACTTCATCAACTTGTTCCAGCAGCATATCAAAATCCATGGCCATCAAGCCTCCGTTTTCTTCCGGGGATAGCTTCCAGATATACTTAACGGAATTCAGTGTTTTCTTTCGCGTACCAAAGGCGGTATGCTTCCTCCACTGAAAATCTTCATCCTTACTTTTGACGGGATAAACGTGGATCGTGGGTCTACCCGTGGCATAGAAGAGATTAGCGATACTGCTGTAGTTAGTGATAAGGGCATCCGAGACCATCATATCCAGTAAATTATCCGGATTTTGATCTTTAAACTTCAACAGGGTATTTGGGTGATTATCAACCAATTCTTCTAAAAAAGCAATGTACGTGCTGTCAAAACGAAACGAATCATGCAGCCTGAGGATTACATTGGCATCGTGTTTATCGATCCTGTTCAGTAACTTTTCGAATAACTCACGGTCGGTACCCCAGTGGCTGAACACTTCCCCATAATGCCATGTGGGCGCAATCAGAATAGTCTTTCTGTTTACCACATCGAATGGATAGAAGGGTTGCATTTTCTCTTTGGGGAACGGATCGCGAAGAACGTCATGGGAGGCTGCTCCCAGAACACGGCAGTTATCGGGATGAAACCCGCTTATTTCCGTTCGATGCTTAAAATCCCATTCTCCAAAACATTGCCACCTGAAATTTGGGTTTGGCTCCATGGCACTTCCCCATGCGGCTTTGATAGAGTTATGCAGCCATCTAAATTCAGGAACATCATTAGGGCCTTTCCATCCAAAGCCATGCCAAAGCATAAAACCATTTGGTGATGGGGCACGGAGGGGAACTTTGTTATCCATGATCGTGACATCAGGTTTAAAATCACCGGGTTTAAAGAAGTAGTTTTTAAGTGATTTTTTTATCAATTCGGCTTTCAGGGGTATCAGTTTTGCAACCCCTTCATTCTGAAATTTTTCCGGATCAGATAACAGTACTTTTATAGATACATCAGGTATTTTATCCAGGTATTGTGCAAAAGCAAGCAGATCTGCCCCAAATGTTGATGCGTAAAATAAAACCTTCATTAACTAAGCCGAATGATTTGTCATTGTACTTTTTAGCGGTGCCGAAAATACACTATTTCACCCACAAAGTATAATTTTCCATTAATGGTTTCCTCGTTATTTTTTTTGGTATATTTGGTACAATTAATTCAAATTTTGCCATGCAGAAAAAGCCCGAAAGGCGTAAAATAGCTTTATTTTCCACTTCTTTTCTCCCCTATTCACAGACCTTTATTTTTGATGAGATCCGCAGCCATTCCGACGATTATTTCGTTGAGGTTTTTTGTAAAGAACGGCTGAATGAAGGCCGTTTCCCATACCCTCATTTTAATAAACCAAAAGGGAAATTAAGTGAAGTAATCTATGAAAATCTTGGTTGGTGGCCGGCTTTCGATAAGTTGTTCAAAGAAGGCGATTTTGATCTGATTCATGCTCATTTTGGAACCGGTGCCGTATATGCTCTTCCCTATGTTAAGAAACACGACATTCCTTTCGTGGTCACTTTTCACGGGAATGATGTGGCCGCACTCATGGGAACGCAAAAATATCATTACAGCCGGTGGAGGTATTATCTCAAATCGAAGCAAATATTTGAAGAGGCGGATATGCTGCTTGCCGCCAGCGAGGAGTTAAAAGCTTTATTGATTGAGCTGGGGGCGCATGAGAAGAAAGTAAAAGTGTACCGGTTGGGAATTGACCTCGAGAAGTTCAATTATACCGATCCTGACACTGCCAAAGATAAGGTCACCTTTGTCATGGTTGGGCGGTTTACAGAGAAAAAAGGACATATATACACCTTAAAGGCGCTCAAAAAAGTCCTGGAAGAGGGACTGTATGCTGAGCTTACTTTGGTCGGTTCCGGGAAACTGGAGGCTGATTTGAGGGCTTACATTGATAAGAATGGCCTTACCAAGCATGTCCATTTCAAAGGAGTATTATCACCTGAGGAAGTCTCAGAGGAACTGAAGAAATCGGATGTACTTATTGCCCCAAGTATCGTGACTTTCGATCACGATCGGGAAAGCGGATTGATTGTGGTGAAAGAAGCGCAGGCTACAGGCCGACCGGTGATCGGTACTTGGCACGGGGGTATTTATGAGATCATCGATGACAATGAAACCGGATTTCTGTTGCCTGAACGAAATGCCGGAATATTAGCAGAAAAGATGATCAAGATGATCAAAGATCCGGAACTGCAATTGAAATTCGGAAAAGCCGGACGAAAGAAAATGGAGGAAGAATATGACCTTAAAAAGCAGGTTGCTATCCTCGAAAGCCACTATGAATCCCTCATTACCGGTCAGCAATGAGCATTGATTCCGAATTAAAAAAAGGAGCTTTGGTCAACTTTATTGGTGTGATCGGCAAGATGGCCGCACCTGCCTTCCTGATCGTGGTAAACCGGTTTTATGGGCCTGATGTATTCGGGATCTACATTACCGCCAATATCGCCGTTGAGATCATCATCGCTTTTCTAACCTCCGGTTTCAAGGACGGAGCCCTCATATTTGTTGCTCGTTTTGCCGACGATAAAGGCGAACAAAAAGATCTTTACAATGCACTTGCCAATGCCTTTTCATGGAGCATCGGGTTTTCAGCACTGGTGTTATTGGTTGGAATAATTTTTGGTCAGGATATCCTTGAATTTGCTTATCGGGAAGATTTCAATCAGGGGTTAAGCATCATGTTTCAATTTATGCTGCTTGCCATACCACTTATGGCTTTTGAACGCGTTGTGTTAGCAGCAACACAGGGCCTTAAGATCATGAAATACGATGCTCTGAGTAACGGATGGCTTCGCCCACTCGCCCTGCTTGGATTCTCCATCCTCTTTTGGTTCCTTGAGCCCAACCTGACCGGAATGGCATTGGCTTATTTGTCAACGCAGGTTTTGCTGTTCTTCGTATCGGTTTGGATCTACAGCCGGGAACTAAGCTGGATGAAATTATTCCATGGATTTAGAACCTTCCGCGTTGATAAAGAACTACTCGATTTTGCCATCCCCCAGAACATAAATATGACCCTGAATCGATTTATTACCGGTATCGATGTATTGATGCTTCCAGCTTTTGGTTTCAGCCCTACCATCGTGGGTTTCTACGGTGCAGGCTCTATGATCATCAGGGAGGTGAAGGCCATTAAAATGGTATTTTCAACCGCCTTTGCCCCGTATATCGTTCGTTTTCATAAAGAAGGTCAGTCTGACAAGCTTTCTCATAATTTCTCTAAGACCGCAGGATGGATCGCCACCCTCGCTATCCCAACCCTGTTACTGATCGCCATCTTTAAGCAGGACTTGCTGGCTATCATTCATCCGGAATATGGTGGCGCTTCTACCTTTATGTTCTTCCTGCTGCCCATCCCTTATATGTATTGCTCGTTCAGCCTGGCTGGAAATATCGTTGCAATGACCGGGCATTCCAAATTGACCCTGCTGAATAGTATTTTCGTAAGTGCGGCAAATGTACTGATGAATCTTGCGCTCATTCCAATGTTTGGAATTATCGGAGCGGCTATTGCGTCAGCCATTGCAACTATTACTCTGCACTCCCTTGAGCTTGGTGAAGCAAGATGGATAGCAGATGCCAAATTGTATCTTAAGGATATTTATAAACCGCATGCTGCCGGACTCATTTCAGCGATCACTTTAGCTTTTTGCCTGTTTTTTGTCCCCTGGTTCTCAGAAGGTCTTATTGAAAAGATCGTGCTTGCAACTATTGTACTGGGAATCTTTGGAGCATTATTGGGTGGAGATTATATTCGCCGGGTACAAAAAAAGTTGAAGAATGCTACCTAATGGGGTTAGAGTTCTTCAACCTCCGGTTAATAAATTCGATCACTCTTGTGGCACGATTTTCCCAGGTCAGGGAGCTCATTTCGGATTTAGCTTCCTTTCCTAATTTCTCCCTAAGCTCTTCATTTTCGAGTAGTTCTTTAAGTCCTTGTTCAGCCGCTGATCTGTCATCCGGTTGAACCAAATATGCTGTTTTATTATGAACCAAGACTTCCCTGAGGTCTTCTATATCCGGGGCAAGAATAGCTTTTCCGCTTGCTTTATATATAAAGGTTTTAATAGGCAGTACCGTATTCATTGCCTTTTCCCGCGCCTGTAATGAAGTTGGAATATAAAGAATATCGGATGCTTTGATATACCGCGCAGTGGAAGATTTATCCTGCCATAGGATCACTGTAACATTGGTCATGTCTTCAGCTCTGCGTTCTATCTCTCCGTAACTTTCTGAACCCACGATTACAAAATGGGCTTCAGCAAATGATTCTGCCAGATCCAGCAGATAATGAAGGCCTTTCTTTGGGTTTACCCTTCCGGTGTACGTTACTATAGGTTCTGAGTCGGATAATCCTAATTCTTTCCTTAGCTCTTCCTTATCCTTTTTTATGTCTTCAATAAATTCACTCCTGAAAGCATTGTGTTCTACTTTAAGCTGATCTTCAGAATACCCATGTTCTAAATATGCATTTTTTGCGAACTTCGAGTGCAGAATGATCCCCAAAAAGCGAGGATGCTTTGCCATGTTCTCAAAAAACCATCTGGACTGTATATTGCGCTTAGGCCATGGCCGGAATGTTTCGAAGATCACCGGTTTATCGGTTAGTAATAACGTAGCGATTACGATCGGGATGTTCCGTGTATAAACAACATTAGTGTCCTCATTTCTGAGCTTCAAAGCTGCTCTGAATGCAAATGAAAGCTTCTCGATGCCCCGGATATTTTGAAAAAGATGGGAGATGAATTTCAGATTCCAGGTTCCATCAACCAGATAATAATCCTGAATTTCCTTTAGCTGTTTTTCAGATTGAGATCTATAGGAAGCCGATATTAATTCGGCATCAGACTGCTTGCTTAAGGCAGAGAGCATATTTATAAACTGCTCGGTATCAGCACTTGAAGAAGGTAAAAACTGATCTGAGATGTAAGTGATCTTCATTATTTAAAGGTATGGCTGTCGATGCTTATCCGAAATCCAACTTCAATATTTCCGGTGATTCGGGATGTTATTCTTCCCGGAATGTGAAGATGATCTTCGGTATAATTATAGCCCACGCTGGCATCAACCCAGAACTCGGGAATGGGATTATACAGTACATCAAGGCTGACCCGGCTGGTTTTTTCTTCGGTTCCCGTTAAGATCACATCGATGGTATCTCCGTTGGGATATTCATCAACAAAGTCCTGATTGATCTCCTGCTCTCCCTGCATTAAGTAGCTGACTCTTGGGGTCAGGGTAAGTCCCGGAAGCCACTTGTGGGCGTGAATTCTTGAATAGACAGAGCCATACACATAATCGGTAAACTGATTCGCTATTCCCCTTTTCAAAAACAGATATCTCCCTTCAGCCTGATCAGTATTGTAGGTTTGATAAGAAACAGCTTCGGCTTCGTAGCCAATATCCATAAAATCGGTAACACCGGAGACATTTACGGAATGAGTGATCGCAAAAGTGGTGGGCTCAATATCGGACTCTATGCTTCCGCCCTTTATCACAATATCATCAATCATCACCTGGAGATTGGTCGTTACATTTCGATATTGCCCCCAGATCATCCCCCCAAAAAAAGCATTGAACTCATCGTTAACAGGATTGGTATTTCGATCAAAGAAAAAGAAATTTACAGGGCTCATGTACTTCAAAGAAGGCACGGAGTTCTGTGATGAGTAAATGAATCCGTCAAAATATCCTAAACGAAGTCCGTCATTAACCTTAATATCGATTCGGTGAATGGCCAGATAACGCTTGGTTCCATTTATTAAATTTTTTCCCGCCCTGTTGAACGTTCCGTCCTTACCCAAATTATCCAGCTCCGCGAAAATACCCGATACCTCAAACCAGCTGTTTCCCACGCTGATGTTGAGATTATCAAAAGACCGGGCGTTTGGTGTAATTACCGTGGATGCTTCCTGATAAGGACCCCATTGATGCGTATATCGACCTGCATACGCCTTTAAAAAATCTCCCTGATATCCAATATAATAATCTTCGCTTCGTATGTAATAGCGGCTTAACGCATTCGCACCTATTTTATCTTGATCGTAAAACAGCTTATGTCGAAGTCCAAGCTGGGCAGAAAAATTTCCTTTTTCTCCATACAAATTTGATGCACCATTTGGAAGAAAGTACAGATCATCTGCCTGAGGCCTCAATCCGTTTGGCTCCAGCGTATTGTTCAGGTCAAATCCTCCTTCTATCATCCCGTAAAGGTAGAACTCGTTTTCACCCAATTCTTTAATTCCAAATTCTTTGGTGATCTGGTCGAACCAAAACTGTTCGGTACGGCTTAGTGATCCCTTGTTTATGTCGATGAGTCCGGCATCAATTTCTCCCCGCGTATAAGGCAAAGAAGTGGGATTCAGCTCCGTAAAATGCCCTCTTTGCTGAAGGTTCTTGATGTAGGTGTACACATGATTATCAAGATGGATTACCTGATTCTTTTGGGCATAGGCAAGCTCAGTACAAAAACTGAATACTACCCCGAAGATCAAAAAAGAAATACTGAACTTTGAACGCATGATTTGAATTATTTTATGAAGTAAAGCTTAATATAACGCTATTAAGCGCTCTTGATAAATGAATTTTCAAATATCCGTTTTGTGAATTGCATACCAACTTTTATACAAGCCCAGATGAGTAAGACAGGATAGAAAAATTTTAAACCCGGTCTATATTTAAACAGGATGTTTTTAATGTACCGGTGCTGATTTTGAAATTCTCTTTTAGCCGAAAACTTCCGTTTACCCATACCGCCTTCAATATCAAACCTTCTTATCAAAGCAGGTTCTTTTCTGAAATCGAGCCGAAAACCATCTTTTAAGTAGGGTTTTAATTTAAAGGCAAAAGAATGTTCATCCTGATTTTTTACAGAGGTGTCCCAAAGCCCTGCTTTCAATGCCCATTTTCTTCTTATGGATGAGTTTGTACCGTGCAGCCAATCAACATTACTTACATCTTCATCAAACTGAGCAAAGGTGTAGGGAGTGCCTAAAAAACTATAAGACATACAGGTTTTTCTTATGAACCATCTCATAAATGATAAATAGGGACAGTCTTTATCCCTCCCTATATGCCTTCCGGTAAACCCCACCAGTTTCTCGTCCTGATATGCCCTCTCATGTTTACTGATCCATTCAGATGAAAACGGAAGATCATCATCATCCACAAAGATCAGTATCTCTCCTTCTGCATGTTCAACGCCTTTATTGCGGGCTTTAGGTCCACCAAGTGGCGGGTATTTGAAAAGCTTGATCTTGTTATCTTCTGCTAATTTCTCGAGAAGTGCATAATCTGAAGCTTCGTACTCGATAGATTGTTCGATCGCAATGATCTCATACGAATCAAAGTCTTGATCGAGTAATACCTCCAATAATTCGCATAAAGCTTTTATTCGATTATAAGACCTTACAATAACTGAAATTCGTGGACTCACTCTGCTCTTTCAGCCCTTTTTCGGAGACTGTTCATCAGCGAGTCAAACCCTTTCTGATTGATGATACGCTGGAATTGCCGATGGTAGGAACTTGCCGTAGAAACATCGTCTATTTCCATATCGGTGATCACCCATTCGCCATTTTTAAACTCCATTTCGTAATTCACGGGAGTCCGCACGTTATCAAGCTCGGCAAGGGTTTCTACACGGGCTTCATTTCCATCAGCTTCGATGGAGTTGTACGTGACTTTAGCACGGTATATATCAAGTTTATTTAACGACTGATCTCTTACTATTGTTGAGAAAAGATCAACAAATTCATTCCATTCTTCCTCAGAAATTGTATTGAAGGTATCGTCAAGAGCTTCTCTTGCCATAGCCTCAAAGTCTATCACCCCATTAATGATCTCCTTGAGTTCTGCCCGTTGGGCATCGGTATATTCTGTTCCTTCAGGCCCTAAAAGCTCTTTGATCTCTTCGTCTCTTTCTTCGAGCATACTTCTGATCTCATCACTCGAATTCTGTGCTGTAGCACTGTTTACGAAAAGCAGGCTGAGTAAAAATATAGTAACGGTTGTCTCTAAAAATTTCATCATATTTATATAATCAATTTGTGACCAGTGTTGTTAACGGAATACCTGCCGATTTATTCAATTTGGCGAGTGAGGAATTGTATTCAAAAATGTACTGCTTAAGCTGAAGTTTAAGTTCAAGCTCTTTCCGCATGGCGTCAATGAGATCTTTGGCATCACCCATCCCAAAATCATAATCCAATTGTTCCTGCCTTAACCATCGCTTGGAAGTTACGAGAGCGTTATCAGTTTGGTTTACTTTTACATCAGCTAAGGATGCCAACCTATAATTGTTATTTACCTCCAGCAAAATACCGTCTTGAGCTGCATCCTTTGCATAGGTAACTTTGTTCAGTTCAATCTGTGAACGTTCCAGAGAGGCTTTAATAGAAAAGAAATTCAGATCCTGTCTTATAGTAAATCCAAATCCACCACTTAAATAATTGGTAGTGTTCCGAATAAAGGGGTTCGATTGCCTTGGCCGGTTCGGGGTGTTTGCGAAATTGAAGTACCCTGCGAGATATAAGCCGGGTAGTTTCTGCTTTTTAAGGGAAGATATGAAGGTTTCGGTAGCTTCACGCCCTATTTCCAGTGCTTTTAACTCGGGACGATTGCTAAATGCAGCATTTTGATAAAATTGCCTGCTTTCAATATTAGCAGCAACAGGATCAAGGAACTGTACTGTAGGCTCGTAGATCTCATTTTTGTCATTTCTCAGTACATAATTCCATGTATCCCGAACAAAAGCCATATTCTCAAATACTTCTGCTTTCTGGATCTCAAATTCTGACTTAAAGATCTCGAATTTAAAAACTTCAGAATCATCAAGATCAGAGTCTCCTTCTTCCTGCATTTCATTAAGCTGTCGCTCAATCTGATTTACTTTGTCTTGCGCTTCTTCTAATAACCTTTCTATTTCCAAAGCTAGTACATAACTGAAATAAAGGTCGAACAATCGTAATTCCAATTCTGATTGTGTTGCATCCAATTCGTATTCAGCAGCTTCTGCTCCTAATTTTGCTGCTTCTACTGCTTTATTAATTGCCCCCCAGGTAAAAAGTGGTTGAGCTACAGTAATCTGTAAGCGGGTAAATATTGCCCAGTTATCCCAATCATTAATAAGATTTGGGTCCAGGTAATATTCATCTTCCGGCAGGTTGGGATCATTACTTTTAATACCGGGAACCAAACCATGTTGACTGTCAAAACTTGCGTTTGGTAAATAACGCTGGGCTTTCGCCTGATCTACCCTGTTCTCAGCCAGCTCTATGTCCTGACGCTGATAATCTATTTGTCCGGAGTTCTCAAGTGCTTTTGCCAGAAAGCTGTCAAAGTCAATACTCAGTGTATCCTGTGCAAATACGGACGTATTAAAAAGATAAACAAAGGAAACAGTAATAAAGAAAATTCGTGCTGTCATAAGGTATTTTAGTTTGAAGCGTAACGAATGCACGACGATAATATTTATATTATATATAAAACAAAAATAGCCCCAAATGGGGCTATTTTCAAAAGCGGAGAGCGAGGGATTCGAACCCCCGGAGACCGTGAAGCCTCAACGGTTTTCAAGACCGCCGCATTCGACCACTCTGCCAGCTCTCCTAATTTTCACTGAGTGCCTGAGCACCCGATACAATTTCAGAAATTTCTGTAGTAATTGCGCTTTGTCGTGCCTGATTGTATTTCAATCGAAGCTCTTTCTCAAGATCCTTCGCATTTTCAGTGGCGCTATCCATTGCGGTCATTCGTGCTCCCTGTTCTGATGCATTTGATTCAAGGACCGCACGCCATAACTGCATGTTCAAATACAAGGGCAGCAATCGGTTTAATATCGCCTGAGAATTTGGCTCGTAAAGGTAATCAATAGCTTGTTCAGATGCATTATCGGATTTTACATTTCCGATATTTTCTGCATCTATTGGCAGTACTTGCTGAACTTTCCTATTCTGAGCAATCACAGATTTGAATTCATTGAAAGCAATATATACTTCGTCAAATTCACCTTTAATAAACTGCCCGGTTGCTGTTTGCATGATTGATGATACCGCATCATATTGGATGTCATCAAAAAAGCCGGGAAAGCTTTCGATTACATTATACTTTCTTTTCTTAAAGTAGGCCGTTGCCTTCTTCCCTATAGCTACAACAGAAAGAGTTTTATTATCCAAATGTTTCTGGAAATTTGAGTGAAGCTGTTTTTCAACTTCCTTAAAAAGGTTGTTGTTAAAACCACCACACAAGCCTCGATCTGAACCAACAACGATAAACAAAACATTTTCAACTTCTTCAGGCTTACGCATTACAGGATTGGATGTTTTGTCAGATCCCGTCAAACGCCCGGCAACTTCCGCTATTTTGGAAGCATAAGGACGAGTTCGAGTCATTTTGTCCTGAGCTTTTCTAAGCTTAGCAGCAGCCACCATTTTCATGGCTTTGGTGATCTGCTGTGTATTATTAACAGATGATATCCGATTCCGTATATCTCGAAGGTTCGCCATCGATAGTGCTTATTTAGTTGGTTGCCGTGATTTGATCGATCACAGAATTTGCGATCTCGATCAGTTGTTCACCAAATGTGTCAGAAAGGGTACCGCTTGAAGCAAGGGCATCCATTTCTTTCTCATATTTGATACCTACAGTTTCAAGGAATTGTTCTTCAAATTCTGAGATCTGTGACACTTCCAGTTTGTTGAGCAATCCTTTATCATTCACTTTTAGAAGGGCGATTTGCTGCTCAACAGGCAGTGGCTGATATTCGCCCTGCTTAAGCAATTCTACCGTACGCTCTCCGGTTCTAAGCTGAGCCTGAGTGGAAGCATCAAGATCGGAACCGAACTTGGCAAATGCTTCCAACTCACGATACTGAGCCAAGTCAAGCTTCAGAGTACCGGAAAGTTTCTTCATGGATTTAACCTGAGCAGAACCACCTACACGCGATACAGAAGTACCAACATCAATAGCCGGACGAATACCCTGGTTAAACAAATCCGTATCAAGGAAAATCTGGCCGTCAGTAATAGAAATTACGTTTGTGGGAATATAGGCGGAAACATCACCAGCCTGCGTTTCAATAACAGGAAGTGCTGTTAAAGACCCTCCTCCTTTCACTTGTGACTTCAGTTCTTCAGGGATGTTGTTCATCTCTCTGGCAACTTTGTCATCACTAATGATTTTAGCAGCACGCTCGAGTAATCGACTGTGAAGATAGAATACATCACCGGGATATGCTTCACGTCCCGGAGGTCGTTTCAATAGCAATGAAAGTTCACGGTAAGCAACAGCTTGTTTCGAGAGATCATCATAGATCACCAGTGCATGCCGGCCGGTATCACGGAAGTACTCCCCGATGGCAGCACCCGCAAATGGAGCAATATAACGCATGGGTGCAGACACACTTGCCGGAGCAGCAACAATAGTAGTGTATTCCATCGCGCCATTCTCTTCAAGTACTTTACGAATATTAGCTACAGTAGAACCTTTCTGGCCAACAGCTACATAGATACAGTATACAGGTTTTTCCGTATCCTGAGTTTGCTTTTGGTTAATGATGGTATCAATAGCTACCGCTGTTTTACCTGTTTGGCGGTCACCGATGATAAGCTCTCGCTGTCCACGGCCAATCGGAATCAAAGAGTCAATTGATTTCAGTCCGGTTTGCAGGGGCTCGGTTACAGGTTCACGGTAAATTACGCCGGGAGCTTTTCGCTCTAACGGTAACCGGATGGTTTTCCCTGTAATAGCACCTTTGCCATCAATGGGATTTCCCAGTGGGTCAATTACTCGTCCCAATAATCCTTCGCCAACATTCATTGAGGCGATATCCTTGGTTCTTTTTACCGTATGACCTTCTTCTACCGCACTTGATGACCCGAAAAGGACGATACCTACGTTGTCCTCCTCAAGGTTAAGTACCATACCGGTAACACTTTTACCTTTTTGATCTTTTGAATCCGGTAATTCAACCAATTCACCTGCTTGTACTTTTGACAGCCCGTAAACTCGAGCGATACCATCACCTACTTCAAGAACGGTGCCTACATCATACGTATCAGCTTCGTTGTCGAAGCCTGAAAGTTGCTTTCGTAGTATGGCTGAAACTTCGTCTGGTCTGACTTGACTCATTGTATATATCTGATTAAAAAAATGTTGTGATTTTATCCCGCAGCAGCGCTTAGGAATACATCTTCAAGCTGTTCTAATTTATATTTAACAGTGGCATTGATAACCGTATCATCTATCTTCACGGCCATACCACCTCTAAGGCCTTCCTGTACAATTGTGGAGATGTTCACCGTTTTGTTGGTTATTTCCTCCAACTTTTTCTTAACATCAGCAAGCTGCTTGTCATCTAATTCTTTAGCCACAAACACTTCTGCTGAAATAATACCGGCATGCTCGTTGTATTTTTCAACAAAAGCAGCAACGATCTGATCCAACATATTCTCTCGGTTCTTACGCGCAATAAGTGTAATGTATTTATGCACCAGCTCGCTTACCTTGCCCTCAAAAATTGCGTTTAGTGCGGCAACTTTTATATGAGGCTTGATCACAGGACTCCTCAAAAACACAAGTAAATCCCGCGACTCTTCGATGGTTCTTTTTATAAGAAGTATATCTTCGAGCGTACGATCTAATACGTGCTGTTCTTTAGCAAGCTCCAAAAGTGCGGTGGCGTAGCGGCGTGCCGCTTTAGATACCAGCATAAATTATAGTTAGTTTTTAGTAAGGTCGGATAAAAAATTATCCACCAGCTTGTTATTCTTCGCATTATCAAGCTCGGCGTCAATAATAATAGAAGCAGATTTTACAGCAAGTTTAGCTACCTCTTCTCGTAATTCAACCAATGCCTGATTTTTTTCTTGCTCAATAGAAGCTCTTGCCTGCTCAATGAGATGAGCAGCTTCTTCTTTAGCCTTGCTGATTCGTTCTGAACGGATCAGTTCTGCTTCTTCTACGGCTTCCTTACGTATTTGCTGAGCTTTGATCTCAGCATCGCGCAGAGCTTTTTCGTTGTCTTTGGATATTTTTTCTGCTTTGGCAATTGCTTGCTCTGCAGATTCCAAAGACTCCTTGATATTTTGCTCTCGCTCCTGGAGTGCCCTCATAATTGGAGGTACGGCATACTTTATCATTACAAAAAGAAATGCGATCAAAGAAACTAAGATCCAGATCGCAAATCCGGTGTTAAATGACAGTAAGCCTCCTCCGCCTGCTAAAAGAAAAGTCATAGATAATTACCTATTATTGACCAATTCCAAGAGCAAGAAGAATACATATAACGGCACCAAGAAGAGCAACACCTTCAATAAAGGCTGCTGTCAAAATCATAGCGCCACGGATGTCGCCGGAAGCTTCAGGCTGACGTGCAATACTTTCTGTAGCCGCCTTACCAATCATTCCGATTCCAAGTCCGGCACCAAGTGCTACGATTCCTGCGCCAATACCAGCTGCTAATAATCCCATAATTCTGTTTGTTTAGTTAATTAGTTATTGATTTGTTGTTAGTTCAGTTAGCTGAAACTTCTTCAGCACTATGTTCTGTGTAATATCCTTCTTCTGAATGCGCATGATCTTCAGCAGCCATCCCAATAAATACAGCGGATAGCAATGTGAAGATGTATGCCTGCAGTAATGCTACAAATGCTTTTAATGCGTACAGTACAACAGTCAATGATACTGAGAAAATTCCAACGCCATAGGCTGCTCCGGCTCCGAACAGATCAGCGAAAATAAATACCAATCCAAGAATGGCTATGATCATGATCTTTCCCGATAGCATGTTTGCAAAAAGTCGTATAGCCAGCGCGAATGGCTTGGTAAACATACCAAGGATCTCAACCGGTGTTAAAATAACCCGTACCCATGTAGGTACGCCCGGGAACCAAAATATATGCGCCCAATAATCCTTTGTACCACTAAATTGAGTAATCACAAATGTTACAAATGCCAGGGTTGCCGTCACCGTCAGATCCGCTGTTGCAGTAGCCGCCCAAGGTAATAACCCGAACAAATTCATAAAGGAGATACCCATAAACATGGTAAAGAGAAAGGGTACGTACCGATCGGCCTTGTGATGATCAATATTATCACGGGCTACATCGTCCCGAATAAACACAAATAATACCTCAAACATATTCTGAAATGCTCCTTGTGGCTCAACCGTTCTGCCAATGCCACGCTTATATCTGCCGGCGGCCATCACTGTTAAAACAAGAGCTAAAAGCATCCCCATCCAAAAATAGATCAAATGAGAAGTAATAGAGAGATCTACAATAATGTGCCCTCCATTAGCAGGAACCAAAGCTCCTTCTTCAGTTTCAACAAACTCACCTGACTCCAATACTGATTTTGTTGACAAATAAGCACTTAATTTTGATTCTCCTTCTGCAGATTCCCAATAAAAAATTCTCGGTAAATATATTTTACCACCGTTAATAAATCCGGGGACCTTAAAATAATTGTGATCAGCAACAGTGCCCATAACGTCGAGTACCTGAGCTTCATCTTGTTCAGATGCGAATGTGTTTGAGGTACTAATTGATAAAAATAAAAGAGTTAAAAAAACTCGACGCAGGGTTTGAACCATTTTAACTGCTACTCTTTTTGTAGAATTTTGTTTAAAAAAATCATTTCCGTTACAGATTGGCAAAGATAGGAAATTATGAAACTAACTGTAAAGTAGAATTCATCAATTTTTGTTGCTCCAAGCAAAATTCCGAACAAAGCTAATACCAACAAAAACCTGACCGCAATTGAGAAGAAAAAAATCTGCGTAAATAGGCTGTTCTCTACATCTTTGAAAGAATCAAAAATCCACGCACTGCTGCTTACGAAGATGGTACTGAGCATAACTCCGGATAATACTGCTATCCCTTGATTCTCTCCCACCCAAAAGAAACCAAAACTAAAGAGCATAAGAACTCCGGAAAAAATTAACGTTCCTTTCAGAACCGATTCATCCAGCTTTATCATTATCCCTTTTATTGAGCTTGTTATTGATCCGGGCAATCATTAAACCAAATGCTATCATAGCTAACAAAACACCAATCAGTATAAATACAGGAGATGTTTCGAAAAAATTATCCAAAAAATATCCCGTTAAGATAGGAATGGCCAAGGATGCTGCGATCTCAGCTCCCAAACCCAGATATTCAGCGTATTTCTTGGGTAAAATATTTTTAGCCAATGAATCAGGAGGAACTCTTTACTTTGGTATCACCTGCGTAATCCACATCGCTTTTATCTGATAATGATTTTGTATCAGAACCCATGCGGCACGAACCATTTATCTGCGCACCTTCCTCCACGATCAGTGTTTTAGTGTAGATATTTCCATCAATAATGGCACTCTCTCGGAGCGTAAGTTTACCGGATACTTTTACCTCCCCTTCCACTCTGCCTGCAATGTCGGCATCAGATGAGGTCATGTTTCCAATAATTTTACCGTTTCCTGTTACTATGAGTTTCCCTTTAGAAACCGCTTCTCCCTCTACGATACCCGCTATGCGAATATCGGTTTGAGAACTCAGGTTGCCTTTGAGCTTTGTACCTTCACTTAAAATATTTACTGCCGGGGAATGATTCGACTTTTCTGACACGTTATTAGTGGATTTTTTAGAATTTAACATATGATATATTATTTGATTAAATAGACTTCAGGATTTTGAGGTACTCCATTTCTCCATATCTCGAAATGAAGATGCGGCCCCGTACTTAATACCCCGGCGTTACCAATTTCACCAAGAATATCACCTTTTAATACCAGGTCGCCTTCCTTCTTATTTAATTTTGAGAGGTGTTTATAGGTTGTAACCACCCCCCTACTGTGCTGTACGGATATTACATATCCATTGTTAATTGTCCAACTGCTATTAAAAACAGATCCATCTGCTATATTGATCACAGGTTCATTGTTTCTTGTAGCAATATCAAGTCCATAATGTTCTTCTTCAGGTAAATACTTTCTGGTTAATGAACCCCGAACCGGATATTTACTTGGAAAATCAGGAACTGATTTAGATACATTTGAGAATAAAACTTCATTCTGTGAGAGCCGCTCAAATGTACCGGATTGTTCAAAAGATATAAAATCATTATTTTGAAAAGGATCTACTTCATTGAAGAAGTCTTCAAACCTTTGATCCATCGCTAAAGTTGTATCTATACTTAGCCGGATGATCTTTTTCATTTCACGAAGCTGAAGATCTCTTTGCTGCAGTGAATCTTCAAGTGAAATGGCCTTTTCAGAAACTTCCAGTATCTGCGCCCTCATTTCGGCATCATCGGTACTGTATAATAATCCACCGAGCGGAGTCAGCATAAAGATCAATGCCACAACTATGGCAAAACATAGGGAGATCGCCAGTATCAGCCCAAATAACTCATTTGGATATACTTTGTAGGAGTTATCTTCGTCAGGCCTGGAGTCGTCCAATAGCATTACCGTAATTTTCTTACGGCGTTGTTCAAATAATTTTTTGAGTAGATCTAACATTGTGATTCTAAGTTAAACAATAGCTATTAATTAATGGGATGAAATTTCGTCAAAAATTCAGGCCAAATATTTGGTTATTTTTTTTTGTCATATAAGATCTGAATTCCAAACCTCCTTCAGGCAATTTTCCATCATTCCACAGTTTGTATAAACGAGCTATTCCACAAATTATAACCTTCTCTGATTTCAAATCTCCAAAATAACCGGCATTGTATTTATTCAGAAGATCCCCCCTCATGAACCAAACCCAGGATAGGTTTCGGTTCCAATATACTCGAACAGCTTACCGGTCTTTATCTGTTTGTGGTTTGGGACAAAATTAGAGAGCATCCATAAGATATCCACTTCTTTTAAATTTGATGGGCTACTTCATAGGAGAGGTACCCGTAATCTGTAACAGATTCTCTTAACCTGAGTTCGATTAAAAAGTAGGTTCTATCATAGGCAAGATGGTCATTTCGCGACGAGTGCCTGAAATCTACTTGTTTTTTTACGTATCTATGATTGAATTACTGGCAATAATAAGATCCCTGCCTTCGCAGGGATGGCTTTTTAGACATTTTTCAAGCTATCAATAATCGAGCTCAGGTTCTTAATTCCAGTTTGGGGTGGGTGTTTTTTGAGGGAAGAGGATCAATTTCCAAAATGGAAAATAGGTTTGGGTTTTACGCGAACTACATCCAAAGAAATATCTTCTAATTCTTTACGTAAGCTTACATCAAAATAAGTAACCTGCCCGGTTTCGGACAAAGCTGATCAGGAGACCGAGTAGTTCGGAGCTTCCTTCGTAATCTGTACAGAATGCGGGTGACTTTCTTTATATGCCGCTGCTGAAATTTGTACAAACTCTGCTTTCTTCATTTCGTCAATGTTGGGAGCTCCTACATACCCCATAGCAGCCCGAAGTCCGCCTGTCATTTGATGAACCACTTCGCCTAAATATCCTTTAAAAGGAACACGACCTTCAATTCCTTCAGGAACCAACTTACTGATGTCATCTTCTACATCCTGAAAATAACGGTCTTTGGAGCCTTTATTCATTGCGCTTATGCTTCCCATACCTCGATATGATTTATACTTCCGGGATTCATAAATAATGGTTTCGCCCGGACTTTCGTCCACACCGGCAAACATGGAACCCATCATTACAGCATCCGCTCCGCCGGCTATCGCCTTCGGGATATCACCGGTTTGTTTGATTCCTCCATCAGCGATCAATCCAATTCCATTTTCCCTGGTGAATTCGGCTACTTCCATTATGGCACTTAATTGAGGTACTCCAACTCCGGTAACCACACGAGTAGTACAAATTGACCCCGGTCCAACTCCTACTTTAACCACGTCTGCTCCGGCTTCGGCTAAAGCTTCGGCTGCAGAGCGGGTTGCAATATTTCCACCGATCACGTTAAGATCAGGATAAGCCTTTTTGATCTTTTTGATGGTATCGAGTACGCCTTGGGAATGCCCGTGTGCGGTATCCACCGTAATGGCATCAACACTTGCGGCAACCAGGGCATCTACGCGATCCATGGTATCCGGAGTAACGCCAACTGCAGCGCCAACCCGAAGCCTTCCCATTTCATCTTTACAGGCATTCGGGAAATTCTTTTTCTTCTCAATATCTTTGAAGGTGATCAGTCCTACCAGCTTATTATTACCGTCAACAATAGGCAATTTCTCTACTTTATAATGCTGAAGGATCTTTTCTGCCTGCTTCAGATTGGTTCCTTCTTTCGCGGTGTATAGTTTCTCACGCGTCATGATATCACCGAGCTTTTTGCCCATCTCAGACTCAAAGCGAAGGTCACGATTCGTTACGATACCAACCAAAATCCCTGCATCATCCACAATAGGAATTCCTCCGATCTTCTGCTTTTTCATAAGAGCACGGGCTTCACGTACTGTTGCCCCTTCCTTCAAAGTAACCGGATCGACGATCATCCCGCTTTCACTTCTCTTCACCAAACGAACATGCTCAGCCTGATCTTCTATACTCATATTTTTGTGGAGTATCGCTATACCGCCCTCACGTGCCAGAGCAATAGCCAGGCGGTATTCAGAAACGGTATCCATAGCTGCACTCATGATCGGCACGTTAAGTTTGAGCGTTGGTGTCAGCTGAACCGTAGTATCCACATTACGTGGAAGTACTTTTGAGTAATTTGGAACAAGGAGCACATCATCATAGGTAAGCCCTTGGCGGGTAATACGTTCGAAGGGAGAAGAGTCGTTCATTTTATACATCAATGAAAAAGTTTGGCTTGCAGTTTTTCAAAGATAAGGATATCTCTATGGAAGTTCCGCATTGAATAACAATTTTTGTTGAGATTGTGTAGAGCGTCCAAACTTATCCTTATGTACCATTCAAAAACATATACCAAAAAATCAGCAGAGTGTTAATCAAAGCTTCCGAGGTTCACACAGCCAAAGACCTCTATGATGATCGGGAAGGCTTAACCGAAGAGGAACTGATTCATGTTGGCAAGGAAATTGACATTAGCAGAGACACTCTGATTAACGTGAGTTCGAGATAAGAACTAAGTTAAAAGGATAAAAATGGATGCTTGTGGGCACCTAAGCTTGTTCTTATCCTACTCCAACATCCGGGGCCTGTGTCATTGATCAGATGGGGTTTCCATCAGATCGAATCCATGGCTGTTTGCACTGCCCCTCGGTCTGATGGCTCCAAGTCCATCTGACCGACTGTCTGATTAGAGCACCTGCGTCTTTTCCTTAACCTAATCCAACATTCTGCGCCTACCCCATCAATCAGCCCATACATCAGACGGATCTTGCAGCTATTCTAACATTCTTTATTTCGAATTCACATTAATTAAAGCTTTATACTCAATAGATGAACCTGATCTCGCTGAACAAGCCCAAAATCTTGTTAAAAAACGTCTCAAATGCAGGATATTTCTACCGTTAAAGGTGAAATTACGGACGAACAATGGGAAGACTGAGTTCTTGAAATCCGTAAGATTACCGGGGGTATCGGAAAAATCAACAAACCTGGAAAAACCTACGAATGGGGCAACGAAAAAGTGATTTTGGCAGTAAGCATTTCTCCTTTACTCCAAAAGATGGGCAAACCAAAATTCAGATGGTTCTCTTATAATTTTTTTAAAATGTTAGCCGGATTTCTAAGCTTTTTCTTTGCATTCGTTGTCGCTTTGGTTACCGTCAAAGAAATCAGTGCGCAAGGACTGGCTTTAATGATTATCCCTTTGGCTGTTGCGGGCGGTTTCGCCATCAGTCTATTCTTTCTCAAGAGTTATTATCAGAGACAAAAGACACCGCTTGCAAAACTTATTAATATCCTTTCCAAAAAGGATCAGATCTTTTGGGATTTCTCTAAATTCAATCAAAATTGAGGACCAAGATATTTACCAATCACAGGATACAACTTTCCTTTAGACTATTTAATGAGATTCCTCAAAATTATATATACTAAAGTATTCATGAAGCTGATTTATAAATAACTCAAATAAACATGGCACATAAAGAATTTACTTATCAACAGATCCGGGATATTTTAGCTCAAGCCTCCGAAATCCAACGCACTAAAAATGAGAGCAAGCCTGAACAACACGGTATTACATCAGAAGAATTATATGAGATAGCAAAGGAAGTTGGAATATCGACCGATGTATTGGATAAGGCAATCAAAGCGGTAGAAAATCGCTCTTTTGAGCGCTTTAACTGGCTTATAGGCAGCAGTGAATTACAATCGTCTGTTACAGTTGAGGGAGAAGTTACCGATATGCAGCTTAATCAACTCTTTCCGGAGCTGAATGCGTTTACCGGACAAAAAGGGACTGTGGAATATATGGGTAAAAGTTATAAGTGGGAGCAAGTTGAAAACGCACTTGAGAGTGTCAGACGGGTAACGGTCGTTCCTAAAGATGGAAAAACAAAGATCATTCAACACGTTAAATGGGATGAATTTAGAGGAACCGGTTTATTTCTTTCCGCTTTTTTTGGGGCACTTGGGCTGGCTCTCGTTCTAAAAGCCTTCGGTATTCCAAAATCCACCTATTTGCTCCTATCTTCTATTGGGTCGTTGGCGGGTTATTTCGGTTTCATGGGTGCACTTAAATTCTATTTCAATAAACAAAAGAAGAAATTTGAAGCTATTATGCAACTTATTACAGATAACCTGGAACGACCGGCTCAGCATCGCATGGGAATGGATATAATGCCTGAACCGAATGAAAAGGAACAGGTCCAAAAAGGTAAAACCAGATCCTGAACCTGCGTTGCCTTCTATGATCATTCATGCCTTAAAGTGCTTTTATTTTCAAGGCTTTGATGGCAGCTTCCAAACTACAGATCCCATCCTGATAGCAGCTTACCCAGTAGTGAATTGAATTGCGCCGGCGCTTAACAAAAGGATCACAGGATGAGTAACGTCCCTTGAGTTCTTCTACCATGTACTTCACATCTTCGTGGATCTCGATCTTGAGTTTGTCGGGTATTCCGCCCCACCCCATGAGATTAAAAGCCTGTTGCATCTCATTGTATTCTTCGATGCTTTCCTGCTGAATACGCTTCAGTACCGGAACGGCAAATAACGTGGTTTCTTTGTTCTGTTTTGGGGTGATTGATAATGCGTTGCTTGACATGATCGTTGGGTTTTGTTTTTTGATTTACCCAATGATAATCACAGTTAGTGACAGCATAGTGTCACCCTAAAACAAAAAAAGATACTACTCCGGATAAATACTCTTTTTCGCTGCCAGCAAAGTATTCTTCATCAGCATGGCTACGGTCATAGGCCCCACCCCGCCGGGTACAGGGGTGATCCAGCTTGCTTTCTTTTTCACGGATTCAAAATCAACATCTCCTACCAGCTTGTAGCCCTTCTCTGAATTTTCATCTGCGATGCGGTTAATTCCCACATCTATGACCACTGCCCCCTCTTTGATCATTTCTGCCTTGATAAGATGAGGCTGGCCTGCCGCCGAGATCAAGACATCGGCTGAAATGGTATGCAGGGTGAGGTCTTTGGTATATTTGTGGCAAATAGTAGTTGTTGCCTTACCAGATGAATTCTCGCGGGAAAGCATGATCGCCATCGGTGAGCCTACAATATTACTGGCTCCCACCACCACGGCATGTTTTGCTTTTACCGGGATACTGTAATGTTTAAAAAGCTCCATAATCCCGGCCGGGGTACAACTTCTGAAACAAGGTTCATCAACGGTCAATCGTCCCACATTCATAGGATGAAAACCATCCACATCTTTGCGGTGATCGATGCTTTCAATTACATCATGAGAAGATAAGTGGGAAGGAAGCGGAAGCTGAACCAGGATGCCATCTACCGAATCATCTTCGTTGTATTTTTTAATGATGGATTTTAGTTCTTTTGCGGAAATGGTGTCTTGAAGGATCTCTGTATGAGTGTCAATGCCCACATCTTCACAAGCCCGGGTTTTTGCACCGGTATATACTTTTGAAGCGGGATCATCACCTACCAAAATAACCTGGAGGAATGGAGCCCTGTTACCTTTGGTTTTCCAGTCGTTAACATCTTCCCGAACCCGATCTCTTACCAATCCGGCTACTTTCTTTCCGTCTATGATTTCTGCACTCATGCTATCGCTCTATATTATATTTTTTCATTTTGTTGTACATATGGCTTCGTTGAATACCTATTGCCTCGGCAGTTTGAGAGATGTTCCAGTTATTCTTTTCAAGTTGTTTTATCAAAAATAACCGTTCCGCTGATTCTTTAAAATCCTGAAAGTCATCAGTTTGATCCGCCAGCTTCCCAAGGTCATCTGATGTAAGATCTCTCGTTCTGAGAACCTCTTTCACGATCTCCTCGTCTATTACATCATTGGATGTTAAAATACCTAATCTTTCAACGGCATTTTGCAATTCTCTGACATTACCACTCCATTCTTTCTGCTGCAGGGCTTTAAGGCCGTCAGCAGAAAATGAAACCGACGCAAAACTAATATCCTGTTCCTGTAAATTACTCAAACATGCCTTGGCGATAGCAGGTATATCCTCTTTCCGTTCTCTTAGAGGGGGAACATTAACAGGAATCACACTGATACGGTGAAAAAGGTCTTCCCTGAAATTTCCATCTTCGATCTCTTGCTCAAGATTTTTATTTGTAGCTGACAAAATTCTAACATTTACCCTAATAGATTCACTGCCACCAACGCGGGTAATTATGTTCTCCTGAAGGGCTCGCAATACTTTGGCCTGTGCCTCCATGCTCATATCTCCGATCTCATCCAGAAATAATGTACCGCCGTCAGCCTGCTCAAATTTGCCGATCCTCTGCTCATAAGCCCCGGTAAATGCTCCTTTCTCATGGCCGAAAAGCTCACTTTCCAACAAGTCAGAGGGAATGGCCGCACAGTTTACTTCCACAAAAGGCCCTGCACTTCTCGGGCTTTTTTCGTGGATCCACTTTGCCACTAACTCTTTTCCTGTTCCATTGTCTCCGGTAACGAGAACCCGGGATTGTGTAGGGGCTACTTTTTCGATCAGTGATTTGATATTTTTAATGGCCGTGCTCTCACCAATGATCTCTTGGGGTTTCGGCAGCTTCTTCTTGATCTGCTTATATTCTCTTTCCAGATCTTGTTTAGATAAAGCATTACGAACGGAGATCAACAAACGATTGAGATCCGGGGGTTTTTCGAGAAAATCATAGGCGCCCATTTTAGTTGCTTCTACTGCAATTTCTATGGTGCCGTGTCCTGAGATCATGATCACAGGGAATTCATGCCCGGCTTCCCTTAGCTTTTTTAAGGTTTCGAGTCCATCCATACCCTGCATTTTTATATCGAGGAACATCAGGTCTATGGAATGTTGATCCACAAAATCAAGCGCAGACTGCCCGCTATCTACGGTAGAGACCTCATAATTCTCAAACTGAAGAATCTCTTCCAGAGTATTACGAATAGCTTTTTCATCATCTGTTACTAATATGTGGGCTTTTTTATCGGACATGCCTGGCTGCTTGCTGGAAAAAATACTCGTTCATATATCATCAACGAATAACTATTAATAAACTTAGTATTTGTTATAAAGGTACATCAAAATCTGCTCATGGACGGCATCAATCGGGCTGACTTTCTCGGAAATATAATTATTGGTAGCAATACTCACGATGACCTCCTTCCCTGACTTAGCCTCAAAATAGCCACTCAGAGTCCGAACACCTGTTACAAAACCGGACTTCCCTTTGAAATTATTATAGAGCGGTGTTCCTTTCATCCTGTGCTGTAAGGTCCCGTCAATTCCGGCTACCGACATGCTCTTGAAATACGCATCAAATTCAGAATGATCTTGCATTTTAACCAAAACATCTGAAATAATGCTTGTCTTGTTAAAATTGCCGCCTGCCATTCCTGAGCCATCGTTCATCTGCACATAAGTAGTATCAATCCCTAGCCCAAACAGAAAATTTCGAACCTCTTCAATTCCATGCTCAAAGGTCCCGGGTTGTTTGCTTACATCAGCTGAAAGCGTTTTGATCATCATTTCTGTATAGAAATTATCACTCTCCTTATTGGTCCATTTCACTAATTCCGACAACGGTTTTGAGCGGTGAGTAGCAAGAACTTTTAACGAAGAAATATCCTGTTTTTTATTAGAAACCACTAAAAAGCCATCCAGTTCTATACCATTTTTGAGGAGGAATTTTTTGAAAGAATCCAGAAAAAACAGAGAAGGATTATCGATAGAAAGTGATTCGTCTTCATAATATGCCTGAGGCAAAGTACTCCCTAACACGATCCGGTTCTCTCCAAGCTCGCGCCGATAATATTCATCATAATCAATATTTGGGTTGGTGATCACCTGCTCATTGACAAATTCAACATAATCGGTGCTATCCGGAAACCAGGTTATCCGGGGCTTATCTCCAATCCCCCCATCAGCAAACACCTCAAGATCAACGGCGTTATTATTGAAAGAGAGCGGGCTGATCTGAACTCCGTAATAGAATGAAAAATCATACCAATCCCACCCTTTTGGATAGATCTGCTCATCAAATAAAGAGACATCTGCGATCAGGTTCCCTTCAATCTTTCTAATGCCCTGATCCTGAAGCTGCCCCAAAAAGATATTGAATCCATAATAGCGGTCATCGTCATACAGATCACCGCTTATGGAAGGATCTCCACTTCCTTTAATAACCAAATTGCCATCCCAGGTATCTCCGGTCAGCTCCCCTTCTCCGTAAATATTGGTTTCGTACCTAAAGTCGCTTCCAAAATGATCGAGAATAGCTGCCGTTGTGATAAGTTTTTGGTTTGAAGCAGGTATAATCGCTTTCTCAGAATTCAGACTTTCCAGGATCCGGCCGGTATCATCTCTTACGGTAACCGACCAAAAAGCTTCCTGGTTTGAGGAGCGGTCAATAATGGAAGAAATATTTTGTGCGCTTACACACTCAACATTACTTACGAAAACCAAGACATATAAAAAGCAGAGGAAATGCTTCATTTAACTGACAAAATATTTTTCTTCTTCCTCTTTAAAAGCACTAAGGATCTCTTCGGTGGAAGTACATCCGAGAATTTTTTCCCTGAACGATCCGCTGTTCATTAAGCGGGAAATGCGACTCAACAGTTTTATATGCTGACTGTTATTTGATTCCGGCCCAACCAACAGAAAAACTAAACGTACCGGTTCATCATCAATGGAATCGAAGTCGAGGGGTTCTTTTAGGAGAGCAAAAGCAGCCAGATTTTCTGTTACCGCCTTTGTTTTAGCGTGCGGGATTGCAAGCCCTTTACCTACTCCTGTTGACATGATCTCTTCACGTTCAAACACCGCATTTCTTACTTCTTCGAGTTGTTCATCAGATTCAAGTTTCTCCTCCAAAATATCCACGAGTGCATTAATAAGTTCTTCTTTAGAGCCAACAGCAAAGTTAGGGAGTACAGTAACCTGATCTAATAACGGAAATAAATTCATGCAAAAATCCTTAGCAATAAATGATACGATTAACAGCCATCGAATATAGGCACCGAACAGACAATCAATCAAAGATTAATTGCAGTGTTTTATAATTAACGTCCATTCGAGATAAGAACTAAGTTAAAAGGATAATAATGGATGCCTGTGGTTATTCCCGTGGAGACAGGAATCTATTGATAGCCATTACTTCCGTATTCGATATCTGACCAACCACAGGATTTCAGTCCTTCGCTGCGAAATGATGGTTCAATGTGTTCAACCGATGGTCTTTATATCAAATTCACGTTAATTACTCATATAGTATGTTCTGCGCAATAACTGACTTTTAGGTAATAGTTAACTTTTGTTATTATAATCCGTTTCATTACCCTTTAAAGAATACATAAAAAATAAACCCGCTGTGCTACAACTAATCAACTCCGTTTTAATTACCACGTTTTTTGCATTTCTCCTTTCTACTAACGGTTTTGGGCAAGATGAAATTCTGTTTGCAACCCAACCTTCCATCTCTCCCGATGGCTCTACCATTGTTTTCTCTTATGAAAGTGATTTATGGAAAGTACCGACTAAAGGTGGCATGGCAGTTCGAATTACCGGTATGGACGGGGAAGAAACGGCTTCAAGCATCTCTCCTGATGGAAAGTGGCTGGCATTTACGTCCAATCAATATGGGAATGACGATGTTTATATTACCCCAATGAAAGGCGGCCAAATAAAACAGCTGACTTATCATCAGGCGGGCGATCAGGTTGAATCATGGAGCTGGGATTCCAAAACTATTTATTTTCGTTCAGACCGTTACAATCGTATAAGTGCCTATTCCGTACATATTAAAGGTGGCACGCCGGAACTTTTATTTGGCCACTATCACAACAACGTTCATAATATTGTAGAACATCCCTCAGATAAAACTTATTTTTTTAATGAATCATGGGAAAGCTTCATCTTTCCCCAACGTAAAAAATATAAAGGGCCGTTTAATCCCGATATCAAATCCTACAATATCACCAACCAAGCCTTCACCAAACATACCAACTGGGAAGGCAAAGACATGTGGCCAACTGTGGATCGAAATGGAACAATGTATTTTGTGTCAGATGAATTTAATGGAGAGTATAATCTTTATAAATTGAATTGTAGTTCTAAAGAACAGCTTACGCATTTTGAAACTTCGGTGATTACACCTAAAGTAAGTGCCAATGGACAAACCGTAGTATTTGAAAAAGAATACCGGATATTTACCTACGATATAGCTTCCGGCAAGTCTTCCGCTGTTCCCATCTCTATTTTTAAAAACAATACCTTAGCGAAAGAGCAAAACTTTAATGTGGAAAATGAGGTTTTCTACTTTGATGTATCTCCGGATAAAAAGAAACTGGCTTTCACCTCCCGCGGTGAGCTTTTTGTCTCGGATATAAAAGGAAAATTTATTCGTCAAATTGAGACCAATGATTTAGGCAGGGTGCTTGAGGTAAAATGGCTGAAAGACAACAAAACCCTGATCTTTAATCAAACTGAAGATGGCTATCAAAACTGGTTTACGGTTGTTGCAGATGGGCCCGGTTCAGAGAAGCGAATAACAGATGATAAAGCTAATAACAGGGCGCTTAAATTTAATTCTGACCGAACCAAAGGCATTTATCTAAGCGGACGTAATGAACTGCGATTGATCACACTGGAATCGATGGAAAGTGAAACGATTGTAAAAGATGAATTCTGGGGATTTCAAAATCAACAGCCTAGCTTCTCTCCCAATGATAAATATGTGCTATACACGGCACGTCGGGATTTTGAACACGACATATTCACTTACCATATTAAATCCAAAAAAGTAATTAACCTTACCAAAACCGGAGTTTCGGAATCTGATCCGTTTTGGTCTCCGGATGGCAAATACATTTATTTTTCCTCATCCCGAACAAGTCCTTCCTATCCTCGCGGAGGCGGTGAAACTGATCTCTTCCGGATGGCTTTAGATGAATATGAAGAACCATACAGATCGGACAGACTTGATGAACTGTTTAAAGAGGAGGAAAAGAAGGACGACAACGATGAAGACGAAGATGAAACTAAAGAAAGGGTAGATATTACCATCAATACCGATGGTTTAATGCACCGGCTTGATGCTATTGGCGAGAATTTCGGGTCTCAATTTGCTCCTTTTATCACACAGGATGGCGACAAAACAATGGTGCTTTATCTCAGTAATCACGATGAAGGAAATACCGGGTTATATATGACCATACTTCAGCCTTTCGAAAGCCCGGAAACCAAGAAATTTGAGGGGGTCCACTTTGTAGGAAATATTTCCGAAGTAGATGGAACACTGTATGGATTGTCCGGCGGTAAAGTTTATGAACTTGATCCCGGCTCAGCCAAAGCCACTGAAATTAAAACTGCTTTTGAGTTCAAACGGAATCTCCGGGCTGAGTTCGACCAGATGTTCGAAGAACTCTGGGCCAATATTGAGGAAAATTTCTATAACGATACCTTTCATGGTATTAATTGGGAAGCTATCCGGGATCGATATAAAAGCTATCTTCCCTATGTAAACAACCGGAATGATCTCAGCCGAATGATGAACAACATGCTCGGTGAACTCAATTCATCTCATTTAGGATTTAACACTTTTGGTGAAGAGGAAGAGAAATTCTACTCAACGATCTCTCTATCCACAGGTCTTATATTTGAAAATAATAATCCCTACCGTGTGGAAACGGTCGTTAAAAATGGTGCTGCGGATGTAGCCGGAAAAGACATACAGCCCGGAGATGTATTAACTTCCATCGGCGAAAAGGAAATTGATACTAATAAAAACCGGGAAATGTATTTTAACCGACCTTCCATGCCCGAAGAGGTTTCACTTACTTTCGAAAGAGGGGATGATTCCTTCACGACAAAAATCCATCCTGAGTCCTACTTTTCTACCCGTAATGACCTCTATGATGAATGGATTGATGAGAAACAGAATATGGTGGATTCACAGACCAATAAACGGGTAGCATACGTCCACATGAAGAACATGGGCGGCGGAGAACTGGAGAACTTCCTGGTGGAAATGACTTCCGAGGCTTATCACCGCGATGCTCTGATTCTGGATCTTCGATATAACACAGGGGGAAATGTTCATAATGATGTACTCCAGTTTCTGAGCCAAAAACCATATCTGAAATGGAAATACCGAAATGGAGATTATGCTTCCCAACCTAATTTTACTCCTGCATCCAAACCAATTATTCTGTTGATTAACGAGCAATCACTTAGTGATGCTGAAGTGACCGCAGCCGGATTCAAGGCATTGGAATTGGGGACCATAGTTGGAACTGAAACCTACCGATGGATCATCTTTACTTCCGGCAAAGGACTGGTTGATGGTTCCTTTTATCGTCTCCCGGCCTGGGGCGTATATACTCTGGAGGATGAACGCAATCTGGAACGCACCGGTGTACAACCTGATATTGAAGTGGTCAACACTTTCAAAGATCGATTGACCGGCAGTGACCCTCAGTTGAGCCGGGCGATAGAGTTGGTAATGGAGCAGCTGGTAAATTAATACAACAGCAAATTGTGTTAATTTAACGTCAATTTGATATAATCAATCTTCGTTAAAGCCTTTGAGGCACGACCTGTCGACTCCATGTCCGTCTGACCGTTTGTTTGATTTGGGGGACCTAAGCTTGTTCTTGTCCTAATCCAACATCCCGCGCCTGCACCATCGATCAGATGGGGTTTCCATCAGATCGAATTCGAGAATGTGTATTCTACCTCCCGGTCTGCCGGCTCTAAGCCGTCTGACCGATTGTTGGGTTCTATCTTCCAAACTTGTCATGCACTCATGGTCAGGCCCCTAAGCCTAATTCATCGATCAGATGAGTGATCCATCAGATCGAGTTCGGAGTTGATTGCCCTGCCTATCGGTCCGATGGCTCCAAGTCCATCTGACCGATTGCCTGGTTAGGGCACCCAACCAGTTTCATTCCGTTGCATTTCTCCTGTTAATAACCACCCAAAATCCTTAAACTTGGTTATGCAATGGATTCGAAGCACCTTCACCATTTTAAAGAAAGATCTGCAGATTGAACTGCGTACACGTTTTGCGTTCAATATGGTTCTGGCCTTCGTGGCTGCGGCTATGCTGCTGGTGCTCTTCACCCTTCGCGCCGATCAGCTTGAACCGGGGCCGAAATCAGGGTTGGTTTGGATCATCATTTTGTTTGCAGCCCTCTCTGCCCTGAGCCGAAGTTTTATTTCCGAAACCGATAAAAAAACCTTTGACCTGCTTCGAATATATGCCACCGGTACCACCGTCTATACCGGAAAACTGCTCTATAATTTCTTGTTCACCTTACTCATAAATACTGCTACCTTTGCCGGATATATTTTCTTAATGAACTTACAGATACAATCATGGCCGGCTTTTTTGATTATGTTATTTGTAGGAACAGCCGGACTTTCAGGTGTGGCCACCATGACCGCAGCTGTAGTTTCTCAGGCCGATCGTAAAGGGGCTATTTTTTCAGTATTGAGTATTCCGCTTTTTATGCCGCTTATTTTGTTACTGGCAGATATCAGTAAAACAGCTTTTATAGATGGCGGAGACGGATCACTGAATAACATCACCGCTTTGGTCGGATTTGCAGGCGTTACAATTACCGCCGGAATTTTATTATTTGATTACATCTGGGAAGAATAATAATGACCATTGACCAAAAACGAATGACCAAAGACCTAACTACTTAATATTTATGCCATTTAAATTTGGGAACCGACGAATTATTGGCCAACATCGCGCAAAGGAGCAGGTGGAGCGAATACTTGCTTCTGAACGGATAAGCCACGCTTACCTGCTTTCAGGCCCTTCCGGCGTGGGCAAGACTGCCTTTGCGCTTGCTTTAGCAGAAGCTATCAACGGCATCGATCACCTGAGCGATCTGGGAGAGCATAAAGAATCCAAGAAGTCATCATGGTTTACCCATCCGGATATTCATGTTTTCATTCCAAAACCAACTTCTGCCAAAACGGAAGAGCTCAGAGACCGGCTACAGTTGCTGGCTAAAGACCCTTACGAGATCATCAGTTTTTCTCATCGGCCCTCGTTAGATGATGAGTCTTCAAAGAATTTACAAGCCTTCTATCCCATCGACTATTTTCGGGATGATATTCGTCCCATTGCCAAGCTAAAGCCCAATGAAGGTAATCGCATCGTCATCATCCTTACCCAGGTTGAGACCATGCGAAAGGAAACAGCCAATGCTTTTTTGAAGCTGCTGGAAGAACCCTCAGACCGGCTTATGTTCATCCTGACAACCGAAAGCTACGAGAGCCTCCTGCCTACCATCACTTCACGCTGCCAGCATATTCCGCTTGGTACGCTAAAGGATAAAGAAGTTGAGCAAGGATTGATCGAAGTGGATGGATTACAACCCGATGAAGCCGCTTATTTAGCAAGAGTTTCAGGCGGGAATTATGCCATGACCCGCTTTTTTGATATCAGTAAGCTCAGGGAAAATCGTGAGTCCGCTGTGGAATATTTGCGAATGGCATTTAGTCAGGATGCCATTGGGCTTTCAACTTTGGTCCAAGACTGGCAAAGCTCGAATAACATTGAAGGATTGATCTCCATCACCAACCTCATTGAAATGTATATTCGGGATCTGATGGTTTACAGAGAAACCGGTAACAAGAAATTTATTACCAATATTGATCAGCTTGAATCGATACAGAAATTTGTGAAGTCGCTGGATGATGCCCGGCTGGAAGAGATGATAACCCATTTGGACTCCTTCCGACCCGCTCTGCGTCAAAATGTGAATCCAAAGCTGATCTTTATTGTTTTGTCATTGCGGTTCTCAACTTTAATGCGCGGACTTGATCCCAATATCCCCGAAGAAGAAAACTGGAAACATGTACCTGCTTTTACAGAATCATGAGTGATATTATATTTCATAAAATGGAAGGTGCGGGAAACGATTTCGTCGTACTTGACAACCGTACATATGGTTTTGATCTTGATGAGATTATCCGGTTCACCCCAAAGTTATGTGACCGCAAATTTGGCATAGGTGCTGATGGAATTTTAATCCTCCAACCGGCTGAAAGAGATGAGGTGGATTATACCATGATCTATCGAAATGCCGATGGCAGCGATGCAGGAATGTGTGGCAACGGTGCCCGGTGTTTGGTGATGTTTGCCTTCCAAAATGGTTTTGGATCCACTCAAACGTTCAATATTCATAACAATGTGTATGAAGCAGAAGTACATGATGAAGAAAATGTAAGTGTTCATTTCCCGGTTCATGTAATCCCCGAAGATATTCAGATCAACGAATTAGACCTGGTAAAGGCTAATGCCGCTACCGAACACTTGGTACAGTTTGTGGACAAGACGGACCTGGAAAAGGAAGCTGAGTTAGTGCAAACAGGCCGAACCTTGCGTTACCATAAAGATGTGGAGCCGCCAGGAAGTAACGTAAATTTTGTGCACTGTAAAGAAAGAGGTTCTATATCGTTGCAAACCTATGAACGGGGTGTTGAGGGGCTGACTCTTGCCTGCGGAACCGGAGCTTTGGCATCTGCCATAGCTGCCCACCATCACATGAACCGCGTGGAGAAACAAGCCAAATATCAGGTTAAAGTTAAGGGGGGGACCTTGTTTGTTTCCTTCAATTTTGAGCCTGGCACCAACACGTACCATCAACTTATTTTAACTGGACCTGCACATTTTGTATTCAAAGGCTCAATTTCTACTTAAACTCTTTTTACTCGCTGCTTTTGCTGGTGGATGTACTGCCGGTATAGCTACGCAAACCAATAGGATTTCTACCGAGAATCATCTGAGTCGTCTTCTGGTACAAAATCAGCTGCCTGCTCCTGAAACCATCAAAAGTATTCAGCTTTACAGAAAAGGAAATGCAGGGAATCCTCCGATCATAGAACTGGGATCTTCCCGAAAACTGATCCTGTCTTTTGATGAACTAACCGCTCTTTCCGGTCAGTTCAGGATCATCTTCTCCCATCACGACCAAAACTGGAATTCAAGCAATATCCCTCAAGACTGGTATTTGGATGGAATAAATGAACTTATTATTGGCGGAGGAACTAAAAACCAACGATCCACACCCAATTACTTTCATTACGAGGCCGAATTTCCTTCCAACCAGCTTCAATTCAAGATCAGTGGAAACTACATGCTTCATGTGGTTGACTTTTCTACCGGTACACGGCTTTTTTCCCTGCCCTTCTTTGTGACTGAAAACGCAGGAGAGATAAGATCTTGGGTTGAAACAAAATATAACACAGGCCCGCGCGGTGAAGCTATTGACCGGCCATTCAGTGAATTTATATACCCGAAATTCATCGATTTTCCTCAGTTTGACCTTAGTTTTTATTTTGCTCAAAACAGATTTTGGGGTGATGCAAAAAAATCACAGAACTATGATTTTAGTGAAGAAGACCGGGCTCAATTTCACCTTTCAGAAGAAAACGCCTACCCTTCAAATTTCGATTTTATTGAGTTGAGGCTAAATGAGTTTTCTGTTGACGGACAAAATATCATTGACTGGCTTCCCGAAAAAAATCCACCGGAAATTGTTTTAAGAGAAGATATTCTAAACTTTACTTCAGATCCTGCCGCAAGTTGGGAAACTATCTTCAGTAATCCGAAAAATACGCCTGATGCCCGTTACGCTAATGTACGGTTTCGATTCCAGGATGGCGGGCAATTCTCTGCCTCCCAGGGAGTGTATTTAGTGGGAGATTTCAACCAGTGGCTGCTTTCTGAGGAAAACAAGCTGGCCTATAATGAAAATTCAGGTTATTGGGAAACACAAGCGTTGATCAAACAAGGATTATATACCTATAAATATGCAATGAGAGGCGGAGATGATGGTATTGATGACCTAAGCCTGAGCGACACTATTACCCGTCAAAATCAGGAATATACTGGCCTTGTGTACTTTCAAGACCCTGATTATGGGTATCAGCGATTGCTGCAAGCTCAAATTTTCCGGACGGGTTCAAGATAATTTTAAAAGTCGATACCGATAGAGAAGTAATGAATCGGTTTACTTTTAAACCCTGAGCGCTGATAAGGCCAGCCGACATCATATCTGAATGGCAAGCCAAATACAATGGTGCGCAGTCCAAATCCGGCTCCGATAAGTAAGTCTCCATCAAGGTAAGGAGCTTTTGCAACTCCTTGAGGAAGGTTATATTCACCTATGCTTTCCTGGGCTACTTTAAAATCAAGCTTGGCATTATTTACTACTCTGTTCCCATCCTCATCAAACATTGGGTACTCATTTACGCCATCGCTGATCTCATAATTAATTCTCTCGCCCCAGGCAGAGCCTACATCAAGAAAAGCAGCGCCGGTAATGTTATACAACGGAAGAATTGGGATAGCACCCGGAACAATGGCTGCAAATAACGGAAATCTGAATTCCGCGTTGATCAAAGAAAAATTACTTCCGTAAATACTATTATAGGCATAGCCACGAACCGGTAAAGCCGGCACGGTGAAAAAACTATCGGTTAACTTATCGAAAGAAAGTCCGGTTTGGTTGAACCGTTGATTGATCCACCCCAGTCTTCCACCCATAAAATAGGTTTGTTTATCGCGGCCAACAGATACAGCTCCGGAGGTTCTTAAGGCAAGGCTGTACCGTGATCCTAAATTCACGTATTTTCTGTAATCAGCCAATACCGATGCGAATTGAGGCGCATTCTCGCCTGCTCCCGGACTTCCGGAAAAACCAATGGAATAACGATTACCTCCCCGCGGGGTTAGAAAACCGGGTAAGGTCTGATCGTTGGTAAAAATAATCTCAGGATATAAGAAGATACTTCGTTCATTTCCTGTAAAATCTTCTCCAACTGAATACCCTGCAAACAAATCACTAAGCGAGCTGTAGTCCCGGGTGATTCCCATGGCAGAAAACCCGGCGTCAATACGCTTGAATTTGTCAATAGGATATTGTGCATTCACTCCCCCGCCAAAAGTACGAAATCGAATGATTTCCCCAAAGAATGTTTGATATCTTCGGGAAGAATGGAAATATGAAAAGAACCAGTTTGTCCGGTTCTTCATATAACCATACTGTAAAGAATAGTCACTATTTCTGAGATCAGAAACGAAATTCGTTCCTAATGCAATCTGGTGATCCCCTAAGAGATCACTGATAATAAACTGAGTTAGTGCATAAGAACCATAGGTAGAGGCAACAAACGTTGGGTTATAGGAGATGTCTGTTGAGAATTTCAGCCGGTAGTTCTTAGGTTGGTAACGGCCATCTTCGGTGATGTTGTTCTTAGGATTAAAGTTGACCACATCTTCCAAAACCAAAGTAGTATCTTCCATCACTTCAGTACTGAAGACATAATTTCTAAAATCAATCTCATCGGATTTATCTTCTTCAGGTTGCTTGGTAGTATCCGTTTCTGCATCTGCCATTTCAGCCTCACCTGGATCTGGAGCACCCTGCACGGGTCCTGATTGATCTCTGATTGCACCGGAAGCAAACATTTCACTGGCATATTTAGTGGCCGGTACTCGTTCTGCCTGTGTTTCGGATGCCCTGCGCTGGGCCCAATAATTTTGAGATAGCTCACCTTGTTTTCTCCTTTCAAAAGGAGAACGAAGTAAGAAAATATCCAAATATCCTTCATTGATAGAGTTCAAAGCCAAACGTGAACCATCTCCACTTAAAGATATCTGAAAGGCTCCCGTTTGAAGGTTAGTCAAAGGCGTTGCGGTACGTGTATTTAAATTGAATTCGTACACATTCTGAATACCATTTCGGTCAGAGATATAAACCAATCGCCCATCCCGGGTAGCTTGTGGTGATTTTTCACTCCAAAGTGGGGTATCTGTAAGTCTGGTTGCTGAAGTTGAATTTAGTCTTACTCTATAAATATCCGTCTGATACATGCTTTTATTACTTAGCAGGTCATAATTGATATTATACGTGTGTAAACCAATTTTATCTCCCCGGTCGGACGTAAAATAGATATGTTCTGAGTCGGAGCCCCAAACCGGTTGCTGATCTGAGAAGAAGTCGCCGGTTACATTGGTGAGTTTATCAGTCTTCATATTGTAAACGAAAATATCCTGATATGGTCCAATATTGCCATCAAAAGCAAGTTTTTGGGCATCCGGTGACCATGAGATGGAAGCGATAGCATCTAAATTTGGAAATTTGATCTTTGAAACTTCTTTTGTTTTATAGTCGATGATCGCGATATCATCCCTGCCTTTAGATTTTGTGGAAAGTGCGATCTTGCTGCCATCTGGAGACCATGTGATGTTTGGATTCAGGATATTCAGCTCTTCAAACTCAGGATTATCTTCTCCTCTGATTAGCGTTTTAAGCTTCTCACCATTTATGGCGCTGATAACAACTACATCAAAATATCCGCGTTTGTTAGTGATGAATGCAATCTTATCACCTTGGGGAGAAATAGCAGGACTTGTATTATATGTTCCGAATTTCCCTCTCTCTGTGAGCAAATTAGCGATCACATCCACTCTTTCTCTTTCGGCCACTTCCGGGTAATATCGTTCTTGCAAAGCATCTTCCCAGGCATTAGAAAGATCCTCTATATCCATTCCTGTAGCTTGTTGAATACCATATTCTACACTCCTGGAAGTTTTAATGCGCTGAAGGATCTCCGCTATCTTTTGTCTTCCATATTGTTCTACAATAAAATTCCATACAGATTGCCCGCCACGATACGCATAATATCCACTCAGATATTGTATATCCGGAAGGTAATTATTGATAACCGCATCCCTGATATACATGTCAGTATTGGTATCCCAGCCAAGGGCAGTATATTCCGCAAGTCCTTCTTCAAACCATAGCGGGAATTGAAGCTGAATATTATTTCTGATTATAGAATTTACCGTACCTCCGTAAAACATATCATTGAACACAGCATGAACCAATTCGTGGTGCAGCGTTCTCCTGAAATCGGAATAATCTCCTGCAAAAGGAACAGTCATACGATTCTTCAACTTATCAGTCACACCGCCTATTCCCTCAGCACTGGTGGGCAGGCTCACTACATTTGTTTGAGCGAAATCGTTGTGTGAGTCATAAACGATTAGTGTTATTCGGTTGGAAATTTCATGATTGAAATCTTCCTGTAACTGTTTGTATGCCGACTCAATGCTCTTTGCCGAAAATTCAGCGAGCTCATAATTCTTTGATCCATAGTAATAGACATCAAAATGAGTGGATTGAATATATCTCCACTCGAAGTTCTCATATTGAACCCTGTTTTTCCCAAAGGGAAAGTATTGGGCTGAGACAGGTAAAGTACTCGAAACCAAGAATAGAACAACAAATGTTAAAACAGAAAGTATGTTAATTTTCATATTACTACCGATTACATGTTACTAAGCTAATCCAAAATCAATTTGGCGCTTCTGCATGTTCGTACTTTTAACACGAACACGAATTTCATCACCAAGCTGAAATTGCTTACCACTTTTGCGGCCCACTAAAGCATGACGTTTGTCATTATATACATAATAGTCACCTTTAAGATCGCTTATTCTAATCATTCCTTCACAGTAAATGTCTTTTAGGTTCACAAAAATTCCCCGTTCCATCACACCGCTGATAATTCCATCAAATTTTTCGCCTGTTTTCTTACTCAAAAACTCTACCTGCTTCAACTTCACGGAGTCACGTTCTGCATCCACTGCTACGCGTTCGCGTTCGCTGCAATGTTCACCGTCTTTCTTTAGTTGGTCATAGGTGTACACGCGGGCTCCGGCATTATATCCTTTCAGTAACCTGTGAACAATTACATCAGGGTAACGACGGATCGGGCTTGTAAAGTGTGAATAATGTCCAAAACCCAGGCCAAAATGGCCTATATTATTCGGCGAATATTCAGCTTTAGCCATGGCACGTAACATCAGTCCGTTAACGATATACTCAAGACTAGTATTTTCCACTTGTTTTAAAAGATCATTTATTTTTTTCGGGCTGATTTTTTTTCCTACATCAAAACTGATCCCAATGGGTTTTACCTGTTCCGCTATACCTGCAAGTTTATCCTTATCGGGCTTATCATGCACCCGGTAAAAAAATGGAAACAGGTCTTTTGAACGTTTTTTATCGGAACTTTTCCTCAATTCTTCAACATGCATGGCAACCGTTTTGTTCGCCATGAGCATACATTCTTCGATCAACCGGTGTGCAAAAATACGCTCTTTGATGATCACTTTAATTGGGGTACCGTTGTCATCCAAAACAAATTTAGGTTCCGGATTATCAAAATCGATAGCTCCTTCCCTAAAACGTTTATCAAGTAAAATCCGGGCTAATTCTACTGCCGTTGTTACTTCTTTACTGAATTTATGTTTTTTACCATCCACTACTTCCTGCGCTTCCTCATAAGTAAAACGCTGTTTGGAATGAATGATCGTCTCTTCAATGGAATAATCCACCAGCTTACCGTTTGGAGCAATTTCCATAAAGCAGCTGTAGGTCAGCTTGTCTTCGTTCGGACGTAAGCTGCAAACCCCATTACTCAATACTTCAGGAAGCATTGGGATCACACGATCTACTAAATAGACACTGTTTCCGCGTTTGTGAGCTTCCTCATCAAGCACTGATTTTGGAGTGAGATAGTGAGTAACATCTGCGATGTGTACGCCTAAGTAATAATTACCATTATCCAGTTTCTTGATACTGAGTGCATCGTCAAAATCTTTGGCATCTTCCGGGTCAATGGTAAATACATTTTCATCACGCAGATCACGTCTTCTTTTTCCTTCTTCTTTGGGTATTTCAAGTGGTATCTGATGGGCATATTCTTCCACCTCTTTAGGAAATTCGGCAACCATATCATTCTCTGCCAATATCGATAAGATGTTAGCGTCATTCGATCCCGACTTTCCCAACACCGATTTTATTTTTCCTTCGGGTAGTGCTTTGGGGTGCACCCAATTTACCAGCTCAAAGATCACCTTATCCCCATCCTGAGCGCCATTCAAGTATTCCGGCAGCACAAAAAAGTTGGTGTGAACCGATTGAGCATCCGCTTCGATCACATAATTCTCCTTGCTGACTTTCTTCAGCGTTCCCACATAAAAATCCTTTCCCCGCTTTATGATCTCAAGGATCTTTCCCTGGGGTTGTCCGCTTCTTTTATTCTTTCCGGTGATACGGATCTTAACCACATCATCATTCAATGCAGTCCCAACATCACGAGATGAGATCATTACATCATCTTCCAATTCTTCGGTGATCACATAACCGGTTCCGCGAACAGATATGTCAATTTTCCCTTCGTAAATACTATTATTGCCAGAACCTGCACTCTTGGCTTTCTTCTTGTTATTCCCCAGAAAAACATAGTTATCCTTCCTGGATATTTTATTGCTGTTTGAAAGCCGATTCAGCGACTTATCCAGCTTTTTGATCTCATTATTACTCTCTAAACGGAGAACACTTATCATTTGCTCTCGCGTTAATTTATTATCCGGGCTATTCTTGATCAGATCAATGATCAGCTCTTCAAATTTACTTAGTCTTTCTTTTTTACTCATTAAAATATCTTTACGAGGGATCTTGCACCCTGTTAATTTCTGTTATTTCTTCTTGATTCTGTTCTGTGTCTTCCTCTTTTTCCTTTGAACCAAACAATTTTCTGAAAGGAGAGAATAACCGCTTAAAAAACTCATCCCAGGTATTAAAGCTGACTTTAGCTTCAAGCCCTACCCCATTAATATCCTGAGATTGCTGCGATTGCTCGGTACTGCTTAGTGTTCCAAAGGTGAGATCCTGACGGTGAAAGGCAGTCATGGCAAAGGTCCGGTTGATCCGGTAGGTAGCACCAAGATCTCCTATATTTGATTGCCGGCCTGTAATTTGTCCTTCTCGTCGCAGTATAAGTTTATCGTTATATAATCTCAGTGCCACACCAAGATCAACCTGATTATAGGTATTAAGGTTAAAGTCTACGTCTAAACTACTCAAATCGCTGTTCAATAACGAATTTACCTGATTTGATAACAATGGGCTGATAACCTGACTTGAGAGTAATGGATTCAGCACTGCTGCACTTCCGGATATATTTTCCCCAAAAAGGTTATTCTGCGTTTGGCCAGAAGACGACATAGGGATGAAATTTCCCATGATCATAAAGTTGGCTGCCTGTATTAATTTAAGATCTTCATCCCTGTTGATGGAGGCAATTTGTGTTGAAAGCGTTGAGTTTTGTTGAGATTCAAAGGTATCAGGCAGGCGAAAGAAAAAATTATTCTCGATGCTTGAAAGAGTCCCTGCAATATTCAACACCAGGTCAACGGGAACACGCTGTGAATTTTCCGGATTCCGGTTACCGGTATTACTCAGAGTTGTGATATCAGGACGCGCACTATAAACGGCGTTAAGGTCTAAACGGGCATTGCCGGGATCACCTTCCCATACAATAGAGCCTCCAGCCTCCAGCTCAAGGCGGCGGGTTATAATATCACCACTGACAAACTGATATCTTCCTCCTTCGATATCAAAGCGCCCGAACATGGAGACCTCCTCATCTTCTAACAAAATTCTCATGCGCCCCGTACCTTCTGCGGTAACAATATCACCAGTAACAGGATCAAAAATAAGCCTGACCGTCATTGGATTTTCAGCTTCAAACTGAAGGTCCAGCGTAAATCGCTCAGCAAAGGAGAGATCCACTGCAGATTGAGCTTTTTCGCTGTTACCATTGGTTCTGTTTCCCGTGCGAGCTGCAAAACTTCCGTTTTTAAGACCCTCTGCATCAAAAGAATCCACGAACCTGATAAACCTGTTGTCTTCATCAAACTCTGTTTCTTCGAGCAGCGGGATAGATATTTCTGAGAAATCCGAAATACGCATGGGCTCTTCTGTACGTAAAACAGGGTCAAAGTTCGTTCCTGAAATTGTAACAGTACTCGAACCATAGGCTGTCCCAAAAAATGCTACCGTGGGGTCAAATGAACTATTCAGGAATTGGAATTCATCCATTTCAAGACGAATGTTCATGCTGTCAACAGGCGCAAAATCATTGAAATCGTAATAACCGCTTAGTATCGCATTACCGCCTGAAGGATCGATCAGATAGATATCCTTGAAATTTAGACCGTCTTCTCTGGTGAATGTAATTTCACCCTGGGCATAATAATAGGTATCGAGAAATTGAGGCCGTAAATAGGCCGCATCCTGAGATCCTACCATGAAGTCTGCATTAAAGTCATAGGTTTCTGCATTTCCCCAGATGATTCCTGAGCCGTTTGCTAAACCGGAACCTTCTGCAAATACTTTTGGACCTATCAGTGGAAGTATCCAAAGATCAATATTCTCAAACTCCACATCAAATTTATACAAGGAATCGGCCTCCGGAAATCCCCCTTCTGTGGGAGCGAGTACATATCCATCGATATTGAATTGCTGCCCCTTTCGGCCTGTGTTGGAAAAATATTCCGGATACTTGGTTGCATCGGTATGAACAGTGATATTGGTGTCAAATCGATCCAGTTCAGAGTTATACTCACTTGAGAGATTCAGATCTCCCACCAGAGAGCCTCCAAAACTCAGCGTCTCGATATCAACATCTCCATAAACGGTCGGAACGGTTGTTAGAGTTCGGGTGGTAAAGGTACCATCAAGAATACCTCCAAAACTTAACCTGCCGCCAACCATATTCGAGATCTCATCAAGGTTAATGGATCTCACATTATAATTTACCGAGTCTTCCGGAGAAGAACTGAATGTGCCATTCAGTTGAAGAAGCTGGTTCGCATTCTCAAATAAAAGATCTTCTAAAATAAGTTTTTCATCTGAACGATACGTTAGAGCCGGCACACCCCTGCTTACCCACCTGTAAGCTTCTTTCCCTAAATCAAATTCCTGAATTTGGAATGTAAGAGCATCATTTAACAAACGCCCACGCCCCGATAATACCAACGACGCTCCATCAGACATATCCGCTATATTTGTAGTGATCTCAAGTGAATCCTCACGAAGGTTCGCCAGCAAAGTAAATCTCTTCCCATTGATAAAATCATAATTGATAGAGCCGGAATTGGCTTGAACCTGTAGGCTGGAAAACTCTTTAAGCCGGACATTTCTTCTGAACCCACCGGTAACTTGAACTACCAAAGAGTCTGCCTGGAAGGCTCCAAATCTTGTGAATTGATCATTAAATGAGCTATTGAACAGTATCTGAGCAGAATTGACATTTATCGAGGAATTGACCCTGGCTGTAGATGCCATTTTCGGCAGGCCCTCTAAATAGTAATTGAGAATATTAGGATTCTTAATCCGCCCACTAAGTTCCAGATTCTGATTTTGAGTTATCTGCTTGGTATCCGAAAATGAGTCTCCGGCTTTGAAAAGAACCTCTTCATTAATCTGCTCAGTGAAATATCCCTTCCACTGAGGCCATAATACTGCTAAAGAAGAAGGCTTATAATTTCCTTCTAACGAAGCATCAAAAGCTGTTGAGGTAAACCTGAGTATTCTGTTTTCGGAATAATCATTGTTAAAATCCAGATATAGTTGATGAAGGCCTAAAGTATCTTCTTCAGAAATTGCCTGTTTTACATCGATGCTTAACTGCCCCATAGCATCATCAATACCGCTCCCGGTCACATGTACATCATATTCCAGATCAACTTTCACAGGGCGTACCTTAGTGTTTTGAATGATCTCATTTACCTGGAGTCCGGTGGCAATCCCTTGTAGCGAAAGTGTGGGTTGTTCTTGCTGAATATCAAGCCATCCGCCGGCGGTAACCATAGCCCCCTTTACATCTGCCCGAATATCAGGTTCTATATATCCTTCGTCCCAGTTTACCAATATAGAGATCCTGCTGAAATCTCTGTTATCCAACATCCCTCCTCTGGACTCAACAACCAGTCCGCCCCTGGCTTTATGTAAGTTAAAAGACGAACTCTTTAATTCCCCTTCTAAACTAAGATTTGTTTGCTGAATTCTCTGATCAAATAAATAGCCAAGGTCAAGGGAATCCGTGCTGAACGTAAAATCAGAAGCGATGTCATCTGCCCAGATCAAGTCGCCATTTAGTTCAATACGGCCGCGATCTGATTCTGCATTGGCGGCAATACTTGTAAAATCTAACTGCCCGGTGATTAAAGCAGTATACCTTGCAGAGGCAATGGCTTCCAGTTGATCATCATTCAGATCCGGTTGAATAGCTCCAAGTTCACTTTCATTCAAAATCAATGATTCCACGTTTATGTCATATCCAAATGATGATGCATCGGTAAGATTTTCCAAAGATCCGCTGAGGTTGGCGAAGCTTTCGCCCATTATGAATTCAGCTTCATTGATATTGAAAGAACGGAGGGTCCCCTCTGCCGACAAAGTTCCCTGCAGGTATTGTGGAAGCCTCGGGAAATCAGGTGCCAGATCTGTTATATATTCTGGAGCAAGAAGCAGCCGGTCAACAATCAGATTAAGGTTAGAATTAATAAACTGAGAGCCAATATTTCCTGTAAGGAAATTAACGTTATCTGCCTCCGTACTAAACCGAATGAAGGAATTTTGCGTACTTATATTAAACGCATTGAGTTCAAAAAATTGATTGTCATTGTAGATCTGACCGTACATTTCTACATCATTCAAACCCGCTTCGGGAGCGTTAAATTGAACTCTGTTTATGTCTATAAATCGCTGATCCTCCGTAAATTCAAAGAACATATCCATTTGAATATCCTGAATCCGAAGGCTGTCTGAAGAAGTAAAAGCATTGTCAGACTTGCTTATATTTCGCAGTACAATATTACCATTTTGAATGATCACAGAAGGTATGATCACCTGAAAACCAAAATCAGAACCTGAAGAACCTAATTCATCATCTCCGGAAGTTCCATTTCTTACCAAAAATGCTTTATCAAGGGAATAATCATTCTGAGTATCAATAACTGTATTGGGATCACTTATCCGTAGTGAACGAACCACCATCCGGTTTCTAAGGATCGACAACACGTCCAGTGACGCAGAAACTTCCGATGCTTCAAAAACCGGCACATAATCTGAAGAATTCTGATACAATATTACATCCTCCAGCTCAATATTGAACGGAAAGAATCCCTTTATAGAACCGATCGTCAACAGCCCTTCATACTTTGTGCTGAACTGCTCCTCCAATTCCAGTGCTATACGATCTTTGACGGGCTGAAGCTGCATCGCTCCAAATATAATACCAGTACATATTGCCAAAGTAAGAACCAGAACCCCAATAAAGGTCCAAAATACATTCCAAAATTTATGTAGCCAGCGGAGGTAGATCACTATTCAAAAATCTTTAAAGCGTGATGCCATGATCGTTCAACAAACTCCGTATCGGAGACTTTATACACATAGGGAGATCCCATTTTTTTTAGCAATACTAATTGAATTTGCTCGTCCTTTACTTTTTTGTCTGATTTCATCTGCTCTGTTAATTGCTCGGTATCAGAGCTGATTTTATGCAATGAAAGGTTATACAACGACTTAAACTGCAATAAATTGGATAATTCGATCTTAGCTCCCAACTTGTTGGATGCATACACAGCAGCAATCATTCCTGCATAAACAGCCTCACCATGCGAATATTCGCTATAACCTCCTTCCCGTTCTATAACATGGGCAAAGGTGTGGCCAAAGTTCAGAAAAGCTCTCTTACCTGCTTCTAACACATCTTCAGCTACAATATCCGTTTTTATCTGTGCGCTTTTTTGAATGATTGGCAACCATGCCTTTCCGCTATTGAACTGATTGCTATCTAACAACGAGTTAACTTGTTCCAGAATTTCAGGACTGTGAATCATTCCGTATTTCAGCACTTCACTTAATCCGTTCACCCACTCCTTTTCAGGCAAAGTTTCAAGGTATTTAACATCGGCAAAAACAGCCTCGGGTTGATAAAAACTACCCACCAAATTTTTCCCAACGGAGTGATTGATTCCGCTCTTTCCACCAATAGAACTGTCAACCATGGCAAGCAATGTTGTAGGAATGTGAATCAATGGGATTCCCCTAAGCATGGTGGCTGCAACAAAACCAGAAAGATCACCGGTTACCCCGCCTCCAATCGCAAAAAGTGGAGTACCACGCTCTACGCCTTTCCCCAGAACAAAATCGACCGCTTTTTGATAGACGGGAAAACTTTTGCCCTTCTCTCCACGGGGAACCTCAAAAATATGCAGCTCTTCAAATTTCGTCTCAAGTACTGATTCAAAATGAGACCGGTGATGCTCTAAGACAAAAGCATCTGCCAGCACAAACGCTTTATTTGAACTGTATGAATGAGCATACTTCTCCAATTCTTCCGATAGATCAAAACCGAAGTGTAGTTTATAATTTTTTGCTGTAGATGTTTGAACCGATATTGAGTCAGACATGCCGTGAAATTTTATCCTTGGCCGCCTCTGCCATTTCCTGAACGGATGTAAATAACGAAGTTTTTATTGTGATCTGCGCCTGTTTGTAGAACTCTATTCGCCCTGAATATAAGGTTTTCAGTTCTGTAAAGAGAGTTTCTTTGGATTTTATTTTCCCGAACTCATCGAACAAAATCGGGCGTTCTTCACTCTCATAAACTCTTTCAACGATCTGCTCCATCGGGGTATCTACAAATACCAGCAAACCGTGAACCTTCAGATGATCCACAATTCGTTGATCTTGCAGAGCTCCTCCTCCCAAGGCAACGATTCCCTTGAATTCCATAGTGAGTGAAAGTAAATACTCCCACTCCTTTTTCCTGAAATAGGCTTCCCCCTTTTCCCTGAATATTTCTGTGATGGCCATACTTTCTTTTTGTTCTATCACGCTATCTAAGTCCCGGAAATCCCATTTCAATTCCTTAGCTAAAGCTTTACCGAGAGTACTTTTTCCGGAAGCCATAAATCCACACAGATAGATGCTTCCATCGAGACGCTCTAACCTATTGCCGTTCATTTAGCTGGTTTTTTCGGGGTTACCATTTCCACGTCTTCTTTGTCCACTAATACAGCTCCCGGTGGTGAACCTTTGGGCTTTCGCACGTATTTCTTTTTGGTGATGATGACCGGAGCAAGTTTAGAGCCGCGTGCCTTCGAGTTATAAGCCGCATAAGAAGCGGCTTCGAGCAAAACACTTTTGGGCGGCATCCCTTTGTCGTTCCCCATTCTGATCACCAAATGGGACCCGGCTACTTTTCGTGCATGCATCCACACATCCTCTTTATGTGCTTTTTGAACAAGGGTGTCATTACTCCTGGCATTTTTGCCGATCCAAACCGGATACCCCTGAATTTCTAAGGTGTGAAATGGAAACTGCTCCTCATTATTGTCAGCCCCACTCTGATCTCGAAATTCTTTCAGTTCTTCTTTGTGTTCCTCTTCCCAATCCTGAAACTCCCACAAGTTGGTAATGCTTTTAGCCTCTTCCAGAAACTTCTCAGCCTGCTCTTTTTCAACCTCCATTTTTGGAATCCGGTTCATTGCTTCCTCATACGAACGTTCAGCGGAGGAAGATTTCTTGTAATATCGCTGGGCATTCCCGGCAATATCCAGATCTTGCTTTAAAGGAATCTTGACTTTTTTTCCTTCATCATAAAAATCATCCACCTCTATTTCCTCTTCATTCACATTTCCAAGATGTGCATTTGCCATCAGAATATGTCCCCATTGCTCGTATTTCTCGGCGCGCTCAAGTCCTTTGTCAGCCTGATGTAAATTCTGCAATCCTGAAGTAGTTCGTTTCACTTTTCGCTTCAGGTTTTTAACCAGCGAAGATTTCCGCTGTTTCAAACGCTGAGTCCTGGAGTACGTTTTATACCGATAGAGAATGAGTTCATTAACTCCCTCAAACCTTTTTTCTGTTTTTAGAGGAAGTGTTTCCTCAGAAAGCAGTGTGGTCTCGCCATTTTCCAGTAACCGGAAGTCGGCCTTGTTCTCCATTTCATCACAGATCTTTTCCACAAACTTTTTAAGCTCATCCACTCCAGCCTTATCGAGTTCATAGATGCTGATCAACTCCTGAAGGTTCTGTCTTGGGAGCATAGGATTGAGAGTAGTCAGCTTATTTTTTGTACTCTTCCCACTGATATCTCCCTCCACTTTCAGCAGGTCCAATTTCTGGGGTTTGGGAGGCTCGTCTCCAGGTTCATCATATCCTTTGAACACCTCAGTTATTTTCCCGCCTTCTGAAAGAAAAACATTAGCCCGATTACTGAACAAACGAAACGAAAGCCGGCTCCCATCCTTAAAATGAATGTAGAACCATCGGTCGGTTTCGGGAATGCTAACATCTGTTATTTCAACATCATAGATCTTTTCAAAAAAGTTCATGGTATTACTTTTTTTAGCTCCTCTGTAGCTATCTGCAAATAATGCAATATTGCCCGGTGCCGAGCTGAAACAAAGCCGAAATTTCTCCTCAGCTGCATTCACAAAAAACTCAATATAGTTTTTATATGGGCTTACAGCCTGTTTGATCTTAGCGCCGATCAACTTGTTTTTGAGGGTCTCTTTTAGGTATATTAGTTCGTAATAATTCATCAAAAAAGATGGGGGTTTTTAAGCATTCATGCATTATCCGATCTTCAATTCTATCGTTAATACCGTAAAATCACAATTAGGAAAAAGAGGGATCAAGACAAATAAATTCAGGACATGGGAAGATAACAAGATTCATGCCACTGGTTTAGAATTAATCATCGATATGGATGATGCATCGGCTTATATGGAATCACTTTCCATTAACTTTGACTGGGATAGTTTTCGGGAAACAACGATGGCCAAAGAACTTGAAGGTATGGACAGCCATCCTTTTTTAAAAATTGAGACACTCACCAAAAGCAGCATAAAGCCTACTATTGATGTGGAAATGAGCTGGCTTTTTGACATTGACACCTGTCAGCCTCAGGTACCCGGAGAAGCCGGCAATTACCGCATTGAGAAAGCCAGCCGATGGATGGAATCGATCAGTAAAAAAGTAAATGACCTATTGGCTGATGATGACATTATTACCCGGTGGCACATTGAAATTGACGGGGATGAAAACGGACGATACCTTTCAGCCATTAACCTGATCTCTTATTTTCAATATGATTTGGTAACACCAAAAAGCCTGAACGAAGTACAGCATTTAGTAGGCCGTAAACTTCATGACCTGTTACTTAAAGCCAATAAGGTTATTTTCTCATCCAATGAGATCTTAGACGATTCCTTAGCTGCCTGAATGTACGTTTAAAAAAATAGCCCTACAAATCTTGGCGTCAGGCCATTGTATTATCTCCGCTAACCATTAAGATCAGTCGTACTTGTAGAACCCTTCTCCTGTCTTGTTGCCGAGCTTACCTGCGTCCACCATTTTTACCAGCAACGGTGCCGGGCGATATTTAGGGTCTTTAAAGCCTTCGTATAGCACATCCAGAATATCGAGGCATACATCCAAACCGATAAAGTCTGCCAGCCTCAATGGCCCCATTGGATGAGCCATTCCAAGCTTCATCACTTCATCTACGTTTTCAGCTGTAGCCACTCCTTCTCCCACGCAAAAGATCGCCTCGTTGATCATCGGCATGAGTACGCGGTTACTTACGAAACCGGGGGCATCATTTACGGGAACCGGAACTTTTTGAAGCTTCTTTGAGGTCTCTTCAACAACATTATGCGTATCGTCATCCGTTTGCAAACCACGAACGATCTCTACCAATTTCATCACCGGAACGGGATTGAAAAAGTGCATCCCAATAAATTTCTCAGGCCTGGAAGTTAGCGCCGCTAATTTTGTGATGGAAATAGAAGAAGTATTGGACCCAAAAATAGCATGATCGGGAGCAGCTTCATCCACCTGTTTCCAAACGGAAGTTTTGATATCCAGATTTTCCGGGACGGCTTCCACCACCATATCGACATTTTTCACACCTTCAGCAATATCCAGAAATACATTGATGCTATCCATGGTGGAGACCTTTTTGCCTTCATCGATCTTTTCTTTCTTCACCATGCGGTCAAGATTCTTCTCAATAGTTGACATTGCACGGTCTGCAAATTCTTGTTTGGTTTCAATGAGGTTTACGGAAAATCCATTCATGGCAAATACATGAGCAATTCCATTCCCCATGGTTCCGCCACCAATTACGGCTACTTTTTTTACATCCATTCTATCGGTTTTTTTTAAATTTAAGTTTAAATTTTTGTCAGATTAGGACTTTTGGAAGCGTTTTTCAAGCTAACCAAGCCTATTTTTATATCTTTTAGCTACTCTGTTTTTAGCGAGACAGAATTCAGAAATTGAAGCGTAAACTTGCAGTAAGTCCCGGCTCCCCAAATTCATTCAGATACGAAAAACGAGCTTCGGGTATATTCTCCAACCGGTCTCTCGCTTGAACGAAGGCGCTGATGCCACTGCCCAACCTATTCACCACCATCAACGCCAGAAGCGTTGGCAGCTGACTCCGGTTCTTATCCACCCGCTCCCGGGTATCTTTATACTGATCCCTGAGGGTACTGTTTTCCCAGTTCCATTCATATTCCGGTGTTTGAGGAAAGAGATTATCCCAATTTCGATTTCTAAGCTGAGCATCATTATAGGAGGCGAGGTCGTCATAATTCCCGATCGCGATCTGGAAGTTTCGGGATTTCCCAGTTAGATCAGCTCCGGCTTTACTGACCGCTAAGGTCCTAAAATCATTTTCGAGATAGTTGGCTCTGGCATCAAGACCAAAGTAAGAAAGCGCCAATACCACTTCGCCGGCTAAATGATATTTACCCCGATTCCAGTTTTCGTTATCTGCGTAATAGTGTCCCCATCCAGGCATGACCAACGATCTCAAAAAAGCTCCTCTTGGGGAAGGAAGCTCTACACTTTCCTGGGTTTGGGCAAAAGAGATCAGCGGAAAGATAAAAATAATTACTGAAACCATCACCTTTTGAACATCGAACATCCTACAACCAACAACGGGGGTAGTATCTACTTTCTTTAGAAATTTACTGAACTCATTGCTCATTCTGATCTAAAGTTGAGAGTTCGATGTTGAATGTTCGTTATTCTTTGTTCTTCTTCCGTTCTCTTCCCCAATGTCGGAAAATGGAAACGCTAAATCCAGCCATCAGTATGAAAGTACCTGCCCACACTACAGAAGTGAACGGCTTCTCATCCGCTACTATCAATACCCATTCCGGCTCGTATTCTTCTTCCAGGCCGGTTACAGTAACTTCAATACTGTTTTCCTGAGGCTTGATTTGAGTGAATTGGAATTCAAGATCAAAATCAGGAATAAAAGATGGAGGAGAATAAATATAACTTTGTCCTTGTTCGCTGTAAACGGCAAACAGAGGATCTACCGTAAATATACGTCCGCTGGCGGGATGGATAAGCTCTACCTCTGCCCTTACTCCAATGGTGGTATTTGGAGGAAGCTGTGTAGTATCAGTTCTTGAATAATTCACAAACCGGATCTTAAATTTTCCAACATCAATGGTTTGGCCCGGCTTGAATTCTATGGTTTGAACTTCAGGGCCTTCACCCAACGTATCCTGAAATGCCACATTTTGCATCATGCTGTTTTCCGCAATACGATCATTTTGTTCCTGCACATACGAACTTCCGCCCACATATAAATAAATATCACTGAACAGTCCGGTTCTTACATCAGGATCTACCGACCACTGTATATTTTCGTTGGATGATGAAGTCAGCATCGGATAGACTTCAGGCTGCATATAAAAAGCTTTTCCACCATCAAGAGGCTCAAACCTGATCCTATAATTCTGCTGGCCGCGACGAACGCTGTTGTCCAACTCATAGCCCTCGTAAGTTACCACATATCGGTTGTCGATCAGCACCGGCTCATCCAGATACAGCTCCAGCATTTCTTCTTTTTGAGTAACTGTGAACCCTTGCTCATCAGTCACTTCTCCACGTTCTACGGCCTCATTATAATTTGCCGTACGCTGATCTACCAACGGTTCATTGTATGCTGAAGAGGCCAAGATTCCTACCAACAGCAACCCAAAACCAATGTGTGACAGAGAACCTCCAATCAGTTTGGGCTTCTGTAACGCAAGCCTGAATAGAACCCAGGCATTACCGACGATGGCAAAATACCCGCAGAACAGGTAGGTCATATAATACAGGTTTCGGACATCGCCAATAATAATGGAAGCTATGGTAACCGCACTGGTAACCAGCAGCGGGTTTATAAGCGCTGAAGCCAACGATTCTGCATCGTACTTTTTCCAGAAAAGATATTGCCCCAGAACCGTGAAGATGGCCATGATCATGGCAATAGGCATACTCCAGTTGTTATAAAAACTGATCTCAGGCGGAGTAGGTTTCTCAACGAACAATTGTCCTAAAACAGGTGAACTGGTACCTAAAATGATGACTAAGCCCAGGATGAGCAAAAGCATGGCTCCCGTTACCGTCATGAACTCACGGCTCAACACCTTCGCCTCTTTTTCGGGTGAAGGAAGTTCTTTATATCTCCAGAAGAATAATCCTAATCCTACCAGCGTAACAACCAGCATAAAAGCCAACAATTGATTGTAAAGCCCAAGATCAACAAAACTGTGAACCGATGAACTTCCCAAGATCCCGGACCGTGTCAGGAATGTTTCATATACAACAGCCACATAGGCGAGAATGGCAAAGAGTATGGACGACTTCTGTGCCACCGCACTTTTCCGCTGTATGATCATGGTATGGATTCCGGCCGTCCCTATCAGCCAGGGTACCAATGAGGCATTTTCAACCGGGTCCCAGGCCCAGTATCCGCCAAATGAGAGGGTTACATATGCCCAATATCCTCCCAGGAAGATGGCAGTCAGCAATGCCACATTTGCACTCAGGGTCCAGGGAAGCGCAGGCCCTACCCACTCGTTATATTTCTGTTTCCAGAGGGCGGCCATAGCAAAGCAGTAAGGGATAGTCATCATGGCAAAGCCTAAAAAAAGAATAGGCGGATGGATCATCATCCAGGGACTTTTGAGCAGATCATTCAATCCACTTCCATCGGCAGGTACAAAATCAGGATTGGTCTGTAGGAAAGGTGCGTTCGGCATTTCCTCAGCGATGGTTCGGAAAGGAGAGGCTCCTAACTTCAACCCGAAAATATCCCAACCCAATAACATGGAAAGCAGGAAGACCTGGGTAAGGGTCAAAAAGAAAAGAACCGGACCTTTATAAGGGGGCCGAGTCCACTTCATCAATCCAAAACCAAGGAAGCCTGAGATCAGTATCCATAACATAAAACTTCCCTCCTGTCCGCCATAAAAGGCCGAAAACAGGTAACGGGGAGTCAGGTCAAGGCTGGTATAATTAAAGACGTAGTAATACTGAAACTGATGCTTGAAGATCAGATACATCAATATTCCCGAGGCGGCTACCAGAAAAACGACTTTTGCAGTGAACAGCCAATTTCCGATTCTGAGGGTCTTTTCCTCATCTTTATTGGCGGCCACAAAATAAAAGATCATGGCAAACAGAGAAACAACAAAAGAAGCAGAGATCAGGGCTTTACCGAGAATTCCTAACATAAATTATTCAGAGTAAAAGGGTTTAATATAAAAAGGATACAGAGTTCAAAATGAGATTTTAGCTAAATTTCAGATCAGCTGTCAGAAGCATTTACAAATCTGCCGGGATCATTGTCATTATACTTGGAAGGACATTTCATCAGCATCTCATTGGCATAGAAAATATCTCCGCGCATTTCACCGATCACCACCAGCTGGTCGGCCTCTTCAAAGTTATTGGGCTTCGGCTTTGGGTAAACTACTTTTCTGGAAACACCGTCTTCATCTTTCATATAAAAAGTAAAGCGTTTGGTTTCCATTGAAAACTCAGCGCCTTTTTCTTCATCCCATGTTCCGGGGATGTGAGCCGTACTTCTTTCGGCAGCACCTTCAAAAGTGGTGTATGTACTTATGCTTTCGCCGAAATTATACATCAGCAGTGATGTAAATCCTACAATAGCCACAATGCCAATTATCAGTTTTGGTTTCATCCTTCTTGATTGTTTTTAATTTGTTCTTCGAGATTACTCACTTTCTTATCTACGCGAAATAGAAAAAACAGGAGAACCAGCCATATGATCAGGCTTACTCCCAATACCACAAAAATAAGATCATTTGATGACATAAATTGAACAAATGTTCCTACGTCTTCGGAGCCATTTACACCCGCCCATTGGTCAGAATAGGCTTTGGTAAGTGTGTCAACGACGGCAACTGAATCTTCTTGCATTAATTAATTTTTTAATTATTGAACCTTAGTTCTGCTTCGGTCTAAATTACGAATTCTCTATGTCTAATTTCACCTTGTTATAACGATAATGAACATTGTATATCCAGCAGCCGAGCGCTATAAATCCAATGAACGCAGGATACAAAACGATCCGCAGTTCATCGGCCGTGATCTCACTAAAAGCAGGGTTTCCATCTGCTCCGGGATGCAGACTCGTTAATTGGCGAGGCACCACATAAAGCAGGAACGGGATGGTTGTGACGGCAAAAATATTATAAACTGCCGATAGCTTTGCGCGTTTCTGATGATCATCAAAGGCAGAACGGAGCACAAAATAAGCGACATAGATCATGAGTGCCAAGGCCGCTAAATTCATTTTGGGCTCAGCGAACGTCCACCACGATCCCCAGGTAAAGCGTGCCCACAGCGAGCCGGTCAGCAATCCGCAAATTCCAAAGGCCACTCCCACCGATGCGGCAGATGAGGCCTTAACATCATACATAGGCTTTGGTTCATTCAGATACTGAATGCTATACCAAAAACTAATGAGAAACAGCACAAACATGGTCATCCACATGGGAACATGGAAGAAAATATTACGGGCCGTTTGTTCGAGGATCGGAATTTCAGGAATATAAATTAAAAAGCCGGCTGAGATCACAACAGTCATCCAGATAGCTACTACGTATTTCCAGATTTTCAAAGGTGTATGAATTTTTTTAACTATAACTACGTTTTCGACGCAAAATATACGAATTTACACCCGATAATCTGAGTTTTAAATCTGTAAAATCTGCTATGACTGACACCGAAAGATCCATCACGCTAACCCCTTCGTGGAAAGCCTTTTTCTGGAGTTACTTTTTTGGGGTTGCTCTCATCCCGGCTCTCATAGGAATTATTCTTTTATGGAAAACGAGCAAGAGACGCCGCGAAAAATCCTACAAAATAACCGATAGAAAAATAACCGTGGTGGATGGCAATTACTCCCGGAATATTGACCTTGCTGATATTCGTCAGGCTGAAGCCGGCGATCTGAGGTTTGGGGTTGGAAGTGTTACCATTAAAACCCAGGGGCGTGAGATCGAACTTATTGGGCTGGAAAATCCGGAGCGGATCGCAACCTCCATCGAAAAAGCGGTACAAGCTGAGCTCAGAAGATTGGAAGCTCAAAAACAGGCCAAACCTCGAAAAACTAAATATGATCCCGGTTCCATGGACCGCCTTGATTATCTTACAGGTCTTTGGCAACAAGGGCTTGTGAGTAACGAAGATTTTGAGAAAGAACGAAAGAAGTTTGAGGATTAATGAGTTACATGATCAATCTGACATCATTTATTTTACCATTGTTTTACAAAATTAACCCGTTTATTTAGGCTCTCTCAACATCAATCACAACTACAGCTCATGAATACTACTACTGCTTTGAAAGGGGGCATACTGACTTTCTCTTTATTCATAACCAGCAGCTTCCTTTCCGTTGCACAACAAGCCAATTTTGAAGCCGCCGAACGGTTTACCGGTGATAAAATGGAAAAGCTGATCGGTGATACTTCGGTAGATCCCGAATGGATAGAAGACACCAACAACTTTTGGTACACCTATGAAAATGATGCCGGCAAGAATTGGTATTTCGTAAATGCCGAACGCCCGAATCAAAGGTTGCTTTTTGATCAGGAAGAAATGGCTGCACAGCTCACTGAGATCTTTGAGCGGCCGTTCAATGCCCTGGATCTTGACCTGAAAGATTTTGAGTACAATACCGACAAAGAGCGATTTACCTTTCATGTTGACAGTATTAAGTTTACCTACAATGTAAATGGTAATGATCTTATCAAAGGCGATTCCCTTGATAAAGAAGAACGTAAGGATTGGGCAACCTACTCTCCCGACAGCACCTATATCGCTTTTGCAAAAGATCACAACCTGTTCATTATGAGGTCTGATGATCCGGATAGTACTGAAATTCAACTTACCGAAGATGGGGAACGGTGGTTCAGCTATCAGGCTGATCATGGCGATACTACCAGCAACGAACGTCTTCGTTCGCGTGCCCGATTCTTCGATGATGAGCAAAAGATCTGGGTTTCCAGAAACGATGCCCGAAAGGTGGATGAACTTTGGGTGATCGATGCATTGAGTGAACGTCCATCACTGGAAACATATAAATACGGAATGCCCGGCGAGGATGAGATCGGGATCGATCATATTGAGGTCATTGACATCACAAGCCGTGAGCGTGTACGGATGGATACAGACAAATGGGAAGATCAGGATCTGAGTGCCAATTACGGAAACCACCAAACCGGCGATTACCGGCCAAACAGCTCCGATAAATTATATATCTATCGCGAGAATCGGCCTTCCGATAAAATGGATATTTTGATCGCTGACACGGAAACCGGTGAGACGGAGGTACTGATAAGCGAAACAAGTGAACCTTATTTCAACTGGAGTTACCAATATCTTGGCATCATGAATGATGGCAAGGAGTACATCTGGTGGAGTGAGCGTACCGGATGGGGGCAACTTTACCGATATGATTCCGAAGGCAATTTTACGAACCGTATTACCAATGGTAATTTTGTTGTTGGTGATGTAGTGAAAGTGGATACCTCTGCCCAACGTATCTTTTTTGAAGGATTTGGCCGTGACGGTGATCACCCCTACAACGCACATCTTTACAGTGTAAAATTTGACGGATCTGATTTCAAACACCTCACCCCTGAAAATGCCAATCACAGTATTTCCGAATCTGATGAAGGTAATTACTTTGTAGATAATTATTCCAGAGTGGATGAGCCAACCCGGTCGGTTCTTCGTGACCAAAACGGGCGCGTCACTTTAACTTTACAAGAAGTGGATATGTCGGCTGCTGAGCAGATAGGCTGGGAAGCACCTGAAGAATTTAAAATAAAAGCAGCGGACGGAGCCACTGATATCTACGGGGTAATGTGGAAACCATTCGATTTCGATTCCACCAAGAGCTACCCGATCATCTCATACGTATATCCCGGGCCACAGACTGAGCCGTTCCCAACCAGTTTTTCACTTCAGGGATATACCGGCCGAAATCAAGCTCTTGCACAACTTGGATTCGTAGTCGTAGCATTTGGTAATCGTGGAGGAAGTCCTTTAAGGTCCCGCTACTACCACACCTACGGATATGACAATCTCAGAGATTATCCCCTTGCTGACAATAAGTATGGCATAGAGCAACTTGCCGCACGCCATTCTTTTATCAATCAGGATAAAGTAGGAATCTTTGGCCATTCCGGCGGTGGATTTATGAGTACCGCAGCCCTGCTTTCCTATCCCGATTTCTATACTGCCGCTGTTTCTTCCGCAGGTAATCACGATAATAATATCTACAACTCCTGGTGGGGAGAAACCCATCACGGAGTTACGGAAATAAAAAAGGCCGTGAAGAAAATGAACGAGGACAGCGTTGAGGTGGAGAAACAAGTGATCACCTTTGAAAGCGAGATCAAGACCAACGCCGAACTTGCTGAAAACCTGCAAGGACACCTGCTGCTCGTTCACGGAGATATGGATAATAACGTACATCCGGCCAATACCCTTCGCCTGGTTGATGCCCTCGTTAAAGCCGGGAAACGTTTTGACCTGATGATCTTACCCGGACGCCGACATGGCTTTGGCCCTTATCAGCCTTATTTCGAGCGACAGAAATGGTATTACTTTGCTGAGCATTTACTGGGAGATTACCAAACCAATGTAAACTTCAACCTCCCCGAAGATGAGTAGAACGTTGAACAAGGATAAAAAACATCCAACGCCGAAGTAGTTTTACTGCTTCGGCGTTTTTTTTGTCAAATAGATGAAGCAACCTTGGAGCGTCTGAAAAGACCTCCAAGCGGTGCGGGTGATTAGCAAGGAATCCTTTTAGTACACCGAACGCTCCAAGATCCCGCGGACGCTTGGAGGTTCTTTCTTAAGGAATAGATATTCCGGATTAGCTTGATAAAATTTATCCTTAGAAGTTTCGTGATCGATATTCGATGTTCACAAATCTTCCTGCCAGCTTTTTTCGTTCTTGGTGATAGTAAAACTCCACAAAATTCCACCCAGTGCCATGATTCCCCCATAAACCATGATCAGCGGTTTTACCGTCATCAATTCAAACTCAAGAATAAGGGAAGCGGCTGTTGTGGATATGGAACTGCCGATGGTAAACAACAGCCATTCGGTACTGAATATTCGGCCACGGAACGTATCCTGGGTTCGCTTTTGGAGGAGAACGGTACTTGTCACCCAGTTTGCCCCGGATGCCGCATGAGCCAGCAGTACAAAAATCAGCATCAACACCAGCTCATTCACCACGCCAACCACCATATACATCAACCCGCAAAAGGTTATGGCCACCCCCATTACCATAACCCAGTCTTTTTCATCACTGAACAAGCGTCGCCCTATCATCGGGCCGATCCCCGTGCCAAATCCACGGGCGGCATACAACAACCCAAGGCCAATACTCCCCATCATCAACACTTCTTCACTCACGATGATCAATAAATATACCAATCCGCCTAAAAATACCGTCGAAGTTCCTTTGGCCAGCGAAGGCCGTAAAATATGACGGTTATTAAGCAAATAACTCAATCCTTCTTTGATTCCTTTAAGAGGATTCCTGGTGCGGTATAATTCCGCTTTGGACAAGCGTGTTTGAGGAATGGTAGCCCGATACACAAACCAGGCGGAAAGTGCATACGTCAGTGAATCTAAAATCAATACCAGATCCGTACCCAGCCATTCCGTTGCAAATCCCCCGATGGCCATTCCGGTGGTGAAAATAATACTCCATGTAGCGGTAGATATGATGTTGGCGTTCGTGAGGTTTGCCTCGGACGTTACGTTGGGGATAGATGATGTTTTGGCCGGTTCGAATACAGCGGAGAGCATCATCTGAACTGCCGTGAGCACATAAGCCAGCCACAGCATTTCAACAGATTGAACCAGAATGATCCCAAGCACCGCGACTCCGCGAAGAAGATCACACCAGATCATAAGTTTCCGGCGGTTGAATCGATCAGCCAGATAACCCGCAAAAGGAGAGAAAAAAGCCAGGCTCAGCATCTTTACGACAATGATCAGACCCAGCAGAAACTCCGAATCCGAATAGCGGCTAATGATAGCATAGAGTGCCAACAGGCCGAACCAATCCCCGAAATTAGATACCGACTGCGCCAGCCAAAGCCGGCGGAAGTCGTGGTTTTCTTTGATAAGAGTAAGATACGGTCGGAGATTTTTTAGCATAACTTGCAGCTGTCAGCACGCAGCTTTCAGCTTTTCATTTTATAATTTCATTATTCAAGTAACCTTGGTGCGTCTGAAAGACCTCAAGCGTTGTGATGGGTGGCACATTAAAACATCGAACGCTCCAAGGTGCTGCGGACGCCTGGAGGTTCTTTGAGTTCAATATTCCTCTGTTCAATATTGAATATTCATTTTATACCGGTGCTTCCAAACCCGCCTTCCCCGCGATCCGTTTCATCCAGGTCATCTACTTCCACCACCGGGAATTGCGTAACCGGGGCGATCACCATTTGGGCGATCCGGTCTCCGTGATTCACTACAAACTCCTCTTCCCCATGATTGATAGCGATCACTTTAATTTCTCCCCTGTAATCCGCATCAATGGTTCCGGGAGTGTTCAGCATGGTGATCCCATTTCGGATCGCCAACCCGCTGCGCGGCCTCACTTGTGCCTCGTACCCTTCCGGCAGTGCCATTTGGAGTCCGGTAGGGATCATCTTCCGCTCTCCCGGTTTTATGACGACGGCTGTATCCACTGCAGCACGCAGATCCATCCCCGCAGCGGCAATGGTCGCATAATTCGGTAATGGCAGATCTTTAGCATGATGCAGCTTTTTAATAAGTACCTTATTCATAGTTCTTCGCATGTATAATCAATGATTCTTACAATTACATTTCCCCAAAAGACCTTCACCCTTGCCTCCAGCGGAACCCGCAGATCGTCATCCAGGAACCAAGCCCTGAAATCTCCCGAAAATCCAAACGGGCCTTCAATATTCTCGGTTGACCCATCCAGCCTATAAGCCATTACAGGTTCATCAAACGGCTCATACCTCCGCTCCTCCTTCTCAAGGGAATTCTTACCATAGATATATCCTTTTTTCTTGGTTACATACACCGGGAGTTTAAAATTCTCTTCACTGCCGGCAAACAACCGGGAGAAATAAAAGATGAGATGGCCTGAGGTTGCCGGATCTTCAAGATCAAGGGTATCCCGGGTATTATCCTCTTCTTTATAATAGACCTTTCCGAGGTCGCGGTCGAACCAATACACGATCTCATCATACTCCTTCTCATCAATATTATCTTTCCAATATTTTGATTCCACGGGAAACCCCTCCTCATTCACATAGAACAAGCTGTGATACTGATCCAGCTCATCCCCAACAAAGGGAATAGAACCATTTGACTCAATTTCCGTGAGGATATGCTTTCGCTCCTGATCCTGATACAACGTATCGCTGAGGAGGCGGACATTGATCCATCCCAGTTTAAAGAAACCGTATTTAACCTCATACCGGAAGGTTTCCTTCACAGAGAACAGCTCCCCCATATCAGGCGGTTCTTTTTTTTCGGAGGGGAAGTCATGCTGAGCAAAGGCCGGCACAACCAACAGGGGCGTAAATAGGAGCAGAAGTAATCTTTTCATAAGATTGTTTTAGGATGAATCCTTATTCGGTTTCTTCTTCCCCAGCTATAAAAGCTTCAAAGGATTCTTCATCATAACCCACCAAAACGGACTCTTCCTTGAGCAGAACCGGACGCTTGATCATAGTCTGATGCTCCAAAAGCTGCTCGAACAATTCCTCACTGGTTAGGTCTTTGTGCGCCAGGCCGAGATCTCTCCACTTTCGTCCCCGCCGATTTATCAAAACATCTAAACCCACTTTGAATTCGAGTTCTTTAAGTTCACCCCTGGAAAGAGGGTCTTTTTTAAGGTCAATAAATTCAAATTCAACATCATGCTCCTCCATCCACTTTTTAGTATCCCTGATCTTGTTACAATTCCTGATCCCTGCAATATGAAGCATCGTATTATTATGGTGAAAGTTTTTGTATTTTTAAGCTCTTAAAGATACGGTTTGTTTCTGCAAATTCGAACGTAATGAATCCCCGGTTCGTACCTTTTATGTCAAAATTTTATTCTTCTGTTATATACCTGCTTTTATTTACCTCTGTAATAAGCTGTACGCGCAATGATGCCCAGCGTGATTTTGAGCAGGAAGCTTACTCGGCGCCCAATAACTATACTGAAACGGCACCCAATAACGGGGATATATTATCAAAAGATCCGGATGACTGGCGCACCTCTCCACGATTTCAGGGATTTATCAACGTGGTCCCGCCTTTTCCCAATCCCGTTTCCACCAATCAAATTATTCAGTTTCAATTAGATGTGGTTGCCCAGGGTTCTGTCAATGGACTGCTGGTCTATATCATTTTTGATGATGGCGACCGCAGAGTGATTTACGAAGAATTTGACCCACTGCCTCAAAGTTTATATGATTTTCAAATATCGGCGAGCATGCTTTCTCAAGTTGAGGGCAGCCCTGAAAGCGCCCGTGGCTTGAAACGGATCTATCTGTTTGACCTCAATAACCGGATGATCTCCTATGGCGATATTTTAGTGGAATGAGTATAGCTTGATCTGATTTAGACAAACTCGTTCATCACTAATCGGTCCATCGCATTTCAAACGAAATGAGAAATTTTAAATGTTGAATGTTAAATGGCCTTCGATCCCATTTAACATTCAACATTTCTTCTTAGACCAAGAGTATCAGCTCAGGAATTCTCTAACTCCCAATACTTGTAATACATCTAATTGATACTGAATAACCAAAGGGTTGCTTATTACAGAATTTTCATCGTTCATTCATTATCATTTTCTCCACGCTCATCCCAGGAATTCGTGGGTAATTTTGCGCTTAGTCATTAAATCACATTAATATTTTTACCGAATTGCAAACCATTTCGGTTATAAAATCTAAAGGCTAACCTATGAATCTAAAACTCTTCCTGTTATTTTTCTTGCTATATGCGGGGCTTCCTACAAGCATTTTAAGCCAACCTAAACCTGCGACCCTTGTAATGGAACATATAAATATCATTGACGGAGTAAATCCTGAAGTTCAACCCGACATGTCCGTATTTATAGAAAATGGTCTGATCAAAAGTATATTTCCTTCCGACTCAAGAGACTTACCCAAAGACATCAAGAGAATGGATATGAAAGGAAAATTCCTTACTGCCGGCCTCATCGACGGACATGTCCATTTAACCGTTAAACAGAACCGAGAAGAAACTTTAAAAAAACTGTTGTATTCAGGTGTTACTTCCGTGCGTGATATGGGTGGAGATGCCAGAATTTACAGGCAATTAATTTCGAGAATAGATTCCGGCGAGATCGAAGGCCCTTCCATTTTTTATTCTGCCACGTTCTTTGGCCCTCAGTTTTTTATTGACCCCCGAGTCAAATTTGCAGCTCAGGGATTTCAACCGGGGGAGGCGCCTTGGATGCGTGCGGTAAAAGAAGAAAGTAATGTCAAAGAACTCATATCGGATGCCAAAAAATGGGACGTAACCGGTATAAAACTCTATTCTTCATTAACTCCAGAGCAGATCAGCCAAATAACAGAAGAAGCCCACAGGCAAAACCTAAAAGTTTGGTCACATGCCACGATATTCCCAAGTAAACCTATAGATGCGGTAAATGGAGGTGTAGATGTTTTATCCCATGCACTGGGTATTTTATTGGCTTCACAAGAAAACGTGCCGGATGAATTTAATGCTGCTCTCAAAAACCTGATCCCCAGAATCGACTTCAGAAAAGTAAATCCTGATGATGATATTTTTACGGCATTATTGGATTCCATGAAAGCACGCAAAGTCACCTTTGAACCTACTCTTTCTGCATGGAAAACCAGGCCCAGAGTGGATAGCACAAAAGTGACCAATAGGACCATGTCAAATACTGCGGCTCAAATGGATATTCAGCGCATTATTGAACTATCGAACGAGATCACTCGTAAAGCTTATAACAGAGACATACCCATTGCAGCCGGGACCGATCAGGCCTTTGAAATCAAGTTTATTCATGATGAAATTATTTATTTGGTTGAAGCAGGCCTGAGTCCACATGAAGCTATTAAAGCCGCTACCTCCACAAATGCAACCGTTCTGGGAATCTCAGATACTCGTGGAACAGTAGAAGAAGGGAAGGTAGCTGACCTAATAGTACTGCATAAAAATCCACTGGATGATATTCAAAATATCCGTTCGATAGAAATGGTAATAAAATCCGGGTTAGTTGTGCAAGGGGCCGAATAAGTAAATTATCGGAGTAAAACCATCCAAGGGATAACTTCGAAAAATCCTTCATCACTAATCGGTCCATCGTCCATCGTATTTCAAATGGAATTCGAAATTATGAATGTTGGTTTTAATCGAAATCCATCTAACATTCAAAATTTTCCCCATTAAAATTCAATACCTTCAGCGCATGGAAATAAAAGACGGTGTCACTGCATCAGGATCTGAGGAAAAACTCCCCCGAAAATTAGGCCTGTGGGGTTTGTGGCTGCTGGTGGTCAATGGTTTTATCGGGGCAGGGATCTTTGGGTTACCCAGCGGCGCAGCACAATTAGCCGGCGAATACAGCGTCTGGATCTACGTGATCTGTGCCCTGCTGATGTTGCCGATCATTCTCTCCTTTGCAGAACTGGGAAGTTACTTCCGCGGCACGGGCGGGCCGGTCAAATACGGGACGGCCGCTTTCGGCCCGTTCATCGGATTTCAGGCCGGGTGGTTGTTCTATGTGGCCCGGATGATCTCCTTTGCTGCCAACTCGGTATTGCTTGTGGATAGCATCGGCTACTTTTTGGAACCTGCGGCTACGGGTGCCGGTCGGCTGATCTCCCTTGCCGTTATCATCGGCGGACTCACCCTCATCAACATACTTGGCTCGGTGGAATCCATCCGCTCCCTCGTCCTTTTTACAGTGATCAAATTCTCGGTGCTGATCTTTTTAGTATTTGGAGGATTGATGATGCTTGGGACCGAAGTGATTCCGACTTTTGAAACAGCCGTACCTCCCGTGAGCGATCTGGGTGCCGCGGCGCTGCTGCTGATCTACGCCTTTGTGGGATTCGAGGGAGCCGTGGTTCCTGCCGGGGAAGCCACAAAACCCGAGCGTGATATGCCCCTTGCCCTTTTGCTGGGACTCGGTTCAGTCGTTCTCTTGTATATGCTGATACAGCTCGTTTCACAGGCCGCCGTTCCTGATCTCGCTTCCTCCTCCTCGCCACTGCTTGATGCCTCCGCGGCCCTGTTTGGAAGCACCGGAGCTATCATTCTTATGATCGGTGTAGTAACCTCCGTAACCGGAAACCTGGTGAGTACCATCTTCTCTACGCCCCGGCTCACTTATGCCCTTTCCTTTGAAGGTTCGTTACCCAAATGGTTTGGAAAAGTGCACTCTAAATTTTTGACTCCCGCCAATTCCATTTTGTTTTTTGCTATCTTTGCTTTTATAGGAGCCTCCCTGGGTTCCTTTACCGTATTAGCAGCCATGACCGTCCTCTCTCGCCTGTTTCTGTTCATCATCAGCTGTGCGGCCGTTCCCGTACTTCGCCCCAAATTCCGCGGCAACACCCGCTTCATTCTCAAAGGCGGATATGTGATCCCTGCTCTCGGCATCCTTGCCTCTATCTGGCTAATGTTCCAGGTCCGCTTCAATTCCATCTGGCTGACCGGACTCTTTATCGCTATCGGTACCGGACTCTATTTTATAGGCCGTAAGCAGGGCGGTTCCTGATAACACCCTGCCTAAAGGCCAACCTACTGAATTGACTTTATTTTAAAAGATAGTATATTCGTCAGGGTTCACTAACCATCACCTTAATTAACGTGAGTGAGAAAGAATGTTAGAATAGCCGCAAGATCCATCGGACCGAGGGATAGATTAAACATTCCCGGACTCGATCTGATGGATCACCCATCTGATCGATGGTGCAGGCGCAAGGTGCTGGATTAGGATAAGAAAAAGACATAGGTGCCCAAATCAGGCAATCGGTCAGATGGACCTGGAGCCATCGGACCGAGGGGCAGGGCAAACAACCACGGATTCGATCTGATGGATCACCCATCTGATCGATGGTGCAGGCGCAGGGTGCTGGATTAGGATAAGGAAAAGACACAGGTGCTCGAATCAAGCAATCGGTCAGATGGACTTAGAGCCATCAGACCGAAAGGCAGGTTACACATCCTCGAACTAACGTTAATTACCTTACAGATCTTACAAAAAAGGCGCCCAAGATGAGCACTCGTGAGATCTATGTACCCACAGTTTCATATAAAAGATCAACTTCATTCACCTGCTATGTATCCGATCCGTCCCTTTTATATCCCGCCTGTACGACCTCTGATCATAGCTTTCACCTTACTAATCTTCAGCGGGTGTGCTACTTCAAATTTCAGCGTAAACACACCGACCCACATGGCCACTGATTTGCCTGATCATTTTCTCGTGGGCACTCATGCTGATGCCTCTACCAGCGAACCCACTCCGGATGAAGGCTGCAGGAACCCTATGGTTGATCCTCTTGACGGCACAAAACTCGAGCTCATCCGTTCGAATGGTGAGTACAGTGACTCCAAGGTTCCGGACAACCGCTATGGTGTGGAAAGAAAAGAACTGTTACGCCTTGAATGCTCCACAGGACGAGTCGTTGGAATCGTTCAGCGATAAAAGAAGGTTAAGTACACCCCTGTCATTTCTCGCTAACATCCTGAATTGACATTACTTCTAAACATGTTATTTTAAGAAGGGTTCTCGGAGTTTATGCGAACAGCTTAGGCGAACGATGGTTCGGATAACATTCCAATAATCACATTATACGAATGAAAAGGCTCAGGAAAGCGTTTAAAAGCGGTTTCCGCTCGTTCGGATAATATTATGTTAGTTGTTCCCATTACTAATTGAACCAAAAATGAAAACATTTCATCCGATTCGATCAAGAGATCGTTATAAAAATTGGCATCCTGCTAATGAAGCTGCAAATCTTATAGTTCATATTTCTCATATTTGGGAAGATTTAAACTGGTTAAAGAGAATTTGGAAAGAGATAATAAATATGAGAAGAAACTATTATTTAGATATTGCCTTATTGAAATAAAATCACTTCTTGATCTTTTTGATAATCTTCAACCTCTCGTGATGAAAGCACCTGTTTATTCTAAAACTGAAGAAATAGAATGGAGAGGATTACTTGTTGAAGAAAAGAAAGAAGCTATACGACTTTTTAAAGTATATCATGAAGCTCGAAATAAAATATATTGCGACCTAAGAGATATGAGAAATAGAATTTCAGCACATCGAGACGTAGATTCATGGGATGATATAATAGCTTTATGGGACAAATTGGACTACTCAAACTTTAATCCACTTCTCAAAACAATTCCACCTCTTTTTGATTATGTCAAAGATCTAGACATTTATGAATGGAGCGCTGAATTGGAAGAAGGAATTTTTGCAGCCATAGGCCCAAGAATTAATCCGCAGGATTGGGCCAGCTAACCTCTTTAAAAAGGATAATGTCAAGGGCTCGTAGTTTCCCCACCGTAGGTTTTACGTTCTTATTTAAAATTACTTCAGCATTCTGGCTGTATTCACCTGCTAATGGCGTGCTCGGCGGGTGATCTTAGCTGACGCTACCGGCGTCCAAACATCTTTACGGGCTTGTTTCCGCCACTTCGAGCGGAACCGTTCCGATACCTCGGAACCATCCCAGATCTAAAACCGAACCAACAACCCACCTCTCAATCAAACGGTGCGGATTGATGCCCCCTAAGTGGAGGCTCTTCCTGTTATGCGCCCGAGCTTATGGGGTGTGGCCAGTAATCTTAGGTAGTTACTTTGGTCATCCTGCCCTATTGATCTTTTCAGTCTTGAGCGTAGCGGTGACTGAAAAGTATCTGAGCGGGAAGTCTCCGACTTCCATTACAGGCAACAAAAATGAACTACCTCGGGGCAGAGTCCACGAGGTATCTATCTGATTTCAACTTATTACTCTTTCCGACCCAGAGGGTCGGGAAATTAAACCACTTATGATTAAATAAGAATCTCCTTAATATCTAATAAGCCCGTCATTACTAAATATATAACTTGGGGGCCGGGATGCATGTCAGAGACTTGCTAAGCTGAAACTCTGAAGTCAGCGCTCGGTCTCTTTTTTATATTCTATCCTGCTTTTCGGGCTCGCTCTGAGACTTCAGAGATCTTTCGGGTTAAAGAGCATCAAATTTTAAAACATGGTATAAAGCGTAGTAACTATGATTCCACTACTATGCTGATACGGTACCTCCAATAGTTGTTTTTCTTCTTTTACTTTAAGATCGAATGGTGGAGCTAATACGTCTAACCCACTTTGCTTGTTTAGTCTAATTCCCTGTCCTGAAATAATATCCTCATTGGGTTTGAAATCTCCTTCAGGTATATGTTCGGTTACAATAACGTATTTATAATAAATCAGCTTTCTTATGATACTTTGTACTTCAGCATTCGACAGATGCTGAAGTACCTGTCTTAATATGGCACAATCGCCTGATGGCAGATCATCTGATGCGATATCCAGGCAATGGAATTCAAGGTTTTCTTCTTTAAAACGTTCCTTATTACGTTGTATCAATTCTTTTACGATATCTACTGCTACATACTTCTGAGTATGCCTAACCAATGCTTTCCCTACGTTGAAATCTCCACAGCCCAGATCACATACCACAAGAGGAGTTTCAAAAGACCTGAAAAATGAGGTTAAAACATCTATGTATGGCTCTACATATTCGGAATGATGAGACCCTGCTCCTGAGTAAAAATCAGAATTATTGTGACCCCAAAGATTCATTTCATATACCTGTTCCATGGCTTCTTTGGTGGGCCAGGGTTTCTTCACATTTTTTGGACTATTCTTTTTCTCAATCATTTACACTGATGTGGTTTTTCTAAAACATAAATTACAGGTAATTATATATGGTACAAAAAAGACAATGCTTAAAAAATAACCCCAACTATTTCGCAGATCGGTCTATCGCTAATTGATCATTCGCAAATCAACCTGTTTTTCCTCCAAATATCAGCATCACAACAATAAAAAATAACCTCCGTAGTGAGAGCCTGATTATAAACTAAGCCCCTATCACGGATGGAAACAACTGAAGGAAAAGTCAGCAGGAAAAAAACACTCATCGTATTTGTTAGCACGATCGTTACAGGCTTTATTCTATTTGCATTACCGAATGTATTCTTTGGTATCACAAAGATTAACGGGGGGCTTTCAGGGGTAAACCTGTTATTCATCGCGCTCTTCCAGTTTATCACGGTTTGTTCATTGATCTGGTTTTCACTCAGATTGTTAAAAAAGGATTATAAGTATATCGGCTGGTCCGGCAAGAATTGGCGATCAGATACTTTGTTAGGTTTGCTCGTTGGATTGACATGGACCGCCTTACAATTCGGAGTGATCATTCCAAATACGGGCGGAGCAGAAAGGACTGATATCGCTCAAATGGTTACCATGTTTGACGGTACATGGTTAGGGACATTTTCTTTCATTGCATTGGGTGTGATCGGAGGCGGTATCACGGAAGAGATCTACAACAGAGGCTATTTCATCACTATTTTAAAAGACATTTTTAAAAATCCTAAGACCGGAACATGGATCGCCGCGATCTTATCCATTGCATTCTTTGCTGCAGGACATTTACCGGCCGATGCGTTGGGCTGGTTTGATATTTTGGTTCCCACTATCGCTTATACCTTACTTTTCTTATATACAAAACGATTGACTACCTCTATCATAGCACATGGTATTTATAACATGACGGCGATTTTTCTGACCTATCATATATATTATTGATGAATAAGTTCAACTTTAACAAGCTCTAAACCTGAGTTCGATTAAAAAGCAGGTTCTATCATAGGTAAGATGGTCATTTAGCGGCGAATGCCCGAAATCTACTTGTTTTTTAGGTATCTATGGTTGAATTACTGGCAATAATAAGATCCCTGCCTTTGCAGGGATGACTTTTTATACATTTTTCAAGCTATCAATAATCGCACTCAGGTTATAAAATTTATAGAATAAGCAATGATTTTGAGTCTATGTTTAGGAGGCAAAATAATTAGGAGGCAAAATAATAAAGACATCTTTCTTTATGCAGTTCAATACCTTAAACTTTAAGATATTATTATGGCTTTCAGTTTCAGGTTCTTTAACATAATCATTTTAAAAATACACAAACTCACTAATGCAAAAACTTGAACCGCAACGCCAAACCAAGGAATTTAAGGCTAATCGTATAGTGATCCAGGTCTTGTTGGTATTGATGGCTGTTGAATGGATCTTACTGCTTCTTGATCAAAGCTGGCTTTCACTTTTCCTTGTTACCCTTATAATAGGGACGGTATTTTCTCCCATTCTGTTTCGTAAACGGATGCAGGTAGAAATTCCCGCAGAGTTCCATCTCACTGCTGTGATCTTCATCTTTGCATCTTTTTATTTGGGTGAAGTTCAGGATTTCTACCAAAGGCTTTGGTGGTGGGATATTGCCCTTCATACTACAGCGGGTCTGCTTATGGGAATACTTGGGTTTCTGTTGGTCTATATTTTAAATGAAAATAAAAGAGTTGAATTAAATATGACTCCCGGTTTCATTGCTTTTTTTGCCTTCACCTTTGCCTTGGCGATCGGTTCAATATGGGAGATCTTTGAATTCAGCATGGATCAGTTCTTTGGCATGAATATGCAAAAACCGATGTTCGGTGATCCATCCGGGCTTACCGATACCATGTGGGATATTATTGTAAATGCCCTTGGTGCATCTGTGATCAGTTTTTCCGGATACGTTTATTTGAAGCGAAAGAAGAGTTTCTTTGTAAAAGACTGGATTCGTTCTTTCATTACAAAAAACCCTCAGATGTTTAACAGGTAAATGAAGCTATTAAACAGCTGACTACTACTCCCCTCGAAGTTTATAAATAGCCCATGCGGTAGCACCTAATACTGCAGCGGTCCCACCAAGGATAAGAGCAAGGTTCAGGTCTCTCTGAACTCGTTCAGCCTTGGATAAATAATCCGAACCAACACCTTTTTCGGCGATCAGGTCTTCGATTTCTTTAATTTTATTTTGAAGTTCTTCCTGTGTTTTCTTTTTTAAATTCATGATCAGTGTATTTTTTTATGTTATTTACCAGGTAAACATAACCAAGTACTTTTCAGTTTCATCAGTATCAAAAATCCAAAAATTCATTTTATGCTTACGGCGAAACTTTCATTTATAAATAAGCATTTCAATTCGCTGTCAGAGATGCTATATTCCCAACCCCAAATTTGAACCTCAAAAAAGATAAAATGAGCGTATTAGTTGGAAATGAAACCCGCCTTATTGTACAGGGATTTACCGGAAGCGAAGGAAGTTTCCATGCAGGACAAATGATTGAATACGGCACCAATGTTGTCGGAGGAGTAACTCCCGGAAAAGGCGGTCAAACCCATTTAGACCGCCCCGTTTTTAATACCGTTGCCCAAGCGGTTAAAGAAGTACAAGCCAATACTTCTATTATTTTTGTACCTCCTGCTTTTGCCGGCGATGCCATCACGGAAGCCGCTTTTGCCGGAATTGAAGTTATTATCTGTATTACCGAAGGCATTCCTGTGAAGGATATGATCGTAGCCAAGCAGATCGTGAAGAGTCACGGTGCCACACTTATTGGCCCTAACTGCCCCGGATTAATTACTCCCGGCGAAGCCAAAGTTGGTATTATGCCCGGTAGTATTTTTACTCCCGGAAAAGTAGGATTGATCTCCCGTTCCGGTACGCTTACCTACGAAGCTGTTGATCAGCTTACCAAAGAGGGACTCGGACAAAGCACAGCCATCGGTATTGGCGGTGATCCGGTTATTGGAACTACCCACCTTGATGCTGTGAAGTTATTGAATGACGATCCTGACACTGAAGCTATCGTATTGATCGGTGAGATCGGCGGTACGGCTGAAGAAGAAGCCGGCGAATGGATCAAAGAAAATTGTAACAAACCGGTTGTAGCATTTATTGCCGGATCAACGGCACCTCCCGGCCGACGAATGGGGCACGCAGGTGCTATCATTTCTGGCGGAAAAGGAACCGCTCAGGAGAAGAAAAAATCTCTTGCCGCTGCCGGCATTACTGTTGTGGACAGTCCTGCCGAGATCGGTATTACACTGAAGAAAATGCTGGAAACTGCTTAAAAAGCGTTTCAATTTTCATAGAATATCAAAGCCTCTTCCCTTTTGGGTTGAGGCTTTTTTATTATGATTTTCTTACGCCTGACAATGCTGCCATATTAATATCGGGCAGAATACCGGTTCGTGTTACCTGTTGCCAATCCGAACAGGAAATAGGTACATAATGTGATTAGGCTATGGGAATCTAAGTGTAATCTGCGACAAGGGGTTGAAACGGCTTGCCGGCATTTCATGGATGACTCAACACTATTTTATGCTGTATCCTATATTTACAACTTCGGATATGTAATTTTAAATACGCTAAGAATCAGAGCCGGAGGTGAAATAACTTATTTTCCATCTATAAAACTACTTAACGTGAATTCGATATAAAGAATGTTAGAATAGTTGCATGATCCTTCTGATGTATGGACTGATCGATGGTGCAGGCGCAGAATGTTGGATTAGGATAAGAACAAGTTTAAGTGCCCAAATCAGGCAATCGGTCAGATGGGCTTGGAGCCATCAGACCGAGGGGCAGGGCAAACAGCCACAGATTCGATCTGATGGAAACCCCATCTGATCGATGGTGCAGGCGCAGGATGCTGGATGAGGCTAAGAACAAGCTTGGGTGCCCAAAAGCATCTGTTTTTGTCCTTTTAACTTAGTTCTTATCTCGAACTCACGTTACTTAAGTAAACTAAATAATAGTCCCGTCCGGAATCACGGTTTTCTTTTTCACTATGATGATTCCATCGCGAACATAATGGTACTTATAGTCTCCGTCTTCGAGGTGATCTCCCCCAACTATTCGCACATCATTTCCAATGGCCGCGTTTCGGTCAATGATACAGTTACTGATATAACAACGCTGGCCAATTCCCATAGCAGGTTTCTCCGAAGTTGCATTTTCTATCACCGAACGATCCTGAAAAATATCATTCCCCATGATGATGGAATTTTCAATGGTAGTCCCTTTTCCAATACGAGATCGAATTCCCACTACAGATCGCACAATGCGACTTGCCTCTATGATACAACCTTCAGCCATCAGGGCATGTTCCAGCGTAGTTCCCATCAACTTGGAGGCGGGAAGCAATCGGGCACGGGTATAAATAAAGTTTTGATTGTCGTAGAGGTTGAAATCAGGGATGGTATCGGCTAATGCCAGATTAGCTTCAAAGAAAGATTCGATGGTTCCAATATCCGTCCAATATCCGCCAAATTCATAGCTGCATACTTTTTGATCACCCTCCACACATTTTGGGATCAATTCCTTACCAAAATCGGTGGCATCGGGATTGTCAGCAAACAGTTTTTTGAGGACCTCACTGTTAAAAATGTAGATCCCCATGGAAGCAAGATATTCCTTACCCTCAGCTTTATACTGTTCAGGTACGTCGGACTTCCATTTTCCCAATTCATCTTCCGAAGGTTTTTCCACAAAACTCTCTATTGTTCCTTCTGAATTTGTTTTCATGATCCCAAACCCGGTCGCGTCTTTTGCACTTACGGGTATGGTTGCTACCGTAAGATCTGCATTTTTCTCATTGTGCCGCTGCATCATTTTTTGATAATCCATCTGATAGAGCTGATCTCCGGAAAGGATCAGAACATGCTCGTGTTCGTGATTTTCCATATGGTGCAATGACTGCCGGACCGCATCAGCAGTCCCCTGAAACCAACCCGTATTTTCCGGGGTTTGCTCAGCGGCAAGAATATCCACAAAACCACTGCTGAATACATCAAAATTGTAGGTATTCTTGATATGCCTGTTTAAAGAAGCTGAATTGAACTGAGTAAGTACATAAATGCGCCGGATCTCAGAATTCAGACAATTCGAGATCGGGATATCCACTAACCGATACTTACCTCCCACAGGTACAGCCGGTTTCGAACGGTGATCGGTTAAGGGAAAAAGCCGTGTTCCTCTCCCTCCGCCTAAAATAACTGCAATTACTGACGAGCGTTTCATACTATCTTATTTTTGGGTTAGTGCTTCGTACATGTCAATATATTCCCTAGCTGAACGCTTCCAGGAAAAATCGAGCTTCATGATCGTACTTAAAACCTTTGAAAACTCTTTGGGATCTTTGTATAACTCTACAGCTCTTTCTATGGCAACTGTAGCTGCTTCCAGATTGAACTCGGCGAATGTGATCCCATATCCATTATCTTCAGAAATATCCTGTACCGTATCCTTTAGTCCACCAACGGAACGCACAATAGGAACCGTTCCATAACGCATCGAAAACATTTGATTTAACCCACAGGGTTCTACTCTGGAAGGCATCAGGATAAAATCGGAGCCGGCGTAGATCTGATGAGCCAGTTGCTCATTATACTCGAGGGTGGCATCAAAATAGCCTACGTGATCTCCTGCCATTCCGGAAAAAATCTGATGCAGCTGTGGATCACCGGTGCCCAATAGCACAAAATTCACCTCCTGATCCGAATACATAACCTGTTTGAACAGATCCGGTAACAGGTCTGCTCCCTTTTCCCTCACCAGTCGGCCTATGAATGATATGGTTGGAAGGTCCGGGTTCAGTCCAAATTCCTTGCACAGATATTCTTTGTTCTTACGCTTTCCTTTTTTGCGGTCCTTGTAACTGAAATTATACTCGATCAATGCATCACTTGCAGGATCCCACACTTCGGTGTCGATCCCATTGAGGATTCCCCTCGATTTTTGCCGCTCTTGCTGAAAAAGCATCTCCAGTCCATTGCTGTTCTCTGACAGTTCGCTCATATAGTTTTTTGAGACCGTGGTTATTTTCCAGGCTGTTTTTAGTCCTGCAGCCAACGAATTCAAGTGCCCATTCCAGTCTAAGAGTCCTACATTATCAATATTGAAAGCCGGTAATAATTTATAATTATCAAGTTCGTGCTCACCGTGGTATTCCGCATTATGAACAGTCAATACAGTTGGAATACCTGACATGCTTCGGTAGCGATTGCACTGCGAAAGCATAAAAGGAACAAGACCGGTATGGTGATCATGACAATGAATGATATCAGGATCTTTTTTCTCATCTTTGATCCATTCCAAAGCGGCGATCTGAAAACTCACAAAGCGCTCCAATTCATCCCAATAACCCCTGCCCGACCATGGGTCTATATAGATTCCGGGACGATCGAACCTGCCGGGTATATCGATCACATAAAATGGAAAACCAAGCTTGTCTTCCTTCATTTTCAAGACAGAGAATCGGACTTCCTCCTCCGCCATTTTGAACGATCCCTTGTGAATGTTCTTATAATTTTGTGAACTTATCCATTGGTTATCATATTTCGGAATAACTACTTCGCATTGGTCCCCAAGCTGATTGAGATACTTTGGAAGAGAACCAACGACATCTGCAAGCCCTCCGGCCTTGGCCGCGGGATAACATTCTGCACTCAGATGAATTATGCGCATCTATTTTGAAACCTATCTACTTGTTTTCCGTTATTATTTTTTAATATGAGAAATAAGAAAACTTTGGGCATCTTCCAAAAGAAAGAGATTCATATTTCAAATTTTTAATCCTTTCCTCAATATTTAAGGAACAGGATAAATTCTAATTTAACATTATACACTATGTCTGTTATTGAACTGCGAAACGTCTTTAAAGCCTTTGGGAAGACCAAGGCTGTAAATGACGTCAGTTTTGAAGTAACCAAAGGCCGGATCTTCGGTTTACTGGGGCCAAACGGGGCCGGGAAAACCACCACTATCCGAATGATCAACTATATCCTTACTCCGGATTCCGGACAAATCACTATAAATGGCATTGAGGCCAGTCCGGAAACCCAGAAAATGATTGGATACATGCCCGAAGAACGAGGATTGTACAAAAAGATGAAGGTGTTCGACCAGCTTATGTACCTTACCCAACTAAAGGGCGTGGATGCTTCTGAGGCAAAAAAGGCAATCAACTACTGGCTGGAACGATTTGAAGCCTCCGACTGGAAAAAGAAAGAGGTCGGTGAATTATCAAAAGGAATGTCTCAAAAAATTCAATTTATAGCTACCATCGCTCACGATCCTGATATCTATATTTTTGATGAGCCGTTCAGTGGACTTGACCCCATCAACAGTGAAACATTGAAAGAGATCATCATTGAGCTGCGTGATTCCGGAAAAACCATTCTATTTTCTACTCACAGAATGGAGCAGGTAGAACAGATGTGCGATGATATTTGCCTCTTCAATCAGGGACAAGCGGTATTGACCGGTAACCTTCGGCACATCAAATCCTCGTTTGGGGAAAACTCCATCAACCTGGAGTTTGAAGGCGATGGCTCTTTTCTCGACAAGCTGGAGGATGTGCGTATTAACAATCGATCTACCAATTTTGCGGAGATCAGGGTGCTGAACGGACAAAATATGCAGGATATTCTGAAGCTTGCCATGGAGCACGCCGCGATCCATAAGTTCCAGCGTATTGAACCATCCTTAACTGAAATTTTTATCTCTACCGTTGGAGAAGACAATATCAAAAGATCGGAGATCCAATAAGATGAGTTTGCATAAAATCTGGTTAGTATTGAAGCGGGAATATCTCACCCGTGTAAAAAGTAAATCATTTATCATTATCACGGCACTGACCCCATTGGCTTTTGTAGCCTTTATTGGGATCATCGTGTTTATCAACATTTCGGAGACAGAAGTAGAAAAACGCATAGGTATTCTCGACGAGACGGATGTACTTGTACAACGATTGATTGAGCTCAACGAAGCCCGTTATTTTGATGTAGGAAGCGATCCTATAGATTCCCTCAGAGTACGGGTTTTAGATGGTTCGCTGGACGGATACATCATTCTCACTGATTCTGTGATCACTCACACTAAAAGCCCCACCCTTGTGCATGGAGGAAGCGGAGGACTTTCGTTCATCTCTGCGGTACGTTCAGATCTCAGGGAGGTAGTACGAGAGGAAAAGCTTTCCAGGCAAAACGTATCAGATGAAATCCGGGATATCTTTGAAACACGAACCGGACTTGAAGCTGTTAAATTGACCGAAGAGGGTGAATCAGAAGATAACACCCTGTTTGCTTCGGCTTTAGGATTTATCCTTGGACTGATGATCTTTTTTGGAATTTTCTTTTACGGGGCACTGCTTATGCGCAGTGTTATTGAAGAAAAAACCAACCGGGTGCTGGAAGTTATTGCTTCTTCAGTAAAACCCCTTGAACTTATGTATGGAAAGTTATTTGGGGTCTTATCCATGGCATTAACCCAATTTGGGATATGGATCTTTTTCTATATCGGCCTTTCAATCGCCGCCGCTCCCGTAGCCGGCATGATTATGGAAGCACAGATGAGCAGCCTTCCTGAAGGTGCAACCGAAGCTGCTGCTACCTCTTTCGATGCCTCTACACTCGAGAATATGATAATTGAACCCTCCATTTTCATTTACTTTATTCTCTTCTTTTTTCTGGGGTTCATGATATACAGTGCTTTGTTTGCCGCCATCGGCGCTGCCGTTGAAAATGAACAAGATTCCCAGCAGTTTATGCCTATCGTAGGATTGCCGATTTTTGTGGCTTACTTTCTGAATACTAAAGTTATGCAGGCTCCGGATTCCAGCCTTTCAACCTTTATATCTATATTTCCGCTCACCTCTCCCATTAACATGATTTCGAGGATTGCCTCCACCTCCGTACCGGCTTGGCAAATACTCCTTTCGATCTTGCTGATGATAGCCACCTTCTTCGGTATTATGTGGCTGGCAGCAAAAATCTACCGAGTGGGCATCTTGATGTATGGTAAAAAGGCTACTTTTAAAGATCTTGCCAAATGGATTGCGCAAAGTTAGGTTAGATAAAAGCCTCAAATATCAAGGGCAAGGTTTTCGTTTTGACAAAATTAAAACCGTTATCATTGAAATGATTCACTATTCGAAAGAAGAACCTGTAGAAAACTACTCAGATTACATCAGCAAAGAAGTGGGCAAAGACTATAATTATTTATCGGATATTTTCTCAGAAGTGAAAGGGGTGACTATTCAGCAATTCATCATCATGCATAAGATTGAAAAAGCTAAAGAATTGATCCTGTATGATGAGTTAAACATTACTGAAATAGCACATAAATTACACTACAGCAGCGTAGCACATCTTTCCAATCAATTCAAAAAAGTCACCGGACTCACTCCTTCTTTTTTCAAAAAACTGAAAAAGAAGCGTTTAGTGAGCCTGGAAGATCTTTAATCAGGCTTACTATATATAGATAAACCGATTCTTTATATGTTAACCGTAGTTCGGTATAACCATCCTCGTTAAAGCCTTTTGAGACACGGCCTGATGGCTCCAGGTCCATCAGATTGAATCCGTGGTGGTTTAGCCCTGCCCCTCGGTCTGATGGCTCCAAGTCCATCTGACCGATTGCCTGATTCGAATACCCAAGTTCAGTTCGTATCCTAATCCAACATCCTGCTTATGTTATATGATAATAAATCAGTGATTTATGTAATTATTTTCTCTTACTGTGTTACACTTGCAATAAAAATTTCATGTTAATTTTAGTTGTGATAATTATATCATACCAACCCGTTTTATCGGGTAACTACAAAATCATGAAATCAATAAATAAAATTTTCAAATATTCTGCTTATACAGCCCTTTTTATGGCTGTGTTTATGGTAGGATGCGACAATCAAAATACCGGCGACAACGGAGATCCCGATATCGATGCTCCAACGGTTCTTTCTACAAGTCCTGCAAATAACGATGCAGATGTAGCGCGAAATATAGCAGTTACCGTCACTTTCAGTGAAGCTATGGACCCCGCAACCATTAATACTGCTACATTCACCCTAAAACAAGGGACTGCAACAATTCCCGGTACCGTAACTTATTCAGGAACCACAGCTGCATATATAGCCACAAACAGTTTTGCATCTGCTGATGTTTACACTGCAAATGTCACTACCGGTGCTAAAAGCGCTCAGGGTGTTGCCCTTGGTGCAAATACTGAATGGGATTTCACAACTGTGGGTTCAAACGAACCGATAGCAATAGTGGATCTTGGAACTGCAGGCGACTATGTCATTCTTGCCAAAACAGCAATCAATAACAACCCGACTTCTGCTATAACCGAAGATCTGGGTTTAAGTCCCGCAGCAGGTTCTTACATTACGGGTTTTGCATTAACCGATAATACCGGTTATGCAACATCAGACCAGGTAACCGGACAAATATTTGCAGCCGACATGGCCGACCCTACACCTTCTAACCTGACCACAGCTGTTAATAATATGGTTAACAGCCTACAACGATGCCGCGGGTCGTGCAAACCCAGATTTCTTTGAATTATATGATGGAAATATTGGTGGTAAAACGCTTACTCAAGGCCTTTACAAATGGACGAATACCGTACTTATCCCTGCAAGTATTACCATCTCCGGTAGTGCTGAAGACGTATGGATCTTTCAAATAGCTGAAAACCTGACTTTAAGTTCAGCTGTTGAAATTACCTTAAGCGGTGGTGCAAAGGCCGAAAATATTTTCTGGCAGGTAGCCGGTGAAGTAACGGTTGGAACAACTACCAATTTTGAAGGCATTATTCTATCTATGACAGGTATCACATTAAACAGTGGTGCTACTCTGAACGGACGTATGCTGGCTCAAACAGCCGTAATACTGGATGCCAATACCGTTGTTCAACCCCAGTAAATAATTCGAAAACTTCATTTTAAAAAAGTAAGCTTACATTTCATGTAGCGCTTGAGGCAGCCTCGGTGAGAACCGGGACTGCTTTTTTTATGAATATGAGCTCTTTAAGGAAACACTTACGTATTGCTTAACTGGAGAGAGTTCGGAAAATAGCATCTTAGAAAAATTACTATTTCTTTACTCGATCCATTTCACAATATTAAGGCGGTGATACATTCTGGTCAATTCGCCTGAATGCCATTATAACGGGTTTGGGTTTTCGGTTTTATCGATATGGGTGAATTTATCTATATGATAGATTCACCCTTCGATAAAAAATTTAGGGTCAAGACAATTTAAGGTAATTTAAAAAGCCGTAAGTTGTTGTATGCCATTACGTAACAAGTATATATATCGTTCACGAATTTCTGAAGCTAAATTCCGGCAGATTTTACGCCTCTTTTGCTTAGATCTTACCGCCACTCAAATTGCTGCTGTTGTTGGAATCTCGCGTAATTCTATTAACAAGTACCGTAAAGAAATTCGAAGGGAAATAGCTCGGTATTGTGAATCGGTATCTCCAGTAAGCGGTCAGGTTGAAGTCGATGAATCGTACTTTGGAGCACGCCGTGTGAAAGGCAAGCGAGGCCGAGGAGCGTATGGTAAAACCATTGTGTTTGGCTTATACAAACGAGATGGGAATGTATATACTGAAATTGTTTCTGATGCGTCAAAAAAGACGCTGCAAGCCATTATAAGAGGAAAGCAGCCGTTGACAGTGTGATTCATTCTGATGGATGGAGAGGCTACAATGGGCTGGTTGATTTGGGATATGCCAAACCTCTTAGGGTCGATCATGGAAGCAATGAATTTGTAAATTCAGCCAGTCATATTAATGGAATCGAAGGGTTTTGGGGATTTGCTAAAACACGTCTGGTCAAGTGTCGAGGCATGCACCGGTCTACGTTTTATCTGCACTTAAAAGAAAGTGAATTTCGCTTCAATTATCGCAAAGAAAATATCTATCCAAAATTATTATCTTTAATCCGTAATAATCCGCTTAAGTTGTCTTGACCCAAAATTTATTCAGGAATTCTCGTTGCCTGCCAGGCCACAGCTTTCCATTCTCCACTTCTTTTGATAAATGTACCTGTGTTATAGTATTCCATTCTTTCTGCCGGTGAAGACTGATCTACGGCCACTAATTTAAAAGCTACCACAGCTGTATTGCCGTACAGATTGATCTGTACTTCTTCGCCATGATATTTCACTTCCGGTTCTACTTCATAATCTGCCGTTTCCGGCATCCCGCTCATCATCTCCGGTTTTGTAGTTCTGTTTCCGGCTGAACCGGTATAGATAAGATCATCTGCCCAGAACCGGTCATGAATTTCCGAATCACTATAGGAAGCACCCTCTAAGAACTCATTAAGCAGTTCAGACAGCACTTGTTTGTCATCCTGATGCTGAGCAGATCCAAAAAAAGGGATCAGAAGTAAGACGAGGGATAGCAGTAAGGTTTTCATAGCATTTTATTCATGATGGTGAATCAGATGATAGTAAAATCTACCTCTTCCTGAAAATCGGAATATCACTACTGCTGAAGCTCTTTTAACTTGTTAAGCACTCTTGGGTCTAATTCTTCTTTAACGCGATTTTCAAGCAATTCGGTTCTGTCCGATAGGGATACATACTTCACTGCATCCAGAGAAAGATGTCTGATCCTTGGATCCCGGTCTTCCTGTAATATTTCTAAGGTCTGTTGCCAGTAGTCTTCACTTTCTTCAAACTGTATGAGCAGAGCCAAAGCCTGTTTTCGAATAGAATATGGATACTCACCCAATGCATACCGGTCGGCCATCATCATGGATGTGTTCGTGGTATCTCCCGAAGCAGCCACTTTAAGTATTTTGATCGCTTTTTTGTCTCCTTGTTCATTTTGGCCCAGTCGCTCTGCAGCTGTTAGCAGATCATTCACTGAGGCTATTTGCCGATAGGCATCAAGGGCTGCGTTAAAGACGGTGTCCCTTTCTGCCCTCAGTAATGTATTGCGCACCTGAAATGCCACGTTCTCATTTTTCGGATAATTAGCCAATGCCCGAAGCCCTGATAATTGTATGGAAAGATTTTCCGAATTCAGATTCCCTAAAAATATTTCTTCCGTTCCTGAGGCATCTTTCGTTAAAACCGAAAGCGTTTCAAACATCGCGGCTCTTACGTTAGCATCATCCTCATCCTGTAATGCATCCCTGATGGCCAGCTGCAGGTCAGGATTGTCAGTAAAATTCTGCAGTGCTTCAGCTGCCTGTATCCGATTTTCGGATGACGGATCTCGAAGCTGCCTGATCCAAAACATAAAAGGCTTCTCCTCTTCAAAACGTATATCAAGATCTGTATCATAAGCTTGTTTCAGGGTCAGATAATCGATACCTGACGAAATCTCTACCTCAACAGAATCTAAAGCTCCAGTAAATGTAATCTCTGTATGTGATGTATCAGTAAAGCCAAACTCTGTCACGTCAACGTTTGCCAGGGATTCAATGGGCTCTCCTTTTGCCTCAAATACAAGGATTAAAGCAGGGGCCAGCTCATCGTAGATGTATTCCACTCCATAAACATATTTTTCCTCTGTATGAGACTCCGATAATTCAAATTCCGGCAAAACTTCCCAGAAAGACCCGCTTTTATCATACCAAAAATCAGCATACTCGTTCCAGTCTGTAACTCCTTCATATTGATGAACCAATTGGGGTAAAGATTCACGAATGATATTTTTCAGATGATCATCCTCTAAGGCATCAAACCCCTTTTCCCATAAATTCCAACGATAAATGGACTGAAGCTCATCCGGATTTTTCAGTTGCTGGATATTTGAAGTTCCAGTCAACATCACTTTAAGGAACTCATATTTATTATCGGGTGCATTAAGATACCGATGGAAGTTCCCGAACCACTGCTCAGCAATTCCTCTTCTCAATTGCGTAGCCAATGACCCCAAATTCTGATAAAGATAAATGATACCGGCTCCGGTTTGAATTTCCTCCCAGTGATTGTCAGGAAGAACTACAATATTAAGCGATTCATATGGGAATTCGAACGATAACTTACGCTCATACTCCTTCATGCTCGAAACGGCTATCGATAATAAATCGTCTCTTACTTCCGGCAGCAATGTCTTCTCAGAAGCATAAACAGAAACTTTCTTAATCCCCGAACGTGCATTCGATCTCATAAAATCACCCATTGCCAAACTCAGTCCGGTAACAGATGCCGGTATTTCAGAACTCCATTCCAGCACTTTTTTATCTGTTGAGACGAGCTCATCGCCCACCAAAGTTCCATTAAATACCATTTCTTGGTCGGCAGGGATGTTTATGGAAGCGTCCATGGTGGTTGCTACCTCGGGATGATCCGGGACCGGCAGCCAGTGATGGCGGACTTTAGGATTCAAAGAAGTCCACATATTTCCATACACATCTTGTATTATTCCATAGGATGAAGAACTTTTCCATGAAATCACCATTTCTATTGTATTCCCTCTCTGAAGGGTATCCGGAAGCTGAATGATCAGGGAGTCTGATGAAATTCGGTATTCAGTTTCATTTCCCTCGAAGGTGATACTTTGTATATCCATATCGGCTGAATTAAAAACGACCTCCGCAAGGTCGGGCTTCCGGGAGGTAATAAAATAGCTCCCAACCCCCTCAATAAGGGATTCACTGCTTTCCAGAGTTAGATCCAGGTGTATATGATCCAGCACAAATGGCAATTCAGGATAGGAGACGTATTGCCACTCTGTTGCATTCTGCTGAGAAAATGCCCATGAACTTGTAAAAAGTAAAACAATCAGTGTAAGAAGTCCTTTTTTCATCATTTATTTAGTGTGTGCTTCAAATATTTTTTTTACTTGTGGAAATAGCGTTTTGCTGGTGGAATATCCATGACCGGAATGTATGGTTTGCCGGCCTTTACTATCACTGAAGATCCCTCCTGCTTCCTGAACTACCGGTAACAACGCTGCCGCATCCCAAATATTTAACTCGGGGTCGTACATTAGATCGGCCCGTCCCGTTGCCACCATCATATGGCCATAGGCATCGCCCCATGTACGGTGTAGCTTGGTTTTCAACATAAGTTCCTGAAATAATTCCTGCTGCCCCGTCAGCCGAAAGCGATCGATCTCGGTAACAAGGAAGGTAGCGTCTTCAAGCTTTTCTGTATCTTTGACCCGGCAAGGCTTTCCGTTTAAAGTGGCCCCATGGCCAATACCTGCCGCACATAATTCTTCGAGTGCCGGTGCGTAAATAATCCCGACTTTGGGTTCATTATGAATTAGGATTCCGATTAATGTGGTATAAAAAGGAACCCCGTGGATAAATGATTTTGTACCGTCAATAGGGTCTAATACCCACTGAATATCACTCTCTTCATTTTCTTTACCAAATTCTTCTCCGATAATTCCGTGTTCAGGATATCGCTTTTTGATTTCTTTACGTATGAGCTGCTCAGTCTCTCGGTCAGCAACGGTAACAGGAGAATCATCCGATTTTGAAATTACCTCTACATCCTTTTTAAAATATGTAAGGGTATGGTGCCCCCCAATTTTTGCAATTTCTGTTGCTGCTTCCAATAATTCTTCTATCATTACCTATATTCCTTCATCAAACATTTAAACTACTGCGATACCTTCCGTCCAAAAATATGAGTATGAAAAAAATTCTTCCAACTCTTCTGATTCCGGCTTTGTGCACGCTGCCGGTATTAACACAAGCACAAAGCGGAAAGGCCAGGCTTAGTGATGAGAGTAAGTTAAGCATTAAAGGAAAATCAAATGTAAATGAATTTAGTTGCCAGTCGGAACACGAACTTCAGCAAGATTCCCTTGATTTCACCTACTCGATTCAGGAAGATACCGTTACGGTACATGGAGTGTCGCTCTCTTTGGAGATCGATCAGTTTGATTGCGGTAAAAGAGCGATCAACCGCGATTTTCGGAGTACGCTTAAATATCAGGAACACCCATTTATTGAGATCATCCTCAATGAACTCGTTCTCGCTGATTCTTCTGAAATTGTTCCTCAACAAGCCTTGGTTACTATTAAAATTGCCGGTGTAGAACAGCAATATTCAGTTCCGTTACACTCCTTTTCGAGGAGCGAAGAGCAATTTATAGCAGGCGGGAATAAGATTCTTTATATGACTGACTTTGGGCTAACCCCACCCTCTCCCATGTTTGGCCTGATCAAAGTGGATGATGAGCTGGATATTCAATTTGATCTCGTGATTCGTCTTCAGCCCTATCTATAGCAATTTTAATCCTTATCTTATCGGATAAACCATTCTATTAATCTATCCGGCCAATTAAAAAGCCGAATGGCAATGAACAATTTGTTCCAACCATTCGGCTTTCAAAAACTCCTTCTCACACAAAAAGGGGCGAGCCTGTCACAGCGCACCCCCTTCCTATGAGGTCGGTACATTAGAAGCTTACTACTGCTTCCAACATGATTCCGCTAAATTCTGCACCGGCATAGTCGCCTGTGAAACCGTCATATGATTGTGTTACATACTCGAGTTTGGTAAGTACGTTGTCGGTTAAGAACCATCCACCACCGATGTTGATTCTTGAGATATCAATGTCAGCTCCGCTTGGCTCCTCACCAGATACGGTGTTGTATCGGCCACCAACGTAGAAGTTTTCATCCATTCCAAATCTGTACAGCAGTTCTGCGCCAATTTGTGTGTATGAACGAGTGTCTTCGCCGTTATCAATGGCACCGGAAGCATTTTCGAATACACCATAGAACTCAAGACCCTGAAACTTCACGAATGGATTGATCATGATGGCTGTCATTTCGCCAGCAATAGGGCCACCGGGTGCGCGTCCAGATACTGCGAAAGAAGGAGCAAATCGGCCTGCACGGAAGTTGCCTGGTTCAATTACGTTATAATAACGGCTACCGGCACGGTCACCTGAATAAAGATAGATAGAGGCATTCTGAGATACTCGGAACATAGAGCCGGTCAAACGTACTCTTAAGTCATCATTTACCTGACTATCGTATCCTAATTTTGCTAAGATAGAAGGCTTGGTTTTTACAGCTCCTTCTTCAGTACTTTGATTCAGTTTACCATTGGTTAAACCAACCATACCAAAAAGGTCGCCGGAGTAATAGTAAACTTCAGCGCCTACTTCTGTAGTGAAAGAATCCATTATGTAGTTTCCTACAAAAGGATTGAGAATAGCTGAACCGTTGTCACTGCGGCGGAAATGGTTATCGCCATAGTTATTTTCCATGTGACCTACTTTAATTCGGATATTGTCACTCAGACTTGAAAGGAATCCTTCTTCGATAAAGTCGAAGCTGTCAATCTGCAGATATCCACCTTTCACATAGGTTTCAGTGTGATTCTGTGATGACAGGTAGGTACGAAGATGCATTCTCATTCCCGGAGCAAGAGCAACATCTAGGTCCAGATTTGAGGTTGCAAGGTTAAAGTTATTCTCTAAATCAGGAAGACTGCCGGCATCATTATCGTGGCTTATTCCCTGAAATTGGAGAGCATTAGACCCCCCGATGCGAACATAAACGCCGTCGAAGGTCTTATCTGTTGTGAATGGGGCTTCAAATACATTTACACCGGCTTTAGTAGCAGGTACAAAATATTGGATGTCGTTACGCTCCTGGGCTAACAGGTTTGTAGCCGAGAAGGCGACTAAAACGAAAGCGAGAAGCGAAGTAGTGATATATTTGGCTTGTGATTTCATGACCTTAAAGGTTTGGTTAATTGTTGGTTAGTTAAATTGAGTTGTTTATTGAGCGAATTTTGCATCGAAAATCACATCTACGTCAGCACCGGCTTTTATGGCACCGAACATAGCTTTAGGTGGATCAACGTCATAATCCGTCATTGTAATAGGTTGAGTTCCTTTAAATAAAACCGAGCCGTCCGGAAGGATCTCATATTCAACTTCCATTTGAATGGTTTTGGTTACTCCCGAAATGGTGAGCTCTCCGTTAGCAGTAAGAGTATTGGCACTGATATTTGTTACTTCAGATAACACAAAATTTATATTCGGATACTTTTTCTCGTTTAAAGCACCGTAAGTTTTGCTATCCATGCCACCTTTACCGCTTTTAATGCCATCTACTACTACATTGAACTCCAGGTCTGTAATGGAGGATATCAATGAATCATTTTCTATTTCGATGGTTGCAGTTCCTGAGAATTTTTCCGCTTTGGATTCCCAGTCATGAACGTTGGAAGTACCTTCTATGATAACTTCACTTTCGTTAGCAACAACGCTGTAATTTTGTGCATATAACGTCATAGTGCTTAACGACAAGATTAGTGTGATTAGGACTCTATACATATTGACCTCATTGGTTTTTATTAATTGAAATTCTTGTTTTTTTGAATTCATATTCAAGATCCCAATTCTTCGTGAAGAAATAATGAAGAAAAATAAATTTTTTATAAACCCAAGGCATTGTGTAGTAAACAGTTATGAGAAAAATTTATCAAACTGTTTATGAAGACATAATGAAGATTTTAAAACTATTTTTTAAAGCTTATCAATACTACTATTGACAAAATACTAACCGGATCTGCCCCATGTTAAGTTTTACTCTCCCGTGACTCTAATGAGCTTTATTCGTCAATGGGTAAGCCTTCGATCTCCATGATCTTCAGTGCATTGGTGGTTGGGCAAGGACCCGGTTTAATTCTATACCCGAAACTCATTTTTCCATTTTCAATGGTTTCAGCAAAATGCCAGTTACTCAATTGGGAGATCTCCTTTTCAAGGGAAGCCAATTCCAGGTCATGGGTTGAAACCATACCAATCCCATTTTTCCCGGCCACATATTTCAGAAAAGCAGTACTCCCCTGGAATCTCTCTCTGTTGTTCGTCCCTTTAAAGATCTCATCCACAAAAAAGAAAAGCGGCAGTTTGTGATCAGATTCGAGTTTATCCAACAGGCGGCGCAGTCTTCGCACTTCCGCATAGAAATGAGAGAGCCCTCCCTCTAAGGAATCCTTAACGTTGATACTGGTGAACAATCGGAACAAATTGGTCTTGAGATATTGCGCCTGAACCGGAGCCCCGGCAAACGCCATTACGAGATTAATACCCACCGTTCGCAAAAATGTGCTCTTACCTGCCATGTTAGAGCCGGTAATCAAAAACAGATCTCTGTCTTTTTTAATTATGAAATCATTACTGACCCGTTCTTTATCATTGATCAGCGGATGCCCCAATTGCTTGGCTTCAAACAATACCTCTAGATCTTCACTTATCTCAGGAAAGCTGCAATCCGGGTTTAGATATGCAAAGTTTGCAAGGGAATTCAGAGCTTCCAGTTCATAGAAATCATCCAGCCAATTTTCCAGTTTCGGGGCAAGCTCTTTCTTCAGCGCTTCCATCTTCATAGAAAAAAACATATCCCACGGTATCATCATATTCACCAGCGGCCAGAGCACTTGATTGGCCTGTAGGGAAGCTGCCCCTGCTAACCGGGAAACCCGTTTTAAATATTTTGATGGAGATTCTTCCTGATTTTTCAGTGACTTGAAGAAGTTTTGCAATGATGAATTCCCGGGAAACGAGAACTGTTCGATATATACTAAGATCTTTCCAAACCGTCTCATCTGCTTTTCGATCTGATAGCCTGCTTCAAATAGCTCTGCAATTTTATGGCTGTTGAAATTATAGAAGCTCAGATAAGTAACGAATGTTAGGAGTACCCACGGGCCTGTAATTCCAGCAACGGCCGTTATAAGCAGTACAATATTCGCAATCGAAAGTGCCGATAGAATGAACAAAGTTCCAAAGAATGTAACTTCCTTGGGCTCATTCATCCACCTTAGGAGTTTTTCCATGCTCCAATCCTTGTCTGAGATTTCTTTCTGACTCATGAACGCCTGCACCTGAATACGATCGCGAAATCCGGATAAGGGAAGTAAGTCAGAGATCAACTGTTGCCGGGCTTGGATTTTTTCTTTTTCAGGGTGTTCATTCAAAAGCCACTCGGACAGTCGTTCAGAGCTTTTGGGATATATAGAGGTATCCATCAGATGGTGCAGTGAATAATCCCCTGCTATATGAAGATCTTCGGCAAAAGGATGGGCTTTCATGTTTTTTGAAAAATGATACTCGGGAAGTTTTTCCCAGTCCAACTCCATGCGGGCTATGTGTTGTTCCTTGATCTCCTTAAGAAACGACAGTCGCTCTTTGTGATCGGTAATTCTCTTGTGCCGGGCTACCAGATAAATGAAGCCGCCTGTAAGTGCCAGCAAACTGGTAAAGAAAATACCATCACTTCCGGTCTGTGCAATCAGATATAACACTAATATTGAGATCACGAAATAACCTCCGCGAATGTATGAGAATTGCGTACTCACTTTCTCCAGCTTTCCGATCATCTCTCGTAAGCGCCCTGACTGATCTTTAAATTGTTCTTTTAAAATCTGTTTTGATGAACTCATGAATATGTTTTATGAAAAAATAAATAGGCTTCAAGAATAGGCATTTGCGTGTTCAGTTAACAGATTCCAGTTGCTACTAAATCACGAAAGTACAAATCTTTAATTTTTCCTCATGTTTGATACCCTGCAAGTGAGTGGACCGGAATGAGGTTATATTCATCAATTCGTCAGACGGGCTTTGAGCAGTCAGACGAAAAGCTTTTATTTTGTTTTTGTGTTTTGGTGATTTCGTGGCAAAAAAGAAGGCTTTCACAAGCAACGAAGTTTCGGTAATATTCCAAAAAATTAAACATCTGTCATTTTATGGATTATTTTGCACACGAAACGGCCGTTATTGACGAAGGGGCGAAGATTGGGAAAGGGACAAAGATCTGGCACTTTACCCATGTGATGCCGGATTCTGAAATTGGAGAGAATTGTAATCTTGGTCAAAATGTAGTGATATCCCCCGGCGTTAAACTGGGCCATAATGTAAAAGTTCAAAATAATGTCTCCATTTACACAGGTGTTATTTGTGAGGACGATATCTTTCTCGGCCCTTCCATGGTTTTCACCAATATTGTAAATCCAAGGAGTGCAATTGAGCGCCGTGATGAATACGTTGAAACTATGGTTCGCAAAGGAGCTTCAATTGGAGCAAACGCTACTATTATATGTGGGAATGAGCTTGGTACGTATTGTTTGATCGGGGCAGGAGCAGTGATTACAAAACCTGTCCCCGCTTTTGCGTTAATGGCAGGAAACCCCGCCAAACAAATTGGCTGGGTAAGCGAATATGGCCACCGTCTGGAATTTGGAGATGATGGAACAGCGGTTTGTCCGGAATCTAAAGATGAATACCAATTAGAGGCTGGTTCGGTCTATAGGATTACCTCTTAGCTAATGCCACTACCGTAGCTCCCCACCCGCTTCGATCACTTGCCAAACTATATGATTCTACATTCGGATTCCGATCCAGCAAACTATGCACCGTTCTGCGAAGCACACCCTTCCCTTTTCCGTGAATAACGCGAATGGAATAGATCTCCTTCTCCAAACAAGCCTCAATATAATCCGGTATCAGATCTCCCAATTCATTAGGGTTGAACATATGAAGATCAAGGATTCCGTTTATAGGGACCTCTATGGGATCGGGTTCATTCATATCTGAATATTCAATATCCAGTGATTAATTTCCAATAATCAACGCATAAATACTTCAACATTCCGTGTTGGATATTCTTAGGATTCATAGTCAACGACCCGCCTTTCATCAACTACTTTCTTGATAAAAGAGACAACTTTTTGATGATCAGGATGCTCTGCATAAGCTTGCAGATCTTTTTTGGTCTCACATTCTGTAACTAAAACCACATCACAGATCGCCTCATCCTCTCCTATCAATACATTGATCCCAACTTCTGCACCTTGCAATTCCTTAATCTTGACGGGAAGGCCTTCAAGTAATTTCTTCATCGTTTCGGCATTTTCAGCTTTGGTCTTACCCTCTGCCACCTCTTTAAGCTTCCACATTACTACATGTTTGATCATTTTCTGAGTTCTGAGTTCTGAGTTCTGAGTTCTGAGTTCTGACAAATATCTTCTTAACACAGGATAAATCCCAAAATATCTTTAGTTCAGTATTTAGTGTTCCTTCTTCAATGTTCGATATTCTACTGCTGTCAATTAATACTTGGAACCCTTAACTTTAGGGTTCTGTTTTAAAAAGCGCAGGAACACGCCTGTTCTCCATGAAAATACAATCAGAAATATTGAAAACATTGGATTTAGATAAAATCACTGCCGAGGACATCGGCGAAGACCACGTAGGTACGTCAGTGCAAACCCCGCTCAGAGAGGACGCGTTCGATAAAACGGATGAAGAAAAGATCGAGATCATCCAGGAACATTTTGCTGAGATTATGCACGCTCTTGGTTTAGACCTTGAAGACGACAGTCTTAAAGGAACCCCCTATCGCGTGGCAAAAATGTATGTAAAGGAAATTTTTGAGGGATTGAATCCCAAAAACAAACCCGTTGCACGACAATTCAGCAACAGCTACGACTATAACGGCATGCTGATCGAAAAGAATATTCAAGTGACTTCATTTTGTGAACATCACTTCCTCCCCTTTATTGGAAAGGCTCACGTAGCATATATTCCTTCAGGAAAAAAGGTGATCGGACTTTCTAAAATAAACCGGATTGTGGATTATTATTCCCGGCGGCCTCAGGTTCAGGAACGACTTACCCTCCAAATTGCTGATGAACTTCAAACGGCACTCGAAACCGAAGATGTCGCTGTTTTCATTGATAGTAAGCATTTGTGTGTTTCAACCCGAGGTATTAAAGACCACAGCAGTACCACTATTACGGCTGAATATCGCGGGGCCTTTGAGAATGAGGCTACCCAACAAAAATTTATTGATTACATCAGAACGAACACTCAGATAGACTAATAACTGTGGCTGAGCAAGTAAGAAAACTTCACGTTTACAACACCCTTTCCCGAAAAAAAGAACCGTTCGAACCGCTAAATCCACCCCATGTGGGCATGTATGTGTGCGGACCAACGGTTTATGGAGATGCTCATCTCGGTCATGCCAAAAGCTACGTCTCGTTTGATGTGATCTTGCGCTATCTCCGCTATCTGGACTATAAAGTCCGTTACGTACAGAATATAACGGATGTAGGTCACTTAGTGGATGATGCCGAGGAAGGCGAAGACAAACTCAGCAAGCAGGCCCGCATCGAGAAAGTGCAGCCGATGGAAATTGCTGAGAAGTACACCTACACCTATTTCCGCGATATGGATGCACTGAATGTGCTGCGTCCGGATATTGCACCACGGGCAACCGGACATATTCCCGAGCAGATCGCCATGGTGAAGAAATTGATCGAGAATGGCCATGCCTACGAAGTGAATGGCAATGTATATTTTGATGTCTCCTCCGATCCTGAATACGGTAAACTAAGCGGACGGAAATTAGAAGATGCTGAAGCCGGAACAAGGGTTGAAACAGCCTCTGACAAACGTAATCCTGAAGACTTTGCCCTTTGGAAGAAAGCCAACGATAATCACATTATGAAATGGGATTCCCCCTGGGGAGTCGGATATCCGGGCTGGCATATCGAATGCTCCACTATGAGCACCAAGTATTTGGGTGAAAGTTTTGACATTCACGGTGGCGGGCTCGAAAATCAGTTTCCGCACCATGAATGTGAAATTGCTCAAGCCGAATGTGCCCACGGCAAGCAATTTGCGAAGTACTGGCTGCACAATAATATGGTAACACTGGAAGGCCAAAAAATGGGGAAATCGCTGGGTAACGCGATCAACCTGCACGAATTTTTTACCGGCGACCATAAGTTATTGACCCGAGCCTGGAATCCGGAAGTAATCCGGTTCTTCCTGCTTCAGTCGCATTACCGAAGTACCACTGATTTTTCTGAAGATGCTTTAAGTGGAGCCGAAAACGGCTTAAAAAATCTTCATTCCATGATCAATACCATTGAAAGTGCAGACGCCGGCAACGGTGAAGCTTTCGATCTGAATGGTCTAAAGGAATCCGTTGAAGGCGTAATGAATGATGATTTTAATTCAGCCCAAGCCATTGCCATCCTTTTCGAGCAACTGAAGGAGATTCGGAAAGAGATCACAGACAAAAAAATACCGGTAAACATCGGAGAGATTAAAGAATTTCTTCATGACTTTGTGGATGGTGTGCTGGGAATCTGGCCACAGGAAGGCGGTGGAAATGAGGAATTAGCCAAAGGTCTGATCGAGTTACTGATCGAGATCCGTAAGGATGCACGAAACAATAAGAATTTTGAACTCTCTGATAAGATCCGCGACGACTTGAAAGAGCTGGGTGTTCAGCTCATGGATGGTAAAGAAGGCACCACCTTCGAGATCGAGTAATGAAGCTGCTGAGTGACATATTCAGCTTTTTGATCATTATTTTAGTCAAATTTTATCAGGCAGCCATATCCCCCTGGCTGGGTAAAAGCTGCCGATATCAACCAACTTGTTCCCGGTATATGATTGAAGCGGTGGAAGAATGGGGACCTTTGAAAGGTTTTTGGCTTGGTATTAAGCGAATAGGCACTTGCCATCCCTGGGGCGGCGAGGGATATGACCCGGTTCCCAGGAGAACACCGAACATTGAACACCCAACATCGAATGTTGAACAGGGTTCTTCCTCTAGCGAGACAAAGCCCGACTGACGGACCCATTTTTTAGAAAAAATATTAAACTATAAACAAATTCACTCATCCTGAGGCTGCCGCCAAGTATCTTCACAGGTAAAACACTTGAAGGTTCTTCGCTTTCACTCAGAATGACCATTTATTTACAGCGCCACAAAATCTCTAAAACACTAAAAGAAATAAAATTTTAGGGCAAACCTGCGAGCGTGCAAAGTTCCTCGTAGCGTTCAACCACAACGCTCGCAGGATCTGTCGAGCGCTGCGAGGTTGCTCCAATTATTAAAACTATTGACCTACCAACTTAGATTAATGAGCGATATCAAATTCAAGCAAAGACTTACCGTAGAACAAGTAGAAGAAGGAACGGATCTGGCCCCAAAATTTCAGGAAAATGGTTTGATTCCTGTGGTAACTACCGATTATGAATCGGGCGAATTGCTGATGCATGGCTACATGAACGAGAAAGCCCTAAAGAAAACCATTGAGATTGGAGAAGCGGTGTATTACAGCAGAAGCCGTGAAACTTTGTGGTACAAAGGCGCTACCAGCGGATTGGTTCAAACTGTAAAAGAAATACGCATTGATGACGATCAGGATTGCGTATGGCTTCGGGTTGAAGTTCAGGGGAACGGCGCCAGCTGTCACGTAGGCTATCGTTCATGCTTTTACCGCAGCGTACCGACAGGTGATGAGTTTGAAAGAAAAGGCGGTGAACTGAACTTCGAGGAAGATGAGAAGGTTTTCGATCCTAAAGAAGTGTATGGGGATGCACCAAATCCAACTAAGCTGTAAATCGTGGATCTAACGAATCTTACGATTACAAGGATTCTTCACTAATTTTGTCCGGCGGCTAACGTCCGTCTCACGAATGATTATGGATGAAATATCTTTTCGGCCCCTCCTAATCTTATGGCCCTATGCATTATCAGGCCACTTCACGATTGTTTATACTGTCTTCCTTTTAACCTGAGTTCGGTAAAAAAGTGGCTTTTAAAATAAGCCTGATAGTCATTTCCCGGTGTAAGCCCGAAATCTAATTTGTTTTTTAGGTATCAAACGTTGACTTACCGGCAACAATAAGGTCCATGCCATCGCAGGAATGACCCCTATATGCTTCTTGGATTATTTGGTACTTATTTTATTCGAATTCGAGTTTTTGCTGGTTCCGATGATAAGATTTTTGATCTAAAAGAGGTGTATGTTGATGTGCCAAATTTTACTAAACGGACTGCATTCCGGGCATCACTTTCTTAATGAAGCCTTAGTAAATATATAAGCCGGAATATCGACATCGAACTCAATGTCAGATATGATAAAATCTGTCCCTTTACCATCTTTAAGCACATCTTTATAATTCATTTTAGTTGGATACCAGCGGTCACCGAAAAGCTGAACATCCCGCAGGGTTACTCTCTTTAATAATCTGCCACTTTTTGCAAACATTTCTTGTTTCAGTGGCACGAACCGTTCCTGATCAACCCAAATAGTTTGCCTTTCGTATGTTGGATCATCTACTATGGCATTTAGCTCCAATTTCCATGTTTGCCTCCCATCAATCTCTTCTTCTCCTATAATGCTTGGCTCATACATTTCAACTAACTCACGCTCTTCCATCATATCTTCGTAAGAAAGATCAGAACCCATTACTGACTGTTTGAGCATATGGCCTGATATTTGGATAGTCCGATCAGACGATGGATTATAGATCCACAGTTGGTCATCCAGCTTTAGCATTTTCGTACCCTTTTCCCGTGCCGGTGATAAATACTCCGTAAAAGAGTTTTCGGTACCCTCAGCATAATTTTTTGAGGTCACGGTCCGTGTGTTTCGGCGGCCGTAAATGACCATCTCGGATGTTGATATCTGCGTGGATGAAATCATATTTTCATCCACTTTTTGAATGATCTCTTCAGCACTTTGTGCCACAGCAAATGTGTTTAAAAATGCAAGAGCTGTCACCGTTATAATATATTTCATTTTGAGTGTTTTAATGTGTTTAAACTTCTAATTCCTTAAAAAGTGTAGCAGTTTCCCTTTTATAAATTCCGAAACCTGCCAGCATATTTCCAAAAACCATGGCCAGTAAGCCGGGAATAAAACCGATATAGAACAAGCTTGGTGTAATTTTAGCCCGCATAGTTATGGGCATCATCACCCCGGCATTATCTAAAAACTGGCCTATATCTAAGCCTACGGTTTGCATATAATACGTAAGGCCAAGGCCAATAGCGGTACCAAACACCGAGCCAATTACACCGATAAGAACGGCTTCATAAATCATAGAACGATATATTTCACCTTTTGCTTCACCTAATGCCAATCTGATCCCGAATTCTTTATAGCGTCTCAGTCCTGCAATAAGGCCTGTATTCCAAAGTACAACAGACATGGCAAGAACGAATATTCCGATAAATAATCCCGAAGCTAAATCTACGTAATCAAGCATACCAGCGAGATTATTCTGATCCCTTAATCTTACCATTACTGATGCAAATTCATCAGAGCTATCAGCGTATTTGGCATTAAAATTCTCCATGACGTTTGTTGCAACCTCATTGTCATAAACCCCGGAAGATAAAAAGCCCAAAATTTCAGTAGAACCATCCTGCATATCCAACATCTTCTGGGCGTCTGAGATATCCACAATCAATGCACCCTGATCCATTGCTGCAATCCCAAATCGAATGGTGCCGCTTACTGTAAAGTTTGTTAATGCCATGCTGCCGTACATGGTAGAACCGAAATAGGTGATTTCATCTCCTATCTGGACATCCATTTTATCTGCAAATTCATAGCTTACAAGTGCTTCACCAGATTCATCAGGAATACTACCAGAGACGAGGGCATTTTGTATATCCAAACGTTCAGCCTCTTTACTTTGCTCGGAGAAAAGTTCAAGAGCAAGGCCTGTAGCAGGGCGTTGCCCTTTTGTTTCACCATTTTCATCAGGGACATCGATTAAACCGCCAAAGCGAATACGTTTTACCCAGTCCATATCCGAAAATTGATTTTCAAGAGATTGCACCAGAGAATTGACGTCAAGAAGTGCTAAGTCGATCGGTAATTGGTCTTTATTTTTCCCATAGGCTTTGGTTATCACTTTTACGTGCCCTGTTTCAAACCGGGCATTCTGCCTGATTATATCACCCATCACGCCTTCCAAAAATCCGCTGTAAAAAACTGTGAGAGCGACACCAAGCGATACGACAATTATCGGCAGAAGGCTTCTGCTCTTATCCCTTAAAATGCCTTTTAATAGAAACCGGATCATTGGATCTTACCTTTGAGTGCGTTCACGGGGTTCATTTGTACAATTTTTCTTGCCGGGATCAAGCTTACCAATGTAGCTGAAAGGATCAGAATAACAGCGGTTAATGCGATTAACCACACAGCAAATTCCGGATATATGGTGGAAGGCATATTAATTCCCATATCCTGATAATAATCAGGAAATGAAATTCCAACCTCATTTACCCAAATGAACAGCGGAATACCATAAATTAAACCGGCTATCACGCCAAACACGCTATATAAAGCTCCTTCAACAGTGAAAAGCCGTAGTACCTCTACCCGCGTCATTCCTAAAGCCACGTACGTTCCAATTTCTTTTTGCCTGCGAAATATGGAAAGTACCTGTGTGTCAAAAATTGCAATGAGCGCAATTATCAGTAGCACCAGGTAAAGGATGGACGATGAATATTTTTCTATTTGAATAAGTTCACGAAATTCGCTTAAAAGTGCATCCTGATTTTCAAACCTCCACCCATCTACATTTTGATGGCTATAGCTGTCATCTGCTATAAGGTAAGTGGCTTCATTTTTTAAATCAGTCATTTGCCAAAGTTTCTCTATAGAGATCCAGATCTGTCCGTTATCCACCGAGGCTACACTCGTATTAAAAATCTCTGCAATGGTAATGTCAGCTGCGTCAAATGTCCCATTTTTATCGCGCCAACGAAGCAACACCTGATCGCCTTCCGTTAGATTGGCAACTTCTGCTGTTCGTACTCCGATAATCGCCGGAATTTCAGCCGAACTGCTATCAAGTGCCTGGGTTGGCAATTTGATGGTATTTTGGTCGGATCGAATCCCTTTTAGTAAGATCGTTTTCATTCTCCCCTGTGGGTATATGGTAGCTTGTCGAATCAACACGGGCGTTAGGCCGGCTGTACTCACATCATTTATGTTGCCATGTCCATCTTCGATGGAAAAAGGATCCAATGGGTCATAATCCTCGTTCAGGAGATGGCCATTTGCATATTCCCACTCTATACTTTGGTCTATGGATTGCTCACTCCAGCCCTCAATCAGTCCATTGAATAAAATAATAATAACGAATACGAATGATAGTACGCCAACATTCAGCCAGGTTCTCAGGCCGGCACCCATTAGGTTTTTGCAGGCTATCTGAAAGGCAATTTTCATGATAGTTTATTGCTTTCGTTTGTTGTTTTATCCTTTTCGACTTTCCCATCTCTGAGGCTAATGGTACGGTCAAGGTATTGCATCACCTTTTCGTCGTGCGTTGAAAATAGAAAGGTAGTATCGAGTTCTTTATTAAGCCCCTTAAGAATCTTCATAATCTGATGGGCATTTTTTGCATCCAGGTTGGCCGTAGGTTCATCTGCGAGCATGATACTCGGTCGTTTTACAATAGCCCGGGCTATGGCAACCCTTTGACCTTCACCCCCCGATATCTTGTCCGGCTTTTTATCGGCTAAATCCTGTAATCCAACCCATTCCAGAGCCTCCATAGCAGCTTTTTTTCGTTCGCTTTCACCAATATTCTGTAGCAAAAGTGCAAATTCTACGTTTTCAAACACTGTATAAACCGGTAACAAGTTGTACACTTGAAAAATAAATCCAATGTGAATATTACGTAAATGCGCCGATTCCTTGTGAGACAGTTCAGCTATATTCTTTCCCAGTACCATTGCTTTGCCTTCAGTAGGACTGTCTAAAGAGCCTATGATATTAAGCAAGGTTGTTTTCCCCGACCCACTTGGACCTACCAAGCCTGCAAACTCTGCTTTATCGAAGGTCAAATTTATATCTTTCAGGGCCGTAAAGTGCCTCCCATCGCCCACCGGAAATTTTTTGGTAACATGTTCTAACTGTATAATATGTTCTGAATCCATTTCTATTGATTTAGTGATTATAAACGACCATGAGTCTTATCCCGGGCCCTGAGAAATTATTAATAAGATTATTCTGCTGAATACCTGTTTGTGTGTCAGGATTATAAAATGCTATAAGATGACCAACTACTTTGTTGAATTGGTGTTCATAATTGAGCGAAAAAGTAAGATTGTCTGCAGCCCAATCGTAGTAAGTAAAAACACCCAGGTTATCCCAAAGACCCAATGGGTAAGAGAAACTTAATGCGGATATATTTGAAGTATTAGCCATTTCAAACGGATCTTCATCGTAAGAGCTGATCAGGTGTTCACCGACAACAGTAAGCCCGTTTTTTATCCCAAAGGTGTAATCGGCGCCCACCATAAGTAAGGTCTGATTAGTGAGATCACCCACATCTAAGGATTTATGAATAAAGGAAGCTTCGAACCAGAAGCCAAGTACGACATCCCATTTCCCATCCAGTCCAAATCTGTTTTCCTGAATCTTGTCATATTGCGTAATTGCTCTCAAATCTTCAGTGTCAGCGGTTCGGTGATGATAGGAAAAAGCCATTTCACCACTTTTCATTGGATATTGAATACGCCCACCGAATTCGGGTGTTTTTCCATAGGTTGGCACGGCATCGAACCCCCGGGTTTCCTCATTACCATAAAGTGCCCAAAGCCAGATATTCGCATTATTCAAAAAATAATACCGCCCTAAAACACCGTAAACCCCATTGGTAATCTGCAAAGGATCTCTTGGGTCTATTTGATTGAACCATTGCATTGGGCGCAGTAAGCTTGCTGATCCGAAATTTATTTTTTGTAAACCCGCTCTCACCTCTGATTGATTACCGGTATAGCGTGCCCAAACGCGATAAGGTTTAATGTCAGCGTCGGTTCTCGCCGAATCGAATAGTTGATAATAGACAGAACCATACATATTTGCTGATGTCAGAATATCAATCGACTTAAAAGAACTTATGGGAATGTTATAACTCAGTTCGGGTAAGTAGCGCCCGCCTGTAAAAAAATCGAGCGTATTATCAGGACTATAACTACCGAATACGGAAAGCTGCCCATTAAATTCAAACGACTGTTTATTTTGTGCAAATACAGTAATATTAAATATTAAAAAAATACTAATACCAATATTGAATATCCGCTGTTTCATCCTTGTACATCTTTATTAGCTATACCATAAAAAAAGAAATTGGTCAGATCCATGATCAATTTCGACGGATGCGTGTACATCATAAGTAATTTTTCATCCTCAACTTTGTGATTCAGTTCATTTAGCATGTAGAGTATAAAATCCATGCTTAAATCGGGATTGATCCATCCTTCATCCTGTGCTTCTTTGAAGTGAGTTTCAATTAATTTCATTAATCTCTCTTGACTTTTCTCCAGTTTTAATGCCAACCCTTTTTTCTCTCTTTGATACAGATCTTTTAGTAGCGCTTTGCTCATTTTAGAAGAGTACTTGTATTCCAGCCCGATAAGCTGTTGTACTTTTTCCGGAAAGCCGATTGACTGAACTAACACAGCTTCATAATCATGCTCGATTTTATCGATAAATTCATCAACGACCAATGCGGCTACTTCTTCTTTGTTCCTGAAGGCACGGTAAAAAGTCATTTTACTTACCCCTGCCTCTTTGCAAATTTCTTTTACCGTAACTTTCTGAATGCCAAAGTTCCAAAACAGCTCTTTTGCGGTGTCAAGTATCGTTCGTTCTCTTTCGGTCGCCATAAATTTATTTGTTATCATATTCCGACTGATGTTACATATTATGTTTTTAAAAACATAATATGTAACAATTATTTTATTTCGGAACATATATAAAGTTTATGTTTTCAGTGCTCTACTAACTATAACTTTGCATGAGATCTATTTTTGGAAGCTCCAGCCCCAACGCTTGATCCCTTAAACACAGGGTTTTTCTTCATAACGCGAATTCGAGATAAAGAATATTTCTGAAAGAAGTTTAAAATAACGTGAGTTCGAGATAAGAACGAAGTTAAAAGGATAAAAATGGATGCTTGCGGTCATTCCCGTGGAGACGGGAATCTAATGGCTGCCATGAATTCCGTATTGCCTATCTGATCAGCCATAAGATTTCGGACATTCGCCGCGAAATGACCATTCAACGTACTCAACAGATGGTCTTTATATCGAATTCACGTTAAAATAGCTATGAGATCCATCTAACGGATACCCGGCTTGATGGATGGGGCTGATCGAAGGGGCTGATCAATGATAGAGACGCAGGATGTTGGATTAGGATACGAACTGAACTTGGTGCTCGAATTAAACAAACGGTCAGATGGACTTGGAGCCATCAGATCGTGACTCAAAGACTTTAACGAGGATAATTATCTCGAACTGACATTTCATAAAAAAACCCGGAATCATTTCTGATCCCGGGCTTAGATTCTGTCTGTCCTTTACCTGTCTATCTTACAGGCTGAATGAATTCAAAGTGATTAACTATACACTTTTGGACTTCTTTTCTTTTTGATACGTCCGCCTTTAGATTTACTAAAAGGCTCACTTTCCTTGGATTTCGCAAAAGGCTCTTCGCCTCTGAATTTCCTGTTCTCTTTTTTGAATCCAGATCTCTTAGAACCGGAACCGCCTTTGCCTTTATATGCTCCTGATGAAGAACCGTTTGATGAAGAAGACCCATTGGTATCGGGCTTAGCCAATTCAACGGAAATGTCTCTTCCCTCAAATTTTGTTCCGTTCATTGATTCAAACAATTTCGAATCAAATCCTTCTTCTACTTCAAAGAATGAGAAATTATTCTGGATATCGATCTTACCAAAATCCGGCTTTTTGCCATTCATTTGTTCATTTACAACACCCATCAATCGGGCCGGATTCAATCCGTCTCTTCCACCTACATTCAGGAAATACCGTGTAAAACCTGCTTCAGCAATACGATTACTGCTGCTTCCGCCTGAATTTCTATTTTCTTTACGATTAGATGAATTCTTACGGTTGTTATTCTTCGACTTCCCGGCTGTGGCATTGATATCGCCGGCCTGCTCGTAATATTCCAGGATCTGATTGAATTCCATGGATACAAAATGTTTGATGAGTTCTTGCCAGCCTAAGTCAGCAAGCCGCTCATACACTTCCGGTAAATACTTCTCGATCTGCTTTTCGTTAACTTCTGTGGTTCTGAGTTTCTCAACCATATCCATCATGCGAACACCACAAACTTCCTCGCCTTTCGGAACATCCTGCTTAATGAAATCCTTGCCGGACATTTTTTCCAGTGACCGGATCTTGTTCATTTCACGGGTATGGATAATGGAAACGGCGATCCCGCTATTTCCTGCACGGCCTGTACGGCCACTTCGGTGAATATACACTTCCAGGTCATCCGGAAGATTATAGTTGATAACGTGCGTCAGGCTGTCCACATCTAATCCGCGGGCAGCAACATCGGTAGCAACCAACAATTGCAGATCCTTAGAACGGAAGCGGTTCATCACCTCATCACGCTGATTTTGAGACAAGTCTCCATTCAACAGGTCGGCATTGTATCCTTCTTTGGAAAGTTTAGAAGCAATATCAGCGGTTTCGCGGCGAGTTCTGCAGAAGATGATCCCATAAATATCAGGATTTACATCGGCTATCCGCTTGAGTGCATCATAGCGATCTTTAGCTTGTACCATGTAAAAATGGTGCTCTACATTCAGCGCACCGGAATTACGGGCATTCACCTGAATTTCTTCGGGATTGTTCATGTACTTACGGGCCATTTTAGAAATCTGATTTGGCATCGTAGCAGAAAACAGCAGCGTTTGTTTTTGTTTCGGTGTATCGTGAAGAATGGCATCCAGGTCTTCCTGGAATCCCATATTCAGCATTTCATCAGCTTCATCTAAGATCAACGAACGAACATTTGTAACATCGAGCTTTCTTCTCCTGATGAGATCCAGCATTCGTCCCGGCGTTCCAATCACAACCTGAGCACCGTTATTAAGTCCGCGTATCTGGGTGGAGATATTCGCTCCGCCATACACAGCTAATGTTTTAATTCCTTTTTGATATTTGGCAAAAGCCTTCAGGTCTTTTTCTATCTGGATAGCCAGTTCGCGGGTTGGTGAAAGCACCAAAACCTGAACATTTTTTGAGTTGGCATCCACTTGTTGCAGCACGGGCATTCCGAAAGCTCCGGTTTTACCCGTTCCGGTTTGGGCCAATGCAATTAGATCCCGTTGTGAAGCCAATATAGTAGGAATAGCTCTTTCCTGTACTTCAGTGGGGGTTTCAAAGCCAAGATCTTCTATTGCTTGACATATTTCGGGCGACAGGCCCAGTTCTTTGAACGTTGACATATAGTATTTTTTAGTCGTTTTGATCCCGTTCAGAAATTTTTTGCTGCGCGTCTTCTTGTCCGGAATAAATTTGGGGTGAGCTATGGACAAGAGGCAAGCACGACTGCTTGATTTACAAAGGCCAGCAAGGTTCTATAAACCTGAAAAGTATTAGTGTTCCAGTCTTATCGCGAACTCACAATTTTAATAAGCTCTAAATATACGGATAAAAAGCTTCTGTTATGATATTCGGCAGAATATTAATTTTTTATTTCATACTTCTTCCGTATTGCAGGAATTTAATTTCTAAATAATGATTTTATATCGTTAGATTTGACGCAAAATAAAGCAGTAATTTAGATTAATGACATGCAACATATAATCAAGGTTTACCCGAAGGCTAAGTCTCTATCTTCGCTTAAGAAAACGATACGTAAAAAACTTGAAGACAATAACCTGAATCCTGCTGATTGTATATGGGGAACATCCATCTGCAGTGACGAGATCAATAATAGCTTTTTAAAAATTGGAGAGGATTTTAAAGGTCCCGGGCCTTTTTCCTTTGGTGGGATTTCCGGCCTTCCATTTACCGGAAAAACGGGTTTCGCAGCATTTTCCAGTCATATTCCTAATGAGGGAGCAGCAATCATTCTATATGGACCTCATGTAGGTGTTACCAAAAACGGAACTTTTGGGAAGGTATTGAGAGAAGGACAAACAGAGCCATCCTCAAGCTGTGGTTCTTTGATTGCTGGACTGAATAACGTAAAAGAAGGAAATGTCTTAAATATTTCTCATAATGATTATCAGCAGGGACAAGTACACAAGGTGTTGATCGAAAATTACGAGGACATCAAGACCGCTGATAACGAGATTGTAGCGACTACCGAAACTGGATTTAACCAAATAAAAAGGGAACTGGCCGACATAATTGGAGCAGGCCTTGAAAACCTTGGAACAAAACCGCTTTTATTGATAGGCGGAATTATAATTAACACAGATTGGGATCAGGAAGATTTTTTTGAAATACGTGATATATCTTGGTTCAATAAATAAAGGAATACGTATGAGAGCTATATGTTCATTTTTAACAATCATCCTATTTTTTGCAACAGCCTGTACCTCCCCTGAGTCTCCCACTCCTACCCTTAATTTAGAGACCGTTCAAGACTCTACTCATATTGTATATTCCATAACCGGACTTGATGGCCCTGAGGCCGTTCGGTATGATCCGGATCAGGATGTATATTTCATATCCAACTTTACCGGTGGCGGTAATGATCAGGATTCTACCGGCTTCATCACAAAAGCAGATGCTGAGGGAAATATCCTTAACCTGAAATTTATGATCGGCACCAATGACGCTCCCCTTCACGCTCCCCGTGGTATGTTTATCGTTGATCAAACCTTGTGGGCTGCTGATGTTCTGGGACTTCATGGCTTTGATAAAGATTCCGGAGAACAAACCCATTTTGTTGATTTTACTGAATTCGAGATAGGATTCCTCAATGATGTTTCTGCGGATGAAAATAGCACTTTGTATGTAACTGATACGGGAACATCCACCGTTTATAAAGTGGAGAATGAAAGCGTTGAATTATTTCTTGAAGACCTGCCCAATGCACCGAATGGGATTACCCTGGATCCAAACACCGGAGATTTTCTATTGGCACCCTGGGGCGGCGATCAAACTTTTTATGCTTTTAACGCTTCCGGTGAGCTCAGTGAATTTGAAACACTGGAAGGAGGGTATTTCGATGGAATTGAATTCATTGGAGCTACTTTATTTTCAACCAGTCAGCAGGATTCCTCCATACGGATATTCAACGAAAACACAGAACGAATCCTCATCAAAACAATCGGCCGGCCGGCTGATATAGGTATAAATACCAAACTCAACCACATAGCTGTACCTTACATTGCCCTGGACCGGGTAGATATATGGAGTTTATCTGAATAATTTTGGTCTTTGACAAAAAAAAACTCTTATCCCTGTAACGAATTTGATCGTTTATTAAAACTCTCAAAATATTGTTAAAACCCGAGTTCGATTAAAAAGTAGGCTCTATCACAGGCAAGATGGGCATTTCGCGGCGAATGCCCGAAATCTACTTGTTTTTTTACGTATCCATGATTGAATTACTGGCAATAATAAGATCCCTGCCTTCACAGGGATGACTTTTAGGCATTTTTCAAGCTATCAATAATCCAGCTCAGGGTTTAAATGAAGCCCCCTTGACATCTAAACAGCATAGTAAAGATTATTGAACGTCCATGTGAAGGACATCGGAATTGGAATGAATAAAGATCAGGTCAAAAAAATAATGTCAGGAAATGCTAAAAGTACTGCGGAAACCAAAGATGAATAAGGCTTCGGATTTGGATTTCAGTTTGCCCGGCATTTAACGGAATTGATGAAAGGCGGGGTCAGTTTAAATTCTGAAGTTGGTGAAGGAACTTCCATTTCAGTTCGTATTCCCTTCTAAATTTTGACCAAGGCTTCTCTCAGAAAACTCTCGAAAACTGCATCAATAGTGATAGCATATATTCACTTGGGATTTTAAAAGCCCCATCCTTCTCGCCAGAATAAGCCCGCAAACACCCCAGGCAAATATTGTCTTTTACCTGTTATTGCCCGCTCTTTTTCTTCTTCTTTTCTTGTTATTGCTCTTAGGCTTACCCCCGGTACTTATCTTTCTTTTCTCACTTTTGTGTTTTCTGGACGGACGTTGTTTTTGTTTCTCGGGAGCAGCCGGGTTATGCTCCATTAACGGATATTCATGATCATCTATCACAGGGATATTTTTACCAATCAGTTTCTCAATATCTTTTAAATGGGATTTTTCCTGAGCATCACAAAAGGACAACGCAGTGCCATCTAATCCTGCCCTTCCGGTTCGTCCTATCCGATGTACATACGTTTCGGGTATATTTGGGATTTCATAGTTAATTACATACTCCAACTCGTCCACATCAATGCCGCGGGCAGCAATGTCGGTTGCAACAAGAACTCTTGTTATCTGGTCTTTGAAGTTCCCGAGCGCTCGTTGTCGCGCTGCCTGAGATTTATTTCCATGAATAGCTTCTGCCTGAATATTTTGGCTATTCAGTAATTTCACCACTTTATTGGCTCCGTGCTTTGTACGGGTAAAAACCAATGCCGACTTTGAGCCTGCTTCTTGTAGCACATCCACCAGTAGATTTTTTTTATTTCCTTTATCCACAAAATAAATGCCCTGCTTAATGATATCTACCGTAGAAGATTCTGGTGTAACTTCCACTTTTACAGGGTTGTTAAGGATCGATTTTGAAAGGTGTACAATTTCAGACGGCATGGTTGCTGAGAAGAACAATGTTTGACGCTTATTGGGAAGAGCTTTCAGTAGTTTTTTTATATCGTTAATGAAACCCATGTCAAGCATGCGATCGGCTTCATCCAGTACAAATATTTCGATATCAGAGAGGGAAATAAATCCCTGGTTCATCAGATCAAGTAATCGTCCGGGAGTGGCTGTGAGAATATCTACTCCTCTCTTCAGTTTTCTCACCTGTCCTTTTTGATTTACTCCTCCAAAAACAACAGCGGTTTCTAAATTCGTGTACCTGCCATAACTTTGAAAACTTTCATCAATCTGGATGGCCAGTTCACGGGTTGGGGTGACGATCAAACTCCGGATTTTTCTATTATTCCCATGTTTTTTGCTTGCATTCAACAATTGTAAAATCGGGATCGCAAATGCGGCTGTTTTCCCGGTCCCGGTTTGTGCGCATCCTAACACATCCGAGCCTTTAAGAGCAATAGGAATAGCTTGAGATTGAATAGGTGTGGGGTGAGTGTATCCTTCTTCTTCCAGGGATTTAAGGATGGGTGTACTGAGATTCAGTGATTTAAAAGACATATGGGGTATTAAATGAAAAAGCCCGGATCTGAGCCGGGCTAAGAAAAGTGAGCTTTAAGGTACGCATTAAATTGATGAAGTATTTTAACGTGAGTTCGAGATAAGAAATACGTTAAAAGGATAAAAATGGATACTTGTGGTCATTCCCGTGGAAACGGGAATCTAATGGTAGCCATTACTTAAGTATTCGATACCTGACCAACCATAGGATTACGGGCATTTCAACCTTTGTGAAAACTCAATACTTATGAATGGACCCATTAATTTATTAGGAAAAAACCTCCAAGGATTCACAATCCTTGGAGGTTTTGTGAAAGTAAACGGTTTTCCCTAATAAACTTAGCCCTGCTTTTTTAGCATAATGCTTTTCATACAGGCCGTTTGCCGCAAAGTGATCCTTCAACGTATTCAAGCGATGGTCTTTATATCGAATTCCCGTTATTTAAGAATGTGATTTTATTGCCACGAAAGCACAAAAATGAATGGGACGCGGATGGCATTTCCCAACACCATTGCCCGCCCCTGCATTTCGACCTCTCCTCTTTCCTCTCCTTGGCAAGGAGAGGAAGTGTGCGATACAAAATAATCGTGTTGAATCAAGTACTGTATTTAGTGGCTGACTGGGTCTAATGTGAGTAGCCCCGGGCAAGTCCGTTGGGAGATAAAATTGGGTTTGGGAAACCAGGCCGGACGCAGCCCGGGAATTACGAACCACCCTCCTTCAAACCTCCGCCCGGTAGGTGACAGTGGCTTTAATGGTTGCCGGAGGTTGGGCTTTATGAGTTTTATGGATTTCTCTGAGGTCATTTCTTTGCCACGGAATTATAATACTTCAACATTCAATATTGAATGTTCCTTGTTCAATGTTCGGGCTTTAGCCCGTGGTTTTCTTATATCGGTTAATCGAAACCATCAGCAACACGCTCCCCATCCCAATCAGGGTGTACACCATAACCTGAATTTCCTGCCAGCCGGCTCCTTTGAGGAGAACCATCCGCATGATTTTGATGAAGTAGGCCACGGGATTGGCAAGAGTAATATTTTGTGCCCATCCCGGCATGCTTTCTATCGGGGTGAAGAGTCCGCCCAGTAAAATGAAAACCACCATGATAAACCAGGCGATGAACATGGCTTGTTGCTGGGTATTGGTCATGGTGGAGATGAGTAATCCCAGTGATTGAATAACCACCAGGAAAATTCCGGCTACCACCAAAATAGTAGCCAAGTTTCCCAAAAACGGAATATGAAATCCATATCGCGCCAGGGCCAAGCCCACTAAGAGGTCAAACATCCCGATAATCCAGAACGGCAGGAGCTTGCCAACCATAAACTGGTATTTGCGGATGGGTGTAACGTTAAGCTGCTCAATGGTTCCGATCTCCTGCTCGCGGACAATATTCATCCCTGATAAAAACAAACCAATCATAGACACCAGCACCACTAAAATTCCCGGCACCATAAAAGTAATGTAATCCAAATCCGGGTTGTACCAGTTTTGAGGAATGAGATTGATAGTTTTGGCCTGAACCACTGCCGGGTCAGCCGACTTAATTTTCAACTCAAGCTGTTTCTCCGCATTCAAATCATTCAAAATTGACGCACTGTAGGATTGAATAAGTCCGGCAGTACTCCCATCCACCGCATCAATAATAAGCTGAACGGGTGCTTCTCTCCCGTTGGTTAAATCTTCTTCAAAATCCGGTGGTACAATAATGATCAGGCTCACACGTCCGGCATCCAGCCATTCCATCGCCTTATTCCTGTCAAAAGTTTCTGCCTGTAAATTAAAATAGCCGGTAGACTGAAATTTGGCAGCAAGCTCCCTGGAAACCCGTGACTGATCCATATCAAGGAGGGCAAAATCCACTTCCTTCAATTCGTAAGTGGCCGCAAAGGAAAGAACCAGAAGCTGAATTACCGGCATCACAAAAAGGATAGGCAGCATGGCTTTATTCCGAAAAATCTGAAGGAACTCTTTTCGAAGTAAAAACCGGATGATCCTCATTGCAGCCTCACTTTGAATTTTTTAAGGCTCAGCCCGATAAATCCCAGTGTCATTACCAACAGAACCAACGTTTCCTTCCAAACTAACATCAGATCGGAGCCTTTAAGCATAATGTCTCGTACAATAATTAAGAACCATTTTGCAGGAATAATATGGGAAATCCATTGCAGCGGAAGCGGCATACTGGCAACCGGGAAGATAAATCCGGAGAGTAAAACGGTTGGAAGCAGCAGTCCGGCCAGCGAGACCATCATAGCCGTTTGCTGATTGTTCGATGCAGAAGAAATGAACACGCCTAACGCCAAAGCAGTCATAATAAACAACCCGGCCTCCAGGAAAAAAAACAGATATGAGCCTTCAAAAGGAACATGAAACACAAACTCGGCAAGTACCAGGATGGTAATTACGTTCACTACCGACAAAACCATGTAGGGCAAGACTTTACCGATTATAATATGATAGGGTTTAAGCGGTGAAACCAGCAGGATTTCCATATTACCCATCTCCTTCTCGCGTGTAATGGAGATAGATGTCATAAGAGCGGAAACCAGCATGAGGATGACGGCGATGAGTCCCGGTACAAACAAGTTTACACTGCGCAGTTCCGGGTTGTACATCATCCGAACTTGTGGCTGAATTCCGGCTTGTTGTACCTGTGCCTCCCGGTTCAGTATCTGTACATAATCCCGAACAACATTTGAGGTGTATGACTGCACCAGGTTAGCCAGATTTGGATCGGTGGCGTCAGTTATGATTTGAATATCTGCCACATTTTTACGAACCAATTTTTCTTGAAAACCCGGCTCAAATACTACAATTTCTTTGATATCTCCTTGACGAAATAACCCTTCCACTTCATCATAATTTTCCAGGTATGCCCTCACCTGAAATGATTTAGAAGCCTCCAGTTTTTGGGTGATAGTCCGGGTCACCTCATCCTTAGAAAAATCAAGAATCCCAATTTGAGCGTCGTCGATCTCGTTCCGGATAGCAAAGCCAAATAATACCATCATGATCACGGGCATGCCGAAAAGCACTACCAGGGTACGCTTATCGCGGTAAATCTGTTTGAATTCTTTTGTTACAAATCCTCGAAATGAATTCATCCGTCCCCCCTTGTGGCTGACCGAGCCAGCTTTATAAAAACATTTTCTATGGAATCTGATGAGAACGATTCTTTGAGCTCATCCGGTGTACCGAGTGCATCAATACGGCCATCCACCATAATTGAAATACGGTCACAGTATTCGGCTTCATCCATATAGTGTGTAGTCACAAAAACCGTGATTCCGCGGTCAGAAACCTGGTATATTTTCTCCCAGAACTGACGCCGGGTTACAGGATCCACGCCGCCGGTCGGCTCATCCAAAAACACAATTTTGGGTTGATGGAGAATAGCAATAGAAAACGCCAGTTTTTGCTTCCATCCCAATGGCAGCGAGCGCACCAATTGTTTTCGGACGGAGCCGAGGCTCACAGATTCAAGGACTTCATCAATCTTCGGAGATAAATCCTGATCTGAAATACCATAAATACCGCCATAGAATTGAATGTTTTCTTCGGCTGTAAGATCATCATATAGCGAAAACTTTTGGCTCATGTAGCCAATGTTCTTTTTTATAGTTTCCGCTTGGGTATAAACATCACTTCCTGAAACAGTAGCTGAACCTGAAGTTGGGTTAAGTAAGCCTGTAAGCATTTTCATGGCGGTGGTTTTTCCGGCTCCGTTAGCTCCGAGAAAGCCAAAGATCTCGCCCTGCTTCACATCAAATGAAATGTTGTCAACAGCAGTAAATTCTCCAAATTTGCGGGTCAGGTTTTCCGTTTGGATGGCCAATTCACTCATAGACTACCTCCGTTTGGGTGTGCATCAACGCCATGAAGCTGTCTTCGATATTTGGCTTTATGTAATTAATTTCAACAGATTCCAAACCCTGATTAATCAAGTAATTCTTCAGAGTATTCAAATCTGGTGCATCATCCTGATCTGTGTAATGAATAAACTCACCAAAGGGATGCACGGAGGCTGCCTTCGGATACTTTTTTAACGCCTGAAGTAGTTTGTATTTGTTCTCCGCTTTTATTCCCAGCAAGGGCTTCTCAAAAGCATCCACAATATTTTTTGGGGTATCAATTTGTAGAATTTCACCTTCCTGCATAAGCGCAACACGATCACATAAATTGGCTTCATCCATATACGGTGTGGAGACGATAATGGTAATCCCCTGTTTTTTAAGCACAGACAACATTTCCCAGAATTCTTTGCGGGAAACGGCGTCCACGCCCGTTGTAGGCTCGTCGAGGAGTAGCAGCCTGGGCTTGTGAATAAGTGCACAGCTCAAAGCGAGCTTCTGCTTCATCCCTCCCGATAACGCTCCTGCCAAGCGATTTTTAAAGGGTTCTAACTGGCTGTAAATCGGCTTCACCAGTTCATAGTTTTCCTCAATGGTAGTCCCAAACACCGATGCAAAAAACCGGAGGTTCTCTTCCACCGTTAAATCCTGGTATAAGGAAAATCTTCCTGGCATGTAACCTAATAGCGGGCGAATTTCTTTATAATCGCCCACCACGTCTTTTCCAAACACCGTAGCAGTTCCTGAATCCGGGACCAACAGTGTATTTATGATTCTGAACAGCGTTGTTTTCCCTGCCCCATCCGGGCCAATCAATCCAAACAATTCCCCGGTATTAACCTGAAAAGAAATTTCCTTTACAGCCGCTGTCTTTCCAAAGAATTTGCTTACTTGCAATATGTTTACGATTGATTTCAAATTGATTTTTTGTTTTGTTAATCGTGCATGCAGGACCCTTTCCCTCCTGTTCCGCATATGCTACATAGCTGGGCAAGGGAACTCTTTTAATACTTTATTAGTCTCGTTCCCAACCTCCGGCTTGGGAACACATACCGGAAGCTCCTGCTTTCATTTAAATACTATGTTGTGTCATCCCTCCGGGATTTGAGCCTCCTTCCCAATCTCCAGTTCCACTCACTAAAAATTCACCTCACCCGGCATCCCGATCTTCAGCTTCCCATCCGGATTTGGCACCCGCACTTTCACTGCGTACACCTGTGTAACACGCTCCTCTTTGGTTTGAATCATACGGGGAGTGAATTCCGCTTCCGAAGCTATCCAGCTTACCGTGCCTTTCAATGCCTCATTAACAGCAGCATCCTTATCAATTAACACTTCTACGTTTTGCCCAAGTGTAATATTCGGTAATTGTGCTCCGGAGATATACACCCTCAATTCCATTTCTTCTAAATTAGCAATTTCATACAGCGGCTTACCGGCAGATACCAATTCATTAGGCTCAGCAAAAGAAGAAAGCACCATTCCCTCAACGGGATTTATGATTTGAGCTTTTTGCAATTGGTCTTCTACTTGAGAAATCCGGGTTCGCATGGCTTCAAGCTCGGCATACACCGACTGTTTTTGCACTTCCACCGACGCGATCTGTTTTTGAAGTACATTTACCTGTCCTTTCGCATGGTCAATTTGCTGCTGGGTAGCGGCATTATTTCGCTTCAGACTGATGAGTCGATCCAAATCTTGTTCTTCCGTTTTCAGTTGCTCTTTGTACACACCCGCCTGAGCTGTTAGTTTATCGATGTTGGTGCGGATTGATCTGACCGAAGCCATTAGCTCCTCTTTTCGAAGGGATAGCTGAGTGGTATCAACTTGTCCAACTTTTTGACCGGTTTCCAGCTTCATCCCTTCTTTTACCTCAAAGCTTTTCAGGATACCGGAAGCTTCGGAAGAAATCGTGGTTTTATCGGCTTCAAACTGTCCGTAGGCGTCCGAAATGTCCCCGGTATTACAAGAAAGAAGTAACACCCCTAATCCTATCAATCCGATGATCTGTTTTAATTCCATGAGATTCCTTTTTTAGTTGAATATTCTATGATGCTCTGAATGAGCTGTACCCGACGTATTTCCAGATTTAAACGTGCCTGACTTTCCGCATTTAATTCCGTGATGTATTCGGTAGAAGTAATTACACCCTGCTCAAGCTGATTTTTCTTTTCTTCCACTACCTGCTCCCGCAGCTCAAGTACTTTTTCATCCAGTTCAATTTGCTCCCTGAGCTGCTCAATCTTTTTCTCTGACGTACTGAGTTCGTTTTTTACCCCAAGCCGGAATGTTTCCTTATCAGCCCGGATTTTTCGTTTCTGTAATTCCAACACTTCTTCTTTCTTTCCGGAGTTTATCCAGCTCTTTAAGCTCCACTGTGCCTTCAATCCCACAATCCAGAAGGTTTGTAAATCGTTGTCAAATACATCCAGTCCGGGGCGGCCGTAAGCCGTTTTCGCAAAAGCGGAAACTTTGGGGATTTTATCGGAGAGGGTCAGCTCTTGCTGAAGATTTAGCGTATTGGTTTGACCCGAGAACAATTCAAGTTCTGGCCGGGAAATTTCCTGTGGAATAAAATCCGTTGCCAGAACGGATGGAATTTTCAGCTCAGTATCCGGCATAATTTCTTCCCCTATCAGTTCACTCAACACCGCATAAGCAGCTTCCAAATCATACCGAATCCGTATATTTTGCTGTTGAACTTTGAGTAATTCTGCTTCTAACACCAATCCGTTTCCCGGCAACAACACTCCATTATCTATTTTGGCCTGAACCGATTCAAGCTGTTCCTCCAGATCTTTGATAAGTACATTTATGGTTTCTGATTGTTTCTGCAAGAACAAAATGCCAAAATATACCTGTTCGGTTTGGCCTCTTACATTCCATAGGTCCGTTTTCACCCCGGCATCTTCGACAGCACTTTGCTCGATTTCCAGCTTTCGCATAACTCTGATTCTTCCACCGTCATAAATTGGCTGAGTTACGTCCAGAGAAACATTGTAGTGATCTTTGCTTAATTCCGGTACGTTAGCTGCAAATGGCACTTTCGTTACATCCGATTGATAACTGGCACTGGCGCTAATCTGCACCTCTGGAAATAGTCCAGATCTTGCAATCCGGTCATTGAGTTCTGTTATTTTCTTCTGGATTTCAAACTTTTGCGATATCGGATATGAAACCTCGATCTGTTTATAGCAATATTCCAAAGAAATGGGTTTTCCGGAGCCCTGGGCAAAAACGTGTTGTGGAACAACAGCAAAAAAGAAGCCTATACTTGTTGCTAACATGGAATACCATAAACCTGTCTGGTTTAAAACACTGCGGGCATATTCAATCAAATAGCCTTGAAATCTGACAGGTTTAGCTGTTGTATTTAATCTGCATGTAGTCATGGTTTCACCCCTTTCATAATCAGTTCGGGAATCAGGGCTTTGCGTTCTTTTAGAAACTCTTTGTACTCTCTTTCATCGAAACTAAAAATGACCTGAACCATAGTTTTGGCAATCACCGGCATCATGCACATGCTTACAATATTTATTAAAAACTGCTCAGGCTTTATTTCCATAATCCTGCCATCTGCAACCTCCTGCTCAACCTGTTCTTTAAATTTCTGAGGTATTTGAATCTGGCTGGAAATGATAAAATCACGAAATCTCTCCGGATGCATATTCATTTCGTGGATTACAAAAGCTGGCAAATACGGGTTCACTTTAAAGATATAGTAATAGAAGTCCACTATTTGCACTACTTTTTCTTCTAAAGTTTTATCCGACCCTAAAACCCCAAGAAGTTTTGGCAGGATTTTCTTCACTCCTGCCTGGAAAACCGCCATAAATAATTTGTCTTTACTGCGGTAGTAATAATGCAGCATGGATTTGTTGATCTCCGCTTCATCCGCAATTTCCTGCATACGAGCGCCGTCAAATCCCTTCTTTTGGAACACTTCTTGAGCTGCTGTAAAAATTTTTTCTTCGGTTTCTTTTTCTAAAGCCATAATCCTTTTGTTTGCGTTAATGGAAAGGTATATAAATTAATCAAATTTTCCGACCATTTGGTTGAATTAATTGGTTAATTCAATTATCATCTATTCTATATTCAATATAAACTATACGAAAGAAGGTGTTATTTTATCGAACTAATTAGGAAATACAGCTTATTATAATTCAATTATTTGGCTAATGCTTCCCGATGTTTGAGCAACTGAGAGTTCTTTCAAAGCTGAACAGGCAACTGTTTCTTACTACTCTCAAAAACAGCATCTATCACTTTAAGGTTAGCAATGGCATCCGTTAATGGAGTTGGGACCGATTCATTATTTATAATTGATCTGGAAAAAGCATCTCCCTGAAGTGTATAATGATCATCCTGTACTGTTTTCTTTTCAAGCAATTCACCTTTATTCCTTAAATATACTGATGTCGCATTTGTGTATGGGTTGAAGGGGTTGTCCATTTCAATCCTCGCTTTAGTACCCAAAATAATAAGATTTTGATTTCTGTTAGCCTGGGTTGAGCACGTAAAAACCGATGTTCCTTTTGAAAATGTCAGTATTCCCGAGGCGAGCCGGTCTATATTGAAATCAGGATCCATATCAACTTCTCCCATCACTTTTAAAGGTTCTTCATCAAAAATGTAGCGTGAAGCGGAAATGCAATAGCAGCCCACATCCAGCAGGCCACCGCCCCCCATTCCTGCTTTATTACGTATGTCGTCGGGATTTACATTGTGATAAGTAAACATTGTCTGTATAGTTTTGATATCACCGATCTTTCCGGAATTGATCCAGTTTTTTACTATTTCCCACTGGGGATGAAAGCGATACATGAAAGCTTCCATCACCTTCAGGCGGGGATACTTTTCTGTTTCCTCCTTTAGCATCTCGGCCTCTTTTGCATTTACTGCAATCGACTTTTCACATAATACATGCTTTCCGGCCTCCAGCGCTTTGATCGTCCACGGTACATGCAGGTGGTTGGGAAGTGGATTATAGATAGCTTCAATTTCTTCATCGGCCAACAGTTCTTCATAAGACCCGTAGGCCTTGGGAATATTAAGGGCAGCAGCTGCTTCGTTTGCCCGCTTCTCCGTTCTTGATGATATGGCCTCAATATTACAAAGCTCTCCTTTTTGCATTCCTGGAATCACGTGTTTCGTTGCGATGTCAGCCATACTTAAAATTCCCCAGTTTATTTTATTCATCTTATTTGTTTAGGGTTTTGATATTTCTGTAACAGAGTAAAAATTTTCTCAGTGAACTTCACAAAATGTTCACATTTGTTGGTGATCTTATGAGCGAATTAAACATTTAAGAGAAGCGTATCCGAAATACTGAGGTCGGTTTCGCTGAAAATCCTAACTAAACATCCATCATAATGAGACTATTATTATCCATCCTAACCATTTTTACACTCGCTTTCACTTCAACGGCAACAGCTCAAGATAAAGTTGAGATTACAATTGAAGGCAATGACCGTATGCAATTTAATTTGAATGAGATCAAAGTTGAAGCCGGTCAAACCGTAGTATTAACCCTCAAACATGTTGGGAAACTTCCAAAAGCAGCTATGGGTCATAACTGGGTTCTGTTGACTAAGGGAACCGACATTAACACATTTGGAGCTGAAGCCTCTAAAGCAGCCGATAATGGTTACATTCCTAAAGGAACAGAAAAAGTGATCGTAGCTACCGACCTTATAGGTGGCGGGCAGGAAACCACGATTGAATTCACGGCTCCTGAAAAAGGTACCTATGACTATATATGCAGTTTTCCCGGCCACTACGCTATGATGAAAGGTAAATTTATTGTTGAATAGTAGTTAGTTGCATTTCTAAACTACTAATTTATACCCCTGAAAACCCCGGTTCTCTGATCAGTTCCGGGGTTTTTTTATATTCATGAAATACCGGAAACGGCCTTCTTGATTGAAGTTTCTCCCTGCAACAGGTCAAGGCTTTTACCGAATGTTGCAGGATTATCGATCATCTCCGTGATCACAGCCGCTACATCATCTCTGGTAATGGTTCTGCTTTCGATGTCTTCAATATGTTCGGAGAGTTCTACTTTCCCGGTTCCGGGTTCGTTGGTCAATCGGCCGGGCATCAGTACGGTATAAGCAAGATCGGTATTTCGCAGGTGCTCGTCAGCTGCTGATTTGGCTTCGTAATAATGCTGCATAGCTTCCGGCCATGAGTCCTCATTTCGGTTCGCCTTCAATGCGCTCACTATTACAAAGCGATTCACTCCGGCTTCTTCAGCTTCATCAATAGCTTTTATGGCACCGTCTCTGTCGATTACCTTGGTTTTCGATTTAGGAGTATCTCCTCCGGAACCTGCAGTAAATACTACAGCATCCATCCCACTGTAAGCATGACTGATATCCTCTTCCAGATCAGCTAATACCGTTTCTATTCCTTCACTTTCAAATTGATTGACCTGCTCTTCTTTACGAACCATGGCCTTCGGTTCATGCCCGGCTTCCTTGAGTTTTCGAACCAACCGTGTTCCTATTTCTCCGTTTGCACCAATTACTAATACATTCATTTCTGCTTTATTTTTGTTGATATTCACTTGTACAAAAAAGATTACTGACAATTCGTTTCTCTTATCAAAATCTTCTGAATACATTCTCTCTATCAACCATCAAAGAAAAATTTATCAAAGTGTCCGATATGTAATACTTTTGGATGCTTATTAATCAAGATCAAAACAATATGCCTAAAGTACTTGTAACTACCGGAGGCGGAGACTGCCCGGGATTGAACGCCGTTATCAGAGCCATAGTTAAACGGGCTGAGCAAACCAAAAAGTGGGAAGTCTATGGAAGCATGGAAGCTTTCAACGGGGTTCTGCGTTCCCCTAAAGAGATTCTTCCTCTTGATGATGAAAAAGTAGCGGGCATTCATGCCAAAGGTGGAACTATTCTGCAAACCACCAACAAAGGCGGACCTTTTAACTGGCCGGTGAAAAAGGACGACGGATCCTGGACCGCCGAAGATCGTTCTGACGAAATGATTGAATATCTGAAAAGAGAAGGATTCGAAGTAGTAATTAATATCGGCGGTGACGGCTCCCAACAAATCAGCTACGACCTACACAAAAAGGGATTGAATGTGATCGGCGTACCAAAAACCATTGACAACGACCTCGCCTCCACCGACTACACGTTTGGATTCCAAACGGCCGTGGATATTGCCACCGATGCTGTTGATAAACTGGTAACGACGGCGGCGAGTCACCACAGGTTAATGATACTGGAAGTTATGGGGCGCGGTGCCGGCTGGATCGCTCTTCATTCCGCCATAGGCGGAGGGGCTGAGGTCTGCCTGATCCCTGAAATTCCTTATAACCTTGATAAGGTTTTAAATCGTTTGAATAGTCGTTACAACGCTGGCAAAGGATTCGCTATCATTGTGATCGCTGAAGGGGCTAAACCTAAGGAAGGTTCGATAATGTCTCGCGAAAGTACCGAAGTCGGTTACCGGAATGTACGATTAGGCGGTGTTGCCTATCAGCTTTCCGATCAATTAAAAAAAGCCGGCTTTGAAAACGACATCCGGGAAATGGTGCTTGGACATTTACAACGGGGTGGAACTCCTGTTGCCTACGACCGCGTGCTTGCCACACAGTTTGGGGTAAAAGCTATGGAAATGGCTATCAATGGAGAATATGGGCGTATGGTTTCTTTCCTTGATCATGAAATAACCTCCGTTTCATTAGAACAAGCTACCAAAGGCCAAAATCTCGTGGATCCCAATGGATTTCTGGTACAAGCCGCTAAAGGCGTCGGGATCAGTTTTGGGGATTAAATTCATCATTCCACAAAGCCCTGGAGCTCCATGAAAAGCAGGCTTACCAGCATGGACAAACCGAAACTTAAAAGGGTACCGATAAGAATATATTCGGTCAGCTTTATCCCCTCTTTCTCCTTCAGGTCTCCGAAACGAAAAACAGATTTAGCGGCTAACAAAAAACCAATACCCGACCAGTTTCCACTTACTACAAACCCGAAAACAAACAGCCTTTCCAGTATTCCGATCAATTTCCCTGCATTAGCCAGCGTTTTCTTTTCCTTACTTTCATTTTCAGGAAGCCATCCGGCTATCAAGATCTTTATGATAATAGCAGCGGGTTGCGTCAGTATAAAAATGCAAAGCAAGAGCAATAGATTGTGCTCAGTGAATAGCATTGAAAGCAACACCGAAGCCTCTTTATCGATCCAAAACCATATACCGAATATCACCAGCAGATGAAAAGACTGATCAGTAAAAAAGAGCACTTGCTCATAAAAGGCATTCCGTTCAAAGCTTTGCGAACCGGTATTCTTCCTGAATATTAGTTTTCCGGCATCAATGATGAAATGAGTGATAAGGATGATCAGGGGAATCCAGAGGTAAAATAAGTCTTTACTGATCTCCGGCCATAATAATAACAAAGTGACTAACGCATGAATAGCCACATGAGCGTACAAATAACCCGACCTTAAGCCATATTCACGCTTGTGATCTACCCATTTTGTGAATTGCAGTCCAAAATCACCAATCAGATGGGCTAATATGAGTTTAAGAAGAAGGATCATATCACAACTCCAATTTTTTTAGTTGTTCCCTGTATCGATCTTCTACGGCCCTCACTTCATCCATGTATGCACGCTTATGCCGCTCACTTACCGAAGACTGTGTGATACCCAGCTTCTTGGCTATATCCACTTGCTTCAGGTTTCCTTTTAAATTCATGCGTACATATTCTGCCGCCTTTGGAGTCCAGTTATCCATCGCAATCAGCAATAATAGCAGATAGAGATTGATCTCTTCATCAAAGGCCGCATCAGGACTCTTCACTATGATATTCTGTTTGGCAGATGATAAGAGCTCATATCCTTCTCCCGAGCGAACAAAAGCATCCCCATTCGATTCGGTGATATTCGGGGAATCAAATGTTTTATCACCAATACCAATGCTTAACCGTACGTCTATCCCTTTAACCTGCTTTACCGACGCTTTAATAACAATAACATGTTGAAGGGCATTTTCAGGATTAGTTATCTCGGCTTGAAAACTGTCGCCCCGGTAAATTTCCCAGCTTTTTGGGGATGTACCGATCTCATCGAGCGCTTCTTTAAGCGGCCTCAACCACTTTTCAGTTTCCGTGTTTCTTGAATTGATGATATCACCGGTTATTACACTAATCATGCTAAATTATAGGTTATTTAACCGATAAAATCAATTATCGACTATAAAGCCTGTATTAAGCTTTATCGGTATTTAACCCGATATTATTCGCAGAGATGGAAAATAGCTTAATCGATTAAGAATGATTTCAACCAATCCTAAACTTCAATTCTTCAATAGTTGATAAGATATCATCCCGGTCCATTTCACGGTAACGTTCAGGAAGAAGCTCTTTAGACGTACATTCAATAACCGCACTTAACGTCTGCAATTCTATTTCTTCGGGATAAGTTGGGGGTAGGAAATCATTGAGTGCAAGGTCAAGAATTTCTGGTGTGACCTGCTTTTTGCCCTCTGCAGCAGCACGGAATTTAGCACGCGTTAATGCGGCTTCCATATCGGCACCGGAAAAAGTTTTATCCCCTTTTTTTATGAGTTCAGGAATATATTCTTCGCTCATTTTAAGGCCTGTCTTTTTGGCCATTGCTTCAAACAATTCCACACGCTCCTTTTTGGTGTAAGGCGGGAAAAGTGCAAGGTGCTCTTCGGCTCGTCCCTGTCGTTTCAGATCCACAGGCATAAGGTCGGGACGGGCGGTCATCAGGAACCAGACAATGCGACCCCTGTTAGCCGTATCACTCATAAAAGTCGCGATCTGCGAGAATACCCGGCTTGAAACGCCACTATCCCCGCTCGCATCACGATCGCCAAGGTATGCATCCGCTTCATCGATCATAACGGCTACAGGGGCCATAGCCTTGAGTAAAGACAGGATCTTCTCCAGGTTTCCTTCTGTCACACCCTGCCACTGGCTGCGGAAGTTTTTCAACTTAACCATAGGGATACCAACTTCACTTGCAAAACAAGTTACCATGAACGTCTTCCCGGTTCCTACGGGACCGCACACCAAATATCCCATGGGCATCACATCCTGGCGGCCGGCTTTCAGAGCCTTCACCGCCTGCCGTAAATGCTTTTTTACATGAATATGTCCGGCTACATTATCCAGGGAATATGACGTTTCCACAAATTCAAGTAACCCATACGCTTCCGCCTCTATCAGCTCCTTCTTAGCCTGAGACAATCCTTCAAAAGTGATCTTCTCCTTATTTTCTCTCGCATGGGAAAGCACGCTGCGGATGTTTACGAAATTCAACCCGGCCGTTTGCTGCGCTATGATCTCGGCTTTCACCGATGATATCTCTTTCCAGGTGTCATTTTCCGTTTCAAATTTGATGAAATCAAGCCGCTCCTTCTCACCGGGAATATTGATCTTGATATCCGTAGTGTAAGGGTTTTGAACAATGGTCTTATTCAGGTCTGCAAGGTTTTCTGTGATGAGCACCGTGGTGAAATCCGCAGCCAGAAACATAGGGTCATGCGCCCATCTTGACAAATACACCAGTGAAGTCCGGTCTTCATTCCCGATGGAAGCCGCATCGCTCATAGGAACGATGGTCTCGGCATAATCAATGATCAAGCCAATGCTCTTCTTTTGGTCGAGGCGGAGACGGAAATACTGCTCCAGCAGCGACATCACCCGAACCGGATCTTTGGGCATCTTATTGGCGTAATCGGTTCCCACCAAACTATCCCGCCCTGCTATTGCCTGATTGAAATCAGCCTGAGATTCTTTATCCCTGAAATAAATTCCAGACGCTCTGTCATAGAACACCACAAAATCGCGCGCCCCAAAGAATTCTTCCGATAAAAAAGATTTAAGCCGATTGAATTCAGTGCCCTTTTCCGTTTTTAGGGAAACCAGATCGTGAACATTCCCATGCAAAATAAACTGATTGATGGTTCTGCTGAGATATTTCCGTGCAAATTCCTGAGACCATTTTGGGTAGTGATCGAACATATTTTCTAAGTTTTAAGTGCTCAGGGTTAACGTGTTTACTAATTTCCACTTGTAAACACGTTAACACATCAACACGTTGTTACTCTATTAGTATGAGCTTTACCGTTTCAATGCGGCTTGGTGTGGCTTTACTGATAATAAATTTTTTACCCGCAATCATCACTTCCTCATTTACTTTCGGAATTCGCCCTAAATGATTGATTATGAATCCCGCTACGGTATCATATTCTGAAGGTTCCAGCGGCAGCTTAATTTCTTCGAATTTTTCTATAAGCTCATCGATCTCCACATTTCCACTGACCACGTAGGTATTTTCTGAAAGGCGTTTCATGATCTCGTCTTCTACATCGTACTCATCCTGAATATCACCAACCACTTCTTCCAGTAGATCTTCTATGGTTACCATGCCTGAGGTCCCACCATATTCATCCAACACAATAGCTACCGACATGTTTGACTGACGGAATTCAGTAAGCAGGTCATTGGATTTTTTGCTGGATGGAACCAGTTTTACCGGGCGAATGATCTCATTCAATGACTTCGGCTCATGAAAGAAGTCATGTGTAAATACAACCCCGATCACATCATCAATAGAATCCCGGTAAACCGGCAATTTAGAATGCCCGGATTGAATGAACACATTCAGAACTTGTTCAATAGGAGTATCTTTTTCAACGGCTTCAATTTCGATACGGGGGATCATAGAATCCTTAACCCGTTTACTTGAGAGTTCAAGTACGTTGTGCAGAATCTCGGAATCGTCCTCATCAATTTCTTCGCTTCCGCCACTGTCTCGTAATTCCTTGAAGATCATTTCAACGTCCTGTCGGCGGTAGTAATTTTCCGGTACTTCGGCATCTTTAACAAGAAATTTGATCAGGATATTTGAGGCACCTCTTGAGATCTCAATTAATGGTCGGAATAGATAATAAGCGATCCTTAGCGGGACTGAAATTACAGCGATCATATTATCAGCCAGTGCCCGGAAAATTGCTTTTGGGAGAATTTCTCCAAAAAGCATGATCAAAACCGCTGCTATTACCGTTTGAATGAGCAGGATCTGAAGCTCGCTTGGAATAATCCCAAACCATGCCTCAAAGTAGATTTGGATCGGTTCAACCAGAAAAATAGCCATAAATGTTGCATACAGCACATTCACAATGTTATTCCCCACTAAGGTTGTGGTAAGAAAAGTTTCTGGTTTCCGGGTGAAGAACTCAATGGAATTACCCAAAAAACTATTTTTACGCGAGGCTACTTCCAACTTAAGTTTATTGGCTGTCACAAAAGCTATTTCTGAACCGGAAAAAAAAGCACTCAATAAAACAGTGACTACGATAAGGAGAAACTCGATCATGCGGTTCCCCCGTTGGTGTTAGATGTAAATAATGATGTGCTGCCCGATGGAGGTTCGTCTTTCATTCAATAATAATTAGTTCTTATTTACCAGAGAAATCAGGCTTTCTCTTTTCGAGAAAAGCGCCGGTCCCTTCTTTAAAATCAGCAGTACCGCACAATTCTCCAAATAACCTTGCCTCAGACTCATATCCGTTTCCCGATCCTGCTTCTTTAACCGCAAGTAGTGCATTTTTAATAGCAACAGAGCCTTGCTTCAAGATCTTGCTCAGCATAGACTTTGCTTCATCAACTGCTGAATGTTCGGTTACCTGATTTACAAGTCCAACCTCAAAGGCTTCATCGGCTTTTACTTGGCGGCCGGTCATAATAAACTCCAGCGCCTTAGCTCTTCCCACTAACTGGGCCAGACGTTGAGTACCACCATAACCGGGGATCAATCCTAAACTAACTTCGGGTAGACCAATTGCGGCTTTTTCTGAGGCGATGCGCAAGTGACAAGCCATTGCAAGCTCACACCCCCCGCCCAATGCATAACCGTTAACAGCGGCGATCACGGGGATGGTCAGATCTTCAATTTTTTGGAAGATATCCTGTCCTTTTTTGGAAACCTTCTCTCCGGTAACAGGATCAAGTGAACTTAATTCTTTGATATCAGCACCGGCAACAAAAGCCTTTTCCCCAGCTCCGGTTATGACTACCGCCTTCACCTTATAATTTTCATTGATAGCATCAACGGCCGCATCCAGTTCTTCGAGAACCTGATCGTTTAGCGCATTGAGTTTATTGGGGCGATTGATGGTGAGCGTGCAAATTCCTGATTCATCGACTTCGAGAAGCAGCGTTTCGTAGGACTGGTCCATGTTTTATTCTTTGACTTTCTTAGCGGGTTTGATTTCCGTTTCAACTTCAGAAGAGAGTTCATCCAAAATGGAATCAAAATCCATTTCATTCTCCCACTCCGTTGTGTACTCCGGTAAAATATCCTGATCTAAGTCATCAATCAATTGTGAAGTTTCTTCCACTTCGGTAAGCAGATTATCAAGCTGGAATCCAATCTCTTCAGGATTACTCATGGTCATAGATTGCTCATAAATGTATCTGACGGCATCTTCTATGGTTTCTAGGTGGGTCTCACAAACCAAATATTTTTCTTTAGCTACGCTAAATTTTTTCAATCGTTTTTGCATGATCGCCACACGGCGTGCTTTTGTGCGCTTAAGCTTCTCTGATTCCAGCGTTTTGATCTCTTCGATTTGCCGAACCACTTCTTCCTTCAGGTTGCTTTCCAGGGAAGTATTCAAATACACTTCATAGCGTTTGATCAGATCAAGAAGGGTCAGGTAATTTCCTAAAAGCTCATCAATTTTCTTGCCGATATTATCAAGTAACCCCTGTGAGCTGTAAGGGAGCTTCTCAAAATTTTCCTGCACCAACTTAGCAAGATGCTTAAGAACCAGGAATCGCTTCTGGGATTTGTTATCCAGCGACTGAAATAACTCTTTTTCATTATTTACCGCATGACGTTCCTTGATCTTCTTTAATTCCAGTTTCTTCCGGAATCGTGGAAGTTTTGGCACAATACCCAGATACATCAGTTCCAGCCCAAAAACGGTGGTAAGCAGCAAGCTGGAGAAATCACCCAGTCCGGTCATAAAAAAGGCCGTTAAAGTAGAAACCAGCAACACTCCCAGATTAATGGGATTCATGAAGGCTTCGCGGGTGTAATTGATGTTCAGTTCGTCACTCATGTTGTGGTGTCTGATGAATTATCCGTGCTTTCAGGAGAAGGCTTTTTGCTGCCAATGGTTTTCTCCGTTCGTATTTCGTCCGCATGTTTTTCGATCTCATTATATAACATGCCCATTTCGGCTTTCACTTGTTTCAGCGTTTGCTTTGCCTTTTGTTTCTTCAGCTCCTCATCCAGTTCTTCCTTTTTGATCTTGCTTGTGGTTGTGGTGTCTTCGTCTTCCAGACTGTCCATGGCTACTTCCAGCCGGGCTTCCACATGGGTAACTTTCTCACGAACTTTCCCGAGGAATTCATCCACGGATTCCAGCAATCCGTCCGCATTCATATTCTGAACGGCCTGGGAGATCTTGCCTTTTTGCTCCGCCCTTTTCAGGCGTTCCTTGGCCTCTTTAATACGCCGATAATGATCTTTGTATTCTTCTTTGAGCCGTTCACGATCTTGTTCACCTTTGGTACTCATGGCAATTTCCTATGAGCTGCTTTTTTCTTTGTTGCCCACGGTCTTGGATCTGTCTTTTTCTTTGGAAGCAGCTTCTTCATCGATATTGATGGAACCGCTCTTTTCACCCATCTCCATTTTGAATTGCTCAACCAACGATTTAGCACGAAGCTTCTCAGCATTCGCTTCAATTTCCATGGTTTCAGTATCAATACTGTCTAAAGCGATCTCCATACGGGCCTCATTCTTGGCAGAACGCTCATTCAGGCGGGTGATCATTTCATCGTGAGTCTGATCGATACCACCTACTTCAAACTGCTCCAGAGTATCTGCGATCTTAGCCTGCCATTCGGAACGCTCGCTTGCACGAAGAGCTTCTTTGGCTTCCTGAATCTTGCGATCCTTTTCCTTCATGAACACTTTCTTCACCTTTAAAGCTTTTTCGTAAGCCTTTTCAGCAAATTCAAGTTGTTCGTTTGTGTGAACCATGCTTTCTTTAGCCTTCTCCAATTGAAGAGCATAACCCTCAGCCAGATCATCACGATCGGCCTGTATGGCAGATTTCACTTTATTGGTCAGGTCTTGAATGGCTTTTTCATTTCGCTTTTGCTCTTTTTGAAGCATCAGCATATTAGCCTTAACCGTAGCAATATTCTCGTTCATCTGGGGAATTTGATCATTCAGTTCCCGGATATTTTGCTCAAGAATGAGTTTTGGGTCTTCCATTGAGCTTATTAAGCCACCGAACATGGATTTTATAGCGCGGATAAATCGTTGAAACATAATACTTTCCTTTATTTTTTAATGCCCTGTTAAACTACAAACTAAATTAACCGATTATTAGTGTATTTCAAGCAGTTAAAGCTCAAATGCCCTGCTGCCGTTTTTGTCGATGGTGTGACTTATCAAATTCACCTCCTCGGGTTTAGCCTCGGCAATAGTCACTGCCCCGAACAATTGATCGCTTGCAGCTTCTATTGCTGATGGCTTGTTCGTGTAACCGGCCAAAATTGTTTCACCTTTTGTAATTTTGTCTCCAATTTTCTTTTTAAGTACAATTCCTGCCTGCGGATCTACATCATCTTCTTTCTTCTTTCGCCCTGCTCCAAGTTCAACAGAAGCCATGCCTATCTCAAATGAATCCATTTCTGAAACAAAGCCATCCTTATTTGATTTGATCTCAAACTCATATTCAGCTTTGGGATATTTTTCCGGGGATTTGATCATCTCCACATCGCCTCCCTGTTCTTCCACAATGTCCAGCCACTTATCAAAAGCAGCTCCGGTCTCGATCATTTCTTTACTGATCTCAATACCTTCTTTCACAGTTGCGGCTTTCCCGCCAAGGTAAACCATCGTTCCTGATAACAAATATGTGATCTCCATGATATCATCCGGGCCGTTACCGTTCATGGCATCAATACATTCTTCCACTTCCAGCCAGTTCCCAATCTTATATCCAAGTGGTTGATTCATATTCGTGACATAAGCGATCGTCTCTTTCTCAAACTGAGTGCCAATTCCAACCAATGCCTCTCCAAGTTTGATGGCATCTTCCGTCGTTTTCATAAAGGCTCCAGAGCCGGCTTTTACATCCAGCACCAAAGCATCAATTCCTTCTGCAAGCTTCTTGCTCATAATACTTCCGGCAATCAACGGAATAGATTCAACCGTTGCTGTAACATCCCTAAGGGCATACAATCGTTTATCTGCTGGAGCAATCTCAGCAGTTTGTCCGGCCAGCACAAGATCATGCTTTCCAATAATTTCTTTATAGCGGGCCAGGTCCATATCAACCGTAAATCCTGGAATGGATTCCAGTTTGTCTAGTGTACCACCGGTATGGCCTAATCCCCGTCCTGATATCATTGGAACAGGAACACCTGCGGCAGCCACAATTGGGGCGAGTATCAGCGAGAGCTTATCCCCAACTCCGCCTGTAGAGTGTTTATCTACTTTTTTTCCCGAAACATGCGAAAGATCCACGATCTCCCCTGAGTGCAACATCGACTTCGTCAAAGCGGCCGACTCCTCCTCATCCAGTCCATTCAGGAATGAAGCCATCAAAAAAGCACTCACCTGATAATCCGGGATCTCATCCGCAGTATATTGATCGATGAGGTATTTAATTTCTTCTTTCAGGAGGGTTTGTCCGTCCCTTTTTTTGCGTATAATTGAAACTATATTGTATTTTGAATCCATGTAGTAAGTATAGGCTTTAAACAGCTTTTTTTCTCATTCAAATCACACTTTTTGATACACGTTTTAGCCGACCAAAATCTGTATAAAATTGAGGAACTCATCCCTCCTCATACCCAATTAAATCTTTACGATCCTTCCAAAGGAATACCTGATCTTGAAGGAATTGATGCACTTTTGATTCGTACAGTTACTCATATAAATGAGGATGTACTTCCCTGCATTCCACCGGGCCTGGAGTTTATTGGAACAGGTTCGTCCGGAACCGATCATTTAGACAATGAATACCTGGAGCAAAAAGGCATCACACTTGCCGACGCCAACGGCTGCAACGCCCGGGCCGTAGCCGAATATGTGATGACCTCCCTGTTACTTTGGAAAGAAGAGCATCAACCCGAAACCCCTTTTGGGAAAATTGGGGTGATCGGAGTGGGGAAAGCAGGATCGGCGGTAGTGGAGTTACTGCGGGAATTTAAGATTGACTGCGTGGAATATGACCCGCCAAGAGAAAATCGCGATTCCAATTTCACCTCAGCAACCCTTGAAGAAGTTTTGAATTGTGATATCCTGACTTTTCATATCCCATTAAATAAAAAGGGAGATCATCCAACCTTTCACTGGCTGAACGAACAAAAATTAAACGGCCGGGAATTCAAGCTGATCATAAACGCCGCCCGGGGCGGGGTTGTAGATGAGCTTGCACTGATAAAATACTTTGTGGATGGATCGGTGGAGAACTACATCCTGGATGTCTGGGAAAAAGAACCGGACTTCAACACTAACATAGCCAAACACGCTTTCATTGCCACTCCTCATATTGCAGGATATTCGGAGCAGGCAAAGATCAATGCCACAAAGATCGTGTGCGATAAACTGGCTGCGCATTTCGATATTGAACCGGCCATTTCTAAATATAAGAACATATCCAGGACTGTGGATCTTGCTCACATCAGCTATAATCTGACCGATATCTTGACTCGTTTACATCCAATTAAAGGCTATGATGCCGCCCTTCGCGACTTATTTGATCGGCCTGACAAAAAAGTGCTGTTCCGAAGTCTCAGAAACGAATGGCCGTATCGTTTTGAGTATTCTTTCCTTAAGGTTAGAAAAGAGATCTTATTAGATTTTGAACAGCTGAAGAAGCTGGGTATTACAGGTGTTTGAATGTTCGGAAGTTTCTTGCAATTTTTTTCCAAGCGGGCCAGGAGATCCTGAATGAGGGTAAATACCTGGTGTTATGTCTATGTTCAGTTGCCGGGGAGTAGATTAAACATTCCCGGATTCGATCTGATGAATTACCCATCTGATCAATAGTGCAGGCGCAGGATGTTGGATTACGATAAGAACAAGCTTAGGTTCTCCAAAATCAAACAATCGAGATGGGCTTGGAGTCATCAGACCGTGACACAAAGGCTTTAACGAGGAAAATTTTGTCGAATTGACGTTAAATAACTAATCCAATTATAGTGCCAAATGTCTGATATTGATTTGCTTTATTTGCACCGCGAGCACCTCCAGGAATTAGGCAGATAACACTCAAAATACCAATGGACTGATTCGGCAATATCTATCCAAAAGAAAAAGCATGAAAGCTTCAACCCAATGGGATTGCAATCGAATTACCAAAAAAAACTCAATACCCGACCCCGAAACGTCTAAATTACCAAACACCGGAGGAATGCTATGTCCAAAATCAATAATTGTTGTACTTCAAACTTGGACCTAAGTGCCTGGAAAAAGTTATGATTCGATTACGTTCTTCGGATGTTGAGCTAATTTTGGGAACTCCCAGAGAAGCTGCTTGTCCATGGTAATTAATTTAAGATCAAGATCCTTGGCTAAACTTACAAATTCGCAATCGTAAGAGGAACAAGTTGATTGGCTGACGTGATGAAGAACTTGCACTGAATTTACCTGAAACTGCTTGTCGTTCATTTGAAGTTCTGCTTTCTCCACAATCAGCAAAGCTTCCGCTAAGTCAATCAGCTCCTTCCTTAAATATAGCATAACTACATTTCGAAATTCACTTCGCCAAAGAATAGGAGCTACCCATTGTGGATCCTTTTGGTAGAGGTTGTCACAAAGTTCTGTTGAATCTGATGGAAGCCAAAAGTGAGCAAGAATATTCGTGTCAACAACAATCATGGACGACCCTGATTAATTGCAGCTTCAATTTCTTCAGAAGACAGGCTTCCCTTAGCTTTTTTACGCAAGCGACGTGCTTCTTGTAGAATGCTGTTTGTGGAAACCTGTTGAGGTTTGAAGGAACGGTAGAAAACAGAATTGGGGGGATCCGTCAGTTCTTTCCAAAGGGCACAGATCTTCGTGAGGTATCCGGATCAGAAAATTTAGCTCCTTTTTCGAAGCCAATATCAATGCTTAGAACTTTTTGACCATCCTCCTCGATAAAATCCACGTTATTGAGTTTCCAGGGATACTCCAAGCCTAAGGCCATCGAAAAAAGTTCTTTACTATTCATTTATTCTCGGTAAACATGCGGGTTGATTGAGTAGATCAATAGTAGCACTTTTATATCTTACCCACACGAATCAACATAGAGCCTTGATTAATATCAAAATTAAAATTTCCGGACAATCAGAGATTGATAGAAAAAAAGTAGAAAGATGTCATGCAGTTTAGGTGTGCTAACATAATATTATACGAACAAGGGGTTGTTAGCAAGCGGCAGATAAGATTCGCTAATCGTGGTCTAAATGTCTTATTCGGGATATTTTGGATGTTATCCGTCTCGTTAGTCGTATAAAGTAGCCAAATAATACCTGCGATAAAATAAGAGCTCTTACCAATTAGTCAACCCCAAACAATCGTTTCGCTACCCCCGTAGTCTTCTCATCGATCTCCTCCACACTTAATTCAAAAATATCCGCCAGCTTTTGGGCGGTGAATTTCATGAAGACGGGTTCGTTGCGTTTGCCGCGTTTCGGCGCCGGGGAAAGATATGGTGCATCGGTTTCCAGCATCATTTTTTCTAAGGGGAGTTGGGCCACCGTTTTATCCACTCCGGCGTTTTTAAAAGTAACCACCCCGCCAATGCCGAGATGCAGTCCGAGATCAATGGCTCGCTTCCCCTCTTCCACCGTCCCGTTGAAGCAGTGCCAGATACCACTCAGGCTTCCATCCTGTTCCTGCTCAATGATCTCCAGCATATCCTTCGTGCTCTCCCGATTGTGAATAATGACCGGCTTTCCCACCTGCTTAGCTGCCTTGCAATGAATGTGAAAACTCTCTTTTTGTTGCTTTACCAATTCGGTACTCCAGTAATAATCGAGACCGGTCTCCCCCACTCCGTAAAAATCATCCCGTGAGCAAAATTTGAAAAGCTGTTCTTCAAAACTGTTTGGAAGTTCCTTCTTTACATCACAGGGATGTACGCCTCCCATCTTGTAAAATGCAATTTCAGGATGGCTCAGTTTTTCCATTTGAGGAATGGAACCGAAGTCGATGGCCGGCATAAAGATGGCTTCCACTCCGGCTTCCGCCGCGCGCCGGAACACTTCGTCTCGGTCTTCATCAAATTGATCAAGGTAAATATGGGAGTGCGTATCAATCATAAGTTATCTTCGAATTTTACGTAGATTCTTAGAGGTTGTATCTTCATGATCACATGCATGAGTGTAAGGTATAGTCAATTTCCATTAAATTAATCGAGAAAACTCCTTTATGTCTTCAGTTTTTAACGCGGAATATCATCAGTTTGAAAAAATCCCTACCAATATTTTTAGTGACGCCGCTGAAGCCTCCTTATATGTAGCCCGCGAAATAGCAGAAACCATCCGAACGAACAACGCCGAAGATACACATACCGTACTTGGACTCGCAACCGGCTCTACCCCTACCAACGTGTATGATGAGCTGGTGAGGCTCCATAAAGAAGAAAGGCTGGATTTCAGCAACGTAATTACTTTTAACCTGGATGAATATTACCCGATGGAACCGGATTCCATGCAAAGTTATGTGCGGTACATGGATGAGTATTTATTTAACCACATCAACATTCCCCGGGAAAATATACACATCCCCGATGGTACGCTGAGCCGGGAGGAAGTTATCCCTTTTTGTAAAGACTATGAGCGGGAGATTGACAAATATGGAGGACTCGATATACAAATTCTGGGCATCGGGCGTACGGGACATATCGGTTTTAACGAGCCCGGATCTTCGGTGAATTCCAAAACGCGTCTTATTGCACTCGACAGCCTCACCATACTGGATGCTGCCAGCGGATTTTTTGGGACTGAGAATGTTCCGCGCCGTGCTATTACTATGGGCGTCGGCACTATTTTAAATGCCCAACGCCTGCTTCTTATGGCGTGGGGAGAGGGCAAAGCCCCGATTATTAAGAAAACGGTGGAGGGAGATATCACCGGGCAGGTGCCGGCTACCTATTTGCAAAATCACAATAACGCAGAAGTCATCCTTGATAATGCAGCATCCGCAGAACTTACCCGTGTTAAAACCCCCTGGCTAATCGGCCCCATCAAATGGACCGATGAGCTCATCCGGAAAGCGGTAGTATGGCTGAGTTTAAACCTGCAAAAGCCTATCCTGAAGCTTACTGATCAGGATTACAGTGAGCATGGGATGAACGATATCCTGATTGATTTTGGCAGTGCCTATACCATCAATATCCGTGTGTTTAATGAAATTCAGCATACCATCACCGGGTGGCCCGGCGGCAAACCCAATGCCGACGATACAACCCGGCCGGAACGTAAAGAGCCCTATCCCAAAAGGGTGCTCATTTTCAGCCCTCATCCCGATGATGATGTTATCTCCATGGGCGGCACCTTTACCCGGCTCGCCGATCAGGGGCATGAAGTACATGTAGCCTATCAAACATCGGGCAACATTGCCGTTTTTGATGAAGAAGCACTGAGGTTTGCCGACTTTGTAACGGATTACAATGAAGCATTTGGTTTGAAGGACCAAAATGTGATGAAGTTATTTGACGAAGCCAGGGCTTTTATCAGTCAAAAATCACCAGGGGAAGTAGATTCGGAAAAAATTAAAACCATCAAAAGTCTAATCCGCCGGGGCGAAGCCAAAGCTGCGTGCAGATATGTGGGTATTCTGGATGAACACATCCATTTCCTGGACTTGCCTTTTTATGAAACCGGGAAAATCCGTAAAAAACCTATCGGGACAGAGGATATCAAAATCGTTAAAAAACTGATAGAAGAAATAAAACCACACCAGATTTATGCCGCAGGTGATCTCTCTGATCCGCATGGCACGCACCGGGTATGCCTCAATGCCATTTTTAAAGCACTGGATGAACTTAAAGATGAAACGTGGATGAAAGACTGCCGGACCTGGTTGTATCGCGGGGCCTGGCAGGAATGGGATATTGATGAAATTGAAATGGCAGTGCCTTTAAGTCCTGAAGAAAAAAAACGGAAACGAAGTGCCATTTTCAAACATCAATCCCAAAAAGACCGGCCGCTTTTTCCCGGTACCGATAAGCGAGAATTTTGGCAGCGGGCGGAAGAGCGCAATCAACGCACGGCCCAACTTTATGACCAGCTTGGATTGGCAGAATACGAAGCTATAGAAGCTTTTGTCCGGTATATACCTTAGCCAAAATCACTTCGAATAATAAAGTGCGATATGTTCAATGGGGCTTCGAACCACCGAACTGATCTCAAATTCCATCTGTCTTGCGCAGGCCCGAAGCTCCGCCTCATACACTGAGGCCACCGACCCTGCAAATCCCAACTCGCACTTCTTGATCTCCTCCGGAAACGTTGCGTTTACTTTCTTTAAAAAGGATTCAAATCCGTTGTACAGTATCTGCTGCACTTGAGGGTAATGTGATTTTGTGCCCATCACTTTACACACCCTGGATGCAAACAATTTCCCTTCCTTTGTCTTCTCAAACATCAGGTGCAATTTCCCGGTATCTGTCTCGATCTTTTTATCCAGAAACGACTTGAGGTCTTTATGGAGATTTCCAGACAGGTACAGCTTCAGGATGCGCTTTCCGATGTCACTCCCACCGCCCTCATCTCCATCCGGATAGCCCACTGAAGGCATTTGTTTCACCACTTTTCCATCCTTAAAAAAACCGGCACTTGATCCGGTTCCTAAGATACATACAATCCCTTCCTTCTTTCCAAACAGCGCCAACCCGGCGGCATCAAGATCTGTTCCTACCTTAACCTTCGCAAACTCAAATACCTCTTTTATATAGCGTTCCACTTCCGTTTTCTTCTGGGATGAACCGCAACCCGAACCGTAGAAATAGATCCGGCCAACGGCTTTTCCAGACAAATTGGGCTTCAGCTCTTTACTCAATACGTTCATAAATTCAGTTGCTGAAACTAAATTTGGATTAAGCCCCTCCGTTTGAATGAACTGAGGCTGTTCTTCACCCAATAAAACCCAGTCGGTTTTCGAAGCGCCACTATCTGCAATCAATGTATTCATACGTTCATAGTAAAGAATTTTTTGGTGTTTCGTTATTGATGATTTGTTAATTGTTATTGGCGTATTCGTTATTTAATCATTGGCCATTCATTACTCATCATCGGTCCGTCGTAGGTCTTCCGTTCTCCGTCATTCTTTTAGCATAACAATGCTGAACTCGGTATTATCCAACCGAATCAAATTTATTTATTTATTTATGAGCCTGACCTACACTAACTATCTCAAAATTGATGAACTCACTGAGCTTCAGGAATATAAGTCGGACCCGCCCGAACATGATGAGATGCTTTTTATCATCATTCATCAAACCTATGAATTGTGGTTTAAGCAAATTCTGCATGAGTTTGGCAAGCTTCGCAGAGACCTTGAAGCCGGTAATACCTGGGGTTCCATCAAAACCATGCGGCGTATTCTAACCATCCTGAAAACCATGGTTTCCCAAATTGATATTCTCGAAACAATGACCCCGCTCGAATTCAACAGCTTCCGTAAATTTCTGGGGCAATCCAGTGGATTTCAGTCCCTGCAGTTTCGTGAGATGGAGATCGTTTGCGGCCTGCGTTTTTCTTTGATGAAAGAGGCTCATCAAGATCAGCCCAAACACATTGAGATCCTTGAATCACGCATGGAAGAATCTACTTTATGGGAAAGTTTTTGCAGCTATATGCGAACACGCGGGTATGAAGTTCACCCCAAACGAGAAAATGAAAAAGGATTGATCCATGAACCTTCTGATGAAATTCAGGAAGCATTGGTTGAAGCCATGAATAATGATCCCGAAGCGGCTATGGTCGCCGAGCTTTTTGTGGATTATGACGAGGGTTTACAGGAATGGCGATATCGCCACGTAAAAATGGTGGAGCGGACTATTGGTACAAAAAAAGGAACGGGTGGCTCTGACGGAGCAAAGTATCTTCATAGAACGCTGAACAATCCTGTCTTTCCCGACCTTTGGGCAATAAGAGCCAAATTTTAAAAATGAACCAAACCTGCAGATTTTCAGTTTTTCTAACCAAACCCATAAAAAGGCTTCTCGATGTCAGATATTGATTTTTTAGCACATAAACTCATTCCGCACTACACTCATTTTAATGTATCGGAGCGACTCCTCTTTACCGGACATTCCCACCAAGCCTGGCCCGATGTTGCCCGCGAGGGACAGACCAAATATTTTGATGTATGTGCCCGTGATGTGGACAACAAATGGGAAGCAGCATTCGAAAAGACCGAGATCCTGCGTACTTACCTTCGGGATTTTTATGATGATCCCGACGGATTCTACTGCCGCGAGGAAAGCACCCATGTGCTTTTTGTGAGCTGGATGAGCAGCCTGGATCTGAAGAATAAACCTAAGATCATTTCCACCGATGGAGAGTTCCATTCCCTGTTCCGGCAGCTTCATCGGCTGGAAGAAGAAGGGCTTGAGTTCGTACAGGTTCCGGTTCAACCTGACGAAAGTTTTGCCGAACGTATCATTGGGGAAATGGATGACCGGACTTCGGCTGTCATGCTTTCAAGGGTTTATTTTGAGACTTCGCTCATCAATACGCACCTTACAGAGATCGCAGCTGCCGCCCGTGAAAAGGGTATTCCCGTGATGATCGATGATTATCACGGTACCAATGTGGTACCGCTCTCTATCCGTGAAGCCGGATTGGAAGATTGTTTTATTTTGATCGGCGGATATAAATATTTGCAATGGGGGGAGGCTAATTGTTTCCTCAGATTCCCAAAAGATTGTGAATATCGCCCGGCTATTACGGGTTGGTTCGCTTCCTTTAGCACACTCGACAAACCACGCAATAATGATCCCGTTGAATACGATCATGACAATCAGCGTTTTGCCAGCGGAACCTATGATCCATCCTCCCAATTTCGGGCAGCCAAAGTAGTGGAGTTCTTTCAGGAACACGGATTGTCTCCTGAGATACTCAGAGAACAATATCTGGCACAGGTAGGCCTGTTACGTACGCTGTTCAAGGAAAAAACTTTTGACCGTTCCATCATCCACCTCACCCACGAAGAACCTTTGGAGAGAAACGGAGGATTTTTGTCCCTGACCTCACCAAAAGCCCGTGAGATCAGAGCAGCACTGATGGAAAATGGAGTCTTTACCGATGCCCGCGGTGAGATCTTGAGATTTGGCCCAGCACCTTACATCACTTCCTCCCAAATAAAACAAGCGATGGATGAATTGGATAAGGTTGTTGCGGACATTTGATTTATGGTTAAAACCTGAGTTTGATTAAAAAGCAGGTTCTATCATAGGCAAGCTGGTCATTTCGCGGCGAATGCCCGAAATCTACTTGTTTTTTAGGTATCTATGATTGAATTACTGGCAATAATAAGATCCCTGCCTTCGCAGGGATGACTTTTTAGGCATTTTTCAAACTATCAATAATCGAACTCAGGTTTAAATTTTCTTTGTTGAATGATTTTGGTTAGGTCATCCCTGGGGGATTTGATTATCAATCGCATATCCAACCCGGAATGAATTCCGGGACTACAATCGGCCGTCCCTATCGGGACTGATTCATTGACAGATAATCGTTTTTTCTAAGACTAAACTTTGTTTATGGACTAAACTCCCCCCACATTCAAGCTCCGTGATTGTAAATTCACGAAATCCCGGAGGGATGATAGAATGTAGCCGCGGGATTTTCCCGTGGCTAATAAATCACACCCAAACGAAGTCCCAGCGGGACGACTCAAAGAATGATCGTTCTATTACATATGTTTCTTTAGTCCCATAGGGACTATCAACTTTTTAATAAAAATTTGTAAGGAATTCTTTTTTCATCCCTCTTACTATACAAACAGAAAATTTTTTGGGAAATATGAAAAAGGTTAAAGAGATATTTGTCTATCACATATATTGAACATATATTGGATGCAGCGCAAAAAAGGGTGACATAAACTGACACCTTCGTACCTTATATTTGCCTAAAACAAATTCAAAAAAGAAATAATCATGGCGAAATCAGATGACAGAATGAAAGCCCTCGATATGGCCGTAGGGCAAATTGAAAAACAACATGGCAAAGGAACCATCATGAAACTGGGAGCCGAATCCATACAGGATATTGATGTCATATCCACCGGTTCCATTATGGTTGACTATGCTCTTGGGGTACAAGGAATTCCGCGAGGACGCGTCACAGAAATTTACGGCCCTGAGGCCAGTGGTAAAACCACCCTTGCCCTTCAGGTAATTGCACAGGCACAAAAGAATGGCGGGTATGCAGCCTTTATAGATGCTGAGCATGCCTTTGACCCAAGATATGCTAAAGCACTGGGAATCAACGTAGAAGAACTTCTGGTATCACAACCGGATAACGGAGAGCAGGCACTGGAGATCACCGAAACACTGATCCGCTCCGGAGCCCTGGATGTTATCGTAGTTGACTCCGTTGCCGCCCTCGTACCCCGCGCAGAGCTGGAAGGTGAGATGGGCGATTCGCATATGGGACTGCAAGCACGGTTGATGTCGCAAGCCATGCGTAAGATCACGGGTATCATCAATAAAAGCCGCACTTCCTGTATTTTCATAAATCAGGTTCGTGAAAAGATCGGGGTGATGTTCGGAAATCCCGAAACAACCACCGGTGGACGCGCACTTAAATTCTATTCTTCCGTACGAATCGATATTCGAAGGATCGGTTCCATTAAGAAGGGTGACGAAGTGGTTGGAAACCGAACCAAAGTAAAAATTGCCAAGAACAAAGTAGCCCCACCTTTCAAAGTTGTGGAATTCAATATTATGTATGGTAAGGGCATCTCACGAATTTCTGAGATACTCGACCTTGCCGTTGAATATGACATCATTGAGAAGCGAGGAAGCTGGTTCCGTTACGATGGAGAACCTATCGGTCAAGGTTCTGATGCCGCTATGCAATTCCTTGAAGAAGATGAGAAGCTTACAAAAGCTATTGAAGAAAAAGTTCGGGCCAAACTGATGGGCGAGATCCTTGAATCAGAAGAAGAAGAGGAAAAAGAAACGGCAGACGTTGAGGACTAAACGGAAGCCAAAAGAGGAAAAGCTGGAGGAAGCCCGTGCGCTTCTTCCAGCTGTCATTTCTGACATTCAGGTTCAGAAAAAAAATACATCCCGCTTTTCATTATTTACAGATGATCAATTCTTAGTTGGCGTTTCTGAAGCTACCTTAACAGATCTAAACCTGAAAAAAGGCGTTGAAGTAACGCCTTTTTTATTTGACCAAATCACAGAGGCTGAACAGAAATGGGCAGCAAGGGATTATTTTTTTAGAATTCTTTCTCGTCGTGATCATTCCAGGAAAGAACTAAGAGACAAAGCGTACAAAAAGCGTTATTCTGGCAGCTTTATAGATGTAATTCTTGATGAATTCGAACAAAAGGAATACATCGACGACCGAAAATTTGGCCTAAAATATACCGCCGATAAATTTGAGTTTAATCACTGGGGGCCTTATAAGATCCGGAACCAGTTATTTAAAAAAGGGATTTCGAAGTCCGTAGTTGAAGAATGTATTCGGGAAGTTTTTGGAGAAACAGCTGTAAAAGAAAGCATGCTGGATCTGATCCGGAAAAAGAAGAAACGTTATCAGCGGGAACCGGACCAAAAACGAAAGAAAAAGATATTCGACTTTTTGATGCGCAAAGGTTACAATTCGAACGATATTTTAAAACACATGGATGAATTCTTAGCCCTTACTAACCAATGAAAAATATTACGCTTGATCGGGTTGTACGTTTTATACTTGGCCTTGCTGCCATCGCAGTGGGATTGATGATCATGTATAACTATTCAAACCTGGTTGTATTTCTTGTTTTGGCTATGATCCTCAGTTACATCTTAGATCCATTTGCCAATCGTCTTCAGTCAATGGGATTAAACCGAACGTTCGGTATTACCCTCATACTTGCTACTGTGATATTGGTTTTAGTCTTTATATCTACCAGTGTCATCCCTATTATTGCTAACCAAATGGCTGAACTTACAGCACAGCTCAATGTGGATAATATCCAGCAGATAGCAGAAAGAGTGGAAAATCAACTCATCAATAAATTTGAGTTTCTGCCGGAAGGTTTTTTGGTAGAAAACATAACTATTGTATTCAATGAGCTTTTCAACGTGAATCAAATTTCATCCATTGTCAGTGATGCACTAAGTATTTTTACAAACATCTTTTCTGCTGTTTTAGTAGTTCCTTTTGCTGCCTTCTTTTTTTTAAAGGACGGAAGTAAAATCCGAAGAGATTTGCTTCAATTGGTTCCCAATAAATATTTCGAGACCACTCTCACCGTACTCGATAAAATTGAAAAGCGCCTCGGACTTTACTTTAGAAGTGTTTTAATGCAAAGTTTTCTTGTGGCACTGTCCTCCTGGGCAACTTTAAGTATTGCCGGTTTAGATAACTCAATGTCGGTTGGTATTGCCGTTGGCCTTGCCAATACTATTCCCTATTTCGGACCCATTTTAGGATATTTCCTCTCTATCATTGTTTCAATTATCGAGACCGGAAATTTCTCTATGGTCGCGGCATGTATTCTGGCCATTTTTATCGTTCAGATGTTGGATAATATCGTATTTCAACCCATGCTTTTCTCAAGATCAGCAGATATGCACCCCGTAGCTATCTTATTCATTATTCTGATTGGGGCCGAAACGGCAGGAATTTTAGGGATGCTTATAGCAATTCCATTAGCTACTGTTATCAAGATCACCATCACACAGCTCAGCTGGAGCTTCAACAACTATCAAGTGTTTCGACGAGACATCACTCCATCCAACGATCCGGATTAACTGAATTAAATTCTTTATTCAACCTAAACATTTGCTATCTTTTCCGCCCAATCAGGCAATGCAAAACCCTAAGGTCTTTTGAAGAATATCGTTGTTTTTGCCTCCGGCTCGGGCACTAACTTTCAATCCATAATTGATGCTGTAAATGCCGGTAATATTACCGCTAATATTGCCGGGCTTATCACCGATAGAAATCATATAGGAGCCTTAGAACGGGCTGAAAACCATGGCATCCCTGCACGCGTGCTCGCTCCCAATAAGCTGCCCGATGACAAAAAATTTGCAGAAGAGTTAATTGATCAGCTTACTTCCTGGGAGACAGATCTAATAGTTTTGGCTGGATACTTGAAAAAGATCCCTGCTCCCGTAATCAGAAAATTTGAGAATCGTATTCTAAACATTCACCCCTCCTTATTACCGAAATTCGGAGGAAAAGGATTTTATGGAATGAATGTTCACCGTGCTGTCATCAATTCCAAAGATCACCAATCCGGGTGTTCGGTTCATATAGTTACCGGCAAGTTTGATGAAGGCCCGGTTATTGCCCGTTCTGTTGTAAAGGTTAAAGAAAATGATACGCCTGAACAACTTGCTAAAAAAATTCTAAAAGAAGAACACTGGCTTTACCCTGCCGCCATAGAAAAATATCTGCAAACCCTCTAAACTATATCTTACCGTGTCTTTAAAACCGCTTTCGAAGCTACCCACAACCTCACAAAAAATTAAAAGAGCTCTCCTTTCTGTTTCAGATAAAAGGGGCATTACTGAACTGGCTCAATCCCTTCACAAATCAGGAGTAGAGATCATCTCAACCGGAGGGACAGCCAGGGCCATTCAAAAAGAAGGTATTCCGGTGAAGGATGTATCAGAAGTTACCGGATTTCAGGAATGCCTGAACGGAAGGGTTAAAACGTTACATCCGATGGTACACGGAGGGATACTGGCCCGGACTTCGCATGAAGCTGACCTGAAAGAGATCAAGAAACTTGGTATCACTCCTATCGAATTGGTAGTTGTGAACTTGTATCCGTTCAAAGACAAAGTAGCTGATCCTAATGTGACACCGGCTGAAGCCACTGAATTCATTGACATTGGTGGCCCCACTATTATCCGCGCTGCCGCCAAAAACTTTGCCCATGTTTCTATACTCAGTTCCCCTGCTCAATACACATCATTTATTGAGGAATTTGAAGAACATATGGCGATTTCTTTTGATACAAGGAAAGCACTTGCCAAAGATGCTTTTGCACATACCGCCGACTATGATTCCGCGATCTCTAATTACTTCACTAAACTAATTAAAGAAGAGCCGGCTAAACAAATCAATATCTCTCTGCCACTCTCGCAGGAATTGCGTTATGGTGAAAATCCCCATCAAAAAGCTGCTGTTTATGGGAATCAAAATGATTTCATCGATTGCTTTCACGGAAAGCAGCTTAGCTACAACAATTATCTGGACGTGGATGCCGCACTGAATATCATCTCAGATTTTGATACCAATGAACCGGCCTGTGCTATCATAAAACACACCATACCAAGTGGAGTTGGTGTTGATGCAAACCTGACCGAAGCATATAAAAAAGCATTTAGCACAGACCGGGTTTCGCCCTTTGGCGGCATTGTTGTGGTGAATCAGAAACTGGATATTGAAACCGCAAAAGCTATTGATGAGATCTTCACCGAGATCATCATTGCGCCCGACTACAGTGAAGATGCACTGGAGCTTCTTACCCAGAAAAAAAATCGCAGATTAATACGGATCAAAAAGTCGGTTAAGGAAGTACAAGCCACGTCATCACGAACTATTTTTGGCGGCATGCTGGATCAACAAGCCGATCTAAGTCCTGCCGATCCGGATAAATTCAAAGTGGTTACCAAAAGAAAACCAACCGGGCAGGAAATGAAAGACTTGTTGTTTTCATGGAAAGTAGTTCGTCATGTAAAATCAAATGCCATCGTTTATGCCAAAGAAGGCCGAACGCTGGGAATTGGATCAGGGCAAACAAGCCGGGTTGATTCTTCAGAAATAGCCGTTGCTAAAGCCGGAAAAGAAGGCCTGGAACTTAATGGATCGGCCGTTGCATCGGATGCCTTCTTCCCATTTGCTGATGGTGTTGAAGCCGCTGCAAAAGCAGGAGCAAAAGCAGTGATACAGCCCGGAGGAAGTATTCGAGATGAAGACGTAATCCAAAAAGCAGATGAATATGATATGGCAATGATCTTTACAGGCCAACGCCACTTTAAACATTAACCTGCGGACCTTTAAAAAATGAATTTTCTCCTTATTATAAAATTCCAATTTTTCATGTCTTAAACATTCGCAAATACAATCCCAATATTGTATTTTCTTTCGATCTACACCTCATAATGTTCAATTTACTTAAATAGCGCAAATGTCAGAATCTCGCGGCGTGAATACCTCAGAGCACTCAAAAAAACAATCTCAAAAAGGCTTCTTAGATTTTCTTTATACCGATATAGCCATCGATCTGGGTACAGCAAATACCCTTATCTACTCTCGCGGTGAAGGCATCGTGCTTAATGAACCTTCCATAGTGGCATTGAATCAGCAGAATGTACCCGTTGCTACGGGACATGAAGCCCGCCTGATGCACGAAAAAACTCACAACAAGATCAGGACTGTACGCCCTCTCAGAGATGGTGTAATTGCTGATTTTGAAGTAGCTGAACAAATGATCCGTGGAATGATCAAAAAAGTGAAAATGAAATGGTATTCCACTACGCGCCAAATGGTGATCTGTGTTCCCAGTGGAATCACAGAAGTTGAGCGACGAGCAGTACGTGACAGTGCCGAACATGCCGGGGCAAAAGAAGTTTATTTAGTGGATGAACCGATGGCGGCTGCTATTGGAATTGGTTTAGATGTGCATGAACCGGTTGGAAGCATGATCGTCGATATTGGTGGTGGAACCACCGAGATTGCTGTCATTGCTCTTTCGGGTATTGTTTACGCACAATCGGTGCGTTTGGGTGGAGATGAGTTAAATGATGATATCATTAACTATTTCCGGAGAAATCACAATTTACTGATCGGTGAACGTACGGCCGAGAAGATCAAATGTGAGATCGGTTCAGCTGCTCCCCTTGATGAAGAGCTGGAGATGATCACCAAAGGTCGTGACTTGGTAAATGGAGTTCCAAGAACCAGACACATTACATCCAAGGATGCGCGGGAAGCTATTGCCGAATCGGTAAATACCATTGTGGAATCCATTACCAAATCACTGGAACAAACTCCGCCTGAACTCTCAGCTGATATTTTGGACCGAGGTATTATGTTGACCGGCGGTGGAGCACTTCTCAAGAATCTCGACAGACTGATCATGGAAACTACAGATCTTCCGGTTCATATTGCTGAAGATCCTCTTACTGCCGTTGTTCGCGGTACCGGTGCCATACTTGAAAACCTTGAATATTACCGACCGGTAATTTCCTAATACCCCGGAAATGAATGCGATTTAGATCATTCAAATTAAGTGATGCTAAAGATTACATAATAACTGCCCTCATCTTACTGTTTGCTTTCGCCATCATGATTGGCAGGCATCAGGGCGGTATAGATACCCTGCGAAAAATTTCTGTTACTTCTTTCAGTGTACTTGAGGAACCCCTTGCAAATATCCGGGTGTACCGGCAGGCTCTGAATACCAATACCTATTTACAGCGCCAAAATATCTTATTACAGGATGAATTGAGCCGCTTGCGCGCTATCGAAGAGGAGAATAAGGAGCTGAGAGCACTGTTAGAATATCGTAAGGAAAGTAATTTTGAAATGACCCCCGTACTTATTGTAGGCAAACAGCTGGACGGCCTGAATAATATTCTGACTGTTGATGGCGGAACCTCGCACGGCTTAAAAGAAGGTATGCCATTGGTTAACTCCAATGGACTGATCGGAAAAATTGTATTGGCAGGTAATTATTATTCACAAGTTATGCCTTACTACAATTCTTTATTCAGAGTAAGCGCACGCATTCAGGAAAATCAAGCCAACGGAATCGTGAGCTGGAACGGTGAGATATATGGTGAATTAGTGATGGATTTTGTTCCCAAGACCATATCGGTTGACAGTGGCTATGTGGTGGAAACCTCAGGAAGCAGCAACCAGTTCCCTGCCGGAATACCCATTGGCAGAGTTATAAGGACTGAGCCGGAACCCGGCAGACAAACCCAACGTATTTTCCTGGAGCCCTACGTAATGCTGGCTGATATTGACCAAGGTTTTATCATTGAATTTGAACCGGATTCAAACGTTTCTAATTTGCAACAAGAGTATAATCAACTTTTTGAATGAGCACGGATACTTATAAAGACATATTAATAGGTTTCAGCTTCATTCTTGCCGAAGTATTTGTATTCCAGCATCTCAGTTTTTTTGGCGCTACTCCCGACCCCCTGCTTATCTTTGTGCTTTGGATAACCATGAAATACGATCGGGTAAAACTTATCCTTATCGTTGCAGGATTAAGCTTCCTGCAAGATGCTCTCTTCGATTATTGGGGACTGAATATGTTCTCTAAAACTTTGCTATGCTTCATGGCTTTTAACTTCCTTAACCGCAGAAAGGAAAACCGATTATTGATATGGCAAATTTTCCTTGTCATATTTATTGCTGCCATTTCACATAATCTCATATTCTTAGGTTTAGCAAGCTTCGCCGATGCTTATTCAGCAAGTTTTTCCCCTATAATTTTTATTCTTTTAGATAGTTTATACACTGCATTACTTGGCTCAATACTTTTCATTTTTAAAGGTAATTAGGTGTATGACAACAGGTCAAACAAATAGGACACGAACTTCCATACGGGCTTTGCAGGTAATCATTTTTGGCTTGACCTTCATTGTGCTTGGCCGAGTATTTTATCTACAGATCGTGGAATACGATATGTATGCCGCGCTCGGTCAGGAGAATTCGATACGGCAGGAATATATTGATCCCGCAAGAGGCTTGATCTATGACAGAAACGGCAGGCTCATTGTTGATAATGAACCCATCTTCTCGATCACTATAACCCCCTCCCTTTTCGATAAAAGCAATATTCCGCTGCTTTCTTCTATTCTCAACATACCGGACTCGTTACTGGCATCTCATATACAACAAGCACAGGATTATTCCTGGCACCGAACTTCCCGATTATTTACAGAGATCGATTTCTCCACTTTTTCAGCTGTACAAGAGAATCTGTGGAGATTGCCGGGCATAGGTCATCAGATTGAAAGCAAGCGCCACTACCCTACTGGGATGAAAGCTTCACACTTACTTGGATATCTTAGGGAAGCCAATGAAAATGAATACCAACAAATATCCACTCTTAGGCTGGGCGATAAAGTTGGTAAAAGTGGCCTTGAAATGATCTATCAGGATACTTTAAGAGGTAGAATGGGCATAAATTATTTGCGGGTTAATGCTTTGGGGCAGGCTCTCGGAAATTTTGAAGATAATACTCTTACTCGAACGCCGGTTCAGGGAGCTGATATTATTACTACCCTTGATACGGATCTGCAGATCTTCGCTGAAGAATTAATGGAAGGCAAAAGAGGTGCTGTTATAGCCATGAATCCTAATACAGGTGCAATATTGGCCATGGTCAGTTCTCCTTCCTATGATCTTGACAGGCTTGCGGGCAGATTAGACCTGGATTATTGGCAGGCTATTAATACTGATTCAACAACTCCGCTGTATAATCGGGCTATATCAAGCAGACAGCCCCCCGGGTCTATCTTCAAGCCTTTAATGGGAATCATCGGCTTGCACCTGGGCATCATTACTCCGGAAACTGAAGTCTATAACAGCGGGGCATACATACGCGGGCGCGCCTACCGTGATCTGGCTGATATCGGTGAATATGATTTAGAGAAAGCCATTACCTTTTCCAGTAACACCTATTTCTTGTCGTTGATGGATCAGATAGCTACAAGTGGTAAACTCAATGAATGGAGTGATCTGATTAATGATTTTGGCTTAGGTGTTCCAAATGCTGTAGATCTTCCAAATGCCAATGCAGGAATCATCCCTGACAGTACCTATCTCAACAATAGATTTGGAGATCGTTATTGGGGGTTGGGAGATGTGCTTAATTTTGGCATTGGCCAGGGCATGATCTCAGTTTCTCCGATACAAATTGCTCAAATGACCAGCACTATAGCTAATGGCGGATATCGGATCAAGCCACATCTTGTCCAGGGAATTAAAGATCCTAAAGGAAATTTGACCAATATTCATCCGCAGCGAAAGAAGATTGAATGGATAAAGGACGAATACCTTGATGTGATCAAAAGAGGAATGCGCGGCGTGGTGGTTGAAGGCAGCGGCAGATGGTATGCCAATCATCAGGACATTGAAATAGCCGGTAAAACAGGGACAGCTCAAAATCCTCATGGATTGGATCATGGATGGTTCACCTCTTTTGCCCCTATGGATAATCCCGAAATTGTAGTAACCGCATTTGTTGAAAATGCCGGTTTTGCCTCACGGTCTGCTGCACCGATCGCTTCCCTTATCATCGAAAAATATTTTATGGGTGAGATCTCCAGAAATTGGATCTATGAACATGTCATTAATTTTGAACCTATTGATCCTGAAGCAAATAATGACTTAATCACTCCCGTTAATGAATAACCTAAGAGAATTTAGCTGGTCGGTACTTTTCACGTGGATGTTGCTATCTGCGATCGGGCTCATTGCAATTTACAGTGCCACCCAGGGGCCTGTTTCTCAGTTCCTGCCCGAATACATACAAAATAATTTCTTTAAGCAATCGGCATGGGTATTGATCTCACTCTTTGTTTTGATCGCGGTTCAATTAGTATCTCCTCGTACCTTTATACAATTGTCATATGCTTTATATGCTATAGGAATCATTTTAATGCTCCTCACACTCGCATTTGGAACAGAAATCAACGGAGCCAAAAGTTGGTTAAGGCTTGGCCCTGCTAATCTTCAGGCGAGTGAATTAATGAAAATTGCGACTATCCTTGCTACGGCCAACTACCTGACAAGCCGGCGAGACATCTCAGCCGAAAATGTACGATATGCTCTTATTGCGGTGGTCATTATCCTTATACCTACCATCTTGGTTTTTCTGCAAAACGATCTCGGTACAGCACTTATATTTTTAGCTCTTATCCCGGTTATGTTATTTTGGTCAGGATTACCCTACGGCGTTTCACTTTTCATGATCTCTCCGGCCATTATTGTTTATTTGTCGGTCATTGAATGGTACTATGGTGCGATCGCTGCTGTCATTCTAACCTGTGTGATCTTTTTCGTTCAGAGAAGACTTTGGCTTTCCATTGCCTCTTTAGTCACGGGATTTTTGACCATTTCAGGGGTTCAATTAGCTATCACCCAATTGCTGCAACCTCACCAAATAGCTCGAATAGCTGCGTTTACAAATCCCTCTTACGACCCAACCGGTGCCGGCTGGAATGTGATACAGGCAAAAACTGCCATTGGTTCCGGTGGCCTTACCGGAAAGGGCTTTTTGGAAGGAACCCAAACTCAGCTCAAGTTTTTGCCTGAGCAATGGACTGATTTTGTCTTTTGTGTAATTGGTGAAGAATTCGGATTTATTGGAGCTGCTATTGTTATTTTAGCATTTCTATTCCTGTTCATCCGTTTGTTGAATATGGCCGGGAATCACAAACATCCTTTTGCACAGTTGGTAACGGTAAGCGTTACCGCAGTTTTTTTTGTGCATTTCTTTATCAATGTGGGAAGTGCCTCAGCTCTGCTTCCTGTAATAGGCCTGCCGCTTCCATTTATAAGCTATGGGGGTTCTGCATTTTTAACGAATACGATTATGCTGGCAATATGCCTTAATATGGATTTCTATAAAAGGGAATTCAGCATCTACCGATAATATAATTATGGCCTTTTCTTTTGTGTCCCCAGATTGAATGTAGTCCGGTGATATTTAGTGTATCCAAACTGTTTCAAGGCCTTCTTGTGAAGGGGAGTTGGATATCCCACATTTGTATCCCATCCATATTCGGGATATTTATTATGTAATTCCTTCATCAACTCATCACGATATACCTTTGCCAAAATTGATGCGGCAGCTATACTCATCGACCGGTCATCCCCCTTTACCAAACAGGTGTACGGAATGAGAGAGCTGATGTATCTATTCCCGTCAACTAATAAATATTCCGGGTTAGGATGCATATCATCCACACATTTTTGCATCGTATGAAGAGACGCCCATAATATATTCAGTTCATTGATCTCATGAATATTTCCCTCTTTAATGCTCCAAAAAATAGCCTTCTTTTTAATTCTCTCACTGAGCTTAAGACGCTCTTTTTCGGTAACCACTTTACTGTCTCTTATTTCCGGAATATCTGTACCCGGTTCAAAAATAACTCCTGCTGCAACAACAGGCCCCGCAAGACATCCTCTTCCGACTTCATCAAGGCCTGCAATGTGGCTATATCCCTCATTCCACAACCGGCGTTCAAATTTTAGCCTGTCCGGTTTTTCAGATTTTTCCATGTTCCTGTGTTACCCTATTTTTATTACTAACATTAATAAAGAAATGATAAGATATGGAACTCATTTGACCAAGTAAGTATTTGATTAAGAAAAAGGAATACCATGCACTTTAAATATTTTGAATGGGATGAGCGCTTTGCCGCTCCAGACGGTAAATCCCCTTTTGATACACTCTGGGATCTATTTCAGCAGTTATTAACTATCTCAAGCGGGGATGTTTCTCAAGCTTTGAAATGGTTGACCGAACTGGATAACGAATACGACATCACCGGCCAATTTGATGATGGGTATTCATTGAGCGATTTTATTGATGAACTGAAAGAACGCGGATATATCGATAAAGACCGGGAGGGCTCCGGACTTATCATCACCAAAAAAACCGAACGCAGTATCAGGAAACGCTCCCTTGAGGAAGTCTTCAAGAATTTAGAGAAAGGTGGACTGGGTTCCCACAAATCACCGCACACAGGGCGCGGACTCGAACGGCAGCCTGAGACACGTAAATGGACACAGGGAGATGACATAGGCCAAATAGACAGCGTTGGGACTATGCTGAATATGCTTAACCATAGCTCCATAGATGCCTTCAATCTGCAGGAAGATGATTTGGAAGTTTATGAAACAGATCACTATACCTCAGTAGCAACTGTGTTATTGATCGACCTGAGCCACTCTATGATATTGTATGGAGAGGATAGAATTACGCCGGCTAAAAAAGTCGCTATGGCTCTTTCAGAACTGATCATGAACAATTATGCTAAAGACTCCCTCGACATAGTGGCCTTTGGAAATGAGGCCTGGCAAATAGCGGTAGATGATCTGCCATACTTAAAGGTTGGCCCTTATCACACTAATACAAAGCAGGGTTTGGAAGTAGCCAGACATATCCTTCAACGTAAAAAATATGCAAATAAACAGATCTTTATGATCACAGATGGAAAGCCATCCTGCATGATCGAGAATGGAAGACTATATAAAAATAGTTTTGGCTTAGACCGTAAGATCGTCAACAAAGTGCTTGATGAAGCGGTAAAATGCCGGCGGGATCAAATCACTATTACCACATTTATGATAGCTCAGGATCCTTATTTGCAAAGCTTTGTAAGAGAAATGACCGAAGCTAATAAGGGTAAAGCCTATTTTGCTTCGCTTGATGACCTTGGTGGATATATTTTTGAGGATTATATCCAAAACCGTAAAAAGAATGTGAAATAAAAAAAGCCACTTTTTAAGAGTGGCTTTGAATATTGAATAGGTTTGGTAAAACTGACTGTTTAATTAATGTGAGTTCGAGACAAGAACCAAGTTAAAAGGATAAAAATGGATGAATATGGTCATTCCCGCGGAAACGGGAATCCAATGGTTGCCATTTATTCAATATTCGATTCCTGACAAACCATAGGATTTCGAGCATTTGCCTCAAAATGCCCGCTTAACGTACTCAACCGATGGTCTTATCGAACACGTTAATTAGTTAAACACTCCCAATTTCTGCATCACGGCATCAGTAATGTCATATCTTTCCTGAAACTCAGGAGATGCATAAAGAATGATCTGATCACCGCTTGAAGTCGTTGTATTCAAGACATAGGTAAGGCCCATTTCTTCAGCTACTGAGTTAATGGCAGCATTAATTTGAGAGAACATGGGGTTTAACAGTTCTTGTCTTCTTTGCTGCAAAGCTTGCTCAGCTTCTTGTTGAGCAACCGTCAATTGTTGCTGCATTTGGCCAAGTCGCTCCTGCTCACGTTGATTAGCTTCTTCAGAAATAACGCCTGCTTTTTGCTGATACTCGGCAACTGCAACTTGGAATTCCTGTTCTTGCTGGGCAAGTTCTTGCTGTTTTTTCTCCGCAAAATTTTGCAAACGCTGTTGTATGGCTCTCATTTCCGGCATTTTAGCCAGTACAGCCTGCGGATTTACGTAACCAATTTGTAATTCTTCTTGTGCTTTTACAGTATCAATGGCTGAAAATGCGATGATAACTGAAAGTATAAGTAAGCTTAATTTCTTCATTAGTATTATTTATTAACTGTGATTATTGAATTCTTTCGATAATTTGATCTGTAATATCCAGCTGTTCACTATTTGCAAAAAATACAATAACATCGCCGGTTGAAGTGCCTTCATTTAATATAAGATCTAACTCCATTTCTGCTGCAATGCTTTCCATAGCCGTATTCATTTTTTCTATGATCGGAGTCATTAATTCACTTCTTCTTTGACGGATATTATTCATCATGCTTTCACGATCTTGCTCAAACTGCTGATTCATCTCCATTAATTCCTCTTCACGAATCACTCTTTCTTGTTCAGATAGATTGTTCATGTTTGACTCATAGTTAGTGAATATAGACTGCAGCTCGGTTGCTTTAGTGGCAAGCTCTTCATCACTTTGCTCGATGAGTGCCTGTATCTGCTGATCTACTTCTTCTACTTCGGGAAGAGCACTTAAAACTCGGGCAGGATTAGCATATCCAATTTTTACCTGGGCAATCGCATCCTGAAAAGTGAATAAGCTTCCAAAAAAGAATAAAGCTATAATTAGTTTTTTGTTCATTTTATCTGTTTTGTTTTTTATGAAAATAAAGTATTTAGGTTAAATATTCTTTCGCTACTCATTAATTTCTATTCCCAGTTGCTCAAGGATCTCGTCATTCAAATTGTATTCATTGTTTGCATACACTAAATAGATGTCACCCGAACGATCAAATACAAAGTCTATTTGTTCTCGTTCGGCAACCACTCTTACAGCAGTAAATAATTGTCTTTGTACAGGCTCCAATAATGCTTTTTGACGGCTAAAATATTCTCCTTCAGGACCAAATTTTTCTGCTATGTAACGTTCCTTAGCTTGAATTTTTTGTGCTATTTCCTGCCTTTTCTGATTACGAATTTCTTCGGTATATAGTATTTCTTTGGCTTCGTAATCTTCTTCAAGCTCTGTAATCTCATCCTCAAGTTCCCTGATCTCTTGCCTCCATTGTGTACTTAACACGTCCAGCTGCTGTTCTATGCCATTATATTCCGGTATTTGCTCCAGTATATAATCTGATTCAAAGAAACCTATCTTTTGATCCTGCCCCATTACCTGAGGCATCAAAAGAAGTGAAAACGATAAAAGAAATAAATTTCTGATCGCTTGCATTATAATTAGAATGGTGTTCCAATATTAAACAAGAATTCCCAGTTGCCCGGAAGTACATTACCAGTTCCGCCCGGCACTTCTACGCCATCAAGCCTGTAACCGTAACTCAGGTCAACTAAACCTAAAATAGGTAAATATAAGCGTGCTCCAAATCCGGCAGATCTTTTAACTTTAAAGGGGTCAAAATCTTGAAAATCAAGATAAGAATTCCCCGCATCAACAAATGCATATGGTATTACCTGAATTTGCTCGCTGGAAATAGCAGGATACCTTAACTCTAATGAATATTTGCTAAACATGGTACCTCCTACCTTTCGTCCATCTTCTATAGGAGCTATACTTTGTCTTGTTCCACCGGGATATCCCCTGAGATCTATATTATCATATAAGAAGCTTTGGCGTTGTTGAAGTTGGGTACCTCCTACCAGGAATTTCTTAAGATCACTGCGTTTATCTTCCGTAAAGTATCCGATATACCCATATTGAACCTGACTTGTAAGTACTAACTTCTCCACAACCGGAACGTGATATTGGTATTGGGTACGGAATTTATAGTACTCAGAAAAACCGGGAAGCGGAGGTGCAAATTCTCCTGAAACACTGAACTTGGATCCACTGCTCGGTGAGATGGGATTATCCAGTGAGTTCCTTTCTAAAACCTGTTCAAAAGTTAATAGGCTTGAAGTTCCTTCTGCAAAGAAAGACTCGTTACCTTCCACATCATAAAGCTGGTATCCTACAATCGTACGATATGAAAAGAAATCATCAGGCCACTTCAGCCGCTTACCAATAGAAACTGAAGTTGAAAATAACTCATTTCTCTCACTCGAATTTCGATAGTTCAGTAAGTTGTATGAAACATTAAGTCCTAATGAGGTGGGTCTTCCTCTAAACCAGGGTTCCTGAAACCCAAAGCTGTAGCTTTGATAACCGGTGCCTGTTACCTGTACTCCAAGTGAAAGTTTTTGTCCGTCTCCAGAAGGAATTGGTGTCCATCCGCCTTTTTCAAAAGCTCTTTGTATAGAAAAATTATTAAAATTGATCTGAGCAGATAATATCACCCCGATCCCAGCGCCCCCATACCCTCCAGAAAACTCAAAATTACTTGTACTTTGAGTATCATCAACCTTATAAAGAATGTCCACCGTTTTGTTTTCGCGATCCGGAATGGGCTGAGGTTCAATATTCTGCGGATCAAAATACCCAAGCTGACCGAGTTCACGTATGGTTCTTATGATAGCCTGACGGCTATAAGTATTACCGGGTACTGTTCTGAGTGTCCGGCGAACAACATCATCGTGCGTTCTGGTATTGCCGGTAAAGTTTACCTCTTGAATAGTAGCGATCTCATCTTCATAGATCTCGAAATGAATGTCCAGTGAATCTTCCGCTACTTTTCTGATATTGGGAACCACCTGAAAGAACAGATATCCAATATCCTGGTAAAGGCTGGTAATGTCCGTGTTTCTTTGATTGATGTTTACGTTTTCATCAAACTTACTTTCATTGAAAACCTCACCTTTCTCGAAGCCAAGTGATTCAGTGAGTGTCTCGTCATCATATACCGTATTCCCTTCCCAGGTTATGTTACGAACTTTATATTGTGGCCCCTCAGCCAAATTCAACTCTACCCGGATCCCGGTTTTATCTCCTTTGTAATTATATGTATAAACAGAGTCTTCAACTATCCTTATATCCGTAAAGCCATTTTCACGATAAAAGGTAAGCAGGTTTTCTTTACCTTCCTGAAACTCTTCTTCTTTAAAGGTCTTTTTACCAAAAATTTTCCACCATGCATCTTCTTTAAGAGGCTTCATTTTCTTTCGCAGCTTGCGATCAGAAAAAGCTTCATTTCCGTTAAAGGTTATGTCTTTAACCTCAAGTTTTTCTCCGGGATCAATATCAAATATCAAGCGCACACGGTCTGCTGATCCATCCACTTCTTCAGTGCGGGTTTCAACGGTGGTATACCAAAACCCCTTCTCTCTGTAAAAACGGCGGATGGTATTTTTTGCTTGCCCAATTGTTGCTTCCGTTATCACGGTTCCGGGTGTCAATACCAAGAGTTCTTCGAGATCCCGACGTTGTGAGCGTTTAATATTTTCAAGACGGTATTCTAAGATCCGGGGTTGTTCTTCAACTTCAATCAAAAAACGGATACCTGAAGCAGTACGTTCTGTAACAAATATCTTTACATCAGAAAACAATCCTGATCTGTATAATCGTTTTACCGCATTGTTTACAATATCACCGGGGTAAACAATGGTATTACCCTCAATCAGCAAGCTGGTATTTATAATGAATTGTTGGCGGGTATTTTCATTTCCTTCCACAGTAACCCCAAGAATCTGGTACTCAGCAGGTGTTATTGCTGTCGGATCCGTAAGTTCAATGTCTTGTGCTTGTGTAAGAAGTGGAATAAAGCCGATCGTAAGTAAGGTGACAATAAATAGTCTTTTCAAAAGTAAGAACACGCCTTCTGGTTAAATGCTTATGATTTTTTGTTTACTAAACGAGATGAAAAAGAGTTTTCGTCTTCGGAAGGTGAAACTTTTCCAAATCTTCGATTTCTTTGCTGGTAAGAACGTATTGCTTCGTACAATTCATCTCTTCTGAAATCCGGCCAATACGTTTCGGTAATATATAATTCTGAATAAGCCAGTTGCCATAATAAAAAATTGCTGATCCTATATTCCCCACTGGTTCGAATAATAAGATCAGGATCGGGAACATCTGCCGTCGATAAATGATCGCTTATCATTTGATCATTTATAAGCTCGGGATCTAAACGACCTTCCTTAACATGACCTGCAATTTTCTTAACGGCTTCGGTGATGTCCCAACGGCCGGAATAACTTAGTGCCAAACACAATTCCAGTCTCTTATTATTCTTGGTGAGTTCAATGGCCTCGCGAAGCTCTGTTTGACAGTTTTCAGGAAAACGTCCCATTTGTCCGATTGTAGAAAGCCTAATATCATTCTTGTTAAGATTATCTGCCTCCTTTCTCAATGAAGAAACTAAGAGTCTCATCAATCCACGCACTTCCATTGAAGGGCGCCCCCAGTTTTCCGTTGAAAAAGCGTACAGGGTAAGATATTTAACACCGAGCTGAGCACATGATTCAGTAATATCACGAACTGAATCTACCCCTACTTTATGGCCATGCAATCGAATACTGCCTTTGTTTTTGGCCCAGCGACCATTGCCGTCCATTATGATAGCAATATGAAGAGGAACTTCCCCGGAATTCTTAAGGATTTCCTGGTTCTTCTTGTCTTCGTCAGTCTGAACTGTGTTTGTTAAAGTAAGCTCTTTCAAATAATTTATAGGCTGGTTTTGAAGCTTTGAAAATTAGAGCTTTGCTTGTCCTTTATCAAGGTAAATTAATTATCAGAGGATCTTAGTTTTTGCTCTATGGAAATCATTTCAAGAAGGGCTAAAGCGGCTTCCCCACCTTTATTACCCTTCTCCCCCGCACGTTCCAAGGCTTGTTTCACATCATCCGTTGTAAGAACTCCGAAAGCCACCGGTTTATTATGTTTCAATATGAGATCGGTTATTCCCCGATTTACGGCATCACAAACATATTCGAAGTGCGGGGTCCCACCTCTTATTACCACACCAAGTGCTATCACCCCATCCACATCCCTGTTCTTTATTACATTTTGGACCGCCAAAGGAATCTCGTAAGAACCAGGGCATCTGACAACCGTGATATCTTCTTCAACAATTCCATTTCCTTTTAACGCTTTAAGTGCACCCTCAAGCATTTTCTCGGTGATCATTGAGTTCCAACGAGATACTACGATCCCGATTTTTACCTTACCGGGAGTTGTATCGCCTTCAATTAATTCTAATGCCATATCAATTTTTGATTTCAACAATATTCTTACGCTGTTCTGTCATTTTCTTCATCTTCTCGATGTGTTTGTAAGCAATGGTCACTACTCCTAAATTCATGTACCCGGCGTCTTTTGCTTCATGAGTGTCGCTGCCGCCGGTCATGAGAAGCCCATGCTCCGCACAAAGTTCGGTATATTTTTTTTGAAGTGCATAATTATGGCTGGGATGGATACACTCGATCCCATCAATTCCGGCTTCAATAAAAGCATTCATTTCTTCGGAAGTGTACATTTTACCCGGATGCGCTACCACACAGGCACCACCCACATTCTTCACAATTTCTATTACTTCTTTATAATCCGGATATGTATTTTCAATTGAACCCAGCTTTTGATTGCTTAAGTATCTGATGAATGCTTCTTTTGGACTACTGACGTACCCCTTTTGTGCGAGAACGCGAGCCAGGTGAGGGCGGCCGATATTAGCTCCGTTTGCTTCTGCCCATACTTCATCATAATCTACATCAAGCCCGGCCTTTTGTACTGTTTTTATGATCCCTTTAATCCTGTTTTTCCGTGCATTTCTTTGACTGCTTAGAAAGTTCTCTAGGTAATTGGTATCGGGATCAAAATAATATGCCAGTAGATGTGCTTCTTTATCCCCAAGGGTAGATGTTATCTCTACACCGGGAATGAGCTCGATCCCTAATTCGTCCGCTACTTTCCTGGCTTCAAAAAACCCTTTGTAGGTATCGTGATCGGTAATGGAAAGGCTAACTAATTTTTTCCCTTTGGCAATCTCAACAGCCTCTCTGGGCGATAACTTACCATCGGAACAAGTAGTGTGTATATGTAAATCTGCTTTAGGGGGCATTCGTCTATTCCCCTGCCAGCATCTTATCCAATTCCGATGTGTTGTAAATAAATTCCAGTGCTTTTAATACTTCGGGGTCAGAGGATAAGCCTGCCTTCACGCTTCCCGACTCACCTTGATATCTGGAGGTAATTTCTAAAAACAGGCTTCGCCTGATGTCCGATTCATTTTCCTCAAAAAGAGCGGTTTTTTCTCTCCCTATAGTTTCATGAAGTCCATTAAGTTGACTCTGGGCGCCATCCACAGCTTCTAATTCTGTGGAGAGTTCAGCCAAAAGTTTTTCAGAATCTGTCTTAAAAGTAAATTCTCTTTCTCTCAGAAAAGCCCTGAACTCATCAAATACATCATCAGGTAGTTCGGTGTATTCAAAAGACGGATTTTGGGCTTCAAATTCTGTAGCAAAATCAAAGTAAACTCCTTGCTGAAGAAGTGCTATTTCTATTATGCTGAGATCTTCCTCTCCCTCCACAATATCCGGCTCAATACCCCTGCCCTCATAAACAGTGCGGCCGTTTCTGGTCTTAAATTCTGTCTTGTTTGAATCGGTATTCATAACCGCATCATTCCTTCCCTGATGCGTATATTGAACGGCTTGGATACTTCTTCCGCTCGGAATATAGTAGCGTGAAATAGTGATCTTGAGAGAAGTATTATATGGCAGGGGCTTAACGATCTGCACCAGTCCTTTTCCAAAACTCTGCTCCCCTACAATTAAAGCCCGGTCCAAATCTTGCAATGCTCCGGCTACCACTTCTGATGCACTTGCGCTTCCCCCATTCATCAAAACCACTACCGGCTTTTCAAACATAACCGGTTCACGCGTTGCAAAGGTTTGATTGTATTCTGCTACTCTCCCCCGAATATCCACTACTGTGATACCCGGCTCTATAAACTTATCAATAATAGCAACTGCTTCCTGTAAAATTCCTCCGGGATTGTCTCTGAGATCTAAAACCAATCCATTCAGATCAGCGCTTTCTGTAAGCTTAATCAAAGATTCTCTTACTTCTTCTGCAGAGTTATTCCCAAACTGACTCAATCGTATATACCCCGTTTCTTTACTTTCACCAATAAGACCTGCATAAGAAATATTCGTAACCTCTATCCGCTGCCGTTCCAGGGTAAAATCTAATGTTTGCCCCAATCCGAAACGTTCAATAGTAACGGTCACTTCTGAGCCAACTTCACCGTTTGTTAAAGTGTTTACCCCCCCGGGCTGAAGGTCTTCCGTCGAAACACCATCAACTGCAACAATCACATCGCCTGCGCGAATTCCGGCCCGATCTGCAGGCCCTCCTTCTGTTGGGGCGATCACTACTACCTGGCCATCGCGATATCCCGCTTCTATTCCAATGCCGGCATAATTGCCTCGAGACATGATCTCAGCCTGTTCATTTTGAGATTCACTGAACAATACCGTATAAGGATCGAGGGTTTCAAGCATGGCGTCAATGCCATTGCGCATTAGTATCTCAGGGTCAACTTCATCCACATATTCCAGAGCTACATTTTCATATGCTTCGCTGAAAATGCTGAAGTTCTTTTTGATCAGGAAATAGATGTCTGTTTGTTGCGCAGCAATCCCGGCCGAAGCTACTCCAATAACTAAAGCCAATATTCCTACTCTGTATTTCCTTTTCTTTGTCATGCCAATTAGTTAGCAGTAATGCGTAGTGTTTGCCCTACATAGATGCGATTTCCGTTGATATTATTCAATCTTCTCAACTCGCTTAACCCTATTCCAAAGCTTTCAGCAATTTCACTGAGGGTATCATTTTGCTGAACGGTGTAGGTAGTATAGTTATCACCATCAGTTGAGGTTGCAGCAGCTATAAAGATGTTTTCTCCACGACGTTGCTTCCGTTCAATTTCTTGCTTCTCTGCATAACTCATCTCATTAACTTTCTCATAATGAGCTTTTCTGCTGTTCGGAACATATACTGAAAGCGTTTGGCCAACCCGGATCGTATTCCCTATTCCGTTCCAGGTTCTGATATTCCAGGCGCGTACATCATACCATTCAGCAATATGCCCGATGGTATCCCCTGTTTTTACTTTGTAGGAAAGCGAAGTAGAATTAGCCGGCGGACTTACTGTATTTGAAGATGAAGACCGTTGTGTGTTAACGCTACGCTGCTGGTTTGTAGGTTGATTTGCTGATATCTGAGAAGCACTTCCCCTTGGTAATGGAACCACAATTTTTTGGCCCGGATAGATCGTACTTGAAAGGTTGTCGTTCGAGCCATACAAGCCGGCTACCGTGGTACCATATTTCCTAGCAATTATACCCAGTGATTCCCCACTTCTAACTGTATGCATGGTAATATTCTGGCTGCGATTTTCTTTAGGAATGTCCTCGTAATTAGCCAAAAATTCCTGCTTTTTCTGAACCGGTATCTTCAACGGATATTTTCCGCCGGGAGGTGTGGCCCAACGCAATAATTCCGGGTTATATTCCTTCAATTCGTCTGTGGAGATACCTGCCGCTTTAGCAAGGTCTTCCAGTTCCATTAGTCCTTCAACTTCAACAACTTCATAGCTGTATGGCTCACCTTGATACTCTTTTTGAAATCCAAATTCTTCCGGATTCATCCCAATCATAGTGGTAGCAATAAATCCTGGAACGTATCCGCGGGTTTCTCTTGGTAAATAAGGATAGGCTGCCCAGTAATCTTCAACGCCCCCGGCCCTGTTAATGGCTCTTTTAAGTCCACGAGGACTAATATTATAGTTCGCCATGGCAAGGTGCCAATCTCCCCAAATATTGTACAAATCCCTTAAATGACGAGCTGCAGCCCTGGTTGCCTTTTCAGGATCACGACGCTCATCGATCCACCAATTGGCTTCCAATCCGTAAACGGAACCTGTTGCACGGATAAACTGCCACATACCTACCGCAGCTGCCCAGCTTCTTGCACTTGGGTTCAGTCCGCTTTCAATAAAGGCCAAATAAGTCAACTCTTCCGGCACTTTTTCTTCTCTGAAGATCCTCCGCATCATTGGCTGGTATTTCACTGCACGTGTAAGCCAGGTTTCCATTACCTCAGGGCGACGCAATGTGTAATAAACCAAATGGCGATTCACATGTTTATTCTGAATCAGAGGAACCTGCGTTTTTTGAAGTTGAAGATCTTCCGGAAAACTAAAATCCGTGTCCGCCCAGCTTTCATCTTCAGAAAAAAGTTCTTCTTGGATGGCAAAAATTTCACCTTGAGGCTCATTTCCTGTTTCCGTGATTCCATAGAATTGCCGGTATTCCGCAATTACGGATCGGTATAATTCAGTAAATCTTCGATCTCCGCTGATCTCAGGATAATCATCCAATAATCCCTGAGTAGCAGCCAATGCGTCATTAATATTCGCTTCGGCTTGCAATGGATTGTTATTTACCTGTGCCTCCATCGCATTAATATGAATACGATATATATCAGAGATCCTGCTCATGATATCTTTCTGGAAATTATCCAGTTCCTGCATGGCGGGCTGCTCCTTTAACCCATCCACACCTTTCACTCCCTGCATGGGACTTTGATAATCCAGCAGCCGGAGTGGCATTTCTTTTAGGTCGATGGTTGCGGTTGTGTCCTGTGCGGCAATTCCGGGACTAAGGAAGAAGCAACAGATTAGGGCAATGGCCGCTTTTTGTAACAAATTATGCATTGAATGAAGATGATTTAAAAATTTTGTCTAAAGTACTAATTATTATATAAAATTGGGAGTATTTAAAGCACAGGCTCAATAACGGATAACATCTCAAATTAGCGTCTTTAATTTTCTGACTTTACGGATTGAGACATTCTCTTTTCCTGTCCTGTCCATTGCTGAGCTAATGGCCATCTCCGGCCTGTTCCGAATGCTTTTGCAGATACTTTGAGACCTGGTGGTGCCTGATATCGCTTGTACTCATTCATATCTACCAAATGAAACACCTTATCAATAACCTCAGGATCGATACCATGATTTATGATCTGCTCTCTTGAAAGTTGCTCCTCAATGTAGTAGGCCAGGATCGTATCTAAAGTTCCATAATCCGGTAAAGAATCTGAATCTTTTTGATTGAGCCGTAGTTCTGCACTCGGTTCTTTAGTTAATATACTCTCGGGAATGACTTCTTTTTTGTAGTATTCCTTATTCAGCCAGCGGCAAATATCAAAAACTTCCGTTTTATAAACGTCAGAGATTACAGACAGGCCACCGGCCATATCACCATAGAGCGTGCAATAACCCACAGCCATTTCTGATTTATTGCCTGTATTCAAAAGCATATAACTGAATTTGTTAGCCAATGCCATGAGCAGGCCACCACGAGTGCGGCTTTGCAGGTTTTCTTCAGCAACTCCGAAATCGGTTCCTTCAAAATGAGGACCCAAAGCATCATTAAAAGCGCCAAAAATTCCTCTTATCGGAATCTCTATTAACTCTACTCCAAGATTCTGAGCCAATTTCTCGGAATCGCTCACACTTCCTTCAGATGAAAATTCCGACGGCATGGTCACTGTTTTCACATTTTCAGCTCCCAAAGCTTCTTTAGCGATTACGCAGGTCAGTGCAGAATCAATTCCTCCGCTCAATCCAAGAATTACTTTTTTGGCCGCACCGGATTTCTCCAGATAATCACGCACTCCAAGTACCAAGGCTTTAAATATAACCTCTTCTTTGGGTGGGTTATCGAAATTGGCCGCAACATCCGAGAGTGCCTTAACCTCATTATTTTGCGGGTTGAAATTGATATCAACCACGTCAGGTTCAAACCGTTTTGATCTTGCTTTCATAGTTCCTGCTCCGTCAAAAGCGAGCGAATCTCCATCAAAAACCAATTCCGTCTGTGCCCCAACTGAGTTCATATAGAACAAAGGCAACCCGAGATTTTTGGCATGCTTTTGAAGCATATTCTTTCGGCTAACCGGTTTATTCTTATTAAATGGTGATGCAGAAATATTGATGAGCGCCTTGGCACCTTTATCAGCCAGGATCTCTGCGGGATTTTTATCGTAGATGTGATATTGGATTTCATTGTCGTTGAACCAAATGTCCTCACATACCGTGATCCCAAATGGAAATCCGTTTATGATAACAGGCTCAAATTCATTGCCGGGTTCAAAATAACGTAGATCATCGAACACATCATAGGTTGGAAGCAACGCCTTGTGTACGCGGGTAATTTCTTCTCCGCGCTGAGCTGCAATAGCAGAGTTATACATTTTCCGACCCACTCCGCTCAAATTTTCAGTGATGGAACCAAAAATAACAGCCGTTTCTCCGGTGGCGCTCACGATCTCTCGGTTCAATTTGTACACCGACTCCCGAAAGACCTCCCGTTCCAAAAGATCCATAGGCGGATATCCGCAGGTCATAAGTTCTGGTAAAAGCAGCAATTCGATCCCATCTTCCCCCGCCTTCTCAATGGAGGATAGGATGAGTTCTTTGTTACCGGAAAGATCACCGATAGTGGGATTCAGCTGTTCAAGTCGTATGCGCACAGTCTATTTTTTATTTAATTCAGGTTTAGTAAGATAGGGAGATATGTTGAGAGTTGAGAGTTGATAGAGTGATTTATCCTTTATCACACTTACTATCGGGAATGTTCATTAAAGTGTGTGAGGGGTTAAAAATCTGTCATCGAAGTAATCTACTAAATCCCGGCGAACCGAGGACCATCCAAATATGGTTCCACTCCATTTGGTTTGGGCGTTGATGGTGGCCAGATAGATCTGTTTAACAATGGCATTCTCACTGCTGAATGCCCCTTTGGTCTTGGTTCCTTTACGAACCATCCGGTGATAGCTCTCAATCGGATTATTGGTATAGATCACTCCACGCAGGGCCGGCGGATATTTATAAAAGTTCGTGAGTCGATCCCAGTTGGAATGCCAGCTGCGGAAGATCACTTTGTATTTCGCTCCCCAGATGTGTTCGGCTTGCTCTAAATATTGCAGGGCTGCAGGGTCATTCAGTGCCGTATAGACTTTCCTTAAATCCCGGCTTACGGCCTTATAATCTTTGTAATTGACATACTTGAGGCTGTTGCGCATTTGATGTACCAAACATAACTGTACATCGGTCTGGGGAAACAGGGCCTCAATAGCATCCCCAAATCCAGATAAGTTGTCGATGCAGGCCACAAAGAGGTCTTTGACTCCACGTGGTTGCAATTCATGCAATACACTGCGCGAGAAACTGGCCGATTCAATGTCTCCAAAGTAAATACCGAGCACCTGTTTGATGCCGTCGGTGTTTACCGCCAGTACCGAATAGACGGCTTTAGAAATTACTTTGCCGTGCTCACGGACTTTAAAATGCATCGCATCGAGCCACATGACCGGGTAGACCGAATCCAGTGGCCGGGACTGCCAGTCCAGAATCTGTGGAAGGATCCGGTCGGTTATCGCACTGAGCGTCCCCGTACTTATCTCTACCCCATACATATCGACCAGGTGAGCCTGAATATCACGATAGCTCATGCCCCGGCGGTAGAGCGAGAGAATCTTGGTATCCACATCACTGGTGATCCGTCGCTGGCGTTTGGGAAGGGTTTGTGGGGTAACACTACCAGCGCGGTCACGAGGAGTAAATACTTCAAATCCTCCCAACGAGCTTTGAACGTTCTTGCTTCCACGACCATTACGGCGATTGGACCCAGAGCCTTTCTCTGCTTGCAGAGGAGCATCCATCTCACCTTCCAGACTCGCTTCTATCACGCGTTTTAGCAGGGGCGTGAACACCCCGTCCTGCCCGGTTAAGGGCTTGCCCTGGGTTAATTGCTCCGACAATTCTTTCACCAAAGCATCCAGATGTTTGTTGTTTTTTGTAGGTTCCATGTGTCTAAGTTAGTTTTGACACACTTAAGTGAACAGTCTCCTTTATCACACTTACTATCCAATCAACTTTCTATCATTGGATATAAATCGTCTTTGCATTTACAAACTCGCGGATTCCATAGAGGCTGAGTTCCCGTCCATACCCGGATTGTTTGATGCCTCCAAAAGGCAATCTTGGGTCTGACTTCACGAATTCGTTGACAAAACAACAACCGGCTTCCATTTTAGTAGCTGCTATTTCTTCAGCTCGTTTTTCATCTTTGGAAAAAACGGCTGCCCCAAGTCCAAAATTAGTATCATTGGCCACTTCAATAGCTTCCGCCTCATCTTTTACTTTGATGATGGCTGCCACCGGACCAAACAATTCTTCTTCGTAGGCCGGCATTCCGGGGCTAACATCATCGAGAACAGTGACCGGATAGTATGCTCCTGAACCTTTGGGTTTCTCTCCACCCAAAAGGATCTTCGCTCCTTTTTCTACACTTCTTTGAACCTGATCATGAAGCTCATCCCTAAGATCTTCCCTTGCCTGTGGACCAACATCACTGTTCTCCTCAAACGGGTCACCTACTTTTTTGGCCTTCATTATTCGGGTGAATTCTTCTACAAATTCATCATACACTTTTTCCACTACTATGAATCGTTTAGCAGCAATACAACTTTGTCCGCTGTTAATAAGCCGGGATGTAGCACAGGTTTCAGCCGCTTTTTTGATATCAGCATCTTCCAAAATTACGTACGGATCACTTCCACCCAGTTCCAGTACCGTTTTCTTGAGTGTTTCTCCGGCTTGAGCAGCTACCGCTTTCCCGGCTCTCGTACTTCCGGTCAGGGTTACTGCCGAGATCCCTTCATGCTGAATCACTTCCTTCATTCCAGATTTATCCCTGACAATCGTTCGGAAAAGATCTTTTGGAATGCCTGCATCGTGAATGATATTTTCGATCTCCAAGGCACAGCCGGTAGTGTTTGCGGAATGTTTGAGGATGGCACCGTTTCCTGCCATCAGCGCCGGGGCAGCAAACCTAAAAAGCTGCCAGAGCGGAAAGTTCCATGGCATAATAGCTAACACCACTCCCAGTGGATTAAAGGTTACATAACTTTTGGAAGCATCGGTTTCAATCACATCATCTTCCAAAAAAGCTTCAGCGTTATCTGCATAATATTCACACACCCAGGCACATTTTTCAGCCTCACCTACTCCCTGAGCTAACGGTTTCCCCATTTCTTTTGCCATCAATTCGGCCAGTTCATTTTTTCGGTCTTTTAATATGGAAGCTATTTTTCGAAGATATTCCGCTCGTTCTTCAAAACTCCTGGCCTTCCAATCTCCTTGAGCCGTATTGGCTTTTTGGATGATGGAGTCGATCTCTCCAATTTTCATTTCCTGGTATTCTTTAAGGGTTTCCCCGGTAGCCGGATTAATGGTTTTCATGATTTAAAGTTTTCGTTGTATTTCTTTTTTATCCAAACGGCTAACAGAGTGTAATAATTCCGATTTAATTTTGCACAAATAATGAACCATGATTAAACGATTTACCTTAATAGCGTTCTAATACATTTTTAAAATTGAAAAAAACCTGTGTTTTCGAAGATAAAGATGGATTAGTTGACATGTTTAAAATCAATCCCCTTTTTTTCTCGCAGAGGCTCGCCGATTGACCCGCTGAGTTTCGCAGATGATCTTCTATCAAAACGCATCGCTATTCAGCGTAATTCTGCGATATCCTTTGCGGAAATCTGCGAGGATCGTTTTGCCAAAATGTATTTCAACGTTTGGGACGCTATTGGATTTACCTGATTAATATTTTAAAATTTATGCTTTTCTACAAGATCAGTATCATCCGAGTTCAGTTACGAATGTCTCTCAACAGCTTCCAAAATCGAATCCAAAACTTCATTTAATAATTCATCCTCAATAATCAGCGGGGGGGCAAGTCTGATCAGGGTATTGGAATGAAGCGTCCATCCGAGCAAAATTCCCTGCTTAAAACACTTTTCTACCACATTTTTAGTGAGTTCCCGGCTTTCGAGCTGAAGCCCCAGCATGGCTCCCATTCCGCGAACTTCTACAATGCCTTTACCTTTTAGTTTAGACCTTACTTTTTGCTCAATGTCTGAAGCCCGATCCAGATAACCCCCACTCAGTAATTCTTGAAGATTGGCGTGAGCGGCTGCCGAAGAAACCGGGTGGCCTCCAAAAGTAGTTACGTGATTTAGCGGGGGATCATATTTAAAACTCTGGAATATCTCTTTTGATGAAACAAATCCCCCTATCGGCATTCCGCCGCCCATTGCTTTGGCTATACACAATATATCCGGCACGACTTCATAATGTTCAAAGGCAAATAATTTACCTGTGCGACCAAATCCACTTTGGATCTCATCAAAAATGAGCAATGCACCGGCTTCATCGCATCGTTTTCTAATTTTCTGCAGCCACTCTTTTTCTGCAGGAATGATTCCTCCTTCCCCCTGAATAGGCTCCATAATTACAGCGGCCGTTTTCTCATCAATCAATTCTAAATTAGCAGATGAATTGAATGCCAGAAAATGCACATCCGGAAGCAATGGCAGGTAGGGGTCACGATATACCTCTCTTCCGGTAACACTCAGGGAACCGTGCGTATCCCCGTGATAGCTGTTTTTAAAACCGATCAGTTTCGTTCTTCCCGTATATTTTTTAGCAAGTTTGAGTGCTCCTTCCGTAGCTTCAGTTCCTGAATTCACTAAATAGATCTGCCCTAACTTTTTGGGAAGATTTGAAGTTAAGAGCTCCGCGAAATCAATCTGAGGTTGCTGTACAAATTCTCCATATACCATCACGTGCAGATGCTTGTCCACTTGTTTGTGGATTGCCTCCACAACTTTAGAGTGCCTGTGCCCTAAACTGCTTACAGCGATCCCCGAAATAAAGTCTACAAAGCGTTTTCCCTTTTTCGTAAAAAGAAAAGGTCCTTCTGCGTAATCGATCTCCAGTCCCAGAGGAGTATCACTGGTTTGGGCTATATATGTGAGGAATTTATTGAACATGGTTGTTTTGAGCGTGAATTAGTACAAGATACCTAAGTAATTCAAAATTAAAGATTCAAATCGATAGCGTCCTAAACGTTTTTAAAATTGAAAAAACCTGTGTTTTCGAAGATAAAAACGGATTAGTTGACATGTTTAAAATCAATCCCTTTTTTTTCGCAGAGGCTCGCCGATTAACCCGCTGAGTTTCACTTCGTGGGAATCGCTGCGCTCGGAGCGCAGATGATCTTTTATCAAAACGCATCGCTATTCAGCGCAACTCTGCGAGAATCCTTTTGAAGGATCGTTTTACCAAAATGTATTTCAATGTTTAGGACGCTATTGATTCAAAACTTGAAATTAATAGTCAGACTTCTTTAATGTTTCATTTTAAGTTTGAATTCTTACATCCACTGCTCCAAAAGCCCCATAAATTCCTGCTGAATGGATTTTCCTTTATCCCTCGCGTACCACAGATGCAGATTTTCCACTGCTTGCTTATTAGAAATGTCGGGATTGGCACGCTGGGCCTTGTACATCTCATAAGCTTCTTTAGGGCGAGGTCCCCACGTTCCCAATACCTCCAAACTATGTGCGTCCAGGGCAATCAGTTTTGGTATGGAGCGGACGCCATTTGTCAGAAATTGATCCATCAGTTCAAGGTTTTGATCACGGAGAATGATTTTCAAATCAATATTCTCCGAGACTTCAGCCATTATATTAATGAAAGGTAACGTTTGAGAGGAATCGCCGCACCATCCTTCGTTTAGCACCAGCCATATCATTTTCCGGGGAAGAGATTCTAATTTTTCTATGAGTTCAATATTCAGTTTTCCCCTTTTATCCCAACGACTTACACGCTGTAAATACATTTTCGTGTAATTGAGCATATTCTCACGATTGTCTTCATTTGTGGTTCTGCTCTCTTTGAACAGATCTGCGATTATTTGTTGATGGGTAGTGTAATCAACAGCTTGCTCAAGTAATTCGGATGTTATTGTTTCTGAAACAGTGTCTGAATTGTTTTGCATATCTATTTTTCGCGCTCTGCTATTAGAAATACTAAGAATTTTTATTCGCTCTTTTGATGCCTTATTTTTCTTTTTCCTTACTGAAACCTTGAATCAGAATTTCTAAGGACGTAACAATCCGATCTTTTACTTCATTCGTAGCTCTTATTAAATGAAATAATAGTAAAACTAATGGAATCATCAAGAAATGCATTGATCATAAGCGATAGCGTCCAACTTACAGAGGAACTTAAAGAACTCCTGAACAAACTTGATATCCCTGTTGTTGCTGCCAATTCTGATAAAGAAGCCTTAAATAGGTTTTTCGCTCTCATACCAACATTTACCTTTTTAGATCTGGATTCAGAGACCATCAGGGCACAGCCCTTAGCCAAAATTGTGCAAGACAGTGAAGCCACAAAATTAAGCCTGATCTATAAGAAGCATCATAACCTTAAATGGCTTTATGGCGAGTCTGAAAAAGTTTGTTTTATCAAGAAACCCATTACGCTCGCTAAGCTCAATGATATCGTTAACCCGCATCTGCGTTTTGCCAACTTACTTGATGAGGCCAAGGCATTGCTCAGAAGAGAAACCGGAGGCCATTAATTTGGCTGAGTTAACGTGAGTTCGAGATAAGAACTAAGTTGAAAGGACAAAAACAGATGCTTTTGGGCACCCAAGCTTGTTCTTAGCCTCATCCTGCATCCTGCGCCTGCACCATCGATCAGATGGGGTTTCCATCTGATCGAATCCGTGGCTGTTTGCCCTACCCCTCGGTCTGATGGCTCCAAGTCTATCTGACCGATTGCCTGATTTGGGCACCTAAACTTGTTCTTATCCTAATCCAATATTCTGCGCCTACACTATCAATCAGCTGATCCATTAGACGGATCTTGCAGCTATTCTAACATTCTTTATCTCGAATTCACGTTAAGTTACTATGTATCACCTCTACAGTAATTTTCAAAAACGAGGGTTGATGGCTTGGTTAAATATAGATCCAAAAGTATATTCGAGGCCAATAAAAGCCCCATAGGAGTAGGATGTGAATTGTTCACGGAGATTAAGCAACTGTTCTGCATCACTAATATTCCCAGCCGGGATATTAAGTTGATCGTTAATAATAGAATACCGCCCGGACAAACTTAATTCCAACCCGCGAAATATTCTGAAATTTACATCCATATCTATTTCAAAACGGTTTCGGCTCAAGTCGTGCATAAAAGTGCGAAAGTTAGCCCTTCCCGAAACACCTCCCCAGGTCTGAGTAAAATCAATTCGTCCTCTCAACTCCTGTCCAAGTAACGTTTCTTCGTCTTTCAGATAGATCGTTGTTTCCGTGTAATTTCTATACTCAGCTCCCAGCATATATACAAAGGATATTTCGCGCTCCGAGTATTCCTCGTATGGAAAAATATTATACTCAATGCCTGTACTCCCCATTACGCTAAGATCAAAGTTATTCCTGGTTGAATTCCTTACATCAGAAAAAACACCAGCAGACCAATGATTGGTTAATGCCCATACATGGCTTGCCTCAAGCTCATGGCTTCTTCTTATGAAAACAGATTCCTCTTCATTGCCCTCTGAATTTATATCTGAAAAAGTTCTTCTGTCATATTCGTACTCATATCCAACATCAGTCTTCACCTTCTTGGTTGTTCTATTGGCTGAAAAGCCCCCAGAATAATCCATCGATTTTCTGGACTCTTCCCCATCCAAAGATATTCTGCTATCCAGCTCAAATATCCAACTGTTCCATGTGTCTTCAGTTACCTCCGTGGTTGATTCTTCAACCGGCGTGTAAAGTATATCTATCTCATTGATAGCATTTGTCGCTGAAACATAGGGGAAGAGAGCCGCCCTGATATACCTGACTAGTCCTCTTCTCTCTTCTTCATCCGTATCGGAATTAAACGACACATACGACAACGTTTTATCCTGACCGAGAAAGATTCCCCTTCCTATTACCTGTATTTTAAATTCTGTGCCGGCTCCTGTACGTTCTCTGGTTATTAGTAAGTGAACGTGAGCATCTTCTTTGTCTCTGACAAAATTCACGAATTGAACCTCATCTCTTATATAAGAATTATTGCAGCTATTACAATCCAGAAAAACCCTCACTTCCAGATCCTGTAAGTTTTGTTCATTTTCCTGAGCGAATACATTGTTCGAAATTAAACCAGTAATAAATAAAATAAAGATGATAATGATTCCTCTGAGCATTGTAACTATATGATTTGACTAATCTATGGGACGAGAGCTTGAAAGTGGGACGAGAGCTTGAAAGTGTAAGTACTACAATTGAAAGTTTCTATCAAAGAATGAAAAAAATCTCGCTTTTAGACTTTTTACATAATCAGAGATTTTGATAAGCTAATGCAGTACCTATAAATAAAACAAAACTCAGAGAGGCCATAAGCTTTATCTTCATAACTACAGGATATTCCTCTGATCTGCCCTCAAGCCTCCATACAAAATAAGACAACCCAATATAAGCCATTACATTCACACCTATAAATAGATAACCAATGGTTGTACTCTGGAGAAAAAGACCCCATCCCAACAGGGCAGAACCAATGGGGAAAAGAGTAGAAAAAAGCCATTTTACGCCTTTCAACCCAAATATAACGGCAAAGGTTTGATCCCCGCGCTGTGTATCTTCATCGGTTTGAAAAACCTGCGAAACCGGGTAAAGGCTGAGTAATATCAAGGCTACCCCCACTGCAATGGCATCTTTAAAAAATGTAATGGGATAGCCGCCGGCTGCTAAAAATCCGAGTAAGAAGGAATTGGTGCCTGTACTCACCCCAATGGCAAAGAGACTCAAAACAGGCTTTCCTTTCCACCTGGCAAGCGGGGTGGAATAGAGCCAAAAGAATAGCATACTGATAGCGTATATGGTCGCGTAATTCCAGCCGACTGTCAATGCCCAGGCCAATCCAATATATTGTATTCCCATTGACACCGGCCACATCCAGTGGTTCATTTTCGGGGGTGATTTTAATCCCCCAATGGGACCTTCATCTTTATCCCACCAGGAATTATAAGCCGTGGCTCCACCAAATAACAGCACGTGCACATTCAAAAATTGCATCCAAAATTCCCCCCAGTGGATGTTCTCAACAAACAACCCCGCCAGCAAATATCCCCCGGAAAGGATAAAAAACTGATAGTGAAGGCGAAGGTGGATGATGAAATTCAGGAGTTGTTTTAGCATGTTACTTTTTAAATAAATTTATTCAATATAACTCATGATAGTTGAGAGTTGACAGGGTGATTTTGACTTAATCACTAATCATCCTCTCAACTTTCACTTTATCAACTGTCATTCCGTATCTTTGAAAAATGTTAACAGAAACTCAGGATATAGAAATTAAGAAAAGCATCCCAGAAGCTAAGTGGATGGCTGAAAAAGCCGCTCATGAAAAAAAAGTGGATGAATTATTAAATAGCTATTTAGAAGCCCGTTCCCGACAAGAGAAGAACCCGGTAATGGATTTTTTGTTCGAGTATTATGCATTTCGCCCTTCCAATCTCAGAAGATGGTCGCCGGGAGTTGGTGCGGGACTGGAATATACAGAAACCGAACAGCTTCCTGAGATCAGTGAATTATCTCTTGAGGACGGCGTCGCGTATGTAGATCCAAATCTTTTTCCAGAAAAACGTATCTCATCGCTGAGGTGGATGATCACCATGTTGGAGAACACCCGGCAAAGCCGCCCTTCTTTTGGATGTTTTGGGATGCATGAATGGGCTATGGTCTATCGTTCTGAGAATCCAAGACATAGTCAGGTTCCCATGCGCATGGAGCCGGATGAACTTGCAGAATTTGTGGGGTCTCGCCCCTTGCTTTGTACCCACTTTGATGCATTCCGGTTCTTCACTGATCCTGCCAAGCCTATGAATAAGTTTGAGCTTTCCAGAGAGAAATTCCACGAAACGGAACAGCCCGGCTGTATTCATTCCAATATGGATCTGTACAAGTGGGCCTTCAAAATGTACCCGTGGATTCCAAGCTCACTCATACTGGAAGCTTTCGAATTAGCTATGGATGCCCGCTATATTGATATGCAGGCGAGTCCTTATGACCTGAGAGATCAGGGGTTGGAACCCATCAAAATTGAAACGGACTCCGGCCGCAAGGAATACAAGCAAAAACAGGAAATGATTTTTAAAAAGGGAGTTCCGATTCGGTCGAAGATCCTTGATGCAATGAACCGTTTATTGATGATGGCTGAGAGTTGATAGAGTGTTAATACTTTATTTCCCTATTTCAGCTAAAGCTGCTTTTACCTGCTCTACATCATCATTGGTTATTTCAAAATGGAAAGTGGCTCGGATCGTATTCGGGCCAAATGGAATCATCTGAATTCCTTTACCAGCCAGTTTTTCTAATACTGCTTCTGCAGGTTCCTTCACCGTATCAAACAACAGGATATTGGTTTGAAGTTTGTTCATATCCACTGCCAGAGATTTACTGTCAAAGATAACCTGAGCTACTTCTTTTGCTCTTCGATGATCTTCAGGCAAATTATCCCAGTTATTTTCCAATGCATAATCAGCGGCTGCAGCAAGCAACCCAACCTGACGCATCCCTCCTCCCCACATTTTTCTGTATCTGCGGGCTTTGGCGATCCGTTCTTTTGAGGATAACAACATGGAGCCTGCCGGAGCTCCCAATCCTTTTGAAAAACAAACAGAGATCGTATCAGAAACTTCACCAAAAAACTTGGGGTTAATATTCGTAGCAGTCATGGCATTCCAGATCCGCGCTCCGTCAAGATGAATCCGAAGATCTTCTTTATCAGCAAATGCTTTGATCGCACTCAATTCTTCCTTGCTGTAGCACACTCCACCCCCTTTATTGGTCGAATTTTCCAGGCAAATTACTTTTGTTTTAGGCTCCCAGTCAAAATTACCTCTTTTCGCATGTTGCAGGATCGGTATATTTAATTTCCCATTTTTACCATCCAGTATGCGAACCTGAACTCCCGATAAAGCCGATGCTGCACCAGTCTCATAATTAAAGATATGTCCCTTATAGTCGATCAAAATTTCATCGCCGGGTTCTGTCAACACTTTCACCGCCAACTGGTTACCCATGGTTCCGCTTGGAACAAAAAGTCCGGCTTCCATTCCAAACATCTTTGCCACTTTATCTTGAAAAGCATTTACAGTTTCATCTTCTCCAAATACATCGTCCCCCACTTTTGCTTTCATCATAGCTTCAAGCATTTTGGGAGTTGGCCGTGTGATAGTGTCGCTTCGCAGATCGATCATAGAATTATTTTGCTTTTACGATTTGATGGAATATAATCAATACCTAATGCTATCATAAGTTTGACACACCGCGAACATGAAAAAAGTTTTAAAGCCAGTATCCTATTCCTTTCCTGAAGATCATTTTTCGGAGGTGCTTTTCGTTGAAGATTGAATTTAGATATAACATTATTATCGCCGGAGGAGGACTTTCAGGATTGAGCCTGGCATGGTATCTGGCAAAAGGCGGATACAAGGGTGAGGTATTGGTGGTTGATTCTACCTTTGCCCCAACCAATGACAAAACCTGGTGTTTCTGGACGGACGGGGAACCTCCTTTCAAAAAGATCATTTATAAGAAATGGAAAAAAACCTGGGTTTCTGTTTTAGACTATAGCACGTTTCGATATTTAAATGAATATAACTATTACTGCATCCGAAGCGGTGATTTCAAAGAGTATATACTTCGTGAATTAAAGAGACATAAGAATTTTGATCTGCTTGAAGAAAATATCCTCGACTTTTCAGCCAACAAAAATAAAGCAGTTCTTTTAACCAAGGGCGGCGACAGTTACCTGGCGGATTATATTTTCCAAAGCGTAATGAAGCCCAAAAATTTAGATCCTTCTCAGATAAAATATCCTCTTCTGCAACATTTTTTAGGATGGGAAATTGAAGCTTGTGAAACCGCCTTCGATCCGGAAACTTTCACCATCATGGACTTCGATAATGAGTTCTCTCCAGGTGTGGCTTTTATCTATGTGCTGCCTTTTACTCAAACAAAGGCATTGGTTGAATTCACTGTATTTTCGGATAGGCCTTTAGAGAAAAAAGCATACAAAAAGAAGATAAAACATTACCTGTACCATACCTATGGACTTGATAAAGAGCATTATAAGATCAAACGAAAAGAGTATGGTGAGATCCCAATGGAGGACCGCCCTCATATCCCGTTGTACGAACGTAACATTATCAATCTTGGCAGTGCCGGCGGGATGACCAAGCCAAGTACCGGATACACTTTTATGCGAATTCAGGACTATACACAGAAGCTGGCCCAAAATTTGATTCAAGGGTTTGACCCGCTCCCACCAAGTCCTTCAAAATTCAAATACCGATATTATGATCTGCTTCTATTGCACATTTTATCCAACTCTACCCAAGACAGTCTGAGAGTATTCCATTCACTATTTAAGAAGAACAGCCTGGATAATATTCTTCGGTTTTTGGGTGAAGAAACGACTTTTAGTCAAGATCTGAAGATCATGAGTTCTGTTCCATATATCCCTTTTTTCAAGGCAATTGGGAACAATTTGAAACGATAACACCGATTGATCCATTTTAATGGGTGAACTCGAATCTAATTCATCAAGATAATGGAAGAACAAATATTAAATAACTATTCAACAGATCTTCACGCACTGCTTAAGCATACCAGTAAAGCAATTAAAGCTCAGCAGTCTTCAAGTAAACTTACCGAAGAAAAAGCAAGTAACTTATTGCACTCCATTGATCTGACGATCTCTAAACAATTAGAAACTCTATCCGGTATGGAAGGTCTTATTAATGATGGTACCAAAAGCAAGATCAAGGAAACATTCGCAGCTTTCACCGGAACTATTGCCGGCGCCATCGATACCCAAAGAGAAGATCCTATTTCGAAAATGCTAAGAGACGACTATACTGCTCTTAGCATGATCGCTACCGGATATACCATGCTGTACACTGCAGCACTTGGAGCAAAGAATAATGATCTGGCTGATTTTACCAAAAATAGTTTGGCAGAAATTGCCGGATTGATAACCAAAACGAGTGAAGTACTCCCTCACATTGTAGCTAAAGAACTGCATATTGAAGATGTTGCTGAAGAAGCCGTTTCCAATACTCAGGAATGCTGGAAGCCGCAAAATATGATGGCTGAAGCATAAGCTTAAATTCTAATCACTTTTATGATTGAAAAGCCCGGTTTATCCGGGCTTTTTATACTCACTTTGAAAAAAGATACTGAGAAAGTATGGCAGCAACAGCCGTTTCGGCTCGCAAACGATTCTTACCAAGAGAGATGAAATCAGCATCTTTTGATGCGCAAAGCTGAATTTCACGATCCGAAAATCCACCTTCCGGCCCAACCAGTAATAAGTTCTCTTTATTCGTAAGTGAATCTGGTGTATTCACTCTATTTTCAACATGAGCCATGATCAGGTGATATCCATCATAGTGACTCATAACTTCTTCAAGAGCGTTCAAAAATATAATTTCAGGCAGCCACCTTCTTTTACTTTGCTTGAAGGCACTGAGCGCGATAGACCGGAGCCGGTCCTGATTTATCTTTGAGCGCTCTGAATGATCGCCGGTGAAAATACAGATCTCCCATGCCCCCAGTTCTACCGCTTTTTCAACGGCAAATTCAAAACGGTCTCTTTTTTTGATAGCCCCGAACCCAAGTACTTTCCTGATCTCGGGTTCGGATTGATGATCCGTTTCTTCGATCTCTGTCTGAACTGAGTTTTTTGAAGCAGATATAACCTTAGTCTTGAAGATATTTCCTTCTCCATCCGAAGCATAGAGTTCATCTCCCGGTCCAAACCGAAGCACCTTAGCGGCATGGCGGGCTTCCTGATCGGTAAGCTCTAACCGGCCTTCGGAGATATTGTTGGGGTGTGTATAAAAAATATTGTCCATGGTTGAAATTGCGTGCCATTTTCACTCTAACGCAAAGCGTTGGAAGTGAAAGTTGTTAATTACTATGATGCTTTCAGCTGGAGCGGATCTATACCGAGGTTTTATCAACAATTCGTCAGACGATCAGCCAAATTCACTATTCAATATTCTTATAGTATGCGCCGGGCTTAAATTCAGTTTTCCCGGTCTCAAACATAAGATCGATATAGGGAATACACAGCCCGCAGCCGCAGCTGCAAAATTTCTCGGATTGAAGCTCTTCTACTGAAGTGAGGCCATGCTCTTCTGCATATTCTTTGATCTCAGCAAAATCACGGGAATGGCAGATGCATTTTGATACCAGAAATCGACTCATGGTTCTTTGAAGTGTTTACCAAGCTTCAGATCCTGCCCCTGATAATTACTTTCAATTTCATCACCATACATAAAATCAGGCCGTTCTGCATTGGGTTCAAATTGCATACTGAACATGGTTTGTCCGTCTTCGATCATGAAAGGGACATCATGCGAACGTACTTCAAGTACGGCACGAGCTCCTTTATCTTCCACGGTGCCGCCAAATCCGCTGTCAAAAAAGCCCGCGTAGTGGGTTCTTAATTCGCCTGAACCGGTGTCATAGGCCATCATCTCGCACGCCAGATGCGCAGGAACCCTAATGCGTTCTTTCGATGCAAAAATGTAAAATGCTTCCGGCTCCAGGATCAGCTGATCATTTTGATTGGCGTAGATCGGTTCCCAAAATTCATCCACTTCATAATAGCCGATAAGATCCAGATCGATGTAATTATTATGCTTCTTCGCTTTATAGCCGATGATCTCCCCTTTCTTTCCCTTCAGGTGGACACTCATAAAAAGCCCCTGATTCACTTTGATCTTCTCCATGGAAACCGGCTTCTGCTCTTCATTGAAAAGCAAAGGATCGGAGCCATGCACCCGCAAGAGATCCTGATCTGAGAGTACCTCAAATCCGTGCCGCACGCGAAGCTGATTTAACCTCTGACCGGTTTTGATCTTGATGGAAAATGATTTCGGTACTACTTCCAGATACAATCCGCCCTCATATCCCGGAGTGATTTCTTCAAAACGGTGTGAGTAGTCGGTGATCACGCGAGTGAACACATCGAGCCGGCCGGTTGAACTTTTCGGGTTAGCCTTTGCAGATAAGGTTTCAACACTTCCCAGCCTAACTTCACTTACTTCCTCGTTGCCATTGAACAGTGCTTTTTGAACGGTAGCATTAGACTGCGGCATTTTCAGCTTTTCAAGAAGCGGAATGATATACACGCAATTTTGCTCAAGCACGGCACCATCGGTGATAGGCACTTCATACATTCTCAGCTTTTCAACCTTATCATGTACCGTGTCATTTTCCGGCAGGAAACTGCAGCGTACCCGATAGGCAACCTCTCCCAGCCTCAGATCAATGGAATTAGGCTGAAACTGATCATCCTGTATCGGGTATTTCTCATGCGATGAAATGATGCCAAGCTCATGAAGCAGCCTGAGTTTTTGTACCGGTAAAATTCCTTTGGTGCGAAGTCGAATTTCTTTCAACGTTTGGGGCATGACAATTTACGTGCTTGATTTAATGAGAAGATAAACAGCGTTGCTGAATATTCAATATTGAATATAGAATATTGAGTGGTGAAGTTTGACGTATGATTTTCCATGATCTTCTAAATTTGAATTGAGGATGTAATAATGCATACATCATTGCCCCTAAGTGTCCTCTCTCTGGATTTTAGTGGAACTAAATCCTGTCTCTCTCCAAAGAGAGACAAGTTCTTACCAATGCAACAACTTAATAATTCGATATTCAATGTTCCCTTGTTGAATGTTCAATATTCCTGCTTCTGTGTCCCTTGGTAGGGACAGCAAGAACAGCGCCAGCTGTTACTTTCGGAACGGGTCGGGTTGCTTTGATTACAGTTTCACTTTATCCAACCTGAATACAACTCAGGCCGTCGGTCTCTCAAAAACAACTGCTTTGCATGAGAGTTCTTCACTTCCTCAAGATCTACATCACAATAAAGAATTTCTTCGGTTCCAGTTCCTGCCCGGGCTATAACTTTTCCGGCAGGATCACATACAAATGATTCTCCTGCAAAAGTTAGCTTGGGTTCTTCCCCCACCCTGTTACAAAGGGCCGTGAAGTATCCGTTTTGGAAAGCCGCTGTTCGAACTTCCGCTTCATATAGACCTTCCGGCCACTCGCCCACGGACCCTGCCTGGGGAATAACCACGAGATCTGCCCCCGCTATCGCCAGCGCCCTCATATACTCCGGATAGTGACGATCGTAACAGATAGCCACTCCAATTTTACCGAACGGCGTATCAAAAACCGGGGCACCGTTATTGCCGGGCATATAATAGGCCTGTTCATAAAAACAGGCATAGTCTGTGATGTGGACCATACGTGTTGTTCCCAGAATGGAACCGTTGGTGTTTATAACAGGAGAACTGTCGTACAGGGCATCGCCGTCTTTTTCATACAGATTCAAAACGATCACCACTCCGAACTCTTTGGCTATTTCTGAAAATGAATCGGTGATGTTTCCCGGAATGGGCTCAGCATGCTGCCCCGGATCTTTAGGGTCTTTGTATTGAGGGTAGAAAGGCTCAAAAGCGAGTTCGGCGAAACAGATGAGCTTAGCTCCGTTCTTTGCGGCTTCACGGGCAGATTCTAATCCATGTTCTACATTTGCATTTTTATTTTCAGAGCATGATTGTTGAATGAGGGCGATCTTCATAGGTAGTTGTAGGTTTATTAGGGATCGATCAAAGCTAAGAATCCATCCTCAATATTCAACACCATCAGCACTCTTTTACATCAAAGTCTTGCATTTCCTGCTCTTCAGCTTTTTCCCTCCCAAAGAAAAGTGTAAATCAAACTCTCATGTATCTTTGATTGCAGATAGCAGTGACTGCTTCTTTAACTATTTCCATAAACAAAAAAGGCCCCGAAATCGGAGCCTTCTAAAAATCTTACTTTTTCTTCTTGTGTCTGTTTTTTCTCAGACGCTTTTTACGCTTGTGCTTTGCAATTTTGGAGCGCTTTCTTTTTTTACCACTTGGCATAAATACTCACCTAACTGTGTTTAATAAAAATTACTATTGTTCGAACGGTCATAAAAATAAGAAGTTTTCACAGGTTTTCTAAATCAATTTTCAACCATATGGGCTTCGTTCACCGCTTCCTTGAAATCTTTAGACATTTTTAACACCGGAGCATACTGCTCAGGAACTATAACTTCCTCGTTCGTTTTCGGATTTCGTGCTACGCGCTGTGCTCTCTTTACCACTTTGAAACTCCCAAAACCACGCAATTCGATATTCTCACCGCGTTTCATTGTGTCTTTAACCGTCTCCATAAATCCATTTACAACGGCTTCGGTTTCAACTTTGGTCAGGCCTACAGATGAAGAAATAACATCCACTATATCTGCTTTAGTCATGATCTTAAAGATTGATTATTATTTAATATATAGTTCCAAAAATACTATAATGAAAACAAAGCTACTATAAAATCGTTCACAAATCATTCCAAAAGTTCTGTAAAAAATTTTACTCTCTCTTTTACCATTTCTGATTCAGAAATGATCTAACCTTCGTTTATTCATATCATATCCTGTTTTATTTCTTTGTTTAAGAATATTATATGAACTGCAAGCTTCCCAAATGTTATCCTTTAATATTCCCAAATGTTTTTTACTTTCTCCCTGCCTCTTAAATACTCTTAACCAATAAAATTTAATTCATGGAAGTTTTTGAAAGTGTCGTCAACTGGTTGAATAATCTGGTTTGGTCAACCCCGCAACAATTCCCAATTATGGTTGTGGTACTACTGGGCTTTGGAATATTCATTACCCTTCGACTTGGATTTGTTCAATTAAGAAGATTTTCTCACGGAGTAAAATCAGTAATGGGTGTGTATGATAACCCCGATGATACCGGTGATGTTAATCACTTTCAGGCTCTCACGACTGCTCTTTCTGCAACCGTGGGCATCGGTAACATTGCAGGTGTGGCTATTGCTATTCACTATGGCGGACCCGGTACTCTTTTTTGGATGTGGATTACAGCATTCTTCGGAATGGCTATTAAATACACCGAATGTACCTTGGCTGTTAAATACAGAATAAAAAATGACGATGGCTCTGTATCTGGGGGCCCTATGTATTATATCGAAAGAGGCCTCGGGCCGAATTGGAAATGGCTGGCTATTTTCTTTGCCTCTATGGCTGTTATCACCTCTTTCTTGACAGGTAATGCCGTGCAAGCGAACACCATTGCCGATACCATGTACAGTACCTTTCAAATCCCCAGCTGGATCTCCGGAATTGTGACCGCTGCTTTTGTTGGAGTGGTTATTGTTGGCGGTATTAAACGAATCGGACAGGTTACTGCACGATTGATGCCGCTTATGGCAATCATTTATGTACTGGGAGCTTTAATTATTCTTACCCTGAATGCGGATTCAATTATTCCTGCCTTTGGTACCATTTTTTCATCTGCATTTACACCCGAAGCCGGACTATTTGGTGTAGGTTCCGGATTATTTTTAACCACTTTGGTTTGGGGTATTAAACGAGGATTGTTTTCAAATGAAGCCGGACAGGGTTCAGCACCTATTGCTCATGGCGCGGCTAAAACAGAAGAACCTGTGCGCGAAGGTGTAGTGGCACTACTCGAACCTTTTATTGATACTATTGTGGTTGTTACTATGACCGGGCTTGTGATTGTATCCACAGGGGTTTGGGAAGAACGCCACGATATGGTCTATGAACCACAAAACAGTAATAACTCTGTGGAAATAGTAGATGGATCGAATAGGCTAATTATTGATGATGGCGAACCTGTAAACGGAACCGTACTGCGAAATGATTTTGAAACCGGTCTTTTCTTTGTTGATGAAGCTCAGAATGAACGTTTTTCCGGAGTCTTGAATATTGAAACCGGTACCTTTACGGATAATGAAGGAAACGTGATAGCTGACGTTTACACCAGTGTTATTGAAAACGGAGCCCCCTTAACCTCCCTTGCTTTCGAAAGAGGACTGGCCCCTTTAATTCCTTGGGGTAAACATATTGTCACCTTCAGTGTACTCCTGTTTGGTGTTTCCACGGCTATCAGTTGGAGTTATTATGGCGACCGCTCCATACAATACCTGGCCGGTGACAAATCTATTGTTTACTATAAAGTTGTATATCTTGGTATGCACTTTTTGGGAGCCATATTCCCGCTTGCCACAGTGTGGGCCATCGGTGATATTGCCTTGGGTCTTATGACCTTCCCAAATCTCATTGCTCTGTTTGCTCTTTCAGGTTCAGTGGCCGTAGCAAGTAAGGCCTACTTCAAGAAAATGGACGAACTGGAAGCTAAAAGCTAAGTTATAACAACGTATTCCATGAAAAACGTAATAGAAATAGATCACCCCGTAGTTAAGAGGTACCTCACAATACTTCGGGATAAATCTACTGAGACAGCGGCCTTTCGGCGAGCAATGGGAACCATTGGAACCGTGCTTGCCTACCAGGCGCTGACAGATCTTCCGCTCAAGGAACGTGAGGTTGAAACCCCCATCAAAAAAACAAAGGGATATTTACCGGAAACAGAGGTTTTCGTGATCCCTATTCTCAGGGCAGGTCTTAGTTTAGTAGATGGTATCATCAATTTCATGCCGGATGCCAAAGTTGGCCATATAGGGGTATATCGTGACGAAAAAACGCATGAACCTGTTAACTACTATCATAACTTTCCGGGCGGTTTAGAAGGAGCCTATACCCTGGTTGTGGATCCCATGCTTGCCACTGGTGGTACAGGCTCTCATGCTATTAAATTCCTAAAGGAGAACGGAGCTGACAATATTCGCTTTGTTTCCCTGATTGCTGCACCGGAAGGTATTGAACGGCTTCAAAACGATCATCCTGACGTTCTAATTATAACAGCCGCTATCGATGAAAAACTCAACGAAAACGCATTTATCGTTCCCGGCCTCGGCGATGCGGGAGACCGTTACTTTGGTACGCTTTAGCGGTGTGCTAATTGCTTTTTTTGGTGTCTTCCTGATATCGGCATGTGGAGAACTCTCTGAGTATGAAAACCGGCAAGTTGATGAAGCTTTAAGTGATTCCCTGTTCACCGTAACCGAAAGCTGGGGTGTGGATATGGAGATCATGGAGGAAGAGCAGCTCAAATTAAGATTAAAGGGAAGTTATACCGCCTCCATTAAAGACGATACCCGAAACATTACCAAAATAAGCGGACCAGTATTTATTGATATCTTTGATGAGGAGGGAAACCTCAAGACCTATGTTCAATCGGACAGTGCCGTTTACAGGCCCGACGAAGCTGTTTTCGAGCTTTTTGGGAATGTGTATGTAGAAGCCCCGCAACAGAAGCGATTGTGGTCAGAGTACCTGAAATGGGATCGAAATACGGATAAGGTTAGTACCCCGGAATTCCTGACCATCATTACTCCCTCCGACAGCATTTCTGCGGTAGGACTGGACGGAGATGCAGATCTGAGTAATTATACCCTGAGAGAAGTAACCGGAGAAACCATAATAGATTGAGAGACAGGCACTTCATACTCCCCTTGCTTTTTACGGTTATCATGTCAGTTTTGATCCCGTTTTCTTCCTATGCTCAAAATTTGGTGGAAATTCAGCGCGCCAGAGAGGTTACAAATATTACTCAGAACGGTGAGCCGATCCGGAAGATGTACGATGTACGCCTGAAAACAGGGAATATTGAAATGGTTAGTGACAGTGCCTGGCAGTTTTTGGACCGAAATGAGTTGAGAGCCTATGGAAACATCGAAATTGAAACTCCGGATGAGATCATATGGAGTGATACCCTTTATTATTATACGGACCAGGAATTGAGTTTACTCCGCGGAAGGGTGATCATTGAACAAGACAGCACCACCCTGTTTGGTGAAAAAGTGGACTATAATTTCTTCACCAAGGTCGCTTTTTTTGAAGATGGCATTCGTCTCGAAGATGAAGGCGGTACTCTGATCGCAAAGAAAGGGACTTATTACCAAAACCAGGATAGCGCCATTTTCAAAGGGAACGTGCAACTCGCTGATACCGCTCAATATGCGGAAGGCGACAGTTTATTTATAAACCGTAAATCTGAATACCTGGAGCTTTTCAGCAATATCTTTGTGGCAGACAGCAGCAACAATGGTTTACTCACCGGAGATTACCTTCAAGCCGATTCAACCGGAAGGCGCTTTGTGGATGGGAATTCCTATTTCCGTAAGATCAGTGCAGATACCACCGATACCACGCATATCAATTCAGATGAGCTGCTTTTGATCGAGCAGGATTCTGTCGACCTGGTGCGCTCCTATGGCAACGTCCGCGTATGGTCCAGCGATTTTTCTTCCATCTCTGACACCCTCCTTTACGATTCCTCCACAGAGATCTTTGAACTTATTTCCAATCCTATTGCCTGGCATAATAATATACAGCTTAACGGTCCCTATATCAGCGTGCAGATGGATAGCAATGAAGTCCGCCAGCTGAAAACCTACCATAATACCATCACTGTTCAGGAAGACAGTACCACCGGCAGGCTTCATCAGATAAAGGGAGATACACTGATCGCTGATTTTGAGGAAGGCGACATTTCGAGGCTCAAAATATATCCCAACAGTCAGGTCCTTTACCATACTACAAATGAACAGGGTCAGCCCGATGGAGCTGTAGAATACACCTCTCCTCAAACAGTCATGTATTTCAGGAATGGTGAACTGCAGCGTGTGGTTGCAGGTAAAAATGACGGATACTTTTTTGAGGAATTTTCGGGATTGGCGGAGCGGAGACTGGAAGGGTTTAAGTGGAATCCCGAACTGCGCCCCAGCCGGCCTGATACTATCGCTGAACCACGATTCCCACCGGTTCCAACAGAACGGCCGTTCACATTACCGATGCGATACCTTGAGCACCTGCTACAAAATGTACCTGACAACTAATTCTTAATTCCAAGCCTATGAGTTCCTGGACTGTAAAATCCATACCTCCGCACGACTGGTTTCTCTGCCTGGATGTTGAATCCTATTTTGATCACGAACATGAGCCGGAGAAAGTTTTTGAGGAAGGATTCACCCGCCCAATACCCGTTGGCGATACCGATGTGATCGTGACCGTCTTTTTCAATGGTGACCCGGAAAACCCCGAATTTCATATAGAATCTGCCGAATCCCTGTCCAAAGATGAAGTTACAGAGGCCAACAAAAGCCTGGCTAAGATCTTGGGTACGGATATGGATATTCGTCCGCTTTATGACCAAGCCGAGAATGATGCTGTTTTAGGAGGCAAACTGAGTGAGCTCTATGGGTTAAAGCGCATGACTCGCGCTAACCTTTTTGAAGATATCCTCTATCGAATTGTGCAGATGCAGATGAACCACAAGCCAACCGCCAAGAAGATGATGTTCCAGATCCGGGAGGCCTATGGAACAGCGTTAATGCTTGGGAAAAGGTCTCTCCCGGCCTGGCCACGCCCCCACCAGCTGATGAAGGCTGATCCGGCCAACATCCGAAAACTTGGTCCTACCCTTCGTAAGGGACAATATTTGGTGGGGTTAGCCAACGACATCGTAGCGGGTAATGTGGATATGGATCACCTGATGGAATGTGAGCCACAGGAATTTTACGACCTAATCACAAAAGTAAAAGGTATTGGTCCCACTTCGGGTCAGGATCTTATGATGATGAGAGGGCGAACCGATGCGGTTTTTCCCTCAAACAAAAAAGGCGATGAAGAAAAAGGACTGCGCCGGTGGATCATCTACAGCTACGGAGAAGATCCTCACAATACCTCCGAAGAACGATTTCAGGAACTCATCCAAAAATGGAAAGGCTATGAAGCCGCAGCCCTGGAGTTTTTGTACGTAAATTATATTCTGAAAGAAAAGGAAGAGCGGGCTAAAAAGTGATTCTGTCTTCAAGTTAACGGGAATCCGAAGCTGCCGGGACTGCGTTACCAAACCTGACAGGCTGTGTGAAAACTTCAAAAGAGATTATTAATTGCAAATTAAATTGATGTTTGAGGCTTTTTCGGTAATTACGGATTACGATTAACGAATAACATAAAAAAACGAATCACGAAAATGGACAAAGCACAGCGACTTGAAAAACAGTATCACTTCCAGGTATATAACCGCCTGCCGGTAACTTTATCTCACGGTAAGGGCGCACTGGTTTGGGATACGGAGGGCAATGAATATCTGGATGCCTTTGGAGGACTGGCGGTAAATAATCTCGGCCATTGTCACCCTAAGGTCGTAGCCGCTATCAAAGAGCAATCGGAAAAGCTGCTGCATGCCTCAAATTTCTTTTATAATGAACCACAGAGTTTGCTTGCCGAAAAACTGGCCAAAGTTTCAGGATTGGATCGCGTCTTCTTCTGCAACAGCGGTGTGGAGGCAATGGAAGCCTGTGTGAAACTGGCTCGAAAGTGGGGCAAAAAACATGGTAAGTCCGGAAATTTGATCACACTTAGTGAAGGCTTTCATGGAAGATCTGTTGCTACGATCACGATGGGCATGCCCAGCTATGCAGAAGGTTTCGATCCACTTCCTCCCGGATTTGAGCAAGTGCCTTTTAACGATTTTGAAGCACTGAAAGCCGCAGCCGATGAAGATACGATCGCCATTGCCTTTGAAACCATCCAAGGCTCCGGAGGGGTGAATATGATTGATGCGGAATTTATGCAGAAAACGCGCCAGCTGTGTGATGACTTAAATATCCTGATGATCATAGATGAAGTGCAGTGTGGGGTTGGCCGCTCCGGGAAGTTCTATGCGTACCAGCACTTTGATGTAATGCCTGATATCGTGGCTTCCGCAAAAGCACTTGCCGGAGGTGTTCCTATTGGTGCCATTATGGTAAAAGAAGAAGTGGCCTCAGCTTTTGGTTTCGGCGATCATGGAACCACTTTTGGTGGGAATCCCTTCACAACGCATGTAGCCAACGCCGCACTGGATGCCATTGAAGAAGAACACCTCGTAGAGCAGGCCCAAGAAAAAGGCGCTTTTATGATGAATCTTCTGAAAGAAAATTTATCAGAAAACCCATCGGTAAAAGACATACGCGGACTTGGTCTGATGATCGGGGTTGAACTAAATCGCCCTGCACGACCTGTGGTTGACAAAATGTTTGAGCATAGTGTACTTGGAAACGCCGCTCATGGAACGGTAGTAAGATTTCTACCTCCCCTTGTCATCACCATTGAACAGATTGAACGGATGGTTGAGGTGTTGGTCTTATCCTTGGATCAGACAGCATAATGGAACGCGGATGACACGGGTGTTGCAGATGACCACTGATCAAATAATCATGTTAATCCTTCCATCCTGCACCGATTTCTCGGGGTGGTTCAAACTGTGATAGGTGTAATGTGCTGTGATTTCATCCGAGAAAACTATTCAAGGTCCAAAATCCCAATTCTTCATTTTGAATCTTTAATTTTTAATTACTTAACCCGGTAAACTGATCTTCCCCAAATGCACGTTCTCTTCCGTAACCGCAGGAATTGGAAATCCTTCTCCTGCTATTAATTCGTTGGCAAAAAAGGCCATCATGCTTGCTTCTTTGGCATCCGCCGGAATACCCAATTCTTCAAAGGCTCGGAACGCAGCCTGAGGTATTCTTTTTCGCAGGTCTTCCATCAGGGTTTTGTTATGGACTCCGCCGCCGCTTACATAACACTCGAATTCCTGATCTCCGGCAACTTCATCTACCGCTCTTCTAATACTTTGTGAAGTGATGGCTGTCAGAGACGCCACCAGATCTTCCGGGGTTAATTCAATTTGATGTCCCTGCATTAATTCTTCAATGTAGGCCAGCCGAAAATCTTCCTGCCCTGTTGTTTTGGGAAAGGGTTTGCGGAAGTAGGGCTCAAGCAGCACGTATCGAACCAATTCGGAGTGAACCGCCGCCCTGGATGCCGTATTTCCACCTTCATCATAAGGCCGTTCAAAATACTTCTGCATGGCTTCGTTGATGAGTGTGTTGGCCGGACCGGTATCAGCTGTAATAACCTGACCTCCACTATCAATCGGCGGCAGCCAGGTGAAATTTGCAATACCTCCCAGGTTTAACAGCATCCGGTTTTGGGAGTCCGATCGAAACAGGACTTTATCAAATATTCCGGCGAGCGGAGCCCCTTGCCCCCCAATCGCCGTATGTTTTTGTCGAAAATCTGATATAGTGATGAAGCCTGTTTTTTGGGCAATATGATCTCCATCCACTATTTGAAAAGTTGCATTCAGGCTGCCTTCATTTTCAGCCGGTGCGTGATAAACAGTCTGCCCGTGGCTGGCGATCAGATCAATGTCTTCACTATTGATTCCCCATTCACCCAAAACAGCCAATATCCAGTCCCCATACAGATTCCCTAATTCAGAATGTAAATAAGTAAGTAACCGAGTATCAACCTTATCTTTTGATTGTATGGATGCGAGCATGCCTCTCAATTCCGAATCATATTCAACGGTCGTGAACCTAATTACTTCGATATTAGTGGCCCGGCCTGTACCCGATACTTTACATAATGCTATATCAAGTCCATCAAGCGACGTTCCTGACATCAGCCCTAAAATAATTCGTTCCGGTTTCTCAGAAATTTCACTCAGTTTTGCTATGTATTTATTCATAGTTTCAAGCTTAACATTTAAGTAAGAACCTACACAAAATGAGCGAACCTACCGAAGACGAAATTAAGGCGTTTATCGAAGATGTGGAATTTTTGGTTAACACATTGAAAGAATCTTTTGAATCAGATGAAGCCCGGTTTTTCATAGATGAGCAAAATGAGATCCTGTATGTAAAACTGGAAGGTCTAAACGACTACAGCGAAGAGGAGATCGAAGAAATTGCGGCTCCCATATTATCAGAATTAGATCTCGATTTTGAAGAGATCGTTATTCTTCCATTGTAATCAGATGAGCTAAAAAAGCGCTTTTTTCTTAATTTTTTGATACCTTCAGTTTATACAATCTGAGTGAATACCAACCCTATTTTCTAATGAAAGCAACAAATTCCGGATATACAATGAGCTGCATCATGTGCGGCCGGGAGAATGACGAAAGAGAGACCAGCACGTACTGTACCAACTGCGGGGGAGTACTGGAAATTGAGTACAACGAATCTGCAAAGAATATACAGTACCCACTTAAGGAAATTCTGCCAGATCCCCTTAAAAATAATTACACTCCGCTAAAGCGATTAAACCGGCTTTCAGAAAAATATGAAGCTGAATTATATGGAAAGCTTGAGTTTGAACACCCTACCGGCTGCTTCAAGGATCGTGGGAGTTATATAGAGGTGCAAAAAGCAATGGAGTTGGGAGCCGATGCCATTTGCCTGGCTTCAACAGGAAATATGGCTGCATCTGTGGCTGCTTATGCCTGCTATTTCAAGATCCCGTGTTTTGTATTTGTGCCTGAGAAAACTCCGGAAGTGAAGCTTGCCCAGGCTACCATCTATGATGCCAATATCATCAAGATCAAGGGGGATTTCATGATCTGTGAAAAGCTTTGTAGGGATTTTGCCAAGTCAGGGAATTACTACCTGGCCGGAGATTATGTATTCCGTCAAGAAGGGCAAAAATCATTCTCCTACGAACTGCATGATCAGGGAATGACAGACTTTGACTACATCTTCGTACCCATTGGTGCAGGAACTAATTTTGCTGCGATATATAAAGGCTATAAAGAACTCAAAGCAGCCGGACAGATAGATAAGATTCCTAAATTCGTGGCCGTTCAACCCGAACAAAGTTCGCCGGTTGTAGAAGGTATTTTTAAGAAAGATAAGATCGTAAAGGATCAGGTGAACACGATGGCTGATGCAGTGGCCGTTGGAGACCCTTTGGATTTCTATAAAGTTTTGCGTGGTATCGAAGAAACGGATGGACTTGCTTTCACTGCTACCGAAAATGAACTCCTTGATTCTATGAAGGAAATGACGGTGGAAGAAGGATATTTTACGGAACCGGCTTGTGCCATTCCCTTAGCTACATTCAAGAATAACCTGGATACCTTCAAAGGCAAAAAATGCCTGTTTGTACTTACCGGAACCGGACTTAAAAGTTCCCATATTGTAGCAAAATATTCACTTTCTTCTCCGGTATTGCCAGCAAATCTGGAACGCATTCAACAATTCATCGAGTCCGGTTTCATAGAGATGCAGAAAAACAGCTGGGGACAATCCCGAAATAATGGATTTGAAAATGTGAATATGGATGAGGGTCATACCAAGCTTTATGATGAATATGTTCACAATATCAACCGAAAAGGAAAAACCTTAAAAGAAGAAGAGATAAAGGTCCTTCGGTCGCTCGTTTATAACGAAGACGCTGACCTTGAGTATCCTGTGGAAGTAGTTGATTATAAATTAACCATGCGTAAACATGGCCTTGTAAGTGCCGCAGTAAAACTACGGATAAATGGTGGTGATGAAGTGATCTCACTTGACCAAGGCGTTGGCCCTATTGACGCTATACTTACAGCTATAAAAGCCGAGACCGATTCATTCCTGCCCCTTGAAGTAACAAATCACGAAGTAGAAATTCTTAGTCCGGATACCGATTCTTTAGTCGTTGTCACACTTACCATGGAAAAAGAAGGACATAAGTTTACATCCAAAGGAGCCTCCCCTGATACGCTGGAAGCCGTTATTCAAGCTTTTGTGAAGGGACTTGCCGTAGCTAATAAGGCGTTGGCGGTATAATAGTGTTACCGTGTTAAGGTGTTACCGTATTAACGGGAGGCACCTTAACACTTAAACGCCGAAACACTATCTACCGAAGTGCATTTTCTAATTCTAAAGAAGCATTACTCCCTTCGTCTCTGTACTTCACTATAATAGGGCACGCCATGCTTAAGCCTTTTTCTTTAGCCCAATCGTTGTTTACACGACGGGTTCCGGGGATTACCACTGCATTTTCAGGGATATCGGCACCGCGATCCAGCATTTTCTCATTTACTATATCATAAACTGGCACGGCTTTGGAAAGCGTAACACCGGGAGCAATAACCGCTCCCTTCTTCACCAAAATTCCCTCTACGATCACCGCCCCGGCACCGATAAAGCAATCATCTTCGATGATCACCGGATTCATTCCAACAGGCTCCAATACCCCACCGATCTGAACGCCTGCGGATAAATGCACATTTTTCCCGATCTGAGCACAGGACCCAACTAATGCGTGACTATCAACCATAGAACCTTCGTCCACATAAGCTCCGACATTGATGTAAGCCGGAGGCATGATGATCACGCCTTCTGAAACATAGGCTCCTCTTCGAACGGAAGAACCGCCGGGCACCAATCTAACACCATCTTCAGGGGCAAAAAATCGGGGTGGAAGATTGTGCTTATCAACAAAACCCTTGTAAATACCTTCATAAGATGTATTCTCGCCATCTTTAAAGGAAGAAAGGATCGCTTCCTTCACTTCTATATTAGCTTCCCAGCCGTTTTCTGTCTTATTCGCGGCACGCAGGGTTCCTTCTTCTAATTGGTCTAAAACTTCTTCGTAATTCATTTTAAGTTTTTAATTATTGAATTTCTTTTTGTTCTCACTTCATAAGTCATTCCGAGCGAAAGCGAAGAACCTACACAATTTAGACATGTAAAGACCCTTCGTTCCGATAGATCGCAATCAGGATGACTTTCTGGTAATCATTGCTGATCTCCCAGCCAACGGCTGATCTCTTTATCCGCTTTGAGGAGTTCCTGTTCTACTTCTTCGGAAATATCTCCCAATGATAGCGGCAACCGAACCGTATCATTTGTAATCCATCCCTTTTGGTTCAACAACACTTTCGCAGGAACCGGATTCGGAGCCTTAAACAAAGCGTCCGTTGCATTTTTCCAAAGCGGAAACAGGTTATCTGTATTCCCTTGTATACACATTTCAGTGTATCTATGAGTTGCGTTAGGCCATACATTTGAGGCTACGGAAACTAACCCGACCGCGCCCTCTTTGGCAAAAGCCGGAGTTAATCCATCATCACCGCTGTAGAATTTTACATCCGGAGCTTCTCTTCTGAAAGCTTTGAACTCCTCCACACTACCGCTGGCTTCCTTCACTCCCATCAGGTGATCGAATTCCTTGCTTAATCGGGCAGGAACAGAAGGATGCATTTTAACCCCCGTTCTGGATGGTACATTGTATAGCATACAGGGAAGTTCTGTCTCTCCCATCAATTCACTAAACCATTCGAACTGACCTTCAGCGCCAGGCTTGGCGTACAAAGGAGTTACCAATAATAAAGCATCAGGTTTGATATCGTTACAAAAATGGATGAAATCGGCCTGGGCCGGGAGATTAAATCCTCCGATACCCACCATCATAGGCACGACCAAATCCAAGCTATTGAAGAACTCAACTACTTCTCGTTTTTCTTCTTCATTTAAATTTAGTCCCTCACCGGTACTTCCCAATACTAACACGCCGTTTCCGGCTTCTTCCTGTTTTCTGAGCAGCATTTCAAAGCTCTCGTAATCAACGCTCCCATCTGTATTCATTGGGGTTACCATTGCTGTCCAAAGTGGAAATTTTTCCATTACTCTTGTTCCTCCATTACTTGATCAAATAACTGACCAAAGGTACAAATTCCTGCTTCTATCTTCGAATTATTGATGAGTTGTTCCGCTGCCCAGATCGCTCCTTCAGCAAACAGCGCCCGGTCTAAGGCTTTGTGCTTCAAGGTGATCTCTTCTGTGCCCGTTTTCATGGTCAATTCATGGATTCCTTTTACATCCCCCTCGCGGGCTGAGGTGACTTCGGCTTTTTTATCCAGCCACTCTTTCCATGAAAGTGCCGTACCGCTTGGAGCATCTTTCTTATGGACATGATGCACTTCGTGAATATGGAACTTGGGGTCTTCCAAAATAGATGATCCGGCTGAAATAGCTTCGATGCTCTTGCGGATGATGTTCATTCCCAAACTGAAGTTAGAGGCTAACACCCATTTAGCATTTTTAGCTTTGACCCGTTTTTCAAGCTCTCCCGGCCAGTTATATCCGGTGGTACCCCATGCTGCCGGTACTCCCGATTCAATAACCTCATCAAGAATATCCGGAACGGCATCACCCGGTACAAAAATGATAACAGCATCTGATTCTTTTAATTTTTCCACAGTTGGAGGATTGCTTCTGTCAAATGCTTCAAAAAGATCATCGCCTAAAAGCTCCACAACCTTTCCGCCTGTTTTTCCCGTTCCTATTACTGAAATTTTCATTGTCTCCTTCTTCTATTCTGTAATAAATTTCTTGTGTAACATCCGAACTACTTCTTCAGCCTGTTCATGATCTATCAGAAAACACAGGTTATTCGGGCTTGCTCCATGACAGATTAAACGTACATTATATTTCTCGAGTGCAGTAAAAAGCGGGCCACCCAACCCGGATGTTTTCTGCATATTATTACCGATCAGTGCAACCAAAGCAAGTTCTTCTTCCACCACCACTTCCGAAAATCGCCTTAATTCCTTGAGAACTTTATCAGTTAGTTCTACTTTATTGGCAGCATTTACAGCGGTATCCAAAGTAAGGGCTACACTTACTTCACTGGTACTTACCAGGTCAACCGAGATCTTGTTTTCTGCCAGTACCTTAAATAAATGAGCCAGAAAACCATGCTGATGAAGCATCTCAAGGCTATTTACAGTAAGAAGCGTTTGATCTTTGCGAAGTGAAATAGCTCTGATCGCTGGCTTTTTCTCAGCTTCTTTTACGATGAACGTACCCGGCTTTTCAGGATCACTGCTTGATGCCACCCGAACATTCACTCCGCCTCGGATCGCAGGTTTTAACGTTGCCGGATGCAGAACCTTTCCCCCAAAAACAGAAAGCTCGGCAGCTTCATCAAAAGAGATCTCGTGGATCGGAAATGCATCCGGTACAATTCTTGGGTCGGTGGTATAGACACCCGCAACATCCGTCCAGATCTCAAGGGTATCGGCACCAACGGCTTCAGCAAATAGGGAGGCTGAAAAATCACTTCCTCCACGTCCAAATGTGGTCGTGTTTCCAAAGATATCCGAACCGATAAATCCCTGGGTCAGGTATGTCTTTCCGGGCTGAATATGCTTTTTGGCCTTCTTCTGTATGGATTCCCAAATCGGCTCGGCGTTCCCAAAAGTAGAATCGGTTTTCATAACCTCACGGGCATCCAGCCATTCGGTATCTATACCGTTTTCTTTCAAGACTTCCACAAATATCTTGGTGGACATCAATTCCCCAAACGAATAGAGCCGATCTTTCCAGCGTTTATCACGTCCAACAAAATCCAGGTGCTCACGTAATGCTGAAAACTGGGTATAAAAATCGTCTCTGAGTTTTTCCTTGTTTACACATTGTTCGATGATCTCAAGGTGCCTTTTCTCGATATTCCCAAGTAATTCTTCCCGCATGGTAGAGTCCAGAGTTGCCGCAGAAAGAGCCACGAGATCATTTGTGGTTCCCGACGTTGCGCTTATTACGATAAGCCTGCGGTTTTCATCGGCCGCTACGATGTCGGCACTGCGCTTCATGGCTTCCAATGTTCCAACACTGGTACCTCCGAATTTTGATACGATCATGTACTGCTAACTGATTAAATGTTAAATCAAATGAGCGAGTCCAAAAATAAAGACTAATCCACCCAATACCTTATTTAAATACTTTATCAAGATGATTTTTCACATCTTTTATGATTTACGGTTTTGAGCCTTTAAACCTGAATCAGTCTTCTAATCAAAAAAATCAACACTGTCCCATTCCCCAGAATTTTGTATTCTCACTCGAACTTGAAAATTGAACTCAATCTACTTCATGGACTCAGCACTGATTACAAGCGATGCGGTTACTTTTGGACTTTTGATGGCTATTTTGGCGGGCATCTTTATTACCTCACACAGTGATAATCCTAAATGGCAAAAGTTCTATAAATTTGTACCCTCACTGCTATTGTGCTACTTCCTCCCTTCTTTATTGACCACTTTTGGAGTTGTGTCGGAGGCGGATTCAAATTTGTATTACATCGCTTCCCGATATTTACTCCCTGCAAGTTTGGTATTGCTAACCTTAAGTATTGATCTGAAAGGAATTTTAAATCTTGGGCCAAAAGCCGTCATTATGTTCCTAGCTGGAACGTTCAGCATTATGTTGGGAGGCCCTATTGCCATTTTAATCGTGGGTACCATAAATCCTGAGATCATTGGTGGAACCGGACCAGATGAAGTTTGGCGCGGGCTCGCAACGGTTGCCGGTAGCTGGATCGGTGGAGGAGCGAATCAAACTGCTATGCTTGAGATCTATGAACCGAGTACTGACCTGTTTGGAGCGATGGTCACAGTAGATATTATTGTCGCCAACATCTGGATGGCCTTTCTCCTTTATGGAGCGGGGATCTCTGAGAAAGTAGATACCTGGTTCAAGGCCGATGCTTCCGCTATTACCGAATTAAAGAATAAAATCGCCGATTATCAGTCTAATATAGCCCGTGTTCCTACTCTTGTTGATTTTACCAAGATCGCGGCCGTTGCTTTCGTACTTACAGCGTTAGGCCACCTTGCCGGCGATTCTATCGCTCCCTGGATTAATGCCAATGCTCCAGCTTTAGCTGACCTCAGCTTGAATTCCAGTTTCTTTTGGATCATTGTGGTAGCCACTACCGGTGGCCTTGTCCTGTCTTTTACCAAAGTCCGTGATTTAGAGGGAGCCGGGGCTTCCAAGATCGGCAGCTTGTTTCTCTATATTTTGGTAATGACCATCGGGATGAAAATGAACATTGCCTCGATGCTCGATGCTCCTGGATATTTTGTGATCGGTGCCGTATGGATCCTGATCCACGTAACCATTCTGCTGCTGGTTGGGAAATTCATTAAAGCTCCGTTCTTCTTTGTAGCGGTTGGGAGTCAGGCCAATGTTGGCGGCGCGGCTTCTGCTCCCATCGTGGCTTCTGCATTTCACCCGGCTCTGGCTCCGGTTGGTGTACTGCTTGCCGTTCTGGGATATGCACTTGGGACCTACGGCGCCTGGCTCAGTGCCGAGATGATGCGGATCGTATCCGGTTTTTAAATAAGGCAAATGGATGGTTACTCTTTATCTATAATCTATGATATGAATAGCGAATGACCATCAACAAACACAGGATAAGCTTTGTTCTTCTTCGTATCTTTGTTCCGTAAATTTCAATCCTGTTAAAATTCTCATTTCTTGAAGAGAGCACTTAAGTTTTTACTCATCTTTCTGATCGTTGCAGCTGCAGTATTTGCGATGGTTATAGGCCTGAATTATTCCGGTTTTAAAACCCTTTTCGAAAATCAAGAAGGAATGGCTGAAGGTAGTCAGTATATAGAAAATACCTATTCACTAAAAGGACTTGCCCGCTTCGTCGGAGAACATCCTGAGTGGGTTTCCATTACTTCTTACAATGTAAATGATCCTGATTCCGGGATCTTTTATCAGGAGAATGTTCCCCGAGCATTGGGAGCCACTTCAAACCTGTTCTTGCTAATGGAATATGAACGTCAGGTCGCAGAAGGACTTTTGGACCCTTCGGAAACTGTCACCCTCGAAGAGATCAGGAGATTTGCCCTGCCTGAGATCAGTGAAAATAATCACCAAAAGTTGGTGGATGAGTTTGAAGATCAAACCGCTACTCTCGATGATGTGGTAAAAGCCATGCTTCAAAACAGCGACCTTGTTTCCGCAGATTACCTTTGGTTTAAACTGGGCGAAGATAATATCCGGGTATTAGTGGATACCCTCGATCTTCCTGAAACAGCATTTCCTCTTCCTTTTAGTGGAATGTATATGCGTTTGAACCCCAGCCTGAATGATACTTCAGCTTTAAAAGAGATGGATTCCAGTACTTTTGCTAAACAAGCTGTACGTGCAGCAACCAAGCTTAAGGATAACTCTGATTTTAACCGAAAAGTTAAAGAACAATTTGAAGAGGATCGGATTTCCATCACTTTTATGGAAGAACGGGATGCTCTCACTTATTTTCCAAAAGCCACTACCCGTCAATTGGCAGACCTCATGGTTACGTTGTTAAGGGATGAGGTTATGACAAAACAGATATCAGAGCAAATAAAACAGAAGCTGAGATGGCCCATGGGATCCAAACCTATTGCCCGGAGCTTTGAAGATTACGGTGCCATCTACGACAACAGAATGGGATTGCTGGGCGGAATTGATTTTGGGACTTCTATATATGACGGTCATACTTCTGTTCAGGCCGTCTTTTTTGACCGGCTTCCGGTGGGTTTTTGGGTACATATGTCAGCAAACCATATGCAGGAAGACTATCAGCAACGTTTGATCTGGGATCCTGCTTTGTATGAAACTACACTCAACGAAATTGCCAAAAACAATGAATAATTACCGGCTTCTGAATTTTTACTGGATCATACCGGCTTACCTGCTTTTCTTAATATTTCAGCAGGGAATGGTTTATAAGGGGGCGATCGATACCTATGAAAATGGTCAAACCTATTTAGCAGAAGTCACCGATTTCGATATCAAGCAAATTGCAGCCCAAGCTAACGGTTATGTTGATATTCGGTTTGAAGTTGATGGAGAGATCATTGAACGAAAATTGTCACTCTCTATACAAATGGCCCAAGAACTGATGGAAAGTTCCAACATCCCGATACGATACCAGCCGGGTACCTTCCAGGAAATTGTTTTGTACCCCACCTTTGAGATACAAAAGAGTACTTCCCTTGTTAACATGGGCGTTGCTTTTATCGGCTTTGTGGTTACAGTAATAGCCGGCGTTTTTGTGAACCGATACATCCGCAGAAAAGTAATGGATGAAAATGATGAAAAATTTGACATAGAACGGGTTGATCAATGAATACCGGAACGCTGTACCTCATTCCCACCACACTTGGAAAAACCGGAGAAAATAATTCCATCCCTGAGTACACGCTTACTATCCTGAGAAAACTGGATGTGCTGATGGTTGAGAACCTAAAAAGTGCCACCTCTTTTTTGCAATGGGTTGGGGAGACAGTTCCGGAGTATGAGATCGATTTTTATCACCTGAACAAAAATACTCCTGAGCAGGAGATCCATTCTTTTCTAAAACCTCTTTTAGATGGACATGATGCCGGCATTCTTTCAGAAGCAGGTGCCCCCGGAGTCGCTGATCCGGGAGCCAAGATGGTTAAACTGGCTCATCAATATCAGATCAAGGTAGTGCCATTGGCTGGCCCTTCTTCTATTCTTTTAGCTTTGATGGCTTCGGGCTTTAACGGGCAAGAATTCGCTTTTCACGGATACCTTCCCATGGATCAAAACAAGCGGAAATCCATGATCACTCAGCTGGAAGGAGAATCCAGACGCCACGGGAAAACTCAGATATTTATGGAAGCTCCCTACCGGAATAATGAAATGCTGAAGGACATCCTCTCCACTTGTTCTGAGGCAACCCGCCTTTGCACCGCTACCGATATTACCCTTGCCTCCGAGCGGATCATCTCTAAATACATATCAGAATGGAAATCATCCAAACTTCCTGACCTCCATAAACGCCCAACCATCTTTATTCTTTATGGCCAGAGTGATTAAACTCACTCACTGGCAGCCTTAAACAGGCATATAAGTAGATATTTACATTTTATTACATCTTTTAAAAGGAATTATAAGTTACTTAATAAATTGTTATACAGTCACTTAACAGCAAGTTTTTTGTAAGTTTACTTTGCCATTCATTTTTTGCAGTTATGCCTTCGATTAATTAGCCTACCTTGGAATTCGAAAACTTTTATTGCATTACTTTAAAATCATTAAGATTTAAATATCAATAAATAATATTTTGACAATAGTTAAGCTACTATTCAACAAAACTTAAGAAGGACAAAATGATCAATAGATACAAACTTGGTACAGGGATCCCTGTATCCAATTCAAAAAATAAATTATTAAAAGCGGCGAGCAGGGCCTGGCAATTGTCATGCCTTTTTTTATTTCTGTTCGCTTTTACCAACATTTCATATGCTCAGGTAACAGTTAACGGAACGGTAACATCTTCTGAAGATGGACAACCCCTTCCGGGCGTAACCGTCTTGGAGAAAGGCACATCAAATGGTACCAGTACCAATGTTGATGGAGAATATGAGATCACGGTATCAAATACTGAATCTGTGCTTGTATTCAGTTCAATAAGTTTTCAAACTCAGGAAACTGTGGTTGGAAATCGAGAAACTATTGATATTCAACTATCAGAAGACCTCCAGCTCTTAGAAGATGTTGTTGTGGTTGGATATGGAGAACAAGACAGGAAAACCCTGACAAGTGCTGTTTCTTCAATCAGTGCTGAGGATATAGCAAATACGCCTTCTGCCAGTACAGATCAGCTTATGCAAGGTCGTGCAGCCGGTGTTCAGGTAAGTGCCAACTCAGGTACCCCGGGTGGAGGAATATTCGTAAAGATTCGCGGAACCTCTTCTATTTCAGGAGGCAGTGACCCTCTTTATGTTGTAGACGGTATCCCAATCCAAACCGGTAACTATGGGCTTGGTTTAGGTGGTGAGACAACAAGTGCTCTTGCTGATATTGCCCCTTCAGATATTGAATCCATTGAAATACTGAAAGATGCTTCCGCTACAGCTATTTATGGTGCACGTGCCGCTAATGGTGTTGTTTTAATTACTACCAAACGTGGTAGTTTTTCAGCACCACGTGTAAATGTTTCTATGTACCGTGGCGTAGAAGAACCGGTTAATAGACCGGATCTTGTTACAGGGCCTCAATTTGAGATGCTGATGAACGAAGCAGCCAGTAACAACGGTGAGGCAGAGCCTTATGCGAATCCTTCAGATGCCATCAATACCAATTGGGCAGACCAGGTATTTCGCACAGGCGTAGTTCAAAGTTATGACCTGACTGTAAACGGCGGAAATGAAACAGTAAAATATGCTGTATCAGGCTCGGCCTTTGATCAGGATGGTGTTGTGAAACCGGCAACATTTTCCCGTAACAGTGCAAGGCTGAATTTAGATATTCTTGCCTCTGAAAAACTGACGTTTGGTACAAGCACTACCTACTCATTTTCTAACCGTAACAGAGCACGTAATAATGATAATATTACAGGAGTACTTGGCGGGGTGTATTTCTTACCTACGAATCTGCCTGTATATGACTCAAACGGTGATTATACTAAATTCAGTATTTTTGAAAATCCTGTTGCAGCTGCAAATGAAGTTGACTTCAATATGGATGTGAATCGCTTGATCGGTAATGTTTTTGCTGATTACGAATTCATGCCCGGCCTTACTTTCCGAACAAGCTGGAGTCTGGATTATAACCAGATCAAAGAAGACCGATACGATAATACCTTTCTTAATAATGGTTCTGCCGTAAACGGCAGTGCGTTATCAACTGTTGCCATTGCCCGAACCTGGACCGTTGAAAACACGTTGAGTTACCTGTTTAATGTTGGAGAAAACCATGACTTCAGCGCTCTTGCAGGTACCAGTGTTGAGGAAACGACCTTTGAAAGAACTACAGCTGAAGGTGAGCAATTTCCAAGTAATGATTTCAGAAGAGTTCAGGATGCGGCTGTTCAATCCGCTTCTTCCTCTGGAACAAGCTCCGGAATAGCCTCATTTTTCGGACGTCTGAAATATGAGTATGACAGCAAATATCTGGCTACTTTTACTGTTAGACGTGACGGTTCATCCCGTTTCGGTGAGAATAATCAGTGGGGTACATTCCCATCTGTGGCTTTAGGCTGGGTAGTTTCTGAAGAGAACTTCTTCCAGTTTGAGGACATCTCAGAACTTAAACTTCGAGCCAGTTATGGTATCACAGGGAATCAAGGTGGTATCGGCAATTTTCAAGCTCGTGGACTATGGGGTGGCGAAAGTTATGGCGACAGCCCCGGGACAAGCCCTACTCAGCTTGCAAACCCTGACTTGAAATGGGAAACAACCCGTCAACTTGATATCGGGATTGATATTGGACTCTTTGACGACCGTCTGAATTTTGTATATGACTACTATTACAAAAAAACAGAAGATCTGCTCTTAGCCGTTCCTGTTCCTCTATCTACCGGATTTAGTGAATTAGTTCAAAACTTCGGTGAATTGGAAAACAAAGGAATGGAATTCGGAATTGCTGCGGATATCATTCAAAACAGTGACATGAATTGGAACCTTATGTTCAACATTGCAGGGAACCGTAACAAGATTCTAAAACTTGCGGCTCCGTTTAATGTGTACAACCGTGATATTTATCGGTATGAAGAAGGAATACCCATGTATTCATTCTATTTCCATGAGCAAACCGGTGTAGATCCTGCTACCGGTGCTCCAATCTGGACCGATGTGGATGGTGACGGCACATTCAATCCTAACGTGGACAGAAAGATAGTTGGTGATGCGAATCCGGATTTCTTTGGAGGAATAACCAATAATGTTAATTATAAAGCCTTCGATCTTTCCATCTTTTTTCAATACAGTTATGGAAACGATCAGCTTAACTGGAACCGATTTTTCCAGGAGCATGGAGGAACCCGTAATACAGGATACCTGAGCTCACAACTTGATCGCTGGCAAGAACCGGGTGACCAGACCATGGTCCCTCGTATGACAAGTGCCAACTATGCCGGTAACCTTCGCCCTTCTCGTTTTGTAGAAGATGGCTCGTATATGAGACTTAAGAATGCCACCATTGGATACACAGTACCCATAGAATTCCTGAATAAATTAGGTGCAGGAATTTCCAGGGCTCGTATCTACGTGACAGGCCAAAACCTACTCACATTTACCAATTACTCAGGATTAGATCCCGAAGTAACGGCAACAGCCAGTACGGCTCTAACCCGTGGTATTGAATTTTACACCATGCCACAAGCCCGATCTATTATCGGTGGTATAGACATCTCATTTTAATTGAAAATATTACTGACTATGAAAAATATAAAAACATATATACTTATTACGTTGCTGGCAGCGGTAGGTTGTGATGTATTGGATCAACAGCCGCAAACAGCAATATCGGACGAAATTGCTATCAGGGATCTCAAAAGTGCAGAAGCAGCACTTAACGGACTCTATAGCCAAATACAATCGACCAACTATTATGGAAGTAACATCCAAATTATGGGTGACGTCACTTCCGATATATCTCAAAGTATTGGTACCTGGGATTTTTACCGGGAAATGGACACCTACGTAACATCAGCAGGTAACCTTGAAAACCGAAACTTATGGCAACAAATGTATGCAGCCATCAATCATGCAAACAACATCATTGCTGATGTTCCAAACATTGAGGAGATAACTCCGGCTGCACGTGATCAAATACTTGGTGAAGCTTATTTTATTAGAGCACTTGCCTATTTTGATCTAACCCGAACTTTCGGTGGTGTGGATGGTGTTTATGGAGAGATGGGTGTTCCCATCGTTACTACTCCTTCCCGTCTAATTGATGAGAACAGCTTTCCTTCACGCGCATCTATTGCTGATTCCTATCAGCAAGTTCAAGATGATCTGGATGAAGCTGCCACACGGCTCTCGGGATTCTCCTCTCCAAACAGAGCTTCTGAAGCTTCCGTTACTGCTCTGCTTTCGCGATTAAACCTTTATACAGGTGATTTCGCACAAGCTGAAACATTTGCCACAGACGTGATAGATAACTTCAGTTTTGATCTGGTTGAAGACTTCGCCAGTATTTTCGCTGACGAGAATACTGAAGAAGCAATCTTTGAATTAACGTACAATACCACCGATGGTAATGACATACGCTTCTGGTACTTCCCTTCAAGTAGAGGCGGCCGTGGTGATATTGCCCTTCATGAAGAGTATGTTGATATGGTGGCATCCCGTCCAAATGATGAGCGCGGAGATCTTATCGGATTTGACGCAAATGTTGGAGCTTATTATTCTTCCAAGTATGCCAAAGCCGGTGGAGATGATAACATTCAGGTTATAAGGCTTGCAGAAATGTATCTCAACCGAGCGGAAGCCAGGGTACGGAAAAATACTCCTGATTTCCCAGGAGCTCTTGATGATCTTAATGAGATCAGAAACCGTGCTGGACTTGCGGATACATCAGGAACAGGAGTAGATACAGCCCCTGAGATCCTTGATGCCATTGAACACGAGCGTGGGATCGAATTCATTCAGGAAGGCCATCGCTGGTACAACCTGATCAGGACCGGTAGTGCCTTAAATGTTCTAACAAATATTGACAGATTGAATGGTGATCCAGTGTCACTTACTAATCCAGGACGTCAGGTTTTCCCTATTCCGTCCAGAGATATAGATTCAAATGTAAATCTGCAAGGGCAACAAAATGAGGCTTACCAATAGCAGGTGTTGACTTTTAAAAAAGATAATTACACCCCGATTAATAATCGGGGTGTTTTTTTTATCCATGCTTTAATTAATTACCCTTTACTTCACATTTTTTTACGCGGAGTCCACTTTATTTTTGATACATTCAAATACGGTGCTTTTCTAAAATTCAACTACAATAAAATTATTATTTTATGATACATCGATACCTTAAACTTACGAACTACCCTATGCTCGGTTTGTTCTTGGGTGTTCTGCTTGTTATTGGCTTTTCTATTCCCGCCAATGCGCAGACCTTCGGGCACGGCGAGGATATTAGTAACCCTGACTATGAACAAACATTATTTCAGGAATTAGAATATAGGAACATTGGCCCCTTTCGTGGCGGACGTTCTGTAGCTGTTTCCGGTCATGCCGATCAGCCCCACACCTACTATACCGGATTTGCAGGTGGTGGTGTTTATAAAACCACCGATGGCGGTATCAATTGGTACAATATCTCGGACGGATTTATTAAAACAGGATCTGTAGGAGCAATATCGGTTGCACCCTCAAACCCCAATGTAATTTATGCCGGAATGGGCGAAACATGTATTCGAGGAAATATGTCGGCCGGAGATGGAATGTACCGTTCTGTGGATGGAGGAAAAACCTGGCAGCATATAGGACTGGGAGATTCTCACTTTATTGGAGAAATCGTTGTACACCCGGATAACGAAGACGTTCTTTGGGTAGCCGTATTAGGTCATGCTTTTGGAAATGAAGGCAATTCGGAACGCGGTGTTTTTAAAACTACTGATGGTGGTGAAAATTGGGAACGTGTACTTTATCACGATGAAAAGACAGGTGCCGTTGATATTGAGATTGACCCGAACAATCCTCGTATTTTATATGCCTCTTTATGGGAGGCCTATCGTAATGCATGGGAAATGTCAAGCGGTGGCGAAGGCAGTGGCCTTTATAAAAGTACAGATGGTGGCCAAAACTGGGAAAATATATCCCAGCGCCCCGGACTCCCTAAAGGAATGTCTGGAAAGATCGGTGTTGCCATTTCACCATTGAATTCAGAGCGAATCTGGACGATCATCGAAAATGATAACGGAGGGCTTTTCCGTTCTGATGATGGGGGCGAAACCTGGAATCGTACCACGGCGGACCGTAACCTCCGTCAGCGTGCATGGTATTACACCCATGTTGTAGCAGGGACCAACCACGAAGATGAAGTTTATGTATTGAATGTGGGATTCCATAAATCTACAGATGGTGGAAGTACTTTCGAGCGAATTGGAACTCCTCATGGTGATCATCATGATCTATGGATCTCTCCAAATGATGGTAACCGCATGGTTGTTGCCGATGATGGCGGTGGACAGGTGAGTTACAACGGTGGTAAAAGTTGGTCATCTTATTACACATCCGCTACTGCTCAGTTTTATCAGGTAATCACTGATAATCAATTCCCATACAGAATATATGGTGCACAGCAGGATAACAGTACTGTAGGTATTTTAAGCAGAACGGCAGGTGGTGGGATTACCGAACGAGACTGGGCTCCTGTTGCCGGTGGTGAAAGTGGATACATTGCACCTGATCCGGACAACCCAAATGTTACTTATGGAGGTAGCTATGGTGGTTATTTCAACAAATTTAATGACTTCACCAACCAAAGTGATCGTATCGATGTTTGGCCGGATAATCCAATGGGAGCCGGTGCTGAGGATCTGAAATATAGATTCCAGTGGACTTTCCCGATCTACATTTCGCCGCATAATTCTGATATACTGTACTCTACTTCTCAGTACGTTCACAGATCGGATGATGAAGGTATGAGCTGGGAAACCATCAGTGATGACCTGACCCGAAATGATAAGTCAAAACAGGGCGAATCAGGCGGGCCGCTCACCAAAGATGATACAAGTGTTGAGTATTACAATACCATCTTCACCTTTGCAGAATCAACAGTACAGCCCGGATTACTATGGACCGGAGCTGATGATGGTCTCATCCATGTAAGCCGGGATAATGGCGAAACATGGACGGAAGTAACACCGGATGGAATGCCTGAGGCAATGGCAAGTATCATTGACCCTTCTCCGCATGATCCGGGAACGGCTTACCTCGCTGCTAACAGATATAAATTTGACGACTTCTCTCCTATGCTGTACAAGACTACAAATTATGGTCGCAGCTGGACCGAGATCACAAATGGAATTCCGGAAGGAGATTTTACAAGAGTGATCCGTGAAGATCCTAATAAAAAAGGATTGCTATACGCCGGTACCGAAACCGGAATCTATGTGTCATTCAATGACGGTAATAAATGGCAGCCTCTTCAATTGAATTTACCGGCTGTACCTATTACAGACCTTACCGTCCATAAGAGAGATAAAGACCTCATCATAGCAACCCAGGGGCGTTCTTTCTGGATTCTGGACGATCTTTCTGTACTTCATCAGTTAAGTGACGAGGTACAAAATTCAGATCATTATCTATTTAAGCCCGAAACAACCTATTTATTTGGGAGACACAGTGAACCTTCACCCGGAGAAACAATTGGGGAAAACCCAAAAGATGGCGTTGTGGTTTATTATAACTTAAACAATGTGCCTGATTCCGAAGTAAAACTTCAGTTTCTGGAATCTGACGGAACCGTTATCAGAACCTTTTCCAGTGAAGAAACTTTAGAAGGAAAACCGGTAAAAGAATCCGATGAATTCTATGAAGAACCTCATAACGTTCCTTCAGATGTTGTTTCAACCAAACAAGGAAACAATACTTTTGAATGGAATATGCGTTATGCAGGTGCTGCTAATCTGGATGGTCGTCAAATCTTATGGTCTGGAAATACAAACGGCCCCAGAGCTATACCCGGAACCTATCAGGTTCAACTTCTTGTAGATGACGAAGTAGTTGGAACTCAAAATTTTGAGTTAATCAAAGACCCTCGTATTGAAACGACGCAAGAAGATTTTCAGGCTCAGTTCGACCTTCACCAAACCATCATTGCCAAACTTGATACTACTCACAAAGCGATCAATCGCATCAGAGAAGTACGAACACAGATCAATGATGTGAAATCTGATTACTCCGGCAACACGGAGATACAGGAACGAGCAGATGCAATGCTAAAAGTTCTTGAAGAAGTGGAAGGTGAGTTAATGCAGACCAAAGCTGAGTCTTACCAGGATGTATTAAATTTCCCTATCAAGCTGAACAACAAATTAGCTTCTCTTGCCAGTACCGTTGCTACCGGAGACGGCCGCCCAACGCAACAGCAATATGAGGTTTATGTTGATCTTGAGAACAGAATAGATGCACAATTCGAGCGTCTTGAACCAATATTTAATGGAGAACTTCCTGATCTTATACAGGAGATCGAACAACGATCCATCCCTATAGAGAACTAAGTTCTTCTCTACTCTTTAAAACAGAAAAAGCAGTGATAGATATCCTATCACTGCTTTTTTTATGGATAATATTTTTAGTTACTATTTAACGTGAGTTCGCAATAAAGAATGCTCCAAAAAGAATTTTAAAATAGCTATGAGATCCATCTGACGGAAACCCCGGCTGATGAATGGGGCTGAATAAGCTTGATAAGCTGAATTGAAATGGCCAGACTAAGATGGAGGGAACAACTCCATCTGATCGATGACCCGGGTACAGGTGTTGGATTAGGCTAAGGAAAAGTGTGGGTTGCCCTAATCAAGCAAACGGTCAGATGGACTTTGAGCCATCAGACCGTGGAGCAGATTAAACATTCCCGGATTCGATCTGATGGATTACCCATCTGATCGATGGCACGGGCACGGGCGTTGGATTAGGATAAGAACAAGTTTAGGTGTCCAAATCAAACAACAGTCAGATGGACCTGGAGCCATCAGACCGTACCTCAAAAAAGGCTTTAGTGAGGATAATTATATTCGAACTGACATTAACTATTAGTGCGCCCCTGCTGCATTTAACAACTCAACCACATTATCATGGCGATGAGTGATAGCCTGATCTTTAGCCGACCACCCCCTGTTATCGTGTACATCCACATCACTGCTCTGCTCTATCAAAAAATGAACAATATCATAATACCCGTTCGTGGATGCCCAATACAATGCCGAAGTTCCCCTATTATCTCGGTGATCTACTTCAGCACCATGTTCTACCAAAAGCTCCACTAATTCCTTATGGCCGTGCTTTGCTGCCTTTAACAGTGCGGTACGGTCATGCAGGTCTTTTGTATTTACGTCTATCCCATCATTGAGCATCCCTAAGATGGTTTCCATATCGCCGGTTTCTGCGGCTTCAAGAAATATTTCTTCATTCATAATGTATCCTCCTGTTGAGAATTTTTAGATTGGCACCTGTATTTTAATTTTCACCTTCTCAAATGTCAAATTAGAAATACAGTTCTATTTTGAAGATTGGATGAATTCAGAATCAGAGAGGCATAAAAAAACCCGATATCTAATTTTGAAGAGGTTATGTATAGAAAGCTACTTCTGTTGATTCTCGTTCTATAGATATCGGGTAAAAGCTACTATATATAAGACGAATGGATTTATAAATAGTTTCTCTTCAGTTGTAAAAACTTTATTTACTCAAAAAAATTAAGTTGAGATCCGCTCCTCCGAACAAAATGTTCGGTTGTAAGATTACGGGATCTCTCATTTAAACCAAGCCTTTTGGTATGAACTGTAAATAGATCTGAGATCTGTTTTGCAAAATTACCTTCCCCCTTCATCCTTCTTCCCCACTCCGAATTGTTCAATTTTCCGTCTCTGATATCCAGGATCTTTCTAAGTACCTTCTTTCTCCGATCGGGATAATGCTGCTCCAGCCAATCTACGAACAGATCTTTTACTTTATAGGGTAGCCGAATAATGGTATATCCGGCATACAACGCCCCCGCTCCTGCAGCTTCTTCTAAAATATTAACGCATTCATGGTCTGTAAGTCCCGGAATGATCGGAGCAACGTTGACCCCTACCGGTATTCCCGCATCGGCTAATTTACGGATGGCATCAATTCTTCGGTTTGGCCGTGATGTTCTCGGTTCCATGACCGCTGTCACATCTTTATCTAATGTAGTTACAGAGATTGTTACACTTACACAGTGATGATCATTTAGCTCACAAAGCAGATCAATGTCGCGAGTGATGAGGTGATTCTTTGTGATAAGCCCAACAGGGTTCCTGAATTCTGCCAACACTTTCAGGCAACCACGGGTAAGCTTCAGTTTCCGTTCAATAGGCTGGTAGATATCAGTGACCCCACTCATTGCTATAACTTGCGGCTTCCATTTTTTGCTACTCAGTTCTTTTTTTAGCAACTCCGGGGCATCATATTTCACTACGATCTTTGATTCGAAATCGAGTCCTGAAGAGTACCCCAGATATTCATGGTAAGGCCTCGCATAACAATAAATGCACCCGTGCTCGCATCCGCGATAGGGATTGATTCTGGCATTAAAACCAATATCTTCACTTTTGTTGTATGCGATCACAGACTTGGCAGCGTCCCTTATAAGCTGGGTTTTTGGTGAAGGCCTCTCTCCTGTTTCTTCATCCAAATCATAGTCTATATAATTCCCTTCAAAGCGATTTACAGGATTATCAGATGCCCCTCTCCCTCTTAATGGATTTGGTGATTTTGCCATTTTCCTCCTACTTATTTACATATATCATACATATAATATAAGCATTCAGAAAACCAATGAAAATAAAAAAGCCTCATTCATTTCTGAACGAGGCTTTGAAGGGAAATTAAATTTAATTATTCGCTATAAACCTTCTCTCCGGCTACCCAGGTTTCGAGAACTTTGGTTTGCCATATCTCAATTGCAGGCACTTCAAAAAAGTCTCTGTCTATGACAACAAAATCTGCCCATTTCCCGGCTTCTAAGGTCCCGAGAATAGCTTCCTGATGCGCAGCATAGGCAGCATCAATGGTAAAAGACCGGAGAGCTTCTTCCCGACTCAAAGCTTCTTCAGGATACCAACCTTCAGGAGGATTTCCTTCATGGTCTTGTCGTGTTACAGATGAATACAATCCATAGAATGGGTTTGAATGTTCTACCGGAAAGTCTGACCCATTTGCAATGATCGTACCCTGATCCAAAAATTTCTGCCAGGCATAGCTGCCTTCAATTCTATCCGGACCAACACGGTCTTCAGCCATATTCATATCACTTGTGGCATGTGTAGCCTGCATAGAAGCTATAAGGTCTAATTCTTTGAACCTTGGAATATCTTCAAGCGATACGATTTGAGCATGTTCAACTCGGTGGCGCAAGCCCTGATCTCCATATTCTTCTTTGGCCTTCTCAAAAGCGTTGAGCACCACATCATTTGCCCGGTCACCGATAGCGTGAATATTGGTTTGGTAACCCGCACCCACCGACTTCATCACCATCTCATTAAGTTTTTCCTGATCATAGAATAGCAATCCACGATTTCCCGGATCATCGGAATACGGCTCTTTCATTGCTGCACCACGACTACCCAAAGCACCGTCAGCAGAAATCTTGACGCTGCGTAAGGCCAGTCGATCATTTGCATAAGAGTTGATCGGGCCGTTTTCTGAAAGCTCGTCAAATGCCGGGCCCGTTCCACCTATCATTGCATATATACGTGTGGTCATTTTACCGGCATCGGCAAAATCTTTGTACAAATTCCAGGTGTCTACCCCCATACCTGCATCATGAACGGAAGTAAGTCCCATGCGTGCCATTTGCTCCAGCGCCTTTTCAAGGGCCAGTTCCTTTTCAACTTCCGTAGGCTCGGGTACTATTTCATTGATATAATTCTCAGCTGCATCTACAAAAACCCCGGTAGCATTCCCAGCACGGTCTCGTATCACTTTTCCTCCCTGAGGATCAGGGGTCTCCCGACTGATGCCTGCGAGCTCCATGGCTTTGGTGTTAGCCCAGGCTGCGTGACCATCAACCCGGGTAAGCCAGACCGGACGGTCATTCACTATTTCATCTAAGTCAGCTGCTGTAGGAAATTCATTTTCTTCCCAAAGGGTCTGATTCCAACCTCGTCCCTGAATCCATTCTAATTCGGGGTTAGCTTCAGCATACGCTTTTATAGTATCGAGCGTAGCCTCCAGAGTTTCAATACCGGACAAGTTCACATTCAACTCCTGATATCCCAACCCCATTACATGTCCGTGGGCATCAACAAGTCCCGGCAATACAGTTTTACCTTCAAGGTCTATTATTTCTCCTGAAGGGTTTTCCGAAAGCTCACTTCCCCCAACATCAACAATCTTTCCATTTTCAACGATTATCGTTTCAAAAGAGATCAACTCATCTCCAGAAAAAGTATATCCGTTGGCGTTTATGAATGTCTTGCTGTTATTGGTATCAGTACACGCAGAAATGATGACTGCGAATACAAAAATAATAGTAAATAGCTTTTTCATGTTCCGTTATTAATTAGAATTTTTTTGAATATAAGGAAACGACTGCGTTTTGATAACTTTTAAGGGGGATAAGTTTCAAACTTTATAATAACGAGTGTTGAATCCGAGAAGGTATTAAAGTAATTAGCCGGAAAAGGATTCCCATGATATTGTTCTCAAAAAATCGGGCTGTATATTCATGTGTTGTATTTCCTCTTTTGAGAAAAATCCAATATCTCTTAATATCTGGTACTGTTTCAGCATTTCCGGATCTGCACCAAGCTTGATGTCACCATTGATCTTTTTAACCAAATAATAAAATTCAATCGCATGGATGGGAGGTTCTATCACCTCTTGAATGTGAACCCGTTTCTGAATATTGATCTTGAGCCCTGTTTCTTCTAAAAATTCACGAGCCAGTGCCTCTTCTAAGGATTCCCCAAATTCGACTCCGCCTCCGGGAGGCATCCAGATCCATTCATTGGATATAGGAGACTTCAATTCAACAAAGAGCATCTTACCCCTTTCCAAGAGAAGCCCGCAAGACCGAATTCTTAGCTTGCCGAAATATTGCCCTCCGGTCATGACTGGCCGGTTGCAGCTTTAGCTTTTTTCAGGCTTTTATAGGAATCTGTTGACTTTGCATTTTTAAGACTGGCTTTAACGAAGTCAACAAACAATGGGTGTGGATTATTTACGGTACTCTTTAACTCAGGGTGAAATTGGACACCGACAAACCAGGAATGATCTTCGATCTCAACAATCTCCACTAAGTCTCTCTCGGGATTCATCCCTGCCAGAGTCATTCCATGCTCCGTAAGTTTGTATCGCAAATTGTTATTCACTTCATAGCGGTGGCGATGCCGCTCATCAATATTCTCTTCGCCATAGGCTTCAAAAGACCTTGTTCCCTTTTTCAGTTTACAATCATATTTACCAAGGCGCATGGTTCCGCCCATATTTTTAAGATCTTTTTGATCTTGCATGATATCTATAATGGGATATTCAGAATTCTCATCAAACTCTGTGCTATTGGCATCTTCCCACCCACATACATTTCGGGCATACTCAATAACAGCACACTGCATACCCAGACAAATCCCAAAGAATGGAATATTGTTCGTACGGGCAAAATTAACTGCAGACAATTTACCCTCAATGCCTCTTCCTCCAAAACCCGGAGCAACTAAAACTCCGGAAACATTTTTCAATACATCCGAAACATTATCTTTGGTCAGATTGTCCGACTGGATCCATTTGATGTTTACTTTGCAATCGTTTACCGCTCCGGCATGTATAAAAGCTTCCACTATTGATTTATAGGAATCGTGATGCTCTACATATTTACCCACCAAAGCAATATTTATCTCTCCTGATGGATTACAAACCGCTTCAACGAAACCGATCCAGTTATCAAGCTTGGGTTTCGAAGTTTTGAGATTCAGTTTGTCGATCACCCGTTTGTCAAGCCCCTCCTTCTGCATCAGAAGCGGAACTTCATAAATGCTTTTTGCATCCGCCGATTCGATCACATCCTCAATTTCAACATTACAGAACTGAGCTACTTTACGGCGTATTGTTTCGTCCAGGTGATGCTCTGTACGGCAAACAAGAATATCCGGCTGAAGTCCGCTTTCAGAAAGGGTTTTTACGGAATGCTGTGTAGGTTTGGTCTTTAATTCACCGGCAGCGGCCAAATATGGAACCAGAGTTAGGTGGATGGAAAGTGTATTTTTACGCCCCACATTGTATCGTAATTGACGAACTGCTTCTATATATGGTAAACTTTCGATATCACCAACCGTACCTCCGATCTCAACCAATACGATATCATAATTCCCGGACTGCCCAAGTTTGAGTACATGAGATTGAATTTCATCCGTGATGTGAGGAATTACCTGAACCGTTTTTCCAAGATACGCTCCCTGCCGCTCTTTCATGATCACATCATAATAGACCCGACCGGTGGTCACATTATTACTTTGAGAGGTCTTGATATCCAGAAATCGTTCGTAGTGACCTAAATCCAGATCTGTTTCGGCGCCATCATCGGTCACATACACTTCACCATGTTCATAGGGATTCATGGTTCCCGGATCAACGTTGATGTACGGATCCAGTTTTTGAATGGTGACTTTAAGGCCTTGTGCAACGAGCAATCGCCCAAGAGATGCACATATTATACCTTTCCCAAGTGATGACGTAACCCCTCCGGTTACAAAAATATATTTAGTGGACATGCGAGATGTGAGTGTAGTTGATGGATGTAAAATATAGGAGGTTCCCCCTCCGCATTCAATCCAAAAGCGGAATTAACTTTCGCTACTTTTCCACAAGTTTTCCACAACCTTTTTTAAAACATCAGGCTTATCAGAAAAAATACCTCTTGCGCCCCGTTTTATCATTTTCCGCATAAGCCGTTTGCTATTTACGGTATATACAAAAACCGGAAAACCTACCTTCAATGCATCCTTAGCCCATCTTTTAGAAAACTGCCTGTAACTACAGTTAAAAGCATCTGCGTTATACCCTTCCACTAATTCTGAGGGGGACCTGTTCACTGATTGCTGCTCTTCGTACAACAAAGCAGCTGCAATGTCCACATTTATTTCCTTTAAATGAGCCACTGCACGATAATCAAAGCTTGAGAACAGCACATGATCCTCCATTTCGTACCTTTTAACCAATTCCCAGGCTTTTTGTTCTATACCTCCCCATGCTTCATCTGTCACTGCTTCTTTCTTGATCTCGATATTAACGGAGATCTTTCCTTTGGCAAACTCCAGTACTTCCTGAAGGGTTGGAATAGGTTCTCCCGAGTGTTCTTCGCTGAACCATGAGCCGGCATCCAAAGCTTTAAGTTCTTCAAACGTGTGGTCAGAAACTGATCCTTTTCCTGTTGTGGTCCGGTCTAAAGTTTCATCATGAATCACAACCGGAATACCGTCTTTACTGAGTGTAAGATCCAATTCGATCATTTCAGCGCCCATCTCATAAGCGGCCCGAAAAGCAATCATTGTATTTTCGGGGTGATAAGCACTTGCCCCACGGTGAGCTATGATCACAAAACCATCACCGTCATCAGAATAGAGAGAAATAGGAAGATCGATCATTCGTTCCTGAGCGTATAAGGAATTGCAACAGATCCATATAAATGCAAACAAAAATACATGAATATTCAATTTTCCAATGTTAAATGATTCTCTCAGATTCATGGTGTGAATATAGACAGTATATATGATCTAACCGTTAACTCAGAATCAATTTTGAGAACTAATTACTCTCTTAATGGCTTTGTGCAACAAGGAATCGAAAGCTCCGGAATTAGTTACTGTCCGGTACATAAAATATAATCCGATCATGGTGTTGATGCTTCCAAACACTGTCATAATAGTAGCAAGCCAAAGTGGATTGATGCTATTAAGCAATGAAAGCGCAACCACAGAAGTACCTAAAAAGATCTGCATAGATGCAGCGATGAAGTGCAACCCGTCAATAGAATGCACCTGATCCATAAATGCAGATATTCTTAAATCCTGATGACCAGATTTATTTGCTTTTTTTAGGTCATTACTAAGAGCAGAGTTTTTATATTTCTCTTCTTCAAACATGTACTTTATTTTTTGCTAACCTGAGTACTAACCTTCTTTACCTTATTATAACTAAAGTAAAACGACTTTAAAATAAATTATGACAAAACCAGATAACTTTTTGATCTACGGGCGCAATCCGGTAGAAGAAATCCTTCAAGATCGACCAAACGAAGTAGATAAGGTATTTGTAAAAAATAGCATAAAGCCCAGTACTTACCAGAATATCAATGAGCTTTCTCAGAAAAACGGAGTCCCTTTAGTAAAGGTTCCCGGAGCAAAAATATATAGCTTGGTAGGAAGAGTAGCTGATCAGGGATTTGTTGCGCAATTAAGTGCAGCGCAGTACACAAACTTCTTTGATTGGGTTGAGACACTGATTCTTTCTAAAAATCCAGCTGTGTTATTACTGCATGGAATTGAAGACCCCCACAACTTTGGAGCCATCCTTCGCTCCGCTGCTGCTGCAGGAATAGAGGCTGTGATCATCCCCATGCAAAATCAAGCTCCTGTAAATGCTACTGTATTTAAAACTTCAGCCGGTACGGCGGGAAAAATACCCATTATTCGGGTTCATGATGTAAATCAGGGGCTTAAGGATCTTAAAGCCACAGGATTTACTATTGTTGGGTTAGATGGTGAGGCCAAACAAACGTTGTGGGAAGCAGATCTGGATCGCCCCATTGCTTTCATGATAGGAAGTGAAGGCGAGGGTATTCATCATGAAAACCTAAAACGCTGCGATACTATCCTTAACATACCCATGGTAAATAATGTGGAATCACTGAATGCTTCTGTAAGTGCAGCCCTTGTAAGTTATGAATGGATGAGACGGAAGAAACAATAACCATCCATCAGTACAATAAATAGTCAGCTCTTTTTTCTTTAAAGAATGCGACCTCTTCTTCCCAAGGTGGAAGTTTTTCGTTGTTTTCAATGGCAGTTTTCAGATCAATGCCAAACAAATTGTTGACAAATGGCTTGATCTCGAAATTATTGGTATGGTTGCCGGCAAACTCCAATAACACAATCCCAAGTTTAAGGGGGTCCGTTTCTGAATATCCTTCCGGAAAGGACAAACGAAATCCATAGCACAATTCCCCCTCCCACTTAGGAGAAAGTGCTTTACCGGGAATTGATCTCGGTTCAAAAGCAACAGAATCAATCCTAACAGCATACTTTTCCTGAATAGAATCCAGCTCTGAGGCTGAAAAATTCAGATCAGGGGAACCTATCATCAGGAATGGATTCTCGGTTCCTCTTCCTTCAGAGAGATTTGTTCCTTCAAAAATAACTGTCCCGGAATAGGCAAAAGCATGCTCAAAAGTTGGGAGATTTGGAGACGGTGGAATCCACTCCAGTCCGGTTTCAGGCCATAACATATCGCGTTGCCATCCCGCCGCCTTGATGATCCGATAATTCGGGGTTTGCTCTAACTCAAGCCAATCCTCTCCAACGGCCATCTGTGCCAATTCCCCCATTGTCATTCCATAAATGATGGGCACGGGATAAAAGCCTACAAAGGATTTGTACTCTTCTTGCAAGATCCACCCCGCAACATACTCCCCTCCTAATGGATTTGGACGATCCAGTATCCAAAGCTCTTTATCATTTTCTCCCACGGCTTCCATTACCAACCCCATGGTAGCATTGTAGGTATAAAACCTGACCCCCATATCCGGGAGGTCAAATAGAATTACATCCACATATTCAAGCATCTTGGCAGTTGGCTTTTTGGATGAACCATACAGAGAAAAAACAGGTAACCCGGTTTCATGATCTATGCCATCCTCTATGATTTCCCCGGCACCGGCTTGTCCCCTGAAACCATGCTCAGCTGCAAAAAGCGCAGTTACATTCACCCCTGAATTCAATAGCGTATCAACCATATGGACTCCGTTGACACGCGAAGTTGGGTTCATAAGTAATCCAACTCTTTTTCCCTCTAATTCAGGCAGATGACTCTCTAATAATACTTCTATACCAAGCTTCACCTTCGGTTGCTGTTCAACATGCCGGGTGTTACAACCTAAAAGTATTATTAGTATTGAAACCATATATATGTAAGCAGTTCTCATTTTGCCATTATTTTATTCCATAAAAAAAACCCTTTACAAAATTAATGTACAGGGCTCTAATGTAGTATGGCCGTAACAAATTAGTTAAGCCTGATTTGCCACAACTTCAGATCCAGGGAAAAAATAAGCCGCTTCAATCTTTCCGTTCTCTACAGAATCGGATCCATGAATGATGTTCTCCCCAAGGCTATCCGCAAATTCGGCACGAATGGTACCTTCATCAGCTTCAGCAGGATTGGTAGCACCAATAAATGTTCTAAAGTCAGCGATCGCATTTTCTTTTTCGAGGATCATTGGCACACAGGCACCGCTGCTCATAAATTCGCACAGCTCATTGTAAAAAGGCCGTTCTTTGTGAACTGCATAAAATCCGCCGGCGATATCTTTAGTGAGGCGGGTCATTTTCATTGCCAGGATCTTAAAACCGGCTTCCTGAATTCGTTTTGTTACTTCACCGATCAGTTCTTTACGTACACAATCGGGTTTGAGAATAGTCAGTGTTCTTTCTTCTGCCATTATTATTGTATGTTAAAATTTTGTAACATTTGCCGTTATAGTAACTCTATTTAGTGTTCCGTAAAGATACGGGTTCATTCATCAAGATTCGAACCTTTTATACTTTACTTTTACTTATTACTTAGAGTTAGTTGGTTAGATTATTAGTATGAAGGAAGGACAACAACAATTATATACTTGGGAGTTTAACCTTGCGGCATCTCCTGTACAACTTTGGCCGTACATCTCGGATACCAGCAGGCTTTTCAAAAAGCTTGGAGCCACACCTGTACAGTTGACTTCCCTCTCTCGCAATACCCCAAAAGGGTATTTAGAACTTGGCCATAATAAGTTAAAATCTTACGTAACTTGGCTGGAAGAGCCTTACTCATGGGAAACCCCGTATCGGTACCGGGTAAAAAGAGAATACAAATTGGGCCTCCTTAAGGAATTAAAAATTTCACTTGAATGTATCCCATCTGATCTCGGAACCAAGCTGATTACAAAAATTCAGCTCATCCCATCCAGCTTTAGCATTTCTTATTTTATTAAACTCTATATCAATTATATCCTAAAAAGGCGACTGTCGGCATATCTCGACCAAGTTGAAAAAGCCGTTTCACAAGACCTGAAACCATACCAAGTATCGAAACCAAAAAAATTGGTTAGAGGAGCGGATCGAAAACTGAAAAGACTTACCGAAGACCTGGTCGAGGCAAGTAAAAGACGCCGAATTGTTAGCCGGCTTATTGAATTAATACGATACGCTGATGATGAAGACCTTGAACGCATTCACCCCTATTCATTGGCTGAATATTGGGGAGAGAAAAAATACTCTGTATTGAATGTATTCCTCCATGCGGCAAAACTTGACATACTTGATTTCAGCTGGGATGTGTGCTGTCCAAAATGTAAATCTCCGAAAAATAACTTCCGCAAGATGAAGGAAGCAAGAGTGCACCTGTATTGCGAAGATTGTGAGTCTGATTATACCATGGACTTCAACCGGAATATGCACCTTGTTTTTAAACCTCATCCCCTCATTCGTAAAATTTCGGATAAAAATTATTGTCTGGGCGGTCCTGGTACTAAGCCTCATCGGGTAATACAGCAATCACTTAGTATTGGAGATGAACGGTATCCGCAACTTAAATTAGAAGTTGGAACGTATTTATTCAGAACGCATAATCACGACGGCCATTTGGTCTTACATGTTCGTGATGAGGGGGCTGAGAATGTAAATATTTTTATAACAGACAAGGAGCTGGACGGACAGGAGGTCACGATCTCCCAGGAACCCAACCTGAGTATAAGCAATCATTCTTCAAGTAATATGGTTTGTTTTATAGACAAGCTAAACTGGAAAGAAGAGGCTATTTATGCCAGTGAAGTGAGTTCTTCGGTTGATTTCACTCAACTTTTTTCCAAGGAAACATTGAAGGAAACAAGCAAGGTAAAAGCTTCTGAAGTAACTATGCTCTTCACCGACATGATGAATTCCACAGAACTTTATGTGAAAGAAGGAGACGAATCCGCCATCGGTCGTGTTATGGGGCATTTTAAGATCATACAACAGATCGTGGCCGAAGAACGCGGCGGGATCGTTAAAACGATCGGTGACTCGGTGATGGCTGTTTTCTGGGAACCGGTTTCAGCACTCAAGGCTGTACAACGAATTCAGCAAATATTTACAACCTCCTCTTCCGTTGGTGAAGCTTTTAAGATAAAAGCAGGCATTCATTATGGAGATTGTACTGCTGTAAATCTGAATGGCCGAATCGATTATTTCGGAACTACGGTTAATATAGCTTCAAGGCTTGTTGATTCGGCCTCCGAAAAAGAAATCATGGTTTCCGAAGCTGTCTTTAATCATCCGGATGTACAATTGTATCTCGACAAACACTCGGAAGCTTTCTTTATCAAAGAAAATCTAAAAGAGCTTAAAGGATTTGATGATGAAGAATTCAAGGTGAAACAAATCCGCCTTGAACACCCTCCTATGCGATTGGTTATTTAACGTCAGTTGGAGATAAAAACTAAGGTAAAAGGAGAAAATGGATGCTTGTGGCCCTTCCCGTGGAGACGGGAAAATCTAAGTATTGCCATTAATTCCGTATTCGATTCCTTGCACACCATAGGGTTTCAGTCATTCGCAGCGAAATGACCATTCAACGTGTTCAACGGATGGGCTTTATATCGAATTCATGTTATTTAGTCTTTTCTCTTTTTTAATAAAATTGGAACCGTTACCAATTCATTATCTCCCCATAATCATTTTTATAATTGCCGGCCACTTCGCATCTTTAGTTAATCATTACTCACTCAAATAAGTTTAACATATGTCTGCTAAGAAAATACACCCTTCCATTGCTGATTCCATTCAGCCCATGAAACCCAAAAAAAATATCGCCCTTATCGCTCACGATCACCGGAAAATGGACCTGCTGGATTGGGCAGAATACAACAGTGAGCACCTTTCAAACCATAACCTGTTTGGCACCGGAACTACCGGAAAATTAGTATCGGAAAAAACAGGATTACCCGTTTTCAGATTTAAGAGTGGCCCGCTGGGAGGCGACCTTCAGATTGGTACTGCAATCGTCCAAAATGAAATAGATGTAATGATCTTTTTCTGGGACCCATTGCAAGCTCAGCCCCATGATGTGGATGTAAAAGCTCTTCAGCGAATTAGCATCGTCTATAACATTCCAATGGCGTGTAACCGGTCTTCAGCTGATTTTCTTATCACGTCCTCGCTAATGAAATCCAAATATGACCGCTTCATAGTAGATTACAGTAAACGTTTTAATAAAGATTTTGATGCCAAATAAACTCGCTTCAGAAAAAAGCCCTTATTTACAGCAACACGCCGATAATCCCGTAGATTGGTATCCCTGGGGAAAAGAAGCCTTCACTAAAGCTAAAGCAGAAAATAAACCGGTCTTTCTCTCCATTGGTTACGCCACGTGTCATTGGTGCCATGTGATGGCTCATGAGAGTTTTGAAGATCCCGACATCGCCAAGTTGATGAATGAGGCTTTCGTAAATGTGAAAGTAGATCGGGAAGAACGCCCTGATATCGACAGCACCTATATGACGGTGTGCCAGATGTTGACCGGGCACGGCGGCTGGCCTCTTACCATCATTATGACTCCGGGTAAAGAACCCTTTTTTGCAGGGACATACATCCCAAAAGAAGCTCGTTTTAACCGGATCGGACTCAGGCAATTGATTCCCGGAGTGGTGGGAATGTGGAAAAATGAACCTAAACGCGTTGAAAAAGCTACGGCTAAAATTCGTGAGGGATTTACTAAATCACAGGAGTTTGAAAGTGGAAAATTTCCCGGTATGGAAGCTGTGGATTTTGCAGCCGAACAACTTACCCAGCGCTTTGACCCTAAACACGGTGGATTTGGTGAGGCACCTAAATTCCCAAGCCCTCATAATCTGATGTTCCTCCTCCGGCAGTGGAAATTGACCGGTGAGGATCGATTTATAGACATGGTCTCCGAAACTATAACGCAAATGCGGTTGGGTGGAATCTGGGATCATATTGGCTTTGGATTTCACCGATATTCTACCGACAGGGAGTGGCTGCTCCCCCATTTTGAGAAAATGCTGTACGATCAGGCCCTGCTTATGATGGCCTATACAGAATGCTTTCAGGCCACACAAAAACCACTTTTTAAGCAAACGGTATATGAAATAGCCGATTATCTTGAGAGAAATCTAAGCCACCCGGGTGGCGGATTTTATTCTGCAGAAGACGCTGACAGCGAAGGTGAAGAAGGAAAGTTTTACGTTTGGGAAAAGGCGGAAATCGATTCTGTTCTTTCTTCAGAAGATGCCGCAAAATTCAATGAACTGTTTGGAATTGTATCTGAGGGGAATTTCGAGGATGAGTCTTCCGGGAAAAAGACAAGTAAGAATATTCCTCACCTCTCAAAAGAATTGAATAAGGAGGAATCTGAGTGGTTCAGCAGTATTCAAAATGCTTTATTTGAGGAAAGAAAAAAACAGATTCATCCGCTTCTTGATGATAAGATACTTACCGACTGGAATGGTCTCATAATAGCTGCCTTGGCAAAAGCAGGATTTGCATTCAGCGAGCAGCAGTTTATTGATAGGGCTGAAAAAGCTGCTCAGTTTGTAGAAGAACACCTTGTTAGCCCTGGCAAACTCCTTCATCGTTTTAAAGATGATGAAGCCGGAATTATCGCAATGGCGGATGATTATGCCTTTTTGATCTGGGCGTACATCGAATTGTATGAGGCGACTTTCAAATCACAGTATCTACAGAAAGCGATCGATTTTAATCAGCAGTTTATTGATCTGTTCTGGGATAAAGACAAAGACGGCTTCTTTTTTAGCATTTCTGATGAAGACCAGGTTTACGGTCGCCAGCGCCAGATCTTTGACGGAGCCATCCCCTCTTCCAACTCAGCGGCTATGATGAATTTGATCCGATTAAGCAGGCTTACAGGCAAGACCGATCTTGAAGATTACGCAGACAAGGTCGGCCAGGCTTTTTCAGCTGACTTAATCCGTTCCGGAGCCAGTATTTGCCACAGCATGCAATCCATTCAGTTCCTCAATGCAAAAACCAGGGAGATCACTTTGGCTGCTACAGCAGTAAATGAGACTGATGAAGTACTCCGTTTATTTAAGAAGAACTTCTCCCCCTTCACCGTGCATCATATTAAGTCAGATTCATCCCACAGCAAGTTAGATGAAGTTGCCGCATACACTTCAAACCAGAATATGATTGAAGGCGAACCTACTCTGTATGTATGCGAGCAATTTACCTGTGAGAGCCCAATTACGGACATAAATGAAATGAAGAAAGAGTTCGTTAAATGAATCTATATTCCTTTTATTAACATCATCAATTTATCAGTTAGTCAATCCGGTTTGGGGCTTACTGCGTATATCATTATATCAACATAACCTATGCTTTTTTTCATACTGACGACCATTGGCAAGATCCTCACAAAAGATGAGGAAAGGGATCGTGAGCTCATGGCTCGTATTAAAACGAGAGATACGTCTGCCCTTTCTGAACTTTATGATAATTATAACGGACTGCTTTTTGGGCTGATTCTTTCCATCCTTAAGAAAAGAGAGGAAGCCGAAGACTTATTGCAGGAAGTGTTTATCAAAATTTGGCAGAATGCAGAAAAGTTTGACCTTGAAAGAGGTACTGTATATACCTGGGTTGTCACGTTGACACGAAATAGATCCATCGACCGTTTACGGTCTAAGGTATATAAAGAACAGAAAAAACAATCGACCAGCCTGGATGATGAAGATGTTTTTCATCCTTTGTATTCCGAGGAGTCAGATCCTTTGGAAAACACGATCTTAAAAGAACGTGCAAAAAAGGTTCATCAGGCTTTGGATCAGATCTCAGAAAAACAGAAAAAGGTTTTACAAGTGGCTTACTTCAGCGGCATGAGCCAAAGTGAGATCTCCGAGGAATTTGACATTCCCTTGGGAACGGTAAAAACGAGAATGCGGGATGGCATGATAAAACTAAAAGAGCTTTTAACGAAGGGCATAGAATTATGAGTAACAAGAACGACACATTTACAGAGCTTTGTGCAGGCTATGTACTCAATGCGCTGAGCGAAAGTGAGGAAAGAGAATTTCAGCAACTATTAGCTCAGGCTGATGAAGAACAACTACTTCTTTATCATGAACTGAAAGCTGCAGCTTCTGAGATAGCAACCCTGCAACCAGATGTACCACCCTCCCCTTCCGTGAAAAAGAAGATCATGGAAGTTGCTGAAGCTTCTTCAAAAACAAAATCTAAAAATGCCATTATTTATAAAACGAATTGGTACCGTTTAGCCGTTGCAGCATCTGTACTTTTTATATTTACAAGTATTGGTTTGGTTATATATTCCAGTAACCTTTGGGAACAAGTGCAGAGTAAGGAAGCCATGATCTCCCAACAGCAAATCACTATTGAACGACTCGAGTCTGAGGTTCAACGTAAAGAGGAACTTTTAACCATTTTAGAGGCCCGCGATGTTGATCTTGTGATGATGGACGGATTGGCTGATCTGAGTCCCAACGGGTACGGAAAAGTGGTTTGGGATAAGGAGAGCGGTAATGCACTGCTTCAGGTTGCCAATATCCCAAGCGTACCTATCGACAAAGATTATCAGCTTTGGTTTATTGTGAACGGCCAGCCTATAAGTGCGGGTGTTTTTGCAGTGGATGAACCCGGACGAGATAACTTCTTTAAGATCGAACAACTTCGAAGTTCAGCTACGGATGGAGCATTTGCCATCACTATGGAGCCTAAAGGCGGTATGCCCGAACCTACCGGCGATATGTATTTGTTAGGTGATATGTGATCACAAAATAAGCCCCATACAAAGTTCTTTGCGGGGCTTTTATATAATCTTATTTGTAAATAAGATTATTGCTGCATCATCATCTGAAATACAAAATCTTTGAAGCTCATCAAAGAAACCCCGGATGGAACCTCAACCATAGCCCTGGCAACGCTTGACCGGTTCACATTGGTTACGTCCATAATGGTGGTCCGCTTGCCGTTATCAACGGCTTCGATCTTCAGCGGAAAATTCTTTCCTTTAAAGATAATCTCCTGAGCCATACCATTTACTTCAGCATCAATCTTGGCAGGCAGTTTGTTCCAGCGCTCTCCAAGCATTCCCCAGTTAACGTCGATATCATTGGTCAGCCATATGGAAAGATGCTTGCCGGGCTCTTCAACATCCTCTACGATGAATTCAGCAGTCTTATATCCCATAATATTCTGCGTGCGATCAGAAAAACTATACTTAGTTTTACGTGTGGGTTTGTCATCGGAAGAATTCCCGCTCCAACTTGCCATCATATCCACCAATCCTTCGATCTCAACTTTCGTAACCTGTAAAGCCTGGTCCTTGCTCGTCATGATCACAAAATCTTTTCGATCATTACGTATCAAAATTCCGTCAGTCTCTATTTGGCTCATAACATCAAAATGCTCTTCTCCCTTAATCAAAATCCTGTCAGCAGTGGCATAAAGATTTAACTTATTGATCTCGGTTTCACCATTATCCTGGCTGTACAAATTCATGGATATCTGTCCTTCAAACTGAGCATAAGCAGAGATTGAAAAAACAGAGCAAAATAAAATGAGAGTGGAAATAAATAATCGCCCTTTATTCATGGTCGTAAATTGGTTTGAATTAATTGATGAAGTTGTAACGTCAGAAAGTATAAGTTGTTTCGCCAGTAAAACATCAGGCCGGGATTAAATCTTCCATACCCACACTTACTTTTTTGATCCACCCTCCGGCTACCACATCATCTCCTTCATAGCATACGATGGCTTGCCCGGGTGTTATGGCTTCACGTCCTGCAGGAAAATGTACTTTCATTCGGTCTTCATCCAGTTGTGTGAGATAACCAATGGCACCGTCGTCATTATAACGTATGGCACCTGTAACCTCCATCTCCTTTTGCGGGATCTTATCATACTTAATGAGATTCATTTCCCCGGCAATCAATGTAGAACTTATCAGGTCTTCTTTTTCACCGATGGTAATCGTATTGGTATCCGGGTCAATATGGGTTACATATACCGGCTTACCCATAGCAAGATCAAGCCCTCTTCTTTGGCCTATGGTATAGAATGGGTAACCTTCATGCTCTCCTACTACCTTTCCATTTTTGTCAACGAATTTACCACCGGACACTCTTTCTTCAAGTCCATCCACACGATCGCGCAAAAACCTGCGATAATCGTCATCGGGGACAAAGCAGATCTCATAAGAATCCGGCTTATTGGCCACATTCAGTAACCCGTGATCCTCGGCTATTTGGCGGATTTCGGTTTTTGGATAGGTCCCAAGCGGGAATATAGTTCTGGCTAAATGCTTCTGAGCAACCCCCCAAAGTGCGTAAGACTGATCTTTTTTTGGATCATGTCCCCGGGAGATCACATAGCGTTCGTTTTCTTCTCTAACTTTCGCATAATGACCGGTAGCAATGAAATCACAACCAAGGTTATCTGCTCTTTTCAGTAAAGCAGCCCATTTTATGTGCGTATTACAAAGCACACATGGATTTGGTGTCCTTCCACCTATATAATCATCCACAAAACGGTCGATCACCCAGTCTCCGAATTCCTCACGAATATCCACAATAAAATGTTTAAAACCGTGATTTACGGCGATATGGCGGGCATCATTCATCGACTCTACCGTACAGCAGCCAGTCTCCTTCCCTGAATTACCTCCGCTGCGGTGGTAATCCCACGTTTTCATGGTAATGCCGATTACCTCATAGCCCTGCTCTTGTAACATCACAGCTGCTACCGATGAATCTACACCGCCACTCATGGCTACTAATACTCTGCCTTTTTTACTCATAGAATTGAATACTTACTGCTTCTTCACGTAATGAGGTTCAAAGATAAGGTTTTTTTATGTTAAGGACGATGACCGATAATTGTTACTGACTATGGATATCATAGGCTGAATTCACTATCCTGTTTTAAATTTAAAAACTAAATCTTATACCAGATGCGATCCACACTTTTCATTCTTCTGCTATTAATATCCTCAACCGAAATTGTTGCTCAGGAAGCTCAATTCCCGATCATTAAGAATTTTGGAGGAATTTATGAGATCCCTGATTCCATAGATCCTGAACCGGAAACGGAATACAATATTGTTATCGATCTTAAAACCTTACAGCGTGATAAAGCCAGCATAAATCCCGGCCTTAATAATGTAGCAAGGATGATGAATCTGCATGGACTCGGTGGAGTGAAAGCCGAAGACCTGAATGTAGCCGTTGTCATTCACGGCGGAGCTACAGACCTGGTGATCAACAACGAAGCCTATCAGGAAAGATATGAGCTGGATAACCCCAATCTTGAATTGATCGATACGTTGAGAGCAGCCGGTATAGAGATCTATGTATGCGGCCAGTCTCTCATCGCGAGAGAGTATGGTTTTGATGAGATCAACCCACAGGTCACGAAAGGACTTTCCATGCTTACAGTTTTTACAACGTATATGAATAAAGGTTATAAGCCTTTGGTGTTCGACTGATCACAGGCAGCAGATTTACGTCATATACAGATATGGCTTCCAGGGCTCTTGTACGCCCCCGTTGGAATCTCTGAAAAAGGTGATGGGAACCGGACGGTAGGGTTTACTGTGAAGCTTCATGTTTGCTTCCCTGGGCGTACGGTTTCCTTTGCGAACATTACACTTATCGCAGGCCGTGGTAAGATTTTCCCAAGTATCCTTTCCGCCACGGCTTTTGGGTATAATATGGTCGATGGTCAGGTCTGACCTCTTACTACAATATTGACAGGTGAAGTCATCACGGCGCATTACATTCCGGCGGGAAAGCACAATTTTAGCATAGGGTACCCGGATGTAACTCCTAAGCCGGATCACTGATGGAAATTGAAAAGATTTTCTTGTAGTACGTAGCTCTTTCTCAGGATCATCATGAAGCAGTTCAGCCTTTTCCAAAAAGATCAGCTTCATGGAGCGTTGCACAGAGCAAATACTCAGTGGCTGATAATCTTGATTAAGTACTAAAACGTTCGCATTCATAATGCATCTAAATTAATTTCTGTTGATGATATCTCGAAGTTATTCTTCATGAAGAATGCAGTTCATGAAAATAAAAAAGGCGACCCACACGTGAACACGTTAAGTATGGGACGCCTTAGTATGAGATATTTACTTTTAAATATCAATAGCCAATACTATTGCTATCCGAAGCCAACCATCTTCAGCAATTCATTCCGAACATCTTCATTTATTGAGATGGCCAGTACAATGGATACAACCAATCCGATCAGGGCATAACTCAGATCCTTAAATACCATTGAGAATACTTTACCCATTGGCCTCCCCTTCTCTTTCCCGTCCATGATGCTCATACCGATCTCACGGCCGGCTAATAATCCAAGGAATACCCACGTGGTACTCATAGGTACCGTACTTACTGTAAGCTTATAAACCAAGAGTATCGCATACACAAAATCGATTATAGTAGCCGAGCGGACATCCGTTACTCTTGATTTCTCGGTTACGATCTCCTGAATCTTATCTCCCCTTAAATAGAACAGAAGTCCTAATCCAAAGAAGATAAAAAGTGCAAAGCCTAAAAATTGGGAAAAATCAAGTGAACGGGGCAGATAAACCGCGATGTTCGCTGCATCCTGCATAACCCACACGGCCCATAAAGTTCCTGAGATAACCCACTGTGTTGGAAGCCAAAGTTTATGTGGTTTGCCATTAAATCTCTTCTCAAGCGTGTTGGTAACGATCAGCCAAACTACCAAACCGGCAATCAAAGCCAGGCCATATCCCTGTAAACTTTTACCAAGTACGGAAGTAATTCCTTCAGCAGAAGTAGCAAAACAACTCAACAATAAGAAGGTCGTTGAAACCGGCATCCGCATTCGGGTCAATATCAAAAGAAAGACCGGTGCAGCTACCTGAAGAAATGAAAACTCAGTAGGTGCTTCAGCAAAGCCTTTAGAGGTTAAGCGCTGATAGGTTACATCGCCGTCATAGATATAGAAACTGGCTGATACCGTAACAAGGAATATCCCGCCTATCCAAAGCCATAATACCCACCACTTTTTATCCATATTGGATGCAAGGAATGTACCAATGGTTTGGATACTGTCGTTAGCAATAGCGGAATATCCTGCAAATACAAAACCTACCCACATGGCAAGTTCGGCATAAGGAAATACAACTCCGGCAATGAAAAAGAAAAGACCGATCAAGCCGATAAAAACTCGCTCTTGTCTTATTACATCATAAAAACCTGTTGGAATGAAATTTTCTATCGGACTCGGACTGTTTTGATTTGATTCTTGGTCTGACATTAATTTAGTTTGTGTGCTGATTTACAGCCAAGGGTACAGATCATATGTTAAGGCAGTGTTATGAGATGCTAAAGATTCCGATACTTAACAATTAGATAATAATAAAGCCTTTCACATATCCGGGAACCTTCCCATAATGCCATAGCATGGTCATGTTATTTTCAATTAATACCTATAATCAACATATTTACTCAAACCCAAATTAAACGTTTTAACTATGTTTAAACTGTTACTACCCATCTTGTCTGCCTTGCTTCTGCTTTCGACACCCACCACATTGTATGAGACTCCCACATTTCATCACGATACTGTAAATGCTGTATTAGGAGACATAAGCTATACAAATACTTTTGGAATTGAACCTGATAACTTAACGTCCGAGGAAGTTCGTATCAGAACACATTTAGAATTTGTAGTTGATCTACTGAAAGAGAAAGACACATCAGATCTTAATTCATCACAAATAGAAAACAGATGGAAATTGATTGCATTGCTCGAAGACTATAAGGAAGCTGGCATATTTCCCAAAAACCGACATTTCAAAACCCGAAACCCTGTTTTTATTGATGAAGATGGTAATCTTTGTGCGGTAGGGTATTTGATAGCCCAAACCGAAGGGCTTGAAGCCGCAGAGGAAATTAACCGGCGCCACAAATTTGATTACATCAAGGACATTGATACCAAACTGATTGATAACTGGTTGGCTGAAAATGGCATTACAAAAAATGAAGCCGCTATGATTCAACCTATGTACGGAGGAGTTTATACCGAAACTATTGAGCAAAACGAGGTTGAACTTGAGTATGCTATTGGGTCATCTGTTTTGGCAGGAATGCAATTGGGAACAACCGCATATTCTATGCTCTCTGATGATTCTCCATCAACTATAAAAAAAATCTCTGCTTTTAATAGCTTATTAGGTATGGGCTCGATAACACTTGGGCTTATAAACCTGGACAATACCTACACTGATATCCGCTACCCAACAAGTGACCCACAGATTTGTGGTATTTGTTATGAACGCTATGAAACAACCTACAAAAACCCAACACGTACTAAATTTTCAATAGCAAACATTGTAGTCGGCGGACTTTCAGCAGCTTTCAACGGATATCGTTTTTTTCGAGCCAATGAACAGGAAGAACCTTCAAAATTTAACGTATCTGCCACACAACTTTATGAACCTACTACTCAAACATAAAGTCCGGGATTGTCTTTTTCAATGAAGTTTTGACACCCAAATAATTCATCGTCTTTTTGAAGAAAACTGCAATAGTTTTCCATATTCTTTTTTAACTTTGTAACCGCTTTTTTAAGCGACTATTCAAACATTTCATCCAAATACAGACGATGTCAAAAAAAGACTCTATTTCCAGCGGTTATTACAAAGAACCGGCCCCTCATATTGCGCACGATTCCCCTTTTGCCTCTATGATGGAGCGCTTTCGTTTTGCAGCCGAAATTCTTGATCTGGATGAAGGTGTATTCAAATATCTTTCCAGCCCCGAAAAAGTTGTTATGGTTTCTATACCTGTTACCATGGACGACGGGCGGATCGAAGTTTTTGACGGATATCGCGTGATCCACAACAGCATTTTAGGCCCTTCTAAAGGCGGGATTCGTTATTCCGATGATGTTACTATTGACGAAGTGAAGGCCCTGGCAGCCTGGATGACCTGGAAATGTGCAGTCGTCAATGTGCCTTTCGGTGGAGCTAAAGGCGGGGTTCGGGTCAACCCAAAACTGCTTTCACAATCAGAATTAGAGCGATTGACCCGCCGCTACACAGCCAATATGCTTGATGTCTTCGGCCCAGATCGTGATATACCTGCTCCTGACATGAACACTAACGAGCAGACCATGGCCTGGATCATGGATACCTACAGCATGAAGCAGAAAAAAACCGAAACAGCTGTGGTAACCGGAAAGCCTATCATTTTGGGAGGTTCAAAAGGGCGAAAAGAAGCAACTGGCCGAGGCGTTGTCACCACAATCCTTGCTGCGCTTGGTAAGCTGAGAATTTCCCCAAGCAATACTTCCGTAGTAGTTCAGGGATTTGGTAATGTAGGTTCCGTTTCTGCGCATTTGATGTATGAGCAAGGTGCTAAAGTCATCGCTATCAGCGATATCAGCGGCGGATATTATAATAAGGAAGGGATCGATATTCCTGAAGCCATTCACTACACTCAAACTCATGATAACACCCTTGAAGGTTTTGAAGGTGCTGAAAAGATATCCAATAATGAACTTCTCGAACTGGAATGTGATGTACTTATCCCTGCAGCTAAGGAAGATCAAATCAACAAAGACAACGCTCCTAAGATCAATGCCAAGATAATTGCTGAGGGTGCCAATGGACCTGTTACAGCCAATGCCGATAAGATCCTGGAAGAAAAAGGTATCATGGTGATCCCGGATATCCTTGCAAATGCCGGCGGTGTTACGGTTTCCTATTTTGAATGGGTACAAGACCGCCACGGATATTTCTGGACAGAGGAACGCGTTAATCGTCGCCTTAATCGCATGATGCGAGAATCATTCGACAACTTGTTTATGGTGAGTGAAAAGTATAGTATTACTCTTCGTCAGGCAGCTTATGTGTATGCTATTGACCGTGTGGCTACAACGCTGAAATTGCGTGGTATATATGCTTAAAGAATGAAATTATTACAGACACTTACCCTGAGATCTTCCTACGAGGAAATTGAAAAAGTAGAAGGACTCCTCAACGAGCTGCAAACTGAACTTGGATTTAATGATGAATTCTATGCCCGCCTCATGCTTGCCGTCTCTGAGGCTGCTACCAACAGTATTGTTCACGGCAATCAACTGGATGAATCAAAATCGGTAGAAATCTCTGCTTTCAGGGAAGGGAATCTTCTGATCTTCGAAACCCGTGACGAAGGTGAAGGCTTTGACTATGAAACGCTTCCTGATCCCCTCGCTAAAGAGAACCTGCTTAAAGCAAGCGGCCGGGGTGTCTTCCTGATGGAAGAATACGCTGATGAAGTAGAATACTCAGATGATGGGACCAAACTCAGCTTAAAATTTAAACTGGCTGATTGATTTATCACCTGTTCCCGCCGTCAATTATATAAACCGGGATCAGTATGGCCGATCATTCAACTCTGGAAAACAACCTTCCGCTCAATCTTAGCAATTCAGTCTCGGCAGTTTTTGCCACTATTTGTGCTTCAATCAGCCGATTTTCAGCATTCAATAAACTTTGCTGTGCCTCACGTAACTCTATGGAACTAATGGTTCCAAGCTCAAACCGCTCCAGGGCTATATCTACAGTTCCCTTGTTGATCTCCAGGTTCTCTTCTTCCAGTTTGATCAGGGAAAGTGCATCTGAATACTGAGCGTAAATCTGGCTTATCTGTGCTCTAACCCGGAGCTGAAGATCCTCCCTGCGCAATTCCTCATTTTTCAGGGCAATTTGAGCATTTTCGGTTCGGCGGTTTTTATTAAATCCATCAAAGAGATTAATACGGGCTGTGATACCATATTGAAACCCATCTGTTTCAGAAAATTCTGAAAAACCAACACTGGCTTCTGTCCTGGAATATCCATAACCGCCCGAAACATCCACCTGAGGCATCCACTCCCCTCTGATCTCCCGGATCTCGGAGCGTGCAACCTGCTCATTTAATCGGGCAATATTAAGCTCCTGATTTTGACTCACTGCATCCTCGATCAACTCATCAAAATCCAAACGATCTGCTAAAATGATCTCCGGTTGTACCGAAAAATTCACGGACCGATCTTCACCCAAAACAGAAGTCAACAAAACTTTAAGCTGGTTGAGGGAGCTATTGGAACGTATCAAGGCAGCACGATCAGTATTAAAATCTGCGCGGGCCAAAAGAAGTTCATATGCTGAACCTGAACCTAATTCCTCTTTCGTCTCGGCTATTCGAATCCGCTCTTGAGAGATCTCTACGGTATTTTCCAAAACCTGGGCGGCCTTTTGCTGTCCGGCGATCTCGTAATATCCGCTGATGATATCCGCCAAAACCAATTCAACCTGATATCTCGCCTCTGCCTCGCTGATGTCCAGCTGGGCACTGAGACGGTCAAGGGTTGCGAACATGCTAAGCCCATCAAAAATAGTCCAGGTTGCATTCAAGCCATAGTTATATATCGTGGTTTTGGCATTTTTGTCATCGCGGTCTGTAATATTGGGATTTCCATACACAGTCACATTATCCTGAATGCGCTGATTGATAGAGCCGTCTGCTGATAAAACAGGAAGAAAACCGGCATTCCCCACTGAATTATTATTCTCAGAAATTCGTACTTCATTTTCAGCGATCTGGATCGAAAAATTCTTCTCTAACCCGATCCTGATAGCCTCTTCCAATTGAAGTGTTGACTGCGCCGACACATTCCCAAATAAAGTGCCAAATAAAATTACGATGAAAAGAGGTTTTAACACGTATCCCAAACTATATTTGAGTGATCTAAGCATTGACTTCCATGGTTTCTAAATTCTCGTATTTACGGAACGTTTCTTCATCTATAGCTCCTTTTTCAGAACGTTCGGCCGATAGGTAATTATACAGCGCCGGAATCACATAGAGTGTTAAGATACTGGCGAATATCAACCCACCGATGATGGCAATACCCATTGATTTGCGGCTTTCAGCGCCGGCTCCCAATGCAAGAGCGATCGGCAGGATTCCCAAGACCGTAGAAAAACTGGTCATTAGGATTGGGCGGAAACGGGCGACAGCTGCATCTTTGATCGCTTCCAGATTTGAAAGTCCCTGGATCTGTCTTTGGTTGGCAAACTCTACGATCAGAATCCCATTCTTGGTTACCAAACCGATCAGCATCACCATACCGATCTGGCTGAAGATGTTGAGCGTTTGATTGAAATACCAGAGAGTCAGCAGTGCCCCTGTTAAAGCAAGTGGTACGGTAAACATGATCACCAGCGGGTCTCTGAAGCTTTCGAACTGCGCCGCAAGAACCAAATAGACTAAAAGAAGAGCCAGTAAAAATACGTAGATCAAACTGGAAGAACTCTCCACAAAATCTCTTGAAGGGCCTGATAATGAAGTGGTGTAAGAGTCATCGAGAACATCAGCTGCAATGGCATCCATCGCTTCAATACCGTCACCGATGGTTCTTCCGGGGGCCAAACTCGCTGATACCGTGGCTGAAGCATAACGGTTAAATCGGTACAATTGCGGCGGGCTGCTCTGTTCAGTAAGCGTCACCAGGTTGTCCAACTGTATGATCTGGCCTTCATTATTCCGGACGTATAAACTTTTCAGATCTATCGGCGCATTTCTATCCTCTCGGGACATCTGCCCTATTACCTGATACTGCTTCCCTTGCCTTAAGAAAAATCCAAAACGCTGCCCACTGTAGGCAAGTTGCAAAGTCTCCGCAATATCACGGGTTGAAACACCAAGGTTTTGAGCCCGATCACGATCTATTTTGATCTCAACTTCAGGCTTGTTGAATTTCAGGTCCACATCCACAAAAGCAAAATTGGGATCTTGTCTGGCTTGCTCCAGAAAATCAGGTATCACTTCTTTCAGCTCATCATTCGTATTGGCCTGAAGCACATATTGTACAGGCTGCCCTCCTCTTCCTCCTCCAATACTCTGTTCCTGAGCAATAAATGTTCGAGCACCGCTTAGGTCCTGTATCTTCGTGGAGAGATCGTTATAGATCTCCTGCTGAGAACGTTCCCTTTCATCAGCATCCGACAAAATAATTCGCCCGAAGCCTGAATTCACTGAACTCGCTGCGCCAAATCCGGGAGAAGTAACCGTTATCAGGCCTTCGATCTCGGGTACTTCATCAAGAAGGAAATTTGTGAGCTGATCCATATACTGGTCCATATACTCAAAGGTGGCTCCTTCCGGTGCTGTTGAACTTACGATGAGTCTTCCCCGGTCTTCAAGAGGCGCCAGTTCCTGTTGTAAACCTGAGTACAGCAGCCATATTCCACCCACACAAATAACGGTGATCACCCATGCCATCCATTTATTGCCCATAAAGGTTTCCAGGCTATTCTTGTATTTTTTATTAAGCATCACGAAGAAAGGCTCCGTTTTTTTATAAAACCAGCTATGCTTGGAATCCGATTTTAGGATCTTAGTGGATAGCATTGGAATAAGTGTAAGCGCAACGAAGGATGAGATAATAATTGCTCCTGCCATCACAACCCCAAATTCAAGAAACAACCTTCCGGTCAATCCACCTAAAAATAAGAGTGGTGTGAAAACGGAAACCAGCGCCAGTGAAGTAGCCACAACGGCAAAGAAAATTTCCCGTGAGCCTAAAATTCCTGCCTCTATCACATTCATACCCGACTCAATCTTGGCATAGATGTTCTCCAGTACCACAATAGCATCATCCACTACCAAGCCAATGGCAAGTACAATGGCAAGCAATGTTAGCACGTTGATAGAGAAGCCGGCTATATACATCACAAAGAAAGCTCCAATCAATGCAATGGGTATCACAATAATAGGAATAATAGTTGTACGGATATCTCTCAGAAATAAGAAAATAATAAGTACTACTAAAGAAAGAGCCAGGAAAATAGTTTGCTGGACCTCGCTGATAGAAGCTCGAACATATTCAGTAGTATCAAAACCAACGGCGGTTTGTATATCCTCAGGAAGATCTTTTTTGATCTGCTCAACCCGGTTGTAAAATTCATCCGCGATCTCGATCTGATTGGCGCCGGGTTGGGGCACAATTACCACACCCACCATAGGCACGCCATTTCTTTTCAGGATCGTGCGTTCATTTGCGGCACCAAGCTCGGCCCTTCCAATATCCCTGAAGCGGATCACGTTTCCGTCATCTTCACTAATGATCAAATTATTGAATTCTTCAGGCTCATATAATCGTCCTTGAGTACGAACCGTCAACTCGGTCATATCTCCTTCAATACGCCCTGAGGGAAGTTCCACATTTTCTCGCTGCAGGGCTTGCTGAACATCAAGAGGAGTAAGACGATATGCCGCCAAACGCAGCGGATCCATCCATAAACGCATGGAATATTCTTTCTCACCCCAGATCTGTACACTACTTACTCCGGGTATGGTCTGTACACGTTCTTTAAAATCGTTGAAAGCTACATCAGACAGATCCAGCAGGTTTCTTTTATCACTCCGTACATTTAAGAATACAATGGGACTTGCATCGGCATCGGCTTTGGATACTACCGGTGGATCAGCATCGGGCGGTAAATTTCGAACAGCTCTTGAAACACGTGATTGAACATCATTGGCCGCATCATTCAGATCAATTTCCAGCTCAAATTCTACCGTGATCGTGCTTCTTCCTTCACGGCTGGTAGAGGTCATGGTACGAATACCTGCGATGCCGTTGATTTCCTCTTCCAAAGGTTCGGTAATTTGTGATTCGATCACATCAGCATTAGCCCCGGTATAAGAAGTACTTACCGTTACTATGGGCGGCTCGGTGGCCGGATATTCCCGAATTCCGAGAAAGGTGAAGGCCACGATCCCAAGGATCAGTATGACCAACGACATTACGGTTGCTAAAACCGGGCGGCGGATACTCAGTGACGATATACTCATGATTCCTCTCCTTCATAGGTATTAATTTCATCAACCTTTACCTCCGAGCCTACCCGTACCTGCAGCAAACCGGTGGTGAGCACGGTATCTCCGGGAGCAAGTCCTTCTGTGATCTGCACATGACTGGCTGTTCGTATTCCGGTCGATACTTGCTGTTCTTCAACTTTACCGCCTTTAAGTAGAAACACTTTTTGTCCATTCAGTTCCGGAATTACCGATATGGTTGGGATCATAAGGGCATTCTCAATTTCTTCAAGAATCAATTCCAGGTTCGCAAAAGCACCGGGCAACAATTTCCCATCTATATTATCTGCCAAAGCACGGATGCGCAGCGTTCTGGTTTGAGTTTCAATACGTGGTTCAATAGCGTATATGGATGCTTCAAAATCATCTTCTTGTCCCTGTACATTAAAGATCACACGATCTCCGTTTTCAACCTCACCCGCATACCGTTCGGGAACTGAGAATTCTATTTTGATCGGGTTGATGGATTGAAGGTTAGCGATCTCAGAAGTTGGGGAAATATAGCTTCCATTGCTTACGTACCTGAGCCCGACAATCCCATCAAAAGGAGCCAGTATCTCTGTTTTTTCGATCTGGGCTTTAATAAGATCCGCTTCGGCTCTGAGAACATTTAATTCGTTTAATGTAGCGTCATAATCTTCCTGACTAATACCGCCCCTTTCCAGCAATTGCTTTTGGCGCTGTTCCCGTACCTCCGCCAGATTGATCCTGAATTCAGCCTGCTTAAGTTGCGCCTGAAGCTCGCGGTCGTTGATCTTTATCAGTACCTCACCTTCTTTCACTTCCCGGCCTTCTTCAAGACTTAATTCCACGATCTTACCTGAGATCTCACTTCTCAGATCTACAGACTCATTGGCAAGCAGTGTGCCCGTTGTAAATATCTTATTCTCAAAAACCTCGGGTTCTACCAAATGCACATTCACTGAAAGCGGGTCATTACCAGAATTAGACTGACTCTGATCAGTTGATTCCCCACCTGAACTAAGGATTTTAGGGATCGCCAGAAGACCCAATACTACCAAGACTCCAATGATGATAAATAATCGCTTCATTTATTTTTGCTATGTTTTTGACCTTGTTTGCCAGTTAAAAATAGGTCTGTAAATCTATATTTGACCGGGGACCATTGTTTTTATCTATCCTCAGTTAAGATAGTGGTCTGCCGTCCTCGGTCAACGATCGTTAAAGGTTTTCAGTTTATATTTCAACCGCTAAACGCATTATGTTTTTGAATAACTATATAAGATAACCACAAACACGGATTAAGCATTCTCAGTCTTGAAAAGGCTTGTAAAAAATTACATAAAAAAAGCGATGCAGTTAGCCACATCGCTTTTAAAAGTCTTGAAAAAGCCGTTATCAGGCTACTTGTGCTTCCAGTTGTTTTGCCAGCTGAGATTTCGGAACTGCACCCACGATCTGATCTACAACTTCACCATCTTTAAAAATAAGCAGTGAAGGAATACTGCGAATTCCATATTTCACAGAAACTTCAGGGTTACTGTCCACATCAACTTTTCCGATCTTGGCTTTACCTTCGTATTCGCCGGCTAATTCTTCCACGATCGGCCCGATCATTCGGCAGGGGCCGCACCATTCTGCCCAAAAGTCAACTAAGACCGGTTTGTCAGATTTCAATACTTCAGTGTCAAAGTTGTTGTCGGTAAATTCAATTGGTTTTGACATAATGCTCTTAAGTTATATTTATTAGATTTTTCTTTAATCTTGAACAAATATCGGGATAATTCATTCAACATTACACATTCTTTTGAGTTATCGGGGTTATAGTATGCAGTGATAAGTTAGCAATTAGCAGAACTTTGGTGCATTCTTATCAAGGGACAAGCTTTAATTTAACATTCAAGATCCAAAATTTAGCATTTTAAAGCATTCCCTAATTCCCATGCTCAAGCTGCACCGATTCTTCTCCCAACACCGTGCGCAAACCCCGCAACAGTTCATCATTCGGCTCAACTACAAAATTCCGCACATTCATTCTGATCGGAGCGTTTGCCTCCTGACTGTGGATGCAGAACCGAACGGTTGTAGTTCCTTTGTTCAGTGAAAATAAGGTTTCCACCTGCTTTAGATCATTTTTATCTAAATCGGAAGTTCTCAGGTCGATCTTTAAATTCAGTTGTTCCTGAAACTTTTCACGCAGATTTTCAACCCGCTCAAAAGTATTGGCGATCACTTTGGGCTGACCGCCTCTCGTATCCACCACTCCGTCAATAAAAAGCACATTATCGGTTTGAAGCAGCCCCATGTATTGATCATACGTTTTACTGAACGCGATCACTTCCGTAGAGTTATTCAGGTCTTCTACCTGCAGGAATGCAAACGGCCGGCCTTTTTTGTCGGTCACCCTTTTTATACCGGTGATGATAGCGATAAACCTAATATTGTTACGATCCGACATTCTGCCAAATACATCATCACTCAAATTCTGTTTCCCGAACAACCGGATCTCTTCTTTGAATCGGCTTAATGGATGTCCGCTCAAATAAAACCCAATGAGCTCTCTTTCTTTATTGAGCCGCTCAATTTGAGTCCAGCGAGGAACTTCGCGTAATTTTGGTTCCTGAGAACCAGTTCCGCCGCCGTCTCCCCCAAATAAATTGCCCTGATTTAGTCTGATCTCCTCCTGCTTGCGAACAGCATAAGAAAGAATATCCTCCAGTGAATCATGTAATTGAGCCCGATTATCATTCAACGTATCAAAAGCGCCGGCAATGATGAGGCTTTCCAGCGTTTTTCGGTTACAAACACGCAGATCCACACGGGTTGTAAAATCAAAGATGGAGGTAAAATCTCCATTCTCTTCGCGCTCTTCCACAATGTGCTGAATAGCGGATGAACCCACCCCTTTTATAGCCGACATTCCGTATTGAACCCGGCCATCCTTTGCCCGGAATTTTCCGCGGGCGGTGTTGATGTTCGGCGGATCAACTGCGATCCCCATCCGTTGACATTCTTCTATAAACGATGCCACTTTCTTGATGTCGCTCATATTATGCGTCATCACCGCTGCCATGTACTCTGCCGGATAGTTGGCTTTGAAATACATGGTATGATAGGCCACTACCGAGTAAGCCGCGGAGTGTGATTTGTTAAACCCGTAGCCGGCAAACAGCGCCATCTTGTCGAAAACTTGCTTGGCCGTTTTTTCATCATAACCCTTCTCAACCGCCTGTTTAACAAATTTCTCTTCTTCCGGGGGGAGCAGTTCCGGCTTTTTCTTACCCATGATCCGGCGCAGTACATCCGCTTCACCGAGTGAATAGCCGCCCATGCGCTGCGCCACTTTCATGATCTGCTCCTGATAGATCATGATACCGTAAGTCGGCTCCAGAATTTCGATCAGGTCTTCATGATCATATTCTACTTTTTCGTGGCCATGTTTACGCTCGATGTAATCCGGAATGAACTGCATCGGTCCCGGACGGTACAAGGCATTCATGGCAATAAGATCATTGATATCCGTTGGCTTCAGGTTCTTAAGGTGCTTGCGCATCCCCTCACTCTCAAACTGAAACGTCCCCAGCGTGCCACCCTGCTGATAGAGTTTGTAGGTCTTGTCATCATCCAGTGGAATATCATCCAGGTTGTATTCCTTGCCAAAATTCTCTTTCACATAACTGATGGCTGTTTTCAGGATGGAGAGGGTTTTCAGCCCCAGGAAATCCATTTTCAGCATGCCTGCATTCTCGATCACGTTACCATCGAACTGGGTGACGTAGAGATCCGCATCTTTAGCGGTACTTACCGGGATATACTCAGTAAGTTTGTCCGGGGCTATGATCACTCCGGCGGCGTGAATACCGGTATTCCGAACCGAGCCTTCTAATACGTGTGCCATTCGCAGGGTCTCGGCTTCCAGGCCTTCACCGTTACGGATATTTTTCAATTCTTTTACTTCTGAAAAAGCATCATCCAGGGTCGTTCCGGGTCTTTCTGGAACAAGTTTAGCGATGCGGTCAGCATCGGAAAGCGGGAGATCGAGCACGCGTGCCACATCACGAACGGAAGAACGGGCAGCCATAGAACCAAAGGTGATGATATGCGCCACCTGATCGACCCCGTATTTATTCACCACATATTCGATTACGCGCTGCCGGCCGTCATCATCAAAATCAATATCGATATCGGGCATCGAGACTCGTTCGGGATTCAGGAATCGCTCAAAAAGCAGGTCATATTTCAGAGGATCGATGTTGGTGATCCCGGTACAATAAGCAACCACGGAACCTGCCGCTGAACCACGACCAGGACCTACATAAACACCCATATCCCTGGCGGCCGCAATGAAATCCTGAACGATGAGGAAATATCCTGCAAAACCCATTTCCCTAATGATCCCAAGCTCGAGTTCGATCCGTTCGGTGACCTCTTCATCAATTTCTTTGTAGCGGGGTTTGGCTCCATCGTAAGTCAGATGTTTCAGGTACTCATGTTCGGTCTCAAATCCTTCGGGAAGCTCAAATCTGGGCAGCTGTATCTCGCGCTCCAGTTTGATGGGTTCTATTTTCTCTACGATTTCCTGTGTGCTTACAATAGCCTCAGGCATATCCATGAAGAGCTCCTTCATCGCATCCTGCGACTTGAAGTAGAATTCATCGTTCGGGAAACCATACCTGAAATCGCGTCCTTTGCCTTTCGGGGTGCTCATCAATTCGCCGTCATCAATACAGATCAGAGCATCATGAGCTTTAGCATCTTCCTCATCCAGATAAAAAACATTGTTGGTCGCCACTAATTTCACCCCGTACTTCTTAGAAAAAGACTTGAACACATCGTTTACGCGCTTCTCTTCTTCCAGGCCATGATTCAGCACTTCCAGGTAGAAATCATCGCCAAAAGTTTCCATCCACCATTGCAGTTCTTCTTCGGCAAATTCCTGTCCTTTGTTCAGTATGAGATCAGCCAGCCACCCTCTAACGCCTCCACTTAGGCAGATTATATCTTCGGAGTATTTGGCGATCACTTCCTTATCAATTCGGGGATATTTATAATAATAACCTTCCGTAAAACCGATGGAGCTTAGCTTGGAAAGATTCTTATACCCATTCTGATTCTTGGCAAACATCGGGATCTGATAGCGGCGGTCTTTATTATCCCGGGTGAATTTCTTTACGGTTCGATCTTCAACCACATAAAACTCGCAGCCGATGATGGGTTTGATTCCTTCGGCGTGAGCCGTGGCTGCAAACGAAAACGCCCCGTACATATTCCCGAGATCGGCAAGTCCAACTGCGCTCATCCCTTCATTTTTGGCCTTTTTGACCAGATCTTTGATACCTGCGGTGGCCTGAAGGACCGAAAATTTCGAATGATTATGGAGATGCGTAAAGGCAGCCTGCTCTATTAGCCCGCTACCAGTTGTCTCTTCTTCGCTTCCACTTTTTTTTTGAGCTGCCAGTTTCTCTTCCGACTGCTTTGTTTTAAACCTGGACGGGGAAACGAGATCAATATACTCTTCCCGCTTCATGTAGCTTTGTGCCGACTCATACAGTTTGGCATCCATCGGGAAGTTGATCTTGGTAGCGCCGGTCCGAACCATCTCCAGGAAAATGCGGGCCGTTGCTTCCACATCGGCTGCGGCATCGTGGGCATCTTCAAAACCTTCACCAAAAAGGGCGTGGTGCAATTCACCTAAAGAAGGCCATTTATAATTTCCGCCGCGACCGCCTTCGATCTTGGCTACATCTGTCCCGTCGAGCTTGGTATCGATCTTGGGTTTATCAAGAATGGCAGACGAGATTTTTTTCCGAAGATATTCCGCCCCCATAACTTTCTCATCGAAACTGACGTTGTGCCCGATCAGGAAATACGCTTTATTGATATCCTTGGAAAATTCTTTGAGTACAAAATCCAGCTCCACCCCTTCTTCCTGAGCACGCTCGGTTGAGATTCCGTGAATTTTCTCCGAGTTGAAAGGAATGGTGAATCCTTCCGGCTTCACAATGTAGTTCCCGCTGTTGATGAGCTTTCCGGTATGGTCATGAAGCTGCCATGCAAGCTGAACAAGACGCGGCCAGTTATCCAGATCGGTGATCGGAGCCGAAAAATCTTGAGGTAACCCGGTGGTTTCTGTGTCAAAAATCAGGTACATGTAATCCCTTCGTTGGAGTAGAACTTCAAAGTTTCAATATACTATTCCTGCCTCTTCTATTCGAAGCTATTTGTTAACTATTTATCCACATTTTGGAGTGAAAGGGCAAAAGGCAAAGTGAAAGATTTCGGACATACCCAGCCTTTCCTTTTTGCCTTTTCACTTTTCCTTTATCAAAACTCTACAGAAAAATTCTTATAATCTTCTTCTCCTGAATCTTTTTCAACCTCAATATTTTGCACATAGCTCGCTACCGGACCTTTTTTGCATCGCTGAATAAGTTCTTCGATCTGTTCTTCACTGCCCTGGAAAACAGCCTCCACCCTTCCATCCGATAAATTTTTTACCCACCCGGTTACCCCCAGGTTTTCGGCGTTCTTTCTGGTGAAGTGGCGGAAACCCACACCCTGAACCCGGCCGGTTATGAAAATATGCTTCTTCAATGTTCTGCCTTTTTATAATTAAAACTCTATTTTACCATTATCGTCAATTATAAAAAATGATTCCGCAGCGTTTCGTTCAACTATTTTACACCTATGACCTTAACTCAACTTTCATACATCGTTGCCGTCGATAAACACCGGCACTTTGCTACGGCAGCTCAGAAAATTTATATCACTCAGCCTACCCTAAGTATGCAGATACAAAAGCTGGAGGATGAACTCGGCGTTCTCATTTTTGACCGGTCTAAATCGCCCGTGGTTCCTACCGCTATGGGAGAAGAGATCATCGAACAGGCCAAGCTGATACTGAGCGGGGCCAAACATATTGAGGATATGGTAGCTGTTCAGGGTGAAACGCTGAAAGGTACCTTCCGGGTTGGTATTATCCCGACCATTGCGCCGTATCTCGTGCCTCTTTTCCTGAAGCCTTTCATCGAAAAGTATCCGGAAGTTGAGCTGATATTTGAAGAAGCCCTTACTGCTGAGGTTTTGAAAGGATTGAATGAAGATTATTTTGATGTGGGAATTATTGCAACTCCTACCGAACAGCACATGTTCGAACGCGACTTATTCCTTGAGCCGTTTTTAGCTTATGTGAGCAGTAAGCACGAGCTGGCTAAGAAAGATAAGATCTGCATTGACGATCTGTATAAAGAAGATCTGTGGTTGCTGAATGAAGGCCACTGCTTCCGCGACCAAACCATGAAGATCTGCAAGAAGAACAATGAAAAGCGGAATAAAGCACCCATCATTTTTGAAAGCGGAAACCTGGAAACCCTGAAGCGACTTGTGGAGCAGGATTTCGGCGTCACCCTGATGCCCTACCTTGCTATGAACGAACAGGATACCAGCTGCGCCAACGGCATTGTAAAGGAATTCGAAGATCCCATCCCTTCCCGAAAGATCCGCCTGGTGTACAGCCGCGAGTTCCTTAAACAAAACCTGATCGATGCTTTTGCTACTGTCATAACGGATTCCATCCCCAAAGAGCTGGAATCGCCGGAAGAAGCGATGGTTATTGAGTAGCAGGAGAATATTGAATATTCAACACGGAATATTCAATAATGAAGGGGTTTAGTTATTCGTTGATCGCTATTGGGGAATTCTTCTTGGCTTTAAGTTAATTAGCTCGGAATTGCTTTGGGGTAAGGCAGAGCATTAATAGGGCATTGCAGAGTGGAGCGCTACAACGAGGATAATTCAAAACTTTGCATTCATAATTTCAAATTTCGTATGCCACGAACTGTCACCCCCTCTTCTTAGTTTAGTGTGTAAGTAAATTAAAAAGTCGAAAAGGATTGTTTTTGCGAGGAGCCTGAATAGCTAAACGCAGGATTGAGATATATAGCGACGAAGCAATCTCCCTAAAACGCTATCACAAATAATTCAGGGAGATCGCCACGACGGAAAGCCAAAAAATCGACTTCTAACCCGGCTGCCTCCTCGCGATGACAGCCAATAAATAAAAACACATGCTCAAGATCACTAAAGCCGGAAATCATGGAATATTGCTGCCGCAATTGGGCATTGGGCTGGATTACAGCGGCTCCAAGGCAAAGCATGTGTTTGTATCTCACGGTCATGCCGATCATATTCCCTGGAAAAGCAGAGGAAAGGTGTACGCCACTCCCCCCACTTCTGCTTTTATGAAATTGCGGGGCGTTAAATATGAGGTTCAGGAGCTTCCATTTGGTAAGACACTGGAAACTGAACACGCCCGGGTAACTTTTTATCCGGCGGGACATATTCTCGGCTCTGCCATGACCTTCCTGGAAAGCGACTTCGGAAACTTACTCTATACCGGTGATTACCGCACACCGCCCTCTCCTGCCACCGAGGGCTTTGAACTTCCCGATAAACCCATCGACACTTTTATTACGGAGGCGACTTTCAGTCTGCCCGTTTATAAATGGAGACCTTATGAAGAACTGGAGGCTGAGATCACCGGCTTTGCCAAAGAAGCCTTGGAAAACGACCATACCCCGGTTTTTTTAGCTTACAACCTCGGAAAAGCACAGGAGATCATGTTTCTGCTAAAAGACCTGGGTCACCCCATTCAAATTCACGGCGCGGGATATAAACTTTGTGAGGTGTATGAGGAACACGGATTCTCTCTTGGAAATTATGAGGCCTATAACCGAGATTCCTGCGAAGGCAAGATACTGATCAACCCGAGTTCTGCCATCAACAACGGCTTTGCCTCCAATGTGAAGAAAAAGCGCATTGCTTACTGCTCCGGTTGGGCAGCTATGGAGTCGCGGCGAAGTCAGCTTACCGTGGATAAACTCATTCCCATTTCTGATCACCTGGATTTTTTCGAGCTGATCGATTTATGTGAGCGGCTTCAACCCAAAAAGGTGTACGTCACTCATACACCAAATCCAAAGGTGGTACAGCATTATTTGGATAAGCGTGGGATTGTATCTAAAACCTTTAATATGAAAAGAGATGAGGAAGAATGAAGTCGTTATTGGTTATTCGTTAATCATAGATCGAGAACACGAAGAACCAATAACGGTTAACGAATAACGATAACCATGAGTAAGCCAAAGAAACATACTTTCTTACAACTTTCTGAAGTAACCCAAACTATTTCAGAAACTCGCGGAAGTAATGCGAAGATCAGTATCTGTGCGGAGTATTTCAGTTCTATTACCAATGAGAATGACCTTCATCTTGCGGCGCAGTTCTTGGGAGAAGGGGCTTTTTCAGATATCTCCGGAAAGCGAGCTTCGGTGGGCAGTAGAACTTACTCTACCCTTGCCGCAGATATTTGCGAGGTCGATTATGAGCAGGTTTTCAAACCCAGTAAAACGGCCGTGGGAAGTGCTTCTGAAACCATTGAAAAATTATTCGCCAATATTCCTGAAGCTCAGGATAAGTGGAAATCCGCAGAACTTTCCCTCCAGGATGTTGAAGGAATCTACAACCGGCTGTATGAAGTCTCTTCGAGAAAGGATAAGCAGGAGATCTTAACAGAAGCGTGGTCGCAATTAACTCCACTTGAGGTGAAGTATTTCCTGAGGATCATGGGGCGCGGTTCACTTCGGATCGGGTTTGAGACCAAGAGCATTATTTCAGCCATTGCAAAAGCTTTTGGGCAAAAGGTCAAAGATGTCCGCTATGTGCATATGATCACCGGAAGTATTGGTAAAACGGCCAAATTAGCTGAACAGGATCGGCTGGATGAAGCCAGTTTTAAGCTCTTCCATCCTCTTTCTTTTATGTTAGCCTCGCCAATTGAAAGCCGGGCCGTGGACGATTACAGTGAATATGTAGCCGAAGAAAAATTTGACGGGATGCGGTGTCAGCTTCATATTTCAGGGAATAAAGTGAAGATCTTTTCCCGCGACCTGAATGATATCACGCACTCCTTTCCTGAGATCGTGGATTACTTCACAGAAAGGGAACTCCCTGAAATGGTACTGGATGGGGAGATCTGTGTATTCAAAGATGATACTATTCTGCCATTCCAGCTTTTACAAAAACGAATGGGGCTTAAAAAGCCTTCCAAAAAAGTACTCCGGGAATATCCTACCCTGCTTATTTCGTATGATATTCTGTTTTACGATGGTCACCCTATATTTGAGCAAACATTGACCCAACGGCGAAGATTACTTTCTGAATTGTCATCAACATACAGTTTCCCGGTCACAACCCAAAAGCCCATCCATCATAAGGATCAGATTGATGAACTTTTCGAATTGGCGCTTGCTCACGGAAACGAAGGGCTAATGCTTAAGCACAAGGATTCGACCTACGAATACGGTCAGCGCAGAAAATCGTGGCTGAAGGTAAAAAAACCGGGTGGCTCCCTAGACACCATCATGATGTATGCCCATGCAGGAAGCGGTAAACGCGGTGGAACGTATTCCGATTTCACCCTGGGCATTTCTGTCCGTGATGATGAACGCTATGAAGAGGAATTTATCCCGATCGGGAAAGCATATGGAGGCTATACGGATGAGGAACTGAAAAAACTCAATACCAGGATCAAAGAGATCACTGTTGAAAAGTATGGGCCAACACTGGGTCTGCTGCCGGAAATTGTGATCGAACTCGAATTTGATGACATCCAGGTCAATAAAAGAACCAAAGCCAATTTCACGCTTAGGTTCCCCAGATTTAAAGCGATCAGATGGGATTTATCGCCGGATGATGTGGATACACTCAAAGATGTAGAGCATTTATATAGAGAGAAGGCGGATAAAAAAAGACTAAGTCAAAAAAATCAGCCTGCATTTATCAATGGTTGACCTAATTAACGTCCATTCGAGATAAGAACTAAGTTAAAAGGATAAAAATGGGTGCTTTTGCTCATTCCCGTGGAAGCGGGAATCTAATGGTGGCCATTGCTTAAGTATTCGCTGCCTGACCAACTATAGGATTTCGCGCATTCGCTGCGAAATGACTCTTCAACGCCTTCAACAGATAGTCTTAATACGAATTCACGTTAATTAATATCCGGATCATTTAGATTGAAACATATGGTTTCTTAAATAATATGATCCAAAATGATCTTCTTTTACAGAGTACAATTGACAGCCCTAAAACTCACCGGGCAGAATAAAATTAAAAGCGTTCACAATTTGTAATCTATTTTAATAGTATTTAACAATTTAAAGGGAGAGGTTCTAAAAAAAATTGGGTTGTTAGAGTCAAACTTAAAATAAAGAAATGAAAAATCCATTGTCCGTTACAAAATTAGTGCTTTTAGCAACATTAGTTTTCACTTTTGCAGCTTGCTCTGAAAATGATACTAACACTGAGCGGCAACAAGAGACTCTTGTTGTTCCTTCTGTTGAAGCCGTTCAAGCCCGCTATGGTACGCTTCCCCTCGTAGAAAGATTTAGCGGAAACGTCAGATCTGATAACCAGGTAGTTTTATATCCGGAAATTTCTGGTGTCATCGAACAAATATTTGTTCAAAATGGAGAATATGTTGAAAAAGGTGACAAGCTGGTTCAGATGAATACAAGCGTACTTGAAAAACAGCTTCAACAAGCAGAAGCAGGCTACAAAATTGCGAATGCTCAACTAAAGCAATCTAAAGCAAGACTTACAGAAATTGAAAACGAGTTTCGGCGTATCAAGCAGCTTGAAGAAAAAGATCTCACCAGTCAGGTTGAAGTTGAACAAATAGAAGGACAATTACTTTCAGCCGAGGCAGATGTTGAACTTGCTGAAGCCCGACTCGATCAAGCCGAATATTTGGTAGACGAACGCAGAGATGAATTAAATAAAGCGATAATTAGAGCACCTATCACAGGAACCGTTGGTCAACGTAATGCTGAAATTGGAATGCAGGCATCAACGAATACGCAGCTTTTCATAATAGGTGATCTCGCTAACCTCACGGTTGAGATCATACTTACCGAAAATATGCTGAATCAAATTCAGGTTGGCCAAACTGCCCAAATATTAGTAGAAGACCGAAACGGAAATGAGCAGGTTGTTTCAGCAGAAATCTCCCGAATTTCGCCTTTCCTTAATGAGGTAACCCGAAGTACTGAAGCAGAGATCGATGTTAATAATGAAAGCGGACTTTTAAGGCCCGGCATGTTTGTTCCTGTAGATATTTTATTCGGTGAAAGTGAACAAGCAACTCTTATTCCTGTAAGTGCACTTTATACAGATCCAACTTCAGGTGAAGCGGGAGTGTTTATAGCAACTTCACTTGGTTCAGAAATTGAACCTGTCAGTGACACATCTAATAATTCCAGTGGTCCGGGCGCAATGACCGAGCCTACACAAGTTGAATTTAAGTCTATTGATGTATTAGCCGAAGGTAGAATGGAACTTGGCGTTTCAGGAATTGAAAGCGGGCAATGGATAGTAACAGTTGGTCAGGATCTATTATCTGAGGGCCGAACCCAAGCACGAGTACGTACAATGAGCTGGGATCGTATTTTTCAGCTTCAAAATCTTCAACGAGAAGATCTATTGAATGAGATCATGCAAGAGCATGATACTGACTTATCTAATGTAAATCTATAAATTTACGGTCATGCCCATTACAGAAACTTCAATTAAGCGTCCTATAGCCACATCGATGGTCTTTTTGATCATCATCACACTGGGTGTTATCGGGTTCCGATTTTTACCTGTTGACCTCCTTCCCCCTATTGAATATCCACAGCTTACCGTGGCTACTGACTATGATAACGTCGGCCCTGAGGAAATGGAGACTATTATCACAGAGCCTATCGAAAACGCTCTTGCCGGTGTACCCGGAGTTGAACGTGTTCGCTCGCGTTCTGAACAAGGCGGAAGTCGCGTTACCCTCGAATTTGCCCAAAGCGTAGATATTGATGTAGCCTCCAACGATGTTCGGGCAGCTCTTGACCGGGTTAGGGGATCTATTCCACCTGAAGCTGATGCTCCCCGAATCTGGAAGTTCGATCCTAATAACTTCCCCATTGTTATCGTGGGTGCAAACTCAGACATGAATCTGGCTGAATTGACGGTATTACTTGATCGTGAGATCACCAAAAGATTTGAGCAGATCAACGGCGTTGGTTCTATCGACATTTGGGGCGGTATCGACCGTGAGGTTAAAGTAGATATAAAACGAGACCGCCTGATCGCAAGCGGCTTGTCTACCGCCGATGTACAACAGGCTATTGCCAGGGAAAATGCAAACCTCCCGGGAGGAAACGTAAATTCCGGTATTCAACGACTCTACGTTCGTACCCTTGGAGAATACGAATCCATAGATCAGATCGCTAATACCGTTATTACCACTATCGACTCAAAACCAATCCGGGTCAAAGATGTAGCCAATGTTACTTTTGGTTATCAGGATCTGGATCGGGTTGTAAGTATTGACGGTAAACCAATGGTACGATTTGGTATCCGTAAACAAACCGGAGCTAACACAGTAGCTGTAGCTCAGCAAATACGAGATGAAGTTGAGCAGATCAACAGTCAGCGAGATGATCTGAATCTTTTCATAACCACCGATCAAAGTACGTTCATACAAAGTTCCATCGATAATGTGCAAAGTGCTGCCATTTGGGGAGCTTTGCTTGCCGTTTTGGTACTTTACGTATTTTTCAGGAATGGATCTTCTACTTTTATTATTGCCGTTGCCATACCTATTTCAATAATCGCAACCTTTGCACTGCTTTATTTCAATGACCTGACTCTAAACCAAATGAGCTTTGGCGGGCTTGCCCTTGGGGTCGGTTTGATCGTAGATAATGGAGTGGTAGTGCTCGAGAATATTATACGCCTCCGTGAAGAGGAAAGGGAAGAACTGAAAACGAGTGCACTTATTGGTACAAAGCAGGTTGCAGGAGCTATTGTCGCTTCTACCCTCACCACGTGTGTGATCTTCTTACCGGTTGTATTTATGCAAACGATATCAGGACTTCTCTTTCAGGAATTGGCCCTTGTGGTAGTATTTGCATTGATATGTTCTCTGTTAGTTGCCCTGACTCTCGTGCCTATGCTTTCCAGCCGTTTTCTTACCATTAAAAAAGGTACTGAGAATAAGAAAAGCCGATTTCAGGTATTCTTCCAAAAAATGGAGGTTAAATATTCACAGTTACTTGAAAAAACCCTTCATCACAAGCCGGCAATATTCAGTATCACCGGAATTCTTGTTGTTGGCAGCTTTTTATTGATCCCGATCATCCCTGTAGAACTTGCTCCACAAACCGATGCCGACGAAATAGATATTGATCTTCAAATGGCTGATGGGACCAACATTGCCGTTCAAAACCTGTATTTGAAAGAACTTGAGCAGATCGTACGTGCCACTCTGCCTATGGAAAATGTAAAAAACTTCACCACAGAAGTAAGAGATGGACGTGCTGAAGTTGAGATCGCGATGGTTCCCCAATCAGAACGAAGCCAAAGCACTTCAGATCTTGCCAATGAAATCCGGGAAAACCTTGAGGGCAAGATTCCCGGAGCCGACATCCGGGTTAATGCCGGATCAGGCTTATGGATACTCAGACGAGTATTTGGGGGTGGCGGAGGTGAAGATGTTCAGTTTGAACTCCGCGGTTACGATATTGAAAAAGCCTACGAACTTGCTCAGCAGATAAAGCTTAGAGTTGAAAAACTTCCGGGTATAGTGGAAGTGCGATCCGGAAGAAGCGAAGGAACTCCCGAAGAACGTATTATTTTTGACCGTGAAAAGATCGCTGATCTCGGACTTGCCGTTCGTGATGTAGCACAGGTTATACAAACGAATATAGGCGGAAGTCGCGCCGGTTCTTACCGTATTGGCGGAGATGAATATCCCATCACCGTTCGCTTGCGTCCTGAAGACCGGCTCGGAACTTTGGATTTAGACAATATTTCGATCCGAACCCCGGAAGGTGGAGTCCTTCCTATTTCTTCCGTCATCCAAAAACAAAGTGCCAGGGGGCCGGAAGACATCAATCGTATAAATGGTCAGCGGGTAACCAATATCACCGCGAACCTTGAGAGCGGAGTGGCCTTAAGTGAAGCAGTGGAGGCTATTCAAGCCGAACTTTCTGATTTTCCCCTCCCCTCCGGATTCAACATCGTTTTTGGCGGTGAATGGGAAGAACAGCAAAAAGCCGCAGCTGATTTCTCCATGTCCATCATCATGGCACTTATCCTTATCTACATGGTAATGGCCGGACAATTTGAACGATTCCTTGATCCGCTGGTGGTAATGTTTTCTGTACCATTAGCTATGGTCGGGGTAATACCGGCATTACTATTGACGGGAACCACCCTGAATATCCAAAGCTTGATGGGAATGATCATGCTTATCGGTATCGTAGTGAACAATGCCATTGTACTTGTCGACTATATCAACCTGATGAGGCGTGAGAAGAATATGCCTGTATTTGAAGCCGTGGTTGAAGCAGGACGGCTGAGATTGCGACCGATCCTTATCACCACGTTAACAACGGTACTTGGGTTGCTACCTCTCTCCTTTGGATTGGGCGCAGGAGCTGAAATTCAGGCTTCGCTCGCTCGTGTTGTAATTGGCGGTCTTACAGCCTCTACGTTGGTTACCCTGATATTTATTCCGGTAGTTTACGTTAGTGCAGATACCCTGCTTGAAAAAGCAAAAGCAATTAGCTGGAACCCATTCACTTCATCTAAGGAAGTGGAACTGGCTCAGTAATGGTGTGGTATGCCTGAAAAACTTTCGTTAACCATACGAAAAGAAAAGCCTGCTGACTATGAACCCGTTGAAAGCCTCATTCAGCACGCTTTTGCTTCGGCTGAACACAGTGACGGGAATGAACACCGGCTTGTTAAGAACCTTCGAAATTCCGATGCTTTCATCTCCCAGCTTTCCATGGTTGCTGAACATAATGAGAAAATTGTCGGTTACATCCTGCTCACCAAAGTTAAGATCAAAAATAAAGAAAAAGAATTTGACTCACTGGCCTTAGCTCCCGTAAGCGTATTGCCTGAATTTTAGAATAAAGGCATAGGCGGAAAATTGATCAAAGCTGCCCATCTTCAAGCTAAAAGCATGGGATTTACCTCTGTAGTGTTACTCGGGCATCAAGATTACTATCCGAAATTTGGGTACAAGCCGGCCTATACTTTTGGGATCAGTTTTCCTTTTGAAGCCCCTTCAGAAAATTGTATGGCTTTAGAATTATTCCCGGGGAGTTTATCTGAAATCAGTGGGGAAGTGGTATATCCCAACGCTTTTTTTGAATAGGTTTTTAGTGGCCTTAGAGGCTCCTTTCAACACTCATAGTCAAAAAATCACGAAGCCGGTCATCAGGTAAAAGGGTATCTCCACTCCATTTAAAGTTTAATCCCTCCAGCCGTTGTGCTACGGATTTTTCCCTTCCGCCCGGTGACAAAAATACAGGAATTACGATCACATTACCGGAACTATTTCCCTGCCGAACCAGCGCCCTAAGATGCTGTTTGGCCTGCTCATGAATAGGCTTTGGAGCATCATCCCTAACAGTAAGCGAAAGAATATTTCTGAAGGTACTTAGCCCCTCCTCGTTTTGCCATTGCTGAATCTGAGCCGCCAGTGATTCCATACTTTTCACCCATCCCGTATTATCTTCCTCGCCATTGGGGCCATGCGCTGCAAGCACCACTGTTTCAGCGTTAGGATCTTCACTGAGTGCCAGAATCCGGTCTCTTAAAATAGCTGCCACTATCGGATGATCATCCAGGGCATCGGTGAATTGAACAGGCGTATTTATTTTGATCGGATTAAGAGTGGGCGGAAACAGCATGTTGTGCATTTTATGAGATTCATCCAATTCGATTCCAGACATCTCCACAAACTCATCGGTGTAATGCATCACCGGCATGGGTGCATCAGCAAGTTCATCGCGTAAACCCAACAAAAACTCAGCCTGCCTTAGAATGGGGCTATGCTTTGATATGAAAAGTGGTATCACAATTATTCGATCTGCTTTTTCAGCTTCCAGTTTGTGAACGGCTTTCTGGAGGGAAACGAAGTTTGCCATTCCCCATGCAAACTCGATAGGATAATTTTCCATCAGCGGTTTGGCAGCTTCTTTTACCATAGAGTTCCAGGTGGTACCGCCGCCATGGGCCATTATTAATATTCCTGTGCTTGATGTTCCTTTATATCGGGATGTGCTCATCGCTGAAAATCTGTCCTAAGATCAATATGGTTATTACGAAAGGTACAAACTACAGAATTATCTTTGAGGAATGATGAACGTTAAATATTGTTAGGTATCTAATTCAACTTCATTATTAGGCCGGAGGTACTCGCCGGCATTCGATCTACACACGGCTCAGAGAGCCATGATACGTTCCCTCTTCGTTGTTGTTTGTTCGATGTTCGATGTTCGATGTTCTTAAGCTTCCTGCAAATTCTCCTTCACCACTCGCTCCTGAACATCATGGGGAACTTGTGCATAATGAGAAAACTTGCGAGTATATGTGGCGCTTCCCTGAGTCATCGATTTGAGCCGCGTTGAATAATGGTCCAGTTCTTCCAGCGGCACATGAGCTTTTATTTTTTGAATGGAACCTTCGCCTTCCATGCCCTGAATTTGGCCGCGACGACTGCTAAGGTCGCTCATAACATCCCCCATGTAACTCGCCGGCACATTGACCTCAATTTCATACACCGGCTCCATAAGCTGGGGATTTGCTTTCATAAAACCATCCCTGAAAGCCATTAAAGCTGCCGTTTTAAAAGCGGCTTCATTGGAATCAACGGAATGCATAGAACCATCATAAACGGAAATCCGGATATCCCGTGCCCTGCACCCGCTCATTGGTCCATTTTCCATTTTCTCCATCACTCCCTTTAAAATGGCCGGCATAAAGCGATTATCGATCACCCCGCCCACTATACAATTCTGGAACACCAGCTTTCCGCCCCAGGGCAGATCGTGCTCCTGCACATCCCGAACTTTCAGATCGTCAGGAGTCGACATCCCCTCGGTGTAGGGTTCTATCAAAAGCTGAACTTCAGCAAACTGACCTGCCCCACCCGATTGTTTTTTATGTTTGTATTGAGCCCTTACTGCTTTAGTAATGGTTTCCCGATAAGGAATTTTCGGGGTAACAAATTCCACATCCAATTTAAACCTGTTCTTCAGCTGATCTTCTATTACTGCCAAATGTTCTTCACCTTGTCCGTGAAGGATCACCTGTCGCAATTCCTGACTGTGTTCTATAACCACCGAGGGATCTTCCCGATGAATTTGATGGAGTGCATGACCAAGTTTGTCCTCATCGCCTTCTCTCTTCAGCTTCACCGCAGTGCGGATGGTGGTCGGAGGAAACTCAATCCCTTGAAGTTTGATATCATGGCCTTTCTCATGAAGGGTATCATTCACCTCACCATCTTTCAATTTAACTACGGCACCTATATCACCGGTTCTTATTTCATTGGTCTCAATACGCTTTTGCCCCTCCGATAAGAACAGGCTTCCCAACCTAACCGATGAAGAATTGGAGCTGTTTACAAGATCCATGCCGGGACGAATGCTGCCGCTATACACTTTAAAATAGATCAGATCTCCAACATGAGACTCTGAATAAGTCTTGAACAAAAACATGACCGGTTTTCCATCCGGATCAAGGGTATATTCTTCGCCTTCTTCCGTTCTTGGAGGATTTCCCTGCAGTGGATTCGGAGCTACATCATCAAGAAAGCCCATAACACGTCCGGTTCCCATATTTTTTGATGCTGTGGAACAAAACAGTGGAAAGATCTGCCCATTTACCAATGAGATATGTAACCCTTTTTCCATCTGCTCTTCATCCAGTTCTCCCTGATCAAAATAGATATCCATCAGGGTTTCATCATTTTCCGCAATGGTTTCCACCAGTTCCCAGTGTAATTTTTCAGCCTGTGGTTTCATTGAATCCGGAATTGGCAATTTATCCGGCTTTCCTCCTTTTTCAGGAAATTCGTACATGGTCATTCTGAGTACATCGATGATCGCATGAAAGTCCTGTCCTTCACTGTATGGAAATTGAACTACGGTCACTTCACGACCAAATTGCTCACGAGCTTCATTCACTGTTTTCCAAAAGTCTGACTGATCGGTATCCAGTTTATTCACCACAAACATGGAAGGCACAGAATATTTCTGCACATATTTCCATAACGAGTTCGTTGCTGTCTCAACTCCCTGCTCACTGTTCAACACAAAAATAGCGGTATCGGCTATCCGTACAGCTCCTGCTACTTCACCAATATAATCCGAAGTGCCGGGTGTATCAATCAAATTGATCTTATGTCCGCGCCAGTCCAGATTCATAAAAGACGAATGGATCGATTTTCCCTTCTCTTTCTCCAGGAGATGATAATCAGAGACGGTATTTTTTTCTTCTACCGAACCTCGTCGGTTAATGGCTCCGGCTTCGAACAGCATTGTTTCAGCCAACGTTGTTTTTCCGGAGCCGGAATGGCCCAACAGAACAACATTTCTGATACGGGTGGGATCATAAACTTTCATAGGAGACTCCTTTTTGTTACACTTTTATGACTGCTTTGGACCCTATTGTCTTGCAGTAAATATTTAAGTGGGTTTAATTGAAAACAGATTTTAACTTCTGAATGCTTTAGTTAGTTACTGTTTAAGTGTTTATTGGAGATGATGAATCTTCCAAACAACCATTTCCCAATAACGAATAACTAAGCTTGATCCATAAATTCAATGAACAGTACCCATTCTTCTTGAATAGAATGTGAAGAAATAAAATAATCGGAAGCACGAATAAATCAACATGAAAAAAATATTACTGATCCAAACCGGGGGAACCATTGCCATGAATGCCAAAGGAGCCGGAGTTGAACTTGATCCTGAATCATGGTCAAAGGTGCTTTATGAAGAAATTCCCGAGCTGAGTGAAATTGCTGAGATCACTACATTTCCTCTATTCTTTGAGGACAGTTCCGACCTGAATGCCTCCCACTGGATGCAGCTTGCCGGGTGTATAGAAGATAAATATGATACCTATGACGGGTTTGTGATCCTGCATGGAACCGATACAATGGCTTATTCTGCTTCCGCACTTAGTTTTGGACTGCAGCATCTGGAGAAACCGGTTATATTTACAGGCAGCCAGCTTCCTATGAGTACCATTCGCAGTGATGCCCGCCGCAATTTGGTGAATGCCATTGAGCTCGCCACCATGGGTTTCAAAGAAGTTGGAATTTGCTTTAATGATGCGCTCTATCGAGGGAATCGTGCTACCAAAATGAGTATCGGAGATTTTGATGCGTTTGGTTCTCCTAATTTTTCTCCCTTAGCTGATATCGGAATTCAGATTGAAACCCGGGTGTTCGAGCAATTTGGTTCTGGAAAGTTTGAGAATAAGGCAACTTATTCAGATGAAGTTTTTGTGCTTACAGCTCACCCCAACTTAAATCCTGAGCTATTGGATGGATTGAACCTCAATAAGATCCGGGCCGTGATACTTCGGGCATTTGGAAGCGGGAATTTCTGTATAAAAGGGAAAAACAGCTTACTCCCTTTTCTGGATAAATGCCGCGAAAATAATGTGATTATAGCCATTGTATCCCAGGCCGATTTTGATTCAGTTGACCTCACCCAATATACAGCCGGCCGGGCCGCCTTAAAGCATGGGGCAATTGGCGGAAATGATATGACGCTTGAAGCCGCCCTCACCAAACTCATGTTTTTATTGGCACATTACGAATCCAAAACCGATATTGAGGAGTTATTCCAACAGTCCATTGTCGGGGAACTTTAAACAGGTTCAAGAAGAAAGGTACAAGGTTCAAGTAGTTTTGAGCCTAACACTTGCACCTTGAACCTAAAACCTTGCACCTAATAAGATGTTTTTTATTTTTGATTTAGAGACCATTCCTGATATTGATTTCATTCGCCGGATCTTGAATGACTGGGAATCGGATGAAGAATTACTGCTTGAGAAAGCAAGTGAGGAACTCGCTCGTAACGCCTCCGGATTTCTTCCTCCCATGTATCACCGTATGGTTTCATGGGTGGGGCTGTGGATCGAGAATACCGGAGGACCCAGGCAGAAGATCACTTGGAGCGGAGAGAATGAGAAAGAAGGCCTGGTCAAGATCTTTGATGCTATTGGCACCTACAAGGACTTTGGGTTAATTCATCACAACGGTAAAGGTTTTGACATTCCAGTGCTCACTTATCGTGCCATGAAGCACGGATTACAGATGCCGATTCGCATGAATGATTATGATATCCGTTACCGATACAGTAAACATAATATAGATCTTGTGGATGAATTCAGTAACTACGGGGCAAGCTCATGGCCCAAACTTAAACATCTGGGACAACTGATCGGAATTCCCTTTAAACAAACCGGCGAGGGAAATGAAGTGTACGCAATGTACAAACGCAGCGAGCTGGGGCTGATCGAGCACTATTGCTATGAAGATGTAATGGCGACCTATATCGTATGGCTGTATCATCAGTTCACGGCCGGACATATTCCTGAAGATCAATTTAACAATCTGAAAGACCGTGCCATGAGTAAGCTGGCAGAGATTCAAGCCGGGCCTTCAAAGTAGATTTGCTACAGCGCAGAATGTCTGTATAAGACAAAATTTTATTGAATTTCAGTCAAATACCCAGTTCAAACAAAATAGAAACTTGGAACATATTCAAGCGTTCCCGAAACAAGTTATAATAAAGTTGTGCTTATGGTTTCTTTCCACACTTTTCTTGGTGCCATTGCTCTTATTTCAGGTGCAGTTAATATAGCCACTACTAAGGGAACCAAAATACACAAGTTTATAGGCTGGATCTATGCCAGTTCAATGAGCGGGCTCATCCTCACTTCTTTTGCAATATTTGACCTCTTTGGAGGATTTGGCCCATTTCACATAATGTCAATGATAAGCGGAGGAACCTTAGCATTGGCCATTTATTTTCCACTTCGCCGGGACAAACATAAAAACTGGCTGGAGCATCATTATATGTGGATTTCATGGTCGTACGTTGGACTTCTAATGGCTACAGGGTCCCATTTATTTGAGTACGGACCAGCCGGGTGGTCAGCCTTAGCCCGGGCATTTCTTTACTGGGGAATGCCCTGTTTAATAGGTGCAATACTGATCTTGTAATACTCCCCAAAAATCGGACCATTGGTTAAGTTTGTATATTGCAACGAACAAATAGAAAATCAATGAAACGAACACGACGAAAATTTACTGCTAAATTTAAGGCTACTGTTGCTATAGAGGCCCTAAAGGAACGTCAAAGTCTGGCTGAATTGGCCACTCGCTTTGAAGTTCACCCCAATCAAATCTCTAAGTGGAAACGTGAGTTTTTGGACAACGCCGACCGGGCCTTTGAGGGTGTGTGCAGCGGCGATGCAGAGCCTGCGGTGAACGTTGATGGCTTGTACAGCCAAATCGGGCAGCTGAAAGTGGAGAATGACTTTTTAAAAAAAAGCTTAACCAAAACCGGACTATGAGCCAGCGTAAAGCCCTTGTTGATTCAGCTCACCGATTGAGCATTCGTCGGCAGACCGATCTGTTGACTGTGAGCCGTAGCAGCCTCTACTATAAACCTGTGGGAGAATCCCCGCAGAACCTGCACCTGATGGAGGT
>JAKURD010000019.1 GCA_022450045.1 Gracilimonas sp. | reverse complement strand
GAACGTTTATAATACTTGTTAACCATTGTATAGCAATATGTTACAACCAATTATAACATGCTATACTTCATAAGACCTTTAATAAATATGCAATGGGATTCACTCGAATAACCCTTCACCGATTCAAGCAACGATGTTTAATTTCCCACTGGGACCGGGTGGTACCTACAAGCATCCCCAATTAGTTTAAAACTCACTTCAGCTTTTCAATATCTCCTAAATCTGATGGCCTTCCTGTTGCTTTCTTATTTTTCAGTAAGTCTTTTTTACCAATGAAATACGCCTTTTGATTATCATATCTTCCCTCTACCCTATTCTCCCAGGCTTCATTGAAATTCACTCCTGAAATGCTTGTCAAAATATCAATGCGAAGTGGTGAATACCCAAACTGAATAACTTGTTCCGGTTCTATAAAATCTTCTATAGTCAGGTCAAGAGATTTGAACCCAAAATCATGTAATACCGCAAGAATCTTTTCAGCATTTGCAGGGTCTGCTTCAATAAAAACATGCAGATCTTTTGTAAATCTCGGTTCTGCATGAATAGCATATGCGTACCCGCCAACGATCAGATATTTAACCTTATGATCGTGAAGTAATCTTATAAACTCTTTGAAGTCTTGGTTCGCTTTCGTTTAGATCAGGATAAAGTCCCATTTTAATGGCGTCATCTCTCAGGGAATCCAATACTTCCAGTTTATGCTCAATACTCTTCCCCTTCCAGTATTCCAAGGTATCCTTCTGCTGGGACCTGTCTTTCAAATTATATTTTTTGACTACTGCTTTCATTGTTCATCTAATGTAATGAAAATCGTTGACTTTTATGAGCGTTTACAATGTAGAAAACCAAGAACCATGGACGAACAACCGCCGAATGAATATCCAAGGGCATCTATTCCCGTAATCCCTCAATCTGCCCCCAAATTTTCAGGGTGGTTCGCATGGTGCGGCCTAAACATCCATCGTTGCTTTAGCTCCTTCTTTCTTTTTGAACCTTGATTTGCAGGATTAAAGGATGTACTTGATTTTTCTTAGCCCATCCCGGTAATCTTTTAATCAGGAAAATCATGCCTGTCCCATACTGCCGTCGGGGGCTCGAAGGATGCACGTGCCATAGCAACCGACGCCTTACTTACCACTACACACACTATAGAGTCCTTTCTCCTTGCTGAAGGGGAAAGACAGATAGAGGTCGTCATTATAGTAACCAATCTTATTGAGACTGACGTATTCGCTCCAGCGCAGAGCGTTGGTACAAGGATAACTACCTCTGCATCACCCATAGAATTCCCTCCCCTTGCCCACGAATCCTCGGGGCGGCTAAGGGGAAGACAGGTGGGGTCGTGGGTACGGCCAACCGGGCTTGAACTTACCACCGGGATCGGGAGTTTGGGAGTGAGTCAGACGGTTTGTGAGAATAACCTTTCTTTTGGCTTGTGTTCGTGAAGTTTCAGATCGAAGGCCATACATACGTTCCGCACAAATGGAATTCCGGCCCGGGTTACCTTGATGGTTCTTCCTGAAATTTGGACAAGTCCGTCTTTCTCAAGTTCCGACAAACGCTCTTTGATCTGCTGAAGCAGCTTCTCGCTGCCATCAAATTCTGTTTCAAAACGACACATGATATTCAGGATCTGCTGGCGAATCATGAGGTCAGTGTTGCTCAGCAGATGCCCTCTGAAGATGGGCATTTCTCCTTTTTCAACGCGTTGCTCATAGTCTTTCAGGTTTTTTTCATTTTGAGCAAAACTGTACCAGCTGTCGCTGATCGCCGACATCCCCAGCCCAATCATCACCTTGGTGGCTCCGGCGGTGTAGCCCATAAAATTGCGATGGAGGCTCTCGTTCTGCATGGCTTCATATAGCCCATCAGACTTCAGGGCAAAATGATCCATCCCAATCTCCACATACTCGTTCTCATAGAACATGCGTTTGCCCAGTTCATAGAGTCCACGTTTTTCATCATCTTTGGGAAGATCTTCATCATTGAATCCGCGCTGGCCGTTGCCTTTAATCCACGGCACATGCGCATAGCTGTAAAAGGCGATCCGGTCGGGACGAAGTTTATTGGTCTTTTCGATGGTATCCCGGATACTCTCTTTGGTTTGATGCGGAAGCCCAAACACCAGGTCGTGATTGACCGAAGTATATCCGATCTCCTTTGACCACTCGTGTACGCGCTTCACGTTGTCAAAAGGCTGAATGCGGTTGATGGCAAACTGTACGCGCGGATCATAGTCCTGAACGCCATAGGAAACCCGACGGAACCCAAGGTCATACAAGGTCTGCAAATGTTCCCTGGTGGTATTATTGGGATGCCCTTCAAAACTGAACTCTACCTGTTCCGCGACTACAGCTTCATCCATAATTCCGTATAGAAGTCGCTTTAGGTTGTGGGGATTAAAGAAAGTCGGAGTCCCGCCTCCCAAATGTATTTCCTTTATAACAGGTGTGACAGGAAGGAACCCGGTGTACAACTTCCATTCCTTCAGCACAGTTTCGATGTAGGGGTCTTCCACCTCATGCCGCTTGGTGATCTTTTTATGGCATCCACAAAAGGTACATAGGCTTTCACAAAATGGGAGGTGTATATATAAGGAGATGCCATCATCATACGACTCAGCAAAAGCACTGATCAGCGTTGATTCCCAATCCCCGGGTTTAATCCCGGCATCACTCCAGTATGGAACGGTGGGGTAGCTCGTATATCGCGGTCCCGGTACATTATATTTCCGGATCAATTTGGTATTCATCATGCCTCTTAGTTTTTGATGAGCGATGATACCGGATATTTGTTAAGATTTGGTGAACGATGGTGATTTTGAATGCTGAATGGGGGAATGTTAAATGGGGGATTAATACGGGCAATCAAGGTATTTCTGATCCGGTTGCCCCAAAGGGTACTCTCCCTCGTCCCGAACAAGTTCGGGACCTTCCCCCTCCAGAGAGGGACAGGGTCCTTACTTCAAAAATATAAATCCAAAAACCTTCAAAGTTGAATGTTCGATATTCTTTGTTCGATGTTCACTTTGTGTCCCTCTGGAGGGACAGCAAGAACAGGCCCGCCTGTTGCTTGCAGGGAGGAACGCGGGGCTTTATCGCTTTCGTTACCTCTTTCCTTCTGAACCATGATTTATAGGATTAAGGGATTTTCTTGATTGCTCCTCTTCCATCATGGTAATCCTTGAATCAAGAAAATTATGGTTCAAAATAATACACCTTACAAAACCACCGTCGTATCACCTATATCCTCTCCTTCGCAAGGAGAAACTTTTCCGTGGCTTTTGCATCATTGATCCGCGTAATCCTTTAATCCGCCTCATCTGCGATTCTCAGATGATGCGCTTGCCACAACCACCTATGCTTTAACTACCTCCAAACTCACCAAAGAGTTCCTTCCTCTTGCGAAGGGGAAGACAGATGGGGTCGTCGATATGGGCAACAAAGTCTTAATCTATCCATCAGACGGCTCTTTGCAGGAGTGGGTTGCCCGACCTTTAGTTTAGCCGTCGGATGGTGTTTTCATGACTGAACAAGGTTTCCGGTACCGCAGCGAAGGGTTTACAAGTAGCAAATCTGCAATGGGATACACTCGATCAACCCTTCGCTGATACGAGCAACCGCGCCTGTTTCAACCACTGGGACCGGGAGGTCCTTCGGGGGGTTGGGAACGAGCCCCCAGAACCCACACACAGCCTTCCGGTACCTCAGCGAAGCCGTTCAGGGCTTCGCGGGATCGGATTTTGGATTTGAGTAATCACTGTGAGATCCCTCACCCCCAGATCTTCAGCATGAGGAAGACGACCACTCCGGTTACGGAAACATAGAGCCAGATGGGGAAAGTCCAGCGGGATACTTTTTTGTGAGTTTTGAATTTACCGCTCAGGGAATAGTAAAAACTGGCAAGCACCAGCGGGACCACAAAAATGGAAAGCACGATGTGGGTAATGAGAATGAAAAAATAAACGGGCCGTATAAATCCCTCCCCCATGAATTTGGTATCTCCCACAAAATGATGATACACCACATAGCTCACCAGGAATAAGGAGGAAGTCACAAAGGCCGCGAGATTGAAACGCATGTGTTTTTGGAAATCACGGCGCCTGATCTCTCTGAAAGCGAGCAGCAGAAATATGGTACTTAATGAATTCAAGCCGGCATTTACCGCCGAGAGGTTTTTGATCCAGGGCGCAGGTGTTTCCGCTCCTTCTTTGAAATAAATCAGCCAGAACAAAAAAAGCACAGCTGCAGCACTGAGCCCTATTATTAAAGTCAATGCTTTCTTCGCACTGATCTGCTCTAAGATTCGGGATGACTCGGGAAGTTGTTCTTTTTCTGCCATAGAATGATACTTCTGTTTGTTTGCGAGACAAAGTTAAAACATACTAAACCAAAAGGCGCACTTTTTAATTGCCACGAAAGCTCGAAAAGGAATGAAACGCGGATAACACAGATTAGGCGGATGGTCGCAGGAAAAAATATCCAACACGGAATATTCAATTATGAAGTATTCTACCTATATATTGGACATTCGCTGTGGCCCCGGCTTAGGTGCATTTGGGTTTCTTCTCGGAACTGGAGATAAAGTTGACCTTTTGTGGGGTATTACGAGGATTATTCGTTTGGCCTTGAGGTTAAATCCCTTTACTGCGCATTCGGACCGGGTGGTCCGGCGTGGCATTCCAACGGGGGCGTTAGGAATGAGGTTGAAAAATCAAACAAAATATGTTAAATCAGAATTTCAGAATTATTGATACTTTTTGCAACCCCAAGGCTGCATGTTTATACCCAAAGCGAAAGTTTATAAACTCCCAATTAAAAAAGATTCCTTTTTTGCCAGGTGCCTGTTTTCCTATTTCAAGATATGGAGCTGCTTCTATGCCGAAAGTATTCATCCCATATTCTTCGAAGGTATAAGTAGGAGGTGCACCGAAGGGGTCTTGATGCCTTGTCGCCTGAACTCCGGAATAATTATGATATAAGGCAGTGACCCTGCTACCCAGGTTTAAAACCACTCTGTTTGTTTCTTTTATTCTGGAAACTTGTTGACGATAGCTGAAGGCAACTGAAGTCGCATTTTGCAACTCAACCTCTCCATCCCGGGGCTCTGTATCCTCGTCTTCTATACTTTCAGGCAGTATAGAAAAACCTCTTTGGAGTGATAGGTAAAAATTATGCTTGCCATGATATTTGCCAATATCAACGCCGGTCATAACAAATCCCGCCAGCGAATAGTTAAACAAGCCATCATCCCATACCAAGTCCGGATGATTACTGATCAATAGGTGAAACGATCCATTAATGGACCCGAAATATCCCTCCGGCATATATTCCTGAGCCTGGATAATACATGGCCAGATTAATGAGACTGTGAAGATCATTAAAAGATATGTTCTCTTTTTCATTTTTATTCCACCATTAAATGCCAGGGTTGGTAAGCAATAAGCTGCCGGCTGGTTTGGGCAAATATTTTATCGTTGGAGGCAGCTACGTGCCAGAAATATGTTCCATCCGGGACGGGCTCGTGGTGGACTACTTCACCATCAGCATCATTTATTATTAGCATTTCTTTATCCCGAACGTGATATACATAGCCCGCTAAATAAACCGGTTTGTTAAAATCACTTCCTTCCCAATCAACACGCCATTCAATAGCACCTGTTTGTTTATTTAATGCAGCAAGGCTTCCGCTTGTGTTTATATAATAATGGGTAGGCCCTAAAGCAGAATTGAAAGTGAATATTTCGTTTGTTTGCCTCCACAGTTCTTCTCCGGTTTCCGCATCTAATGCGATGGCAATTTCACCCGAAGAATTCCCAATCGTACTTGCATACAAAACTCCATCTTCCACAATAGGAGCCACCCAAGAAAATCCTCCCTGATCGGTATCAAATGCCCATAGGCTATCGCCCGTTTGGGCGTTCAGAACGGTTATGCGACCTAATGTTAATGCTCCAGTGACTGTATATTTTTGACCAATAAAGAGATGGTCTTCATAATAGGCAAGCCCTTGCACTGCATAATTTCTATCAAGTTGCTTTTCTAAAATCAATTTTCCTAGCTCATTAAGTACAAAAAATTTTCCATTTGATGCATTAAAGGCATATCCATCTTTTGTTACTACATGATCGCCTATCAATCGCGGTTCCAAGTCATCTGAATAAACATATTCCCATTCGAGGTTACCAGTTATTCTATTCCAACCTCTTATTCTATCTAAATGATTGGCAACTATTTGATTTTCTTTCATTAGTAACAATTTCCCTTTTAACTCACTATCGTTATCTATTTGGGCTTGCCAAATCTTTTCACCTGTGTCTTGGTTTAATGCAAATAAGTAAAGACCTCCTGAGGCATAGATAGTATTCATTGATATGATGGGAGGTGCATCTCCCACAGTTCCATGTTCGTAACTCCAAACTTCGGATAAATTCTGTTTTTCTGTCTTAGGATCGGTTGGAGATTCAAAGCAAGATTGGATAAAAGCTATAGTGATTATGAGTATTAAATATTTCATAGTTGTAAAATTTAAACCTCTCCTTAAGTAAAGGAGAGGTATTTATATTAAGTTTATAATTCGGTATTTATCCAACCTTCGGCTCTTCCCATTGCGGGATTTTTATCTCCCTTACTAAAAATGATACTACCATCACTTCGTTTAAGAGTATATGCTCTTGCATGATTTCGTAATTCGAAATGGTTGTAGCCTCCGTCCTCATCAGTGTCATTCATATAAAAGTTATGGGTGCTTTCTAAAGCATCCCCTTTGCTCCAAAGAACGCTGTGGATGTTTACTACGCCATCGTTTTTGGTGATAATGTAGCTCCGGCTTCCAGTTTTTGAACCCTGATTTACAGGATGTTAGGATTACAATGATTTTTTTGGTGCTCATTCCTCCCGTAAATGCCATGGTTGGTAAGCAATGAGCTGCCGGCTTGTTTGGGCAAAGAGTTTGTCGGAGGAAACCGCCAGGTGCCAGAAGTAGCTTCCTCCCGGTGGTACGGGTTCCTCGTGCACCAGCTCGCCGGTTTCTGCGTCCAGTACAAAAATGCGCCCGTGATCGGAGTGGTAAACGTAGCCTTCCAGATACACCGGTTCAATGGATGTTCCACTACTCCACTCATACCTCCAGACAATGGCACCATTCGTTTTATTTAAGGCGGCCAACGTACCGCTTGTATTTACATACACATGTTCGGGACCAAGGATAAAACTGAAAGCCCACACTTTATTGGTTTGTCGCCAGATCACCTCCCCGGTTTCGGCATCCAGGGCTACAAATTCCTGAACTGGAGAATTGCCTATGGCTCCGGCGTAGACGATTCCGTTTTCTACGATTGGGGCAGCCCAGGTAAAACCGCCGTTCTCTGTATCATAGGCCCACAGGCTGTCGCCTGTTGCTGCGTCCAGCGCCGTAACCCGTCCTAAGGTAAGGGCACCATGCACCGTTTGGCGTTGACCTGCAAATAACTTTCCGTTTTCACAACCAACTCCCATTACTGAATAATCCTGCTGTAGTAATTGTTCCAAGAGAAGTTGACCTTCTTTGTTCAGTACAAACAACCTTCCCTTCAAAGCACTGTATGCAAACCCATCATCCGTGGTACATATAATTCCATTTAGTCGTGGTTCTAACTCATCAGTGTACACAAATTCCCAAAGTTCTTCTCCTGTTTCCTTTTGCCAACCCCTGATTGCTTCGTAATGGGCTACCACTATTTGATCATCAAGGTGTAATATTTTCTGACCTCTTAGCGCATGTTCTTCATCCACTTTGGTTTGCCATTTTACTGCTCCGGTTTCTATAGCCATTGCTGTTATATATACATCTCCAATCATAAAAATCTTGTCAGCCTCAATTAATGGGACCGCTTCCGGGTACCCAGCTAACTCATAATCGTGACTCCAGTCAACCCGCAACTCTTTCTCGGTTTCTCCTTTTCCGTTGTTCGGTGGTTTGCAGCATGAAAAGAGTAGTGCTATCATTAATAAAAGGTTCATTTTTTTCATAATACTACCCATTAAAATAGGCAGTCCCCTGAAGGGACTGCCATTGATAATTGTTTATAGATTTAAGTCATTAAGCCAGTTTCTGGCAAACAGCATCGACGGGTTTACATCCCCTTCATTGAACTGTCCGGGCAGCGTATAAGCCCGTTTATGATTTCTTAATTCGAAATGATTATATCCACCGTCGGCAGGTACGTCATCAAACAAGCGGTTATTTAGATCTCCAAAGCTGTCATCATCATGCCATAATCCACTATAAGTGGTTACCACCCCATCATGTTTGTCGGAAACTAACATTTGCATGTATTTAGTACGGTATTCTCCGTTTGGACTATTAGAACAGTCTTGCTCTATGATTTCAATATTCGCCAATACATCATACATGATTGGAAACGGATCATCCTCATCGGGACAGGGCGGAATAAACTCCTGGTAGCTTATTTCCTTAATGCGATAAGCGTTAATGAAAGTTGACCATATATTCCCGATTTGATCAATTTCATTTCCAGCAGTTTTCCATAATTCCCTGTATCTCCGGTCTCGTTTAAAAGCATCTTCAAAAGGCTGACACTTATTCCATAAATCAAGAGGATGTTGTATTCTACACGTAAGATTGGCCCCATAATTTATATTGAAGCTTAAGTCGTATAAATCTTCATGAAGCTTAAAGTAATCATTGCGGAGATTATCTACTTGCTCAAGCATTTTTACTTCATCTTTTAAACTTGGGTCGACATCAAAAATATAGCCAGCCATCCTCACAGGCGCTTTATCCTTTTCGGCGCCAATCACAGCCAAGTAATTCGGGGGATGGAGCTGAGCATTATTTGCACTGTATGAATTAATACGACTAATTACCGAGCCCTCCGGGCCAATAAGGTTTTTCACATCCTGCTCTACAATGTGACTTGCATAACCCAAAGCCGAATCTCTCACAATTTCCAGATAATCGGGAATAGCGGCTATTTTAGAAGCATTACTCGTGTTATTCACCAGATCCAAAATATCAACTGCTAAATCCAGGAAATGTATTTTTTTGGCATAGGCATCTTCAATTCTTTGCTTCATAAGGTTTAGCCTGTAGCTAATCTGTCCTTTATCAACGTTAGTTGCCATCGCCCCTTGAGAAGGGCCACCCACTGAAATAGCGGCAACAATGTTGAAATTATACGCGCGAAGACTTGGATACAAGTCTCTTGCAACTAAACCGCCCAGGCTATGACCTATTAAAATCCATTGATCATTCACCGGATCGCCTTTGGCCTGTAAACTATTGATGAAATTGCTTAACAGGTTAGCACGAGAAGTTGCGGTCATCAGGTCTGTGGTTTCATAGTTTAGTGCTACATAATCATCCAAGGCACTATTTTGTCCGCTTATCCATGCCTGAGGCACTCCACTTTCTGCGGTCCATTTTTCTGCATTTCCCTGAAAACCGTGAATAAATACACCGATTTTCTTTTGTGCGTGTATCTCGCTGCTTAATAAAGCGTCTGACAATATGGTCAAAATTATTTGTAATGATTTCATGATTTTTTCCTTAATTATGAACTATTTTGATGTTTTCTCTGGTTATCGTTCTTCTTTGGATGATACCCCAGCTATTATTTATTTCACCGAATGTGAACTGCTCTTCGTTATTTAGAATAGAAATTCCATTTACTTCTTTGAAATTGCTTCTGTTAAGAGCCAATAAATCACCACTGGGATTATACGTAGCGTATAAAATGATATTTCCATTTTGCAGATTGAGCACATATTGCTCTTTGGCAATGCCATCTGCCCTATTTATGCTACTTGCCACTTTTTCATATTCTATATACCTGTCTCCAATCCTGTTAAAAACTATTCCCGCATTTTCTAATGCTTGTATATTACTTTGTACGGATTCGTTTGTATCAGAATTTCCGAATTTTAAAGAATCAAGTAAGGCAGGATCTATTTTGTACAATTCCCTGTTTACCGGATAACTATTCATCAATTTACCCGACTTTGAATAATAATTGAGCTGTCCGTCAATCATTTCAGTTCGTACCAGAGGATCATGATCCACGCTTCTCGCAGGCATTTGATCTTTTAAATTTTCATACACCGCCTCCGGCATGTTCATTTCCCCGTCTCCTTCAAGGAACTCGGATACCGAACTCATGTAGCCTTCCTCATCATAGGCGATGATTTCATGGGTTCGCTCATAATCTACCATCAGCTCACCGCCAGACGTTGACTTTGCTTTATCAAAGCCGGTGCTTATCCCTTTCGGCCATATCCTGGAGTAGGTTATTTCTGTTTGATCATAGGATTCCGCATACTTCACATTTATATTTAATCCTTCAATAGAAAGTTCTTCGTTTGAAGATTCTAAGGGGTTGTTTACTTGCTTGCACCCGTAGGTAAGCAACATGCATACCCCAAGCAGCACAGTCACTGCCCGAAATTGTTTGGTTGTTTTTAGATGTGTTTTCATGGTATTTTGGTTTGTTATGGTGATCCCATCATGTATTTGATGGGGTTATTATTCGGTGGGGGTCAGGCTCTAATCCTGTCCTCCACTATTTATTTATAGGTTGTTTTTCCTATAAGCTCTTATCCATTATGAAAACTATTTTATCAGCATAATTTTTTGAGTTAAAAAATTAGTGTTATTACTCCTTCCCCTATCCAATCTGGCTCGGATTAAGTACATGCCGCTGGAATATCCCGTGAGATCAATTTTTTGATAGTGTTCGCCACTTATATATAATTTTGAGGGTATTTCAAGCACTCTTCTTCCCATCACATCAAAAACCTCCCAGGAAATATCAGCTTCTTCGAGCAATAGGAACGGAATAGTTGTAGTAGGGTTAAATGGATTCGGATAATTATTACTTAGTTCAAATCCATGCGGAACACTTATATTCCATTCCTTCTCATCTCTATAGGTAGTTCTCCCATCTAATGATTTATAACTGGAAACAAATTTATAATCTCCTTCCACCAACACCGGGAATGAAAAAGTGAACTCATGTTCTTTTTGGGATAAAAGCTCCCCTGCCCTAAAACTTCCATCTGGTAGCTTAGCTGATATATAGACAGTAACTGAATCGTAATTTGTCGTTGGCTCCACATTCACCCTCACCCCTTCAAAATTATATGTAATATCTGTTATCGCAGAAACGTATTGCTGCTCTGCTTCAGGTATTATTGCCCGCACCTCCAATGCAGGGTTCCAGTTTTCCAGTGAATTTCCATCAATATTTTTTTCTGACAAAGAAACCCATCCCGTATTCCCACCACCCTGAAAAAAAGTAGCATTTCCTCCCCCTTTGTTCATACCCAATGCAATATCATTTTTATCGTCACGGTCATTCTCAAAAATAATTATCAGAGTATCCTTAATTGCAGATAGCTCGTCATAGAAACCAGACAAATCGAAATTTTCCTCTACAAGTCTTCCCAATTCACGCTTTACCTCAAACACCACAGGAGGCACAATTTCTGTACCCGGTTTTCCATTTGAAAAAGTGTAAATGCCTAACCTAAAAGCTCTTTTTTCATCTCCCTCAACTCCTGTTCCTTCCAATTCAGATTTAAAGAGAGTCCATAGTTTTATGTCTTTCAGCCAGTACTCTGATTCATTAGGGGGAAAAATTATACCTAAGCTTTCATCATCATTTAACATTAAATAAGAAGCGTTCATATAGAACTTCTCCGGACTTCCTTCCCCATGTCTCCATCTTAAATCCTGACCCGATTTTTCACCATCCCCCATAAAACTAAGTACTCTGCTGTATGAACTATCAGCATCTTCATAACTTGACAGTAAAACTTCCACATCACCAAATTTCCATTTATCTGCATTTACCGTTAGAAATGAATAGCTGTTAACCTGTATTTCTTTTTCATCAATACCGGGATAAGTTGAAATAGAACTCACTCTTGTATTGCTCATTGAAGGCAATCCGGTATCAAACTGAAGTTCTTTTGTTAATGAAAATGAAACCGGCAAGTTTATAAAACCCGATAACTTTTCATTGAAGATTGTGGGTAAATTATTGAATACTATTTGTGGATATAAAATACGGTGCTTTCTTAATTCATGCTGATATCCATATTTAGAATTTTGGCCGGTGTCATTTAAAGTCAGAGCCATTCCCCAATTTTGAAACATTCCCTCAAACGTAAATGTTGAAATTGATTCTATTACCTCTCTATATCCGTTAATTCCAGTGGTAGGATTTTGAATAAAGTATTTAAGACTTTCTACCCCCAATTGTTCAATTAGATAATGCATCCACAGAGATGCCCTTGAATAATCTGGTATTGGATTTTCATGATCCCAACCTGTTAGCTTTCGCAAAGGATGTCGTTGGAATTCTTTTTCGCTCCTTGGCTCAAATCCGCATAATATTTCTACAGCCTCGGAAAACCCTTCATTTACAAATACCAGTTCTGCCTCTTCCCCTTCATATCCCGCATGAATTAAATGCTGACTTTCATGTGCAAAAGTTGAAACTGCTCTTTCAACATATATTTCGCCATCAAAGAAAATGGTAGGATATAGGTCCAAATAAATTAGATCTCTCCGGTTCGAAAATTCAAATTCATATAAATTCACCGGATCAAAAAAACCAGCAACAAAGCTGCCTGTTCCTTCAAAATTATCTTGTATATCCAGCAGCAGAACATCCAAAGTCTGGTCATTATCAACATCAGGAAACTTGCCCACATACCGGTCTATAATTTCCAGAACGCCCACCTCAGGAAGTACAGAATGAGACGGAGTTGAATGATATAAAAACTCATCAAAACGTTGCTGAATCTCTGTCCACAGTGTCGTTCCTAAAAGCGTGTCATACGCCGTTTTCTGAACCCATATATTGATCCCCGCCTCTGAATAGCTTAAAACCGCCGTTGTGGTATTCCAGGTGTTTTGGGTAAGGATATCTCGCACAAAAAAATCTTTCTCTTCTCCTATTTCCGGCCCGCTTTCTATGCTTTTCTGATATACTGATTTTTCTTTGAGGAGCGAGGACTTAAACCGGATATTCTGGTAATGACTTTCTGAGATGAGTTTTGATGTTATTCCTGTTTTTCGGAGATCTTTATAGTTATGGCTATTCCTTAACTCTCCGACTTTCCCTGCAAAATCTGCTACCTGAGCAATCCCAGATTCTGCAGCAAAGCAAAAAAGGATAATTATTAAAATTCGTACTATTTGATTTACACTTTTCCCCATGTTCTCTTACCAACTTATTTTATTGGTGCCAAGGAAAGCCCCTAAAAATTCTCTATTCAGTACTTACGCTTACCTTACTTATACACAGGAGAATGCACTTAACAATTTGTTACATTTTTTAATAAATTTTTTTTTGAGTTAGTTCTAAACCTCTATTTAATCGAGCTTAAACACCTGTATTTCTCATGCTGGCTCTGATAAAGTCAGAGGAGAAAATCAAACTACTCAAATCCTCGATCTGACGGATCATCCATCTGATCGATGAAACGCTCCCGATTCTCGAACCCACTAATCAGTCCAACGGACTGAGGGGATAGAGAAGTTTTTTATTGCTACTATAGCTCGAAAACACCAAAAAGAATGGAACGCGGAGTAAACGGATTCGGCGGATGTTCGCGGTTGTTAATATCGCTGGGATTGAATCATGATCTATGGCTGAACCTCACTTCTAATTTTCACCGGTTATGCACCACCCGGTGCGGAACCCCATCCGGCAAGCTCCGGCTTCAGGTTATTGAACCTTGATTTACAAGATTTAAAGATGGCAATGATCTATTTGAAGACGGTCCCAGAGGGATCACAAAGTGTAGCACCGTGAGGAGAGTAAATAACCCCGGTGCCTGAACCCACGAATCGGTTGGGCAGGCTCAAGCCATCAGACCGAAGAGGTGAATCAGACTATCTGCTCGGTACCCAAGACGTCCTCTTTCCATGCACGGAAAAGAATGTATTACAGGATCGCCGGATTGAAAGAAACAGAAATCTGCCCCGCTTTCTTCGCACTGATCTGCTCTAAAATTTTGGAAGATTCGGGAAGGGTGAAGTTTTCGTTCATAATAAATGCTTGTATATAGTTATCTGCCAAAGGTAAGACTTGCCAAACCAATTCGTGAAATTTTTCCGTTCCTTTTCGGCATTTTTGTCAAATGTGTACTATCTTTTCAGCCATTCAATCCCAAACGGATTCCAGAGTCACCGCCAGTTTATTTAGAACAGTTTTAAATAGAAGACTGTTCTTTGTTTTAGTTCAATTTCCATTGAAAAAATTGATAGATTTGCGCGGCTTCTGAACGGGAGCAATTTTGCTCTATACGAAAACTTAAATCAGCAATCTTTATGGCGCAGATTTTCCCCAAGTGGACAAATCAGGTTCCCCGAAAAATTTTAATTGGACTAATCGTTGTACTGAACGCACTCGTTTTTGGTGTTTGGTATTTCTTTTCCCCTGAATATACTGATGTAGGCTATGCTCCGGAACAACCTGTTCCTTACAGCCATAAACTTCACGTAGATCAGCTTGGGCTTGATTGTCAATATTGTCACACCAGTGTTACAGAGTCTAAGCAGGCAAATATTCCTGCTACTCAAACCTGTATGAACTGCCACAATCAAATTAAAACGGACAGTGAAAATCTCGCATTGGTTCGTGAAAGCTGGGAGACCGGAAAATCCATCGAATGGATCCGGGTGCACAACCTTGCTGATTATGCCTATTTCAATCACTCTGCCCATGTAAGCGTTGGTGTTGGCTGTGAAAGCTGCCACGGCAGGGTCGATAAAATGGAAGTTGTTTATCAGGCTGAGCCGCTCAGTATGAGCTGGTGCCTGGATTGCCACAGAGAACCGGAAAAATATATACGTCCCGTTGACGAAGTTACCACCATGGGATATAAAGTTGAAAATCAGTTAGAGCTCGGAAGAGCATTGGTAGATAAGCAAAATATTCATGCTCCAACCTACTGCCAGGGTTGTCATTATTAATAATGAAGGATTCAGAAATTACAGATCAACAGATGAGCGAAGAAGTTAAAGAAACCACGTATTGGAAGAGCTTAGGCGAATTAGCTAATAATAAAGAGTATCAAAAATTTGCTGAGCGTGAATTCCCTGAAAATACTACTGAACTGACCGACGGTGTTTCCCGTCGTGGATTCCTCCGTGTTATGGGGGCTTCCGTAGCTTTGGCTGGATTGGCCGCATGCCGCCGTCCGGTTCAAAAGATATTACCCTATTCCAGACAGCCTGAAGATGTGGTTGCCGGAGTTCCTTTGTTTTATGCAACGGCCATGCCTGTTCAAGGTAATTTGGTTGGATTGATTGCTGAAAACCACGAAGGCCGCCCGACCAAGCTTGAAGGAAATGACCTTCACCCTGCCAGCAAAGGCGGAACCAGTATTTACAATCAGGCGGCTATTCTCGGACTTTATGATCCTGACCGCTCCCGTTCTCCATTAAATAATGGAAACAAAGCTTCCGTTGAAGATTTTGAGGCGTTCGCAAATTCTCATTTTGCAAACACAGGTCAGCGTATCGCTTTTATTTCTGAAGCAAACTCCTCTCCTACTTACAATAATATAAAGGAGCAGGCGCTTTCGAAATTCAACAATGCCACCTGGGTTACTTATGAGCCTTTCGGCGAAGATAATGTGCTTGAAGGAAATCGTATTGCCTTCGGAGGCCGATTACGTTCTCACTACAATTTTGAAAATGCCGATGTCATCGTTTCTTTGAATGATGACTTCATGAGTTCTACACACCCTAATAATGTAGCGTATGCCAAGCAGGTTTCGGCTCGCAGAAAAGTAACTGACACCAGCGGTGAAATGAACCGCATCTACTCGGTAGAAGATTCTTTTTCTCTGACCGGCTCTTTTGCGGATCACCGCTTGCGACTTAAAGCCAGCCAAATGGAGGCATTTACTTATGCTCTGGCTGCAGCACTTTCAACCCGAATTAATGGATTGAATGCTTTTAGTGGTTACACAAATGAATTTTCTGATCATCAGTGGATCACTGTTCTTGCTGATGATCTTGCAGCCAACGCCGGAAGTTCGGCTTTAACAGCAGGAGCTCAGCACAAGCCTGAAGTTCATGCTGCAGTTGCTGCCATCAATCAGGCTTTAGGTAATGCAGGAAATACGGTTAACTACCTTGAAGTACCTCATGCCGACCAACAAAACAGCACCGAAGCTTTCGCAAATGTTATTGAAGAGATGAAAGCCGGTACTATTGACACGGTGGTCATGGTTGGGGTGAATCCGGTATTCACTGCATCTTCTCTTGATTTTGAAAACGCCCTCTCTAATGTTGAAACAGTAGTCAATCTTTCTGATTACGTGGATGAAACTTCCAAGAAAACGACATGGCACGTTAATCGTGCGCATTTCCTGGAAGCCTGGGGCGACGGATTTTCCTATGGCGGAGCACGTTCTGTGATCCAACCTCAGATTCAACCTTTGCATAATGGACTGAGTGAAATTGAATTTTTGAATATCATTGTTTCCGGTGAAATGACTTCCGGCTACGATATGGTTCAGAATACCTTCCAAGGATATTACAGTTCCGGCTTTAACACCCGCTGGACCAATATCCTCCATGATGGTATTGACACCACTGATAATTTTAATGCCGTTAATGTTGGGCTGAATTCCGGCTTTGCTTCTGCAATGAACCGTGCTACTTCAAATGTCACCTCAACTTCAGGTATTGAAGTGGTGATTCGTCCCGATGCTACTTTATATGACGGGCGTTATGCAAACCTGGGATGGCTTCAGGAACTTCCTGATCCAATGACCAAGATCACCTGGGATAACGTGGCTCTTATGAGTCCTGCCACAGCTGAGAAGTTAGGTATTGAAGAGCCGGGCCCCGGAAATGATGATTATGATGTAGTTGAAATTACGGTCAATGGAAAAAGCATTCAAATTACAGCTTGGATCCAACCAGGGCATGTGGATGACGCCATCACCCTGACTACCGGGTACGGAAGGAAAGGACTTGGCCGTGTTGCCACTTCTTATATAGACTATACCGTTGGCGGTGTGGATGTTTATCCGTTGCGAGAAACTTCAGATATGCTTTATGCATCTGCTGATATTTCCAAAACCGGCGACACCTATGAAATTGCCTGTGTTCAGGGTCACCATGACCTGGAAGGTCGCGATATGTATCGTCAGGCCTCCCTTTCTGAATACAAAGAAAATCCGGATTTCGCTTCTTTTGAATCAGTTCACACCTATCCTGTACCGGGAATGGCTGAAATGAGAGAAAATGGAGACGATGACGGACCCATTTCTCTTTTTGATGAACAAACTTATCCCGACTATGAACCACAATGGGGAATGGCTATCGACCTGAACTCTTGTTTTGGTTGTGGTGTGTGTGTGATCGCTTGTCAGTCTGAGAACAACATTCCGGTGATCGGCAAGAAGGAAGTTAAGAATGGCCGTGAAATGCACTGGATCAGAAACGACCGCTATTATGTGGGCGATGATCCGGATTCACCTCAAGCTGTTCACCAGCCGGTTCCATGTATGCATTGTGAGCTGGCTCCTTGTGAGCAAGTTTGTCCTGTTGCGGCAACTACACACAGTGCAGACGGAATGAACCAAATGACTTATAACCGCTGCATCGGAACCCGGTATTGCGCGAATAACTGTCCGTACAAAGTTCGTCGATTCAACTTCTTCAACTATCCAAAAGAATATATAACCACCGGTGACGATCCGGACATCATCCAAATGGCGATGAACCCGGAAGTTACCGTTCGTTTCCGCGGTGTAATGGAAAAATGTACGTATTGCGTACAGCGTGTTAACCGTGCCAAGATCGAAGCCAAGAAAGAAACCGGTTCACCGAAGCCGGCTGATGGTACCGTGAAGACTGCTTGTCAACAAGCATGCCCTGCCGATGCCATTTACTTTGGCGATCTGACCGACGATAACAGCGAGGTTGCCCGAATGAAGCGCAACGAAAGAAATTTCCAGATGCTCGAAGAACTGAATACACGTCCGAGAACATCCTACATGGCTAAACTTACGAACCCAAATCCAGCTTTGGCTTAAGATATTAATCAGGAATACATCCAAAACATGAGTAAATACCAATACGTACCGGAACCCGCTCTTGTAAAAGGCGACCACGATTTTGCGAGCCTCACACGACTGGTTACTGATATAAATTTACGACCCACTCCAAAAGCATGGTACTTGTGCATGATCGGGGCTAATGCCCTGCTTATGGTTATGGTTGTGGCCATTGGGTATCTAATTTGGGAAGGAACCGGAATCTGGGGGCTTAACAATCCTGTAGGCTGGGGTTGGGCTATCATTAACTTTGTATGGTGGGTTGGTATTGGCCACGCCGGAACGTTGATCTCAGCTATCCTTTTCCTATTCCGGCAAGACTGGCGTACCGCTATTAACCGTTTTGCGGAAGCGATGACCATTTTTGCCGTAATGTGTGCCGGGATATTTCCGGCCATTCACGTTGGTCGTATCTGGGCTATTTACTGGGTATTCCCGATCCCGAACCAAATGGCGATGTGGCCAAACTTTAACTCTCCACTTCTATGGGATGTGTTTGCAGTATCTACCTATTTCACAGTTTCCCTCCTTTTCTGGTACGTTGGTCTGGTTCCTGACCTTGCAACCATTCGTGACCGCGCTACGGACAAGATCAGAAAAGTTACTTATGGAATTTTCGCTTTAGGCTGGACCGGCTCAAACCGCCACTGGTGGAATTATGAGAAGGCGTATATGATCCTTGCCGGACTGGCCACTCCGCTGGTACTTTCGGTTCACACCATTGTATCCTTTGACTTCGCTGTTTCTATGATCCCGGGATGGCATACCACTATTTTCCCTCCTTATTTTGTTGCCGGTGCTATTTTTTCCGGTTTTGCAATGGTGCTTACGCTGATGATCGTTGCCCGCAAGATCTACGGAATGAAAGACATTATGACCGATAATCACATGGAGAAAATGAATATTGTGATCCTGGTTACCGGCTCCATGGTAGGATTTGCCTACATGATGGAGTTTTTCATCGCCTGGTACAGCGGCGTTGAATATGAAAAAGCTATTTTTATGCTGAGAGCAACCGGCCCTTATGCGTGGGCATACTGGGCTATGATGACCTGCAACGTACTCTCTCCTCAGTTCTTCTGGTTTAAGAAATTACGCCGCAGCGTTGGCTTTACTTTTTTTATCTCTATTGTAGTGAACATCGGTATGTGGTTTGAACGATTTGTAATTACGGTTACTTCACTGGCAAACGATTACCTGCCATCAAGCTGGGATTATTATTCCCCTACTATCTGGGACGTTTTGACTTACGTTGGAACATTCGGCCTCTTTTTCACTATGTTTCTGCTCTTCCTGCGCTTCCTTCCAATGGTTGCACTTGCAGAGATCAAAGCGGTGATACCACAAGCCGATCCTCATAATTATGATGAGGAAACCGGTGAATTTCATAAACCAAAAGTAGAAGTGCCTAAACCTCAATCTGAGAAGGTTTAAAGATCATGAGTACTACAGAAAAACAAAATTTATACGGCATACTCGCTGAGTTTAAAAACCCGAAAGAACTGACGGACGTGGCAAAGGCCATGTCCAGGTCCGGGTTCAGTAAATTTGATACTTTCAGCCCTTTCCCCATTCATGGAATGGACAAGGCCATGAAGCTCAAGAAGTCAAAACTTGGCTGGATCGTGTTAGGTCATGCCATTATCGGATTCGCCGGTGCAGTTGCCATGATGTATTATATGGCTGTAATTGATTATCCCATAAACATCAGCGGTAAACCATTTTTCAATGCCCCCGCCTGGGTCCCCATCACTTTTGAATTGACCGTATTGCTATCATCTTTTGGGGCTGTATTTGGGATGTTTTACCTGAATGGGCTTCCAAGGCTTAACAATCCTCTGTTTAATGTTGAACGCTTTAAAAAAGCAACTGATGATGGGTTCTTTGCCTGCATCGAAGCTGAAGATGACAAATTTGAGGCTGATGAAGTAAAGAAACTGTTTAAGAAAGCCGGAGCTACCCACATCGAGGAAGTTTATGAATAAAAAGAACATGCAAATATCATTTCCAGGAATGAATTTTAAAGAAATGTTTAAGATTGCGGGCATGGTTGCCCTCGGAGTCTCCCTCTCGGCTTGTCAAGGGCAGCTTTCAGAAAAGCCGCCTGTTCATCCAAATATGAATATGGATCAACAGCCGAGAAAAGAAGCCCAGGAAGTTAATAACTTCTTTGCGGATGGCCGCTCAATGCGTCAACCTGTGGAAGGAACCGTGGCTCGTGGATTAGCCAAATTGGATACAGAGTATTATGAAGGCGTAGATGAGAACGGAGATTTTATCGACAGTATTCCTGTAGATCTCACCCGATCATTCCTCTACCGCGGTAAAGAGCGTTATGAAATTTACTGTACGCCCTGCCACGGCCAAACCGGTGCAGGCAATGGTATCATTATGGAAGGAAATTATGGATACGTTCCGGCTCCCTCCTATCATGAGCAACGCGTAAGAGACCTTTCGGACGGCGAACTTTACTCCGCTATTTATGACGGTGTGCGAACCATGCCTTCTTATGCAACACAGATTCCTGTAGAAGACCGATGGGCTATTGTAGCTTATATTCGGGCGCTTCAGGAAAGCCAAAATATCAGTGAAGAGGAATTACAACAATACGATGTCGATATTGCTGCCCTGAATTCAAAAGCAGCTGGTGAACAAGCCAAAGCTGATTCCATAGCTGCAGCGCGGGAAGCAAGTTCAGAAGGACAGGAACCAACTATTGCACTTGGTCAGGAAACGATAACAGCGAATGCCTGCGGAACCTGTCATAATGAAGATGGATCTCCGGGTGGGATAGGGCCAACATGGGCCGGATTATTCGGAAGTGAAGGTGAGGTTATCACCGAAAGTGGTGAAACCATTACCGTGACGAAAGATGAAGACTACATTCGTGAATCTATTGTTCAGCCAAACGCCAAGAAACCTATTGATTATGCTCAAGGCGTGATGGCATCCTACAGTTATCTATCTGAAGTTGAGATAGAATCCATTATCCTGTACATCAAAAATCTCGAAAACTAAGAACTTTGCTTAATTCACTTATAAAATGAGTCATAAGCCTACAATAACAGATTCTTTACAATTCCCAGCCGACAGCAAAGTTCCTCGTGCTTTATTTGGGATCGGTGCCGTTGGCCTTATCGCTACCATCATCGGATACTTCTTTGATGCCGATCAGTTTTTCTTTTCCTACATAGTCAGCTTTAGCTTTTTTACCGGTATAGCATTGGCTGCTTTAATCATGGTTATGCTTCACCATATTACCCGCTCAAGCTGGGGAGTTGTTTTCAGGCGTATTGCCGAAACCTTCTCCGCTAATTTATGGATATGGGCTATTTTTATCCTCCCGATAATCCTTGGCATTCATAATCTCTACCACTGGAGCCACCCCGAGCTGTTAGACTACTCCAGCTCCGAATTTGACAAGATCATATCAGGTAAATCGGCCTATCTTAACTCAACCTTTTTCATAATTCGTCAGGTTATATATTTTGTGATCTGGGGATATTTAGGCTATAAGCTGCATAAAGTATCTGTTGAAATGGATAAAACCGGAGACTGGGGCCTGACCTCCCTGCTTCGAAAGGTGAGCGCTCCCGGAATTCCGCTTTTTGCGATTACGATAGCCTTTGCGAGTTTCGACTGGCTGATGTCGCTTGACCCGCACTGGTTCTCCACCATGTTCGGCGTGTATTTCTTCTCGATCAGCTTCCAGGCATTCTGGCCTGTAATGATCTTGCTTGTATTTTATATGCAGCGTAAAGGGATTTTAGCAAATACCATCCGTCAAGTACATATTTATGATCTCGGTGCATGGTTCTTCGCTTTCACCGTATTTTATGCATACATCGCTTTCAGTCAGTTTTTACTTATTTATTATGCGAACATCCCGGAGGAAACTATTTGGTATTTTCATAGACTGGAAGGCGGATGGGAGTTTATAGCGTTCAGCTTGTTGATCTTCCGCTTTGCCGTACCATTCCTGATCCTCCTGAATCGTGAAGCCAAGAAGAACAGAACCGTTCTTGGCGGAGTTTCGGTTTTGGTACTGATCATTCACTTTGCAGAAATTTACTGGATCGCCATGCCGGCATTATACGACCACGGCATTAGCTTCAGTTGGATGGATATTACAGCCTTCCTTGGATTAGGAGGCCTGTTCTTTGGGTTATTCTTTCATACCTTTAAGAAGCACAGTATGGTTCCGAAGAATGATCCTAAACTGGATGACTGTCTCTCCAAATCGTATCATCAATAATCGAATTACCGATGTCAGAAAAGTATAGTTCAGAATTTAAAGCTAAAGTAGCACTCGAAGCTGTTTCACAGAGTCGTTCTGTCATTCAGAAAATTGCTGAAAAGCATGATCTGTCTGAAGAAGAGGTGATCTCCTGGGCAGCACAGTTAAATCAAGAAGCGGCCAGTTTATTTGGTGCAGAAACCACCCCCCATGTTGATGACGGCAGTGAAGTGGAAGATGTTGACATTACTACCGAAGATGAGGAATTTGCAGCAGCCGTTTCTCACGGAGTGATGAGTGATAACCTGAATTACGGTAAACTCATTTTTTGGTCAACGCTGGGAGCTTCCCTCGTAATAATTTTTGTTATCGGATTGGTTTATTTTTCTCAGTACAGCTTATTTGAAGCACAGAAAGAAGCCTCTTCAAGAGTAACCTATTCTGATTTCAGTGCTTTAATGGCGGAACAGAAACAAGAATTAAACAGTTTTGGTGTAGTTGACCTTGAAGAAGGTATCTACAGAATTCCTATTGACAGCGCTATTAGCAGAATAGCCACAGACTAAAATAATCATGAGACGTTTTACACTGTTAGCACCTATGTTGCTTGCAGTGTTTCTGACTTCACAGGCTGCTCAAGCGCAGCTAAATCGTGAACAACCGGATGCGCTGCAAAATCTTGGCGTAGAAGAACATTTGGGAGACTACATCCCTTTGGATGCTAAGTTTGCAACTTCGAACGGAGACAGCGTGCTTTTAAGCGACCTGCTTGAGGAAGGAAAGCCTGTTTTATTGAATCCTTTATATTACGAATGCCCTATGTTATGCGGGCTGGTTCTGGATGGAACCATCAACGTAATTGAAGACCTGCAGTGGAAACCGGGAAAAGATTTTATTGTTCTATCCATCAGTATTGACCCTGAGGAAGATGCTGAACTGGCAGCCAGGTCGAAGCAAAATTACCTGAACCAAATGGACTCTGCTACGAAAGCAGGCTGGTATTTTTTGACAGGTAATAAAAGTCAGATCGATAAGGTCGTTGAAGCCGTTGGGTTTCGATACAAAGAAATAGAGGGAACCGGAGAATTTGCCCACAGTGCGGCTATAATGCTTCTGAGTCCCGGTGGAAAGATCACCCGTTATTTGTACGGTGTTTCCTACGATGAATTTAATGTTCGCAGCGCTCTATATGAGGCCGCAGATGGAAAGATTGGAAGCACCATAGACAAAGTTGTCATGTACTGTTACCAATATGATCCTGATTCCGGCAGTTATGTGCCGGTAGCAATTAATATTATGAAGCTTGGTGGCTTGGCTACACTGATAATTCTCGGTATATTCTTGGGTTCGCTTTGGCTTCGCGAAAAACGCAAAAAAACAAAACTCAAAAACTGAATTTAACTAATGGGCAGTTTATTCGATTTTATGCTCCCGGAGCTTGAATCTCCATTAACAGGAGCAAGTACCGATGCAGTGATGGCTTTCATCCACATCGTAAGCTTCATCATTCTTGCCGGTGTAACCATCGCACTGATCTATTTTGCGATAAAGTATAAGCGCAAGTCTGAAGACGACGAAACACCACTTATCACCCACAACAATAAGCTCGAGATCACCTGGTCGGTTATACCTCTTCTTTTGGTATTCATCGTATTTGGATGGGGATACAAAGGATGGCTAAACCTTCAAACCCCGCCTGATAACGCGTATGAGATCCATGTTTCTGCTTACAAGTGGGGATGGACCTTCAGCTATGAAAATGGAGCACAGATTGGAAATGAGGTTCATGTGCCCGCCGGCCGCCCCGTTAAATTAGTGATGCAGTCACAGGATGTATTGCACTCATTCTTTGTGCCGGACTATCGTATTAAGCAGGATGTACTCCCTAACCGATATACCACTGTGTGGTTTCAGGCAGAGGAAGAAGGCGAGTCTCAGGTTTTTTGTACAGAATATTGCGGAACCTCACATTCAGATATGTTAGCCACAGTAGTAGCGCATACTCAAGAGGACTTTGAAGCCTGGCTTGATGAACAAAATACTGGCGGAGGCGGAACTCCCGTCGAAAGAGGTGAAAGCCTGGTGAGCATTCAGGGATGTGTGACCTGTCACTCGGTAGATGGCTCCCAGAAGATCGGTCCTTCTTTCCAGGGACTTTTTGGCCGTGAAGAAACGATGACCAATGGAACTACACTGACCGCTGATGAGAATTACATTAGAGAATCCATCCTCAACCCTTCCGCGAAAATTGTAGAAGGTTATCAAAACCAGATGGTTAGTTATGAAGGTCGCCTAAGTGATGACGACATCTCCGATATTATTGAATACATTAAAACTTTAGAAGATTAATATGTTGACAGCTGAAGTAAAACCGGCATCTACCGGCACTAAAAAGACATTAAAGGTAAAACGATACAAGCCGTCCGAAGATCCCAAAAACACTTATTTAACGGATGAAAAAGGTCTCTGGGCCTGGATGACTACCGTAGATCACAAAAAGATCGGGCTCATGTACTTGGGTTCTGTTACGTTCTTTTTCTTAGTGGGAGGTATTTTAGCCCTTCTTTTGAGAACTGAGCTTTTAACACCGGCTAAAACCTTCATTGAAGCGGATACGTACAATCAGTTTTTCACGCTTCACGGAGCCATTATGGTGTTCTTCGTGCTGATCCCCTCCATCCCTGCTGCGCTTGGAAACTTTGTGCTTCCCATGCAGCTTGGAGCAAAGGATGTAGCGTTTCCGAGGCTTAACCTCGCGAGTTTTTATATCTATGTGATTGGTGCCATCTTTACATTCATTGCTCTTGCAAATAATGGATTGGATACCGGCTGGACCTTCTACACTCCTTACAGTACCCAATCTTCATCGAGCGTAATATGGGTAACTATTGGGGTTTTCATACTTGGGTTTTCATCCATTTTAACCGGTACTAACTTTATTGCTACCATTCACAAATTGCGGGCACCCGGTATTACCTGGGGTAAACTTCCTTTGAATTTATGGGCTTTATATGCAACAAGCATTATTCAGGTACTTGCAACCCCTGTATTAGCCATCACAGTTTTACTGCTTACCATGGAACGTGCTCTTGGAATAGGAATTTTTGATCCTGCCCTTGGCGGTGACCCGGTTTTATTCCAGCATTTTTTCTGGTTCTACTCCCATCCCGCGGTATATATTATGGCCGTGCCAGCCTTTGGTATTATCTCAGAAGTGATCACCACTTTCTCCAAGAAGCATATTTTTGGATATTGGGCTATCGCACTTTCCTCTCTGGCTATTGCCTTTATTGGATTCCTGGTTTGGGGACACCATATGTTCACCTCAGGTCAGTCTGCTGTAGCAACCACTGTGTTCTCGTTCCTGACTTTCTTAGTGGGAATTCCGACCGGTATTAAGGTCCTGAACTGGGTAGCTACCTTATACAAGGGTTCTATTGAAATGAAAACACCGATGATCTATGTATTCAGTTTCCTGTTCATATTCTCCATTGGTGGGTTTACAGGAATCATGCTTGGAACACTTTCAGCCGATATTCACCTGCACGATACGTATTATGTTGTAGCCCATTTTCATTATGTGATGATGGGTGGTACCCTGATTTCCTTTCTTGCCGGGCTCCACTATTGGTGGCCAAAAATGACCGGCAAGATGTACAACGAATTTCAGGCTAAGGTCGGAGCTGCTTTAATTTTCATCGGCTTTAACACGACCTTCCTTCCTCAGTTTATTATGGGATCGCAGGGAATGCCGCGACGATATTATAACTATATCGATCAGTTTACCATATTCCACCAAACTTCAACTATCGGTTCTTATATACTTGGAGTTGGATTCTTACTGATCGCTTACTACTTAGCAAAATCATTAAAGAGTGGTGAAAAAGCCGGTTCAAATCCATGGGGAAGCCGTGGTTTGGAATGGCAGACAACTTCACCGCCTGATTTCCACAACTTCGATCACACTCCGGTGGTTATTAATGGTCCTTATGATTATCACAGGCCTATGGAAGAATTTCAGCTTGGCTTGGCGAATGAAGACAAAGATCACTGATAAAAACTGAAGCTCAGAAAAGAGTAGAAATCAAAAAAAATGCAAACTAAAAAAACACAACTCGGGAAGTAAATGGCGAATCATTCGACTTCACACCCTACGCATGTGCATCATCACTTTGTTGATTCCGATCAGCAATTTGATACCGCAAAATTGGGTATGTGGGTGTTCTTAGTAAACGAAATCTTATTTTTTGGCGGATTATTCTGTGCTTATATCATTTATAGGGCATGGTATCCTGAACTATTCCAAATGGCTGCACTTGAGCTTAACACCTTTTGGGGAGCGGTAAACACTGTTGTTCTGATCGGAAGTAGTTTAACGGTAGCCATGGCCATACGGTCTGCCCAAAAAGACCAAATGAAAGGATTGAAGATCAACCTGCTTATTACCATTGGGCTTGCTTTGGTTTTTATGGTCATTAAGGGGTTCGAATATGCTCATAAGTTTGAGCTTGGTATTTTCCCAGGCGAGTATTATACCTATGAAGGCATTGACCATCCCCAGGCAGCTATATTCTTTAGTATTTATTATATGCTGACCGGAGTTCATGCCGTACACGTTCTTATCGGTATCGGGTTGATCTACTGGATCTACTTAAGAGCAAAGAAAGGGGAATTCAGCAGCGAGTACTATACTCCCGTTGAGATCACAGGCCTTTACTGGCACTTGGTTGACCTTATCTGGATCTTTCTCTTTCCGTTGCTTTACCTCATTGAATGACCCATTTTATCCTAAACTATTTTAGACTATGAGCACACATAATCACGAACATCATATTTCTACAGCAGGCCAGCTTTGGGCCGTTGGAACCACACTGTTCATCCTGACCATCATAACGGTGGTAGTCGCAAAATTTGTTGCGATTCCCCCGCCTTTTGATGTAGTTACCGCTATATCCATTGCTTTGATAAAAGCATTTTTAGTGGCAGCATTTTTCATGAATCTCTACTGGGATGTTAAATTCAACGCCATGCTTTTGATCATGGCTGTCATCTTTTTTCTGCTGATGATCTCAATTACATTACTTGATACCATGTATCGAAACGATGTGGTTCCTTCTTTTTGATCTCAGCCAAATAGCCTTCCCTATTTTAAAGCTCCTCCACGTTGAGGAGCTTTTTTTATGCCTTTTAATCCCCCCGTTCTGAATCCTGTCTGCTGATTGTTATATTCCAAGTGAACCAAATTTTTAGTGTATGAGCTTATCAAAAACAACTTTAGGACCTTTTGAATTATTTACCATTGAAACCGGTGACTTCCGCCTTGATGGAGGGGCCATGTTTGGCGTAGTACCAAAAACACTATGGTCAAAAGATCTCCCGGCTGATGAAAAGAACAGGATCCCGATGACCATGCGATGCCTGCTCATTAAATCAAACAATACCGGTAAACTTTATCTGATAGATAATGGGGCCGGTTCCAAGTTTAATGAAAAGATGAAGAATATATATCAGCTGGATCAAAGTTCGAAGAATCTGGAGAATTCATTTGCTGAACACGGATTCAAGTTTGAGGATGTAACCGATGTCATCTTCACGCACCTCCATTTTGACCATTGCGGCGGAACCAGTTTTTATAATGACAATGATGACCTTGAACTTACCTTTCCAAAGGCCGCGTATCATGTGGTAGATAGCCATTGGGAAAATGCGAATGATCCAAACGCCAGGGAGAAAGCAAGTTTCTTTCCAGAAAATATTGATCCCATTAAGAATTCCGGTACTCTGAATTTAGTGGGGGAAGAACATGAATACGAGCCGGGACTTTCAGCCATCAGTGTAAACGGACATACCATCGGGCAGCAGCTGCCAAAGATAGAAGCAGAAGGAAAAACCATGGTTTTTGTGGCAGACCTTATTCCAACGCATGTGCACGTTCCCCTGCCCTGGATTATGGGATATGATATGTATCCGGTACAAACGTTAGATGAAAAAGATGCGTTTTTAAAAACAGCAGCAAGCAAACAGTGGAATCTATACCTGGAGCATGATGCGCATCTCGAAATGATCAGGGTTGAGTATGAAAACCATCGTTTTTCCGTCTCCAAACAGCTAAGCCTGAATGACCTTTAATGAGTAATAAATAAACAGTATCTAAGTTTTATAACAGCCACACCTTCCTTGTAGTGATCTATGGCAAATTCCGGAATACATAATCCAACCGAAGAAGTTCGGAAGCACCTGCGTTCTGCTTTCGGCTCCCTCCTTTCAAAAAGGAAGGGTACGTTATTGCTTCGGGCCTTCCTCATACTCTTTGCCGGACTTACGGCTTTGATTATTGCTGAACATGTCATTTACCTTTCCTTCCCAACTAAACTGACTTTAATTCTTTCGGTATTGATAGCCGCCGGAGTTTCTTTTTGGAAAGGATATACAAATTTTGGCACGGAATCCTTCACTGATTTTTATCGTGAGTTCAGCCGAAAAAGTAACCTCCCTGAACTTAAAGACACCCTTGATCTTGAAAAATCAGGAGTAGGAAACCCAGCTCTTATCGATGCCGCGATCTTCCAAAATTTAAGCAAGATTAATTCTGAAAGACTTTCTGATTCACTCGATGACCATATAAGATCCTCCCATAGCTACGCGGCATACAGGCAGTTGATGAATGTGAATATTGCTGTCTTGGTTGTATTTCTTATAACATCATTCAACTTCAGCGATGCTGCCCGCCGTACTTTTTCATTTTGGGAAACCTTTAAAAAGCCAAATCCATATAGCTTCACCATATCCCCCGGAACCGTAACGCTGGAGCAGGGAAGTCCCTTTCAGGTGGATATTAATTTTGACGGAGATTTGATCCCTGATGAGGTGGAATTGAAGATCAAGACTTCGGTAGAGGAAGAATATCGAACCCGGGCAATGGAAGGTTCAGGAGCAACATTCACCTCTATCACCCAAGACCTCAATAATGATCTTCAGTATTATGTTGAAATGGATGGCTATCAAAGTCAAACTTACAACGCAGATGTACAACTTCGTCCTCGTTTTTCTGAACTAAAGGTAACGGTAATCCCACCTGATTACACCGGGCTTCACTCAACCATCAACACCTACCCTATATCACAGGTGCGAGCGTACGAAGGTTCTAAATTGAATCTTTCAGGTACCTTGAATAAAGAAATCACATCCCTGCAATTATATACTAATAAAGGTTTTTCAGATATGTCAGTTGAAGAGGATAGTACTTTCATTCACGATCTTGAAGTATCTGAAGACGATACTTTACGTTTTTATATTGAAGATGAAAACGGGCTCACGAATCGCAATCCATTTCAGATCGTGATATCTCCTCAGGGCGATGAATATCCGCTTGCGGAGATCATAGAACCTGAGGATAACATACGGGAGGTCAATCCTTCTGACGTAGATATTCTATACAGAGCAATAGATGACTTCGGACTCACCGGTGCATCGCTCAACTACGAATTAAGAAAAGCTTATGTCGAAGACCCCATCACAGGCAGCATTACCTTTGAACAACCAACACAAGGTGATCTGAATTCTTATGTATGGGATCTTAATGAATTTGAGTTGAGTCCTCAGGATATACTGACCTTTTGGATCACCGTTCAGGACAATGACGGATACAATGGCTATAAATCTTCCGATTCCAGAATCATTACCCTGGAGGTCCCCTCGCTGGTAGAATATTTTGATGACATCGATAAAAAGGAAGATGAAGTTGAAACGGACCTGAGTGATATCTCTGAAGCGTTTGAGCAAACAAGGGAACAATACGAACGCTTTAAAGAGCAAATGAAGGACAATCCTGGAAGTGCCGGATACGAAGAGAAGAGAGCATTAGAACAAGTTCAGAAACAACAAGAGGAAGTCCAGAGGAGGATCGATGAGCTCAATAAAAAATTTGAGGAGCTCAAGAATGAACTGAGTGAAGACAATATGCTTTCGGAGGAAACTCAACAGGCCTATGAAGAGCTCCAGAAACTTATGGAGGAGATTGACGACCCCGCCTACCGGGAGGCTTTGGAAAAACTTCGGGAGCAGTTCGGGGAGATGACCCCCGAACAGATGCGGCAAGCCATGCAGAACCTGGAGTTTAACGAAGAGCTTTATAAGGAACGCCTGGAGAGGACCATTGAGTTATTCAAACAAATTAAGCTCAACTCTGATCTTGATAAGCTTGCCAGATCTTTCGAGGATATGGCCCGCCGGGAAGGGGAAAGAGATCCGCAGGGAGCAGATAATACGGATCAGGCGAAAAATGAACAGCTCCGGAAAACCCTTGAAGAGAATGAAAATCTGAAGGAAAAGATTGAATCACTTTCAGAGAACACTTCTTCAAAAAATGAAAAAGAAATAGCTGATTTTCAGCAGAAATCTAAAGAAGAGCTTGATGTACTTTCTGAAGAAATTAAAAAAGAGATAAATTCCGGAGACGAATCGGAAGAAGGGAATGATCAGCAAGAGCAGAAAAATAATAATGAACAAGATTCTTCAGGACAGGGCCAATCTAAACCTCAGAATCGTCAGGCAAAATATCAGCAGCTTGCGGAGCAAACGAAAGAACTAATGTCTGAAATGGGGCAAAACCAAATGAGGCTTAATATAGCCGGGCTTCAGTATGTGCTTTATTCTCTTCTTAACGTTTCACTTGAACAGGAAAACCTTACTACCCTCGCTTCTAATACAGAAAATCGAAGTCAGGCTTATGTTACCTATGCCCGTAACCAAAGCAATGTTGAAGGATTTTTTGATTCTATTTCTGACTCACTGTTTCAACTTTCTTCGGAAATTCCACAGTTCTCCAATGAGATCAACAAAAAGAAGCTTGAGGTACAGGAAAGACTTCAGCGTTCACTGGAACAAATGTCGGAGCGTAACCGGGAGCAGTCTTCTGTGGCATCACGACAGGCATTGGGCGGGATCAATGATATTTCGTTTATGGTTGCGAATTTACTTGAAGAGCTTCAGAATTCAGAGGGCGGAGGTTCAGGCGGAGGCGGCATGTCGATGCAACAGATGATCGAACAGCTGCAGCAATCGGGGCAAAATCAGCAACAGCTGAATAAAATGCTCCAGGAAATGATCAACGACATGCAGGGAGAGCGGCTATCTCAGGATCAGATGGAGCGATTGAATCAAATCGCCAGACAGCAAAATGAGATTCGAAAACAGCTTCAGGAACTACAGCAAAGCGGTGAGTTAGACGGTGACAGGCTTGGAAGTGAAATACAGCGCATGATCGAAGATATGGAAGATACCATCAATGACCTGCGTGGAGGCGCAGCCGACCCGACCCTGGTGGAACGGCAGCAGAACATACTATCCCGAATGCTTGAAGCTGAACAGGCCATGCAAGAGCAAGGCGAAGAAGAGGAAAGAGAAGGTTCCGGCCCTAATGACTTTAACCCAGCGACTCCCCCGAAATTAACACTTGAGGAACTTGAAAAGGAGATCCAAAACCGACTCAATGATCCAAATTTCACCAAGTACTCCCCCGATTACCAGCGCATGATCGAAAATTATTTTGAGCTACTGAAACAGCTTCAAGAGAGAGAAATTCAGTAATACTCGAACATAATCTTTTTGTAACGTGAGTTCGAGATAAAGAATGTTAGAAAAGCTGCAAAATCCGTCTGATGGATACCCCGTCCGATTCATGGGCTGATCGATGAAACTGGCGCAGTATATTGGATTAGGATACGAACTGAACGTGTCGCTCGAATCAAACAATCGGTCAGATGGACTTGGAGCCGGCAGACCGGGAGGTAGATTAAACAACCACGAACTCGATCTGATGGATTACCCATCTGATCGATGATGCAGGCCCCCGATGTTGAATTAGGATAAGTAGAAGACGCAGGTGCTCAAATCAAACAATCAGTCAGATGGACTTGGAGCCATCAGACCGAGAGGCCGTGTCTAAAAGGCTTTAGCGGGGATAATTATATAAATCCACGTTTTTGTATTTTTTTGCAAGAAGCTGAAGGGATCTTCATCCCAATGTAAATTCTACTGCTCTTGGTTCTGCTGAATGAGAAGTTCATAAGCTTCGAGTACACCTTCTGTTGCGGGTGTTTGAGTTACAGTATCCACAGTTTCTTTCACAAAATGCTTGGCATTGCTTGGGGCAAATGATCTGCCAACGATCTGTAAGCCGGGAATGTCTCCACTGCTATCACCGATGTAAGCCACTTCCTCTAAATCAATCTTCAGCTTCTTAGATAAGAAACGAATGCCCTCCCCTTTATTCGCTTTTTTGAGAATGATATTTACAGAGACATCCGTGGCATGTACTTCAAACATCGGATAGTTTCCATTTACATGATTGAGAACTTCCTCATGCATCAATGCAATTTTGGATGAATCGGGATTTACTAAACCGGCATCGGTATATTTTGCGAACTCAGGATAGGTTCCTTTATAATTTTTGATGAGCGTTTTCTCGAGCCACTCTTTTATTTCCGAGACCGCTTTTTTTGCTTCATCACCAAAATGAGGGTTCCAGGTGATCTCGTTGGTTTGTATATCATACATCCCGCCCCCGCTTTCAAAAAGCATTGGATGATCTACATCAAGCCATTGGCCAACAGCTTCTACATATGGAAACGGCCGGCCTGAACAGATCGTTAACGCAGGAATCTGTTCGTCATTCTTACTTTTAATATTCAATGATTTGATGCGAGACAAAGCTTCCCAATCGGGACTTAGAAAAGGATGTGCAATACAACCATCCAGGTCTGTGATAAATAACTTGATCATAAAATGCTAAAATATAAATTCTTAAATCCATTAAGTGTTTTCTGAAATCAGGTTCTAACGCCCAAAATCATCTTCCAGTCGAACAATGTCTTTTTCATTCGAGAGATGATCAGAATATACATGTTGCCAGATTTCAGCTACTACACCCCAGTTATCCAGCCCTACAATTCGGTGTCGCTCTCCCTGCTTCAGGATCACCTTTTCTCCTTTGTTGTATTCTTTTATCGGTTTCTGCTCATCACTGATACTTTTTATTACTCCAACAGGACCATCAATAACTTGCCAGATTTCTGCTCTTCGATGATGATATTGCCAAGAAAGTCGTTTTCCAGGTTCAACCAAAAGGATCTTTGGACTTAGTCTTCCGGAAATATTGATTTCATTTATCTTAACATCATCAAAATAAGCTTGAATAAATTCTTTCGCCTGATCTTCTTCAATTACAAAAAAGCCCCCCCATGGCCGTTCAAGATCTTGGTCTTTGATCTTAAATCCTTGCTTGCTCAGGTTTTCTTCTACCGCTTTAAAGCGTTGTTCTTTATCTGACATTATTAATTATTAAAAGTGAATGATATTTAAATTGTGATCGGGCGATCAAGCCTTGCCGGTCGAATAGGATGGGATCATCACGGAGCTCACAATAGACAGGAGCGCCAATACTCCCATCCACTGATACTGATTTTTATAGTCGGCATACTCCTGACTGGCAAATTCCCCCTTCTCAAGTTCGTCCATACGGGCTAAAAAAGCATCAATGCCTTCATTTCCTCTTTCGATGGAATAGTATTCTCCATCTGCTGCATTAGCAATATTCCTCAAAGTCTGACTTTGCAATTTCGTTGTTACAACCTGGCCGTTATTATCCCGTTTGTAACCTATCAATCTATCTGTTCCTTCTTCATACAAAGGGATGGTAGTCCCTTCATTGGTGCCAACCCCAAGGGTATAAACCAATATATTTTCTTCTATAAGTTCATTGAGGGCTTCATCATATGATTGTCCATGATCTTCCCCATCAGAAATAATAAGTAAAACTCTTGCTGCGTCGCTGTCATTATCCTCAAGAGCCTGAAATGCATCCAGGGCTGTTTCCATAGCCGACTTAAAATCAGTAGCAGAACTTGGCATCTGCTCGGTTTCAGCTATATCGAGAAAAAGACGTAATGCGGAATAATCGAGGGTCATGGGGCTTTGAATGTAAGCTTCCCCCGTAAATACAACCAAGCCTACACGATCACCCTGAAGCCTTTCAATAAGCCTGTTAATTTCAAACTTGGCTTTTTCAAGACGACTAGGGCGGACATCCTCAGCATTCATACTGGCAGAAAGATCCAGGGCAACAAGCATATCAATACCCTGACGTTTTATTTCCCGGACTTCCGTTCCGATTTTAGGTCCTGCTAAAGCAACCGTCAAAAAGAAGAAACCGGCTAACATAAAAATATTCTTAAGCCGATTCCCCAAAGGCCAAAACCCTTTTCTCAGAGACTCGAAAAGCTCAGGACTGAAATATTTTTCCTGTCTGGCCCTAGCCTGATAGCTTCGCCACCATAGCAACACAACTGCTGCAGGAATCAATGCAAGCAACCAAAGATATAAAGAGTTTTCCCAGATCATATTTTGTTGTTTAGTATTGCTTCTAAAATAGAGATTTCAGTGCCTTAGTTGCAGTAATAAATTATAAAGTTCTTAGACTGCTGGAAATTAAGAAGTATGTACTGAAATTACCGTATCAACCACTTTTTGAATTTCCTCTTCTTTAAGCTCGGGGTAGATCGGCAACGAAATTACCTGCCGACTCGCACAATGAGCATTGGGGCAATCTGAAGCTTTATATCCTAAGTAGGAGAAGCATTCTTGTTGATGCAGCGGAATGGGATAATAGACAGAATGCCCAATATTTTCATCACTCAAAACCTTAGCCACTTCATCTCTTTTCTTGGTTCTGATGGTATATTGGTGGTAAATATGCCGGCCGTTCCGATTGGAAGCGCCGGTAGTTTCAGTCGGTGGGATGATAACATTTGGATCCAACCCGCAATCATCCGAACAAACACCAGGGCATTGGCTTAGATCCCCAATTATTCCGGCATCATTGAAAAGCTCATTATATGTGTGAGCAATTTCTTTTCGTTTTTCTGACCACTCATCCAGATACTTGAGCTTAACCGACAGTACAGCAGCCTGAATAGCATCGAGTCTGCTATTTATCCCAACCAGGCTGTGATGATATTTAGGTTTCGCACCGTGCAGTCGCAGAATGTCCGTTTTTTCTGCCAAAGCAGGATCTTTCACAGTGATCAACCCCGCATCACCATAGGCCCCCAGATTCTTACTTGGGAAGAAGCTAAAACATCCAAAATCTCCCATGCTTCCCGCCTTTTGACCTTTGTAAGTTGCTCCAATGGCCTGGGCGGCATCTTCTATCACTTTCAATCCATGTTCATTGGCGATCTCCGTAATCGGGTCCATATCCGCCATTTGCCCATATAAGTGAACAGGGATCACAGCTTTAATCTTTTCCGGATCTGGATTCAGTTTTTTGTATACCGGATGTTCTTTTTTCAAAAATAGCTCAACCTGTTTCGGATCGAGATTGTAGGAATCTTTTTCAATGTCCAAAAAAACAGGAATTGCATTCAATCTTGAGATTGCACCGGCCGTAGCAAAAAACGTAAACGGAGTGGTGATCACATAATCTCCGGGGTTTACATCTATTGCCATTAGTGCAAGCAGCAGTGCATCGGACCCTGAAGCACAGCCATATGTATGATCAGTTTCGCAGTACTTCCCTACTTCCTCTTCGAACTGCTTTACTTTGTCACCCATGATAAAATACTGACTTTCAAGTACCTCATCGATGGCAACCCGAATTTCTTCTTTTATCGTATCATACTGCCGGTTAAGGTCAAGTAAAGGTATAGACATAGTACTACGCTTAAATGATTTTTAAATGAATGAAGAATAAAAAGAAGTGGACTCTAAAGCTACTTTTTGGCTGCATTATAGATCTGCTCAATAATACTCACCACTTTCATTCCTTCGAAAGCATTTGCTGTAGGCTCGCTTTTACCGTTTAAGGTTTCCACGATATTTTCTATCACAAAGTGATGATTGGCCGCACTTCCCTTAAAAGGCCCGTAGTCGTTTGGTGGGTTTGTCTGGGGCAGTTCCGGCATTTCATAATTTTCAATATGGCAATATTCCACCTCATTCATATACTGCCCTCCTACTTTAAAACTGCCTTTGGAGCCGATCACGGTAATACTGCTCTCCATGTTCTTATCCCAGCATGAAGTCGAGTAATTGATGCTCCCTATTCCCCCATTCAAAAATTCAAACTGAGCAAAACCTGAGTCATCAAAATCAACCAGCTTTGGATGGGTAAAGTTTTTGATGGTTGATGTTGGAGTTTTTATATCTCCAAATACCCAGTACATCAGATCTACAAAATGGCTGAATTGTGTGAACAAAGCACCTCCATCCAGATCTTTGGTTCCACGCCAGCTGCTGTCTTTATAGTACCGTTCATCCCTGTTCCAATAGCAATTTACCTGTACCATCAACACATCCCCGATCAAACCTTCTGTAACCACTTTCTTCATCCATTCGGAAGGGGGACTGTATCTGTTTTGCTTAACCACAAACACTCTGTTTCCCGTGGCTTCCTGAGCTCCTATCACGTCTAAACAGGATTCTTTGGACAATCCCATTGGCTTCTCGATTACTACATGATAACCGGCATTGAGCAGTTTTACAGCATACTCGGTATGGAAACCATTGGGAGTACAAATGGAGACCACATCACGTGTATTGTTGTCCTTAGCTATAAAATCCCTGAGTGAATGATAGGTGTGGCCTTCGATCCCTAATTCATCGAACGCGGAAAATTGACCTGAATCTACGTCCGTAACCGACAACAGTGAACTGTGTTCAAATTCATGGATGATCTTGGCGTGTCTTTTCCCGATCCGTCCAAACCCGATTACTGAAAATTTTATAGAATCCATTTAGTAAAATTATCACTTTTAATATTTAAGATAGCCTTAGCAGCTCCATTAATTTAACACTTTGAGGCAGGAATAAGTGACATGATCTGGCATTAGCTTACAAATGATCAAAGATCCATTCCCGAAAAACTTCTTTAAACCGAAAAGAGAAGTTTTTTCTAATCGTGTCACTGTCATCCTCATAATCATAACATGGAGGTACTACGTGAAAATAGTGATTGGCCCCGGCAATACTGAAGGTGCTGAAATTTGAGGGAATCGAATCAGGGAAAACGGTATTCATTTCTTCCATAGCCCACGATGGATATACCTGTCCGTCATTCTCTCCAAAAACAAATAATGCTGGAATAGTTATCTCCTTCAGATATTTAGCAGATTCATACTCCATTTTCATCCTCATATGGCGCCAGCGTTTCGTTATGGCGATCATGGACACCCAATTTTGATGAGATTGTGCTTTTTGAACCGCTTTATCATAAGCTGCAGTGCTATCCGCACCATTGCAAACATATTCACTGTGATATTCATTGATGAGCTGCTTTGTTGCATCAAAAGTGGGGCCACCGAGTGAAGCCATTAATTTAACTTCCTGAGGTGCTGTTGCTGCCACAATCTGTGCAACCCATCCATCCTCCCCATGCCCAACGATCCCGATTCTGTCAGGATCTACTTCTTTTCGTTGCTTTAAAAATGAGATAGCGGCTATGGCGTCATCCGCAAAATCATTTAAGGTAGCTCTGCCCCATCTTCCTTCCGAATCACCTACTCCCCTGGGGTCATAATAAAAAACCCCAATGCCCACTGCCGGAAAAACAGCTTCCAGGTTTTCTTCTATAAAACTCTGCCGCTGTGAGTGGAAATCTCCCCATTCATCCATTCCCCCCATGAACAAAATAACAGGAACATTCTCGGCTGAGTCTGGGAGCACCAATGTGCCGCTCAAAACATTATCCCCACTTATAAATACCACTTCTTCCCGTACTATATCCTGGGCATTTACCCCGACCCCGATAGATAAAAGGGGGATTATACACCATACCAATAAAATATTACCTGCCATTTTCATTTGATAAATAGTCCTTTTCATGTAATCAAAAACCCGGAACGTTTAATTTAGTTGAGCTATAATTCTTTGTATCTGTACCAAGTGCCGTTGGGTGTGGATGATATTAAAACGTGCCCATTCCTGCCTTGTTAAATAACCAAACAAAGGATGTTTGAACGAAAGGCACAATTCATCAGTATCCAGTTTCCCGATCAATTCAATGATCTTCATTCGGTTCTGTTGAAATTTGGAGATGATCTCTTTTTTTGATTTTTCTCCTTCTGTTGGAAGAATGACACCTGATGCTTTCATTTTCCGCTCAGATTGCAAAAATCGCTTTCGCATTGGCTCTACAAAAGCATCCGGTGCACGATCAATATCCTTCTGAGTCTCTCCCTGTAACAACTTTGGGATGCCAAATTCAGAGCGATATAAATGTTCGATCACATCAGCGACCGACCAGCCCCCTTCCCCGGGCTTGATATTAAATTTTGATTCCGGGACCTCAGCAACGGTCTCCATCAGCAATTCTGTATTTTCTTTAAGCTTATTTTTTAAATCCATACGTACTTATGTGGAAAGTGCCTGCCCAAGGTAAATGAATGAAAAGATAATTTCAGTAAATATATTCTGCGACTTGGCGACTAATCATTTCCTTTGGGAGTAAACGACTGGATCCCTGTGATCTCCCGGCCCAGGATAAGTCCGTGGATGTCATAGGTGCCTTCATAGGTATTGACAGATTCAAGGTTCATAACATGATGTATTACCCGGTATTCGCCAACAATACCATTGCCGCCGTGCATATCTCGAGATACCCGGGCGATCTCCAGGGCTTTCCCACAATTGTTTCGTTTTGCGAGGGATGTCATGGAAGGATGATCACGTCCCTCATCTTTTAGATTTCCAAGCCGGAGTACCAACATCTGCATAGCGGTGATATCGGTAAGCATATTGGCAAGTTTGGTCTGTATAAGCTGATTGGCAGCCAATGGTTTCCCAAACTGCTTTCGGTCTAACACATATTGACGAGCCCTTTGATAGCAAAACTCGGCAGCACCAACGGTTCCCCATGCAATTCCATATCGGGCGGAATTCAAACACATAAATGGCCCTTTCAAGCCTTTGATATCAGGAAAAACATTTTCATCAGGAACAAATACATCATCAAAAACCAATTCACCGGTTTCGGATGCACGAAGACTCATTTTGTATTTCGTATGGGGTGCTGAAAAGCCTTTCATTCCCTTCTCAACCAGAAAACCACGAATTACACCTTCTTCATTTTTATTTTCTTTCGCCTTTGCCCAAACCACCGCAACATCCGCAATCGGAGAATTGGTGATCCACATTTTGGCTCCGTTCAGCTTCCATCCCCCATCCGTTTTAACAGCCGTGGTAACCATGGAGCCGGGATCAGAACCGTGGTCAGGCTCAGTTAAGCCAAAGCAACCGATCATTTCCCCGGTCGCCAGTTTGGGAAGAAATTTCTGCTTTTGTTCTTCGGTTCCAAACGCTGAAATGGGATACATCACCAATGACGACTGAACACTCATGAAGGAGCGGTAACCGGAGTCAACTCTTTCTACTTCCCTGGCAATCAAGCCATAAGCCGTATAGCTTGCTTCTGAGCCCCCGTACTCTTCCGGGATCGTCACACCAAGTAATCCCATTTCTCCCATTTCACGTGCTATACTTTGGTCAAAATATTCTTCGGTATTCCCTTTAAGTGCACGGGGCTCAAGCTTGCTTTGGGCATAATCGCGAGCCGTTTCCATAATGAGGCGGTCTTCCTCATTTAATTCCGATTCAAAGAGATAGGCATCGTCGATATTGAATAGATTTTTTGCCATGACTGAAATTAATTATCTGAATTTGTTTTGATGAATAGTACAAAAAATGAATTAAGGGAGAAATGAAATTATCATATGAATTTGATCTTCTTCATTACTGAAATGTAACTTTTATTTTTTTAAGATGAGGGTATGGATCAAATGAATACGCATAAAGATGGTCTTCTTCATCTATTTGGACTGGTTGTCCCAGTTCAGGATTGATGTTCCGGTTTTCCTCAATTGAATAAACCTGAGTTCGATTAAAAAGTAGGTTCTATCATAGGCAAGAGGGTTATTTCGCGGCGAATGCCCGAAATCTACTTGTTTTTTATGTATCTATGATTGAATTACTGGCAATAATAAGATCTCTGGCTTCGCAGGGATGACTTTTTAGGTATTTTTCAAGCTATCAATAATCGAGCTCAGGTAATAGAGTAATTTCCAGTCTCCACTGGAAAGATCAATGGTATTGTTGTATTACACCCCTTCTGTTTTACCGTAAACAAAATCACTCAACAATCTATCCGGATCAATAAAAAAGTCTGCAACTCAGTGAATTACAGACTTTCAGGTTTCCAACAATAAAATCTATGATACCTACACAAGATTTTTCTTGAGCTCTCGCGCAATGATCAAGCGCTGAACTTCTGAAGTTCCTTCGCCAATGGTCATAAGCTTGGAGTCTCGTAAAAAGCGCTCAACATGATATTCTTTGGTATATCCGTAGCCACCATGAATTTGTATGGCTTCAAGTGCAGCCCGAACAGAAAGCTCGGAAGCAAACAACTTGGCCATAGAAGCTTCCGTAGTGTAAGGCTTGTCATTATCTTTGAGCCACGCTGCTCTGAGAACCAGTAACCGGGCCGCATCAATTTCTGTAGCCATATCCACCATTTTTCCTTCCATGTACTGAAAATTACCAATGGCAGTGCCAAATTGTTTCCTTTCCATGGAATATTTCAGCGATTCTTCCAGTGCGCCCCGGGCTATTCCAACTGAAAGGGCTGCGATCCCAACGCGACCGCCATCCAAAACTTTCATGGTATCAACAAATCCTTTTCCTTCATCTCCCAGTAAATTTTCGGCAGAGACTTCTACGTTCTCAAAAACAACTTCAGTCGTATCGGAAGAATTCATCCCCAGTTTGTGCATGCCAGGGCCTGGGTTTACTCCATCCCATTCGCGCTCTACGATAAAGGCTGAAATTCCCCTGGTGCCTTGCTCAGGATCTGTTTTGGCTAAGACTACATAAGTATCACCTACAGAACCCTGTGTAATAAATATCTTTGCCCCATTTAAAATATACTTATCACCTTTCTTAATGGCCGTTGTTTTCATCCCGGAAGCATCACTTCCTGAACCTGGCTCCGTTAAACACCAGGCGGCTAATTTTTCTCCTGAAGTTAACTCTGGCATGTACTTTAATTTCTGCTCATGATTTCCGGCCAAAGCAATATGACCGGTTCCCAGGGAAGTATGGGAAGCTACCGTAAGCGCCAATGAAGCATCCCAGCGGGCAATTTCTTCAAGCACAAGGCAAAAACTGACCACGTCAAAACCGCCGCCGCCATATTGTTCCTCATGATAGATTCCCAGCATGCCCAGTTCCCCAAGCTGTTTTACGATCTCGTGCGGAAATTCTTTGCTGTTGTCTCTCTCCATTACGGTAGGTGCAACGTTGCGTTCTACAAATTCCTTAACGCTGTCACGGATCATTTTTTGATCGTCCGTAAGCTCAAAGGATAATTCTCGGTCTAAAACAGTATCCATCTTAATAATGCTATATATTTAAAATTCTTTGTTGGAAACGCTTCCAAGATAACGGTTTGTTTATTTAATATCGTTCATAAGTGTGTAAAAATTGCCTAATGAATTAGATAATCAACAGCAGTAAAAAATATGATCCTACTCGGTTTCCAGCCAATAAGCTCTCAAAACCTTGTCCCCGTATAAGATCCGGTCAACAACCTCCATTCCTCCAGCTACTTCCCCAATGATGGTGTATCCGGCATTCAAGTGAGGCTTCCATTGGTGCATAACAAAAAACTGACTTCCTTCGGTATCAATATCGATTCGTGCCATTCCGGCTATTCCTCTTCTGTACTCCTTTTCAGAAGCTTCGGTAGGAATGGAATAGTCCGGACCGCCATAACCAAGTCCGGTTTCAACATCCCCACCCTGAATTACGAAATTAGGCACCACGCGGTGAAACGCTGTACTATCAAATGCACCCGCTTGGGTAAGACTGTCTAATCCCGAAATAGTAGCAGGTGCTGCCAAAACATCCATTTTAATCCTGACCTCTCCTTTCCCAGTTTCAAGCACCCAGACGGGTTCATACCCTAATGCTCCAAGTCGTTCCCAATTCGGAGGTCTGAATTCCTGCGGTTGATCCTGTGCATCAATTTCCCAGCCCTGGTCACGGAGAGAATTATTCAACTCATAGTTGTCCTCCTGAGCCAACTCCGTGATTACACTTTTTCCCTCTTGCTCAAAATATCGCATGAACAGATCTCCTAACACCTGAAATACTTCTGTATCCTTTGACGGATCATAGTCTGAAATTATTCCCGAAAACTCTTCAAAATCTTCTGATTCAATAAGGCCGGTAGCTGAAAATACCATCAAAGATTGATAGGTAAGCACAGGATCCTGACGGTCAATAATATCAAATAGTAATGATCGAATACGCTCAATTTTTTGAGCGCTTTTTTGATCTTCGCTCAGATCAGCCCACCAGCCAGATAACGCTTGCAAAGAGAATGCAGAAACAAGAGTACTCGCTGAAGAAATATGCTCTTCCAATGCTCCTAAATATTCATCCGCTTCCATTTCTCTCAGATAGATATTTAACTTTTTGGTTGTTAAATATTCATTGCCATCTGCAAGTGAGCCTGCCAAATCCATGAAATCCGCAGAACTATTCAAAGCCTCAATACCTGATAACCGAATAGCTGTTTCTTTTTCTTCATTATTGATGATCTTTTCTATGATCTCTTCATCAAATGAAGCGGGTTTCCCAGGATGAATCTGAATTTCATTTAGAGCCACTTCATTCACCGTGGCGTTTTCATGTTCAAGAAGTTTGCTGTAAAAATCACCCAGCTTATCGTTCCAATTAATCATACCGGAATGTTGAGCTAATTCGATAGCTAATTGGGGATTCATGGTATCAACAGGTTCTATATCAAGGCGGTCAAAGAACCAATCTGAGTCGGTGTTAAACAGAATTCTTGCCGAGTATTGCTTTATGGCCGAATGAGCAGTCCACTCATACGTTTCCCAAAGTATATTTCTCATTTCATCATTGCCAACTCCTGCGCGGGACCGGTATAGTCCATAAAAATATGCCTGAAATACTTCCGGGTCATCAAGGATCGCGGCATATCTCAATAAACTTCTTTTCGTAGTTTCCCTTAACTCATAATTCACCATTAACCTGGAAATAGCCAGAGCACTTTCATATTCATGATTCGAATCCATGAATCCTTCAAAATTTCGCACCAGAAAATCTAACGAGAATTGATTTCCCTGCTTGCCTAATACCAGACTGATCCCATTTCTCATTATAGATCTTGTTTCCCATAGATCATGTAACCGCGAAAGTTGCCCGTCATTCAGTTGCTGATTACTTAATGCAGTCCATGCCTGACTTGTATTAGCATACTGAACCTTGGTGATCATCTCATCAATATTCTCAACCCGGCTACTTATCAGCCCTCTCCAGGCTTGCTCTCGAATAAATGAATTGGGATGCTCTGTATATGATAAAAGGGAGTCGGCATTTCGTTCGAATACATACGTATATAATTCGGGATACTCATCCGTAAGCAATTTCGAGTAGGCTGTTTCTTTGTTGCAGGAAACAATGGCTAAAAATACCGTACCAACTATAATTAACTTGTACATGTTTTTTACACATTTACTATTGAACTTCATTCCTAAACTTCTTTTATTACACATATATTTTACATTAAATACAGACAGCCATGGATAATGCACATTTAACGCGTAAACAGCACGAATTTTTCACGTACATCGTGGACTACAAAAAAGAACATGAAGTCTGGCCAACTTATCGTGAGATCGCAGACTATTTTGGATATGCCTCGCCCAACAGTGTTACCCAAAACATACAGGCGCTGCTAAAAAAAGGCTACTTAGTGAAACGTGATGATGAAGAATATGATCTTCCGGCTGAGAAAAAAAGTTTACTTGGTGAAACTGAAGAAACCGAAGGTATTCCCATTCGCGGCTTAATTGCAGCGGGGTCTCTTCAGGAAGCCGTTGAGGCGAACCTTGGCAGCATCACAATGGATACGTTATTCCCTGATCTTGATGATCTATTTGCGCTTAGAGTTACGGGATTCAGCATGAAGGATGTAGGTATCTACGATGGTGACTTTGTTCTTTTAATGGATACTGATGTAAAAAACGGAGATATCGGTGCTGTGTTATATGATGGGGAAACAAGTCTTAAAAAAATCTATTGGGATGATAATGGCTTAAGGCTTGAACCTGCCAATCCTGAATATGACGATATCTTTATAGAGCCGGACGTGTTCGAAGAAGTACGCATTATTGGGAAGTACATAGGTCACGTGAACCGACAAGGTTTTCAACGCGCTGTCCCAAAAGTGGCTTAACTAATCTTTTCCAGCTACCTATTAAGGCAATGGTGAATTATCAGGAAGATGAGACGGCAAGTCTTTGTCGTCAGATATCGTTGTTTTTTTGAGCGGTACTTTTAGTTCATCATGAATAGTTAAAAAGCGTCCGTTTGCATCTTTCCTGGCCTCATGAAGCTGTGAATCTTTGATCCATGCACGGCCACCGTCATGTTGCAATCTTTTGGTATTTTTATATTTGAATGCTTGTTCGTGTAAAGATGGTAATTTTTTCATGATCTCCAATTAATTTGCTTTCTGTTAATTTAAGTGAAGTTTCTGAATTAATCAGTTCATATTTGCTTTGTTTTGTACCAAGTAACCCTTATCTTTTCAAGCTCTGAATTAAACGCAAAAGAAAGAAATTAACAATTATGTACGCTATAGTTGAAATCGGCGGACACCAATACAAAGTAGCAGAAAACGACGTACTGTTTGTTGACAAACAAAACGCCGAAAATGATAAGCTTACATTTGATAAAGTGTTGCTGATAAAAGATGAGAACGGAAATGTAAATGTTGGGACTCCGGTTGTTGAAGGAGCAGAAGTTTCCGCCACTATTCTGGACACTGTAAAAGCTGATAAAGTATTAGTGTTTAAGAAAAAACGTCGAAAAGGTTATCAAAAACTGAATGGACATCGCCAGGTGATGTCTCAAATTCAAATTGAAGGCATTTCTGCTTCCGGTTCTTCTTCCAAGAAGAAAGCTGCAAAAAAAGAGGACATTTCAGCTAAAAAAACTGAAGAGAAAAAAACAGCTGCTAAAAAAGAAGAAGCAACCACAGATCTAAGTTCAATGACAGTTGCTGAACTCAAAGATCTTGCAAAAGAAAAAGGTCTTACCGGCTATTCCAGCTTGAGAAAGGCTGAACTCATTGACGCTCTAAAATAATTTTTCATTACTAAACCCTTACTGTTATGGCACATAAGAAAGGTCAAGGTTCTACAAGAAACGGTCGCGATTCAAACCCAAAAATGTTGGGTGTTAAAAAATTCGGCGGAGAATTTGTTCGCGCCGGAGGAATCATTGTTCGCCAGCGTGGCACTAAGTTCCACCCGGGAATTAATGTAAAACGTGGCGGCGACGATACGCTTTTTGCAACAGCTGATGGTACCGTAAATTTTGCAGTACGCTCAGGCGGTCGTAAGCACGTGAATGTAGATCCTGTAAACTGATCCGCATTTATTTTCGAAATTAAAGCCCCGTGCATAGTTTATGTGCGGGGCTTTTTTTATATCTTTAGATTATGCGTAACCCACAAATCCCAGGACTTGACCTACCCATCCGCACTATTTATTGCATAGGCAGAAATTATGCCCAACATGCAAAAGAGATGGGCAGCCCAATACCTAAAATGCCTCTTGTCTTTTTAAAACCACTTGGTGCTATCTGCTATAGTGATTCGACGATCTCAATCCCAACTCAAAGCAATGACGTCCATTTTGAAGGTGAGATCGTGGTTGCCCTATCAAAGTCCGGTAAGAATATTCCCCATGGTTCTGTTCAAGACTATATTGCAGGATATGGAGTTGGTATAGATTTTACAGCACGTGATATTCAGGCTATTGCAAAAAAACAAGGCCACCCCTGGTCCATAGCTAAAGGGTTCGATGATTTTGCCCCTATAAGTGAATTTATTCCTGCATCTGAAATTGAGGATGAAAATAATATGGACCTTAAACTCTTCCAAAATGGTTTTGTGAAGCAACACGGAAATTCTTCAGAAATGATCTTCCCGATCCCAAATCTGATCACTTTTTTATCCCAAATTTATACCCTCTACCCCGGCGACCTGATTTTTACCGGCACTCCAGAAGGAGTTGGCGCAGTTCAGTCCGGAGATAAACTCGAGGTTCTCCTGAACAACGGAATTAAATCATTAACCGTGAACATCCAATAATTTGCGGCTTTTTTTACTAATAGCATTTTCATTAACTTTTCTTTCTCAAACAATACATGCCCAGGAATATCTATGGCCAACTGATGCAGGTCAATACCTCAGCTCTACCTTTGGCGAGACCAGATCCGCTCATTTTCATGCCGGCTTAGATATTAAGACCTGGGGGCGTGAAGGCTACCGGGTTTTTGCATCAAGAGACGGCAAACTCTATCGATTATTGATAACGGAACGAGGATATGGAAAAGCTATATACCTGAAACATCCGGACAATACATATACTGTTTACGCACATCTTCAACGCTTCAATGATGACTTTCAGACACTTGCAGATTCTGTAAGGATGATTGATTATTCATTTGAAATGGATGAGACCTTTGAGAGTGAAGCTATTGAAGTAAAACAAGGAGATATAATTGGCTATACCGGTTCAACTGGAATTGGCCCACCCCATCTGCACTTTGAAGTGCGTGATTCTTTACAAAATCCTATCAATGCCCTAACAACAAATTTAAGTGTTAAAGACAATATTCCACCTGTTTTTTCAACACTCATTGTTGAACCGCTTTCAAAAGAAAGCCGGGTAAACGGCCGGCCGGTTTCAGACCAAGTCAGGGCTCAAAAAAATAATGGGGTGTATGATTTTGGTGAAATAAACTTAACAGGAAAAGCGGGACTTGCCGTAAACGTTTACGATCAGGCAAACGATGTCTATAATGCCTATGCAGTATATTCTATAGCTCTTTTACATAAAACAGATACTCTCTTTTACCAAAAATTAAGAAGCTTTGATTTCCAAAATCAGCAGGAAATGTTCTTAGACAGAATTGCTCCTTTCGGCTCAGACAGAAGAGGTCATCAGCGCCTTTATGGTAAAGAAGGGAACAATAATCCATTTTACCTAATTCAAAAACCATCTGCTCAAATAACGGTTTCTGACAGCTCAAAAACATACACTATTGTTGCTACAGATTATTTTGGGAACAGGTCAACTGCAACTCTTACAATCTCTCCCGACACACTCTCAAGACCCGTTTCCCCGGCACACTATGGGCCCATTGAAGAGTGGTATTGGCACGAAGACTGGGCATCTCCCGATCTTGAAAGTACGATTGAGTTAACGAAAGGGCTCAATGGCATTAAGTGGACTGACTCTCAAACCATCTTGCGAAATGACTCAATGCCCGACATTCATTTTTCACGCATAGTGCCTTCAAAATCTGAAAGAATTGACACTCCAAACAGGCAATTATCAATTCGGTTTAAAGAATATAGTTTTTTCGATACGCTAACGGTGGCTTCATCCTATACCATTATTGATGAGCAAGTACATCTTTCTATTCAACCGGAAATGCTTGCCACGCGCTCAGATTTCCATCTGAGTTTTTACCTGGGCGAAATTTACGAGCCTGATAATAATTATCACCTTTTCAGAAAAAGCAGATCAAAAGAAAAACTCTCTTATGTAAACTCTGAATTAAGAGGCCGCACGATTCATGCCTACCCTTCCGAGCTGGGAGAGTTTGTGATAAAGCCTGATAATGAAGCCCCAAAAATTTCTGGTTTAAAATTTTATAAGACTGATTATGGTAAGTGGCTATCAAAAATACACTTAGAAGATGATCTTACCGGTATAAATTCTGGGTCGGCTCTTTTCGTTATCAATGGAATTCGAGGAATTGCTGAATATGATTACGAAGAAGCATTGCTCATCTACTACCACCCGGATTTTATTCCGAATAGCATAAATACAGTTGAGATAAAAGTAGAAGATAAAGCCGGAAACAGCACCTCGTTCTCAGAGGAACGTCGAATTTCCGGCTTTTAAAAATTATTTACAAGTAAGCTATACAGCTGATTTCAACAAGTACATTCTTAGGTAAAGTTTTAACGGCCACCGTTTCTCTGGCAGGTGGGGCGGTTTCGAATCGAGCTCCATATACTTCGTTTACAGCGCCAAAATCCGTCATATCCTGCAAGAATATGGTGCATTTTAGAACATTAGAAAAACCAATTCCAGCTTCAAGTAATACAGCCTCCAGGTTTTTCATTACTTGCTCAGCTTGCTCAGCAGCAGTCTCCCCGACGATCTCCATAGTCTCGGGATCTAAAGGGATTTGCCCGGAACAATAAAGTATTCCGTTGTGGGATGTAGCTTGGCTATAAGGCCCTATTGCAGCAGGAGCTTTACTTGTTGAGTGTATTTTTTTCATGAAATTCTCATTACGTTAGGTTTAAATTAGGATGCAATTGCAAGTATTCTAATAAATTGCAGAAAGCAACACATATGTTTATTTTCGACAACATATAAATTTGTTCTGATTACAACCAAATTCAATCTATATACAAAATGAAAAAGCTACTTAGAAATTTAATCCCCGTTTTCCTTTTCTTTGGGATTCTAACAGGGTGTGAAACAACCGATCCTATCATTGATGAGGCTCAAGTAAATATATATACCCAGAATTTTGACAGTGCATACGCAAGCCTGGATAGATACATTGCACAAAATCCTGAAAGTGGAATTGGCCATTATTACAAAGCACTGGCTTACTCTCAAGAAGGTGGCACTATACAACCCCCAAGCGACAGAAAGCCGGTTTACCGAAATTTTAGAGAATCAATTCTTACTTCCAGAGAACTCTTTGCTGATGCTGAGGAAAAACCTGATGAAGCCGGTCAGGTTAACGATCTGATACTAAATACCTGGGGTTTTGAACACAATGCCTCTTTAGATTACGCCACGAATGACAGCGTAATGGCTTCCGTGAATGAGCCACTGAAAGTTGCGATAGCTCACCTTGAGAATGCAATTATTATTAATCCAGACAGCACGCTTTCATATGATGTGCTTTCTCAAATCCATTTTATGGATAATAATTTTGAGCAAGCTGCGGAAGTTCTCGCTCAATCCATGGAACTTAAAGATCCTCCCCCTGCTGAAGATTATGACCGAATAGGATATTACTATGCTCAGTCAGGAGAAACCGAAAGTGCGATAGAAATTTTAAATGAAGGTTTGGAGATATATCCTGACTCCACAAGTCTGGTTCAAAAGTTAGCAGATGCCTATATGACATCCGACAATACTGAGATGGCAATCTCTACTTTAAATGATCTCATAGATCGAGAGCCGGATAATCCTCAGTATCATCTTGTACTGGGAACTGCTTTACTTTCTGAGACCGAAGAAATGACCAATGCAGTTTCTGACCTGTATGATGATATTTATGCCCTCAGAAATGACTTAAGAAATGCATCCAGAAATGAAGCGAGCGAGATCGAAAGCCAAATAGAAGAATTAGAGAATCAAATCCAAGCTAATATTGAAGAAATAAACGAGTTAAATTCACTTGCTGAAAGTGAATTAAAAACTACTATTGAACTCAGGCCTGAGGATGAAAATGCATACAATGCGTTAGGTGTTCTATATCAGAATAAAGGCGCGATCCTTTTTAGCCAAAGGAATTATTCAGATGATTTGGATGAGGTAAATCGTCTTGATCAACAAGCCAAAGAATTCTATAGAATGGCTATGGAAAATTATGAAAAAACCGTTGAGTTAAATCCGGAAAATAGAAATGCATGGCAAAGTCTTGCGAATGTTTACATCACACTTGACATGCAGGACAAATACGAGGAAGCAATTGAAAAAGCAGGAATGTAATTGCCTTTTTCACCTAAAAATTAAAATATGACTATTCCAAATTTTACCCGGCTTACAGGCTTACTACTTGTGGCCGGGTTTTTTTATTCCTGCGGAACATCTCAGGTCAACATAGATGAACTGCTTGCAAACAATAATTATCAACAGGCAATGGAAGAGATCGACTCCCGCTTATCGGAAGATCCTAACCAACCACAATTGTATATACAAAGAGCTCAGATAAGCGCCGCTTTGGCTAAGGATACCGAACCCGAGTTAAGAACTGAATTTTATACTAATATTTCCAATGATTTTGAGTCTGCCATAGAATATGGAGCAAATCAAGAACAAGGTGCAACTATCGACAGCCTCCGTCAGCAATATTGGAAAGACGAGCATAATGCAGGTCTGCAAGATTTTGATAATTCTTCTATATCTAACAGATATACGCAAGCGGAGATCCATTTTCAGAATGCATTGATTCTAAGAAGCGATGCCATAAGTTCTTACCGTAATCTATCCGTTACTCAATTCAATCTTGGAAACATAGATGATGCGATCAACAGTCTGGAAACGGCCTTAAGTTACGCAGAGAATCCTTCAGCAGAGTTATATGAGAACCTCGGTTATCTATATCTTGAAATTGGCAACCCTTCCGAGGCTGCCCACTATTATGAGTTGGCGAATACGGATGTTTCAGAAGACCTCAACCTGGCTTTTGGACTTGTTAACGCTTACATCTCCAATGGTGACAGTGAAAGTGCCGTTGATATCTTAGAACCGTTAGTTGAAGAAAATCCGAACAATGCTGATCTCAGAAACGTGTATGGGACTCAGCTGTATGAGGTAAACTCCGAAATCTTAGAAGATCTGGAAGCAGCTTACGATAACAACAATTCTATTTTGGCAGAGCAAATCATGCTTGAAGCTGAAGGAATGGGTGAAAGTGCTGAAGAGCAACTCATCGAGGCTTTTAAAAGAGATACCTCAAATATTGAATATCTTGAAAGCCTTGCTGTTTTCTACAACAATCTTTCAGCACAGTATCTGTCTTTGCAAAATGTGGCCTTTGATGAAGATAAAGAAGTAATACGGAATAAAGCTTTCACGCTTATCGACTTTGCCATTGATTATTACGAAAGACTTATTAACATCGACCCCAATAACGAAGAATATACAAATCGGCTCGATGTATTGAATCAACTCAAAAAACGTCAAACCTCCTCCTCAAACTAAGTATGAAATTTAATACCAAGACTATTCATGCCGGCCAGAAACCTGAAGAAACTTCAGGTGCGGTCATGCCTCCTATTTTTCAAACTTCCACTTATGCACAAGAAGCCCCCAACAAGCATCAGGGATATGATTATGCCCGCGTTGGGAATCCAACAAGAACTGCACTTGAAAAAATGATCGCCGGATTAGAAGGTGCTGATGAGGCAGCTTGCTTTTCAAGCGGTGTGGCTGCAATGGATGCTTTGATGAAAATGCTGCGCCCCGGAGATCACGTTATTACTACAAATGATCTTTACGGTGGCTCATACCGGTTATTTACCAAAGTATTTGAACCTTACGGCATCGATTTCACTTTTGTGGATATGACTGACCTTAATAAGGTTGAGGAAGCTATTACTGACAAAACTAAGCTGATGTGGATCGAAACACCAACAAATCCTTTACTTAGGATAGTTGATATAAAGGCTTTAGTTAAGATTGCTAAACCTGGCAATATTCTAACTGTTGTTGATAACACCTTTGCCTCCCCATACCTGCAACGGCCTTTGGAACTTGGTGCTGATGCAGTTCTTCACTCTGCTACAAAATATTTAGCCGGACATTCTGATGTTATTCACGGTGCCGTTGCAAGTTCCAACAAAGAGATCATGGAGAATCTTAGGTTCCAAACTAAAACCACCGGTGCTGTACCCGGCCCTATGGATTGCTATCTAACTTTGAGAGGCATCAAAACCCTTAGCGTCCGTGTGCAACGCTCCGTTGATAACGCTAAAATGATCGCTCAATTTCTTGAAGACCATGATGAGGTTGCCTCTGTTTTGTACCCGGGATTGACTTCCCACCCTCAACACGAACTGGCTAAAAGACAGATGGATGATTTTGGAGCCATGCTTTCTTTTACACTGAAAGATGATTCCATCGAAGCGGCTGTGAAATTCATGAGCAATACCAAGATCTTTACCCTTGCGGAAAGTTTAGGTGGAGTTGAATCTCTGATCAGCCACCCTGCTTCTATGACGCACGGTTCCATTCCAAAAGATGTTAGAGAAAAAGCAGGATTGAAGGATTCTCTGATCAGGATATCAGTTGGAATTGAAGATTCAGAGGATCTTATTGAAGACTTAGCGCAGGCATTTTAACATACCATCATTCACATCGCTTTCGTATTTTTTAACCTTTACATAAAGCGCTTACAGAATTTCTAATCTAATCATTTTCTATCATGCCAGACGTAGTAATAGTATCTGCAAAACGAACTCCACTGGGTGCATTTGGCGGAAGCCTTTCATCATTTACAGCTCCGGAACTTGGAGCTTCAGCTATTCTTGAGGCTGTTAAGTCCGGAGGTATAAAGGCTGACGATGTTCAGGAAGTGCTTATGGGTAATGTGCTTTCTGCAGGCGTTGGACAAGCCCCCGCCCGGCAAGCAGCGCTAAAGGCCGGGCTCAATCAACGCACTCCTGCTACTACTGTAAATAAAGTATGCGCTTCAGGCATGAAGTCTATTATGATCGCTGCTGACCAGATCCGGTTGGGTGAAGCGGATATTATTGTTGCAGGGGGAATGGAAAGCATGAGTAATGTACCTTATTACTTACCGAAGCAACGTTTCGGTTCCAAATACGGACATACCCAGGCTGAAGACGGTATCGTAAAAGACGGCCTTTGGGATGTATATAACGATTATCTGATGGGTAATGCCGGTGATTTGTGTGGAAGAGAGTGCAATATAAGCCGTGAAGAACAGGATGAATATGCCATCACTTCTTACAAGAGAGCAATTGAAGCAACTGAAAAAGGGTATTTTCAGGACGAAGTGATTAAAATGAAGGTTAAAGACAGAAAAGGAAATGTTACCGAAGTAGTTAAAGACGAGGAGTTAGGTAAAGTACGCTTTGAAAAAATTCCTCAACTTCGCCCGGTTTTCGACAAAGAAGGAACCGTTACCGCAGCAAACGCTTCGAGTATTAATGATGGAGCCGCCGCTGTTTTAGTAATGAGCGCCGACAAAGCCAAAGAACTGGGACTTAAACCTTTGGCTAAGATACTAAGTCATGCAAGTGCAGCAAAAGCTCCCGAGTGGTTTACTACCGCTCCTTCGGATGCTATTCCAATGGCTCTTAAAAAGGCCGGGCTCACAAAAAATGACATAGATCTTTTTGAGATCAATGAAGCCTTTTCTGTAGTTGCATTGGCTAATAATCAGATCCTTGAGTTAAACCCGGAAAAAGTAAATATCCATGGTGGAGCCGTTAGTATTGGCCACCCATTGGGTTGTTCAGGCGCACGGATCATCGTAACGCTTATTCATGCCCTTAAGAGAACCAAAGGGAAATATGGATGCGCCGGGATTTGCAATGGCGGAGGCGGAGCTTCGTCACTTGTTCTCGAAATGCTTTAAATACTTAAATGAGAGTGAGTTCGAGATAAAAAATGTTAGAATAGCTGCAAGATCCACCCAACCGGGAGGCAGGTTAAACAACCACGAACTCGATCTGATGGATTACCCATCTGACCGATGGATTAGGCCCCGGATGTTGGATTAGGTTAAGGAAAAGACGCAGGTGCTCCAATCAGACAACCGTTCAGACGGGCTTGGAGCCGTCAGACCGGGAAATAGATTAAACATTCCCGGATTCGATCTGATGGATTGCCCATCTGATCGATGGTGCAGACGCAGGATGCTGCATTAGGATACGAACTGAACTTGGTCACCCGCTTTATCTTCGAACATAATCAACCCAGCAATCCATTAAATGTATGTGTGAGGATATTTACCCTAAGCGGAAAATCGGTTCAGCAAATTGGAAATCAACTCATAACTACAAGTTTTTATGCTAGCATTTCATGGGATGACCAGGACTGTAATCGCCTGGGTAATGGTACTTATATTTATGTGCTTCGGGTTGCAACAGATACGCCGAAAGGAAGACAAACAACCGAGAAAATCGAAAAGCTTGTGATTATACGATAACATCGTAAATTAACCTTGAATCACTTATATTTATACTAAAAGTAAGCATTATGAAAAGGATAGTCTCACTAATTACAGCCGGTTTCTTATTTCTTTTACCTGCTATTACTAACGCCCAGGTTGCCATAACTGCGGTACCATTTCTTCAGATCGAACCTGATTCCCGGGGAGCCGGAATGGGTAACACCGGAGTTGCCATTGCCGATAATGCCTCTGCTTTATTCTGGAATCCGGCCGGGCTTGCTTTTCAGGAAGGAACAAATCAGGCCAGTATCACACATTCTAACTGGCTGGCCAACTTCAACGTGAGTGATCTTTTCTATGATTACGTGGTAGGTACATATTATATAGAGGGCATTGGTACTATCGGGGCCCATCTAACTTATCTAAATTTGGGTGAGCAAGTTGAAACTGATGAAACCGGGCCGGCGCCTATTTCACGCTTTAATAGCTATGAATTCACATTTGGCACTTCCTATAGCCATAAATTCAGTAAAAACTTTGCCGCAGGGACCAGTTTGCGAATCATCTACTCAAGCCTTGCAAGCGGTACTTCCATTAGTGCACAACAGGTAAACCCGGGCAGCAGTGTGGCCGTTGATTTATCTTTTCTCTATAGAACTGACCCCTTTTATATAGGTGAACGGGAAGCAAAATTCAGTTTTGGCACTAACCTTTCAAACCTTGGGCCGGGCATCCAATACACCGACAACGCCCAAAAAGATCCACTTCCCACATTACTCCGTTTTGGCTGGGCTTTTGACCTTGACCTTGATGATGAAGGTATTAACCGGATTACCATAGCCAACGACATCTCGAAGATCATGGCGCGGACCAAGTCGGTATATGAAACCGACGGCCAGGGTAATGTAGATACTTCACGGGTTGCTTCCGGCCCTATCGAAGCTCTATTCAACTCGTGGAGCAGCTTTGAGAGGTTTAATGGCACAAATACTGTTGAAGTAGGCTTAATGCAGCAATTTATGATAGGTGCGGGACTTGAATATTGGTACGCAGATCAATTTGCGCTCCGTGGCGGTTACTATTATGAAGATCCTCAAAACGGTGATCGAGAATACATCACCTTTGGTGCAGGCCTCAGATATAACTTTTTTGGGATTGATTTCAGTTACATAAAAACCCTTGAAGCTGATCATCCGCTTGCCAATACTTTGCGATTTAGCTTGCTCATTGATTTTTAATACATGCCTGAATTGAAGCATTTTTTTAAGAGCATGTTAAGTATTAGCATGCTCTTTCTTTTTAATTATCCGTTTGCCGGTGCGCAGGATATTACCGTGCAACGAACACACCCTATTTCCAAACCAAAGCTTCAAACAAATCAAACCCCTGGTACCACAGGTACATTAAATGTGGTTGCCATCATGGTTGAATTTCAACCAGACACTAACCGGCTCACTTCCGGTACCGGGATTTTCGGGCCTGATGGAATGGAAGGACTGCCCTACCTGCAGAACGCTGATGACGTTTGGGTTGAACCCCTCCCCCATAACCAAAATTATTTTGAAGCTCACCTCGAGTTCGCCAAGAATTACTATGAGAAGTCTTCCGACGGACAACTAACCATTGACTATCAGGTACTGCCTCACATCTATCGGCTTCCCAACAAAATGGAAGAGTATTCCCCAATCGGAGAAACCTTCACTAATGAAAAAATAGCCGAACTTACCCGCGATGCCTGGGCACAAGTAGAAGCAGGAAATAACTTTGATGCTTCCGGTCTTGATCCTGAAACCACTGCCTTTGTTCTTTTTCATGCCGGGGTAGGCAGGGATATAGAACTCACCGGAACAAACCTTGACATCACTCCTTTTGATATTCCTTCTATTTATTTGAGAAAAGAAAACATCCGTTCACTTTTAAATCAACCCACATTCAGTGGATTCCCTGTAAACGACGGGAGCTTCAGAGTTACAAACTCCTTGATCATTCCAAGAACAGAATCACGCCGCGGACTTGATATTCAGGATAACGAATTCGTATTTCCCCTTTCCATAAACGGCTTATTGATCGCTTCAATTGGGAGTCACCTCGGGCTTCCTGACCTTTTCAATACCGAAACCGGAGATCCCGGAATTGGCCGGTTTGGGCTAATGGACGGTGCAGGATTCTTCGCCTACAATGGACTTCTCCCCCCTGAACCCTCAGCATGGGAAAAGATCTATCTGGGATGGGAAACGCCCTTCACCATCAATGAAAACACCACGGGAGATATTCCCCTGCCCGCCGGTTCACTGGATCAGCCAAACAGCATTGCCAAATATGAACTTTCAGATTCCGAGTATTTCCTGATCGAGAACAGGCATCGTGATCCTGACAATACAGGAATCACCATCACCATTCGCAAACCTGATGGTACAGAAGTCGATCAAACCTTCACCAATCAAGATGAAGCTTTTGTATTTCAGGAAGATGGATTTGACGAACTCCTGGAAGCCGGAACTTTCGTTGATGCTACAAATTTTGATTTCAGCCTGCCCGGCGGACTTGATACGGGAGAAGATCGAGATAATCCCGGTGATGACCGAAACCTGAATGGCGGAATCCTTATCTGGCATATTGATGAAGCTGTGATCAATGCGGCTATCAGTAACAACCGTATTAACGCTGATCCTGAACGCCGCGGCATTGATCTTGAAGAAGCAGACGGTGCACAGGATATTGGCAAACTAACTCCCGGAGCTTTAGATAACAGTGCCGCTTTCGGAACTGCTTTCGATTTTTGGTGGGCAGACAATGACTACCGGGTGATACTGGAATCAGGGCGGTCAATCAATCTATATGAAAATAGATTTGGCCCCGGCACAACACCGAATAACAATAGCAATTCCGGCGCCCCAACGTTCTTTGAATTGCATGAATTCTCCGAAAACCTTCCTGCCGCAACCTTCCAAATTCAACCCGTTGAACCTTTTAAAGATCTTTTTACTTCCATTTTTTCCGTTCAGTTAGATTCATCCCAAAACTATTACACTGATCGGGATCCCTATTATAGAAATTACCCACTTTCATTATCTGTTTATGAAACACCCACAGATACCTTTTTGATCGTGCCATCTCAGGAATTTGTAACAGCAGTATCTATTTCTGACCCTGCTAATATGCAGTTCCAGCTGACAAACCGTTCCATTCAGCAGCCTTTGGCAGGCCAAAACCTGATCCTTGCTACAAAACCCGAAGACAGCAAGCCAACAATTGACATAGCCTCTTTAAACTGGAACCGTTCCACTCAGTCTTTTGACACAACCTGGACAGCCACAACACCAAAAAATAAAGGCTTCATCAGTTCTCAGGATGGCTCTATTCTTCACGCTGACCATACCGCTGCCGGCTTAAATGCAAGCAACGGCTCTACGATTTCGCTGGGCTCCACCCCTTTGCAACGGAGTGAAATTATTGGCGGGGAATATTCAGAATTTTCAAATAATTCAGTGACTTTTACTTCTCTTCCAGGTTTTAGCTTCAATACCGGTTCTGCCCAAAACAGGACGTACACCGGAAGCATACAATTGAGGAGCCGTACAGTTTTTTATGTTTTTGAGGAAGATCGCTTTACCCTGATCGATCCGGACTCAAATGAGCCTGCCATTACTCTCTTTGAAGAAGAAGATGCCGAATGGCCTGCTATTCTGGACGATGCTTCCATCATCCAGGTTGATAAGCTCAATAATCGGCTTGTTGGCATCAACAAGATCGGCGGTATTTTAAACCATACTCCCATTGATGCTCCTGAAGGAATCAATTTTGTAGGTACACCACTATATACTGATCTCATCTCTTCAAAAAGTGAATATGCTGCGTTGGTAGTGGGGCAGGATGAGTATTCTGTGAATATCTACGCTTTCCATCAGGATGGTAACACCGTAACCGGATTCCCTCTGCACATTGGCAAAGCAATTTCCCAAAATATCCAGCCCATTCATCCCATAATTTTTGAAGGAAGGCTCTATGCCGTCAGTCATAAAGGCGCGTTGAAGTCCTGGGATCTTACTCAGGTAACGGATACTAAGTGGGGCAGCCGCTACGGCCAAAATGAATTCAATAAAGTTTCTGCGCGGGTGCAGGATAATTCCTCATCCAATAATCAAGGATTCAGTGTGCTGAATAAAAAAGAGACGTATAATTGGCCAAATCCTGCGGATGAGCATACCAATATTCGTTTCCAAATTGCTTCTCCCGGAGGAACGGTTCAAATTACTGTAATTACAATGAGCGGGCGGGTTATCTTCGAGGAAACCGTAACCTCCAATGGAGGATTTCCTCAAGAGGTCAATGTTAGTACCAAAAACTGGGGAAGCGGAGGGTATGTAGCTCATGTAAAAGCAACTGTGAATGGAAAGATTGAGACCAAATTGATCAAAATTGGAGTGGTGCACTAATGCCGAATTTGAAACAAATATCGATCTTACTTTTGGCCATGGCTTTCACTCCTGTTATCGCCATAGCTCAGACCGATGTTCGTTTTTATGAATATCCCCAAAACCATCTGGACTGGTACACCATTGAAAGCGAACATTTTCTTATTCATTTTCAGGAAGGAAACAGCCGTTCGGCCCAGGTAGCCTCGCGTATTGCTGAGGAAGTATATAAGCCTATCACTGATCTCTATCGGTATCAGCCTGAAGAAAAAGTGAGTATCGTTCTTAAAGACCGCGAAGATTACTCCAACGGTACCGCCTATTTCTTTGATAACAAGATCGATATTTGGCTTCCCGCCCTTGACTCCCCCTTACGAGGCACACACAACTGGCTGCGAAATGTGATCACTCACGAATATGTGCATATCGTTCAGATACAAAAAGGCATGAAGCGCTCCCGCAAGATCCCTGCTTTCTACCTGCAATGGCTTTCGTATGAGGATGTCCGGCGTCCCGATGTACTTTACGGATTTCCAAATGGTATCATAACCATGCCTTTTGCTACAGTCAACATACCGGCATGGCTTGCTGAAGGAACGGCGCAATACCAAACCACCGGGCTGTTCTATGAGACCTGGGACAGTCACAGAGACATGATACTTCGAACCCGTATCTTATCCGATACGTATTTTTCTCTGGATGAAATGGGCATTTTCTCCTCCAAAACAAGTCTTGAGCGCGAGACCGTCTATAATCAGGGCTTCGCCTTCGTGATCTATCTGGCCAATCGCTTTGGGGATGAAGTTTTGCACGAGGTCACTCAAGCATTGGGCCAAAAAGGAGTGTACTCGGTTGCCGAAGCCATTGAAATTACAACCGGAGTTCCGGGATATGATATTTTTAATGATTGGATCGCTGAACGCAAAGAATTCTATCAAACAGCTGTAGAAAACATCACTCCAACTCCCTCTGAAACCATAGAAAAATATGGGTTTTTCAATTTTTACCCCCAACTCTCTCCGGATCAAAAACAGCTTGCTTACCTTTCCAATAAGGGAGTCGATTTTGGATTACTCTCACTGTATCTGAAAGATGTAGATGATAAAGAAACAAAAGTTGCCGTGGTTAACATCAGCGGATTCCAGGATGATCCTCATCGCTTTGCTTCAAAAGAACCTTTACTCACATTTTTGGAAACCTCCTTTTCCTTTTCTCCTGACAGTAAAAAGATCGCTTACTCCGTCAGTAAAACGAATAAATACGGAGAGCAGTACCGGGATATTTTTGTCTATGATCTGGAATCAAAAGAAATTGAACGACTTAGCCAAAGTGGCCGGATCCAATTTCCAAGCTGGAATAATACGGGTGATAAAATAGCGGCTGTACAATATGAAAAAGGCACCCAAAACCTCGTGCTTCTTTATCCCGGTCATCCCGACTCGGTAACAATGCTTACCGACTTTCAAAATGGTGAGACTGTGGCCACACCACAATGGAACACAAATGATACCAAGATCTGGTTTGCCGGCTCCGATCAAACCAACCGTGATATTTTTGTCTATGATCTGGAATCACAACAAACTACCTCTTTTTTGAGTGATCCCTATGTGGACTATCGGGATCCCTATATTGGCCCAAACGGAGATCATTTATATTACTCATCCAGCGTAGAAGGTATCTTCAACATTTACAGAATCCACCTTGATGGCGGAGAGCCTCAAAAATTAACGGCCGTTATCGGGGGTGCCTTCATGCCTTTTATTGGGGAGAACGGAAAACTCTATTACTCAGAATATCAGGCTGATGGTTATAAGATCATGCAGGCAAACGAGGGTGATCTTTTAACGCATTCAGAACACGGATTCTATAATCCTGTTTATTCTGATGACATCAGCTCCCCGGGCGGTGACTTCGACTACATCGATCAATTAAGCGAGTTTGACGACTCTGACCTCAACCCATTTTCTGAGGAAGTGATTGCCATTGCCGATACCGGAAATTATAACTATATCCTCAACACCATCAGTGAAATGGATAAAAGAACGTTCCGAAAATATGATGACACATACACCGGATTCAGCTATTTCCCTGTTATCCGCTTTGATAATTACTCAAAAGAGAATGGAAATAACGGAGCCCTCATCAAAAATGGAAAGTTCGGTAAATTTGGAGGGAATCTACTACGGGATGTTAAACCGGGGGTCTATTTTTCTTCGCGTGATGTGATCGATAAATTAAGTTTGTTTGGAGGGTTGATGGTGGGGGTGGCATCTCAGCCTGCGGAAAGCATTGGTGGTTTTTTCCGTCCCGATCGCCTCTTCGGGCTTGACCGTGATGCATTCCTCATTCTCGAACACCGGGGACTCCCATTTATAGAACGCAGCTGGTCCCCCACCGTAGCTGTCGAGATCTATAATATGCGTCGTAATGTATCTGATGGACTTTCAATTGAAGAATTCCCTTGTACTTCTTGCCTCCCTGATACGGTTACAACAGATATCGCTTATGATATATGGGAGGCAGGCCTTTTCTTCCGAAGCAAATTAAGCCGGAGAAGCTTACTCGAACTTGGAATTACCTACAGCCCTTATACCGTTTCTACCGATAACTTTTATTCCCGGGAACTGAAACAACAAGTGAGCGGATCTTCGTCCCAGTATTTCCGCGGTACCACCCTCTCAACTTCCTATACCTTCGACTATTACACCTATTCCAATGATGCCGATATTGCCCCGTTGGGATTAAAAGGTTATTTGAGATATCAGTTTCAACCCTCCAAATTGCTGGAAGAATATGAGATCAAAGACGGGGCTTTGAAACCGGTATTTGAGAACTCTAATAACCATTCCACTGAACTGCACGTGCGTTATGGATTCAAAACACTGGGAGATCAGGCATTTCAGGCCCGTATCCGGAGTTTCCACTATTTCAACAGCCCCGGAGACTCATTTTATGCAGATTATGTAGGCGGATTTTTGGGGATGCGGAGTTATCCCTATTTCGCACTTGGCGGCAGTACTACGGCTTTTACCAGCCTCTCCTGGTTTGCACCCATCTATCGTGGGATCAATAAACAGGCCGGACCTTATACTTTCGATAAAATTTTTGCACGTTTCTTTTTTGAAACCGGAAATGGATGGAGAAGTCCCTATGACACCGGAAACAGCTTAAAGTCCGGAATGGGCGCTGAAATTCGTGTGGCCATGAACGGGTTCTATTTATTTCCGCTCAAGTTCTTTGTAAGTACCTCGTATGGTTTTGATCATTTCACTCTCACACTGCCGAAAGATTTCATCACCAACTCACAAAGTAATCGTGTAACTTATGGCAGGGAACTTCTATTTCACTTCGGCTTAACTTTTGATTTTGAACTGTTATGAGGATTCAGGTTTCGTTCGTATTAGTCTTACTGATATCGCTATCCTTTTCAGCCTATGCGCAAACAATAAGCAGCTTTAGTAATGGGATCTTTAAGAAAACCGAACAGCCTGAAGGCATCGGCCAACAAGTTGATATTTCAGATTTCAGGGCTAATAGGAATAGTTCGATCCTAAATTCCACAAGAACAAATCCTGGTATCGCTTTCGCTGCTTCCGCATTAATTCCGGGTGCTGGTCAGGCTGCCAACGGAAAATGGGTCCGCGCCGGAGTTTATTTTGCGACTGAAGTCGTGGGACTGATCTATCATCTTGACAGAAATGCTAAAGCCCGCGAACAGGAAAGAGCTTATGAGCAGTTCACTCATAACAACTGGAGTGTGGTGGCCTATGCCGAATGGCTGGTAAATTATTCTCAGCAATATGATCTTAACAATGGCTGGCAATCTTTAGAAGCTGAGATCCTGGGAAATGATCCCAATTGGGAAAATACCAGGGAAGACTGGAATCAAGTTCCAATCTCAACCTTAAGAAACGTAGAAAACCAAACACCATTCATTTTCAAAGATCGCATTGGTAGTAATTTTTCCCATGAACTACCTGATTATGGCTCCCAACAATACTATGAGCTGATCAGCAAGTACTATCAATATCAGCCCGGCTGGCGCGACTGGTATACTGAGATAACCACAGCTCAGAATCAGGATATTTCCATGTACCGGTATTTTTGGAATGGTGAAGATGAGCCTTTCGATCTTTTTTATGAAGGCCGGAATCGTGCGCAGGAATTCAATCAAAATTATCGTACAGCCGGGAACATCCTTAAACTGCTTGTGGTAAACCATATAGTTTCAGCTTTTGATGCTCTTTTCACCGTTCAACTTAAAAACAGCAGAATCGAAACAGAAGCAAATTTAATGAAGCTGGAACAGTTTTCAATGACATGGCACTTTTAACCCGTTGTTAGTTCCCTTATTTTATGGACATGCTCAAATACATTTTCACGAACAAATATTTCTACATTGGCGGATTGGCGCTCATCGTTTTTGGTGCGGCTTTTCTATTAATAGCAGATAAATTGATCATGCCCTCTTATACCAATTACAATGAAGGGATCACCGTGCCTGATGTTTCCAAAATATCTATGGAGGAAGCCGAAAGCCTGTTAACTTCTTATGGACTTCGTTTTGAGATCACCGAACGCAGATCGAACCCGGCTTATCCTGCAGATTATGTTATCGATCAATCCCCCGAACCGGCTAATATTGTAAAGCCCAACCGAAAAATTTATCTCACCGTTAATACCGAAGTTAAACCCACTGTTGAAGTTCCTAAAGTTGTGGATCTGAATCTGCGTAACGCTGAACTTCAGCTTCAAAATTACGGGTTACAAGTCGGGAGTAGAAGTTATGAATCATCCCGGTTCAAGAACGTCGTTCTTCGGCAATCGCTACCGGCAGGAGCTACCGTTGAAAAAGGAGCTGTTGTTGACCTGGTTATAAGTGATGGTTTGGGTGAGCGAATGGTAACGGTTCCCGAAATCGTAGGCCTTAGACTCCCTGAAGCACAGCTTGCATTGCGCAGAGCCGGTTTAAATGTTGGGGAAGTTCAATTCCGGCCGGTCAAAGATATTATTCCAAACACGGTTTTGGATTATTCTCCAAAACAAGAAGAGTTACGCGAAGGAGAAACGCTGACCTTGGTGATCTCAGAACGCTTTGAAGTTATTGAAGAAACCGAAGGCGGGGCTGTTATCATCGACTCAACGGACAGCAACCCGGATTCCCTTAACACTACACCGCCCGACTCCCTTACCAATCAACCGAATAACAACGATAAAAACTAAATGAATTTCGAACTCCCCATTTTAGCACCGTCAATTTTAGCCGCCGACTTCACAAAGCTTGGAGAGAATATTGAAGATGCAATCAAAGGGGGCGTCACATGGATACATTGCGATATCATGGACGGGCATTTTGTTCCGAATATCAGTTACGGCCCGGGAATTGTGAAAGCAGCCAAAAAAGCGGCTCCCGAAGCTTTTTTTGACGTCCATTTAATGATCGAGAATCCGGATGACTACGTTGAGAATTTTGTAGAAGCCGGAGCCGACCTGATCTCCGTTCATTATGAGACCTGTACTCACTTACATCGCTCCATTCAAAATATCAAAAAGTATGGGTTGATGACCGGCGTGGTAGTAAATCCTGCAACTTCCTTGCACAATATTGAACCTGTGCTGGCTGATGTGGACCTGGTTCTCATTATGAGTGTAAATCCCGGTTTTGGAGGTCAGAGTTTTATTGAAAGCAGCTACAACAAACTTAGTGAGTTAGCTAAAATGCGGGAAGAAAAAGAACTTGGATTTTTGATTCAGGTTGATGGCGGAGTGAATCTCAAAAACATAAAAAAAGTGTCCGAATCCGGAGCAGATATATTAGTTGCAGGGAGCAGTGTTTTCAGCGCTGAAAATATCACCTCACGTGTAGAAGAACTTATCGAAAAGTTAAGGTAATACCCTTTTTAAGACCTAGTTGTTATTAGATCGGCATCATTTCTGCTGCTAAATTCTTATCTTTAAGGGTTCACTTTATTTAAATTTTACAGCCATAGAAGACGAAAACATACTTATCGAAAAAATAATAGAATTAGAAGGCGCTGATCCCATGGCTCTATTCGGGCTGCATGATCATAACATCATTGCTTTAGATAAAGCCTTTCCTGAAACAAAATTCAATGCCCGCGGAAACCGGGTAAAATTGACTGGCCCGGCCGAAGAAGTTGAAACAGCTTCCAAAGTGATTGAAGGAATGCTGGAATTACTGAATCGTAAAAGTAAAGTAGCCGAAGGCGATGTCAACACGCTCGTGAATCTGAAATCCGGTGAGAGTACAGCCAGTAAACCCCAGATCAGAACACTGGATGAAACCGGTGATACCATTATCCATACCCACAATGGAGAAGCCATAACAGCCAAAACTCCGGGGCAGCGTAGAATTGTTAAATCATCATCTGATAATGACATCGTTTTTGCCATAGGTCCGGCCGGAACCGGAAAAACCTACACCTCCGTTGCTTTAGCCGTTCAGGCACTAAAAAACCGCAAAGTACGTAAGATCATTTTAGCGCGACCCGCCGTGGAAGCCGGTGAAAATCTCGGGTTTTTGCCCGGCGATCTTAAAGAAAAGATCGATCCGTATCTTCGTCCATTATACGATGCGCTGGAAGATATGATAGACCGGGATCGTCTCGAACTTCACCTTACCAAGAACGTGATCGAAATTGCACCACTGGCTTACATGCGTGGGCGTACGTTAAATAATGCCTTTGTGATATTGGATGAAGCACAAAATGCTACCAATACCCAAATGAAGATGTTCCTGACTCGAATCGGTTTCAACAGCAGAGCCATTATTACCGGGGATATTACCCAAACCGATCTCCCCCATCGTCAACAGTCAGGTTTGATCTCCATTCAGAAGATCTTGCAGGATATTGACGGTATTGATTTTGTATATCTTGGTGAGGAAGATGTAGTACGCCACAAACTGGTGCGTGATATCATTAATGCCTACGAGAAATTCGAAGAGAAGAAAAAGAAGTAGCTTTCAGCACTCAGCGATCTGCTTTCAGTTATTATTTGAAGTAAAACTGAAAGCTGAAGCCTGATAGCTTACGGCTAAAATCTTGCTTAGCTTCAATATTTAAATCAATTACGTATTATTTATAAAACTCTATCTTAGAATCAAACATGAAAACCTACGCTGCTATACTTTACGAAGGCACTTTCTCTGTTGGACTGGATAAAAAATTTGTTCGCATTAACCGTGATGACCCTCCTGCAAAGGGAGCTTTGAAGCTGTCTTTGAATCCGTTTCTCATACATACACCCGACCGTAACTACCTCTTTGATTGCGGCATCGGGGAATTTGGAGAAGATACCGGACCTGAGACCATACGTAAGAATTTGGAACAGCATGGGCTTACTGAATTCGACATCACAGACATTTTTCTGAGTCATCTGCATTATGATCATATTGGGGGATTGGCTCATCGGGAGGACGGATATTGGGAACTGACCTTTCCCGAAGCAAAGATCTGGGTTTCTAAAAAAGGCTGGGAAAAGGTGACGGCTAAAGAAGAGTATTACGATGCCGAGAAAACGGAATTCATTTCATTCATTGATGCAAAAGCAGATCTTCATTTTCTAAGTGAGGAGGATCAGCCCTACCCCGACATGACCGTGAAAAAAATTGGCGGGCATACTGAATTTCATCAGGTCCTCTTGTTTGATGACGGAGAACAAAAGTATATGCAGGCCGGTGATGTGATAGGCACCAAAGGTTCCATCAATAGAAAGTATGCTGCCAAGTATGATTTTGAGCCCAAGGTAAGTCAGCAGATGCGGGAGAAACTCACAGAGAAAGCTTTCGATGAAGGTTTTACGATTATGTCTTATCATGAAGACCGAAATCCTTTGTACAAACTTACCGGCTACGATGATAAAACCGGGTACAGCACCGAAAATGTAGATTCATATGAGCCTGCCTGATTACATTGATGACATAAAGAAATTTTTAATTGAACACGGTTTTCCCGGGAAAATTGAAGCGGCTGTTATCTTAGGCTCCGGTCTTGGTGGATTTGGAGACGAGATCGAACGGGCAGATTCCATTCCCTATGCTGATATCCCCTCTTTCCCGCAATCTACCGTAGAAGGCCACTCAGGTTCACTTATTATCGGTGAAATAAAAGGCAAGTCCGTACTCGCTTTTTCCGGACGCTTCCATCATTATGAAGGTCATGCTTTTGCTAAAACGGTGCTCCCGGTTCAGCTTGCTAAAGCATTTGAGGTCGAAAAACTCATTATCTCCAATGCAGCGGGAGGTATTAATTTGAGGTATCGGGTGGGTGATCTGATGATCATTGATGGGATCATCAAGCAGTTCTTTATGGTATCAGAACCAGCTTCTCACACCTGGAGTTCAAATTTTGAAGCGCATGCACAGCAGGTAAAGCAAATAGCCCGAAATCTGGGTATTGAGACCCAAATGGGCACCTATCTCTTTGCGAAGGGGCCTCATTACGAAAGTAAAGCTGAGATCCGTGCTTTTCGAAAAATGGGAGCAGATGCGGTTGGGATGAGTACCGCCCCTGAACTTACCGAGGCTTCGAAACTTGGAGTAAAAGCTGCAGCTATTTCACTGATCACCAATGCCGCAGCCGGCGTAACCGACCAAAAGCTGGATCACGCTGAAGTGAAGGAAGCAGCGAATAAGAAAAAGGATGTCTTTGCGAAACTGGTGAAGGGGTTGATTCGGGAATTTTAAATGTTTTCTTGATCCTATTGAAGCAAATTTATTATAGAAGAGAAGTAAAATTTTATACTTAAGGGTAGTGTCATGTTCAGTTGCCGGGTAGAATACCGGTTCCAATCTGGACAGAGAATAGGTAAATAATGTGATTAGGCTATTGAAGTCAAGGTGTAAGCGACAAGGGTTTGCAACCCCTTGCCGACATTTGATATAGCCCGTCTCAGGTGCAAAATGAATAATTAAACGCGTTTACCGGTTAGAATATAATAGGTGAAAGAAGAGTTGATGGTAAGTGGGTTAACAACATTATATTAAAAAAGGTCATGCAAAAGGCTAATAATACTTATCTTAATGGTGTTAATATCCACAAAAACACCAACCTTATGCACGACCTGAAAACTAATTTCGATAAAATATTACCCATCGTCAAACAAACACTGGCAGACGAACTTGATGGTTGCGGGAACCTTCATCGCTATCCCAACAAACCCGATCTGCCTGATGCCCATATTATCGCCCTCTCCCTCCTTCAAGAGGCCCTGAGTATTGACAGTGAACATTGGTTCTGGAGCAAACTAAAAACCGATTACGGGCAAACCTTCTCGAGTCTCCCACACCTGAC